>NZ_CP026111.1:0-1207077 GCF_002902925.1 Paraburkholderia terrae | reverse complement strand
TCTGACGCGCTGCGCAAAGACGTTTCGCGGCACGCGCGTGCTCGAGCCGCTCGATCTGTCGATTGGCGCGGGCGAAACGCTGGTGCTGCTCGGGCCGTCGGGTTGCGGCAAGACGACGACATTGCGCATGATTGCCGGCCTCGAACAGCCGGACGCGGGCGGGCGCGTTGCATTTGGCGACGAGGACGTCACGACGTTGCCCATCGAGAAACGCCAGGTCGGCATGGTGTTCCAGAGTTACGCGCTGTTTCCGAACCTGACCGTGCGCGGCAACATCAACTATGGGCTGAAAATCAAGCGCGTGGATGTGGACGTGGCGCGGCAGCGCGTCGACGAGTTGCTCTCGATGATGCGGCTCACCGATCACGCCGACAAACCCATCGATCAGCTTTCCGGCGGCCAGCGGCAGCGTGTCGCATTGGCACGGGCGCTTGCGCCGCAGCCGCGGGTGCTGTTGCTCGACGAGCCGCTGACGGCGCTCGATGCGCGTCTGCGCGACACGTTGCGCGGGGAGATGAATGCGCTGCTGCGCGAGCTTGGGATTACGACGGTTTATGTGACGCACGATCAGGGTGAGGCGATGGAGCTGGGCGACCGTATCGTGGTGATGAGCGCGGGGCGCATTGAGCAGATCGGCACGCCGCGGGATATCTATTATCGGCCGGCTAACCGGAATGTTGCGCAGTTTGTTGGGACTATTAATCGCGTGGCGGGGCAGGCGCGGGATGGGTTGCTTGCCACGACGGGTGGCGCTATTCCTTTGCCGCTGACGCATGCTACTCGGGTTATGCCTCACGGTGATGAGGTGTTTTTTCGGCCTGAAGACGCGTGGCTTGCTGATCTTGCTGATGCGCAGTTGCGCGGGACCGTCGATGCTGCGGCGTTTCTGGGTGAGCGCACGCGGCTCACTATTCGCGATGCGGCGCCTGATCTGATTGTTGTTGATGTGCCTGGGAGAGTTGAACTTGCTCGTGGCACGGTTGTTGGGGTTTCTGTCGCTAAGGATGCTTTGATTGCGTTATCGTAGGTTTTTGGGTTTGGTTTGGTTTGGTTCGGTTCGGTTTGGGTTTTCGCTGGCATCCGCGATTTGTTAGCGTGCTTCAGGCGTCGCCCCTGTGCGGGGCGGCACCTACTTTTCTTTGCCGCCGCAAAGAAAAGTAGGCAAAAGAAAGCGGCTCACACCGCCAGCTCGTGTGTTTGCCTGAGGGCCCCCAACCGGTCCTACGCTTCACACGGCAGTGCCCTGGTTGGTGCTCGTTGCCAACGCTTCGAACGAACGCCTCACCCGCTTCGAATACCCGTACTCGGGCAAGCGGCAGCGAATGGTATATGCCGCCCAGGTGGCAAACTGTGTGTAGGTTGTCGCGTCGTATAGCTCGGCGCTGTTACATCGAGGCGTGCGCTCTCGGTCCGAAGTGATGCGTGTGGAGTACAAGGGGCCGACACACAGTTTGCCACCTGGGCGGCCGTGGACTACCTGGCAAGGCGTGCTGCAACGCGGACATATGAAGCGGGTGAGGCGTACCGCAAGAGCGCTGGCAACGAACGTGGGTCACGTGGTTGCCGCGTGAAGTGTAAGAACCTCTGGGGGCCCTCAGGCAGGAACAAGAACTGGCGGTGTGAGCCGCTTTCTTTTGCCTACTTTTCTTTGCGGCGGCAAAGAAAAGTAGGTGCCGCCCCGCACAGGGGCGACGCCTGAAGCACGCTAACAAATCGCGGATGCCAGCGAAAACGCCAAAACACCGACCGGCAACGCCCGAAGCACGAGGACAAATCGCCAGCGAAAACCCAAGAACACCCTAACAGCGTCGCAGACACAAACAGCCAAACGAGGAACCCCATGTTAATAGCCCAGATCAGCGATCTGCACATCAAACGCCCGGGCGCGCTGGCCTACCGCCGCGTGGACACGGCGGCGTACCTGACGCGCTGCGTAGAGCGCCTGAATGCGCTCGTCCCAGCGCCAGACGCAATCATCATCACCGGCGATCTAGTCGACCAGGGCGAGCCCGAACAATACGTCCATCTGAAGTCCCTGCTAGCACCGCTAGAAATCCCGTACTACCTGCTAGTAGGCAACCACGACGACCGCGCCGCACTGCGCGCCACCTTCAACGACCGCAAAGAACTCCACACCAACGACAAGTTCATCCAATACACAGTCGACATAGGCCCACTCCACCTGATCGCACTCGACTCAATGGTCCCCGGCCAAAGCGCCGGCCTGCTCTGCGACACGCGCCTCGCCTGGCTCGAAGAGCAACTAAAAACGGCCCACGACAAACCCGTGATCGTCGCGCTGCATCATCCGCCATTCGTGTCGGGCATCGGCCACATGGACGCGCTGCGGCTCGAACCGACCTCAGCAAAAAAACTCGCGACGCTCATCGCACGTCATTCGAACGTAGAACGCGTGATCTGCGGCCATGTACATCGCCCGATGTTCGTCCGCTTCGGCGGCACAATCGCATCGGCGGTGCCCGCGCCCGCGCATCAAGTGGCGCTCGATCTGCGCGACGACGCGCCATCGGCCTTCATGATGGAGCCGCCCGCATTCGCGCTACACCGCTACGACAGCGTGAACGGGCTCATCACGCATCACGCGTATGTCGATGCAGCCGACGGCCCCTATCCATTCTATGAACCCGAAGGATCGTTGATCGACTGAGCCCGCGCCGGGCGTGCCATCCAGCACAATCCGCCCCACTCCGGTATCATCGGCACGCTCGACTCTCTCCCGCCGGCGCCTCGCCGGCCGCCGCGTCATGTCCACACCCGCCTCCGACCACGCCGCAACCGACCGATCGCTGAGCGGCCTTCTGCTACTGCTCGCGACGATCGCCGGCGTCTCCGTCGCGAACATCTACTACAACCAGCCGCTGCTCGACGACTTCCGTCTGTCGTTTCCGCAAAGCGCATCGTGGATCGGCGTGGTGCCGACGATGACCCAGCTCGGCTACGCGGCAGGCATGCTGCTGCTCGCGCCGCTCGGCGACCGCTTCGACCGTCGCAGGCTGATCCTGCTGCAGATCGCCGCCCTGTGCGTCGCGCTGCTGTTCGCGGCCGCCGCGCCGAATCTGTCGGTGCTCGTGGTCGCGAGTCTCGCGATCGGCATTCTCGCGACAATCGCGCAGCAGGCCGTGCCGTTCGCCGCCGAACTCGCGCCGCCGTCGCAACGCGGCCATGCCGTCGGCACAGTAATGAGCGGACTGCTGCTCGGCATTCTGCTCGCGCGCACGGCAGCCGGCTTCGTCGGCCAGTACCTTGGCTGGCGCGCGGTATTCGGCGCATCGATCGTTGCGCTGCTGGTGCTTGCCGCCGTCATCATCGCGCGGCTGCCGCGCAGCAAGCCGACCTCGACGCTTGCCTACGGACAGCTGCTCGGCTCGATGTGGCATCTCACCGTCGAACTGCGCGGCCTGCGCGAAGCGTCAATGACGGGCGCCGCGCTGTTCGCCGCGTTCAGCCTGTTCTGGTCGACGCTCGCGCTGTTGCTGGCGGGCGCGCCGTTTCACTATGGGCCGCAGGCGGCAGGTCTGTTCGGTATCGTCGGCGCGGCGGGCGCAATGGCGGCGCCGCTCGCGGGCAAGTTCGCCGACAAGCGCGGGCCGCGCGCCATCGTCTCGCTGTCAATCGCGCTGGCGGCGCTGTCGTTCGTCGTGTTCGCGCTGTCGGGCACGAGCCTCATTGGCCTCGTGATCGGCGTGATCGTGCTCGACGTCGGTGTGCAGGCCGCGCAGATCTCCAACCAGTCGCGCATCTATGCGCTGAAGCCCGAAGCGCGCAGCCGCGTGAACACGGTGTTCATGGTCTGCTATTTCATCGGTGGCGCGGTCGGGTCGGGCGTCGGCGCGTTCGTGTGGCCGCTGTTCGGTTGGGTCGGCGTGAGTATCGCCGGTCTGCTGTTTACCGCGCTTGCCGGGTTCAATCATCTGCGCGGACGTCCTGAGCCGCTGGCGGCTTCGGGCGCGACGGAGTGATGGCGAACTGATGTCGCCGCGCCGAAACTGCTATCGCTCTTCCAGCCGCCCCTGCGCATAGTCGTGCAGCGCGTCGATCACGCGATCGAACTCGAACGACTTGTCATAGAAATGCCGCACGCCGTATTGCTGGCAGCGCTCGCGGTACGCGGGCAGCGCATGGTTGGTCAGCACGGCGGCGAACGTCGATTCGATCAGCCCTTCCTTCTGCATATACGCAAGCACAGCCACGCTCGATCCACCCTTCAACTGCAGATCGACGATCACGGCATCGAACGCTTCGCCATCCAGCAGCGCGATCGCCTCGTCGGCGGACTCGGCCTGTGCTGCCACCTGCATGACGCCCGACGCATCGATCGCTTCGACGATGCTGCGCCGGATCAGCGGCGAATCCTCGATCAAGAGCACACGCAACGGCGCGCGGCCGGAATCGGTGTGTGCAGTGATGGAGTCGGCGTTCATCGGTTGCGTTCCATGCTCGCGGGGAATCACAGGTTCATTCGATCAGGCCGTTCTTGATCGCGTAGTACGTCATGTCTGCGTTGTTCGTCATGTGCATCTTTTCCAGCACGCGCGCGCGATACGTGCTGACCGTCTTCACCGACAGATGCAGTTCGCCGGCGATGTCGGTCGGAATCTGCCCTGACGCGAGCTTGCAGAAGATCTGGAACTCGCGCTCCGACAACTGTTCATGCGGATGCGTCGCAGCGGGCTTGTCGAGACTGTTTGCGAGCGTATCGGCAACGGCCTCCGACAGATAACGATGCCCGCGCGCGACCGAACGAATCGCGCGCACGATCTCGTCGGGCTCGCAGTCCTTGTTCAGATAGCCGTTCGCGCCCGCGCGCAACAGGTTGATCGCGTACTGGCTCTCCGGATAGCCCGACAGGATCAGCACGCCCTGCTCTGGCCGCATCTGCCGGATCACGCGCAACGTGTCGATGCCGTTCTTGTCGGGCATCGCGATATCGAGCAGCACGACATCGAAAGGCTCGCCGTCCGGCTGCTCGCGCACGAGGCGGATGGTCTCGTCGCCCGTCGATGCTTCCGCCGCGACGCACATGTCCGGCTCGTCAGCGACGAACTGTCTGAACCCGCCCCGGACGATCGCGTGATCGTCCGCTATCAGCACTCGAATCATGGATGTGGTTTACCGCAGTGCAAGTGCATTTTCTTCATAGCCTGCAAAGAAGGCCGCGGCGAGCGCGCCGCCCATCGCATTCGCGCCCAGCGACCCTTCCCCCTCACTCGCGACCCGACAACAGATCGGCCATATCGTCCGCGTGCTCTTCCTCGACGGCCAGAATCTCTTCGAAAATCCGGCGCGTCGTGACGTCGCTGTCGCCGAGATAGCGGATGATCTCGCGATAGGTATCGATCGCAATGCGCTCCGCGACCAGGTTCTCGCGAATCATGTCGGTCAGGTTCTTGCCCTCCTTGTATTCCGAGTGCGAGCGCTTCGACAGGCTGTCCGGCGCGAAGTCCGGCTCGCCGCCCAGTTGCACGATGCGCGCAGCGAGCGTGTCGGCATGGCCCTGCTCTTCGTTCGCATGCTCGAGAAACTCCTGCGCGACGGCTTCCGAATTGATGCCCTTCGCCATGAAGTAGTGGCGCTTGTAGCGCAGCACGCAGACGAGTTCCGTCGCGAGCGAGCCGTTGAGCAGCTTGAGCACGGTCTCGCGGTCCGCGCCATAGGTCTGCGTGACGGGACCATCGTCCATATCCTTGCGGGCCTGTTCACGAATGCGCTTGAGGTCCATCACGAATTCGCCTTTCGTTGCGTTCGACATTGACTGACTCCTAGTTCCGGTATTGTGGGAAATGCACACGCGGCCGCCGTCTGTCATATGCGGCGGCGCAGCGTGCGCCATGCGGGCTTGCGCTAGGTTCGGAACACGCCAAGCAGCAGCGTGACGACGAACACCACCAGGAAGATGTAGAACAGAATCTTCGCTATTTCGGCGGCGCCGGCGGCAATGCCGGTGAAGCCGAACACAGCGGCGATGATCGCGATCACGAAGAACACGAGTGCGTAATGCAGCATGACAACGCTCCTTCCTGTTTAAGCGATGAATGGCGGCGGACCCGTTCAGGCGGCCCGCGCTTTGTCCTGAGTTGCCTCTCCAGCTTCGCTAATCGACGATCTTCTTCGTGATGACGAAGCCGAGCACGAGGAACACGACACACAGGATCAGGAACACCACGAACAGGAACTTCGCGATAGCCGCAGCACCTGCCGCGACCCCTGTGAATCCGAGCAGCCCCGCGATCACGGCAATCACGGCGAAGAACAACGCCCACTTGAGCATGATGGCAACCTCCCTTGGCTAATGTGGCTGAATGGTCGCTATGGATTCCTAGCACTCATCGTACGGAGCAGTTTGCGTACCCGCATTCGGGCGCGCGCTGTTTTTCATGTGGGAATCCGCCGACACCCGCTTTCGGCGAGGCCTCTGGCGGCCCGTCGCGACGCTCGTGCGAACGCAAACGCGCCGCGCGACGCTACACTGTCGATGACTTCATCGCATGGAGACGGCAGTGTCAGACGGCGCGGAAGCGGGACTCACCACCAGGCTGACGGACTGGATGCATCAGCGCAGCTGGGCCATCGCGATGACGGTCGCGATCGTCATCACGTGCGGGGGTCTCGTCATTCTGGAAACGGCGCGCCAACGCATCGCGTCGGAATACGAAGCGGCGCTCGAAGCACGCAACGCGAGCGTGCAGCTCAGCGATCTCGCCGGGCAACTCGCGCAGTTGCAATCGCATGAAAGCCGCTTTCTTCTGACGAGGGACGATGCCGACGCGCGCAGCTATTGCGCGCGCGCCGCCGACATCCGCCGCGGCATCCGTTCGCTCGACACGTACTTCAAACGCGCCGCCGACAGCGCGGAACTGTCCAGCTTCACGCAGATCGCCGCGCTGATCGGCGCGCGCATCGGCAGCGGCGCGCATGCGTTGCAGCAGGCCGCGCCGCATCCACTCGATCTCGCCGCATGCGGCGGCGCAGCGGCAAACAGCAACGTCGATGGGTCGCTCGTGACAAGCACGCTGTCTTTGCTGCGCGACAACGAAGAGCGCCGCGCGCAGCGCGCGCTCGACGCTAGCCGCGCCGACCAGCGCGTCTCCACATTGGTCGCGGCGGGTCTGTCCGCGCTCAACATCGTGTTGTTCATTCTGCTGTTCCGCAATCTCGGCATTCAGCTCGACAGCCAGGCGCGCGTGCAAAAACAATTGATCACGCAGCAGGAAGAACTCGATCAACTGGTCAACGAGCGCACGCGGCAACTCGAAGCGCTTGGCTGGCACTTGCAGGCCGTCAGCGAGAACGAAAAGACCCAACTGGCGCGCGAACTGCACGACGAACTCGGTGCGATTCTCACGGCGAGCAAGATGGACGTCGCATGGGCGCGGCGCAAGCTTCAGGACGCCGACCCCGCGATCGCCGAGAAATTGACGCGCGCGCTCGAGACGCTCGATCAGGGCATCGCGCTCAAGCGGCGCATCATCGAGGACATGCGGCCGACCGTGCTCGCGAATTTCGGCCTCGTCACCGCGCTGCGCACGCTCGCCGACGAAGCCGCGCAGCGCAACGGCTGGGCGCTCGACCTGCACCTGCCCGACGACGAACTGCAACTCGACGAGCAAACCGAGATCGCGCTGTTTCGCGTCGCGCAGGAGTCGCTGACCAACGCAGCGAAGTACGCACGCGCGACGCAGGTCACGATCGATGTGGGCACGGGCCATGGCGAGGTGTCGCTGCATATCGCCGACAACGGCGTCGGTATCATGCCCGCCGACCTGACGCGCACGCATACGCATGGGCTGATGGGCATGCGTCAACGCGTAGCAGCGCGCGGCGGACGCTTCGACATCCGGCGCGGCGAGCTGCACGGCACCGACATACGCGTCGTGCTGCCCGTGCCGACCGTCGGCGTGGCGAAGGAAGACAGTCCGGGCGTCGATCAGATCGTTGAGGAAGCACCGAGGCGCGTTCCGGACGACACCAACGCCCAAGGCCACGCGCCCGTCGAACGCCTTTGATGTCCGCGTAGGATTGCGCCGACACAAAAATCGTGGCGCCTCTGACAGCGTCGCGGCCGTGCGTCTCTTACCATGGAATCAGACCGGATCGGCTGGCGCGACGCCCCGGTCGGACGACAGGGCGCGCACACCGGGCGATGTCGAACGCAACACCTGACCAGACCGGCGCGCGCGAATCGATCGAAGCATACGTCGAAGATTCCTGACTATTCCAGATAGGGAGAAAACTCATGAGACGACTCATCGCACTTCTGCTGCTCGCGGGCACGACACTGCTGGCCGCCTGCAATACGATGGCCGGCGCCGGCCAGGACATCTCCAAGGGCGGCAACGCGATCACCAATTCGGCCGAAAAGCATTCAGACTGATATCGCACCTGCCCGGTCGATTCAATCCGATCCGATTCATCCGTTACCACTCGCCGCCGCGTACCACGCGGCGGTTTTTTACGCCTGCGCTGTGCTGCGAACCTCACGGACTTCACGAGCAAGCGCGCAAAACAGAACGGCGGCCCATTCGCATGAGCCGCCGTGCCGTCCCCCTGCTACCTCAGGCCATGTCCTCGTTGTTTTATTGGCCGTTCAACGTGTTGGTCAACTCAAGCGCCGGTTGCGTGGTGTTGCCGCCCTGCGCGACGAGCAGGTGGATCTGGTTCGGCAGCAACTGACTGAGCACGCCGCCGATCGGTACCGACGTCACGAGCCAGTCCGCGTTGTTCGCGAGATCGAACGAACTCGACTGGAAGATCGGCGTCTTGCTGCCCGCCGTCGTCGCGATCAGCACATACGTGCCGCCCGATACGTAGACCGAATCCTGGCCGCTCGCGGGCACCGCGTTCTTGAAGGACACGCCTGCCAGCGTCGGACTGGCGTTTGTGATGTTCGTGTTGTTCGCGGGCACCAGATACAGGTCGAGGTTGGACGCGTTCAGCGATGCATTGAAGCCCCGCAAGCGCGCGCTGTTCGACAGCAGACCCTTGTCGAACGGATCGTCGATCAGACCGATGTCGGCGCCCGACGATCCCGGCACCGCGATCACCGTATACTCGTGGCCCTTCGCGACATCGGGGAAGGTGCCGCTCGCCAACGCCGTCGTGGTCCCCGTCGCTGCATACGCAACCGACGTCTGTCCCGTGTTGATGTTCGCGAAGTTCGTCACGTTCTTGTACGAGATGTTCTTCTGCAACGCGCCGCCGTTGACGAGAAAGTCGACAGCGGGGCCGCTTGGAATCGCATGCACGAAATGGATCAACGGATTCTGCAACCCGAGTTCTTTGCCGACGTCGTTCGAACCTCCACCGCACGCCGACACTAGCGCGGCCGCTCCGATGAGCGCCGCCATGGTCCTGATAACCTTCATTTGCCACCTCTCCCTGATTGGGCTCGAGCCCGTTGATCTGCGGCTTGCCGCCTGCGCAATCGCGTCCGTTCGTCGTCGACGTTATGTGTCGTTATTCGCCGCACGGCTGCAACTGCGCGTCCGTCATGGCGACGCGCCTTTCATATGTCCACGAGGTCGGCCAGCGCTTTGAGGATCGACTTGCCCGCATCGATTGGACGATTGCGGACAGCAATCGCCGTGCCGCGATGTTCATTACCAACGGCAGGCGAATAAAACAGCTGCCAGAACTCGAGGTTTGGAGGCGATTAGAATTTTCCCTCGGAGGTTTTACGAGGAGCGCGCGTGTATCGTTCGAGCGCGTCCCAACTTTACATGGTGCCTTGCATGTCTTACCCGCGGCTCTTGTCCGAACTCGATCTGGGCTTCACGCGCCTGCGTAACCGCGTCGTGATGGGTTCGATGCATACGGGCATGGAGGACCGCTTCTGGAATTACCCGAAGCTCGCCGCGTACTTTCGTGAGCGCGCCAAAGGCGGCGCGGGCCTCATCATCACGGGCGGCATCTCGCCAAATCGCGAAGGCTGGCTGCTGCCGTTCGGCGGCACGCTGAACTCCGTCTTCGATCTGCACAATCACCGCAAGCTCACCCGGGCCGTCCACGAAGAAGGCGGCAAGATCGCGCTGCAGATCCTGCATGCGGGGCGCTACGGTTATCAGCCATTGGTCGTATCGGCGTCCGCGCTGAAGTCGCCCATTTCGATGTTCAAGCCACGTGCGTTGACGCTGGCCGGCATCGCGCGAACCGTGCGCGCGTACGCCCGTTGCGCGCGGCTCGCGCAACGCGCCGGCTACGACGGCGTCGAGATCATGGGCAGTGAAGGCTATCTGCTGAACCAGTTTTTGTGTCCGCGCACGAACCGGCGCGACGATGCCTATGGCGGCAGTCTGGAAAACCGGATGCGCCTCGCGCGCGAAGTCGTGCAAGCCGTGCGCGCGGCGTGCGGCGAGCGTTTCATCGTCATGTACCGGCTGTCGCTGATCGATCTCGTCGAAGGCGGCAATACGTGGGATGAAACCGTGCAGATCGCAAAAGCGCTCGAAGCCGCGGGCGTCACGATTTTCAACACGGGCATCGGCTGGCATGAGGCGCGCGTGCCGACCATCGTCACGTCCGTGCCGCGCGCCGCGTTCGCGCCGTTGGCGGCCCGCCTGAAGGCGGCCGTCGGCGTACCCGTGATCGTGTCGAACCGCATCAATACGCCGGAGGTCGCCGAAGACCTGCTCGCGCAAGGCGCGGGCGACCTGGTGTCGATGGCGCGGCCGCTGCTCGCCGACCCCGAGTTCGTCGTGAAAGCAGCCGAAGGACGCGCGGATGAAATCAACACGTGTATCGCGTGCAACCAGGCGTGTCTCGATCACACGTTTCAGAATAAACGCGCGACCTGTCTCGTCAATCCGCGCGCGGGGCGCGAGACGGAACTCGTCTACCGCCCGCTCGCTTCGCATCAGCCGCCGCGCGCCGTGGCCGTGGTCGGCGCGGGACCGGCGGGATTGTCGGCGGCAACCGTGGCGGCCGCGCGCGGCCATCGCGTGACGCTGTTCGATGCGGCTGCAACTATCGGCGGCCAGTTCAATCTCGCGATGCGCGTGCCCGGCAAGGAAGAGTTCAGCGAGACGATCCGCTATTTCGGCAGTCAGTTGCGCAGGCACGGCGTCGACGTGCGCCTGGGCACGCGCGTCGATCCGGCGCTGCTGGCGGCTTCCGCGTTCGACGACGTGATCGTCGCCACGGGCATCGTGCCGCGCCGCCCCGCGATTGCCGGTATCGACGGGCCGAATGTGCTGTCGTATGTCGACGTGCTGCGCGGCGCGCAGGTCGGGCGGCGCGTCGCCGTGATTGGCGCGGGCGGCATCGGCTTCGACGTCAGCGAATTCCTGCTGCATCCGGCGGACGAGCCGCTGCCGCTATCGCGCGAAAGCTGGGCGGACGAATGGGGCGTCGATCTATCCGTCAGCGGGCGCGGCGGCCTCAGAGCGCCGCGCGCCTGCGCGCCCGTGCGAGAGATCTGGTTGTTGCAGCGCAAGGCCGGCAAGCTCGGCGCGGGCCTCGGCAAGACGTCGGGATGGGTGCATCGCGCGGCGCTCGCGCGCAACCAGGTGCAGATGCTCGATGGCGTGACGTATCGGCAGATCACGGAGCGCGGGATGCTGATCGAGCGTGAGGGCAGCGAGCAGTGGCTCGATGTCGATACGATTGTGGTGTGCGCGGGACAGGAGTCGTTGCGCGATCTCTACCCTGCTACGCCCGACTCATCCACTGTGGATGGGCCGCGCTTTCATGTGATCGGCGGAGCGTCAGTGGCGACGGAACTCGACGCGAAACGCGCGATTCGCGAAGGCGCGGAACTGGCCGCGCGGTTGTAGCCGCCGTTGTAGCTTTATGCGCTAGCGTCTTTCAAGCCACGCCGCCGGTAATCGAACCAGAACGACAACCCGACGCTCGCCAGAATCACACCCGTCGCGACGACCGTCGCGCGCGTCACCGGCTCGCCGAGCAGCAGCGCGCCCAGCGCGACCGCGACCACCGGGTTCACATACATGCAACTGCTGGCAATGATTGGGCTCGTGTGCCGGATCAGAAAGCCATACGCGACATACGCGGCCATCGTGCCGATCAGCATCAGATACAGGAACGCGACGACGGGCAGGAAGTGAATGTCCATCATCCGCTCGCCCGAGACCCACGCAACCATCGTCGACATCGCGCCGCCGAGGCCGATCTGCAGCGACGTCGACAGAAACAGATCTGACGGCAGCTTGAGGCGCGACGCCAGATGCGCCCCGCCCGCCCAGAACAGCGCGCCGCATAGAATGGCGAGACTGCCGCCCGCCGAGCCCGAGCTCTGGTCGCCGTGACTGAGAATCGCGATGCCGACCAGCCCGAGCCCGACCGCGAACCATTCACCCCTGCCGATCTTGCGCCCCGCGATCGCCGCGATGACCGTGGCGAACAGCGGCACGGTCGCGACCATCACGGCCGCCGTGCCCGTGCCGACGGTGCGCATCCCGTACGCGAGCATCCCGCTCGACAGTCCAACGAGCATCGTGCCGACCATCCCGGCATTGCGGATTTCCGTGAGCGGCGGCCATGCGGGTTTGCGGCGCATCGCGAAGATGAACAGTCCGACACCCGCGAAGAAGTTGCGCAGCCCCGACATCAGCAGCGGCGGAAACGAGCCGAGCGCGACGTGTACGGCCAGATAGGTCGAGCCCCAGACGATATAGACGACGCCGAGCGCGAGCGCGATCTGCCCGCCATGAGATTGCGGAAGGCGAAACGGGAAACGGTCGGGTAAATTCAGCGCCACGTCGAGCCCGCCCGTGCCGGCGATTGCGCCGCGGCCCCGCTGAACACCCACGAACGGGACGGCAGGCGCCGCATCGGCGACGCGGCAGGAAGGGCAAAGCGGGCGGGCATGGCAGTAGAGCGGATGTCGAACGGCAAGGGAAGCACCAGGTCAATGGTGCGAATTGATGGCCTACGCGATGCAGAATGCAACAACAGCAGCCAACGGGCGCGAATCGCTCGCGCCGCCGAGCATTATGCAATATCTGGGCAATCCTCCGGCAAGAGAATCGTAACTTTCGTTGTAAGCGGGATGAAACATCGAGCGCGGGTAGGAATCGCGCGCCGCCTGCCTGGATTCGCCACGGTCAGTCGTAGCTCACCAGCACCGTCACGGCACGTTCCGTTGGCGTGCCGCCCGCACGGCCCACGCTGTACTCCGCGCGCGCTGCCAGCGTGACGCGATTCGCGTTGTCTGTGAATCGCGTTTTCAGCGTATGCGGCGCGGCGACGCCCGCGTCCGTATTGACGAGCACCGCGATATGCGCTGCCGGCGAGGTATCCGGTGCGGGCGTGAACGTCACATCGATCGTCGATTCATTCTTCACGCCCAATTTTTCAGTGTGGAATCCTTGATAATTGTCCAAAACGTAACTCGCGATATCGTACGGCGACGCGACGATCGTCCCCTTGAACGTGATGGTCCCTCCCGGCCCAAACGACGCTGCTGCAAGCGCCATCGGCGACCAGAGCGTTGCCGCAACGACACTTGCGGCTACCGCACCGAGCGCCCGACTCGATGTTTTCATTGCACGATCCTTTCAAACTGATTTTGTTTAGGCTGACTGATCAATCGTCCGCCTTGATGGCTGTATCGGCGTGGATCGGGCCAACTTGAATAGAGCCGGTGAATGTTTGCCCGGGGACAAAAAAACCTTGCTCCCCAGCATTGATGAGAAAACAACCTGAATGGGGTGCATGCCGCACGCCGGCGATGCAATCGCAAGGAAAGCCGATGTAGCGCGGCTTTCCCGCCGCACAAATCGCGCGAGACGCCCGCGCATTCCGCCAATTTCAAGACAAGTTGCCAAACCCGGCCCGGCCAGGTTATCGTGTGCGCTGCTAACGCGGGGGTCCTGCGTTGTGCGTCGCCTGAAAGACACCGGGCACCGCATGGCGTGGGTGAGAAATACCCTTTGAACCTGATCTGGATAATGCCAGCGCAGGGAAGCGTTCGGGCTCGCCGCTTCACCTGCCGTACCGTTTCACCTCCTCGCGCGAACCCGGTCTACTTCCCCTTCGTCTCGTTCTCCTGCGTAGCTGTAACGCCCCACATTTGCATGGAGAGACGCATGAACGCCAACCCGAAATTCATTTCCGCGAACGCCCACGTCGACGAAGCCGCCGTCGCGCCGCTGCCGAACTCGCGCAAGGTCTACGTGACCGGCTCGCAACCCGATATCCGCGTGCCGATGCGCGAAATCACGCAATCGGATACGCCGACGGGCTTCGGCGGCGAGAAGAATCCGCCCATCTACGTGTACGACACGTCGGGCCCGTACACCGATCCCGACGCGAAAATCGACATCCGCGCGGGCCTGCCCGCGCTGCGTCAAGGCTGGATCGAAGCACGCGGCGACACGGAATCGCTGGACGGTCTGTCGAGCGATTACGGCCGCGAGCGCGCCGCCGATCCCGCCACCGCGCAACTGCGTTTTCCCGGCCTGCATCGCACGCCGCGCCGCGCGCAGCCTGGCAGGAACGTGTCGCAGATGCACTACGCGAAGCAAGGGATCATCACGCCGGAAATGGAATACATCGCGATTCGCGAGAACCAGCGCCGCGCCGAGTATCTGGAGAGCCTGAAGACGAGCGGCCCGACGGGCGAGAAGCTCGCCGCGATGATGGGCCGCCAGCATCCCGGCCAGGCGTTCGGCGCCAGCGCGTTCGGCCCGAACGGACTGACGGAGATCACGCCCGAATTCGTGCGCGAGGAAATCGCGCGCGGCCGCGCGATCATCCCGGCGAACATCAATCACCCGGAAAGCGAGCCGATGATCATCGGCCGCAACTTCCTCGTAAAGGTCAACGCGAACATCGGCAATTCGGCTGTGACGTCGTCGATCGGCGAGGAAGTCGACAAGATGACGTGGGCGATCCGCTGGGGCGGCGACACGGTGATGGATCTTTCCACGGGCAAGCACATTCATGAGACGCGTGAATGGATCATCCGCAATTCGCCCGTACCGATCGGCACGGTGCCGATCTATCAGGCGCTCGAAAAGGTCAACGGCAAAGCCGAGGACCTGACGTGGGAAATCTTCCGCGACACGCTCATCGAACAAGCCGAACAGGGCGTCGACTACTTCACGATCCATGCGGGCGTGCGCCTGCAGTACGTGCCGCTCACCGCCAACCGGATGACGGGCATCGTGTCGCGCGGCGGCTCGATCATGGCGAAATGGTGTCTCGCGCATCACAAGGAAAGCTTCCTGTACGAGCACTTCGAAGACATCTGCGAAATCATGAAGGCCTACGACGTGAGCTTCTCGCTCGGCGACGGCCTGCGCCCGGGCTCGATCTACGACGCGAACGACGAAGCGCAGCTCGGCGAGTTGAAGACGCTCGGCGAACTCACGCAGATCGCGTGGAAGCACGACGTGCAGGTGATGATCGAAGGTCCGGGCCATGTGCCGATGCAGCTCATCAAGGAGAACATGGACCTGCAACTGGAATGGTGCGACGAAGCGCCGTTCTACACGCTCGGGCCGCTGACGACGGACATCGCGCCCGGCTACGACCACATCACGTCGGGCATCGGCGCGGCGATGATCGGCTGGTTCGGCACGGCGATGCTCTGCTACGTGACGCCGAAGGAGCACCTGGGCCTGCCGAACAAGGACGACGTGAAGACGGGCATCATCACCTACAAGCTCGCCGCCCACGCCGCCGATCTGGCGAAGGGCCATCCCGGCGCGCAGGTGCGCGACAACGCGTTGAGCAAGGCACGCTTCGAGTTCCGCTGGGAAGACCAGTTCAATATCGGCCTCGATCCCGACAAGGCGCGCGAGTTCCATGACGAAACCTTGCCGAAGGACTCGGCGAAGGTCGCGCACTTCTGTTCGATGTGCGGCCCGCACTTCTGCTCGATGAAGATCACGCAGGACGTGCGCGACTACGCGGCGAAGGAAGGCATGAGCGACACTGAGGCGCTGAAGAAAGGCATGGAAGTGAAGGCCGTCGAGTTCATCAAGAACGGCGCGGAGATTTATCAACGGCAGTGACGCGCATTGGTGCGCGCGGGTGGTTTTGGGCTTTCCTGGCAGGGCGCTGGCTGTGGTGGCAGTGCTCTGGCTGTGCTCTGGCTGTACTGGCATCCGCGATTTGTTAGCTTGCTTCAGGCGTCGCCCCTGTGCGGGGCGGCACCTACTTTTCTTTGCCGCCGCAAAGAAAAGTAGGCAAAAGAAAGCGGCTCACACCGCCAGTTCTTGTGTTTGCCTGAGGGCCCCCAAAGGGTCTTACGCTTCACACGGCAACCACGTGACCCGCGTTCGTTGCCAGCGCTCTTGCGGTGCGCCTCACCCGCTTCACACACCCGCGTTTCAGCATGCCTTGCCAGATAGTCCACCGCCGCCCAGGTGGCAAACTGTGTGTAGGCCGTAGTACCGCACACGCATCACTCCGGAACGATAGCGCACGCGTTCCACCCTGTAAGAGCGCCACGCTGTACGACGCGACAACCTACACACAGTTTGCCACCTGGGCGGCACATACCATTCGCCGCCGCTTGCCCGCGCAAATGCATTCGAAGCGGGTGAGGCGTTTATTCAAAGCGTTGGCAACACGCGCCAACAGAGCCGTTGCCGTGTGAAGCGTAAGACCCTTTGGGGGCCCTCAGGCAGGAACAAGAATTGGCGGTGTGAGCCGCTTTCTTTTGCCTACTTTTCTTTGCGGCGGCAAAGAAAAGTAGGTGCCGCCCCGCACAGGGGCGACGCTTGAAGCACGCTAACGAATCGCGGATGCCAGCGAAAGCGAAAGCGAAAGCGAAAGCGAATGCGACAGCAAAAACCAACCCCGAAACCAAAAACCACCCCCGAAACATTTGATTACGAAACCGACACTTTACTGACAAGCCCATACAAACAGAAACGGCACCCGGCGATACCATCGAATCACCAGATCGGGACCGCGATTTGCGAGTCCCGTCGATACGAACATCAGGGAGACGTAATCATGAAAACCTTCCATCGAATCGGTGCGCTGGCTACGGTCGTGGCCGTGTTGGCAAGTCTCTCCGCATGCGACGGCATGACCACGCGGCAGCGCGATACGGCCATCGGCGCGGGCGTGGGCGGCGCAGCGGGCGCGGCGATCGGCGGCAACGCGCTGTCGACGCTGGGTGGCGCGGCCGTCGGCGGCGTGATCGGCAACCAGGTCGGCAAGTGACGTAGCGCGAACCATTGAATGAAGTGCGAGCGCGCTCATATCGAGCGATTCGCACGGAAGATGAAATACGACAAATCGCCGTCGAAGGCGATGCAGGCAAACGGCTTCGAATCCCGCGCCGGCGAAGTTGCGGGCGCGGGAATTTAAAGCCGAAGGGAGATGGGCAAAGTCCGGCGCGCACGTACGCGCCGGACATGTCCTTTCGTTGATCGTGCATGAAACACGCCGTTACCACTTTGTGACGTGTACGATGAAATGCTGACGTAAGCTCAATGGATAAGCGCGCTATCAATGGGCGCTGGAGATCATCAGGAGCACGTCATGAAACCGCTCGATGCAACGATGCGCGCCGCCAGCGCCGTTGCAGCGCTGGCACTGTCGGGCGTGCTGTCCGGCTGCTACTACTATGCGCCGTACGGCTACTATCCCGGCTACGGGTACTATCCCGCCTACCCCGCTTACCCCACCGTGCCGACGGCGGCAACGCAGCAAGAGATGCCCGTCGGACCTGGCTATCCGGCCGGCGATCCCGCACAAGCCTACGCGCAGGCGCAATTCTCGATGCCCGGCGATAGCGCGTCTTATCCGGCCGCCCAAGCCTATGACGCTGCACCCGCTTACGCCGCGCCTGCCTATTACCCTGTCGCGTATCCCGCCTATCCGTACGGTTATCCCTACTACGGCTGGCCTGGCTGGTGGGGACCGTCGATCTCGCTGAGCTTCGGCTACTGGGGCGGTTGCTGCGGCGGCCACTATGGCTACTGGGGGCATCACGGCTATTGGGGCGGCCATGGCTACTGGGGCGGCAACGGACACGGTTACTGGGGCGGCGGCCACGGCAACTGGAACGGTGGTCACGCTGGCTGGGGCGGCGGACATGGCGGCTGGGGTGGCGGCGGCAACAGCTGGGCTAGCGGCGGCCACGGGCGCTCGCACTGAGCCGTATCGAATGCGGCACGCGTCGAAGTACGCGCGCCCCGTTCCGCGGACACCAACGAACGCTAACGATACGCCAACGAACGCTAACGATACGCCAACGAAACCCCACGCTACGATTCAGCACCCACTTCTATTCCCGCAACAACCTTCTTCGTTTTCCCTGCTTGACTGAAATCGCCAGCGCTCTATGCTGGCGGTTGCTTGTGCAACATCTGTTTAATTGCGTGATCCGACGTCGCGCGTTCCCCAGCTTCCCCACTCCGCGCTACGCCGCTTTCATCCGTCCAGCCCTGCCGTTTCGCCGCGTAGGTGCAGTCCTCGCGTCGAATCGAATAACAATGATGGAGACGTGATGTTCCACCAGTTTCTGACTCCTATCGGCAACTCGCTGTTGCCATCGTTCCTCGTTGCTGCGTTGCCCATTCTCGTCGTGCTCGTGCTGCTCGGCTGGGCGCGTCGCCCGGCGTGGCAGGCTTCGCTGGCTGGTCTCGTCGTCGGATTGCTGATTGCGATCGTCGGCTGGCACTTTCCCGTCGGACTCGCGCTCGATTCCGTCGCGGCGGGCGCGGTGTTCGCCTGCTGGCCCGTGATGTGGATCGTCGTCACTGCGATCCTGCTCTACAACATCGCGCAGTACTCGGGCCGCTTCGCCGCCTTCCGCATGTGGATGATCGACAATCTGCCGAACGACCGGCGCATCGTGCTGGTCGTGATCGGCTTTTCGTTCGGCGCGCTGTTCGAAGGCATTTCGGGCTTCGGCACGCCGATCGCGATCACCAGTTCGCTGCTGATCCTGCTCGGCTTCCCGCCGCTCGAAGCGCTGACCTTCACGCTGATCTTCAACACGGCGCCCGTCGCGTTCGGCGCATTGGGCGTGCCGATCACGGTACTCGGCGCGGTCACCCACCTGCCCGTCGATTCCCTCGCCAAAATGGTCGGCCGCCAGTTGCCGTTCTTCGCGCTGCTGCTGCCGTTCTACGTGATCGGCGTGTACGCGGGCTTTCGCAACATGCTGCGCGTATGGCCCGTGCTGCTGGTGGCGGGCGGCAGTTTCGCGCTGACGCAGTTCGTCACGTCGAACTTTATCAACTACAGCCTGACGGACGTGCTGTCTTCACTGGTTTCGCTGATCCTGACAATTGCCTTCCTGCGCGTCTGGCGCCCCGCCGCCGATCCCGCGTTCGCCATCAATGTCGATCGCGTGAACGAGACGCGCGGCAAGATCACGGGCGCGCAGGGGTGGTATCCATGGCTGATCGTGTCGGCTGTCGTCATCATCTGGACGATCGCGAAGATCTTCATGATCGGCGACGTGAAAGTGCCGTGGCCGGGTCTCGACAAGGCTGTCTTCATCACGCTTTACAACGCGCCGTATGGCGCGATCTGGGACTTCCAGCCGCTCGCGACAGGCACCGCAATTCTCGTCGCGGCGCTCATCACGGCGTTCGTCGTCAAGCTGAAACCCGGTGACTTCGGCCGCGCGATCGTCGATACATGGGTGCAGACGCGCATCGCCATCCTGACGGTGGCGACCATCGTCGGCCTCGCGTACCTGATGAACTATTCGGGCATGAACTACACGCTGGGTCTCGGCGTGGCGTCCGTGGGCGCGTTCTTCCCGCTGGTGTCGGCGTTCCTCGGCTGGGTCGCCGTGTTCCTGTCGGGCAGCGACACGTCGGGCAACGCACTGTTCGGCAACCTGCAGGTGGTTGCAGCGAATCAGCTGAACCTGAACCCGGTGCTGATGGCCGCGACCAACTCGTCGGGCGGCGTGATGGGCAAGATGATCTCGCCGCAAAACATTGCCACAGGCGTCGCCACGACCGATCTCAAGGGTAAGGAAGGCTTCGTGTTCGCGAAGACGTTCAAGCATTCGATCCTGCTGACCGTCCTGCTCGGCATTCTCGTGTGGCTGCAGCAGAACGTGCTGCAATGGATGATTCCGCATTGACGCCTGGGCGTTGCCAGAGCGGGCGCCGCGCACGCGCGCCCGCCTGATAGCGTCAATCCTGACAGGCGGATTGTCGATTCTTGCTGTTTCATCTCATCGTGAAACGACGCGCGTAATCCCGGTGTTAGCATGCGTACGCATCGCGACTCAACTGCGCGCGACACCTTCACGATGAATCCAGTCAACATCCTCCAGCTTCTCATCCTCGCGGCCCTCTGGGGCGCGTCGTTCCTGTTCATTCGCGTTGGCGTGAGCGACTTCGGGGTCGCGCCGCTGATGGCGCTACGTGTCGGCATCGGCGCGCTGTTTCTGCTGGTCGTGCTCGTCGCGCGGCGTCCGTTGCGCGAGTCGGCGGCGACGTTGCGCACGCGCGCGCTGCCGTTGCTCGTGGTCGGCATACTCAATTCCGCCGCGCCGTTCTGTCTGTTCGCGTATGCGGAGATCACGCTGTCGGCGGGCGTCACCTCCGTGATCAACGCCACGACGCCGCTGTGGGGCGCGGTCGTCGCCTTCGTGTGGCTCAAGGACCGCCTGAGCGTGCTGCGTACTATCGGTCTCGCGATCGGTTTCGCGGGCGTGCTGATGCTCGTCTGGGATCAGATCGCCACGCCGAGCGGCACCAACATCTCGCCCGCCACGACGGCGCTCGCGGCGGCCGCCGCTCTCGGCGCGACGCTGCTGTACGGCATCGCGGCCAGCTACACGAAGAAGCATCTGACGGGCGTCGACGCGCTCACGGTCGCGACGGGCACGATGATCGGCGCGACGATCGTGGTATTGCCGCTGGCCGTGGCGACGTGGCCCGCGGTCGCCCCGTCCGTGAATGCATGGGGCTCGGTGATCGCGCTGGGCGTCGCGTGTACGGGCATCGCCTATATGCTGTTCTTCCATCTGATCGCCGTCGCCGGTCCCGCGCGCGCGATCACCGTGACGTTCGTGATCCCCATTTTCGGCATCCTGTGGGGTGCGCTGTTCCTCGGCGAACACGTGTCGATGGGCATGATCGAGGGCTGCGCAGTGATTCTTATCGGCACCGCGCTCGCAACGGGCGTAGTCAAACGCATTCCAGGCTTCGGCGGACGCGGCGTGAGCGAGCGTTGCTGATTCGCTGGCCTGCTCTTCGCTGCACTTCCTGGTAACGGCGGCGACTGCGGCAGTACAAAAGATGACCCGCGCTCCAACCATGAAGCGCGGGCGAAACCGCCGCCCTACGAGGATCGGCGACGGGGCCACCGAGACGGGCGCTGGCAGACGCCCGTCCATATCTGGCGATAAGCACATCGATCCGCAGCGGGCGCAAAGCCTGGGCAGGTGTGCGGTCGAACTTCCCGCAAATCCAGACTGCATCGGGCTTTGCGAGCTATTTCGTCAAGCTCGGGACAGTTGAGAGCAGCAAGCGCGCCAATCACGCGCGGCGCGCGTTGTTCACACAAGTGCTTGATTTGGTGTGGAGAATCGAAAGTGAGAGCGCTGCCGGCCGCCGGGTGTGGTGCGCGTTACGGCGTAACTTCACGTTACGCGCGGGCCGCGACGCGAGCGCGGCCCAGCGTGGATCATGTTCAAGGGGAGTTTGCGGAGTCCGTGAAGTCCGCGGCGCGCTGCGCGAAACTTCGAAGGTTCGAACGACAGCGCCGCACATCACCGCGAGCACGATCAGGCTCGCAACCCACATCCAGTACGGCATGACGTCGAACATGGCCGGTCTCCTTTTCATGTTGGCCTGATCGACGTCCGAGCAAGACGCATGCACGTGCGCTTCGCTTCGACTGGAAGAAGCTGTCGGGCAAAATGCGACGCCATAAAAAAAGCCCGCGTGACGATGTCCGTCACGCGGGCTTTTTGCGTGGCCGCGCGAGGCGCGCGGCCATCAGCGTCAATGCAACTGATCAACCATCAGCGACATGATCTGCTTTGCTTGCGGCGACGAATCGACGTCGCCCTTGTCGTCGACGACGGCAACACGCGTCTGGTTCGGCGTCACCGCGCGCACGTTCACGCGATACTGCTTGGCGACCTTTTCCTTGCGGCCGTGGAACACCTGGCTCCAGAAGCCCTGCTCGGCCGACGTCATGTCCTTCGGATCGACATAGCGGACAAAGTAGATGCCGCGCGTGAGATCGCGGTCGTCGACGGTGAAATTGCTGCGGTCGAGCGCGAGACCGACGCGCAGCCACGCGCGGTCATACGGCTCGCCCAGCGTCAGTTCCGTCGACGAGAACTGCGCCGACGTATCCGCCGACGAAGGATCCCGCACGGGCGTTTGTCCGGCCAGCGCGACGTTCTGCGCAGCCGTTGCGGCCGCCGCCGATTTCGCGCCGCCCGCCGCCGCGTTAGGCGGCGTTTGCGAGCCGGCCGGCGAGACATCTGCCGCCGCGTTTGCCGTACGCGTGCCCGTGTCGTTCTTGGCGAGCGTCGCCATCAGGCGCTTCAGGTATTCGGTTTCGAGCGCGGGATCATTCGGCTTCGGTTCCCACTTGCTCGTATCGTTGTTCGCGCCGCTGAGTGCTTCGCGCAGGCCCTTCTGGCTGATGAACACATAGGTGCCGCCGTTCGGCGCCGCTTCCAGACGCGTGCGGTACTTGTTGCGCTCAGCCGTCACGTACGAGTTGCCCATCGCCTTCGACAGCGTGCTGCGGATCAGGCCGTCGTTGATGGACGGATGCGTTTCGTTCCAGTCCGTCTCCATCACGCCCTTGTCGCGCTGGTCGACGACGAGCAGAAAGCCCTGTTCCTGCCAGAAACGGCGGATTTGCGGCCACGCCTTGTCCGGGCTCTGGTTGTCGAGCACGAGCCAGCTTTCCGTGCCGTCGCGCTGGATATGCATGCCGCTGACGGCGGGTGCGACCACTGCCGCGGTCGGCGCATCGCTTTGCACCTGCTGCAACGTGGACAGCGAGGTCTGACCGCTTTGCGGCGGCAGCGAACGCTGGTCTGCGGTTTCCTCGAGCATGTTCGGCGGAACAGCGAGTGACACTTCCTTCGATTTCGAGTCGCTCTTGTAGTCGATCTTGTTCGGCGACGACGTGCCGCAGCCGGCGACCAGACCGCCTGCCATCAGCAATGCTGCAAACCGCTTGGTGAGACGAAGTTCAGTCATGTTCCAGGAATCCTTCCTATAAGCCACGGAAGCCACGGCAAGTCCGTGGACTAACCCATCATTTTACCGGCCCGGCGACACGAAGTGCAAAAAGCGCGGCTTACCGCGCGTCATTTTGCTTTCAATCGAGGCCTGATTGACCCGTCCGCCTGCTGCGTCGGGTGTTCGAATTGCGAACTTCCGCGTCGGCCGCCCCCGCGCCGCAAAAAACCGCACGCATCATCTCACAATGAACCGGGACGTCTGCATTTTGGAGCGGTTTTTGGCTTGATATTTAACATTCCGACACAGTGTTTTGGGCAACGGAAACGCTCAATTGACTTGCTCTATGTCATTGATTCCCATGAACTAAATGTGCATGGTCGGGATGTCGCATTTTGAGACGCGCACGCGACGTTTCTGCGGTCGCAAATCTCATCTCAAAACCCTGGTGCTATCTTGAATTAACGATCTCAAAAAGAAACCCGAGGGTCCGAGGGAGTTGCCATATGTCATTCAACAATACTCATCCAGCGACCGCCATCGCCACATCCGTCGTGTTCGCGCTGTGCGCGAACACGCTCGCTGCCAGCGACGCGCGCGCCCAGCTCGGCGGCACGATGCCCGCGCCCCAGGTCACCGGCAACCCGACACAGCGCGTTTTGCCGGGCAGCGCGGTGCGGGTACGTTCGAGCGTCGATGCAGGTGGCACGACCATTAACGAGTACGCGACTGGCGACGGTTTGATCTTCGCCTACGCGTGGCAAGGCCCGACCATGCCGGACCTCACGCGAATGCTAGGCCCGTATGCGGAACGGTATCGCGCGAAGGCGGCGGAACAGTTCGACGCGACGGGACTTCTTCATGCATCGCGCGTCGAGCAAACGGACGTCATCGTTGAATCGGGTGGACAGATGCGCAGCTATGTCGGTCGAGCTTGGCTGCCGGCTGCCCTTCCAGCCGACGTTTCGCTTGCCGATCTGCGCTGACGGGATTTCCCATGAACAACGTATTGATGGGTGCAGTTCGCTTCGCGCAGGTCACGATCGTTACGCTCGTCACACTGACCACATTAGCGGGATGCGGCGGCGGTTCCAGCACGACGAACACCGCCGGCAATTCACCCCAGTCAACACCTGCTTCGCCAGGCGCAGCGGCCAGCAGCACACCATCGGCCAGCGCGCCCGCGCCCGCGAGCGCCCCCGTCGCGACGGTGCAGCAATCGACGATCCCCAACGTTCATCCCGTGGTCGTCACGTCGACGCCCACGCAGACCCGCAACATGCTCACGACGAGCGTGACGGTATGCGTGCCCGGCACGTCGAATTGCGTGACGATCGACAACGTGCAGGTCGATACGGGTTCGCAGGGCCTGCGCGTGCTCGCCTCACAATTGCCGGCGAGCCTCGAGCTGCCAGCCGTGCCCGCCACACCGCCTGCGGGCACGGCCAACACGCTCAACGGGGAATGCAGCGTGTTCGGCACGGGCTTTACCTGGGGCGCCGTACGCACAGCCGATGTCCGCATGGCCAGCCAGCTCGCGCCCGGCATCGCGATCCAGGTAATCGCCGACCCTTCCGTCCCGACGGTGCCGTCCGACTGCGCCGCTTCAGGCTTGCCGATGATGACGCCCAGCGCGCTGCGCGTGAACGGCATTCTCGGCGTCGGCCTGTTTTCCGCCGATTGCGGCGGCGGCTGTATCACGTCGGCCTTGCCTCGCTGGTACTACGCGTGCGACCCGACGGGCTCATGTACATCCACCAGGCAGCCCCTTGCTCAACAGGTGGCCAACCCCATCAGCCAGTTTGCGCTCGACAACAACGGCATCGTGCTCGACCTGCCCGCCGTGGGTCCGAACGGCGCGGCGACGTTGAATGGATCGATGATCTTCGGCATCGGCACGCAGGCCAACAACACGCTCGGCAACGCGACTGTGCTGAAGGCCAACACGACGAGTGGCTATGTGACAACCTCCCTCAACGGACAACCCTATTCACAAAGCTTTTTCGACAGCGGTTCAAACGGCCTGTTCTTCCCGAGCACGACGCTCGCGCGTTGCGGTTTCTGGTGGTGCCCCGCTTCGACGCAATCGCTGACGGCGACGGTGACGGGCACCAACGGTGCATCAGCTTCGCCGGCATTTTCGATTGCCAACGCGCAAACGCTGTTCGCCACCCAAAACTATGCGTTCAATAACCTTGGCGGCCCCTCGAACGCGTTCGACTGGGGGCTGCCGTTCTTCTTCGGACGGCGCGTCTACACCGCGATCGAATCGCGACTGACTTCCGCTGGCAAGGGACCGTTCTACGCGTTTTGAACCTGCCGCTCACGTGCGGTTGATGAGCGGTCGTAGCGCGATGTTTGGAACGGGTGTCGAAGAGACGGACACCCGCGCCAGCTCACCGGAGTCAGTTGCCGAGCACGATGCCGATACCTGCACGCACAATGGTGCTGTTACTGCCCGACGACGCTACGCCTGCATTGAGATTGATCGTCCCCTTCTCGTTCCAGCGCGACACGCCTAGCCCGAATGCCGCCTGACCGCGATAGCCGGCGACACCGGCATTGAGCGTCGTGCGCCCTGGCAGATAGGGCGTAACGATCTGCAAGGCAGAAGCTGACGCAATGCCCTTTCGCGTGCTTCGGTCGAGATCGTTGATCGACTGATAGGTCTGATCGACAGCCGCATTCAACTGGTTCAGGTTGACGGCATCCGTCCCATGCGTGCCGGGCGCGACATTGACAATCTGCCGCTCGCTGCCCGCCTGACCGACCGACACGGTATTCGCCCGATCCGCCACCGAGCCCGCGCCGAGCGCAACCGAACCGCTGGCAGTGGCCTGGCTACTCGCGCCGAACGCCGAAGCGTTTGCGCCGGTAACGACGGCTTGTGCGCCTACGGCCGTCGCTGCGGCAGCATTGGACTGCGCGCCGCCGCCGATCGCGGTCGACTGATCGCCATTCGCGACCGCGGCTGCGCCTACCGCCGTAGCATGCGTACCTGTCGCGGATGCGGCTTCCGTCGCGGCGTCTCCATTCGCGCTCACGAATGGCGTAGACGCCGTTTGCACGTTGATGACCCGGTTCATTGCGTCGTTCAACTGACTGAGGTTGATGGCGTCGCCAGCAAGCACGCCATTGGCCAGATTGTGAATGACGGTGCCGCCCGCCACACCTTGCCCGAGGGTCACACTCGCGTAGTCGACCTGGCCGTCCGTGTTGTCATAGACCACCGCGCTCGCCATATGGCCATTGCCGTCAACGAGCCCCGCCTGCTTCAACTGGGCGACGTTGACCGCGTCGGTGTCGGCCGTACCCGCGGCGACATGCGTGATCTGCCGCTCGTTACCCACCGATCCCACCGACACCGAATTGGCGCGATCCGCCACCGCGTTCGAACCGAGCGCGACCGAATTCGAAAACGCGGCCTGTGCGCCGCCGCCGATCGCGACGGACTCCACGCCTGTTGCCAGCGAGTCGGCAAGTGTCGAATTGGCGTGAAAGTAATGCGGCTCGACGCCATTGTTGATCACGTTGCCGAGTGCGATGTTGAGGTCGTTGATCGAGCTGGTGTTGGTCGTAACCCGGGTATCGAGATTGCCCAGTGCGTCACCGACATTGCGAAACACGCTGCCGCCGACGCGGTAGGTCGGCGCCACGACCGATCCATCGGGCGACACCGACGCGCCGCCGCCTAGCGCCGACGCAACACTTGCGCTCAGCCCATACAGTTGACTACCGTTGATCGCGTCGTGACTGGCAGCATCGACTGCGCCGTTGGCCACGTTGCCGAGCCGCACGGGCGCACCTGCTGTCACGCCGCCCAGCGTGACGGCGTCATGCGCGGACGAGTCATACGTCACGGCATCCGCCAAACCTGACGACACAGCGTCCCGCAACTGACTGACGTTGACCGCGTCCGTGTTGGCCGTGCCGGCCGCGACGTTGACGATCTGGCGTTGCAGCGTTGCATTGCCCACCGACACCGTGTTCGCCCGGTCGGCCTTCGCGTTCGCGCCCAACGCGACAGCGCCGTCTACGAGGACAAGGCTGTTCGATCCCAGCGCCAGACTGTCTGCGGCGTTCGAACCGGTAAAGGCGTTGAAGCCAAAGGCGAGCGAGCGCTGCCCCGTTGCGATTGAAAACGAACCGACCCCGAGTGAATCACTGCCGTCCGCCGTCGCCATATAGCCGATCGACACCGCCCGGTCCGCATTGAAGCCTGTCGACGCGCCATAACCGAT
Source organism: Paraburkholderia terrae (assembly GCF_002902925.1). GTDB lineage: Bacteria > Pseudomonadota > Gammaproteobacteria > Burkholderiales > Burkholderiaceae > Paraburkholderia > Paraburkholderia terrae. Next base: position 1,179,710 of record NZ_CP026111.1, on the reverse strand, counting down.
CACCGCCGAGTCCACAGCCAATGCAGCCGACAGCGAGCCGATCGCAGTCGATCCCGTGCGCGCCACACCCGCCCCGGCTCCGACAGCCAGCGCATTGTCGCCCCACGCATTCGCGGATGGCCCGATGGCCATTGTGTTCAGGGTGTTCGCTGCCGTAGTGGGCGCGCCCGTCATTACGTTGTTGCTCACCGCGATGTAGTCGGTGACGGAAGCAGCGCGCACCGCCTGCGGCGCCGCTGCCATCGTGCCCACACTGATCGCGACGGCCATGCCAGCATACCCGCGTCGTGCGAAACGCCCATTCGTGCAGCGACCCGGCGAAGAAGCCCGCTCACATCCAACACCTGTTCCACTTTGCAAATTGCTCATCCAAAACCTTGGTACGGGTAACAACCTCTCTCCCCAAAATGTGGCAACGTGCGGGACGTAGCGCATTCGCTTCGCATACCGAAACAATATGGTCGCAGCATTTGAAAACGATTGCACCTACGCATCCGCAAGGATGCCTCCTACGCACCGACACTTCTTCGATGTCGGTTACGACAGGCAAATCCTACGGAGACGGTTCAACCGTCAATACAAGAAAACTCCCAAAGTCGGAATTCTTCGAGCGGCGGAGCGACGCGCGTCGAGCGGCCATGCAAGCCACACGAAGCGAACCCGGCGATAAGCAAAGGAAAGCGCGCGACGACAGTGCGCGAACGGGCCGGACGAAAACCGGCGAGAAAGAATTCGGGCTACGCGCCCTGGTGGCAACGAAACCGGGCCGCGCTACGAGCCGCCGCCCGCCAATACCTGTTCGAGCGCCATTGAACGTGCGGCTTCCTCGGCTTCTTCAGGGGTATCGAACACGCTGCCCGACACATGGACCTGATGCCATTCGGGTTTGTCGGCGGCGTCGCGGAAGATGCGAAAGCGCGCGCAGTAGCCGCGCGGCGTGACGGGCACTACGTCGATATCGACGGATGCGCCTTCAATCTGATGTCTGACGAAGCCGTCCATGCTGCCCTCCTGACATCTGCATTGCACGCGGAAATCCTAGCATGGCGGGAGTGCGTGCATTGCAACATGGCGCAAACGTGGGCGGGACTGCCGCAACGGTGCCCCCGAAGAGACACCGCCCGGATCACTCGTCGGAGTGCGTTCCGTCGTCGGGCGTCGTGTCTTTCGCGAGGCGTGCCGGCGCCAGCCAGCGGAACGCGCTCTGCTGGCCGTTCGCGTCGTACGTGCATTCGGCTGCGGCGGGCACCGCGGTGGTTGGGGGCTTGGACTTTGCGATCGCGGCCACGACGGGCGCGAGCAACCCGGCTTCCAGGATGTTGGTGTTGGGCGGCTTCGCGACGGCGGCTTCCGACGCCGTCTGCGGATGCTCGAGCGTGCCTTCGACGACCACGCGGCTGCCATGAATGCCCGAACCCGCGTGTGTCACCTTCAGCGTGTCGCGGCCGGAAAGCTCGCTCGCCGACTGCCGCATCGTCTGCTCGCATGCGCTCGTGTTTTTGTACACGGCCGCGCAGCCCGCGGACAAAGCGGCGGCAACCATGCAGCAGGCGATAACAGGAGTGCGGGTCTTCATCGATCTTCCATCATTCGGGGCGACGGCCATTGTAGCGTAGCTGTCCGCAGCCAGCATGAAGCGCGGGCGCCGGAAAGAAACAAGGGCGCTCGCAGGCGCCCTTGCAACGATGCACGACAGACAGCCGTTCAGTCTTCCCAGCTATCCGGCAGGCTCTGCGTGAGCGTCGACACGAAGCTCGCGGTTTCCGGCTGCTGCGGCCGCGTAAAGATGTCGCGCGAATGGCCTTGCTCGACGATCGAGCCGTTGCTCAGAAACACGACGTTGCGCGCGATCGATGCCGCGAGCCGCAGGTCGTGCGTCGCCATCAGCATCGTCATGCCTTCTTTCGCGAGTTGGCGCAGCACTTCGACCACTTCGGCGGCAAGGCCCGGATCGAGCGCGGAAGTCGGCTCGTCGCACAGCAGCACTTCCGGCGAAGGCGCAAGCGCGCGCGCAATCGCGACTCGCTGCTGCTGACCGCCCGACAGCGTAACGGGCCACGCATCGGCCTTGTGCGCGATGCCGACCTTCTCCAGCAATTCGAGCGCGCGCACCCGCGCGCGTTCGCGGTCCCATTTCTGCACGGTGAGGAGCCCTTCCATCACGTTCTCGATCACCGTGCGATGCGGGAACAGCTGAAAGTTCTGGAACACCATCCCTGTGCGGCGGCGCATCGCAAGCACGGCTTCCTTCGACGGCTTCTCCGTGCGGCTGAACTGGATGCGCTGGTCGCCGATTCCGAGCGAGCCGGCTTCGGGAATTTCGAGCAGGTTCACACAGCGCAGCAGCGTGCTTTTACCGCTGCCCGAAGGCCCGATCAGCGCCGTCACATTGCCTTGCGCAAGCGCGAGATCGACGCTGTTCAGCACGCGATGATCGCCGAAATACTTTTCGATTTTTTCGAGGCGGATCATCGTTCAGTTACCTGACGTGAAAAGCGCGTGACGGCCGAAGCGGCGTTCGAGGCGCACCTGCGCGGACGACAGCACCGAGCTGAACACCAGATAGATCAGCGCGGCTTCCGTATAGAGAATGAGCGGCTCGTAAGTCACCGACGCAATCCGCTGCGCGGCCTGAAAAATTTCCGGCACGGTCAGCACGGCGGCCAGCGACGTGTCCTTCACGAGCGCGATAAACGAGTTCGACAGCGGCGGCAGCGCGACGCGCGCCGCCTGCGGCAGGATCGCGCGGCGCAGCGCCTGGCCGCGCGTCATGCCCATCGAGTACGCGGCTTCCCACTGCCCTTTCGGGATCGACTCGATCACGCCGCGTATCACTTCCGAGTTATACGCGCCGACGTTCAGCGAGAAGCCGATGATGGCTGCCGTCAGCGGATCGAGCACGATCCCGACATTCGGCAAGCCATAGAAGATGACGAACAGCTGGACCAGCAGCGGCGAGCCACGAAACAGCCACACATAGAAGCGCACGATCGCTACCGACCAGCCCGGCCCGAACAGCCGGACCAGCGCCACGATGAACGCGAGCGCGATCCCGATCGCAAACGACACGAGCGTCAACGGCACGGTGAACACCAGGCCCGCATAAAGCAGCGGCCACAGCGATTCACCCATCAGGTGCAACCATGCAGGCATGATTCAGACTCGCCTTGTCGCTTACTTGGAAACGTCTTTGCCGAAGTACTTTTCGGAGATCTTCGCGTACGTGCCGTCCGCCTTGATCTCTGCCAGCGCCTTGTTGATGGCGGCCTGCAGATCAGGATTGCCCTTGCGGATCAGGACGGCCGAATGGTCCGAACTGTCCGACGAGGTATCGATGGCGGCGATCTTCACCTTCGCATCCGGCTTGTGCTTCTTGAAGTCGAGGAACGACAGCGAGTCGTTGACAGTCGCGTCGACGCGGCCCGACGTCAGCAGATCGATCGATTCGTTGAAGCCCTGCACGGGGATCACTTCCGCGCCGTGCGCAGCGGCGATCTTGCCGAAATTGCTGGTCAGCGTGTTGGCCGACTTCTTGCCCTTCAGGTCGTCGAAGTTCTTGATCGTGGTGTTGTTCGAGGCCACGATCAGCGCGGCGTGCGACACGATGTACGGGTCCGAGAAGTCGTACTTCTGCTTGCGCGCGTCGGTCACGGCCACTTCGTTGATCACCGCGTCGTAGCGGTTCGCGTCGAGACCGGCGATCAGGCCGTCCCACTTGCCTTCGATGAACTCTGCCTTCACACCCAGCTTGGCCGCGATCGCGCGGGCAATATCGACGTCGAAGCCCGTCAACTGGTTCGACGAGTCGTGGTACGTGAACGGCGCATAGGTGCCTTCCGTACCGACCTTGAAGGCGCCGGCGGACTTGATCTTCGCGAGGTCGTCAGCGGCGAATGCGGCCGTCGCCGTTGCGACTTGCAACAGGCCGATCAGCAGAAGGGATCGAATCGACTTCATAGAGTGTGCTCCGAGGTTCGTTTTGTCCGGTTTTGCGTGTTGTCTGCAGGAACACCCGTCCGGCAGCGTGGGCGGACTGTAGCAAACGGTCCTTATTTCCACAACGCATTTGAAGGCTTATTCATATGCCGAGGCGGAATAAACCGGACCGATTTATTGGGGTTGGGCAATGCGCAAGTATAGGGTGGCAGGCCAAACCCCTGCAGACTTTGGGGCCTTGCCAAGGCCAGCCTGTCGCCTGCAACGAGGCGCGAAAGCATACCCGAAAACGAAAACGGCCGCTCCCGCTGCGAAAATGCGGGGCGGCCGCGCGTGCTGCAACGCGACAAAGCGTGTGTGCCAACGCCATTAGCGCTCGACGGGATGCGGCTCCTTCAGCTTGTTCGCGACCCGCACGGCATCGTAATAGGCGGCGTTTGGCGGACGCTTCAGATATTGGCCCGCGCCGCGTTGCGCGCGCAGATCGCCATCGGCCCATGCATGCCCGCCGCGCGTGAACGTGTGCATCGCGACGCCCTGCACCGTCATCCCTTCGAACACGTTGAAGTCGACCTTCTGATGATGTGTCTTCACCGAGATCGTCTTCGTCGCCGCCGGGTCCCAGATGACGAGATCGGCGTCGGCGCCGACCTGCACCGCGCCCTTGCGCGGATAGAGGTTGAATATCTGCGCGGCGTTCGCCGACGTGATCCGCACGAACTCGTTCGGCGTGATGCGCCCTTTGTTCACACCCTCATGCCATAACACCGACATCCGGTCTTCGACACCGCCGCAGCCGTTCGGAATCTTCGTGAAGTCCTCCCGGCCCATCGCCTTCTGCGATGCGCAGAATACGCAGTGGTCGGTGGCCGTCGTGTGCAACTGGCCTGATTGCAGCCCGCGCCACAAAGCCTCGCGATGCTCGCTGGTGCGAAACGGCGGGCTCATCACGTGCGCGGCGGCGCGCGTCCAGTCGGGATCGCGATACACCGATTCATCGATCACCAGATGCCCCGGCAGCACTTCGCCGAACACGCGCTGCCCTTCGTTGCGTGCGCGCGAAATCGCTTCGACGGCTTCTTTCGACGACACATGCACGATGTAGACGGGCACGCCGAGCACCTGAGCAATGCGGATCGCGCGATTCGCGGCCTCCCCTTCCACTTCGGGCGGACGCGACAGCGGATGCGCCTCCGGTCCCTTAAAGCCCTTCGCGAGCAACTGTTTCTGCAACTGGAATACGAGTTCGCCGTTCTCCGCGTGAACGGTGGGCAGCGCGCCGAGTTCGAGCGAACGCGAGAAGCTGTTCACGAGCACTTCGTCGTCGGCCATGATTGCGTTCTTGTAGGCCATGAAGTGCTTGAAGCTCGACACACCATGTTCATGCACGAGCGTGCCCATGTCGCGATACACGGAATCGTCCCACCATGTCACGGCCACATGAAAGCCGTAATCGGACGATGCCTTCTCGGCCCAGCCGCGCCATTCCTTGAATGCATCCATCAGCGGCTGCTTCGGGCTGGGAATCACGAAATCGATGATGCTCGTCGTGCCGCCCGACAAGCCCGCCGCCGTGCCCGTATAGAAGTCGTCGCTGGCCGTCGTGCCCATGAAGGGCAGTTCCATGTGTGTGTGCGGATCGATGCCGCCTGGCATCACATACTGGTCGTGCGCATCGACGATGTTCACGCCCGCGGGCGGATCGATCGTGCGTTCGATCTGCAGGATCGTGCCGCCGTCCTGCGGGTCCGCGATCAGCACATCGGCTCTGTGCGTGCGGTCCGAATCGATTACCGTGCCGCCGCGAATCAGGGTTGTCATCGGGTGCCTCCTCTATTAATTCATCAGAACCGCGCGGTTCGTGTGTGACTCACGCGCTCGCCATGCTCGCACCGGGACTGCGGCGCATCTTCATCCACGTGCCGTACACGATGGATGCGAGCGCCAGTCCCACGAACCACGCGTACGTGTAAAGCGTATTGAAGAACGCAGGCACATTCGGAAACGACGCGGGAAACGCGGTATGCAAAAAGCCCGGCAGATTCGGCAGCACGCCGATCACCAGCGCGACGACAGCGGCGATGTTCCATCCGCCCGTGTAGCTGTATTCGCCGTTCTCGTCGAACAGTTCGCGTTGATCGAGCCGCGTGCCGCGAATGAAAAAGTAATCGACCATCAGAATGCCAGCAACGGGGCCGAGCAATGCCGAATAACCGACCAGCCACGTGAAGATGTAGCCCTGCGTGGTCGCGAGAATCTTCCACGGCATCATCACGATGGCGATAGTCGCGGTAATCATCCCGCCCGCGCGGTACGAAATACCCTTGGGCCACAGGCTCGAAAAGTCATACGCGGGGCCGACCAGGTTCGCCGCGAGATTGCAGCACATCGTATCGAGCGTGAGGATGATCAGCGCAACGCCGACGCCGATGCCCGTCATGCGGCTGGTCAGATCGATCGGGTCCCAGATCGCCTTGCCGTAAATCACGACCGTCGCCGACGTGACGACCACCGAGATCACCGACAGCAACGCCATCGGCACGGGCAGCCCAATCGACTGGCCGACGATCTGGTCGCGCTGCGTCTTCGCAAAGCGCGTGAAGTCGGGAATGTTGAGCGCAAGCGTCGCCCAGAAACCGACCATCGCCGTGAGACTTGGCCAGAACGTGATCCAGAAAAGCCCTTCTTTCTTGCCGCCCGGCGCGAATTGCGAAGGCGCGGACAGCATCGAGCCGACACCGCCCGCTTTCGACGTCGCCCACCACACGAGAGCGATGCACATCACGACCTTGATGGGCGCCGACCAGCTTTCCAGCCAGCGGATCGAATCGGTGCCATGCACGATGAAGTAGATCTGCAAGGCCCAGAACGCGAGGAAGCACGCGAGCTGCGCGATCGAAATGTCGAGGAACGGCAGCGCCGCGCCGTGCAGCGCGTTGCCCGTCAGGATGTTGAGCAGCGTATAGATCGCGCTGCCGCCGAGCCACGTCTGGATGCCGTACCAGCCACACGCGACGACCGCGCGCAGCATCGCGGGCAGTTTCGCGCCCTGCGTGCCGAACGACGATCTCACCAGCACCGCGTACGGAATGCCGTGCTTCGCGCCCGCATGTCCGATCAGCAGCATCGGCACCAGTACGATCAGGTTGCCGAGCAATACCGTCAGCACAGCCTGCCACGGCGACATGCCCTCTTCCGTCAAACCGGCCGCGAGCATGTACGACGCGATGTTCATCACCATGCCGACCCAAAGCGCGGCGAAGTGATACCACTTCCACGTGCGCTGCGCGGGCCCCGTCGGCGCGAGGTCTTCGTTGTATAGACTGCTGCCGGCGTGAGTCGCATCGGCGGATTGCGCTGTCTGCTTCATCGATGGATCTCCACTTGATCGCTCGTTGATTGTTGAAGTTCAGGCCGCTTTTGCCGCGTGTTCCTGTGCGTGCGTTGTGTCAGCTGCGTCCGCAACGACTCGCGCCGGATTGTTCGGATGCGTGGTCCAGTTTGCGTACTCGCCGCTATCGACACGCTCCATCGTGATGCATTGCTCGACGGGACACACATGCATGCAAAGATTGCACCCGACGCATTCCGCATCGACCACTTCGAAATGACGCTTGCCGTCCTTTTCGCGTGTGATCGCCTGATGCGATGTGTCTTCGCAGGCGATGTGACAGAGGCCGCACTGGATGCACTTGTCCTGATCGATGCGCGCCTTGATGTCGTACTTCATGTTCAGGTACTTCCAGTCGGTGACATTCGGCACCGCGCGGCCACGAATGTCGTCGAGCGTCGCGTAGCCTTTTTCGTCCATCCAGTTCGACAGGCCGTCCGCGAGATCGGAGACGATGCGAAAGCCGTAGTGCATGGCGGCCGTACACACCTGCACGCTGCCCGCGCCGAGCACCATGAATTCGGCCGCGTCGCGCCACGTAGAAATACCGCCGATGCCGGAGATCGGCAAGCCCGGGGTCTCTGAATCACGCGCGATTTCAGCGACCATGTTCAACGCGATCGGCTTCACAGCCGGGCCGCAGTAGCCGCCATGCGTGCCCTTGCCGTCGACAGTCGGCATCGGCGCCATCTGGTCGAGATCGACAGCGACGATCGAGTTGATCGTGTTGATCAGCGACACGCCGTCCGCGCCGCCCTTGTATGCGGCGCGCGAGCCCATGCGGATGTCGCTGATGTTCGGCGTGAGCTTCACGAGGCACGGCAGCTTCGTGCCTTCCTTCACCCAGCGCGTGACCATCTCGATGTACTCCGGCACCTGGCCGACAGCGGAGCCCATGCCGCGTTCGCTCATTCCGTGCGGACAGCCGAAGTTGAGTTCGACGGCATCGGCGCCCGTGTCTTCGACGAGCGGGAGAATCCATTTCCAGTCGCGCTCGTTGCACGGCACCATCAGCGAGACGATCATCGCGCGGTCGGGCCAGTCGCGCTTGACCTCTTTGATCTCGCGCAGGTTGACGTCGAGCGGCCGGTCGGTGATCAGCTCGATGTTGTTCAGGCCCGCCATGCGCTGGCCGTTCCATTGCACCGCGCCGTAGCGCGAGCTAACGTTGACCACGTGCGGGTCGAGCCCGAGCGTCTTCCATACGACGCCACCCCAGCCCGCTTCGAACGCGCGGTGTACGTTATAGGCTTTGTCCGTTGGGGGCGCGGACGCGAGCCAGAAAGGATTCGGCGAAGTAATGCCGGCAATCGTGCAGCGAAGATCAGCCATGTTCGGCTCCGTGGGGATTCGGTTTTGTCGTTTTCGCGTGATGCGTGCTTGCGTTTTCGCTTCAGGCCGCCTTGACGGCGGCGAGCGCGAACGCAGCGTCGATCGATGCCGCCGCGAGCTTGCCGTCCTGCACCGCCTGCACGGTCAGATCGATGCCGCCCGATGCCGCGCAATCGCCGCCCGCCCAGACCTTGTCCAGCGACGTGCGCAGATCGGCGTCGACTGCGATGCGGCTTTGATCGAGCGTCAACAGTTCGTGATCGAGGCCGACGCTCACGAGCGTCTGACCGATCGCCTTGAGCACCATGTCGGCTTCGAGCGTGAAGCGCTCGGCGCTGCCGTCGCTCCCGGTGCGTTCGAATTCAACGCCCGTCACCTTTCCGTCGCTGCCAATCAAACGCACAGGCTTCGCATGCGTGATGAGCGTCACGTTCTGCGTCTGCGCGAAATCGCGCTCGGCCCACGTCGCGCTCATCGACTCGACGCCGCGCCGATACACCATCGTCACGCTCGTCGCGCCGAGCTTGCGGCTTTGCACGGCGGCATCGACGGCCGTATTGCCGCCACCGATCACGATCACGCGGCGGCCAACCGGCACCGTCGCGAGATCGCTCGCCTGACGTACCTGCTCGATGAAATCGACGGCGTTCATCACGCCGTTCAGTGCTTCGCCTTCGAGTGCGAGAGCGCGCACACCGGTCAGGCCGATCGAGAGAAACACGGCGTCGTGCTGTTGACGCAGCGAATCGAGCGATATGTCACTGCCCAGCTTCGTGCCCGTCTTCAATTCGATGCCGCCTACCGACAACAACCACTGCACTTCACGCTGCGCGAAGTCATCGACCGTTTTATACGCGGCGATGCCGTATTCGTTGAGGCCGCCGCCTTTGTCATGCGCGTCATAGATCGTCACGCGATGACCCGCAACAGCGAGACGATGCGCGCACGCAAGACCCGCCGGGCCTGCGCCGACGACGGCCACATGCCGTCCGCTATCCGGCGCGCGCGTGAACTTCACGGCATCGCGCGCCATCGCCCAATCGGTGGCGTGACGCTGCAACGCGCCAATCGCGACGGGCTTCGCATCCTGGTGATTGCGCACGCATGCGCCTTCGCAGAGGATTTCGGTTGGACACACGCGGGAGCACATGCCGCCCAATGGATTCGCCGAAAGAATATCGGTCGCGGCGCCCTTCAGATTGCCGTTGCCGATCTTGCGGATAAAGCTCGGGATATCGATTTGCGTGGGACACGCCTGCACACACGGCGCGTCGTAGCAGTAGTGACAGCGGCTCGCGGCCGCGGCGGCGGCTGTGGGATCGAGCAGCGGCGCAATGTCGGCGAATTCGCATGAAAGCTGTTCGGACGACAAGCGCTGCGCCGCGATGTCGCCCGTTTGCTTGATGGCCATACGCGTTCCTTCGTCAAAGTGAGGACGTAGCCGTGCCTGCCGGTTTCGCGTGAACGAAGCCGGGACGGCGTGTTTTATGAGTGCAGCGTTACAGCGTGATCAGGCTCTTTACGATGCCGGTTCGCAGGCGCGCTCCAGCATCGCGTGCAGCAACACGTTCGCGCCCGCCTCGATCCATTCGGGCGTCGCGTCCTCGATTTCGTTGTGACTGATACCATCCACGCACGGCACGAACACCATCGATGTCGGCGCCACCTGCGACAGATAGCACGCGTCATGACCCGCGCCCGACACCATGTCGCGATGCGGATAGCCGAAACGCTCGGCAGCGGCGCGCACGGACTTCACGCATGCCGCGTCGAACTTGACGGGCTCGTAGTAAAAGATCTGTTCGAGCTGTGTTTCGAGGCCGATGCCGCCCGCGATCTTCGCGACGCCTTCGCGTAGCGCGGCGTCCATCTTCGCGAGCACGGCATCGTCGGGATGACGGAAATCGACGGTGAAAAACACGCGGCCTGGAATCACGTTGCGCGAGTTCGGATGCACCTGCATCATGCCGACCGTCGCGCACGCGAGCGGCGCGTGATCGAGACCGATACGGTTGACGAGATCGACCACCCGCGCCGCGCCCAGCAACGCATCCTTGCGGCGCGGCATCGGCGTCGGGCCCGCGTGCGCCTCCTGGCCCGTCAGCGTGATTTCGTACCAGCGTTGGCCTTGCGCATCGGTGACGACGCCAATCGTTTTTTGCTCGGCCTCGAGTATCGGCCCCTGCTCGATGTGCAATTCGAACGCCGCATGGAGCGGGCGGCCGCCGCACGGCACGTCGCCCGCATAGCCGATGCGTTTGAGTTCTTCACCGATCGTCTTGCCGTCGACATCCTTGCGCGACAAACCATAGTCGAGCGTGAAGACGCCTGCGAACACGCCGGACGCCACCATCGCGGGCGCAAAGCGCGAGCCTTCTTCGTTGGTCCAGATCACGACTTCTATTGGATGCTCGGTTTCGATGCCGCGATCGTTGAGGCTGCGAATCACTTCAAGCCCGCCGAGCACGCCGTAGATGCCGTCGAAGCGGCCGCCTGTCGGTTGCGAGTCCGCGTGTGAGCCCGTCATCACGGGCAAGGCATTCGGGTTCACGCCAGCGCGCCGCATGAACACGTTGCCCATCTGATCGACGCTGACGGTGCAGCCCGCTTCCTTCGCCCAGCTGACGATCAGGTCGCGTCCCTCTTTGTCGAGATCGGTCAGCGCCAGGCGGCAGACGCCACCCTTCTGCGTCGCGCCGATCTTCGCCATCGTCATCAGGCTGTCCCACAGACGTTTGCCGTTGACGGTGATCGACGTATCGAGTCCTTGCTTCAACGCTTCTGATACCGCATTCATTCGTTGCTCCTCTGGATCAACACGCTTTGCAGTTCAACCGCGAGCGGCTTTGCGTCCTCTCGCGACGAAGTGAAACTGGTGCATCGGCGGCGCGTTCGAATTCGCTTTGGGGCATGGGCGCACAATCGGCGTGCATGTTTTCCAGGCCTTCGTTTTAGCGGTAAACCCTGGCCGCCGGCCGCTCTGCGAATCCTGTCCGATTGGACAGGTTGTAGCCGATTAAAAACATCAAATCAATGTCTTTCGTGCGAACGGGAACAGATGAACACGAGAGCGAGAACCATGCCATTGCAACGCAGCATGACTTTCTGCGCGCGTAATGAAACGGCGAATGCGTTGATGTCGATCGGGGCACGAGCGGCTAGAATGAAGCGCGACGCGGCACAAAGGCTAACGATGAGACACGACGACACGGCAGTGAGCGAGACCGGCAACGACGAAGCGCCCGCCCCTTTGCGGCGGCGCAAGGCTCACATTCGTGAGAGCAATGAAGCGCATCTTCTGGCGTGTGCGGAAGCCGTTTTTGCGGAGCGCGGCTTCGAGGGCGCGAGCACGGCGATGATCGCGGAGCGCGCGGGCTTACCGAAAGCCAACGTCCATTACTACTTCCCGACCAAGCTCGCGCTTTACCGGCGCGTGCTCGAAGACCTGTTCGAAGACTGGCATCGGGCGGCGAATACGTTCGAAGGCAGCGACGATCCCGTCGAAGCAATCGGCGGCTATGTGCGCGCGAAGATGGAGTTGTCGCGGCGGCGGCCGCTCGGCTCGAAGGTGTGGGCGAACGAGATCATTCACGGCGCAGACCACATGCTCGACATTCTCGAGCAGCGCGTGAAGCCGTGGCTCGATACCCGCGTGACTGTCATCGACGACTGGATCGCGCGCGGCCTGCTCGCGGACGTGGATGCGCAAACGCTGATGTACATGATCTGGGCAACGACGCAGCACTACGCTGATTTCGACGCGCAGATACGCGCGCTAGGCGGCAAGCGCGCGTTCTCGCAAAAGGCCTTCGACGCCACCACGGAGCAGGTCGTGCAACTCGTGATTCGCGCGTGCGGGGCGAAGTCTCCGTCGGCGAAGAACTGAGGCCGGTGCGCGCTCAGTATGTTTCCAGATGCAGGCGCCCTTCGCGCTTGAGCCGCTGCCACAGCACGTCCCATTCGAGGCCATGTTGATCGGCGATGTCCTTCAGCGACTGCAACACGCCATCTTCCATCCCTTTGAGCCCGCACACGTAGATGTGGGTGTTGTCGTCGCGCAGCAACTGCGCGACGTCGACGGCACGCTCGCGCATTGCGTCCTGCACGTAGCGCTTCGGCTCGCCCGGCGTGCGTGAAAACGCGAGGTTCGTGTCGATGAAGTCTTTCGGCAGATTCGTCAACGGTCCGAAGTAAGGCAACTCTTCCTTCGTGCGCGCGCCGAAGAACAGCATCAGCTTGCCCGTTGCGCCCTTCAGCCTGCGCCTGCGCCGGTACTCGGTCATCGCGCGCATCGGTGCGGAACCCGTGCCCGTGCAGATCATCAGCAGATGCGAATTCGGATGGTTCGGCATCAGGAATGTGCTGCCGAATGGTCCGATCACGTTGACCACGTCGCCCTTCTTCAGGTCGCACAGATAGTTCGAGCACACGCCGTTCGCCGCGTCGCCCTGATAGTCCTGGGTGACACGCTTCACGGTTAGCGAAACATTGTTGTAGCCGGGCCGCTCGCCGTCGCGCGGACTGGCAATCGAATACTGGCGCGCATGATGCGCGCGTCCATCTGCGGCGCTGCCCGGCGGCAGAATGCCGATCGACTGTCCTTCGAGCACAGGGAACGGCATCGAACCGAAATCCAGCACGATGTGATGGATATCGCTTTGCGTCGTCTCGTCCGTCAGCCGATAGTTGCCTACGACCGTGGCCGTCGTCGGGTTCTTGTGCGTGTAGAGATTCACATACGGACGCGCGGCGGACCACGGCGGCACCACTGCGCCGCGCACCGTATCGACTTCGATGCCTTGCGCTTCGTCGGTGCTGTCGCTGCTCGCGGCGTTTTCTTGCATCGGTGTCTCACTCGATGATGGCAACGCCATCGTGCCCTGCTCCGGCAACACATCCCACGTGTACTGCTCGTCGATGCTATACGCGTCTGCCTTGAGCACCGAGCGCCAGTTGTCGATCGCGCCCGTCGGACACGGCGGCACGCACGCCATGCAGCCGTTGCACACGTCCGGCATCACGACGTAATTCGTACCGTCGTGCGTGATCGCATCGATCGGACAGGTCTCTTCGCATGTGTTGCAGCGAATGCAGATCTCCGGATCGATCAGATGCTGCTTGAGAATTTCGACCGGTACGGGCGCGTTCATGATGGTTCTGCCTTTTGCTTTGCTTTACGTTACGTTCAGTTGAAGCGCACGTATTCGAAATCGACGGGCTGGCGGTTGATGCCCATCGCAGGCGGCGCGATCCAGTTTGCAAACTTGCCGGGCTCGACGACGCGCCCCATCAGCGACGCGACGAACGCGCGATCCTCCGCGGTCGGCAGCCATTTCGCTTCGTTCGCTGCCCATTCGGTCTCGCTGATTACGCGGCCATCGGGCGACACACGCGTGCCCGCAAAGGTGCCGATCTGCCGGTTGAACGCCTTGTGCGGCACAGTCAGGCGAAAGTCGATACCGGCCTTCTCTAACACCTTGTTCCAGCGTCCGACGCCCGCGACGGAATCCTTGATGTAGTCGTCGCGCAGCACTTCGTTCATCGCGTTGAGCATGGGTACTTCGCGTTCGACCAGCTTACCGTCCGCGACATCGAGCAGCTTGTAGCTCTGCCCGTTCAGTTGATGGTCGTCGTCACGCTTGGTTTCCTCGTAGCGGCCCTTGAGGCCCGAACTGTAGAACGTCGCCGCATTCGACGAATGATCCGCGCCGAACAGGTCGATCGTCACCGAGTAGTGGAAGTTCAGATAACGCTGGATGGTGGGCAGATCGATCACGCCGGCTGCGCGAATCCTGCTTGCGTCATCCGTCTTCAGTTCGTTCATCACCTGCGCGGTGCGCTGCACGACACGCGACACGCCCGATTCACCGACGAACATGTGATGCGCTTCCTCCGTCAGCATGAACTTCGTGGTGCGCGCAAGCGGATCGAAACCAGATTCGGAGAGCGCGCTCAACTGGAATTTGCCGTCGCGATCCGTGAAGTACGTGAACATGTAGAACGCGAGCCAGTCGGGCGTTTTCTCGTTGAACGCGCCGAGAATGCGCGGGTTGTCGTCGTCGCCCGAACGGCGGCCGAGCAGCGCTTCCGCTTCCTCGCGCCCGTCGCGGCCGAAATGACGATGCAGCAGATACACCATCGCCCACAGGTGACGGCCTTCCTCGACGTTCACCTGAAAGAGGTTGCGCAGGTCGTACATCGATGGCGCCGTGAGACCGAGGTGACGCTGCTGCTCGACGGAAGCCGGCTCCGTATCGCCTTGCGTGACGATGATGCGGCGCAGGTTCGCGCGATGCTCGCCCGGCACGTCCTGCCACGCCGCTTCACCCTTGTGCTCGCCGAAGTTGATCTTGCGATCCTGATCGCCAGGTGTGAGAAAAATACCCCAGCGGTAATCGGGCATCTTCACGTAATCGAAATGCGCCCAGCCGCCCGGATCGACGCTGGTCGCCGTGCGCAGATAGACGTCGAAGTCATGCGAGCCGTCGGGGCCCATGTCGCCCCACCATGACAGGAAGTTCGGCTGCCATTGCTCGAGCGCGCGTTGCAGCGCGCGGTCGTCGGCGAGGTTGACGTTGTTCGGGATCTTGTCGGTGTAGTTGATCGTGGACATGTCGGTTCCTTGAGCGCGGTGCGATGGTTCGCATTCGGTCGCGTTGGTTCGCGTTTATTCGGCTGGCGAGAGCCTTCGGATCGGTGCGACGGTGTGATGCGGGCGCGATGTGGGTCTACACGCGCGATACGTCGAATTGCGCCTTGCTGCCCTTGCCGTAGACCTTGAGCGCGCCCTTCTCGCCCACCGCATTCGGCCGGTTGAAAATCCAGTTCTGCCACGCTGTCAGACGCCCGAAGATGCGCGTCTCCATGGTCTCGCGGCCGTTGAAACGCAGATTCGCTTCCATGCCCGTCAGCGCGTCCGGCGACATCGCCGCGCGTTCTTCGAGCGCAATGCGGATTTCGTCGGCCCAGTCGATGTCATCCGGCGACGCTGTGACGAGACCCAGACGCTCGGCTTCCACTGCTTTCACAGGCTGGCCGATCTTCGCGCGCACGGCATCGAGCGGTTCCGTCTCTTCGTAGAAGCGCCGCGCGAGTCGCGACTGATGCGTGACCATCGGATACAGACCGAAGTTGACTTCCGACAGCGTGATCGCAGGCTCTTCATCTTCGTTCGCGGGCAGCGCGGCCATGTAGGTGCGGTCGGCGGAAAACGCGAACTCGGCGAATGTGCCCGCGAAGCACGAACCCGGCTCGATCAGCGCAAACAGCGAACGCGACGACACGTCGATGCGCGCAAGCGTGCGGCGCAACAGGCCGATCGTTTCGCGCACCAGCCAGTGGTCCTTGTGTTCCAGCAGCGTGGCATCGACGGCGAGCACCGCGCGCGCGTCGCCTTCTGTCTTCAGGATCCACGTGCCGATATCGAGCTCGTTCGTACGCATCGACAGGATCGCGTCGTCGAGTTCGCGCGCGAACTGCAGCGGCCACCAGTTCGCACCCTTCGCAACGATGGCGTCGATATCCGTCGGCTGTTCAGTCGTGGGCGCTTTGGCCGTGAACGTGGCCGTGCGTTTCGCCCGGTCGATGGTTACGTCGAGCGTCGCATACGTGAGGCCGTCGTCACGATCCGTGCGCTCGATTCGCGTCAGCGCTACGCCTTGCGCATCCGCTGGACGGTCGCTTTGCTGCGCGAGTTCCAATGCACGTGCCGCGATCGCCTGCTCGAACTGGTTCGGCTTCACGACTTCATCGACGAGACGCCACTCCTTCGCGCGCGCGCCGCGGATGCCTTCGACCACGGTGCAGAAAATGTCGGCGCGATCGTGCCGCACCTTGCGCTTGTCGGTGACGCGCGTGAGGCCGCCCGTTCCTGGCAGCACGCCGAGCAGCGGCACTTCTGGCAGCGCCACCGATGACGAGCGGTCGTCGATCAGATAGATCTCATCGCACGCGAGTGCGAGTTCATATCCGCCGCCTGCACATGCACCGTTGACGGCTGCAAGAAACTTCAGGCCCGAATGACGCGACGAATCCTCGACGCCGTTGCGGGTTTCGTTGGTGAATTTGCAGAAGTTGACCTTCCATGCATGCGACGACAGGCCGAGCATGAAGATGTTTGCACCCGAGCAGAACACGCGGTCCTTCAGGCTCGTGAGGACGACCGTCCGCACTTCCGGATGCTCGAAGCGGATGCGCTGGAGTGCATCGTGCAGTTCGATATCGACGCCCAGGTCGTATGAATTCAGCTTCAGCTTGTAACCGTCGCGGATGCCGCCGTCTTCAGCGATGTCGATACCGAGCGTCGCGACCGGACCATTGAACGAGAGCTTCCAATGCTTGTACTGCGAGGGATCGGTGCGGTAGTCGACTCGCACGGCGGCGGTCTCTGCCGGGAACATCGCTGCGGACATGGGGCGTCTCCTGAGACGGATGCAGATTGTTTTAGAGAACAATAGTGCATCGTCACAGCCATGTAAAGCACTTTACTTCATGTAAGCGGGTTATCACCTACTTGGATTGGCTCCGAACCGAGTGCGGCACAAGCATTACGTTTCGTCACCCAGTTCAGCAGCGAGCCGTGCGGCGAGGCGGTCGCGCAGTTGCAGATAGGCGTCGGCCAGCGTGCGTTCGCTGGTATCGAAGGTCATGTCCGCACGGCCGTACAGTTCGCCGCGGCCCGCGAGGATGCGCTTGAGGTCTTCCATCGCCTCCTTGTTGCCCGACATCGGCCGCAAGTCGCCCTGCGCGACGACCCGGCGCATGTGCTCTTCCGGCGTGGCCTGCAGCCACACGGTGAAGCAGTGAGCTAACAACGCATTGAAGGTAGCCGGCTCCGACACCAGCCCGCCAGGCGACGCGATCACCGCGCGCTCGTGCTCGCCGATCACCGCCTCGAGCGCGCGCTGCTCGTAGCGGCGATACGCGCTCGCGCCGTACAGCGAATGGATTTCCGCCGGCGGACAGCCCGCCATCTGCTGGATCACCTTGGTGATCTCGATGAACGGCACCTTGCGCTCCTGCGCCAGCATGCGGCCGAGCGTCGATTTCCCCGCGCCGCGCAAGCCGATCAGCGCGATGCGGTCCTTGCGATGCGGATCGCGCGGCGCCTGCGCGAACATCTCCGACAGCGCGACACGCGCGCGTTGCAGCGCCGCCTGGTCTCGCCCCTGCAGCAGTTCGCGAATCAGCAGCCATTCGGCGGATGACGTGGTTTCGTCGCCGATCACTTCGGCGAGCGGGCAGTTCAGCGTGGCCGCGATTTGCCGTAGCACCAGCACCGATGCGTTGCCGACGCCCGATTCGAGATTCGCGAGATGCCGCTCGGACAAGCCCGTTTCCGACGCCAGTGTCTTGCGCGTCATGCCGCGGCGCGCGCGTAGCAGGCGCACGCGCTCGCCCATCGCGGTCAGGAACGGATCGCGTTCTTCGCGCTCGGCTTTCGGCGCTTCGTCGTCTGGGCGCGGGGTTGACGGCGCGTTCGCCGCAGCGTCGGAGTAAGTTTGGTTCATGTCGCGGAGCCTCATCGACTAGGTATATGTACTATAGTGCTTGACATGCTTAAGGTGAACAGTTAATTTTCGCCGCATATCGATGCAATAACAACGCCGAACGCCCTCCACCGGATGGCATAGGCAAAATCGGAGACGATCGGCGGACCAGCACATGAACTAAGGTGCGTATCGACCGGCAGCAAAATCATCTTGCGTGAGACCTGAGCGAGGCGCGAGCAAGCAAGCGCGAAAGCGCTGGCTTCGTTCGATACGCCGGTTCAGGTCGACAGGAGGCAAGCATGTCCCCTCAGGATTTTCAGCGTCTGATTGCAGGCGTGACCGCGCAACTGGACGGCCGCCCGCTCGACGCGTCGCTAGCCGGGTGGCTCAATGCGACCTGGCCCGCAGGCAGTGCGACTTACGACGAACTCGCCGACGCATGCCGCGCGGGTGTCGCCGAAGGCTGGCTGTGTAATCGCGAGCACGACGGCATCCGCTACGGCCGCGTCATCAAACCCACACCCGACACGCACGGCTTTTCAGTCGACGTCGTCGACATGCAGGACATTGCCGGTCCGCATCACGTGCATCCACACGGCGAAATCGATCTGATCATGCCGCTTACTGACGGCGCGACCTTCGACGGTCATCCGGCCGGCTGGTGCGTGTACGGTCCCGGCAGCGCGCATCGGCCGACGGTCGCGCGCGGTCAGGCGCTCGTGCTTTATCTGCTGCCGCAAGGTGCAATCGAATTCACGAGGGACGCCAGCGTTGCCTGAAGCGCCCCCACGCGCTTTCACGTCCCCTTTTCCGTTCCCATGCACTCCGCCTCAACTCGCCGGAGGAAACATGCAAGCCTTGCTGGAATCGCACCCGCGCGAGCCCGCACCGAACGTCGCGGCGCCGCCCCCGCAGTTCAATTTCGCGTCGCATCTGTTTCGCCTCAATGACGTGCGGCCCGACAAGCCCGCCTATATCGACGACGCCGGCGTCACCACCTACGCGCAGCTCGAAGACCGCGCGCGCCGCTTCGCTAGCGCAATGCGTTCGCTCGGCGTGCATTCCGAAGAGCGCATCCTGCTCGTGATGCTCGACACGGCCGAATTGCCCGTCGCGTTTCTCGGAGCGCTTTATGCGGGTGTCGTGCCCGTGGTCGCGAACACGCTGCTGACGTCCGCCGACTATCTGTACATGCTCACGCATAGCCACGCGCGCGCCGTGATCGCATCGGGCGCGTTGCTGCCGAATGTCGAAAAAGCGATGAGCGAGGCGGAACACGACGGCTGTCTGTTGATCGTGTCGCAGCCTGTGCAGGTCGATCCGCCGCCAACGTATGTTCTTGGCCACTTGATCGACGGTGCCGAGCCGTCGATGAAACCCAATGCATGTAGCGGCGACGACATCGCGTTCTGGTTGTATTCATCCGGTTCAACCGGCAAACCGAAAGGCACGGTGCATACGCATGCAAACCTGTACTGGACTGCAGAGCTCTATGCGAAGCCGATACTCGGCATCGGCGAACGCGACGTGGTGTTCTCCGCCGCCAAGCTGTTCTTCGCCTACGGCCTCGGCAACGCACTGACGTTTCCGCTTTCGGTCGGCGCGTCGGCCGTGCTGATGGCCGAGCGTCCGACACCCGACGCCATCTTCAGGCGGCTCGTCGAGCATCGGCCGACGATCTTCTACGGCGTACCGACGCTGTACGCGAGCATGCTCGTGTCGCCGAATCTGCCGCCGCGCGAGCAAGTCGCGATACGCGTCTGCGCGTCGGCGGGCGAAGCGTTGCCGCGCGAGATCGGCGAGCGCTTCACCGCGCACTTCGGCTGCGAGATTCTCGACGGCATCGGCTCGACAGAGATGCTGCATATCTTTCTGTCGAATCGCCCAGGTGCGGTCGAGTACGGAACAACGGGCCGCCCAGTGCCAGGATATGAAGTGGAGTTACGCGACGAGGCGGGTCATTCCGTGCCCGACGGTGAAGTCGGCGATCTGTTCATCAAGGGTCCGAGCGCCGCACTGATGTACTGGAGCAACCGCGAAAAGTCGCGCGCAACCTTCCTGGGCGAGTGGATTCGCAGTGGCGACAAGTACAGCCGCTTGCCGAACGGCTGCTATCAATATGCAGGCCGCAGCGACGACATGCTGAAAGTGAGCGGCCAGTATGTGTCGCCCGTCGAAGTGGAAATGGTCCTCGTGCAACATACTGCCGTGCTCGAAGCCGCCGTCGTCGGGGTCGATCACGGTGGTCTCGTGAAAACGCGTGCATTCGTCGTGCTGAAACAAAATGCCGACGCATGCGAAGCACTCGCGGATGAACTCAAGTCGTTCGTCAAGGACAAGCTCGCGCCGCACAAGTATCCGCGCGATATCGTCTTCGTCGACGATCTGCCGAAGACGGCAACCGGTAAGATTCAACGCTTCAAACTGCGGGAACAGCTCAACAGCTGACGAACGGAATGGCCGAACCTGTTACGACCTTGCGCGAAGACGCCGGTAGCGCGTCGGTTGCGTTGCCTGCGACCGCACAACGCGGCGCGCTGGATATCGAATACCGCTGGCTCAACGCGCATCTGGCCGATACGCCGCTCGCTGTGTTCCTGCACGAGGGGCTCGGCTCCGTCGCGATGTGGAAGGACTGGCCGCAGAGCGTGTGCGACAGACTCGGCATGCGCGGCCTCGTGTATTCGCGCCCGGGCTATGGGCGTTCGACGCCGCGTCCGCATCTCGTCAAATTGCCCGTCGATTTCATGTCGGTGCAGGCGCGCGACATCCTGCCCGCGCTGCTCGATGCACTCGATGTGAGCGCCGAGGAAAGAAAACGCATGTGGGTGATTGGTCACAGCGACGGCGGATCAATCACGCTGCTTTATGCTGCCGCTTTTCCGGATGCACTGGCCGGCGCCGTTGTGGTTGCCCCACATGTCTTCGTCGAGGACATTTCCGTCGCGAGCATCGCGGAGGCGAAGACGGCCTACGAGCAGTCCGATCTGCGTAGCAAGTTGGCGCGTCATCACGACGACGTCGATTCGGCCTTCTATGGCTGGAACGACATATGGCTAAGCGATGCGTTCCGGTCGTGGAGCATCGTCGATGAACTCGAATACATTCGCTGCCCGTTGCTTGCCGTGCAGGGGTACGACGATCATTACGGCACGATGGCGCAAATCGACACGATTGCGCAGCGCGCGCCGCACACTCAACTGGCGAAGCTCGACAATTGTGGGCACTCGCCCCATCGCGATGCGCCGCAAGCGCTCAACGATGCGATCGTCGATTTCATCAATAAGCGCGACGCCACTGCGCAGGCTTGAATCGGCGAGCGAAGCAAGCCGGCTTGAGAGCGCAGCAATGCATTGCACTGTAGTTCTCCACAGAAACCGTTCATAAGCCTGTGGGTAACCTGAGCAAGACCCGCTCAAGTCATTGATGCAATTCAGATTGCACACGCTGCATCCACCTCGCGTCAGCGCGCACGCTGTTTCTGCGCGCGGACACGCCGCGAGGTTGTCCACATTTTCCGTGACCAACCTTGTGGACAACGTGCCGATAACGCACTCAAGTCATTGAACCGTCACAGGGAATGCGCGATGCATCGGATGCAGCGCGCTCTGCTGCACATCGATGCACACGCGCACTGTCGCGCATCCTTACACGCATCTTTCTGCGCTTCCTTCCGCGCTCGCTCTGCATTTCTTTCGTCGCCTCACGCTTCACAATAGCTACACACACGATGGCTATCGTTACGCGTCTCTCAAGCATGGCGCCGGAGGATGACGATGCCCGCTCTGCACAAAACTGCACATAGCCCGCAACGCAAGCGATTGCACTGGATGCTCGCCGTCATCGCGGCATCGATCGCCGTCACGGCATGCAGTGACGACTCGTCGATGCAGGCGTCGCAAGAACAGAACCAGCAGCAACAGACACAACGAGAGCAACAGCCCGCCCTCGCGACGACATTCAACGCCCCGCCCACGCAATCCACGTCGACCGCCGGCACCACGCTTCAAACACCGCAATCCCCTTCCGCGCAGGCACAAACCGCATCCCCCGGCGGTGCCAGCGCAGCCGATTCCGTCGTTCTCGCACCACCCGTGATTCACACCGTCGATTGAGTTCTGCCCAGTCAGGCTCCATGCCCCCGCGTGGATGCCGCCCCTTACCGTTTCTTCCCTCACGATCAAAGGCAACATGACTTCAAAAAACCGCCGTGATTTTCTGCGAGCCGCAGCCCAGGCAGCCGGCTCCGCCACCGCATTGACGATGCTTCCCCTCGGCATCCGCAATGCGCTCGCGATTCCCGCGAACAACAAGACGGGCAGCATCCGCGATATCGAGCACATCGTCGTGCTGATGCAGGAGAACCGCTCGTTCGATCATTACTTCGGCACGCTGCGAGGCGTGCGCGGTTTCGGCGACACGCGCGCGATCAACCTGCCGAACGGCAAACCGGTGTGGCATCAACCGCTGGCGGGCGGCGTCGGCGAAGTGCTGCCGTTCCGTCCGACGGCGCCGAATCTCGGCCTGCAGTTCCTGCAAGACCTGCCGCACGACTGGCCGACGACGCACGGCGCATGGAACGGCGGCCGCAACGACCAGTGGGTGCCGAACAAGGGCACGACGACGATGGCGTACCTCACGCGCGACGACATCCCCTTCCACTATCAGTTGGCCGACTCGTTCACGATCTGCGACGCGTACCACTGCTCGCTGATGGGCGCGACCGACCCGAACCGCTACTACATGTGGACAGGCTGGGTCGGCAACGACGGCTCGGGCGGCGGCCCCGTCGTCGACAACTCGGAACTGGGTTACGGCTGGTCGACGTATCCCGAGGTGCTGGAAACAGCGGGCATTTCGTGGAAGATCTATCAGGACATCGGCACGGGCCTGGATGCAAATGGATCGTGGGGCTGGACGAACAATCCGTATATCGGCAACTACGGCGACAACTCGCTGCTCTACTTCAACCAGTATCGCAACGCGCAGCCGGGCAATCCGCTGTACGAGAAGGCGCGCACGGGCACGAACGTGTCGGCGGGCGGCACGTACTTCGACGTGCTGCGCAAGGACGTGCAGAGCAACCAGTTGCCGCAGGTGTCGTGGATCGTCGCGCCGGAAGCCTACTCCGAGCATCCGAACTGGCCTGCGAACTACGGCGCGTGGTACGTCGATCAGGTTTTGCAGATTCTCACGTCGAACCCCGAGGTGTGGAGCAAGACCGCGCTGCTCATCAACTATGACGAGAACGACGGCTTCTTCGATCACATGTCGCCGCCGTTTGCGCCTTCCTCGAGTGCGAATGGACTTTCAACCGTCGACACCACCAACGAAATCTATCCCGGCGGCAACAACGGCAAATACGCGGCCGGTCCGTATGGTCTCGGGCCGCGCGTGCCGATGCTGGTCGTGTCGCCGTGGTCGAAGGGCGGCTTTGTGTGCTCGGAAGTATTCGATCACACGTCCGTGATCCAGTTCATCGAAGCGCGCTTCGGTCATGGCCACAAGCTGTCGGAGCCGAACATCACGCCGTGGCGTCGCACGGTGTGCGGTGATCTGACATCGGCGTTCAACTTCAAGAACCCGAACGATGCGTTCCCGACGCTGCCGTCCACCGCGTCGTACAAGCCGCAGGATCAGAACCGTCACCCCGACTACGTGCCGCTGCCGCCCGCCGTCGGCTCCGTGCCGAAGCAGGAGCCCGGCGTGCGTCCGGCGCGCGCGGTGCCGTACGAGCTGTTCGTCCGCATCAATGACGACAGCAGCGGCAAGCTCTCGATGCGCTTTGTCAACACGGGCGACGCCGGCGCGAACTTCCTCGTGTTCGAAGCGCTGAGCGCCGACGCGCCGCGCACGTACACGGTCGAAGCGGGCAAGCGTCTAGTCGATCAGTTGCCGGTGAAGGCAGATGGTTCGTATGATTTCACGGTACACGGACCGAATGGCTTCCTGCGTCGCTTTGCCGGCAAGCAGGTGGCGCAGCATTTCTGGAACAGCCACGATCGCGCGAATCCGGAAGTCGCAGAGGGCTACGACGTCGCGAACGGCAATCTGCAACTGCGTCTGAAGAACGACGGCAACACGCGCTGCCAGTTCAAGATCGTCAATGCGTACGATTCGGGCAAGCCGCTCACGCACACGGTGCGCGGAGGCGACAGCGACACCGTGAATCTCGATTTGCGTCACGTGTACGGCTGGTACGACCTGACGATCACCGTCGATAGCGACGCGTCGTTCACGCGCCGTTTTGCGGGTCACGTCGAGACGGGCAAGCCGAGCATGAGCGATCCGGCGCTGGGCGGGCAGTAAGCGATTTAGCGCAGCTCAAAACGAAAACCCGTGCCGTTGTGTCAACGGCACGGGTTTTTTATTGTCTGCGCTTACGCGCGCTTCGGAATGTCCAACCCTCGCACAACGGCAGGACGCGCCAGAAACGCGTCGAGCGCGCGCTTCACATGCGGGAAGTCTTCAAAGCCGACAAGATCGGAAGCCTCGTAGAAGCCGACCAGATTGCGCACCCACGGGAACGTGGCGATATCGGCAATCGTGTAGTCGTCGCCCATGATCCACTTGCGCGTCGCGAGCCGCTCGTTCAGCACGCTGAGCAGCCGCTTCGATTCGTTGACGTAGCGCTCGCGCGGACGCTTGTCCTCGTAGTCCTTGCCCGCGAATTTGTGGAAGAAGCCGACCTGACCGAACATCGGTCCGATCCCTCCCATCTGGAACATCACCCATTGAATCGTCTCGTAGCGGTCCGACGCGCGCTGCGACATCAGTTGCCCCGTCTTGTCCGCGAGATAGATCAGGATCGCGCCCGACTCGAAGAGCGGCAGCGGCTCGCCATCGGGGCCGTTCGGATCGATGATCGCGGGAATCTTGTTGTTCGGATTGAGCGACATAAATTCCGGCGACATCTGATCGTTCGTATCGAAGCGCACCAGATGCGGTTCGTACGCGAGACCTGTTTCTTCCAGCATGATCGACACCTTGACGCCGTTGGGCGTCGGCAGCGAGTACAGCTGGATGCGCTCGGGATGCGCAGCGGGCCACTTTTTCGCGATCGGGAAAATGGATGGGTCAGGCATGAAAGGTCCTTGTGAGCTTAAGTCGGAAAACAGGGACCAATATAGACGGGTTGAGTGCGCTTTGCTTGTGGTCGGACGGATGAGGCTCGCGGACGCAACGTCGTGCGGTCTCGTTCAATCGATACGCGATATCCGCGCCTGCGTCTCCGACGGATCGAACAGATGCGCCAGCGTACGCACGCTCAGATAGCCGATGAACAGATTCGCGCCGACGAACACGGGCACCGACAGCGTCTGGGCAGGCGGCACGCCCGCGTGCGCGAGCTTCATGCACGCGAGCGTCGCCGACGCGACACCGAACGTGTACGCCCACCATGACGGCGCGAACGGATGCTTCGTCAGCCAGCCGCCGAGCCGCAAGCCAATCAGCATCTGGAACAGACCATAGCCGAGCAGCATCACGATCCAGTGATCGACGGAACCCGGCTGCAACACCAGCGCAGCCGCCGCGCCGACGACGGGCGGCGCGAACTGGATGCCGAGCAACGGCCGCTGCTTGGGCGGCAGCGCGGCACCGTGCCACAAGCGATAGATGATCAATGGCTCGATTGCGAGCCACGAAAAAATGCCCGCACCGAACAGCAGCCAGCCCCATTCGGGACGGCCCATCGTGGCGAGCGCCGCCGCGCCTGTGAAGTTACCGGCGACGGTCGGCAGATAGAGCGTGGGCGCCGTGTCGAGCATGTC
This sequence comes from Paraburkholderia terrae, assembly GCF_002902925.1. GTDB lineage: Bacteria > Pseudomonadota > Gammaproteobacteria > Burkholderiales > Burkholderiaceae > Paraburkholderia > Paraburkholderia terrae. Next base: position 1,153,788 of record NZ_CP026111.1, on the reverse strand, counting down.
GCGCCCGCCCTGCCACAACATGCCCGTATGCCACAGCGCGAAACTCAGATGCCACGCGAGCCCTGCCACGGCGAGCGCCGCTGCGAGTCCGCGGGAATACGGGAAAACGGCCTGCACGATCAGCAGCGTCGACACGCCGAGCAGCGCGGCTGTGCCACCGGCGACGGGATGCTTGAACTCGTCGACGACTTCGGCGGGATTGCGCAACGCGTGCAGCACATAGGTGATCAACAGTCCGCACCAGACGAGCGTCGCAAGCAGCAGGATCGCTTCGCCAACGGCGGCGCTCACATGCCACATTCGCGCTGCGACCCGCCATGACTGGCCGAGGCCGGACAGACCGAGCACGATGCTGAAGAGCGAAGCGGAAATCGAGGTGCTTTTCATGTTGCGGGTTGATCTGACTGCGTGCGAAACGCGTTGCGGCGCAGTGGGAAAGCGAGCATGCGTAGCCATGCATGCACGCACGCTCGATCCGTTCGCGCGAAATTGCCCGAAGTATGCAGTCGATACGTGGATCGTGCCCGACAGAAGGATTGGTCGAAGTGCGTCGACATGCGGGCGGTAGGACCGTCAGCCGCCCGCGGGATGGCGTCGGCCCGTTGATCTATTACGGGATGGCCTGAGCCCTGTGCGGCAATCGTTGTGGCAACGTGTCGCAGACGTGTTTCCGCCGCGCCCGGTTTCGAGCGCGATGGTTGCGGGGGCGAGACTAGGCGCAGGCGGTGCGTCAACGTTTCAGGGCTATGCGAAGCGCTTGATAGCCTCGCCTTGACGCGCGCGGCATCGTGTCGAACGAACGACGACGCCGCGCCGCCTTTGCTACGTCAGCCTGCGCTCACGCGCGCGCCCTCTACTTGCTCGCCAGCGTCACCCGCTACCCTTGCGAGCACCGGCTCCAGAGCCCTCCCCGTATGGCTCGCCGCGACGCGCACCAGGCCCTCGGGATCTGTCGACGCGACGATCGAGCCGCCACCCACACCACCCTCGGGTCCGAGATCGATGATCCAGTCCGCTTCGGCGATCACATCGAGATCGTGCTCGATCACGACAACGCTGTGCCCCGCGTCAGCGAGCCGATGCAGCACGCGAATCAGCTTCGCGACGTCGGCCATATGCAGGCCGACAGTCGGTTCGTCGAGCACGTACAGCGTGTGGGGCGCCTTTTGTCCGCGGCGTGTGATGTCGTCACGCACCTTGCTGAGTTCGGTGACCAGCTTGATGCGCTGCGCTTCGCCGCCCGACAGCGTCGGCGACGGCTGGCCGAGCGTCAGATAGCCAAGGCCGACGTCTTTCATCAGTTGCAGCGGGTGCGCGATGTTCGACATCGGCGCGAAGAAGTCGACGGCTTCGTCGATTTCCATCGTCAGCACGTCGCCGATATTCTTGCCGCGCCACGTCACCGCGAGCGTTTCCGGATTGAAGCGCTGACCATGGCACACATCGCACGGCACCTTGACGTCGGGCAGGAAGCTCATGCCGATCGTGCGCACGCCTTGTCCTTCACACGCCGGGCAACGGCCGTCGCCCGTGTTGAACGAGAAGCGCGATGCCGTGTAGCCGCGCGCCCGCGCTTCGAGCGTGTCGGCGAACAGACGTCTGATGGTGTCCCATACGCCGATGTACGTGGCAGGACACGAGCGCGGTGTCTTGCCGATCGGCGTCTGGTCGACTTCGAGCACGCGATCGATCGGCTCGAAGCCGCTAATCGTTTCGCAGCCCTGCCACGCGTGCGCGACGTTCAGCGACGGCCGGGGCGCGCTGCGTGCGAGCACGCTCGAACGACGGTTTGCAGCGGGTGCCTCGTCCGTTTGTGCGGCCTTGCGCGCGCGGCGCACGGCGGGCGACGACAGCACCGACCGGCCGACGGCATCGAGCAGATTCGTCATCAGCACATCGCGCGCGAGGGTCGACTTGCCTGACCCGCTCACACCCGTCACGGCGACGAGACGCCCGAGCGGAATACCGATGGTTACGTCGCGCAGATTGTGCAGCGTTGCGCCATGCACGGTGAGCCATCTTTCCGGTACGGCGGGCGCGCGCTTTGTTCCGAGCGAAACAGGACGCCGCGCTTGCAACGGATGCAGAATCGGCTGTGCGAGAAACTGACCTGTCAGCGAATTCGACTGCGCGGACAGATCGCCGACGCGCCCCTGCGCGACCAGCGTGCCGCCGCGCTTGCCCGCGCCCGGACCAATATCGATGATGTGATCCGCGCGGCGTATGGTGTCCTCGTCATGCTCGACGACGACTAGCGTGTTACCCTTGTCGCCGAGCTTGCGCAGCGCGTTCAGCAGAATCTGGTTGTCGCGCGGATGCAAACCGATGGTCGGCTCGTCGAGCACGTAGCAGACGCCCTGCAGATTGCTGCCAAGCTGCGCCGCCAGACGGATGCGTTGCGCTTCGCCGCCCGACAGACTCGGCGCCGCCCGGTCGAGGCTCAGATAACCAAGACCCACTTCTTCGAGGAACTGCAGGCGGCTGCCGATTTCACTGATCACGTCGCGTGCGATTTCCGCATCGCGCCCGGTCAGTTCGAGTTCATCGATCCAGCGTCGCGTATCCGTCACGGTCCACTGCGCGACCTCGACGATCGACGTTTCGCTGAACGATACAGCGCGAGCGGACGGATTCAGACGCGTGCCGTGGCAATCCGGACACGGCTCGTCGACGACGCCCTCCGGTTCCTGCTCGTCCGACGGCAAAGTCTGTTCGCGGCCGCGGTTGTCGTCGACCAGGACCGTGTCGTCATAGGCGGCGCGCTGTTCGCGGGTCAGTGCGAGACCCGTGCCGACGCATGTGGTACACCACCCGTGCTTGCTGTTGTACGAGAACATGCGCGGGTCCAGTTCGGGATAACTGGTGCCGCACACGGGACACGCGCGCTTGACCGACAGCACCTTCACTTCGCCGACATGCGCGGTCGGCCCGTTGCGGGTCATCGCGTGTTCGAGGCCGTCGAGCGGCGCGAGCAGATGTATCACGCCCTTGCCCGCTTCGAGCGTTTCGTCGAGCAGGCGACGTAGTTCGGCTTCCTTGCCCGCCGACACCACAATGTCGCCCACGGGCAATTCGATCGTATGCTCGCGGAAACGATCGAGCTTCGGCCACGGATCGACGGGCACAAACTCGCCGTCGACACGCAAGTGCGAATTGCCGCGCGCTTTCGCCCACTTTGCGAGGTCGGTATAGACGCCCTTGCGGTTCACGACGAGCGGCGCAAGCAGTCCGACATGATCGCCTTTGTGATCGCGCATCAACTGCGCGACGATCGATTCGACGCTTTGCGACGTGACGGGCGCGCCGTCGTGAATGCAATGCTGGATGCCGAGCTTCACGTACAGCAGACGCAAGAAGTGCCATACCTCCGATGTCGTCGCGACCGTGCTCTTGCGGCCCCCGCGCGACAAACGCTGCTCGATCGCAACGGTGGGCGGGATGCCATACACAGCATCGACTTCGGGCCGGCCGGCGGGCTGCACGATGGAACGCGCATAGGCATTCAGCGATTCCAGATACCGGCGCTGCCCTTCGTGGAACAGGATGTCGAATGCGAGCGTCGACTTGCCCGAACCGGAGACGCCTGTGATGACGTTGAACTTTCCATGTGGAATATCGACGTCGAGCGCTTTGAGGTTGTGCTCGCGCGCATTGACGATACGCACGACGTCTTCGCCTTCCACCGCACGCCGCGCGCGCGCCGCGGTCAGCGCCGTCTGGAGCGGCATGCCATGTGCGGCGGCTTCCGCCTTTTCGGCCGCCTCGGTCGGCTCGATGGCGAGCCCCATCGCGCGGTCGTATTGCACGAGCGCTTCGCCTGTGTGCGAACCCTGGCATTGCTTGACGTCTTCCGGCGTACCCGCGCACACGACGAGGCCGCCGGCATCGCCGCCTTCGGGACCGAGATCGATCAGCCAGTCAGCCGCACGGATCACGTCGAGATTGTGCTCGATCACGATCAACGAATGACCGCCCGCCAGCAGCTTGCCGAACGCCTGCATCAGCTTGGCGATATCGTCGAAGTGAAGACCGGTGGTCGGCTCGTCGAACATGAAGAGGCGCGCCGCCGGCGCCTGCTTCGCACCGTGCGCCGACTTCGCCTGAGCGGTTTCCGCGAGGAAGCCTGCGAGCTTCAAACGCTGCGCCTCGCCACCCGACAACGTCGGCACCGGCTGGCCCAGTTTCACGTATTCGAGACCGACATCCACGATAGGCTGCAACACACGCAGCACTTCGCCATCCGCGGCGAACAGGGTGACCGCCTCGTGCACAGTCAGTTCCAGCACGTCCGCGATGCTCAGCGCGCGACCGGCGCGCTCGATCTTCACCTCGAGCACTTCGGGCCGGTAACGGCTGCCGTCACAGTCCGGACAACGCAAATAGACGTCGCTCAGGAACTGCATTTCGATATGTTCGAAGCCGGAGCCGCCGCAGGTCGGGCAGCGGCCATCGCCCGAATTGAAGCTGAACACGCCCGCGCCATAACCGCGTTGCAGCGCGAGCGGCGCCTTCGCGAACAGCTTGCGGATTTCGTCGAAAGCGCCGACGTAGCTTGCGGGATTCGAGCGCGTAGTTTTGCCTATCGGCGACTGGTCGACGAATATGGCGTCGCTGATCTGCTCGACGCCCGTCAGACTGCGGTGCGCGCCCGGCGATTCCGTCGCCTTGCCGAGTTGCCGCGCCAGCGCGGGATACAGCACGTCCTGGATCAGCGTGGACTTGCCGGACCCTGACACGCCCGTCACGCACACGAGACGTTGCAACGGAATGTCGACCGTCACGTCGCGTAGATTGTGCTGGCGCGCGCCTTCTAGCACGATGCGCTGCGTGCTTGTGTCGACCGGCCGACGTGCCCAGTGCGCGGCATCCGCGACGTGCTTGCGTCCGCCGAGATACTCGCCCGTCAGCGTGCCCGCCGAACGGATCTTGTCCGGCGCGCCGTCGTAAATGATCGTGCCGCCGCGCTCGCCCGGACCGGGACCCATGTCGATCAGGCGATCGGCGGCGAGCATCACGGAAGGATCGTGTTCGACGACGACGAGCGTATTTCCCGCATCGCGCAGCCGATGCATCGCTTCCACGATTCTGTTCAGGTCGCGCGGATGCAGGCCGATGCTTGGCTCGTCGAGCACGAACAGCGTCTTGGTCAGCGACGTGCCGAGTGCCGTGGTCAGGTTGATCCGCTGCACTTCGCCGCCCGACAGCGTACGGCTCTGACGGTCGAGCGTGAGGTAGCCGAGGCCGACGTCACACAGATATTTGAGGCGCGTGCGCACTTCGGCGAGCAACAGCTTTAGCGCGTCGTCGAGCAGCGCGCTCGGCAACGTGATCTCGTCGAAGAAGCGCCGGATGCGTTCGATGGGCAGCAGCATCAGGTCGTGTACCGTCAGCCCCGCCAATGCTTCTAGCTGCGCACGGTTCCAGTCGACTCCGCGCGGCATGAAACGCCGTGCCGGCTCCAGTACCCCGTCCGCATTCTGTTTCGAACCGAGTCGCCACAACAGCGATTCCGTCTTCAGGCGCGCGCCGCCGCACGTCTCGCAAGGCGTGTAGCTACGGTACTTCGACAGCAGCACGCGAATATGCATCTTGTACGCTTTCGACTCCAGATAGCCGAAGAAGCGCTTCACGCCATACCACTGTTTCTGCCACTCGCCGTCCCAGTCCGGCGAGCCGTTGATCACCCAGTCGCGCTCCGCTTCCGTAAGCTCGGACCAGCGCGTATCGCGGCGAATGTTGGCCTTCGCCGCGTAGCGCATCAGGTCGTCCTGGCACTCTTTCCATGCGGGTGTCTGCATCGGCTTGATAGCGCCGCCGCGCAGCGTCTTGCGCTCGTCTGGAATCACAAGGCCGAGATCGACGCCGATCACCCGTCCGAAGCCGCGACATGTATCGCACGCGCCATAGGCCGAATTAAACGAGAACAACGCGGGCTGCGGATCGGCGTAGCGAAGATCGCTGTCCGGATTGTGCAGCCCCGTGGAGAAGCGCCAGATCTGCGGCTCGGCTTCTTCGCCCTCTGCCGCCTGCGACAGCACGTAGACGTTGACGCGCCCGCCGCCGCGTTTGAGCGACGCCTCGATAGCCTCGACCACACGCGCTTTTTCGACCTGATGCAGACGGAAACGGTCGGCCACGACGTCGAGCACCTTGCGCATGCCTGTGGGCGACGCGACCTCGCGCTGCGCCTGAACACGCGTATAGCCGCTCGCGGAAAGCCATTGCTCGACTTCCGCCTCGCTCGTCGATTCCGGTAGCTCGACCGGAAAAGTCGCGACGATGCGCGGGTCGTCAGTGGTCGTGCGGGCGTCCAGTTCGGCGTAAATCGTCTCCGGCGAATCGTGCCGGACCGCCTGAGCGGTCTTGCGGTCGAACAGTTCCGCTGCGCGCGCGTAAAGCAGCTTCAAATGGTCGTTCAGTTCCGTCATCGTCCCGACCGTCGAGCGGGAACTGCGCACCGGGTTGGTCTGGTCGATGGCGATGGCGGGCGGCACACCGTCGACGCGGTCGACCTGCGGCCGGTCCATCCGGTCGAGAAACTGGCGGGCGTAGGCGCTGAACGTTTCGACGTAGCGCCGCTGCCCTTCGGCATACAGCGTGTCGAACACGAGACTCGACTTGCCCGAGCCCGACGGCCCCGTCACGACGGTCATTTCGCCCGTGTGAAGGTCAAGGTCGACGTTCTTCAGGTTGTGCTGGCGTGCGCCACGAATTCGGATCGTTCCGTTAGATGACAATTTGCCTGTCCGTCTGAATGAGTTGGCCGGGGCATGATGGCCGGCCGTTTGCGGCCACGCGTGCTCGTGCGGCGAAGTTCGTGCGGCGCGTGTAGCCGAGATAACTGGAGGCCGCCGCGCCGGATAGGTGAATACTATACTGTATGTTTATACAGTTTTGCACGCCGATTGCACGACGATAACGCTGCAAACGGCATAAGCCAAAATGACCAGTGTGTGACGCGGCGAACTTCGTGCGGTTCAGCGTGGAATCGAGTCAATCCTGGCGCAGGCTCGCGCCGCGTGCGTCATGTGCGGACGCGAAACGCAAAAGAAAAACCCGGTGGAGCACCGGGTTCGAATGGCCGTCCCCCACAGCCTTCGGGCGAAGGCCGCGCGGCCGCTTACCACACGCCATCTGTCACCTTGCGGCGGTCGAATGCGCATCGACGATGGTCTTCGTCTGGTTCGCCCCCCGGCGGACCACGAAGCGTCGGACGACTCCTCGCAGCACCTCATGCATCGTCCGAACGCTCGAACAATGTATGAGCGCAGGCTTAACAGAAACTTAAAGCGCGACGCGCTTGCCGGATTGGATGCGGTAAGGCGCACAGAAACGGCCCAAACACTCCGTACTCACGGCTGGAAGTTCGATGCGGGGTGCCTATCATTCTTTGGAACGCCGAGGTGGCGGCATCGGGTTGTGGATTCTGTAGGATGAATCTGCATGCGGTGCGGGCTCCCGAGCGCCGCAATCCGCAGCGCCCGTCCCGGTGACGGCTCGCCACTGGCCGGCATCGCCGCGACTGAAGTGGAGGTGCGCAATGAAGTTCATTGTTCAGTGGAACGGGCAGCCAACAGCACAGCAATCGGCCGTCGAGCGCTTCATGAAATCAGGCGGCGCCCTGCCGCCCGATGGCATCACGATGCTTGGCCGCTGGCATTCGATCGGCGAATTGAGCGGCTGCGCGATCATCGAGTCCGACAGCACCGCACCGATGGCCGCGTGGATGCTGCAATGGGGCGATATTTTTACGTTCAGGATTTCGCCCGCCGTCACCGACGAGGAACTCGGGACAGCGTTGGGTGCGTTTCTGACGCAGAAGTGAGGCGTTGCTGCGTTCGGCGATCGCGTTGATCCCGCGGGACATCGATTAATCAGGATGACGATGCAGTTCGATGTTTATCCGGGACACGTGCAGAACGGCCGCGCAAAAGAAAAAAGGACTTACGGCATGACACCGTAAGTCCTTTTTGTCTTTCTGGTCGGGGCGAGAGGATTTGAACCTCCGACCACCTGCACCCCATGCAGGTACGCTACCAGGCTGCGCTACGCCCCGAAAGAACGAAAGTATAACAGAGCCTTCCGGCGAATAGAACTGCAACAATCAATCTCGATACAACTAAATCGTTCAATGCCCGAGCAGGTCGATCACTTGCAGCAACTCCTTGCGCAACTGATCGACATCGACCGTGGCCGTGGTCGCGGCCGGTTGCATGACCGTACCTTCGACCACTTCGCCCTCGCCTTCCGCGGCTTGACCAGCGCCATGCGCATCGAGCCGGTTGCGCGCGCCGTTGATCGTGAAGCCCTGCTCGTACAGCAGTTCACGGATCCGCCGGATCAGCAGCACCTCATGATGCTGGTAGTACCGGCGATTGCCCCTGCGCTTCACCGGACGCAACTGCGTGAACTCCTGCTCCCAATACCGCAGCACATGCGGTTTCACGCCGCATAGTTCGCTGACTTCACCGATCGTGAAGTAGCGCTTCGCGGGAATCGGAGGCAAGACGACTTTTTCGATCGTCGCTGTCATCGTCAGTTAGCGGTCGGATAACCGTCGTAGTGGTTGCGCGGGCGCGCGAATCGATCAGCGCGCGAAGCTCTCTTCAGCGCCGTTCTCGACCAGCGCCTTCAGCTTTTGACTTGCGTGGAACGTCACGACGCGGCGCGCGGCGATAGGAATCGCCTCGCCCGTTTTCGGATTTCTGCCCGGACGCTGCGGCTTGTCGCGCAACTGGAAGTTGCCGAAGCCGGACAGCTTGACGCTGTCGCCACTCTCCAACGCGTCGCGAATTACCTCGAAGAATGCTTCGACCATGTCCTTCGCTTCCCGCTTGTTGAGCCCGACGTTGTCGAACAGCAGCTCGGCAAGCTCAGCCTTGGTGAGCGTCGGCGCTTCGCCCGACGCGCTGGAGGTTGAGGTAGGGATATCGCGGATCATGGCGCTACGCTGCGCCGTAAGAAGGGCTTCGAAATCACTCGAGTTCATTTCATTCATATCTGTCAAATGGCGCGTCAACCTGAACGGAACTTGCGGAACAGCCGTTATCGGTTATCCGCGCAACCGGGCGCCATATACTCGAGCAAGACGATCCACCAGAGTCTGAATGGCCAGATCGACCGTTTCATCCTGAAGGGTGCCACCAGTATCTTGCAAGGTTACACGGAACGCAAGGCTTTTCTCGTGTACTGCCAGCCCGCCGGAAGTATTTGATTTTGCACGAAATTCATCGAAAAGCGCAACCCTTTGAATGGTCTTGCAAGCCTCGTCCGAAAGGGCCTTTTGCATCTCATCAAAGAGCGCCTGAACTTCGATTTTCTGATCAACGACGATCGCGATATCGCGCCGCACGGGCGGGAATTTCGACACTTCCGTCGGGGTCGGCAGCGCGCGCTGCATCAGCGCCTCTGCTTCGACTTCGAACAGGATCGGCGCATGCGGCAGGTCGTACTTCTGCATCCAGCGCGGATGCAGTTCGCCAATCCAGCCGATGGCGCGGCCATCGATTTCGATGCGCGCGCTACGTCCCGGATGCAGCGCAGGATGTTCAGCCTTCACGAAGCGCGCGACGGCAGGGGCCAGCAACGCTTCGAGATCGCCCTTCACGTCGAAGAAGTCGACGGCACGCGTTTGCGCGCCCCACTGCTCTTCGACCACGGGACCATACGCGAGCGCGCCGAACATCTTCGGTTGCGCGAAGCCTTCGACGGCCAGTTCACCCGCCTTGATCGATGCGTCCGGGAGGAACACGCGGCCCGCTTCGAACACGCGAATGCGGTCCGCGCGACGGTTCAGGTTATGGCGCAGCACGTTGATCAGGCTGCCGAACAGCGTAGTGCGCATCACCGACAGCTGGCTCGCGATCGGATTCAACAGGCGCACCGGCTTGTCGTTGCCCGCGAAATCCTGCTCCCATTCGGCATCGACGAAACTGAAGTTCACCGTTTCCGCGTAATCGCGCGCGGCGAGCGCGTGACGCAGCGTGTGAACGGAGCGTTGCGTTTCGTTCGTACGGCGCATCTCGCTGCGCGCGACGGGCGGGTTCGCCGGAATCTTCTCGAAGCCGTAAATGCGCGCGACTTCTTCGATCAGGTCCTCTTCGATTTCGATATCGAAGCGATATGGCGGCGGCGTCACGAGGAAGTCGTCGCCTTGGCGGTCGAACGGCAAGCCGAGGCGCGTGAAGATCTGCGCGATTTCGTCAGCGCTGATCGCCACGCCGATGATGCGGTTCGCGCGCGCGACACGCATCTTGACGGGCTCGCGCTTCGGCACGTTGACGATCTGATCGTCGATGGGGCCTGCCTCGCCGCCGCAGATGTCGAGAATCAGCTGCGTGATCCGTTCGATATGGTCGACGGTTGTCGAATAGTCGACGCCCCGTTCGAAGCGATGGCCCGCGTCCGTCGAGAAGTTATAACGGCGCGAACGGCCACGAATGCTATCGGGCCACCAGAACGCGGCTTCGAGATAGATGTGGGTCGTATCGAGCGTGACGGCCGTGCTGTCGCCGCCCATGATGCCCGCGAGGCTTTCGATGTGGTGATCGTCGGCGATCACGCCAACCGTTTCATCCACTTCGACGGTGTTGCCGTTCAACAGCTTCAGCGACTCGCCGGGCTTGCCCCAGCGCACGTCCATGCTGCCGTGAATCTTGTCCAGATCGAACACGTGCGACGGACGGCCGAGTTCGAGCATCACATAGTTCGAAATGTCGACCAGCGCCGAAATGCTTCGTTGACCGGAACGTTCGAGACGCTCGACCATCCACGCCGGCGACTTTGCGCGCGCGTTGACGCCACGGATCACGCGGCCCGAGAAACGGCCGCACAGGTCCGGCGCCGAAATCTTGACGGGCAGCGTTTCGTTGAGCTTGACCTCGACGGGCTTGATCGCGAGCGGACGCAGCGGCGCGCCCGTGATCGCGGCCGTCTCGCGTGCGACGCCGAACACCGACAGGCAATCCGCCTTGTTCGGCGTCAGCTTGATCTCGAACACGGTGTCGTCGAGGTTCAGCGTCTCGCGGATATCCTGGCCGATCGGCGTATCTTCCGGCAGGATCAAGAGGCCGCTATGATCTTCCGACAGCTTCAGTTCACGCGCCGAGCACAGCATGCCTTCGCTCTGCACGCCGCGCAGCTTCGACAGCTTGATCTCGAACGGCGCGCCGCCCTCTTCGGCGGGCGGCAGTTGCGCGCCCACCAAGGCGACGGGCACCTTGATGCCGGGCGACACGTTCGGCGCGCCGCACACGATGTTCAGCGTCACGCCCGTGCCGGCGTCGACCTGACACACGTTGAGCTTGTCGGCGTCCGGGTGCTTGACGACTTCGAGCACGCGGCCCACCACGATCTTCGACGTCGGCGGCGCAGCGGGACGCAGGTCTTCCACTTCGAGACCGGCCATCGTCAGGGCGTGCGACAACTCGTCCGTCGTCAGTTGCGGATCGACAAAGGTTCTGAGCCAGGATTCCGGGAATTGCATGGTTCTGTACGTTCTAAACAGGTTGTGTCCGCATCCGGCCAGTATGTCGACAATGTCGGCACCAAGCCGGAGGCGCTGTTTGCGGCGTGGCACTCAGGTTGCCGAATGCCATGCCGCTCTCGTCGCGTGCTTAAAGCCTGTTGGCTCGCGCTCTACGCTTAGGCTCGCCTCAGGCGAACTGGCGCAGGAAGCGCAGGTCGTTTTCAAAGAACAGACGCAGGTCCTGAACGCCGTAACGCAGCATCGTCAGACGCTCGAGGCCACTGCCGAATGCAAAGCCGATATAGCGCTCGGGGTCGAGGCCCATGTTGCGGATCACCGTCGGGTGAACCTGGCCAGAGCCCGAAATTTCGAGCCACTTACCGGCGTTCTTGCCATGCTCGAACATCATGTCGATCTCGGCTGACGGCTCGGTAAACGGGAAGTACGACGGACGGAAGCGCACGAGAATATCGTCGCGCTCGAAGAATTTCTTGAGAAAGTCGGTGTAGACGCCCTTCAGGTCGGCGAAGCTGATGTTCTCGTCGATCCACAGGCCTTCGACCTGGTTGAACATCGGCGAGTGCGTCGCGTCGCTGTCCACGCGATACGTGCGGCCGGGCACGATCACCTTGATAGGCGGCGTGTTGGTGCGCGCGTAGCGGACCTGCATCGGACTGGTGTGCGTGCGCAGCAGCAACGGACGGCCTTCGGCATCCTTGCCGTCGACGTAGAACGTATCTTGCATTGAACGCGCCGGATGGTTTTCCGGGCTGTTCAGCGACGTGAAGTTGTACCAGTCGGTTTCGATCTCCGGGCCGTCGGCCACGTCGAAACCAATCGTGCGGAAGATCTGCTCGACGCGCTCCCACGTGTGCATCACGGGGTGCAGACTGCCTGTACCGGCACCGCGGCCGGGCAAGGTGACGTCGATGGCTTCGGCGGCGAGACGCTGGTTCAGCAGCGCGTCGGCAAGCGCCTGGCGGCGCGCCGTCAGCGCGGCTTCGACCTGCTGCTTGACGATGTTGATCCGCGCGCCTTCCGTCTTGCGCGTTTCGGGATCGAGCTTGCCGAGCCCCTTCAACAGTTCCGTCAGTGCGCCCGACTTGCCGAGAAAGCGTGCCTTCTCGTTTTCGAGCGTGGTGACGTCGGAGGCTTGTTCAAAGGCGCTTTTTGCGTCGGCGACAATCTGGTCCAGATCCATTGATCCCATCTTTTCAACGTCAGTATTCAATCGAAGTAAAACTGGCTCGACCAACAAAAAAGGGGCTCGGTGAGGAGCCCCGTTTTTGTTGCAGCGTCACCGAGACTACCGGATTGTCCGCTGCAACGAACCACGCAGTACTAGATGCTAACAGCGCACTCAGGCTGCAACGGCGGCTTTCACCTGCTTGACGATCGCAGCAAAAGCAGCCTTGTCGAACACAGCCATGTCGGCCAGCACCTTGCGGTCGAGTTCGATCGACGCCTTCTTCAGGCCGTTGATGAACACGCTGTACGTCATGTCGTGCTGACGCACCGCCGCGTTGATACGCGTGATCCACAGTGCGCGGAACACACGCTTCTTGTTGCGGCGATCGCGGTAGGCGTATTGGCCTGCGCGCATAACCGCCTGCTTGGCGATGCGATAGACGTTATTGCGGCGGCCGCGGTAACCCTTGGCCAGGTTGATGATCTTCTTGTGGCGGGCCCGTGCGGTAACCCCACGTTTGACTCGAGGCATGTTTCGCTCCTATGAGTGTCGGTTAAGGGTTAGGCGAACGGCAGCATCGCGCGTACGGAGTTCAGATCGGAATCATGAACTGCCGTGGAGCCGCGCAGGTGACGCTTGTTCTTGGTGGTCTTCTTGGTAAGAATGTGGCGCTTGAAGGCTTGACCGCGCTTGACGGTACCGCCCGGACGAACCACGAAGCGCTTTGCAGCGCTCTTCTTGGTCTTCATCTTCGGCATGACAACTACTCCATTATTTGATGGACATGGGTGTGCGGTTGGCCCAGAAAGCCCTCATCCGCCCTTTGAAACCCACTCCACTTGGTATGCAGACGGCCTGAGCTGCTGACCGCTGCTTTTCAGGAAGAACGCACGCTGTAAAACTGCGAGCGCATTCCGAAACCTGCTTGCACACGCCGCCTTCGACGACGCGCGACTCAAACTTTCCGACAAACGCGCCGCGCACATTGAGATGCGCAACAAACGTCTGCTTACTTCTTTTTCTTCGGTGCCAGCACCATGATCATCTGGCGGCCTTCCATCTTCGGCATCTGCTCGACCTGACCGACTTCATCCAGATCGGTCCGCAGACGCTCGAGCATGCGCATGCCGATTTCCTGGTGAGCCATTTCGCGGCCACGGAAACGCAACGTGATCTTCGTCTTGTCGCCATCTTCAAGGAAGCGGACGAGATTGCGCAGCTTGACGTTGTAGTCACCGTCATCCGTACCCGGCCGGAATTTGACTTCCTTGACCTGGATGACCTTCTGCTTGAGCTTGGCCTCGTGCTGCTTCTTCGCTTCCTGGTACTTGAACTTGCCGTAGTCCATCAGGCGGCAGACGGGCGGAACCGCTTGCGGCGCGATTTCAACCAGGTCCACGTCCTGCTGTTCCGACAGGCGGAAAGCATCAGCCAGTTTTACGATGCCGAGCGGTTCGTTGTCGATCCCGACCAGACGCACCTCGGGTGCTGTAATTTCACCGTTGATGCGATGCGACGACTTATCAGTAGCGATGTTACGTTTCCTCTAAAAATTAAAAAAACGAGCCGCGCTGCCTAGTGGTTACTTGAACGTCTGCACGTCCTGGCGCAGACGCTCGCTGAAGGCATCGAGGGACATCACGCCCAGATCGACGCCGCCACGGGCACGCACGGCTACCGTTTGTGCATCACGCTCTTTGTCGCCGACGACCAGCAAATACGGGACCTTCTCCAGCGTGTGCTCGCGTATTTTATAGCTAATCTTCTCGTTGCGCAAATCGGCCTCCACTCTAACCCCTTGTTTTTGCAACGATTGGGCCAGAGATTGTGCGTATTCCGCCTGACTTTCCGCGATATTCATCACGACGACCTGCATCGGCGCCAGCCAGGCAGGCATTGCACCGGCATGGTGCTCGATCAGAATGCCGAGGAAACGCTCCATTGATCCGACGATTGCCCGGTGCAGCATGATCGGGCGGCGGCGGCTATTGTCCTCCGCCACGTACTCGGCGCCGAGGCGCTCCGGGAGCACCATGTCGAGCTGAAGCGTACCGCATTGCCACGAACGGCCGAGCGCATCCTTGATGTGATATTCGACCTTCGGACCGTAGAACGCGCCCTCGCCCGGCAATTCTTCCCAGCTCACGCCGCACGCCGTCAGCGCATCGCGCAGACCCTGTTCCGCGCGATCCCAGGTTTCATCCGTACCCGCACGTGCGTCGGGACGCAACGACAGCTTGATCTCGACGTTGTCGAAGCCGAAATCCTTGTAGACGCTCATCGCAAGCGTATTGAACGCGATCGATTCGCTGATGAACTGGTCTTCGGTACAGAAAATATGCGCATCGTCCTGGACGAAGCCGCGCACACGCATCAGGCCGTGCAGCGCGCCCGACGATTCATTCCGATGGCACGAGCCGAACTCCGCATAACGCAGCGGCAGATCGCGGTACGAACGCAAGCCATGATTGAACACCTGCACGTGTCCCGGGCAGTTCATCGGCTTGATCGCGTAGTCGCGCTTTTCCGACTCCGTCGTGAACATGTTTTCACGATAGTTCTGCCAGTGACCCGACGCTTCCCACAACGAGCGGTCCATGATCATCGGCGTCTTGATCTCGAGGTAGCCCGCGTCGTTCACGCGACGGCGCATGTACTGCTCGACCTGCTGCCACAACGTCCAGCCGCGCGGATGCCAGAACACCATGCCCGGCGACTCGTCCTGCATGTGGAACAGGTCGAGTTGCTTGCCGAGCTTCCGGTGGTCGCGCTTTTCCGCCTCTTCGAGCATATGCAAATACGCGTCCTGATCTTCCTTCTTCGTCCAGGCCGTGCCGTAGATACGCTGCAACTGCTCGTTCTTCGAGTCACCGCGCCAGTACGCCCCCGCGAGCTTCATCAGCTTGAAGACCTTCAGCTTGCCCGTCGACGGGACGTGCGGGCCGCGGCACAGGTCCGTGAAACCGCCGTGCGAGTACAGCTTGATCTCGTCGCTGGCGGGAATCGATTCGATGATCTCAGCCTTGTACTTTTCGCCGATGCTCTTGAAGTACTCGACCGCTTCATCGCGCGACACCACGCGGCGCGACACCGGCTCGTCCTTCTTCGCGAGTTCCTGCATGCGCTTTTCGATCTTCTCAAGATCTTCGGGCGTGAAGGGACGGCTATACGAGAAGTCGTAGTAGAAGCCGTTGTCGATCACCGGCCCGATCGTCACCTGCGCCTCGGGAAAGAGATCCTTCACCGCGTACGCGAGCAAATGCGCCGTTGAATGGCGAATGATGTCGAGGCCATCGGCGTCCTTGTCCGTGACGATCGCGAGCGAGACATCGCGATCGATCAGCGCGGACGTATCGACCAGTTCACCGTCGATCTTGCCGCCAAGCGCCGCCTTCGCGAGACCAGGGCCGATCGAGGCCGCCACTTCGGCGACGGTCACGGGATGCTCGTACTGTCGAACAGAACCATCGGGCAGTCGTATCGAAACCATTGCGTTCTCCGTAATGCCCGCCGGCGGCACAGGCAACAAGACGTAAAGACAAAAATGCGGACAAAAAAAATGCGGCCCCGCTTTCGAGGGGCCGCATTCACTTTTCTGCAAACTGCAGCAAACAACAAGGGCGAAAGTGGTCCTCGACTAGCGTCGCTCCGAAACAGTTCCGGTCAACGTTCGCGGTGTCATAACCATGTTCGCTTGATTCGCCATTTACGCCGAAGCGCTCATTGCTACTTGCGTTTGCGAAACATCGGCAAGCCGAAGTTTCAGATTCGTTGGTAGGCTCGATTGGACTCGAACCAACGACCCCCACCATGTCAAGGTGGTGCTCTAACCAGCTGAGCTACGAGCCTAGAGAAACGAGATTATATGGAGCGTAGAGAAAGTTGGCAAGCATTTTTATGCAGCGACATCAAAATCCAAATGCCGGCTTCGCGCAGGGCCAACATCTTCATTTGCGCGTGGCCCTGACGACGCCCGCTACTTCGCCCAGCATCGCGCACGCGCGCTGGATCTGCGCCGCGCTCGATACTTCCACCGTGAACTGCATGAACGCCGCGTTGCGCCGCGACTGCGTCTTTACGCCGACCACGTTCATCTTCTCGCGCGCGAAGACTTCGGAGATATCGCGCAGCAGACCTTGCCGGTCGGTGGCTTCGATCGAGAGATCGACGGGATAGACCGACTTGCCACGTCCGCTCATCACGTCCGCGGACCAGGCTGTTTGCAGCACACGTTCCGGTGCGCGTTCGGCCATGCGCTGGAACGTCGGGCAATCGCTGCGATGTATCGACATGCCCTTGCCGCGCGTGACGAAACCCGCGATGTCGTCGGGCGGCGCCGGGCGGCAGCAGCGCGCGAGTTGCGTGAGCAACGCATCGACGCCGACGACGAGCACACCCGTCGACGCGCCATGCGCGACGCTCGCGCCGCTACTGCGTTTCTCGAACTGCTCGGGCGCTTCGACGACGGGCTCGGCGGGCGGTGCATCGTTCAGCGCCTGCTCGACGAGCCGCAAACTGAACTCTTCCTTGCCGACCACCGAGAACAGATCGTCGGTGGACTTGAAACCGAGCTTCGCAGCAAGCTGATCGAGATTGACCGACGTCTTGCCTTCGCGCTGCAAGGTCTTTTCGACCATCGCACGCCCCGTCGCGATGTTCTCCTGCACTTCGACCGCGTTGAACCACGCGCGCACCTTCTGGCGCGCGCGGTTGCTTTGCAGATAGCCGAGCTGCGGATTGAGCCAGTCGCGCGACGGACCGCCCTCTTTCACCGCGATGATCTCGACCGTCTGCCCGTTCTGCAACGGCGTGTTCAACGGCACCATCGCGCCGTCGACCCGCGCGCCGCGGCAACGATGCCCCAGTTCGCTGTGCAGGTGATACGCGAAATCGAGCGGTGTCGCGCCTTGCGGCAGCGGAAGCACACGCGCCTGCGGCGTGAGCGTGTAGATATGGTCGTCGTCGAGCGTCGCCTGACGAAGCTGCTCCCATGGTCTGGCAGCGCCCTTTTCACCGGGCTTGCCTTCGGACACATCGTCCTTCCATGCAAGCAGCTGACGCAGCCATGCGATCTTCTCGTCGTACTTCTCGCTGGCGGTGAACTGGCCGCCGTACCCGCGCGTGCCCGCTTCCTTGTAACGCCAGTGCGCAGCCACGCCATATTCGGCGAACTGATGCATTTCCTGCGTGCGGATCTGCACTTCGAACGCGCGGCCGTCATCGCCGATCACGACCGTGTGCAACGACTTGTAGCCGTTCGGCTTGGGCCGCGAAATGTAGTCGTCGAATTCCCTCGGCACCGGCTGCCACAGGTTGTGTACGATGCCGAGCACCGTGTAGCAATCCTTGATGTCCGGCACGATGACGCGAAACGCGCGCACATCGTAGAGCTCGGAAAAGTCGAGTTCCTTGCCGCGCATCTTGCGCCAGATGCTGTAGATATGCTTTGGCCGGCCGCTCACCTCGGCGTTGATATGCGCGGCCGCCAGCTCCCGTTGCAGCTGCGCGATCGCCTCGGACACATAGGTTTCGCGCTCGACGCGCTTCTCGTCGAGCAGCTTCGCGATCCGCTTGTAGGTTTGCGGCTCCTCGAAGCGAAACGCGAGGTCTTCGAGTTCCCACTTCAATTGCCAGATGCCGAGCCGGTTTGCGAGCGGCGCGTAGATATCGAGCGTCTCGCGCGCCACGTCAGGGGTAGGCGTGATCTTCGCCGCAGCGTAATAGCGCAACGATTGCAGCCGCGAAGCAAGCCGGATCAGCACGACGCGGATGTCCTGCGCGAATGCGAGCAGCATCTTGCGCAGCGCCTCGACCTGCGCGCGGCGCGCAGCCTGGGCATCGCGGCCCGCTTCGGGCATTGCATTTTGCGCCGCACGCATGCTCACGGTGCCGAGCCGCAGCAGCTTGCGCACGTCGCCGACCAGTTGCGCGACTTCCTCGCCGAAATTGTCGGCGATGGTCTGCTCGGGATTCGCCAGATGCGGCGTCAGCGAGAACAACGCTGCCGCCAGCACTGCAGGCGGATCGACGTTCAGCGTGCGCATGATAGCGGCCGTGCCCGCAGCATGATCGGCGAGCGGCTCGCCCGACGACAGGCGCGCATCGCCCGCGTGCTCGCGCACGAACGCGAGTGCGTCGTCGAAGGACGGCGTTGGGTTCGGAGCGGTCGTGACGGTGTCGGTGTTCATCATGCGGCGGCCCGCGACATACGCGGGCGGTCAGACAAATGCTTGAAACGTGATGGCGTGCCTAGCTGCGCTGCGCGGCGACGACGACCACTTCGACGAGGCACTTCGGGTTGGCGAGCTTCGCCTCGACCGTTGCGCGTGGCGGCGTGTTGCCTTGCGCGACCCACTCGTCCCATGCCGCGTTCATGCCGGCGAAATGCACCATGTCCGAAATGTAGATTTGAACCGACAGCAGCAGCGACTTGTCGCTATTGACTTCACCGAGCAGGCGGTCGATGTGGCCCAGCACTTCGCGCGTTTGACCGACGATGTCCTGATCGGTGTCCTCGGCGATCTGGCCAGCAAGATAGACCGTGCCGTTATGCACAGCGGTTTCCGAAAGACGCTTGCCGACGTGATGACGAATGACTGCCATGAAATGTCCTGTCCGTTGAGATAGAAAAACGACGCTGCGCGGCGATGCGTTTTGCGTGCGTCCGATCCTTCAAGATCGGTCAACGCCGCAGCGCCAATCTCATATTATGACGCGTCAGCGCCGTCCCCGATAAAGAACCGTTTCACGATATCAATCTGATCAGCGGCGAGAAAGGCTGGCGCGTGGCCTACACCGGGGATTTCGACGCTCGACACATTGCGCCCCTTCTCGATCATCTGCGCGACGGTTTCGCGCGACAGCAGATCCGACTGCTCGCCGCGCACGACGAGCACGGGCCCCTCGATCGCCGCAAACGAGTGCCACAGCGCCGCCTCGCCCAGCGCCGTCAGTTCGGGCGTGGTCTTCGTGAACGGCTCCGCGATGCGCGGGTCGTAGCGAAAGCGCCATGCGCCGTCACGCTCATGCACGAGCGGCGAATTGATCTCGCGCCACTCTTCCGGCGTCAACGGCCCGAACGATTGCGCGAGCAACGCAGCATGATCGATCACTTCCTGCTGCGTGGCGAACGACACCGGCTGCCCCAGATAGCTGCCGATACGCTCGAGCGCGACCGGCTCGACATGTGGGCCGACGTCATTGACGATCATCTTTCGAATGGGTGAGTCTTTCAGCCCGGCGAAGGCCATGCCGATCAGTCCACCCATCGACGTGCCGAACCAATCCACCGACTCCACACCGAGCCGCGCAACGAGCGTGACCATGTCGCCGACATACTGCGGAATCGCGTAGTAAGCGGGATTGGCGAGCCACGACGACAAGCCGCGCCCGACCACATCAGGACACACCACGCGATACACCGACGACAACGCCGCCGCGACCCGGTCGAAGTCACGACCCGAACGCGTGAGGCCATGCACGCAGACCAGCACACGCGGGTTGTCGGGCGCGCCCCATTCGGTGTACGCGATACGATGCAGGCCCGCAGGGCTTGCGCATTGAACGTAGCGCTGACGGGGCACGGCGGAATCGATTGCAGACGGAACGGCGAAGGGCGTGGCGGTCATCAGGATTCCCTCGATCGAAAAGGCAGCGTGCAAAGGCGCACGGAACACGATCGATTCTAAACCGCTTCGCCTTGATCGCTCATCGGTCAAACGGCATAGGACAAAAGCACAAAACCAAATGAAAAGCGGGCGCGACCTGCATCGCACCCGCTTCACGTCAACCCAATCCGGCGCGAAGCCGGACTAAGCAAATCAGCCCACTGCGCTCGTATCCAGCGGCGCGCCCGTCTTCGCCTTGATCTCGTCGACAGTGACACCGTCGGCCAGTTCGACCAGCTTCAGGCCGCCATCGACCACGTCGATCACGCCGAGGTCGGTGATGATCCGGTCGACCACGCCCACGCCCGTCAGCGGCAGCGTGCATTCCTCGAGAATCTTGTGCTGGTCGCCCTTCGCGACGTGTTCCATCAGCACGACCACTTTCTTCACGCCCGCGACGAGGTCCATCGCGCCGCCCATGCCCTTGATCATCTTGCCCGGGATCATCCAGTTCGCCAGATCGCCCTTCTTGCTGATCTGCATGGCGCCCAGAATGGCCAGGTTGATGTGGCCGCCGCGAATCATCGCGAACGAATCGGCCGACGAGAAAATCGACGAACCGGGCAGCGTCGTCACGGTCTGCTTGCCCGCGTTGATGAGATCGGCGTCGACTTCTTCTTCATACGGCGACGGGCCGATGCCGAGCAGGCCGTTTTCCGATTGCAGCCACACTTCCATGCCCGCGGGCACGTGGTTGGCGACGAGCGTCGGCAGGCCGATGCCGAGGTTCACGTAAAAGCCGTCCTGCAGTTCCTGCGCCGCGCGCGCGGCCATCTGGTCACGATTCCAAGCCATGGTCATTCTCCTTTCGCGCGGACGATGCGTTGTTCGATACGTTTTTCGGGGTTCGCGTTCAGCACGATACGCTGCACGAAAATGCCCGGCGTGTGGATCGCATCCGGATCGAGTTCACCCGTCTCGACGATCTCTTCGACTTCCACGACCGTGATCTTGCCGGCCATCGCGCACATCGGGTTGAAGTTGCGCGCGGTGCGACGGTAGATCAGGTTGCCCGACTTGTCGGCCTTCCATGCCTTGACGAGCGCGACGTCGGCCGTCAGCGAATGTTCCAGCACGTAGTGGTTCTCGCCGAACTGGCGCGTTTCCTTGCCGTCCGCGATGATCGTGCCGTAGCCCGTGTTCGTGAAGAACGCCGGAATGCCCGAGCCGCCCGCACGCAGCTTTTCGGCGAGCGTGCCTTGCGGCGTGAATTCCAGCTCGAGTTCGCCCGCCAGGTACTGGCGTTCGAATTCCTTGTTCTCGCCGACGTACGACGAGATCATTTTCTTGATCTGGCGCGTTTCCAGCAGCAGCCCGAGGCCGAAGCCGTCGACGCCCGCGTTGTTGCTGATGCAGGTGATGCCCTTGACGCCCGAATCGCGCAGGGCGGCGATCAGCGCTTCGGGAATGCCGCACAGGCCAAAGCCGCCGACAGCGAATGTCTGGCCGTCCTTGACGATGCCTTCGAGCGCGGACGCCGCGCTTGCGTAGACTTTGTTCATCAGTGTGTCCCTTCCTTGATTGGATACCCGAAAATCCGGATCGATGCGACGCCGTTCTTATATCGACTGGCTGCGTGTTCCTGTGCGCTTTCGCGCGGTCTGAACCGCCTGCCGGGGCGCTGCAGGCCTGGCCCGACACGCCATTCTAGTCATCTGCGGCGAACGGTGGCGTGACATGTGCAAAACATTGCAAACCGGTGCTCACGCACGCCAACCGCGCATCTTGTGATGTGCCGAAAGGGTACGATGCGGCGGCCTTGCGGCACAATACGCAAAAATACATAAGTATTCGTACCGCACTCTTTGCTGATTTCATGCCCGAACTGGATTACCAAACCGCTTTTCATCTCGCGCCGATCGGTCTCGTCCTGTCGCGCGAACGGATCATCGAAGACTGCAACGACCAGCTGGCCGCGATCTTCGGCCGCTCGCGCGAATCGTTGCTGGGGCAATCGTTCGCGGTGCTGTATCCATCGCCCGACGAGTTCGAGCGCATCGGCGAACGCATTCCGCCCATCATGACCGCGCAAGGCAGCTACGCCGACGACCGCATCATGAAGCGGGCCAACGGCGAGCTGTTCTGGTGCCACGTGACGGGCCGCTCGCTCGACCGCGCGATGCCGCACGCAGCGGGCGTCTGGACTTTCGAGGATCTCAGCGCGACACGGCGCGTCGCCGTCGAACTGACGCCGCGCGAGCGCGAAATCGCCGCGCAACTGGTGACGGGGAAAACGAGTAAGCAGATTGGCCGGATTCTCGACATCAGTTCGCGCACCGTCGACGTCTATCGCGCGCGGCTGATGCGCAAATATGACACGGGCAACGCGACGGAACTGTTGCAGCGCCTGCTCGGAAACTGACTTCCGCTTGCAAATCGGGGAGCGGGGGGGCGGCGCCGGCCGCGACAGCCGGCGCGCGAGGATGACGCTCAGGCCTTCACGAGATGAGCGCTTTCGATTGTCGAGCGCAGCAGATCGGGAATCGGCACCGACTTGCCCGCCGCGTAGTCGATCCACACACACTTCGCATTGCCGCGCGCATACAGCGTGTCAGGATCGTCCGCGCGATACAGCTCGAAGCCCGTGTCGAAGCTGCTGCGCCCCGGCACGCCGACCGTCATGCGGCCGATCACGTCGCCCGGATAGTGCAGCTGCTTCAGAAATTCCATCGATGCGTTGACGATCACGGGCCCCTGCCCTTCGCCATTGCCGCCGGCGATGCCGAGCTGCTCGAACCAGGAAATCCGCACCTGCTCCATGTAACGGAAATAGACCGTGTTGTTCACATGGCCGAACGCGTCCATGTCGCCCCAACGGATCGGCATCGACATCTCAAAAACGGGGTGGTAATCGCTCATTGCACTTCTTCTACGGTTTAAATCGGGGAAACGGAACGGCTGGGCCGCACTCTGCTTTGGTCGCACTGCATGGCGCGGCGGCCAGATTCGACTGCGCAACGCGCCGCGCGATGCGGACGTTGCACAAGGGTGTCAATGATCGCGCGTTTCGCGTTTTACTGCTCCGAGCGTCGCGAAACGCGTGGTTTTCAGCGGATTCGCGCCCTTCACGACAGGCCGAAGCCGTCGTCGGCGGCGATCACCGAGCCGTTGATGAACTGCGATTCGTCGGCGGCGAGCAGCAGCAACAGCCCATCGAGATCTTCCGGCTTGCCGACGCGATGTCGCGGCAGCATCGAGATCAGCTTCTGCCCCTGATCGGTCGACCAGTGATGATGATTGATCTCGGTATCGATGTAACCGGGGCAGATCGCGTTCACGTTGATGCCGTGCCGGCCCCACTCCTGCGCCATCGCCTTCGTCATGTGTACGACGGCGGCCTTGCTCATCGAGTAAAGCCCGATCTGCGGCAGCACCCGCAAGCCCGCCACCGAAGCAATATTGATGATCCGGTACGAAGGTTTGTTAGTGGCGCCACAGCGCATGATCATTCGCTTGGCCACTTCCTGCGCGACGAAGAAGGCGCCGCGCGTGTTCGTGTCGAACACGTATTCGAAGTCCGCTGGCGTCACTTCCGTCAGCTTTTGCGTCGTCGAGACGCCCGAGTTGTTGACGAGGATATCGATCGTGCCCGCCTCGGTCTCGGCGTGCGCAACAGCCGACTTGATGCTCTGATAATCGGTCACATCGAGCGAAACGACGTGCGCCGCGCCGCCCGACGCCTCGATCTCGGCGCGCAATTCCTTCAGGCGTTCGATTCGTCGGCTTGCCAGCACGACCTTGGCGCCCGCTTGCGACAGCACCATGGCAAACCGCTTGCCGAGTCCACTCGACGCGCCCGTAATCAGCGCCACCTTGCCTTCCAGATTGATCGAACGGCCCATTGTCGTTTTCCTTGGAACGTGGATGTGACGGGATAACATGTCCACGCATCGCGCAGGGCATGGCGTAATTCCCAGTTCACAATAATAGAACGATCGTGCTAATCTCGCCTCATTGTGTTGCAGCGCAAGGATCGTTCGCTGACAATACGATCCCGAAAAAAGCATTCTAACGGTAAGAGGAGCATCAATGACCCCCGCAAGTCTGATCGAGCAATACGGCCCGCGCGAGTCGATGGAATATGACGTGGTGATCGTCGGCGGCGGCCCGGCGGGCCTGTCGGCGGCCATTCGCCTGAAGCAGCGTGCTGCGGAAAAAGGCGTCGAGATCGGCGTCTGCGTGCTCGAAAAAGGCTCGGAAATTGGGGCGCATATCCTCTCGGGCGCCGTGATGGACCCGCGCGCGCTGAACGAACTGATTCCGGACTGGAAGGAAAAAGGCGCGCCGCTGGACGTTGAAGTGACGGAAGACCGATTTTTGTTTCTCTCCGAAACGGGGGCGAAATCGGTGCCGAACTGGGCGCTGCCGGACAATTTCAAAAATCACGGCAATTATGTGATCAGTCTCGCGAACGTCACGCGCTGGCTGGGACAACAGGCCGAAGCGGCGGGCGTCGAGATTTTTCCGGGTTTTGCTGCCGCTGAAGTGCTGTACAACGAGGACGGTTCGGTCAAAGGCGTTGCGACGGGCAATCTTGGCATCGGCAAGGACGGCGAGCCGACCGAAAATTTCCAGCTCGGCATGGAACTGCACGCGAAGTACACGCTGTTCTGCGAAGGCGCGCGCGGCCATCTCGGCCGGCAACTGTCGGACAAATTCAAGCTGCGCGACGGCGCCGATCCGCAGGTGTACGGCATCGGCATCAAGGAACTCTGGGAAATCGATCCGGCGAAGCACAAACCGGGTCTGGTGATCCACACGGCCGGCTGGCCGCTCGATACGCAGACTTACGGTGGCTCGTTCCTGTATCACATCGACAATAACCAGGTGATGGTGGGCTTTGTCGTCGGCTTGGGCTACTCCAATCCGTATCTGTCGCCGTTCGAAGAATTCCAGCGCTACAAGACGCATCCGGAAATCCGCAAGTTCCTCGAAGGCGGCAAGCGTGTGTCGTATGGCGCGCGTGCGATCACGGCGGGCGGCCTGCTGTCGCTGCCGAAGCTCGCTTTCCCGGGCGGCGCCCTCGTGGGCGACGATGCAGGCTTCCTGAACGCGTCGCGGATCAAGGGTTCGCACGCGGCAATCAAGACAGGCATGCTCGCCGCCGACGCCGCGTTCGATGCCGTGCAGGCCGGCCGCCATAGCGACGAACTGACCGCATATCCCGAGTCGTTCAAGACTTCGTGGCTGCACACCGAACTCTATCGCGCGCGCAACTTCAAGCAGTGGATGAGCAAGGGCCTGTATCTCGGCACGTTGATGGTCGGCATCGAACAGAAGCTGCTGGGCGGTAACGTGCCGTGGACGCTGCACCACCAGCACTGGGATCACGAGATGCTGAAGCCGGCATCGCAATGCACGCCGATCGAGTATCCGAAGCCGGATGGCAAGCTCACGTTCGATCGCCTGTCGTCGGTGTTCATCTCGAACACGAATCACGAAGAGAATCAGCCTGCGCACTTGACGCTGAAAGACCCTTCGGTGCCCGTCAAGGTCAACCTGCAAACCTATGCAGGCCCTGAAAGCCGTTACTGCCCCGCCGCTGTCTATGAGTTCGTGAAGAACGACGACGGCAGCGAGCGCCTCGTCATCAACGCGCAAAACTGCGTCCACTGCAAAACCTGCGATATCAAGGACCCGACGCAGAACATCGTGTGGGTGACGCCCGAAGGCGGTGGCGGTCCGAACTATCCGAACATGTGACGCAAACCGCGTCGCCCGTAAAGCAAAACGCCGCTCGATGAGCGGCGTTTTCACATGACGTTGCGGAAATTTTCCGGCTCACTCCGCCAGCGCTTCAAGCCGGGCACGCACGCGTTCAAGCACGGCCTCCCACGCGCCAGCCGACGGCTGACGAAACAGCTCGGCTGTCTGATACCACGGCGTACGCTCCGTCTCCTCGCCCCAGAACCAGGAGGACACGTGATCGAGCATTAGCCACGTCGGCACGCCGAGCGCGCCCGCCAGATGCGCAGGACCGCTGTCGATAGTAACGAGCGCGTCGAGATTGACGAGCAGCGCGGCCACGTCGTCGAAACCGGCCGTGAACTGCGGGGTCAAGTCGACGATATCGATGCCTTTCGTGCGCCATTGTCCGACCGTCTGCTCGCGCCCCGGTGAAATCGCGAAGAACGTCACACCCGGCACATCCAGAATTCGCGCGATCTCATGAGCCGGCACCGAGCGCCGCCTGTCGCGGATGTGATCGGGATTGCCGTTCCAGACAAGTCCGATCTTCTTATTTCCCGCCACCGTGGCGCCAGCGACGCGCTCGCGCCATGCGCCGGCAAGCGCGGGATCGGCGCTCAGATACGGCCGTCCCCACACCGACGGATCGTTGATGCCCAAACGCAGCGGCAAGCTCATCAACCCACAGTGATAATCGGGCTTCGTGTCGAGGCTCGTTTCGATCTTGATGCCATCCGGCAGCATGCGTTCAAACAGATGCTGCATCGGCCCCGCGTAACCAAAAATCACGCGGCCGCCCTCACGTTGCGCGCGCTCGGCGAGCAGCGGTAGAAAGCGCACCGACCACAGACAATCGCCGTTGCCCTGCTCGCCATAGACGACGAGCGTCTTCCCCGCCAGCGACTCGCCGCGCCAGTTCGGGCTAATAGCGGCGAGCGCAGCCCGCGCGGCGTTCGAATCGTGCGCGAAGGCGATGCGTGCTTCGTAGTCGAGCCAGCCTTGCGCGTAACGCCCCGCGCGCACTTCCAGTTCCGACAGATCGAAAAGCGCGTGCGCGTTGTTCGGTGTCAGCTCCAGCACGCGGCGCAGCAGCGCTTCCGCTTCGCCGAAACGGCCTTGTTCCTTGATGCACAACGCGAGCTTGTGCAAGACGATGTGATTGCCGGGCGCCGCGCGCGCCGCTTCGTGCAGCAGGCGCTGTGCTTCGGTGAAATCGTCGCGCTCCTGGACGGCGGCCGCGCGCCAGACGAGCGCGTTGGCATCGTTGGCGTCGCGCGCCAGCAGAAGTGCGGTGGACGATTCGATGAGCGCCCAGTCGCGGAGGATGAAGGCCGTCTGCGCGATGCTGTGCAACAGCCTGGCGTCGCAATTCGCGTCCAGCCGATGCGCCCGCATCAGCGCATCGACGGCTTCGCGCAGCAGCGCCTTGTCGCCGTTTGCACGTTCAAGGAGCGCGTTGCCGAGCGCGAACCAGTCGGTCGCGACGGCGTCGGGCAAGGCCGTACGCGCACGCAGCGGCGCGAGCGGATCGGCGGCGGTGGGATCGATAGTGTTCATGTTGACCGCCCCGTCGGGAACCAGCGAGTTTGCCGGATATCTTCGACCTTACGCCGAATGGCGTTGCACGTCAGGGCGCGCTGGCAGCGATCTTCGGCGTATCGACGGCGACGTCGCCGCATTGCGCGCGGTGCCTTAGCGCGTGGTCGATCAGCACGAGCGCGAGCATTGCCTCGGCGATCGGCGTCGCGCGAATGCCGACGCACGGATCGTGTCGCCCAAACGTTTCGACGACGGCGGGCTGGCCGTTTTTATCGATCGAACGGCGCGGCGTGCGGATGCTCGACGTCGGCTTGATGGCGATCGACACGGTGATGTCCTGTCCTGTCGAAATGCCGCCGAGCACGCCGCCCGCATGGTTGCCCACGAAGCCTTCCGGCGTCAGTTCGTCGCCATGCACGGAACCGCGCTGCCGGACGCTTTCGAAGCCCGCGCCGATCTCGACGCCCTTCACCGCGTTGATGCCCATCATGGCGTGCGCGATGTCGGCGTCGAGGCGGTCGAACAGCGGCTCGCCAAGGCCCACGGGCACGCCCGACGCGACCACGTTGATGCGCGCGCCGATCGAATCGCCGTCCTTGCGCAGTTCATCCATATACGTTTCGAGCTGCGGCACGATATCGGCATTCGGCACGAAGAACGGATTTTCGCGCACGTATTGCCAGTCGACGAACGGCACGTCGATCTCGCCGAGCGCCGCCATATAGCCGCGAATCTCCACGCCAAACTTCTCGCGCAGCCATTTCTTCGCGACGGCTCCCGCCGCCACTGTCGGCGCCGTCAGGCGCGCCGACGAACGGCCGCCGCCACGATGGTCGCGAATGCCGTACTTCTGCCAGTAGGTGTAGTCGGCGTGGCCAGGACGGAAGGTTTCGACGATGTTGCCGTAGTCCTTGCTGCGCTGGTCCGTGTTACGGATCAGCAGCGCGATGGGCGCGCCCGTCGTTTTGCCTTCGAAGACGCCCGAGAGAATCTCGACCTTGTCTTCTTCCTGGCGCTGCGTCACATGACGCGACGTGCCGGGCCGGCGGCGGTCGAGTTCGAACTGGATGTCGGTCTCGACGAGCGGCATACCCGGCGGGCAGCCGTCGATCACACAGCCGATGGCCGGGCCATGCGATTCGCCGAAGGTCGTGACGGTGAAGAGCGTACCGAGGGTATTGCCGGACATGAGCGTCGTCCAAAGAAATGCGGGGAGACCGTTATTATGCCAGCCCGGCCGCACTGGCGTGGCGCGGAGCAGCCCGGCCGGTGGTTATAGGACGAATGGACGAAAGCGTCGCGCCTTCCGCCAGACGGTTCAGGCGTACAGCCTCACTTGCGCGCGCCGCGCAGCTCGGTGACGACCTGCTGCAGACGTTCCGGCGTCGCGTCGGCCGGTTCGAGCGGCTCACCGACGGCCAGCGTCAGACGGCTCATCACGCCCCTCTGGAGCGGCCGCGGAAAGCGCGCATCGGTGCTGCGCGACCAGAAACTGCCCCACAGCCCTCGCAGCGCCATCGGTACGACGGGCACGGCCTTGCGCCGCAGAATTTCCTCCACGCCATGGCGGAACGGATTCATCTCACCCGTTCGTGTCAGCTTGCCTTCGGGAAAAATACAGACGAGATCGCCGTCGTCGAGCGCTTTCGCACAGGCGTCATAGGCACGTTTCAGCATTTCCGGGTCTTCATGTGCGGGGGCGATCGGAATCGCCTTAGCGTGTCTAAAGAGCCAGCCGACAAGCGGTGTGCGGAAAATCCGGTGGTCCATCACGAAGCGGATCGGCCGCGGGCTTTCCGCCATGATGACAATGGCGTCGACATAGCTCACGTGATTGCACACCAGCACGGCCGCGCCCTCTTCGGGAATGCGCTCCGCATGCACGAGGCGCATCCGGTAGAACGTGTGTACCAGCAGCCAAGCGACGAAGCGCAGCAGAAACTCGGGCACGAGCGAATAGATATAGATCGCGACCACCACGTTGAGCAGCGCCGTCACGAGGAACAACCCCGGAATGCCGACACCCGCCGACGTCAGAGCGACGGCTATCAGTGCCGACACGATCATGAACAGCGAGTTGAGGATATTGTTCGCCGCGATGATCCGCGCGCGGTGGCTCGGCTGGCTGCGGCTCTGGATCAGCGCGTAGAGCGGCACGCTGTAGAAGCCGCCGAACATCGCCAGCAGGAACAGATCGGCAAGCACGCGCCAGTGCGCGGGCAAGGCCATGAATTCGCCGACCGTCAGCAGATGCGAGACGCCCGGCAGCGCGTGGCTCGCGAAGAACAGGTCAATCGCGAACACGCTGATGCCGATCGAGCCGAGCGGCACGAGCCCGATTTCGATGCGTTTCTTTGACAGCCGCTCGCACAACAGCGACCCGGTGCCGATGCCGATCGAAAAGGTGGCGAGCAGCACGGTCACGACATCGGGATTGGCGGACAGCACGTCCTTCGCGAACCGGAAGAACGACGACAGGAACGTCGCGCCAACGAACCACAGCCAGGAAATGCCAAGCAGGCTCAGAAACACCGTCCGGTTCTGACGCGCCAGTTTCAGATTTCGCCAGGTTTCGCTGATTGGATTCCAGTTGATGCGCAGGTCCGGTTGAGAAGGCATCGACGGCGGCACGAAGCCCGACGCGACGCGTCCAATCAGCGCAATCGCCACGCAGCCGAACGCGAGGATCGCCGCGCCGTGCGCGTCCGAGCCCGCCGCCGCGCCGCCCAGAATCGTGCCGAACAGAATCGCGACGAAGGTGCCCATCTCGACCATGCCGTTGCCGCCGACCAGCTCCGATCTGTCCAGATGCTGTGGCAAGTAAGCGTACTTGACGGGGCCGAACACCGTCGAATGGACGCCCATCAGGAACGTACACAGATACAGCAGCACGGCGTTGTGCAGCCAGAAGCCTGCGCCGCCGACCAGCATCACGCCGATCTCGAATGTCTTGACGAAGCGCGTGAGCATCGCCTTGTCGTACTTGTCGGCGATCTGACCAGAGGTCGCCGAGAACAAGACAAACGGCAGAATGAAGATCGCGGAAATCAGAAAGGCCGCGGTATCCGCATTGACGCCTGAGAAGCGCGCGGCCTGATACGTGACGAGCGACGTGAAGCCGATCTTGAACACGTTGTCGTTCATCGCGCCGAGGAACTGCGTCCAGAAGAACGGCGCGAAACGGCGCTCGCGCAACAGCCGGAACTGCGAACCGTGTTCACGCGCGGTGCGCCTTTGCTGTTGGGCGGTAGACAACGGACGATCGTTCATTGAGTGATGGATGTTGGGCAGTTTCTGCCCGGATTCACAACCGCTTTGCGGAACTGGCGGACACAAAAAAAGCGCACGCTGATCGCGCGCGCTTCGAGGATAGTTCAGTCATGCGACAGCGGCATGCCGGCAGGCCTCATCTGCAAATTGAGCCGACACCGAGCCTCGCTCAGCGCGACGGCTGCTCCTGCTGCGGCTCATCTTCCGCGGGCCAGTCGCGGATATAGGCCTTCAGCATCCGGTTCTCGAAGCCCTGCTCTTCAACGACCGCCTTCGCGACGTCGTAGAACGAAATCACGCCCATCAGCTTGCGGCTTTCCATGACGGGCAGATAACGCACGTGATGTTCGAGCATCATGCGGCGAACTTCGTTGACATCCGTTTCCGGCGTGCAGGTGAGCGGGTGATCGTCCATGATCTTGCGGATCGTGCTGCCGCCGACGCTGCCACCATTGCGGCTCAGCACGAGAATGATCTCGCGGAACGTCAGCATGCCGACGAGATCGCCGTACTCCATCACGACGAGCGAGCCGATATCGTGCTCGGCCATCGTGTTGACGGCTTCATTGAGCGGGCTATCGGGCGTGACGGTAAAAAGGGTGTTGCCCTTGAGCTTGAGAATGTCGCTGACGCGCATGATTTGTCTCCTGATGAAGCCTTCTGAAGCAAAAAAAGGCTTGACTGTCTTTCGATCGTAGCGGAAAGGCCCACAAAAAGAAAGCGCACAACCACTGCCGGGAGCGCGCCAGCGAACGCTCGGCAGGCGGCGCTCGCGGGTCTGCCTGCGGCTGCGGCGGGCGCGCCGGGCGGCCCGTTCTCGCCTGTCCGGCCCGCATTTCCATACAGACGTAATACGGGCGTTAACTGAGTGGTCGGCACGCGGCACGATGATACGATGGCCCCCACTCTCACCTTCGCCGGGCTGTCGAGGTCCGGCCGTCCACGATGTCCGCCAACCGTTTCGACACGCTTGCGCTGCATGCGGGCGCCGCCCCCGACCCCGCGACGGGCGCGCGCGCGACGCCGATCTACCAGACCACGTCCTTCACGTTCCGCGACTCCGATCACGCCGCCGCGCTCTTCAACATGGAGCGCGCGGGCCATGTCTACTCGCGCATCTCGAACCCGACGGTCGCCGTATTCGAAGAGCGCGTCGCCGCGCTCGAAAACGGCGCGGGCGCGATCGGCACGGCGAGCGGCCAGGCCGCGCTGCATCTCGCGATCGCAACGCTGATGGGCGCGGGCTCGCACATCGTCGCGTCGAGTGCGCTCTATGGCGGCTCGCACAACCTGCTCAACTACACGCTGCGCCGCTTCGGCATCGAAACGACGTTCGTGAAGCCGGGCGACATCGACGCGTGGCGCGCCGCGCTGCGCCCGAACACCAAACTGCTGTTCGGCGAAACGCTGGGCAACCCGGGCCTCGACGTGCTCGATATCGCGACGGTCGCGCGGATCGCGCACGAGCATCGCGTGCCTTTGCTGGTCGATTCGACCTTTACGACGCCGTATCTGCTCAAGCCGTTCGACCACGGCGCGGATTTCGTCTACCACTCCGCGACCAAGTTCCTCGGCGGCCACGGCACGACGATCGGCGGCGTGCTTGTGGACGGCGGCACGTTCGACTTCGACGCGTCCGGGCGCTTCCCGGAATTCACCGAGCCGTACGAAGGCTTTCACGGCATGGTGTTCGCCGAGGAAAGCACGGTTGCGCCGTTCCTGCTGCGCGCACGCCGCGAAGGGTTGCGCGACTTCGGCGCGTGCCTTCATCCGCAAGCGGCGTGGCAACTGCTGCAGGGCATCGAAACGCTGCCGCTGCGCATGGAGCGCCACGTCACGAACACACGCAAGGTGGTCGAATTCCTCGCCGCCCATGCCGCTGTCGAATCAGTCGCCTATCCCGAACTGCCGACCCACCCGGATCACGCGCTCGCGCAGCGCCTGCTGCCGCGCGGTGCGGGCGCCGTGTTCAGCTTCAATCTGCGCGGCGACCGCGCCGCCGGCCGCGCGTTCATCGAAGCGCTATCGCTGTTCTCGCATCTCGCGAACGTCGGCGATGCGCGCTCGCTCGTCATTCATCCTGCCTCGACGACGCACTTCCGCATGGACGCCGCCGCGCTAGCCGCCGCGGGCATAGCGGAAGGCACGATACGTCTTTCGATCGGCCTCGAAGACCCCGACGACCTGATCGACGATCTCAAGCGCGCGCTAAAAGCCGCGCAGAAATCCGCGGGCAGCACTGCGCAACAAGCCGCCTCGAAACCCGCCGATCCGGCGCGCAAGGAGTCCGCATGATCGTCGACGTCAACGGCAAACCGGCCTACGCGTACACGGGCGGCAAGGCATTCGACGCCGCTCTGCCCACCGCCGTCTTCATTCATGGTGCCGAGCACGATCACAGCGTCTGGGCGCTGCAAACGCGCTATTTTGCGCATCACGGCTTTGGCGTGCT
Organism: Paraburkholderia terrae; assembly: GCF_002902925.1. Lineage (GTDB taxonomy): Bacteria > Pseudomonadota > Gammaproteobacteria > Burkholderiales > Burkholderiaceae > Paraburkholderia > Paraburkholderia terrae. The sequence goes on along the minus strand of NZ_CP026111.1, from coordinate 1,120,516 downwards.
GGCCGTCGACCTCCCCGGCCACCACCGCAGCGCGGGCCCGGCGCTGACCAGCATCGGCGCGATGGCCGACTGGCTCGCGGCGTTGCTCGACGCAGTGGGCGTGGCGCGCGCGTTCGTCGCCGGGCACAGCATGGGCTCGCTCGTCGCCCTCGACTTCGCGGCCCGCTACCCGTCACGCGCGACGCATCTGGCGCTCGTCGCGACGGCCGTGCCGATGGCCGTCTCCGACGCGCTGCTCGATGCCGCGCGCGAGCGCGAGCCGGAAGCCATCGACATGGTCAACCAGTGGTCGCATTCGACGCTCGCTGCGAAACCGTCTTGCCCCGCGCCCGGCTTCTGGCTGCACGGCATGAACCAGCGGCTAATGGAGCGCGTCTCGGCGACAGGCGAGCCACAACTCTTTCACACCGACTTCAGCGCCTGCAATGCGTACACGGACGGCCTCGCGCGCGCCGCGCAGGTGAGCTGCCCCACACGCCTGATCGTCGGCAGGCGCGACGTGATGACGCCGCCGCGCGCCGCCAAAGCCGTCGCCGACGCGCTGCGCGGCGCAAACGTGCCCGTCGACACGATCACGCTCGACGCCGGCCACGCGCTGATGTCCGAGCAGCCCGATGCAACGCTCGATGCGCTTTACGCATTTGCGACAGCCCACGCTTCGAACCGTGTACAGGCATCACACTAACCGCCCCGAAGCGCGCGCACCATATGCCGAATGGCCAGGTTGCGCGCGTCTGACGATAGCAGCACAATGAATCCATGCCTGACCGGATCGGGCAGCGCGACGGCGCTCGCACAGGCAGGCAACGGAGGCGATCATGAGCCATCAGACAACGCACGACGAGCACTTCGGCAGCTTCGCGGAGTTCTATCCGTACTATCTGACCGAGCATCGCAACACGGTGTCACGGCGGCTGCATTTCGTCGGATCGCTGGGCGTGATTGGCTTCGTCGCAATGGCGCTCGCGACGGGGGACTGGCTGTGGCTGCCGGCAGCCGTGATATGCGGGTATGGGTTTGCGTGGGTCGGCCATTTCTTCTTCGAGAAGAACCGGCCGGCGACCTTCCGGCATCCCATTTACAGCCTGATGGGCGACTGGGTGATGTTCAAGGACATCTGCACGGGGCGCATTTCGCTATAGCTAGCGGCGAGCGGCGCAACGCGGCTCAGGCACCACGAACGATGCGCGAGCGCCCCAAAGCCCGAGAGCGCTCAAGCCGTCTGCTGGGGCAACGCAGCCGCGTCGTGCATGCCCGCCTGATCCTGTTGCGCAGCGTCGCGTGAAGAGGCGCGCGCCGCCAGCAAAGTCGAGAGGTTTACCTTGAGCGCGTCGTTATCGAGCGCGGCTAGCAGCATGGCGCTATCCACATGCGTCGAAGCGAGATTCAGCTGATACGCAAGTTCCGCGCGGTCGATCACGAACAGGTCGAAAAGCCGCTCCACTGTGATCTGGGTCGGGTTCGCGATCAGCAGAAAGCGCGGGCGTTGGCCGTTTTCATCGAGTTGCACGATCCAGTCGATCGCTTCGAGCCGCTGCAACAGACGCACCGTCGTTTCCATATCGCGGCGCAGTGCGCGCGCGAGTTCGGGCACCGTGTAGCCGTGCGTGCCCGCATCACGCGCTTCGACGAGCCGCGCAAGCAATTCGAGCGAATCGAGCAGATCGCTGCCCGGAAAGTCGGGACGATGGAATTGCCCCGTGCGGATCGCCGGCAACGCCGACGCGATCATCGCGCCTGCGAGCGTGATGAACCAGCTGAGGTACATCCATAGAAGAAAGAGCGGCACGACGGCGAACGCGCCGTACACAGCCGTATAAGTCGGAATGCGTCGGATGTAGAAACCGAAGCCGCGCTTGGCCAGTTCGAACGCGATCGCGGCCGTCACGCCGCCTACGATGGCATCGCGCCACTCCACCCGACAGTTCGGCACGAACACATACATCAGCGTGAATGCGAGCACCGTCAGCGGCAATGCAGCGCCCGCCAGCGCCCATTCGATCAGCGGCGTGATGCGCTGCGCGGCCGTGTAAGTCATGGACTGCGTGAACAGATACGAGGAGATCGACAGGCTCACGCCGATCAGGATCGGCCCGAGCGTCAGGATCGACCAGTAGACCAGCACGCGCTGCGCGAAGGGGCGCGCCTTGCGCACGCGCCAGATCACGTTGAACGCGGATTCGATCGTCATCATCGTCATCACGGATGTGACGAACAGGATGATCATGCCGACCGTGGTCAGCCCCTTTGCCTTCGATGCGAACTGGTTCAGGTATTTGAAGATCTGGCTGCTGACCTGGTCAGGCATCAGATGGTCGGCGAGAAAGGTCTGCAGCGACATCTGGAACTGCGCGAAGATCGGAAACGCGGTAAACAGCGCGAACGCGACCGTCGCGAGCGGCACCAGCGAAAGCATCGTCGTGAAGGTGAGACTGCCCGCAACCTGAGGAATGCGATCCTCGCCGCTGCGCTTCGCGGCAAACTCCGCGAGACGCTTGAGCGCGTCGAGATCGAGACGCAACCTGGACAACAAACCGACCTCCTCCACTTCAGTGCACGCGCCGGCATCGAGCGCGTCGCCAATCTCGCGGCACCGCCAGCGAACCCACCCCTATAATACCCGTTCACTGCCAATGCCTATGAAAGACATCCTCGTGCTTTACTACAGCCGGCACGGTGCCACGCGCGAACTCGCGCTGGCCATCGCGCACGGCATCGACAGCGTTACCGGCATGCAAGCGCGCGTGCGTACGGTGCCACCCGTTTCGACGGTCTGCGAAGCCACGCAGCCCGACATTCCCGCCGAAGGCCCGCCGTACGTGGAACTGCGCGATCTCGAAGAGTGCGCGGGACTCGCGCTCGGCTCGCCGACCCGCTTCGGCAACATGGCCGCGCCGCTCAAGTACTTCCTCGACGGCACCACGCCGCAGTGGCTCTCGGGCGCGCTCGCGGGGAAGCCTGCGTGCGTGTTCACGTCGACGGGCAGCCTGCACGGCGGCCAGGAAACGACGCTGCTGTCGATGATGCTGCCGCTCCTGCATCACGGCATGCTGATCCTCGGCATTCCCTATACCGAAAGCACGCTCACGACGACGCAAACGGGCGGCACGCCCTATGGGGCATCGCACTTCGCGCGTGCGGACTCAGCCGGCCACGGCATTTCAGCCGATGAGAAAACGCTCGCCGTTGCGCTTGGCGCGCGGATTGCGCGCACTGCCGCCTCGATGAGCGAGCGGCCATGAATACGGCGCGCGACGCAGCGTCCCGTAACAGCGCGCAGGGCAACCGCGCCGCCGCAACGGGCGCGCTGGTTGCGCTCATTGCATTGATTGCGCTGTGCGTTGCGTGGGAATGGTGGCTCGCGCCGTTGCGCGCGGGCGGCTCGCTGTTCGTGCTCAAGGCCGTGCCGTTGCTGCTCGCGCTGCCCGGCGTGTGGCGCAAGCGGCTTTACACGTTGCAGTGGGCATCGATGCTGAGCCTGCTGTATCTGATGGAAGGCATCGTGCGCGGTATGTCGGATCGTGGCCTGAGCGCCCGGCTCGGCTGGTGCGAGGTGATCCTCGCCGTCGCGTTCTTCGTCTGCGCACTCGTTTATGTCGCGCCGTTCAAGCGCGCGGCGAAGCGTCATGCGCGCAGTGAAAACGGCGCGGCCAGCGGGCCCGTCTGATTGTCCGGCGCGGTGCGGCCACAGCCCTGGCCGCGCCGCGCATTCAATGCATCAACCTGCATCAACCGCCATCGTCGAATCACGCACCTGCCGAACACGCCCTACCCGCTCTGACCGACCATTCATGAACTCCGCAGCTTCATCGAACTTCATCGCCGCGTGCGTCGACGCGATCGGCACCGCGCACGTCCTTACCGATCGGCACGACACCGCGCCCTATCTCACCGACTGGCGCCGCCGCTACACAGGCAGCGCGTGCGCGGTGCTGTGCCCGTCGACGGCCGAAGAAGTCGCCGCGATCGTGCGGCTCGCGAACGAACATCGTGTCGCGATCGTGCCGCAAGGCGGCAATACGGGCCTCGTGGGTGGCGCCACGCCCGACACCAGCGGCGCGCAAGCAGTGCTGAGTCTCAGGCGGCTCAATCGCGTGCGCGACGTCGACCCGCACAACAACACCATCACCGTCGAAGCAGGCGTCGTACTCGCCGACGTGCAGGCGCGCTCCGAAGCGGCCGCACGGCTGTTCCCGCTGAGCCTCGCGGCGCAAGGCAGTTGCACGATCGGCGGCAATCTGTCGACGAACGCGGGCGGCACGGGCGTATTGCGCTATGGCAACACGCGCGAGCTGTGTCTCGGGCTGGAAGTCGTGACGCCGCAAGGCGAGCTGTGGGATGGACTGCGCGGACTGCGCAAGGACAACACCGGCTACGATCTGCGCGACCTCTTCATCGGCGCGGAAGGCACGCTCGGCATCATCACGGCGGCCGTGATGAAACTGCATCCGCAGCCGGCCGCGCGCGTGACCGCGCTCGCCGCGCTGCCTTCGGCGCATGCCGCGCTGGATTTTCTGTCGCTCGCGCAGCGTCACGCCGGACCGCTTCTGACGGGCTTCGAGTTGATGTCGGATTTCTGCCTGCGTCTCGTGAACCGGCATTTTCCGCAGATGCGCTATCCGTTCGCCGAGCCGCACGCGCAGATCGTGCTGCTCGAACTGTCGGATAGCGAAAGCGAAGAGCACGCGCGCGCGCTCTTCGAGCGGATGATGGAAACGGCACTCGAAAGCGGTCTCGTCGAAGATGCCGTGGTCGCGGAAAATCTCGCGCAGACGCAAGCATTCTGGAATCTGCGCGAGCACATTCCGCTGGCGCAGGCCGAAGAAGGGCTTAACATCAAGCACGATATCGCGGTGCCGATTTCGCGCATCGGCCATTTCATCGAAGAAACGGATGCGCTGATCGCGGAGGCCGCGCCCGGCGCGCGGATGGTGACGTTCGGTCACCTCGGCGACGGCAATCTGCACTACAACGTGCAGGCGCCCGAAGGCGGCGATGCGAAGCAGTTTCTCGACCAGTATCAGCACACGATGAATCAGATCGTCTACGACAGCGTGCATCGGCATCGCGGCAGCATCAGCGCGGAGCATGGAATCGGTCAGTTGAAGATCGACGAATCGGCGCATTACAAATCGGATATTGAGGTGCGTCTGATGAAAACTTTGAAAACCGCGTTCGATCCGCTGAACCTGATGAATCCCGGCAAGGTGCTACGCTAATAGCATCCAAACTGGCGAGAGGCGTATATGAAAATTCGCGTGCTGTCCGATCTGCATCTCGAATCCGACCAGCCGGAAATCATTCCGCATGCGGACGCCGATCTGGTCGTGCTGGCAGGCGACATCCACAATCACGCTGAAGGCCTGCGCTGGGCGGCTGAAACGTTCGACGGCGCGGTGCCCGTCGTCTACGTGCCGGGCAATCACGAGTATTACGACGGCGAGTTCGGTGCGCTCGAAGCGGCGATGCACGACGCCGCCGCGAGCGTCGACAACGTGTACTTTCTCAACAACACGACGCTCGTCGATCCGCTCGGACAGTGGCGCGTGCTCGGCACGACGCTGTGGACCGACTTCGATCTTTACGGCAATGATGAAGAATCACGCGCCGCGTCGATCGCGGCGGCCGAGCGCGTGATGCTCGACTATCGCGGGCTAATTCAGGTGACATGGACAGCGGGAAACGACTCGGGTGGCCAGGGCGCGCTGCAGGACAACACGCCGCGCAACCTGACGGCCGCCGATACGATCGCACTTCACCGTCACGCGCGCGCGTGGCTGGAAACGGAACTGGCGAAACCGTTCGCGGGCAAGACGATTGTCGTCACGCATCATGCGCCGCACCGGCGCAGTCTCGCCGAGCGTTATGCGGATGATGTCGTGTCAGCGGGCTTCGTCAATGATCTGCCGTCGCTGGTGCGCGCGCCCGTGACGCTGTGGATACACGGCCATACGCATACGGCATTCGATTATGTAGAAAACGGCGCGCGCGTCGTGTGTAACCCGCGCGGGTATCTCGACCGGCGCACGCGGGCGCTCGAAAACGCGGCGTTCACGTGGGACAAAGTGGTCGAGATCTAAAGGCGTCGACGGCGGAGAATCAACGCCCGCTGATATCGCGCGCGCGACGCTGCCGCTCGTCGACGCGGATCGGCACGAGACGCGGCTGCGGCCGCAGGCGTCGCAGCAGATCGCGCGACGCGGCAACGCCAATCAGTCCGAGCATGACGGCGACGCCGATCATCAGCAGATTCGTATCCATGTTGTCCTCTTCGATTCCAGATGTGCTTGCGTGCCGAAAGATGCCCGCCTTGATGACACGTTAGCAAACCCGATGCCGCGAGGAAGTAAGGAAGTGTTGCGACGCGACAGCGGGATGTAACAGTCCGTCAAAAGGCTGCTCCACCCATATCGCGCCATGCACGCGCTATTTCAAGTGCGCGCGAACTTGCGCAGTTCGGCCTGATCCGCGGCGAGTGTCGCCGGCAGTTCGTCGCGCAGAAACTCGACCCACGTGCGGATCTTCGCGTCCAGATACTGCCGCGACGGGTACAACGCGTACACGTTCATTTCCTGCGAGATATATTCCGGAAGAATCCACACGAGTTCGCCGCTGCGCAGGCCGGCAATGGCTGAATAGATAGGCAGCACGGCGACGCCCATGCCTTCGCGCACCGCCACGGCCATCGCTTCCGCGACGTTGATCTGGAACGTGGATGCGCCCAGATGCAGCGTCTCCTGCCCGTTCGGGCCATCGAAAGTCCATTCGTCGGCGGGCATCACGGGTGTGATCATTTGCAGGCACGTGTGGCCCCGCAAGTCGGACAGCGTCTGCGGCACGCCGTTGCGCTCCAGATAATCCGGCGATGCGACAACCACGCTGAACGCGCTGCCAAGGCGCTGCGAAACCAGCCCCGAATCAGGCAAGCTCTGCGCGAGCACGACCGCGACGTCGTAGCCTTCGTCGAGCAGATCGGGCATGCGCTGCGCGAGCGTCAGTTCCAGATGCACGTCGGGATAACGCTGCTGATAGCGACTCACGGCGGGCACCACGTAGTGCTGGCCGAAGCTCGTCATCGCGTGAACCTTCAGCTTGCCCGACGGACGCGCGTGCGCATCACTGGCCTCGGCTTCCGCCTGATCGACGTACGCGAGAATCTGCTCGCAGCGCTGCAGATAGCGCTCGCCCGCCTCCGTGAGCGCGATGCGGCGCGTCGTGCGGTTCAACAGACGCGTGCGCAGATGCGCCTCCAGATCGGACACGGCGCGCGACGCATAAGCCGTCGTCGTGTTCAGATGCTGGGCCGCGCCCGTGAAGCTGCCTGCTTCGACGACGCGGACAAATACGCGCATGTTCTGAAGCGTATCCATGATTTACACCCAAATCTTTCAGTACGGGAAGGATTGTTGCACGATTTGGAAAGACGATTATCTCATTCTCCGTAAGTATGCGTTACACCCTTGCGGGTTATTCGCTAACTGATCAAAAAATATAATCCCCTACAAGGTTCTATAGCCATTTGGGGAGCAAATCGTGCAGTTTCCGGTAACAAAAGGGATCGCCGCGCTGTCGGTTCTTACGATCTCGTTGATAATCGCCGGCTGCGCGAGCACGGGACACATCGCGCCCCAATCGACCAGCACCGAGCCCGCCTCGCTCGACGTCGGCGCCGCCATCCGCGCGGCCAATACCGATGCGCAATGGCCTGCCGCCGACTGGTGGCGCGCCTATAACGATCCGCAGTTGAACGCGTGGATCGAACAGGCGCAGGCGGACAGCCCGACGCTCGCGGCGGCGCAGGCGCGCGTACGCGAGGCGCAGTCGTTCGCGGGCGTCGCGAAGTCCGCGCTGCTGCCACAGGTGAACGGCAGCATGCAGATTCAGCGCAAGCAGTGGCCGGACAACGTCTTCTACGGTCCGGGCGAGCTGGCCGGCCAGCAGTCCTGGAACAACACGGCTGAACTCGGCCTGTCGTATCACCTCGATCTGTGGGGCAAGGACAAGAACGCCGCCGAGGAAGCACTCGACGTCGCTCATGCGCGCGCCGCCGATTACCGCGCCGCGCAGCTGGAACTCGAATCGAACATCGTGCGCGCCTATATCGAGATGTCGCTGAACTATGCGCTGCTCGATATCGCGAAACAGACGCTCGAACAGCAGGAACAGGTTGCCGCGCTCGCCAACCGGCGGCTGAAAGGCGGCATCGGCACGCAGCTCGAAGTCGCGCAGGCGGAAACGCCGCTGCCCGAGTACGAACGCCAGATCGACGCGATCGAAGAAGAAATCGCGCTCGGCCGCAACCAGCTGGCCGCGCTCGCGGGCAAAGGCCCCGGCGCGGGCGATTCGATCACACGCCCGCAGATCGCGTTGTCCGCCTTCGCCGGCCTGCCGTCGACGATGCCCGCCGAACTGATCGGCCATCGCCCCGATATCGTCGCGGCGCGCTGGACGGTCGCCGCGCAGGCGCGCGGCATCGACGTCGCGAAGGCGGACTTCTATCCGAATATCGATCTGCTCGCGTCAGTTGGCGGCTATGCGGCAATGGGGCCGCTGTTCGGCTTCCTGAAGTCCCAGGCGGGCGGCTGGACGGCGGGTCCGGCGCTGTCGCTGCCCATCTTCACGGGCGGACGCCTGCGCTCGCAACTGGGCGCGGCTTCGGCGGGCTATGACGTGGCCGTCGAGCAATACAACCAGTCGATCGTCGGTGCGCTGAAGGAAATCGCCGATCAGGTCGTGCGGATGCGTTCGCTCGATACTCAATTGAAGGATGCGAACCGTTCCGTCGCGACGGCGAACAAGACCTATCAACTGGCGCGCGAAGGTTATCGGCGCGGCCTGACCGACTACGTGAACGTACTGATCGCGCAGACGCAGCTGCTGCGCGCGCAGGAAGGCGTCGCGAAGGTGCAGGCCGGACAGTTGCAGGTACACGCGACGCTCGTGACGGCGTTGGGCGGCGGCGTGATCGATCCCGCCGACGGTCCTTCGCAAAAGGACGTGTTGCCCGCGCATGGGAAGGGCAAGAAGAGCGATGACGCAAAACCGGACGACAAAGCCACCGCCAGCGCGATGAACAGCGTTTCGACCGGCACGCCGGTCGCCCACTGACGGGAGCGCCGCCGATGTCCTCGAACCCTTCCACGCCCCGTACGCCCAGCGCTTTCTACGCCGCGTTTGTCGATTGGGCGCGCACGGATGGCCGCACCTGGATTTATCTCTTCAAGGCGCTCGCCGCGTGCTTCCTCGCGCTCGGCATCGCGATGAAGCTCGACCTGCCACAGCCGCGCACCGCGATGACGACCGTGTTCATCGTGATGCAGCCGCAAAGCGGGATGGTGTTCGCGAAGAGCTTCTACCGGATTTGCGGCACGCTGATCGGCCTTGTCGTGATGATGGCGCTGATCGGACTGTTTTCGCAGCAGCCGGAGCTGTTCATCATCACGACGGCGATCTGGGTCGGCATCTGCACGGCGGGCGCGGCGCGCAACCGCAACTTTCGCTCGTACGGCTTCGTGCTTGCCGGCTATACGGCGGCGCTGATCGGCATCCCTGCTTCGCAGCATCCCGATGGCGCGTTCATGTCGGCGCTGACACGGGTTGCGGAAATCGTGGTCGGCATTCTGTGCTCGGGCGTAGTCAGCGCGCTCGTGTTTCCCGAACACGCGGGCGAGCAGATGCGCAGCACGGTGCGCGCGCGCTTCTCGTCATTCGTCGATTATGTGTGCGCCACGCTCTCGGGCCAGGCCGATCGCGGGCGCATCGAGGACACCAACGCGAAGTTCGTTGCCGATATCGTCGGCTTCGAGGCCGTGCGCAGCGTCGCCGTGTTTGAAAGCCCCGATTCGCGGATGCGCAGCGGTCGGCTGTCGCGCCTGAACAGCGAGTTCATGACGGTATCGACGCGCTTTCACGCGCTGCATCAGCTGATGAACCGCCTGCGTGTGTCCGGCGCATCCGGCGCAGCGGGCGCGACAGTTGCCGTCGCTGCGCTCGAGCCGTACTTCCGCGAGATTTCACCGTTGCTGAGCAAGTCGGGCGAGCCGGTGTTGACGGCCACCGACGCATCGCACGCAGCCGCGCAACTCGAAGCGTTCAAGGCAGAGTTGCCGAAGCGCGTGCGCGCGACCCGCGCCGTACTCGAAAGCGACGCCGACGTGCCACTGCTCGATTTCGACACGGGCGCGGAACTGCTCTACCGCTTCGTCGACGATCTGCACGCGTACGCAGCGACGTATGCATCGCTCGCTGTCGCGACGCACGAGCGCGAGCGCTGGATCGAGCGTTACGAGCCGAAGACCAACGGCATCGCAGCGGGCGTCGCGGGCCTGCGCGCGGCGATCGTGATGGCGATCCTCGGCGCGTTCTGGATCGCGACCGCATGGCCGAGCGGCTCGACGCTGACGCTCAATGCAGCCGCCGTCTGCGCGCTCGCGTCGTCGTCGCCGTATCCGACGCGCACCGCGTTCCAGATGGCGGCGGGCACGATCCTGTCGTCGACGCTCGCGCTGTTGCTGACGTTCGGCATCTATCCGCATATCGACGGCTTTGCGCTGCTGTGCGCCGCGCTCACGCCCTTCCTTGCGCTCGGCGTGTGGATGACGACGCGGCCGAAGCTCGCGGGATACGGCGTCGGCTACTGCATTTTCTTCTGCTTCCTCGCGGGGCCGGACAACGTGATTCACTACGATCCGAGCGGCTTCATCAACGATGCCATTGCGCTCGCGCTTTCGATGCTGGTCGCTTCGATTGCGTTCGCGGTGCTGCTGCCGCCGTCGACGCCGTGGCTGCGCAACCGGCTGCTCGCCGATCTGCGCGCGCAGGTGGTGCTGGCGTGCCGCGGCCGCATCGGACGTTTGTGGCGGCTACGTACGCGCTTCGAGAGCGGCGCGCGCGACCTGATGCATCAGATCAACGCGCTGGCGGCCAGCGAGCCCGACGTGAAGCGCGACACGATGCGCTGGATGTTCGCGGTGCTGGAGATCGGCAATGCCGTGATCGACTTGCGCAGCGAAGTCGCGACGCTGCCGCGCGATGCGCGCTATGCGCCGTCGATGCCGTGGCGCGTCAGTCTGCGCGCGACCTGCGCCGCCGTGAGCCGCCTGTTCGAGCGCCCTCGCGCCGCCCGCCTCGATAACGCGCTGGCCGCGACAGCCGATGCGATCGCCGCCGTCCAGCAGACGCTTTCGACCTTCACGCCGCCGCGCGACGAGCGTCATCAATTGCAACGCATTTTGAGTTACCTGCATTTCATCCGGAGCGCGCTGCTCGATCCGCAATCGCCGCTGGCGCAAGCCAACGACGCGAGCGACACGAACAGCGATGCGCCACAAGGAGTTCGCCATGCCACGTGAGATTGCCGTTCTCGACGCCTACGTGCCCGCCATCGTGCTGCTGTTCATTGCGGGCGCCGCGATCACCTGGCTGCTCGACCGCGCGATAGCGTGGACGGGCCTGTATCGCGTCGTGTGGCACCCATCCCTGTTCCGCGCGAGCTTGCTCGTGTGTGTGTGCGGCGTGCTGGGCCTCGCCGTTTATCGTTGATCCGAGTCGAATCATGACAATCAGAAATATCATTGGGTTTATCGCGACGGCCATCGTGTTCGTCGTCGCGATCTTGATCGGGCGTGCCCTGTGGGTGCATTACATGGACGAGCCATGGACGCGCGATGGCCGCGTGCGCGCCGAAGTCGTCAACATTGCGCCGGATGTCTCAGGCGCCGTGGTCGAACTGCCCGTGCGCGACAACCAGTTCGTTCACAAGGGCGATCTGTTGATGCAGATCGATCCGTCGCACTATCAGATCGCCGTCGAGCAGGCGCAGGCTGCTGTAGCCGCGCGCAAGGCCGAATTGCAGATGCGGCGTGACGATGCGCAGCGGCGTGCGGATATGGATAGTCTCGTGGTGTCGAAGGAAAACCGCGAGAACGCGACGCACACGGCGTCTGCCGCCGAGGCGCAGTATCAGCAGGCGCTGGCCGCGCTGGATGCGGCGAAGCTCAATCTGGAGCGCACTCGTGTTGTGTCGCCGGTTGATGGGTATGTGACGAATCTGAACGTGTATCGCGGGGATTATGCGATTTCGGGTTCAGCGAAGCTGGCTGTCGTGGATAGCAATTCGTTCTGGGTGTATGGGTATTTTGAGGAAACGAAGCTGCCGCATGTGAAGGTTGGTGATAAGGCTGATATCAGGCTGATGAGCGGGGGCACGCTGAAGGGGCATGTCGAGAGTATTTCGCGCGGGATTTATGATCGCGATAATCCGCAGAGCCGGGAGCTGCTGGCTGATGTGAATCCGACTTTTAACTGGGTCAGGTTGGCGCAGCGGGTGCCCGTGCGGGTGAAGATTGATTCGGTGCCTGAAGGGGTTCTGCTTTCGGCGGGGACGACGTGTACGGTTGTTGTTACGCCTTCGTGATTTTTTGATTGTCTGCGACGCTGGGTGGTTTCGGTTTTGCCTTCGTGGCGCGGCCGGTTTGGTTTGTTCTTTCGCTGGCATCCGCGCTTTGCTTTCGTGCTTCAAGTGTCGTCGGTCGGTGTTCTGGCCTTTGCGCTGGCATCCGCGTTTTGCCTTCGTGCTTCAAGCGTCGCCCCTGTGCGGGGCGGCACCTACTTTTCTTTGCCGCCGCAAAGAAAAGTAGGCAAAAGAAAGCGGCTAACACCGCCAATTTTTCTTCTTGCCTGAGGGCCCCCAAAGGGTCTTACGCTTCACACGGCAGCATTGCTGTTCGCGTTCGTTGCCAACGCTTTGAATGAGCGCCTCACCCACTTCAAACACCCGAACTTGGGCTCGCGGCAGCGAATGGTTTGCGCCGCCCAGGTGGCAAACTGTGTGTAGGTTGTCGCGTCGTATAGCGTGGCGCTCTTACAGGGTGGTACGCGTGTACTATCGGTCCGGAGTGGTGCGTTTATGGTGCGAACGCCTACACACAGTTTGCCACCTGGGCGGCGGTGGAATATCTGGCACGGCATGCTGTAACGCAGATGAGTGAAGCGGGTGATGAGCACGCACGAGCGCTGGCAACGAGCGTGGGTCACGTGATTGCCGTGTGAAGCATAAGAACCTTTGGGGGCCCTCAGGCAAGAAGAAATGTTGGCGGTGTGAGCCGCTTTCTTTTGCCTACTTTTCTTTGCGGCGGCAAAGAAAAGTAGGTGCCGCCCCGCACAGGGGCGACGCGTGAAGCACGCTAACGAATCGCGGATGCCACCGCAAAGGCCAAATCACCAAACGGCGACGCTTGAACAGCAAACACCGTAACGCGAATGCCAGCTCAAACACAAGCAAACCAAAGCGTCGCAGACAAACCACCCCCTCACCGCAGGGAAAACTTCGCCACAGCGACCTTCAGCGCTTGCGCCTGATCATCCAACGCCCGCGCAGCGGCAGTAGCCTGCTCGACGAGTGCAGCATTCTGCTGAGTCCCAGCATCCATCTGCGACACCGCGAGGTTAATCTCCTCGATCCCAGAACTCTGCTCGGCGGAAGCCGCCGAAATCTCACCCATAATGTCCGTCACACGCTTCACGGCCTTGACGACTTCGTCCATCGTCTGCCCGGCGTCCTGCGCGAGTTGAGACCCGTTGCTCGCCCGCTCGACGGACGCGCTGATCAGCGTCTTGATCTCCTTGGCGGCCGCCGCGCTGCGCTGCGCAAGGTTGCGCACCTCACCCGCCACCACCGAGAACCCGCGTCCTTCCTCGCCCGCACGCGCCGCCTCGACGGCGGCATTCAACGCGAGAATGTTCGTCTGAAACGCTATCCCTTCGATCACGCCGATGATGTCGCCGATGCTCTTCGCGCTGTCGTTGATCTGGCCCATCGTCGTGACCACGCGGCCAACCACGTCGCCGCCCTTCTCCGCAATCGACGACGCATTGTCGGCAAGCGTGCGCGCCTGCTTCGCGTTGTCCGCGTTCTGACGCACCGTCGACGTCAACTCCTCCATGCTGCTCGCCGTCCGTTCGAGCGCCATCGCCTGCTGTTCGGTGCGCTGCGACAGGTCGAGATTGCCCATCGAAATCTGCCCCGACGCGGCCGCGATCGCCTCGGCGCTCGCCGCGATATGCGAGACCGTCGACGACAGACCGTTCTGCATGTCGCGCAGCGCGGACAGCATGCTGCCGTTGTCGCGCTTGCCGAGCGCGATGTCGTTCGACAGATCGCCCGCTGCGATCCGGGTCGCGATCTCCTTGGCGTACACCGGCTCGCCGCCCAGTTGGCGCGCGAGACGCCGCACGACCCACTCGCTGATGACGAACGCGAGCACGATCAGCGCGATCGTCATCACGGCCATCATCACGAACGACGATTGATAGATAAACGACGACGCGTCGATCGTCGCCTTCGCGGCCGTGCCGCGCTGCGCGACCAGCTCATCGACGAGCTTCTCGAGCTTGCCCGTCTCGACGAGCAGCGACACGTCTGTGGTGCCGACCTGCCAGTTCATCTGCGACAGGTCGAGCGGCTGCGCCTTCACGAGCGTGACGAAATCGCGCATATGCCCGCTCCACACGCCGATCGCGGCAGCGAACTTCTTCTGCTGCGCCGTGGCGGCGGCGGAATCGGCGTATTGCTGGAGCGTATTGAGTTCGGCCGACAGACCCGTCAGCCCTTTGTCGATATCGGCGCCGAGTTCGTCGCGTTCTTTCGCGGTCGTCGCCGTCAGCAGCATCTTCTGGGCGCGGCTCGAACGCAACAGGTAGCCACGCGCCTCCTCCGCAGCCCGGCTCGCGATATGGCCCTGCTCGTAGATCGAGCGCATCTGCCCGTTCAGGCGGCTAATCTGCGCGAGCGAAAACACGCCGATCGCCAGCGTGCCCGCCAGCAGCACCGCAAAGGCGAACCGCAAGGTCGTCTTCACCGACCAGCTGCGCATCCTGCCGCCCGCCGGCCGCTTGCCCGAACCCGGCCGTCCTCCCACTGCTTCACCATCCGGCACGAAACCCGCGCCCGTCTGGCCACCCAGCGAAACTGCTTTCATATTTCTCGTCCCCGCTTGTCGTGCTGCCGGAAAGGTCAGTTCCGGCATTGCTGCTTTTCTCTCCGGGTTGACGGCATCGCCGACGGCGTTCTTGAGGCCGTCCGTCCGGCAATTTTCCCGGTCCCGCGCGCGCCGCCTTGTGGGCAGCGCGCCGCGTCGGATTTATACATTGGCCAAAATTCGTTGGGCGTGTTTTCCCACGTTTTGCGCGATGGCTTTCACTCTAATTCGGCAGAAGACGCGCCATCCCGGTGCCGCCGACTGCATCCGCCGCACAAAAAACAGGCACGATCGCTCATTTGACGCGCCAACAGATGTCCGAATCACGACAAAACTTGGCCGGACAATTGAAGGGAGACACACTACACTTCATCAAACGCTAAAAACATCTGCTGTCGCCGACGGTCTTGCCGCAACTGCCGGCGTCTGCTTCCGAGCCACCCTCTCCTGACCGACCTCATGGAAACCAGCCTCGACAAAGGCGCCCTGGCTGGCGCCGCCGCTTCAGCTTCAGCTCCTGCCGCCCCCCGGCCGCAAGCGAAGACCGTCTATTCGATCCTTGGCGCAATCAGCTTCTCGCATCTGATGAACGACATGATTCAGTCGTTGATCCTTGCGATTTATCCGATGCTGAAGGCGAACTTCTCGCTGTCGTTCGGGCAGATCGGCCTGATCACGCTGACGTATCAGATCACGGCCTCGCTGCTGCAGCCGCTGGTCGGCATTTATACGGACAAGCATCCGAAGCCGTACTCGCTGCCCGTCGGCATGGGCTTTACGCTGTCGGGCCTGCTGCTGATGTCGGTGGCGCCGAGCTTCGGCGTGCTGCTGATCGCGGCGGCGCTGGTTGGATGCGGATCATCGGTGTTTCACCCGGAATCGTCGCGCGTGGCGCGCATGGCGTCGGGCGGTAAGCATGGGCTTGCGCAGTCGCTGTTTCAGGTGGGCGGCAACGCTGGCTCGTCGCTCGGGCCGCTGCTCGCGGCGCTGATCGTGATTCCGCATGGCCAGCGCAGCATTGCGTGGTTTTCGGCGGCGGCGCTCGTCGGGATTCTCGTGCTCACGTATATCAGCCGCTGGTACAAACATCATCCTGCGACCAAGAAGGCACGCGCCGGGCAGGTTGCGCACGCGGCGCTGCCCCGTGGCAAGGTCGCGTTCGCGATGAGCATTCTCGTGCTGCTGGTGTTCTCGAAGTACTTCTATCTGACCAGCATCAATAGCTACTTCACGTTCTATCTGATCGACAAGTTCCATCTGCCTGTGCAGGCCGCGCAGGTGCATCTGTTCGTTTTCCTTGCTGCCGTTGCGGCGGGTACGGTGATTGGTGGTCCGGTTGGCGACCGGATTGGGCGCAAGTATGTGATCTGGGTGTCGATTCTTGGTGTTGCGCCGTTCACTCTGTTGCTGCCGTATGCGAATCTGTTCTGGACGGGGGTGCTGACCGTCATTATCGGTATCGTGCTGGCGTCGGCGTTTTCGGCGATTCTCGTTTATGCGCAGGAGCTCATTCCTGGTAAGGTCGGGATGGTTGCCGGGCTGTTCTTTGGGTTTGCCTTTGGGCTTGGCGGGATCGGCGCCGCCGTGCTTGGTCAACTGGCTGACGCGACTAGCATCGCCTATGTGTACAAGGTGTGCTCGTTCTTGCCGTTGCTCGGGATCTTGACTGTGTTTTTGCCGGATGTTGAGGGGAAGAAGGTCAAAGCCTGATGGTGGTTTTTTGTTTGCTCGCTTGCCGCGGGCTGGATTCGCGGCGCGAGCGGTTTGGTTTTTTTGCATTCGTGCTTCATGTGTTGCCTGCGGGTGCTTGCCTTTGCGCTGGCATCCGCGTTTTGCCTTCGTGGCGCGGGCGTTGCCGGTCGGTGTTTTGGCTTTTGCGCTGGCATCCGCGCTATGCCTTCGTGCTTCAAGCGTCGCCCCTGTGCGGGGCGGCACCTACTTTTCTTTGCCGCCGCAAAGAAAAGTAGGCAAAAGAAAGCGGCTCACACCGCCAACTCTTCTTCCTGCCTGAGGGACCCCAACCGGTCCCTTACTTCTCGCGGCAACTTCTCGATTCAAGTTCGTTGCCAGCGCTCTTGCAGTGCGCCTCACCCACTTCACGCTCCCGCGTTTCAGCATGCCTCGCCAGATAGTCCACCGCCGCCCAGGTGGCAAACTGTGTGTCGGCCCAAGTGCTCCACACGCCTCACTTCGGACCAATAGCGCACGCGTTCCACCCTGTAAGAGCGCAACCCTGTACGACGCGACAACCTACACACAGTTTGCCACCTGGGCGGCACATACCATTCGCTGCCGCTTGCCCGTGCATGGGTATTCGAAGCGGGTGAGGCGCTCATTCGGAGCGTTGGCAACATGCGCTGAACGTAGACGCCGCCGTGTGAAGCGTAAGACCCGTTGAGGGCCCTCAGGCAAACACAAGAACTGGCGGTGTGAGCCGCTTTCTTTTGCCTACTTTTCTTTGCGGCGGCAAAGAAAAGTAGGTGCCGCACCGCACAGGGGCGACGCGTGAAGCACGAAGGCAAAGCGCGGATGCCAGCGCAAAGGCCAATACACCGCACGACAACTCGCGGATGCCAGCGCAAAGACAAAAAAACCAAACCGCGAACACCATCAACGAGCCCCATCAAGCACCCAGCGTCGCCGACAAAACCAAAACCAAACCCAAACCCAAACCCCTGGTCTACCCGCGTTGCCGCCAACACCCCCCTGCACTATCCTGTGCAAACCCGCGCGCCAGCGAAAAGCCACAGCCTGGAGGGGCCACGCCCAATGACCACTTACTGCGAATTCCACCGCCGCTCAATCGAATCCCCCGAAGAATTCTGGCGCGAAGAGGCCAACCGCATCCACTGGCAAACCCCATTCGACACCGTCATCGACCGCTCAAACCCGCCCTTCGCGCGCTGGTTCGTCGGCGGCAAAACGAACCTGTGCCACAACGCGGTGGACCGCCACCTCGCGCAGCGCGCGCAACAGAACGCGCTCGTCTACGTATCGACGGAAACGGGCATCGAGCGCCGCTACACCTATGCCGATCTGCACGCCGAAGTGAACCGGATGGCGGCCGTGATGCGCTCGCTCGGCGTCAAGCGCAGCGACCGCGTGCTCATCTATCTCCCGATGATCCCCGAAGCCGTGTTCGCAATGCTCGCATGCGCGCGCCTGGGCGCGATCCACTCGGTGGTGTTCGGCGGATTCGCCGCGCCGAATCTCGCCGCGCGTATCGACGACGCAAAACCCGCGCTGATCGTCACAGCCGATGCCGGCGCGCGCGCAGGCAAAGTGATCGACTACACGCCGCTCGTCGACGAAGCGCTATCGCGCGCGACGCACAAGACGCCCAAGGTGCTACTGATCGACCGGCAACTGGCACCCGAGCGCCTGAACGCGCCGTATCTCGTCGCGTACGAGCCCCTACGCGAGCAATTCTTCGACGCGCACGTGCCATGCGAATGGCTTGAATCGACGGAACCTTCGTACGTGCTCTATACGTCCGGCACAACAGGCAAGCCAAAAGGCGTGCAGCGCGATGTCGGCGGCTATGCGGTCGCGCTCGCGGCATCGATGGAGTACATCTTCCAGGGCAAGCCGGGCGACACGATGTTCACCGCGTCCGACGTCGGCTGGGTGGTCGGCCACAGCTACATCGTCTACGCGCCGCTGATCGCGGGCCTCACGACCGTCATGTACGAAGGCACGCCCATCCGCCCCGATGGCGGCATCTGGTGGCGGCTCGTCGAGCAGCACAAAATCAATCTGATGTTCACGGCGCCGACGGCCATCCGTGTGCTGAAAAAGCAGGACCCGGCGCTTCTGAAACAGGCCGATCTGTCGAGCCTGCGCACGCTCTTCCTAGCGGGCGAACCGCTCGACGAGCCAACCGCTTCGTGGATCTCCGATGCGCTCGGCAAGCCCGTCGTCGACAACTTCTGGCAGACGGAGACCGGCTGGCCGATTCTCGCGATCCAGCGCGGTGTCGAAGCGCTGCCGCAAAAGCTCGGCTCGCCGGGCGTGCCCTGCTACGGCTACGACCTGACGCTGCGCAACGAGCACACGGGTGAGCCGTGCGCGCCGGGAGAAAAAGGCGTGATCACGCTCGGCTATCCGTTGCCGCCGGGCTGCATGTCGACCGTCTGGGGCGACGACAAGCGCTTCGTCAAAACGTATTGGGAAAGCGTGCCGAACCAGCAGCTCTATTCGACATTCGACTGGGGCATCCAGGACGAAGATGGCTATGTAACGATCCTCGGCCGCACCGACGACGTGATCAACGTCGCGGGCCATCGCCTCGGCACGCGAGAAATCGAAGAGGCACTGTCGGCGCACAAGGCGGTCGCGGAAGTCGCCGTGGTCGGCGTGACGGATCAGGTGAAAGGACAGGCAGCCGTGGCGTTCGTCGTCGTGCGCGACGCCGGTGCGTACGAGTCCGATGAAGCCCGTGTAAAACTCTCCGCCGAACTGTGCGCAACCGTGGATCGCCAACTCGGCGCGATCGCGCGGCCCGCGCATGTCGTGCTGGTGTCGATGCTGCCGAAGACGCGCTCCGGAAAGCTGTTGCGCCGCGCGATCGCGGCGCTCGCCGAAGGCCGCGACCCCGGTGATCTGCCGACTATTGAAGATCCATCGGCATTGCAGCAGATCCGCGATGCCGTCGCCGCCGCGTTCAGCGCGAAGTAAGTCGCGTGAAAAATGGCGCGCGTCTCAACCGCGCGCCGACAAAAACCGCCTGAGAATCCCGCTCGAATACGTGCCCGCCAGCTCGGTCAGAAACGTGACGAACGACGCGGGCGCATGCGCGTCCGCCGTATCGGAAATGGTCCGCACGATCGCGCAGGGCACGCCGTACTCGTAGCAGACCTGCGCGATCGCCGCGCCTTCCATCTCGACGGCGAGCGCATCGGGCAACGCGGCGCGCAACAGATCGACGGACGTCGCGCTGGCGACGAACTGGTCGCCGCTGATGATCAAGCCGCGATGCACCGTCGGCACCGCCTCCGTCAGAAAACGCTGCGACAGTGCCGCGCCCTCTTCTTCGACGAAGCGCTCGCACGCGTTGACCAACGCGGCCGTCAACGGCGCGTCGGCGGCAAAGCGCGAGATGCCGAGCAGCGGCACTTCGAAGCGCGGAAAAAGCGGCGACGCATCCAGATCGTGCTGCATCAACGTTTCGGCCACGACGATATCGCCGATTCGCACCGTCGGCCCGACACCGCCCGCAACGCCCGTGAACACCACCGCCTCGACATCGAACGCATGTATCAGCGCGCTCACGGTCGCCGCCGCCGCGACCTTGCCGACGCGCCCCAGCGTCACGACGCACGGCGCGCCGTGTACCGTGCCGATGTGATAGTCGCGCTTGCCGTGCGTGATCGTTTCGACTGCACCCTCGGCGCGCATCGCCGCGACGAGATCGCCGAGTTCCTCCGGCAGCGCCGCCATCACGCCAAGTGGACGGCGCGGAATCGTCGCTTCGGACGGCAGCGCGCTCATTCGACCGCCTGCAGTTTCGCGACGGCCAGCGCGAGCCATTTCTCGCCGTGTCGCTTGAACTTGACCTGCGCCTTCGCGTCGGCGCCACCGCCTTCGAGTGCAGTGACCGTGCCTTCGCCGAACTTCGTGTGGAATACCTGCTGGCCGACGCGGAAACCCGTGTCCGCCGCGCGCTGCTCGTTCGCAAACGCGGGCAAAGGCGCGCTCGGCACCGTCGACGCGCCGCCGCCATAACCCTGCTGGCGGTCCGGCCGCGAGAACCAGTCGCGGCCCCAGCCCGCGTTATCGGAACGGCCGCCCCAGCGCGCGCCCGCTTCGACTTTCGGCGTGAGCCACTTGAGCGTTTCCTGCGGCAATTCGTCGAAGAAGCGCGAGCGGATGTTGTAGCGCGTCTGGCCGTGCAGCATCCGGCTCTGCGCGAACGACAGATACAAGCGCTCCTTCGCGCGCGTAATCGCGACATACATCAGGCGGCGCTCTTCTTCGAGGCCGTCCGTTTCCATCGCGCTGTTCTCGTGCGGGAACAGCCCTTCTTCGAGGCCGGTGATGAACACCGCCGTGAATTCGAGACCCTTCGCCGCGTGTACCGTCATCAGTTGTACGGCTTCCTGGCCGGCTTGCGCCTGGTTGTCGCCCGCTTCCAACGACGCGTGCGACAGGAAGCCCGCAAGCGGCGTCATCGTGTCAGGGTTTTGCGCGGGATCGGCGGGATTCTCGGCGTCGAGCACGTCGACACCCGGATCGTCCGTCGCAACGACCAGTTCGGGCGCCGCCGTCGCGCCCGGGCGCAGCGGAATCGAGCGCGCAGGCGTGTCGAGGCCGTAGCCTTCTTCACTGACGAAGGCCGTCGCCGCGTTCACCAGTTCCTGCAAGTTTTCGAGCCGGTCTTGACCCTCGCGCTCGTTCTGATAGAACTCAGACAGGCCGCTTGCCCGCACCACGTATTCGACCGTTTCAGGCAGGCTCATCTGCGCCGTTTCGGCGCGCATCTTCGCGATCAGGTTCGCGAACCCGCCAAGGCTCGTGCCCGCCTTGCCCGTCACGTACGGAATCGCTACCGCCATCGACGTGTTGTACAGACGCGCCGCGTCCGCCAGCTGTTCGATCGAGCGCGCGCCGATGCCGCGCGTCGGGAAATTGACGACCCGCGCGAACGCCGTGTCGTCGTTCGGATTGTCGATCAGGCGCAGATACGCGAGCGCGTGCTTCACTTCCTGACGCTCGAAGAAGCGCAAACCGCCATACACGCGATACGGAATGCCCGCGTTCACCAGCGTATGTTCGATCGTCCGCGACTGCGCGTTGCTCCGGTAGAGCACGGCGATCTCGCTGCGCGACGCGCCCGTGCTGATCAGCGCGCGAATCTCTTCGACGATCCAGCCGGCTTCCTGCGAATCCGTCGCCGCCTCGTAGACCCGCACCGGCTCGCCGTGGCCCGCGTCGGTGCGCAGGTTCTTGCCGAGACGCCGCGAATTGTTCGCGATCAGATGATTCGCGGCATCGAGAATATGGCCGTGCGAGCGGTAGTTCTGTTCGAGCTTGATCAGGTTGCGAACCTTGAACTCCTGCTCGAAGTCGCGCATGTTGCCGACATTCGCGCCGCGGAACGCGTAGATGGACTGGTCGTCGTCGCCGACCGCGAAGATCGCGTTGTGCTCGCCCGCCAGCAGCTTGAGCCACGCGTATTGCAGCTTGTTCGTGTCCTGGAACTCGTCGACGAGGATATGACGGAAGCGCGCCTGGTAATGCGCACGCAGCGGCGGGTTGTACGACAGCAGTTCGTAGCAGCGCAGCAGCAGTTCGGGGAAATCGACGACGCCTTCGCGCTGGCATTGCTGGTCGTACGCTTCATACAGCTCGACGAACTTGCGGTTGAAGTTGTCGGTCGCGTCGACGTCTTTCGCGCGCAGCCCCTGCTCCTTCGCGTTGTTGATGAAGTACTGCAGGTTCTTCGCCGGATATTTCTCGTCGTCGATATTCAGGCCCTTCATCAGGCGCTTGATCGCGGAGAGCTGGTCCGCCGTATCGAGAATCTGGAAGGTCTGCGGCAGACCGGCGTCGCGGAAATGCGCGCGCAGCATCCGGTTGCACAGGCCGTGGAACGTGCCGATCCACATGCCGCGCGTGTCGATGGGAAGCAGCGCCGACAGGCGCGACATCATTTCGCGCGCGGCCTTGTTCGTGAAGGTGACGCCGAGAATGGTCGGCGGCGACGCGAGACCCTGCTGGATCAGCCACGCGATCCGCGTGATCAGCACGCGCGTCTTGCCGCTGCCTGCGCCCGCCAGAATGAGCGCCGGTTCGTTCGGCAGCGTGACGGCGGCGTGTTGTTCGGGGTTCAGGTTCGCGAGCAGTTCGGGCATGGATGACGAGAAGAGACTACGGTTGCGGCGGGTGGTCCGTCATTATAAGACCGTGGGGCAACGCTGCCCGCCGCGTGATTTTCGCCCCCGATTTCATAGCCACTCGCGCCCGTAATGCGCAGGCGCGCAGGCGAGCGCGGCCCGCCGCTGCCGCATCCCTTTATAATTCAAGGTTTCAGGCATCTTTCCACGCATTTTCCGGCAGATTTTGACGATGACGACAAGCGACAGCACGCTGGCCAAGAGTTTCGAGCCGCAGACGATCGAGGCCCAATGGGGCCCCGAATGGGAAAAACGCGGCTACGCCGCTCCGACCATGGAGCCGGGCCGCAAGAATTTCTCGATCCAGTTGCCGCCGCCCAACGTCACGGGCACGCTGCACATGGGCCACGCGTTCAACCAGACGATCATGGACGGCCTGACCCGCTACCACCGGATGCTTGGCGAAAACACGCTGTGGGTGCCGGGCACGGACCACGCGGGCATCGCGACGCAGATCGTCGTCGAGCGTCAGCTGGACGCGCAGGGCGTGTCGCGCCATGACCTCGGCCGCGAGAAATTCACCGAACGCGTGTGGGAATGGAAGCAGCAGTCCGGCTCGACGATTACGGGCCAGGTGCGCCGTCTGGGCGCATCGATCGACTGGTCTCGCGAATACTTCACGATGGACGACAAGATGTCGGCCGCCGTGCGCGACGTGTTCGTGCGCCTGTATGAACAGGGTCTGATCTATCGCGGCAAGCGCCTCGTGAATTGGGACCCGGTGCTGCTCACGGCCGTGTCCGATCTCGAAGTGGTCAGCGAGGAAGAAAACGGCCACCTGTGGCACATCCAGTACCCGCTCACGGACGGCTCGGGCCATCTGACGGTGGCCACGACGCGCCCTGAAACCATGCTCGGCGACGTCGCCGCGATGGTTCACCCGGAAGACGAGCGCTACGCGCATCTGATCGGCAAGACCGTCAAGCTGCCGCTCACGGGCCGCGAAATCCCCATCATCGCCGACGACTACGTGGACCGCGAATTCGGCACGGGCGTCGTGAAGGTCACGCCCGCGCACGATTTCAACGACTATCAGGTCGGCCAGCGCCACAAGCTGCCGCAGATCGAAATCCTCACGCTCGACGCGAAGATCAACGACAACGCGCCCGAAAAGTATCGCGGTCTGGACCGCTTCGAAGCGCGCAAGCAGGTCGTCGCGGATCTGGAAGCGCTCGGGCTGCTCGAATCCGTCAAGCCGCACAAGCTGATGGTGCCGCGCGGCGACCGCACGAACGTCGTCATCGAACCGATGCTCACGGACCAATGGTTCGTCGCCATGACCAAGCCCGCGCCGGAAGGCACCTTCAATCCGGGCAAGTCGATCACGGAAACATCGCTCGATGTGGTGCGCAACGGCCAGATCAAGTTCGTGCCGGAAAACTGGACGACCACCTACTACCAGTGGCTCGAGAACATCCAGGATTGGTGCATCTCGCGTCAATTGTGGTGGGGCCATCAGATTCCCGCGTGGTACGGCGAGAACGGCGAAATCTTTGTCGCGAAGACGGAAGAAGGCGCACGCGCGAAGGCTGACGCTCAAGGCTACAAGGGCTCGCTCAAGCGCGACGAAGACGTGCTCGACACGTGGTTCTCATCGGCGCTGGTGCCATTCTCGTCGCTCGGCTGGCCGAACGAGACGCCAGAACTGAATGCGTTTCTGCCTTCGTCGGTGCTGGTGACGGGCTTCGACATCATCTTCTTCTGGGTCGCGCGCATGGTCATGATGACCACGCACTTCACCGGCAAGGTGCCGTTCGACACCGTCTACGTGCATGGCCTCGTGCGCGATGCCGAAGGCCAGAAGATGTCGAAGAGCAAGGGCAACACGCTCGACCCGATCGATATCGTCGACGGCATCGACCTCGATGCGCTTGTCTCAAAGCGCACCACGGGCCTGATGAATCCGAAGCAGGCGGCGACTATCGAAAAGAAGACGCGCAAGGAATTCCCCGACGGCATTCCCGCGTTCGGCACGGATGCGCTGCGCTTCACGATGGCGTCGATGGCGACGCTCGGCCGCAACGTCAACTTCGACCTCGCGCGCTGCGAAGGTTATCGCAACTTCTGCAACAAGCTGTGGAACGCGACGCGCTTCGTGCTGATGAACTGCGAAGGCCACGACTGCGGCTTCTCGAAGCCGGGCGCGTGCCAACCGGGCGATTGCGGCCCCGGTGGCTACACGGACTTCTCGCAGGCCGACCGCTGGATCGTGTCGCTGCTTCAGCGCGTCGAAGCCGACGTCGAAAAGGGCTTTGCCGACTATCGTTTCGACAATGTGGCAAACGCCCTATACAAGTTCGTGTGGGACGAATACTGTGACTGGTATCTCGAACTGGCGAAGGTGCAGATCCAGACGGGCACGCCCGAGCAGCAGCGCGCCACGCGCCGCACGCTGTTGCGCGTGCTCGAAACGGTGCTGCGTCTCGCGCACCCGGTGATTCCTTTCATTACGGAAGCGTTGTGGCAAAAGGTGGCGCCGCTCGCGGCGAAGTACCCGGAAGGCAAGGCAGAAGGCGAGGCGTCGATCATGACGCAGCCCTACCCGATCGCCGAGCCGGGCAAGATCGACGAATCGGCCGAACAGTGGACCGCCGATCTGAAAGCCGTGATCGACGCGTGCCGGAACCTGCGCGGCGAGATGAATCTATCGCCGGCGACGAAGGTGCCGCTGCTGGTGACGGGCAACGCGGAGCGTCTGGCGTCGTTTGCGCCTTACGCGCAGGCGTTGGCGCGTTTGTCCGAAGTGCAGATCATCGCCGACGAAGCGACGCTGGATGCGCAGGCACATGGCGCGCCGATTGCTATCGTAGGGACAGACAAGCTGGTGCTGAAGGTGGAGATCGACGTTGCCGCCGAGCGCGAGCGCCTGTCAAAAGAGATTGCGAGACTGAGCGCAGAAGTTTCGAAATGTAACGCCAAGCTGCAGAACGAGAGTTTTGTGGCAAAAGCACCGCCGGCGGTCGTTGAGCAGGAGCAGAAAAGGCTGGCAGAATACCAGACCACGATTGGCAAGCTGACGGCACAACTGTCGCGTTTGCCTGCCTGATTGACGCTGCATGCGCGCCGAGCCACCGGCGCGCATCCCAAACCAGAGGACGCAGGGTACACACATGCTAAAAGTTACAAAGGCGGTCTTTCCGGTCGCGGGTCTCGGTACCCGCTTCCTCCCTGCCACCAAGGCCAGCCCGAAGGAGATGCTGCCTATCGTCGACAAGCCGCTGATCCAGTACGCGGTCGAGGAAGCGATGGCAGCCGGCATCACCGAGATGATCTTCGTGACGGGCCGCAGCAAGCGGGCGATCGAGGACCATTTCGACAAGTCCTACGAGATCGAGGCGGAACTGGAAGCGCGCGGCAAGGCGAAGCTGCTGGAACTGGTACGCAGCATCAAGCCGAGCCATGTGGACTGTTTCTACGTGCGTCAGCCGGAGGCTCTCGGGTTGGGCCACGCGGTGCTGTGCGCCGAGAAGCTGGTGGGCGACAACCCGTTCGCCGTGATCCTCGCGGACGATTTGCTGTACGGCAAGCCGCCTGTGATGCAGCAGATGATCGAGGTGTTCGATCACTATCACAGCTCGGTGATCGGGGTGGAAGAGATTCCGGCGTCGGAGACGAGCTCGTACGGGATCGTCGATGGCAAGGAGTGGGAAGACGCCATCATCAAGATGTCAGGCATCGTGGAGAAGCCGGCGCCTGATGTTGCGCCTTCTAACCTTGGCGTGGTTGGGCGCTATGTTTTGAAGCCGCGCATTTTTGATCATATTCGGGCGTTGAAGCCGGGCGCTGGCGGTGAATTGCAGCTGACCGATGCGATTCAGTCGTTGCTCGCTGATGAGCAGGTGCTCGCTTATAAGTACCACGGGACGCGGTTTGATTGCGGTAGCAAGTTGGGGTACCTGAAGGCTACTGTTGAGTTTGCGCTTCGGCATCCGGAAGTGGCTGCTGACTTTGAAGAGTATTTGCGGACTCGGTCGCCAGTGCTGGAAGGTTGAGGTTTTTGTCTGCGACGGCTGGGTGGTTTGCTTGTTCTTGAGCTGGCATCCGCGTTGTGGCTCTGCGCCGGCATCCGCGCTTTGCCTTCGTGCTTCAAGCGTCGCCCCTGTGCGGGGCGGCACCTACTTTTCTTTGCCGCCGCAAAGAAAAAGTAGGCAAAAGAAAGCGGCTCACACCGCCAACTCTTCTTCCTGCCTGAGGGACCCCAACCGGTCCCTTACTTCTCGCGGCAACTTCTCGATTCAAGTTCGTTGCCAGCGCTCTTGCAGTGCGCCTCACCCACTTCACGCTCCCGCGTTTCAGCATGCCTCGCCAGATAGTCCACCGCCGCCCAGGTGGCAAACTGTGTGTCGGCCCATGTGCTCCAAACGCCTCACTTCGGACCGATAGCACGCGCCTCCATGTAAGAGCGCCGACCTATACGACGCGACAACCTACACACAGTTTGCCACCTGGGCGGCACATACCATTCGCTGCCGCTAGCACGTGTGCGGGTGTTTGAAGTGGGTGAGGCGTTCATTCGAAGCGTTGGCAACGAGTACCGACCAGGGCACTGTCATGTGAAGCGTGGGGACGTTGGGGGCCCGTGGATAGGAACACGGGCTGGCGGTGTGAGCCGCTTTCTTTTGCCTACTTTTCTTTGCGGCGGCAAAGAAAAGTAGGTGCCGCCCCGCACAGGGGCGACGCTTGAAGCAAGCTAACAAAGCGCGGATGCCAGCAAAAAGCCATAACTCGGATGCCAGCGCAAAGGCCAATACACCAAACGGCAATGCCTGAAGCAGAACGACAACTCGCGGATGCCACCAAAAAACCAACCGCGCCGCAGGCAAAAACCCCTACCGTCTCCGCATTAAAAACACAAAAACCTTATCCGACGTAGTCGTGACCTCAACAATCTCATTCCCAGTCTGCTTAGAAAACGCAGCAAAATCCCGCTGCGAGCCGGGATCAGTAGCCAGCACTTTAAGAATCTGACCACTTTCCATATCGGCCAGCGCCTTCTTGGCGCGCAGAATGGGCAGCGGACAGTTCAGACCGCGTGCATCCACTTCCTTGTGAATCTGAATTTCCATCGACGTTGCCCTTCGTAAGCCGGCGCTCGTGCTGGATTTACGGCGCTCATGCAGAAGGGTCAAATTCTAACGCAAGCGCTCAACCCACGCCCAAGCCATAACAGCCCGGGCGTGCGCGCCATTACAGATCAACAGAACGTCCACTCGCCAGCGACTCACGCAACGCGTACCCAATGCGAGTCGCCTCCATCGCGTCCGCCAACGTCGCCCCGCTCTGCTTGCCTTGCCGCACAGCCGCGACGAACGCCTGCGCCTCGCACAAAAACGCATCCTCGAAACGGTCGAAAAACGTCGGCGTGCATTCGTTGCGAATCCCGCTCGCGTCAGCGATTTCGACACGGTTCGCGCGCGGATTGCGCCCGACATACAGCGCGCCCGCCGTGCCGATCACCTCGCTGCCCGTATCGTTGCCGTGCGCCAGCGTGCGCGACGCGTAAAACATCGCCATGCGCCCGCCTTCGAACTTGCAGATCGCGACGCCATTGTCAACGTCACCAAATTCGCGCAACCCTTCGTGCAACGCGATCACGCCGCTCGCATACACGCGCGTCGCCTTCGGCATGCCGAGCAGCCATCGCGCGACATCGATGTCATGCACCGTGCAGTCGAGAAAAATCCCGCCTGAGGTCGGCGCAAAGCGCACGAAAAACCCTTCGGGATCGTTCTGGTCGCAAGTCTGCGAGCGCACCATGAAAGGCCGGCCAATCGCGCCCGCTTCGATTTTCTCGAACGCATTGCGATAGCTCGGATCGAAACGGCGCATGAAGCCAATGGTCGCTTGCAACTGAGGATGACGCTGCGCCTCCGCGATCACCCGCTCACACTCCGCCAGATCAAGCGATAGCGGCTTCTCGCAGAACACATGCTTGCCCGCGCGCAACGCATCGATGATCTGCTGCGCGTGCAACGCGGACGGCGTCACAAGCCATACAGCATCGACGTCGCGGTCTTCGAGCAACGCGTGATAGTCGTCGTAAAGACGCGGCGCCGGCAACGTGGCGCGCGCCCACGCGCGTTCCTCTTCGACGGGACTGCACGCGGCCACCAGCGCCGCGCCCGACACCCGATACGCGAGATTCTCCGCATGCCGCTTGCCGAGCCGCCCCAGCCCAACCACACCAATCCGCAGCGGGCCGCTCATCACAGCGCCTCGTTGAGCTTGACGGCGCGCCCTTCGCGCCACGAACGGGTCGCCGCTTCGGCGAGTTCAAGCGCCTTCAGACCATCGGCGACCGTCGTGCGCACCGGCTTGCCTTGCGTGACAGCCTCGAAGAAATGCGCGATTTCGAGCGCATACGCGGCGCGATAGCGTTCAAGGAAGAAATGCTCGGGCACGTCGCTCGATACAGCCGTCTTCGAATACGCGGTGACTTCCGTCGGACGCACATTGCCCGCCTGCAGCATGCCCTCGCTGCCGAGCAGTTCGAAGCGCTGGTCGTAGCCATACGCAGCGCGACGCGACGTGTTGATCTGGCACAGACGCCCGCGCTTCGTGCGGATCGTCACAGCCGTGCAATCGATATCGCCTGCATCGGCAATCGCGGGATCGCTCAAGCAGCTCCCCGTCGCGTGCAGCGTGTCCGCTTCGTCATCGAGAATCCAGCGGAAGATGTCGAAGTCGTGAATCAGCATGTCCTTGAAGATGCCGCCCGAGTGCTTGATGTACTCGACAGGCGGCGCGCCCGGATCACGGCTCGTCACGACGAGCATTTCCGGCGTGCCGATCTCGCCCGCATCGATGCGCGCCTTCAGCGCAGCAAACGTCGGATCGAAGCGGCGCTGAAAGCCGATCATGCAGACGATGCCCGCCTTCGCGACCGCATCGGCGCACGCGCGCGCACGCTCCAGCGTCAAATCGACGGGCTTCTCGCAGAACACATGCTTCTTCTGCGCCGCCGATTGCAAGATCAGATCGGCGTGCGTGTCGGTGCTCGAACAGATCACGGTCGCGCCCACCGACGCATCGCCCATCGCGCCGTCGATATCCGCGACCTGCGCGCCGTATTGCGCCGCGAGCGCAGCCGCCGCATCGCGGTTCACATCGACCACGTACTTGAGCCGCACGCCCGGCTGCCGCGCAAGATTGGACGCATGGATCTTGCCGATGCGCCCTGCGCCGAACACTGCTACGTCGATTGTCTTGCCTGCCACATCAGTCATCGTATCCTCCAGTGTCTGTCGACTCTTCTACGTTCAATTCCAGCTTGTACGCGAGCGCGATGAACAGCGCCTGGCACAGGCAAATCGTGCTGGTCAGCGAGCGGAATGCAAACGCGCTGCCCTCTTTCACATACAGCTGCGTGCTCGCATAACGCGCAAGCGGCGACAGCTGGCTATCTGTAATGACGAGCGTCTTTGCCTGATGGTGATGCGCGACGCGCAGGCAATGCTGCGTCTCTTTACCGTACGGCGCGAAGCTGATCGCGATCACGACGTCGCCCTTCTTCACGCTGCGAATCTGCTCGCGATACATCCCGCCGAAACCCGACACGAGATGCACGCGCTTGGGCGTGTGCTGCAACGCGTAGACGATGTAGCTCGCGACGGGGAACGAACGCCGCACGCCGATCACATAGATGTTGTCGGCGTGCTGCAGCATCTTCACGGCGGCGTCGAACTGCGCGTCGTCGAGCGAGCCTTCGAGTTCGTCGAGTCCATCGCGGCACGCCGCCACGAACTCGCGCGCGACGCTGCCGCCCGACAGCCGCCCCGGCTTCTCGTCGATCAGCTTGCGAATGCGCTGCTGATAACTCTGCGACGACGCGCCCTGCGTCGTGTAAGCCTGGCGAAACACCGCCTGAAGATCGGAAAAACCCGAAAAACCGAAACGCTGCGCGAAGCGCACCACGGCCGACGGATGCACGCCGCAACTCGCCGCAATGTCGCTGGTGCGATCCACCATCACGCTCGATCGATGCTGCTCCAGATACGTCGCCACGCTCTTCAACTGACGCGGCAACGATTCGTAGTTTTCCGCGATGCGCTGCATCAATTCTTCGACGCTCGGCAACTCTTCTGTGCTGTCTTCCGCCATGGTCTTTACCTCTGTGCTTCCGTGTGCTTTTTTGCAGCGCAAAATCCCGTCCCGTAAGGCTCACAGGGAATGGCAATGCACTGTCCCGACGTTGCGGAGTATAGGCACAACCGAAAGCAAATGGAATGGATTTTCCATTTTTCTTTGACATGAAATTTTCATTGCAAGTCTCAAAAAGTTGGCCTAATCTTGGTCCTGAGCGATGACGCAACGGCGAACCGGCCTCACCTCGCAAAGCGTCGTACGCTCCCTTCAAATACGAACAGACAAAGGTGGAGACAATGAGACTTTGCAATGGCAAGGCTTCGTTCAAGGTTCTGGCAGCAGCTCTGACGCTGGCGGCGGGCATCGGCGCGATGACGGCGGCATCGACGGCGCAAGCGGCGGACGCGAAGTTCGTGCTCATCAGCCATGCGCCCGATTCGGACTCGTGGTGGAACACGATCAAGAATGCGATCAAGCAGGCCGACGAGGATTTCAACGTCGAAACCGACTACCGCAACCCGCCTAACGGCGATCTCGCCGACATGTCGCGCCTGATCGAACAGGCTGCGGCGCGCAACTACGACGGCGTGATCGTCACCATTGCCGACTTCGACGTGCTGAAGAGTTCGCTCGGCAAGGTCACGGGCAAGAAGATTCCCCTCGTCACGATCAACTCCGGTACGGAAGAACAGAGCGCGCAGCTCGGCGCAATCATGCATATCGGCCAGCCGGAATACGTGGCAGGCAAGGCAGCAGGCGAAAAAGCCAAGGCTGCGGGCGTGAAGTCGTTCCTGTGCGTGAACCACTTCGCCACCAACGTCGTTTCGTTCGAACGCTGCCGCGGCTTTGCCGACGCGCTCGGCGTGAACTACAAGACCTCGACCATCGACTCCGGCCAGGACCCGACGGAAATCCAGTCGAAGGTGAGCGCGTATCTGCGCAACCATCCGAACACGGGCGCGGTTCTGACGCTCGGGCCGACGCCCGCTTCGGCGACGATCAAGGCCGTGCAGCAGATGGGCCTCGCAGGCAAGATCTACTTCGCCACGTTCGACTTCTCGGACGATATTGCGAAGGGCATTCAGGACGGCACGATCAATTTCGCAATCGATCAGCAGCCGTATCTGCAAGGCTATATCGCCGTCGCCGTGCTGGCGATCGTGAAGAAAGAACACACGACCGATCCGACGAAGATCCGGCAAATCCTGCAAGCGAATCCGAAGTTCAAGGAACGCCTGCAGACTTACGGCCTCGAGCCGTCGTATGGGCCGAAGAACATCCGTTCCGGTCCGGGCTTCATCACGAAGGCGAATATCGACAAGGTCATCAAGTACGCGGGCCAGTACCGCTAACGGCCTTTCCTCTAGTCAGTCATACGCGGTACCGGGCGCGCCAGCACAGCGCGACCCCGGCGGACTTTTGCACGCTTTTTCGTGCAAATTCAGCCGCCATCGTCGGGTGCCCCGACCGCGTCGTTTAACGGCTTTCTGCGCCTCTCGCCACTCACACGAGTGAACGCACAGCAAAGCCGACATTGGAGACATCATGGGCGTAGCCGGCAAACACTATCCAACGCATGGTCACGACGCACCGGGCAGCGATGCGCCGGGCGCCGATGCGCAATCCGCCGCACCGGCATTGCCCGGCGACGAGCGCGTCCGCAAGGAATCGTTCTTCGGGCATCTGCTGAACCGGCCGGAATTTGCCGCGATCTCCGGCACCGTGCTCGTCTTCCTCGTGTTCGCGATCAGCGCCGGCAACTCGGGGATGTTCAACCTCGACGGCGTGATGAACTGGTCGCAGGTTTCCGCGTATCTCGGCATTCTCGCCGTCGGCGCATGCCTGCTGATGATCGCGGGCGAGTTCGATCTGTCCATCGGCTCGATGATCGGCTTCGCGGGCATGATGGTCGCGATTCCGTCCGTCTACTTTCACTGGCCGATCTGGGCGGCCATCATTTTCGCGTTCGCCGGATCGATGGCGCTCGGCGCACTGAACGGCTATCTGGTGATGCGCACGCGCCTGCCGTCGTTCATCGTGACGCTCGCCTTCCTGTTCATCCTGCGGGGCCTGACGCTTGCACTGTCGATCATGGTCGCTGACCGCACCATCATCTCTGGTGTCGGCGATCTCGCGCAATCCGACGCCATCACCAACTTCCTGTTCCATGGCGTGGCGTTGCATGGACTCTTCACGAATCTCGCGCATATGGGCATCGGCTCGCTGCTCGAAAACGGCCAGCCGCTCGTGCCGGGTATTCCGAAAGTGGTGCTGTGGTGGTTCGCGCTCGCGGCAGTCGGTGCGTTCGTCCTCGCGAAGACGCGTTATGGCAACTGGGTGCTCGCTGTCGGCGGCGATGCCAACGCTGCGAAGAATGTCGGTGTGCCGGTGCGTCGCGTGAAGATTTCCCTGTTCGTGCTGACTGCGTTCTGCTCGTGCCTGTTTGCCGTGCTGCAAGTGTGCGACATCGGTTCCGCTGCTGCCGACCGTGGCTTGCAAAAGGAATTCGAGGCGATCATCGCTGCGGTGATCGGCGGCACGCTGCTGACGGGCGGGTATGGATCGGTGGTCGGCGCCTGCTTCGGCGCGCTGATCTTCGGCGTCGTACAGATCGGCATCACCTATACGAATGTCAGTTCGGACTGGTTCCGCGTGTTCCTCGGCGTGATGCTGCTGATCGCGGTGCTGTTCAACCACTATGTGCGCCGTCGCGTCGCGCAATCGTAATCGGGAGACGACCATGTCCGACACTCTCAAGCAAGACGACATCATCCTGTCGCTCGAAAACGTCAGCAAGTACTTCGGCAAGGTGATCGCGCTCTCGGGCGTCACGCTGCGCCTGCGGCGCGGCGAAGTCCACTGCCTGCTCGGCGACAACGGCGCGGGCAAATCGACGCTCATCAAGACGCTCGCGGGCGTGCATCAACCCTCTGCCGGCGACTACCTCGTGGACGGCAAGAAAGTGCTGTTCGAATCGCCGAGCGATGCGCTCGATATGGGCATCGCAACCGTGTATCAGGATCTCGCGCTGGTACCGCTGCTTTCCGTCGCACGCAACTTCTTCATGGGACGCGAGCCGCAGAAAAAGCTCTTCGGCCTCGTCAACGTGATGGACCTCGAAACGAGCGCGACCATCGCACGCGAAAAGCTCGCTGAAATGGGCATCAACGTGCGCGACCCGCATCAACCGATTGGCACGATGTCGGGCGGCGAACGGCAGTGTCTTGCGATTGCGCGCGCGATTCACTTCGGCGCACGCGTGCTGATTCTCGACGAGCCGACGGCCGCGCTCGGCGTGAAGCAGAGCTTCAACGTGCTCAAGCTGATTCACAAGGCGCGCGCGAAAGGCATCTCCGTGATCTTCATCACGCACAACGTGCATCACGCGTACCCGATCGGCGATTCGTTCACGCTGCTCAACCGCGGCAAGTCGATGGGCACGTACACGAAAGAAACCATTACGAAGGATGAAGTGCTCGACATGATGGCGGGCGGCGCCGAAATGCAGAAGATGATCGGCGAACTCGAAGGCGCGACGATTTGATCAGCTGTCGACCAGAGTTGGCGCTTTAGCGCCTTACTCTGGTCCCATGCAGAGCTGCCGCACCTCGCACTCATCTGCTGCCAGCACACTCAGGACACACTCATGGCTCTTACCAGTAAACCCACGCCTCAGAACGCGAGCCGCTTCGCGGCGGGCCGCAGCCGCGACATCATCTGCCTAGGCCGACTTGCCGTCGATCTATACGCGCAACAGGTCGGCTCCCGCCTCGAAGACGTCTCGACCTTCGCGAAGTACCTGGGCGGCTCATCGGCGAACATCGCGTTCGGCTGCGCGCGGCTCGGCCTGAATGCATCGATGCTCGCGCGCGTCGGCAACGACCACATGGGCCGCTTCCTCACCGAGACGCTGACGAAGGAAGGCTGCGACGTCAGCAACGTGCGCGTCGATCAGGAACGGCTCACAGCACTCGTACTGCTCGGCCTGAAAGACCGCGACACGTTTCCGCTGATTTTCTATCGCGAGAATTGCGCGGACATGGCCGTCGACGAAGCGGACTTCGACGAGGCCTACATTGCGTCATCGAAAGCGCTGCTGATTACGGGCACGCACTTCTCGACTGAACAGGTGAACCGCACGAGCCGCCGCGCACTGGAACACGCGCGCAGCAACGACGTGCGCACCGTGCTCGACATCGACTATCGCCCGGTGTTGTGGGGACTCACAGGCAAGGCCGATGGCGAAACGCGCTTCGTCGCGAACGAAAGCGTAAGCGCGCATATTCAAGGCATCCTGCCCCTCTTCGATCTCGTGATCGGCACCGAAGAAGAGTTCCGGATTGCGGGCGGCAAGGACTCGCTGATCGAATGCCTGCGGGAAGTACGCAAGGTGACGCCCGCGACGCTCGTCGTGAAGCGCGGGCCGCTCGGCTGCCAGATCATCGACGGCGACGTGCCCGCTTCGATCGACGATGCGCCGATTCAAGGCGGCGTCGAAGTCGAAGTGCTGAACGTGCTCGGCGCAGGCGATGCGTTTGCATCCGGCTTCCTGTCGGGCTGGCTGCGCGATGAGCCGCTCGAAGCCTGCGCGCGCGCGGCGAATGCGAGCGGCGCCTTGGTCGTGTCGCGCCACGGCTGCGCGCCCGCGATGCCGACGCCCGCCGAACTCGACTACTTCCTGCGCGAAGCGAAAGCGGACCCGGCGCGCATGCGCCGCCCCGATCGCGACGCGACGCTCGCGCGACTGCATCGCGTGACACCCGCGCGCAAGACCTACGACGAAGTGCTCGGCTTCGCCTTCGATCATCGCAACCAGTTTTTCGAACTTGCGCAGCAGACGGGGGCGGACCTCTCGCGCATTTCGAAGCTGAAGAGCCTGTTCGTCGAAGCCGTCGCGCAAACCGAAGAGGCACTTGGCTTGCAAGGCAAGACGGCGGTGCTGATCGACGATCGCTACGGCCAGGATGCGTTGAACGCAGCAACAGGCCGCGGCTGGTGGATCGGTCGACCCGTCGAATTGCCGGGTTCCGTGCCACTCGTCTTCGATCACGGACGCTCGATCGGCACGACGCTCGCCAGCTGGCCGCGCGAGCATGTGGTGAAGTGCCTCGTCCAGTTTCATCCCGATGAGCCGATCGAACAGCGCCTCGAACAGGAAGCGCAACTGCGCGCGCTCTACGATGCCGTGCAGGAGTCCGGCCACGAACTGCTGCTCGAAGTGATTCCGCCGAAGAGCTTGCCCGGCGGACCGGATATCGTCTATCGCGCGTTGAAGCGGCTCTACAACATCGGCCTCTATCCGGAGTGGTGGAAGCTCGAACCGATGGAAGCGTCGCAGTGGCAAGCTGTCGATGCGCTGATCCAGGAACGCGATCCGTACTGCCGCGGCGTCGTGCTGCTCGGCCTGTCGGCACCCGTCGAGCAGATGATCGAAGGCTTCCGCGCGGCAGCGCAATCGAAGACCTGCAAGGGCTTCACCGTTGGCCGCACGATTCATTACGAGGCGAGCCAGGCATGGCTCGCGGGACAGATCGACGACGACGAAGTGATCGCCCGCGTGCGCCGCACGTTCGAAACGCTGATCCGCTCGTGGCGCGAAAGCCGTGGCACAGCGCATGCGGCGGGTTCGCATACCATCCGTCAGGAGCAGGCAGCATGAACCAACGTGCGTTGCATCACGATGTGACGACCTCGCCTGAAATGGCCCCGCAGGTATCGGCGGACGGCACGATCCGTCTGACGGCCGCGCAGGCCGTGGTCCGCTATCTCGCCGCGCAACGCGTCGAGACGGAAGACGGCACGGGCACCGAGCCGCTGTTCGGCGGCGTGTTCGCGATCTTCGGGCATGGCAATGTCGCGGGCCTCGGCGAGGCGCTCTATCAATATCGACATGAGCTGCCGACTTATCGCGCGCACAACGAACAGGCGATGGCGCACAGCGCGATCGCCTTCGCAAAGGCGAACTTCCGGCGACGGATGATGGCCGTCACGACTTCCATCGGTCCCGGCGCGACGAACCTCGTCACGGCAGCGGCGCTCGCGCATGTGAACCGCTTGCCTGTGTTGCTGCTGCCCGGCGATGTTTTCGTGTCGCGCGCGCCGGACCCGGTGTTGCAGCAGGTCGAAGACTTCCACGACGGCGGCATCTCCGCCAACGATGCGTTCAAGCCCGTGTCGCGCTACTTCGACCGCATCGTGCATCCGGCGCAATTGCTCAACGCATTACCGCGCGCGATTCGTGTGCTGACGGATGCCGCGCTGTGCGGTCCTGTGACGCTGGCACTTCCGCAAGACGTGCAGGCCACCGCGTACGACTACCCCGCCGATTTCTTCGCGCCGCGCGTGGTGAAGCTGCATGCGCCCGCGCCCGTCGAGCATGAACTCGACGAAGCGCTCGCGATTCTGCGTAACGCGAAGCAACCGATGATCGTCGCGGGCGGCGGTGTGCTCTATGGTCGCGCAACGGATGCATTGAAAGCGTTCGCGACGCGCCATGGCATTCCCGTTGCGGAGACCCAAGCGGGCAAGAGCGCGCTCGCGTGGGACGATCCGCTGAATCTCGGCTCGCTCGGCGTAACGGGATCGCCCGGCGCAAATGAGATCGCGCACGAAGCCGATTGCGTGCTGGCTGTCGGCACGCGTCTGCAGGACTTCACGACGGGTTCGAACACGCTCTTCACGCACGCGCGGGTGATCGGCATCAACGCAAATGCGTTCGACGCCATCAAGCATCGTGGCTGCATCGTGGAGGCCGATGCGCGGCTTGCGCTCGAAGCGTTGTCCTCACGACTGGAAGGCTGGCAAGCAGACGCGGCGTGGACGTCACACGCGCAGCAGCGTGCGAACGAATGGCGCGACATCGTGCAGAAGCTCACGCACGCGCCGCAACGCGATAACGCCCTTCCCTACGACGCCGACGTGATCGGCGCGGTGCAGCGTTCGAGCGAGCACTCGACGACGGACGACATCGTCGTCTGCGCAGCGGGCACGCTGCCCGCCGAACTGCACAAGCTGTGGCGCGCCGGACGTCCCGGCGCGTACCACGTCGAATACGGCTATTCGTGCATGGGCTACGAGATCGCCGGCGGGCTCGGCGCCAAGCTCGCGCGGCCCGAGCGCGAAGTGATCGTGATGGTCGGCGACGGCAGCTATCTGATGATGAACAGCGAGATCGCTACATCTGTGATGCTGGGCGCGAAGCTGATCGTCGTGGTGCTCGACAATCGCGGCTATGGCTGCATCAACCGCTTGCAGCAGGCCTGCGGCGGCGCGCCGTTCAACAACATGTTCGACGACTGCGTGCAAGGCGCGCCCGGCGCACCGACAATCGACTTCGCCGCGCACGCGCGCGCGATGGGCGCGCAAGCGGAGCACGTAGCGAACGTGCAGGAACTCGAAGCGGCGATGCAACGTGCCCGCGCTGCGGACCGCACGTACCTGGTCTGCATCGACACCGACGCCGCGCGCACGACGGACGAAGGCGGCTGGTGGTGGGAAGTCGCGGTGCCCGAAGTGTCGCAGCGCGAAGGCGTGCGCAAGGCACGCGCCGATTACGAAGCGCATATCAGCGCGCGTAGCAAAGACAATGAGTGAGGAAGCGCACATGAGCCAGTTCGAAGTACGCATCGGCATCAATCCGCTGTCGTGGATGAACGACGATCTGCCGTCGCTCGGCGGCGAGACGCCGCTCGACGTCGCCCTCACGGAAGGACGCGAAATCGGCTATCAGGGGTTCGAGCTTGGGAACAAGTTTCCGCGCGAGCCTGAGGCGTTGAAGGCGTTGTTCAAACAGTATGATTTGTCGCTCGTGTCCGGATGGTATTCGGGACGGCTCGCGGATTTCAGCCGCAGCATTGAGGACGAGTGCAAGGCCGCCGATTCGCATCTGGAGTTGCTCGCGAAGAACGGCGCGACGGTGATGGTCTACGGCGAAGTGCATAACACGATCCAGGGCTCGCCGTTGCCGATGTATCAGCGGCCGCGCTTTTTCACCGATGAGCAATGGAACACGTACGCAAAGCGCCTGAATGAATTTGCACGCTATACATTGAGCAAGGGCGTGCGCGTCGCGTATCACCATCACATGGGCGCGTATGTCGAAACTGCCGCCGACGTCGATCGTCTGATGGCATTGACTACCGACGATGTCGGCCTGCTGTTCGACGCGGGCCACATCACGTTTGCGGGCGGCGACGCGCTTGCGGTGCTCAACCGGCATGTCGGCCGTGTGTGTCACGTGCATTGCAAGGACGTGCGCCCTGCCGTGATGAAGCTCGCGCGCAATCGCAACTGGAGTTTTCTCGATGCGGTGATTGCGGGCGCGTTCACGGTGCCAGGTGACGGCGCCGTCGATTTTTCCGCGATTATCGATACGTTGAAGCGTCACGGTTATCGCGGCTGGCTTGTCGTCGAGGCGGAGCAGGACCCGGCCGTCGCGCCGTCGTATGCTTATGCGCAGAAGGGTTATCGCACGTTGCGCACGCTCGTCGATGCGCCCCTCGATGTCGCACAGGAGGCAGCATGAGTTTGCTTGTGAAGGCACAGCGCGAAGGCCAGACGATCGCGCGCGTGACGCCTGAAACGGCGGGCTGGAAGTATGTTGGATTCGCCGCTTACCGGATGGAGCCGAACGAGGTCGTGCATGTGCTGGAAGCGTCGCGTGAGGTGTGTATTGTTGTGATGGCGGGTGCCGTTGATATTGAAACCGATGCGCAGACGTGGACTGGGCTTGGTTCGCGTGACAGCGTGTTCGAGGACAGCGCGCCTGTGGCGGTTTATTTGCCGCCTGGTGTGCGGGCTATTGTTCGCGCTAACCGGCGTGCGGAGGTGGGTGTGGCTAGTGCGCCTGCCAAGGGCGAATACCCTGCGCGGTTGATCGAGTCTTCGCAGATGAAGCGGTCAGTGCGGGGTAAGGGCGCGAATACGCGGTATGTGTGCGATATTCTTCCGCAGACTGAGACTGCTGAATCACTGCTGGTGGTTGAGGTGCGTACGCCGGGTGGACATTCGTCCAGCTATCCGCCGCATAAGCACGATACCAATAACATTCCTGCCGAAAGCTTTCTTGAAGAGACTTACTATCATCGGCTTAGTCCGCCGCAAGGGTTTGCTTTTCAACGCGTGTATACCGATGAGCGGGATATCGATGAGTCTCTCGCGGTTGAGGATCACGATGTCGTGATGGTGCCGCGTGGGTATCATCCTGTCGTTGTGCCTTATGGGTATGACTCTTATTATCTTAATGTCATGGCTGGGCCGACTCGTACCTGGCATTTCAAGAATGATCCGCGGCATGAGTGGATTGTTGAGCGGGATTCGAAGGGTTAGGTTTTGGTCTGCGACGCTGTTTGGTTTGGTTTTTCGCTGGCATCCGCGCTTTGCCTTCGCGGCCCGGCTGTTTGGTCGTTCTAGCCTGTGCGCTGGCATCCGCGCTTTGCCTTCGTGCTTCACGCGTTGCCGTTCGGTGTGTTTGCCTTTGCGCTGGCATCCGCGTTATGCCTTCGTGCTTCAAGCGTCGCCCCTGTGCGGGGCGGCACCTACTTTTCTTTGCCGCCGCAAAGAAAAGTAGGCAAAAGAAAGCGGCTAACACCGCCAGTTCTTGTGTTTGCCTGAGGGCCCCCAACCGGTCCCTTACTTCTCGCGGCAACTTCTCGATTCAACTTCGTTGCCAGCGCTCTTGCAGTGCGCCTCACCCGCTTCACGCCCCCGCGTTTCAGCATGCCTTGCCAGATAGTCCACCGCCGCCCAGGTGGCAAACTGTGTGTCGGCCGTAGTACCTCACACACGCCCACTCCGGACCGATAGCGCACGCGTCTCACCCTGTAAGAGCGCTTACGCATACGACGCGACAACCTACACACAGTTTGCCACCTGGGCGGCACATACCATTCGCTGCCGCTGGCCCGGGTACGGGTATCCGAAGCGGGTGAGGCGCTCATTCGAAGCGTTGGCAACACACGCGAATAAGGGCGTTGCCGTGTGAAGCGTAGGACCCTGTGGGGGCCCTCAGGCAAGAACAAGAATTGGCGGTGTTAGCCGCTTTCTTTTGCCTACTTTTCTTTGCGGCGGCAAAGAAAAGTAGGTGCCGCCCCGCACAGGGGCGACGCGTGAAGCACGCTAACGAATCGCGGATGCCAGCGCACAGACTAGAACAACCAAACCGCCGCACCACGAGGCATAACGCGGATCCCAGCGAAACAGCAAAAAAACCCAACCGCATCGCGAATACCAGCAAAAACCAAACGGCTGTGCAAGCCAAAACAGAGAACCGAAATAATACGATCCGAAATCACCCCACGCCAAGCCATTCGCGCGCCACGTCGGGCCGCGCCCGAAACAATTCCAGCGATCCGTCGAACACGATCTCGCCATGCCCCATCACCGCGATACGGCTAGCAATCCGATCTGCAATCACGAGCCGCTGCTCGATCAACAGCATCGCGACCCCGCGCTCGCGCAGCAGCTTCAATGCCGCTGCAAGCTGCGCGACGACCTGACCCGCGAGTCCTTCCGTCGGCTCGTCGATCACAATCAGATCAGGGTCACCCAGCAACGCGCGCGCCACCGAAAGCATCTGCTGCTCGCCGCCCGACAACGCGCCCGCCTTCGTTCGCGCACGTTCGCGCAGCACGGGAAAAAGCGTGTGCGCGTCGTCGAGTGTGAAGCGCGCAGCGCGTCTGCCGTTGCGCGGCTTGAGGCCCAGTTGCAGGTTTTCGTGGACCGTCAGCGTCGGAAATACATCGCGCTGTTCGGGCACATAGCCAATGCCAAGCCGCGCGATCTCGAACGCACGCCGGCCTTCCACCGGCTGTCCGGCGAAACGGACCGCGCCTTGCGTACGCACGAAACCCATGATCGCCTTCGCCAGCGTCGAGCGGCCCGAGCCGTTGCGGCCCGCAAGCGCGACGGCTTCGCCCGCCTCGATATGCAAGTCCACGCCGTGCAACGCCTGGCTCGCGCCGTACCATGCGCGCAGATCGCGAATCTCCAGCAATGGGTTCATCGCGCGGCTCCCCGAGCGGCGTCACCAGCTTCGCCGATATCGCCCAGGTAGGCCGCGCGCACGGCGGGGTCGGCGCGAATCGCGTCCGGCGTGCCCGTCGCGATCACCTCGCCTTGCACGAGCACGCTGATGCGATCCGCGAGACCAAACACAACGTCCATGTCGTGCTCGACCATCAACAGCGTGCGGCCCGCCGTCGCCGCGCGGATCAGCTCGACGGCGCGCGCCGCCTCGGCGCGGTTCATGCCCGCCGTCGGCTCGTCGAGCAGCAGCGTATGTGCGCCGCTCGCTAGCGCCAGCCCCAGATCGAGCGCACGTTGGTCCGCGTAACTCAACGTGCCCGCGATGACGTCGCGACGTTCACCCAGACCGACAGCGTCCAGCACTTGCTCGGCGTGCTCGTCACCCTCGCGCGTCGCGGTATAGCGCTGCCACCAGCGCATGCGGTCGCGATTCGCGATCTGCGCGGCACAACGCAGGTTGTCGAAGACGCTGAGCTTCGCGAAGAAACTCGTCGTCTGAAAACTGCGAGCGAGTCCGCGACGGCAGATCGCCGCAGGCGCGAGACGCGTGATGTCCGCGCCATACAGTTCGATGCAGCC
Organism: Paraburkholderia terrae; assembly: GCF_002902925.1. Taxonomy (GTDB): domain Bacteria; phylum Pseudomonadota; class Gammaproteobacteria; order Burkholderiales; family Burkholderiaceae; genus Paraburkholderia; species Paraburkholderia terrae. Next base: position 1,077,954 of record NZ_CP026111.1, on the reverse strand, counting down.
CGCGCTCGGCCGCGCCGCGCCCGCGATCAGGTTGAAGAGCGTCGATTTGCCCGCGCCGTTCGGTCCGATCAGCGCGTGACGTTCGTGCGGCTCGACCATGAGATCGACGCCGCGCAGAATGCGCGTTGCGCCGAAGCGCTTGTCGAGACGTCGCACGGCGATGGCGGGAATCATTCGCTGACCTCCGCGCGCGTTTCGTCGTTGAGCGTTCCGTCGATACGCGCAGCCACGCGCATCGTCAGCCAGCCAATCGCGGCGAGGCACAGCACGGATGCCGTGAGCCATGCAGCATCGATCGTCGTGAAGAGACCCGCGCGCTCTTCCGTGCCGAAGCGTTGCGCGTACGCCCATTGCACGCACAGCACAACGGCAAGCGACCACGCGCATACGCTCGCCATCCGGCAAGCAAACCACGGCAGGCAGACGCGCCAGCCATCGCGTGAAATGCGGGCGGTTTGACGCCGCATCCATCCCGCGATGCCGTCAGGTGCGCACACCACCACGACCACGAAGAACAACCCGAGATACAGCAGCCACGCGCGCGTCGTGCTCGCCACGACGACGCTGAAAAACGTCAGCACGACGGCGCCCGCCACCGGCCCAAAAAACGCCCCGCTTCCGCCGATCACCGTCGCGATCAGCACCGAACCCGAGCGCAGCATGCCGACGCTTTCCGTCGATACCAGTTCGACATTGATCAGCCCGAGCGTCCCCGCGATGCCCGCAAAAAACGACGACCACACAACGACGTCGTAACGCACACGACGCGGAAAGCAACCGATAGCCGCCGCGCGAACCGGGTTGTCGCGCACGGCATTCGCGAGCCGCATGAACGGCGTGCGCGACAGCAGGTACATCGCGATCACGGCGAGCGCGCACCACAACGCGATCAGCGCGTAGGCTTCGCGCACAGGGCCGAACGTAAGACCCGGCACCGCGATGCCCGCCGTACGGTCGATCGCGACGCCCGCTTCTCCGCCGAACCAGTCGGGCAAGGTCCAGGCCGCCGCAGCGACGAGTTCGCCGATGCCGAGCGTGATCATCGCGAACGCGGTGCCTGCGCGGCGCGTCGCGACAAGCCCATACAGCGCGCCGAACAGCGCGCCACCGATACCGCCCATCAACGGCAGCAGCGGCAACGGCACGCCGACGCGATTGAACAGATGCGCGGCGATCAGCGCGCCGATGCCCGACGATGCCGCATGCCCGAACGACAACAGCCCCGCGCCGCCGAGCAGCAGGTTGTACGACAGCGCGAACACGATCATCGCGGCCGTCTGCGCGAGCCAGGCGACGAGCCAGCTTTGCGTCGATATGCACGGCGGCAGGATGAGCAGCGCCGCGAGCGCGGCCCACGGCAACGCAGCGCGCCATGTCGGTCTACGCGGCGATGCGGGCTGCGCGTCGTGTGGCTGATTTACGTCACGCATCGTCGTCGCGTTGTCCGAAGAAGCCGCGCGAGCGCACGGCCAGCATGGCGACGAGCAGCAGATACGGCACGAGCGGCGCGAGTTGCGCGAGCGTCAGCGCGCTCCATGCAGCGGGCAATGCGTTGTCGAAGTCGCCGAACAGCTCGCCAAGCGGAATATCGGTAGCGACCGCGAAGGTCTGCACGCAGCCGATCACCAGCGACGCCACCAGCGCGCCGCCGAGCGACCCCAGCCCGCCGATCACAACCACGACGAACACGATCGACCCCACCGATTCAGCCATCGCCGGTTCGAGCACGAACAGCGGCGCGCCGATCACGCCCGCCAGCGCGGCGAGCGCCGTACCCGCCGCGAACACGCCCGTGAAGACGCGCGGCACGTCGTGGCCGAGCGCTTCGACGGCGTGCGGATGCGTGAGCGCCGCGCGCACGATCAACCCCGCTTTCGACACGCGCAGCACCGCGTGCAACACAACCAGCATCGCAATCGCGACGGCCATCATGAACGCGCGATAGCGCGAGAACGCGCCGCCGTACACATCGAGCAGCGGACCATCGAGCGCTGTCGGCACAGCGGCGCTCAGCGCCTGCAAGCCCCAGACGAGCTTGACGCCCTCGCCGATCAGATAGGCCGCGCCGAATGTCAGCAGCAACTCTGCCAGATGCCCGTGAGGCCGCACACGCCGCAGCAGCCACCGTTCGAGCGCCGCGCCCATCAGCCCGACGACGAGCGGCGCGACGATGAGCGCCCACCAGAACCCCGCGCGCGCCGCGACGGAAAAGCCGACATACGCACCGAGCATGTAGAAGCTCGCGTGCGCGAAGTTCAGCACGCCGAGCATGCTGAAAATCAGCGTCAATCCCGCCGATAACATGAACAGCAGCAAGCCGTAGCTCACGCCGTTCAGCGCATCGATGACGAACGACTGCACGCGTCAGCCCGCTTGCGCGTCTTGCACGCCTTTCACGACGAGCAACGGTTCGAGCGCCGCGCGCAGCCTGTCGGGCAATGCAACGGGACGCCGCGTTTCGCGATCCACATAGACATGCACAAAATGTCCTTGCGCGGCGGGCTCGGCGTCGCCTTCCCTGAAAAGCCCCACTTCGTAACGCACGCTCGACGTGCCAAGCCGCACGACGCGCAGGCCCGCATCGATACGATCCGGAAACACGATCGGCGCAAAGTAGTTGCACTGCGTCTCGACGACGAGGCCGATCGTCGTGCCGTGCTCGATATCGAGCACGCCGCTGCGAATCAGATACTCGTTCACGACGGTATCGAAGTAGCTGTAATAGACGACGTTGTTCACGTGGCCGTAGACGTCGTTATCCATCCAGCGCGTGGCAATGGACAGGAAGTGCGGATAAGCCGTGCGCGGCGCGGGAGCGGGTTTGTTCATGTCGTGTGCGGTTGGATGAAGGAACGGCGCTTACATCGACTCGATCAGCATCCGCCGATAATCGTCGGCCGTCGCTTCGCGTGGATTCGTCTTGTGGCAATGATCGGCGAGCGCGCCCTTGATGACCTTGTCGAACGCACTTTCGTCGACGCCCATTTGCTTCAGGCCCGTCGGCAGCCCGAGGCGCGCGGTCATGTCGTGCAAAGCTGCCGCGAGATCGGCGTTGTCCGGCAGATTCATCACGCGACGCATGCGCGCATAGCGGCGGTTCTCAACGACGGACGGCGCGCTTTCGTTGAAGCGCAGCACGGCGGGCAGCACGACGGCGTTCAGCGTGCCGTGATGCAGCGACGTGCGTCCGTTGACCGACACACCGCCGAGCGGATGCGACAGCGAATGCACGCAGCCGAGTCCTTTCTGGAACGCCATGGCGCCCTGCATCGACGCGCTCATCATATGCAGGCGCGCGTCGCGGTTCTGGCCGTCGCGCGTTGCGAGCTCGATGTTCGCCCAGGCGCGCTCTAGTCCGTCGAGCGCGATGCCGTCGGCGGGCGGATTGAACGAAGGCGCAAGAAACGTTTCGATGCAGTGCGCGATCGCGTCCATGCCCGTCGCGGCCGTTAGCGACGGCGGCAGGCCGAGCGTGAGGCCCGGATCGCAGATAGCCGCCTTCGGCAGCAGATGCCACGAATGGAAGCCGAGCTTGCGGCCGTCGTTCAGAATCACGATCGCGCCGCGCGCCACTTCGCTGCCCGTGCCCGCCGTGGTCGGAATCGCGATCAGCGGCGCGGCCTTGTCGGTGATCCGAGCGCTGCCGCCTTCGATCGTCGCGTAATCCGTCATCGTGCCCGGATGCGTCGCCATGATCGCAACGCCCTTGGCAAGATCGATCGACGAGCCGCCGCCTATCGCCACCAGCCCGTCGCAGCCTTCGTCCCGATAGCGCTGCGCGGCCGCCATCACCATCGCTTCCGTGGGGTTCGACGGCGTATCGTCGAAGATGGGCACGCCGGGCAGCTTCAACGCGTCAATTGCCTGCTGCGCGACGCCCGCTGCCATCACACCCTTGTCCGTCACCACGAGCGGCCGCCTGATACCGGAACGCTCGCACTCGGCTGGCAACTGCGCGAGCGCGTCGTAGCCGAGATGAATGTGCGTCAGATAGTAGATGTAGGCCATGGCGATGCGTCTCCGTTGTTATCGAGGATTCCGTGCTCGCGCCGTCGAAACGGCGAGAGCGCCTGACTGCGACCATCACGGCAAGCGTTGCTCGTTGCCGTTTTACTGTTCCGTCATTGACCCGGTCTCTCGATGAACTCGACCGGCAAGCCGCATCGGCGCATCCAGTCGCCGGGCGCGTAACTCACGCGGCGCAGAGCTCGCGAACCTCCGCGACGAAGCGCTCGACCGTTTCGGGCTGCGTGTCCCATGCACACATCAACCGGCAGCCGCCCGCGCCGATGAACTCATAGAACTTCCAGCCACGCGTGCGCATCGCCTTCGCGACATGCGGCGGCAATTGCGCGAACACGGCGTTCGATTCTGTCGGGAACATGATGCTCACGCCCGGAATTTCCGCGAGGCGCGATTCCATCAGTTGCGCCATGGCGTTGGCGTGGCGCGCGTTGCGCAGCCAGACGTCGTTGTCTAGCAGGCCGAGCCACGGCGCGGAGATGAAGCGCATCTTCGACGCAAGCTGTCCCGCCTGCTTCAGCCGATACGCGAAATCATCAGCCAGCGCGCGATCGAAGAACACAACCACCTCGCCGACGGGCAAGCCGTTCTTCGTGCCGCCGAAGCACAGCACGTCGACGCCCGCGCGCCACGTAATCTCCGACGGATGCACGTCGAGCGCGGCGACGGCGTTTGCAAAGCGCGCGCCGTCCATATGTACCTTCAGGTGGCGGCGCTTCGCGATCGCCGCAATCGCGCGGATTTCCTCGACGCTGTACACGGTGCCCACTTCCGTCGATTGCGTGAGCGTCACGACCTTGGGTTTCGGATAGTGGATGTCGGCGCGACGCGTGACGACGGCTTCGATCGCATCGGGCGTGAGCTTGCCGCCGACGCCCGGCGCCGTCAGCAGCTTCGAGCCGTTCGAGAAGAACTCGGGGCCGCCGCATTCGTCCGTTTCGATGTGCGCAAGCTCGTGACAGATCACCGAATGGTAGGACTGGCACAGCGACGCCAGCGCCAGCGAGTTCGCCGCCGTGCCGTTGAAAACGAAGAACACTTCGCAGTCGGTCTGGAACAGGTTGCGCAGGCGGTCGCAGACTTGCTGCGTCCATGAGTCGTCGCCGTAGGCCGGTTCGTGGCCGCTGTTGTTGGCGGCGATCAGCGCTTCGAGCGCCTCGGGGCAGATGCCCGCGTAGTTGTCCGACGCAAAATGTTGCATGGCAGGCGGCGCACCCGGCGATGAGCGCGCAAAGATGACTGGAAAGCGGACATTTTAGTGCGGCGGGTGCTGAATTTGTTTCTGGCGGGTTGAATCGGCGGGAATGGGCGCCTGGTGAGGATTGGAGGCCGTGCGTGCGAGCGTCCGCTGCACAGCCAGTGGGAGTGGGGGGTGCCCGTTGTTGTTGGTCGTTATGTGGTGTTCGCGGACGTTGTTCGTCCGGACCATCCGGCAACGTCAGGGTATACCGGGCTGTCGCTCAGACACGCGACAACGGGCGCAACACGGCCACCACGACGAGACCCACGGCTCCGGCGAGCAAACTGAGCGCCGCCAGCCATAACGCCAGCGTGAACGAACCGGTGTGCGCGGCGATCGGCGCGGCGACGAGCGGACCCACGATCTGCCCAAGGCCGTACGCAGCCGTCGCATAGCCCATCAATCCCGCCGCGTTGTCGCCGTGCAGCCGGCGAGCCTCGCGCATCGCGAACAGGGTGATAGCCGTGAACGGCAAGCCGATCAGCGCGCTGCCAAGCGCGAAGCCGCCCGCCGTCGGCGACACGATGCCCGCGAGGATGCCGAGCGCCTGCAGCACGTAGCAGCCGGCCAGCAGCGTGCGGTTGTCCCAGTGCGACGGCAGACGCGCGCCCACTAGCGCGCCCACGACCAGCGCGCCGCCGAACATCGGCCAGAACAGATCAGGCCACGGGGAATCCACGGGCAGCGCGGCGCGGGCGATCACGGGCAAGAACGTCGCGGTGATGATGTAGCCGAAACCGGGCACGCCGTAGAGAACGATCAGCCAGAAGGCGTCCGCGCGGTGCAGATGCACGCGATGCTGATGTGCATCCGTCTGCGCCGACGCGCTTGTCCGCGTCGATGCAGTTGTGCTCGCCGTTGTTGGCTCGAACGTGCGCCACACGAGCACCGTCAGCACAGCCGAGACGAGCCCAAACGCGATCCAACCCGCCGACGCGCCATATCCACCCGCCGCGCTGACCAGCAGGCCCGTCGCCGCGATGCCGAGGCCCGGGCCGGTGTAGATCACGCCGCCCCACTCGTTCGCGCCCAGTTCGGCGAGCCGGCGCAAACCCCATTGCGACGCGAACACGAAGGTCCACGCGCTGATCGCACCCGCGATAAAGCGCACCACCGCCCAAACCCAAAACTGATGCGTGACACCCATCGCAAGCACGAGCACCACGGTCGACGCGAGGCCCGCCTTCACCACGCGCGCCGCGTCCATGCGCAGCGCGACGCAGGCAATCGCGCCGAGGAAATAACCCGCGTAGTTGAGCGACGCGAGCCAGCCACCGTGTCTGATATCGAGCACGCCGCCGTGGAGCATCAGCGGCAACAGCGGCGTAAAGGCGAAGCGGCCAACGCCGAGCGCGACGGCAAGCGCCGCCATGCAGGCGAACGCGGAGCGACGCGCGGCATGGGGCGAAGCGTGGCTTTGCGGGAGGGTGCGAGTGGCGAAATCGTTCATCAATGGCATGGCGGTAGTCTGCCGTCCCGAGATTGGACGGCACGGTGATCTGCTTCTTCCACACCATCGTAGCTTGACCCTTCAATCTCATAAAATGAATAATACGGATAGATTTAATCTCACGGAGAGATTGATGGATCTTGCCGCACTTACTATCTTTCGCGCCGTCGTGCGCGAAAACGGCGTGACGCGCGCCGCAGCGAAGCTCAATCGCGTGCAATCGAACGTGACCACGCGTATCAAGCAGCTCGAAGAACAACTGGGCACCGAACTATTCGTTCGCGACGGACGGCGGCTCGTGCTGACGCCTGCGGGTGAAACGCTGCTGCCCTATGCCGAACGGCTGCTCGCGCTCGCCGACGAAGCGCGCCACGCAGTCAAGGACGCGCGTCCGAGCGGACGCCTGAGGCTGGGCACGATGGAGAGCGTCGCCGCGACCCGCTTGCCCGGACTGCTCGCGCAGTATCACCAGACGTGGCCCGACGTCGCGCTCGAACTGGAGACGGGGACGACGGGCAAGCTGATCGATCGCGTGCGCGAATTCGAGGTGGATGCGGCCATCGTCGCGACACCGCTCGATCCCGGCTGGATCGGTGATCTGTTCGAGGTCGTGCCCGTGTTTCGCGAAGAACTGGTGATGGTGTCGCCGCGCGGTCATCCGCCCATCCATCATGCGGGCGATATTTCGCTTTCTACGTTGATCGCGTTCGAGACGGGCTGCGCGTACCGCGTGCATGTCGAAAAGTGGTACATGGAGCACGGCATCCGGCCCGCCCGGGTACTGGAGCTCGGCTCGTATCACGCGATCGTCGCGTGCGTGGCGGCGGGCGCGGGCGTGGCTTTCGCGCCGCGCTCGGTGCTGGCGCTGCTGCCCGAATCGGACGATATCGCCGTGCATCCGCTCGCGGAACTCGGCAGCATCGAGACGATACTGGTCTGGCGACGCGGTCACTTCTCGTCGGCATTGAATGCGTTACGCGGGATGCTGGTCGCGAGCGGGAACTTGCAGGAGAAGCCGGTGGACGAGGTGGCTGCCTGAGCGCTCGGTAGAAGATGTTTGGCTAACCCAAACGCACAAAATCAAAAAGCCGCGAGTCTCATCGACTCACGGCTTTTTGTTGATGCGAATGCTACGTGACGCGCAGGCTTAGAGCTGCGCTTCGACCCAGCCCTTCACGCCAGCCAGCGCAGCCGGCAGATTGGCCGGCTCGGTACCGCCCGCCTGTGCCATATCCGGACGGCCGCCGCCCTTGCCGCCGACCTGCTGCGCGACGAAGTTGACCAGCTCGCCAGCCTTGACCTTCTTGCTCGCCTCGGCCGTGACGCCCGCGATCAGGCTGACCTTGCCGCCTTCGACGGACGCCAGCACGATCGCCGCGCTCTTGAGCTTGTCCTTGAGCTTGTCGACGGTTTCGCGCAGCGTCTTGACGTCCGCGCCTTCCAGCGTCGCCGCCAGCACCTGCACGCCGGCAACCTCGATGGCCTGGCCGGCCAGTTCATCGCCCTGGCTCGACGCGAGCTTCGACTTCAGCGCGCCCAGTTCCTTTTCCAGCGACTTCACCTGGTCCTGAACCATCGAGATACGCTGCGTCAGTTCCGACGGCTGCGCCTTCAGCGCCGCGGCCGCTGCATTGATGCGCGCGTCGAGTTCCTGCACGTAACGCACCGCGTTATCGCCCGTGATCGCTTCGACGCGACGGATGCCCGCCGCGACGCCGCCTTCCATCACGATCTTGAAGAAGCCGATGTCGCCCGTGCGATGCACGTGCGTGCCGCCGCACAGCTCGCGCGAGAAGCCCAGATCGAGCACACGCACTTCGTCTCCGTACTTCTCGCCGAACAGCGCCATGGCGCCGCCCTTCACCGCTTCGTCATACGGCATCACCTGCACGATGCCCGGCGCGTTCGCCAGCACTTCGGCATTGACGATGGCTTCGACGCGGCGGATTTCATCGTCCGTCATCGGCGCGTTGTGCGCGAAGTCGAAGCGGGTCTTGTCGGCGTCGACGAGCGACCCCTTCTGCTGCACGTGGCCACCGAGCACTTCACGCAGCGCCTTGTGCATCAGGTGGGTAGCCGAGTGGTTGCGGGCCGTGCGTGCGCGGCGGATCGCGTCGATCTCGGCCTTCACGACGTCGCCTACCTTCAGCGTGCCCTGCTCCAGCGTGCCGTGATGGCCCACGACGTCCGCCTGTACCTTCAGCGTATCGGCGACAGCGAAGCGCACGCTCGCGTTCGCCAGCACGCCCTGATCGCCGACCTGGCCGCCCGATTCCGCGTAGAACGGCGTGTGATCCAGCACGACGACAGCCTGCTGGCCCTTCGCCACTTCCTTGACGGACGCGCCGTCGACATACAGCGCCGTGACCTTCGCGTCGTCGAAAACGATCTCTTCGTAGCCGTGGAACGTGGTCTTCGCGCCCGTATATTCGAGGCCCTGCGCCATCTTGAACTTGCCGGCCGCGCGTGCCTGTTCGCGCTGACGGGCCATTGCTTCGTCGAATGCCGGCTCGTCGACCGTCACTTCGCGCTCGCGGCACACGTCCGCCGTCAGATCAAGCGGGAAGCCATAGGTGTCGTGCAGCTTGAACGCGACTTCGCCGTCGAGCGTCTTGCCGCCCTTCGATTCCAGATCGGCCAGCGCGCTTTCGAGGATCGACATGCCATGCTCGATGGTCTCGAAGAAACGCTCTTCTTCCTGGCGCAGCACGTCCGTGACGCGCTGTTCCGCGTCTTTCAGTTCGGGATACGCGTCGCCCATCTGCGCGACGAGATCGGCCACCATCTTGTGGAAGAACGAACCCTTGCGGCCCAGCTTGTAGCCGTGACGGATTGCGCGGCGCACGATACGGCGCAGCACGTAGCCGCGGCCTTCGTTGCCGGGAATCACGCCGTCGACGATCAGGAACGAGCACGCGCGGATGTGATCGGCGATCACCTTCAGCGAGTTGTTCGACAGATCTTCAACGCCTGTTTCACGCCCGGCTGCCTTGATCAGCGCCTGGAACAGGTCGATTTCGTAGTTGCTGTGTACGTGCTGCAGCACCGCGGCGATACGCTCCAGACCCATGCCCGTGTCCACGCACTGCTTGGGCAGCGGCGTCATGTTGCCCTGGGCGTCGCGGCTGAATTGCATGAAGACGAGATTCCAGATCTCGATGTAACGGTCGCCGTCTTCTTCAGGCGATCCCGGCGGGCCGCCCCACACGTCCGGGCCGTGGTCGTAGAAGATTTCCGAGCACGGACCGCACGGGCCGACGTCGGCCATCTGCCAGAAGTTGTCCGACGCGTACCGCGCGCCCTTGTTGTCGCCGATGCGGATAATGCGCTCGGCCGGCACGCCGACTTCCTTCTCCCAGATGTTGAAGGCTTCGTCGTCTTCCTGGTAGACGGTGACCCAGAGCTTTTCCTTCGGCAGGCCGTAGACGCCCGTCAGCAGTTCCCACGCGTAGTGGATCGCGTCACGCTTGAAATAGTCGCCGAACGAGAAGTTGCCGAGCATTTCGAAGAACGTGTGGTGGCGCGCCGTGTAGCCGACGTTTTCCAGGTCGTTGTGCTTGCCGCCCGCGCGCACGCTGCGCTGCGCCGTCGTGGCCCGCGAATACGGCCGCGACTCGGCGCCGAGAAACACATCTTTGAACTGCACCATGCCCGAATTGGTGAAGAGCAGCGTCGGGTCGTTGCCGGGCACGAGGCTCGACGAACGGACGATCGTATGGCCCTTCGATTCGAAGAACTTGAGGAATTTCTCGCGGATTTCGGCGGCTTTCATAGCGTGCTTTGGGGACGGTCCTGGCTTGAGCCGACGGCTGCGGAAGACTGACCGGCCGTCGCAATAGATTGTTTCCTGAACGGTCGATTATACGGGATCGGCGCTGTCGCGCGACGCCGTGGCGCGGGCTGTGCGCGGCATTGGCCATCCGGCCAGTTTCGCCTCCCAAAAACGCCGAAAGCGCGGGCAGTCATTCGTCCTATGCCGTCAGGCTGAGTAGGTCGGGCGCGGCCGATCGCTTAAGATGCACCACATCGATTCAATCGGGCAGCGCCCTGCGGCGCGCGGTCTATCACATTGAACACATGGAGACGTAGACAGAACATGGGCGCACTCAGTCATATTCGCGTGCTGGACCTTACCCGCGTGCTTGCCGGTCCGTGGTGCGCGCAGACGCTAGCCGATTTCGGCGCCGACGTGATCAAGGTCGAGCGGCCGGGCGCCGGCGACGACACGCGCCACTGGGGTCCGCCGTACCTGAAGACGCCAGAGGGCGCGGACACGCGCGAAGCCGCCTATTACCTCGCGGCGAACCGCAACAAGCGCTCGGTGACCGTCGATATCGCCACGCCCGAAGGACAGCAGATCGTCCGCGAGCTGGCTGCGCAAAGCGACGTCGTGCTGGAGAACTACAAGGTCGGCCAGTTGAAGAAGTACGGGCTCGACTATGAGTCGCTGAAGGCCGTGAAGGCTGACATCGTCTATTGCTCGGTGACGGGCTTCGGGCAAACGGGGCCGTATGCGCAGCGCGCGGGGTATGACTTCATCGTGCAGGGCATCGGCGGCTTCATGAGCATCACGGGCGAGCGCGACGGCCAGCCGGGCGGCGGCCCGCAGAAAGCGGGCGTGGCGATCGCGGACCTGATGACGGGCATGTACTCGAGCGTCGCCGTGCTGACGGCGCTCGCGCACCGCGACCGCACGGGCGAAGGCCAGTACATCGACATGGCGCTGCTCGACGTGCAGGTCGCGATGCTCGCCAACATGAACTCGAACTTCCTCGCGAGCGGCAAGCCGCCGGCGCGTTGGGGCAACGCGCATCCGAACATCGTTCCTTATCAGACGTTTCAGACGAGCGACAGCTGGATCATTGTCGCGGTGGGCAACGACGGACAGTTCCGCAAGTTCGTCGAAGCCGGCAAGCGCGCGGATCTGGCCGACGACGACCGCTTCGCGACCAATCCCGAGCGCGTGCGAAATCGCGAGACGCTCGTGCCGATCCTCGCTGAGATGGTCCGTACGCGCAGCAAGCACGAATGGATCGATGCGCTCGAAGCGGCGGGCGTGCCCTGCGGCCCGATCAACGACCTGGAAGAGGTGTTCGAGAATGAGCAGGTGGTCGCGCGTGGCATGGAGGTTCAATTGCCGCATCCGTCGGGTGGGACCGTGAAGCTGGTGCGTAATCCCATCCGCATGAGCGCGACGCCGCCCGAGGCACAGGCGCATCCGCCGACGCTCGGCGAGCATACGGAAGCGGTCCTGCGCGATGTGCTCGGATACGACGATGTGCGCATCGACGCGCTGCGGGGCCGGTCGGTGATCTGACGTGAGGCCGGAAGGTGGCGTGCTTCGGTTGGCTTGCTGCGATTGTTTGCTTCGGTTGGCGGGCCGCAGTTGACATCCTGCCGTCGGCGCACTGCAGTTGAAGGCGTTCCAGCGAACGGCGGCTCCGGCACACGCCGGCTCCAGCATGCGGCGGCAGAACCACGCGCGCAGCGCGGCGCGTGCCTGTCGTCCGCCACCCTACCCTAAGTGCCTGAATCGCGCCGCCCCGCCGCCACTCACGCCATCGAACCCAGCCAGCGCTGCCCTTCGTCCCAGTCTCCGAGGCCGCTGTCGGCATTGATATGGCCGCGCGGGCCGATGTTCTCCCAACGGCTGCCCCATGCCGTCGCGCAGGCCTGCGAGAACGGCACGCCGCCGTACGGATCGTCGGTGCTCGCGACGACGATCGACGGGAATGGCAACTTGCTCATCGGCACGGCGTCGAAGCCGGCCGCATCGGCGGGAAATCCGGGGCCGGCCGGATCGGGCACCGCGACGAGCAGCGCGCCCGCGACTTTCGCCAGCGCATCCTGCGAAGCATGCCGCGCCGCCCAGGACGCGACCGTCAGGCAGCCTAGGCTATGCGCGGCAAACACAACAGGCGCTTTCACAGCGGCGACAGCAGCGTCGAGCGTGTCGCACCACTCGTCGCAAACGGGATGATCCCAATCCCGCATCGGCACGCGCGAGAAGTTCGAATAACGCGCTTCCCAGCGGGTCTGCCAATGCCCGACGCCCGAGTTCATGTAACCCGGCAATACGATCACGCTTTGCTGCTCCAACACCATGCTGTTCCCCGTTTGTTTTCAGTGGTCGAAGTGCGGCATCGCGCCGCCAGCGCTATTGAATCACACGCCCCACGCCAACGCCGCGCGGATCGGCAGCCGGTTGCGGCGTCGCGCCGTCGATCCGGATCATCTGCACGTCGCCGTTGAACGTCTGGCCCTGCAGCGTGTAGCCGCGCGCCGTCAACTGCTCGGCCAGCTCGCCGTCGATGGGATGATACGGCTCGAAGTAGATCGTCTTCTGCGGCAGCAACTGATGGTGAAAGCGCATCGCGGCGAGCGCTTCGGCGGGCGGCATGTTGAAGTCGTACAGGTTCGTCATCACCTGGAAGATCGACGTGAAAATGCGCGAGCCGCCCGGCGTGCCGATCACGAGCGACACCTTGCCGTCCTTCGTCAGGATGGTCGGCGCCATCGACGACAAAGGCCGGCGCCCCGGCGCTATCGTGTTGACGTCGCCGCTCATCACGCCGGACTGGTTCGGCACGCCCGCTTTCATCTCGAAGTCGTCCATCGCGTCGTTCAGCACGAACCCGCCGCCGTCGACGACCACACCCGAGCCGAACGGCCCGTTCAGCGTGTACGTGTTCGACACCGCGTTGCCCCACTTGTCGACCACCGAGAAGTGCGTCGTCTGGGCCTTTTCCGGCATCGAGTCGCCGAGGCCCGGCTTGACGGGTGAGGCGCCCGGCACTTCGTCGGGCGTGATGTCCTCGACACGCTTCGCGAGGTAGGCGTCGTCGATCAGCTTGTCGACGGGCACGCGGTACGAGTCGGGATCGCCCATGTACTGCTGGCGGTCAGCGAACACGCGGTCCTCGATCTGCGCGACCAGATGAATATACGGCTCGGAATTGAGCGCCACGCCGTCGAACTGCGGCTTCAGGTCCGCCTTCATCTTCAGCAACTGGATCAATCCGATGCCGCCCGAGCTGGGCGGCGGCGCCGTGATGATCTGATAGCCGTTCCAGCTGGCCGTCACGGGCTGTCGCCACACGGCCTTGTACTGCAGCAGATCCGCTTTCGTAAGCAGGCCGTGCCCGTACATCTGGCGCGCGATCAGATCGGCCGTCTGCCCTTCGTAGAACTCGCGGCCGCCGTCCGATGCGATCCGCGTCAAGGTCTGCGCAAGTTCGGGCTGGCGGAACGTGTTGCCCGCTTTCAGGTTCGCGAAGTACGCATCGAAATTAGTCTTGCCGCCGAAGCTCTGCGATGCGCCGTCGCGGCGCTTCTGCAGCCACGGTTCGACGGGGAAGCCGTCCGTCGCGTACTTGATGGCGGGCGCGAGCACCTGTTTCCATTTGAGCTTGCCGAAGCGCTTCTGCGCTTCCCACATGCCGTCGACGGTGCCCGGCACGGCCACCGCGCGATGTCCGACGAGGCTCATGCCCTTGATCACGTTGCCCTTGTCGTCGAGATACATGTCGCGCGTCGCGCTCTGCGGCGCTTTCTCGCGGTAGTCAAGAAAGTACGGCTTGCCGTCCATGACCAGGGTCATGAACCCGCCGCCGCCGATGTTGCCCGCATCCGGGTACGTGACGGCGAGCGTGAAGGCGATCGCGACGGCTGCGTCGACGGCATTGCCGCCCGCCGCGAAAATCTGCTGCGCGGCGTCGGCGGCGTAGCGGTCGGGCGTCGCGACGGCCGACGCGTCGAGCACGGGCTTCTGCTGGGCCGTCTTCGCGTCGACAGCGGGCGACGCAACCAGGCTCGCGAGCAGTGCGCCCGTCAGCGCGAGCGTCGTGGTGAAGCGCGCAAACGTGCCTCGAGCAATGACGCGACCAGCACTGGAACAGCAATCGGCGTAAGCGCCCGCATGGGATTCGACATGCATGTCGGCGCCGGAAAGCGCGCGCGGCGCGCGCAACATCGGAAGGGACATCCGAGGAACTCCGGGATAGATGGACCTGCCCGCGCGTGTGCAGCGGCATGGGGCGGCCGGCTCGCGGCAAGGACAGGTCGCGTGAAGCGGCGGGACGGGCATCGGATGCCCGAGCCCACGACAGAATAACGGAAACGCAGCGCCTGCCGAAAAACGGCGAGACGGGCACAGCCGACAACGAAAGCGCCCCTCAGAGGCGCGGGACAAGGCTCATGCTCGCCGCGAAGCGCAACGGCAAAGCCCACCATCACCCGCGATGGCGCGGGCCGGCGCAAGGCCGGCGTGGGGCATGGCGCGCGACGCATGCTAAGCGTCCGCACCATACCGAGCCAACGCAATTTACCTCCTGTTACAGCGCCGATTGCGCCCCGGAAACGCATCGATTTCCGCTGTTTTCGGCTGCGCGCCGCATCGCGCAAGCCTAAAGACTGTCGCCGAATGTGTCGTCAGGTAGAATTGACAGACTAACGGACGCATATAGTGTCCAGGACCGACTTTCTCCTTCTCGCATGAACAACGATCGCAAAGACGCCGAGCGCAACGAAGCGCCCGTTTCCAATTTCATCCGCAACATCATCGACGACGACAACCGCTCCGGAAAGTGGGGGCAGCGGGTGGAAACGCGCTTCCCGCCGGAACCGAACGGCTATCTGCATATCGGCCACGCGAAGAGCATCTGCCTGAACTTCGGCATCGCGCAAAACTACGGTGGCGTCTGTCACCTGCGCTTCGACGACACGAACCCGGAAAAGGAAAGCTTCGAATACGTCGACTCGATCGTCGACGCGGTGAAGTGGCTCGGCTTCGAGTGGAACGCCGAAAGCAAGGAGCACCTCTACTTCGCAAGCGACTACTACGACAAACTCTATGAGTTCGCCGAGCTGCTGATCACGCGCGGCAAGGCGTATGTCGACAGTCAAACGGCGGAGGAAATGCGCGCGAACCGCGGCTCCGCGACGGAAGTCGGCACGCCGTCGCCGTTCCGCGAGCGCAGCGTCGAAGAGAACCTCGACCTGTTCCGCCGCATGAAGGCTGGCGAGTTCAAGGAAGGCGAGCATGTGCTGCGCGCGAAGATCGACATGTCGTCGCCGAACTTCAACATGCGCGACCCGGTGATCTACCGCATCCGCTTCGCCCACCATTACCGGACGGGCGACACGTGGTGCGTGTATCCGATGTACGACTACACGCACTGCATCTCGGACGCGCTCGAAAACATCACGCATTCGCTGTGTACGCTCGAGTTCGAAGACCACCGGCCGCTGTACGACTGGATTCTCGACGAACTCGCCGAGGCCGGCATCTTCACGCGCCCGCTGCCGCAGCAGATCGAGTTTTCGCGCCTGAACCTCACGTACGCGATCACCAGCAAGCGCAAGCTGCTGCAACTGGTGAACGAAAACCACGTGGACGGCTGGGACGATCCGCGCATGCCGACCATCGTCGGCGTGCGCCGCCGCGGTTTTACGCCGGACAGCATCAAACTGTTCTGCGAGCGTATCGGCATCACGAAGGTCGATTCGTGGATCGACATGAGCGTGTTCGAAGGCGCGCTGCGCGACGATCTCGACGACAAGGCGCCGCGCGCGACCTGCGTGCTCGATCCGCTGAAGCTCGTCATCGACAACTATCCCGAAGATCAGACGGAAGCATGCAGCGCACCTGTCCATCCGCATCACCCCGATCGCGGCGTGCGCACGTTCCCGTTTTCGCGTGAATTGTGGATCGAGCGCGAAGACTTCATGGAAAGCGCGCCGAAGGGCTATTTCCGCCTGTTCCCGGGCAACAAGGTGCGTCTGAAGTACGGCTACGTCGTGGAATGCACGGGCTTCGACAAGGACGAGAACGGCAAGGTCACGGCTGTCCACTGCAACTACTTCGAAGACAGCCGCTCCGGCACGGAAGGCGCGAACAACTACAAGGTGAAAGGCACGATCCACTGGATCAGCGCGACCCAGGCGGTGCCCGTCGAAGTGCGCGTCTACGATCGCCTCTTCAAGGAAGCGCAGCCCGACGCTGGCGGCCGCGATTTCCTCGAGGCGCTCAATCCGGATTCGAAGCGCATCATGCACGCCTACGTCGAGCCTGGGCTGGGCGAAGTCGAGCCCGAAGCGCGCTATCAGTTCGAGCGTCACGGCTACTTCGTCGCTGACCGGTATGACACGAAACCGGGCAAACCCGTATTCAACCGGATCGTCAGTCTGCGCGACAGTTGGGGAAAGCCGGCGTAAGCTGATTGTCTGGTTGAGTCATCGCGGCATGCGGCGCATTCTGCGCGCATGCCGCCGTGTCCCGCGACGGACATCGCCAGGCGACAGCGCGACGATGCAGCCGGAGTGATTGCTGCCGGCTCAGGGGGAACGATGAAGGTTGCAATCAAATACAAGCTGGTGGCTATCGCGGCCGCGGCACTGGCGGCGCTTATGTCGCTGACTGCGCCCGCCCATGCCGAAGAGCTGACGGGTACGCTCAAGAAAGTTCACGACGACGGCTTGATTACGCTCGGCGTGCGCGAAGCGTCGATCCCCTTCTCCTATTCCACCGGCGACCAGACGGTCGGCTATTCGCAATCGATCGCGCTCGCCATCGTCGAAGAAATCAGGAAGACGCTCGCGATGCCGAACCTCAAGGTTCGCGAAGTCACGATCACGTCGGCGAACCGCTTCCTGATGCTGGTCAACAACCAGATCGATCTGGAATGCGGCTCGACCACGCATACGCGCGAGCGCGAAAATGTCGCCGCGTTTTCGAACAGTTTCTTCCAGTACGCGGTGCGGATGATCGCGCGCAAGAACGCCGGCATCAACGACTTCGCGGACCTCGCCGGCAAGCCCGTCGTCACGACGGCGGGCACGTCGGACGAACGGCTCGTGCGGCAGCTGAACAGCGAGAAGCAGTTGAATATGCGTATTGCGAGCGCGAAGGACCACTCCGATGCGTTTGCAGCCGTGAAGGCGGACCGCGCGGTCGCGTTCGTGATGGACGAACCGATTCTGTACGGTTTTCGCGCCACCGACCCGCGCCCCGACGACTTCATCGTGACGGGCACGCCGCTCGGCTACGAGACCTATGCGTGCATGTTCCGCAAGGGGGACGCGCCGTTTCGCGAGCTGGTGAACCGTGTGATCACGAAGATGCAGACATCGGGCGAGGCCGAGCGCCTGTACAACGTCTGGTTTACGCAGCCGATTCCCCCGCATGGGATCAATCTGAACTACCCGCTGTCGGCGGAAATGCGCACGATGTTCGCGCATCCGAACGACAAGGCGCTCGATTGAAAAGCGTGCTTTACGCAGTGTCCAGCGCGCGGTGCAGGTCGGCGAGTGATAACGTCGTCTGAAAGAGCCGCGTGAGGCTGCGGCTCGCGTAATGCTCGACGTCATCGGGCGCGGCCCAGCGGAATGCGTCCATCTCGGGAATCATCGTGCCGTCGGAGCGGCGCGGAAACATCGACGTACATGTGCAGCGCGTGAGATCGAGCTCGTCGGCCCGGGCGCGCGCGGCGAACAGATGCAGATCCTTGTCCCGCCGATACACGAACAGGCCAAGGTCTTTCAGCCGCGCCGCGTCCACGGCGATACCCGTTTCCTCTTCCATCTCGCGCAGCGCCGTCACATGCGGCGCTTCGCCTTCCTCGCCCTGCCCTTTGGGAATATCCCAGTGGCTGGTTTCCGTCGCGTGCGCGAGCAACACCCGCCCATCCGGGTCGAGCAACACGACGCCGCAAGAGATCGTGCGCGCGCTCAATTCTTCTTCTGCATCACCCAGTTGCCCGTGCCCTGACGGCAGAACTGCGGGTTCAGATTCATCGACTGGCCTTTGGCGCTCAACACGACGTGTATCTGACGGCATGTCCGGTCGCCCGCTTTCGACGTGGCATCGGGCGTCAGTTGCGCCTCGATCCTCGTGCTGTTGCGCAGCCCCTCGTTGTTCCAGGTGGAGGACTCGCCGTCCTGCTTCTTGTCGAGCGCCTCGAACGCGGCCTTTCTGAGCGAATCGTTGTCGGCCTGCTTCATGTACGCGATCGGCGTGTCGTTCAGGAAGTTGAGATTGGCGGCATGCGCGCCGATTGCGCCAGCGAGCAACAGCCCGCCCACTGAGAGTTGAAACGCGGCTCGGGTTCGCATCGACATGAAGTTCTCCGCAGAAGTCGGGTTCGGGCAAACGTGGCGCGGCCATCTAGCGGCCCGCGATCTGGACCTCAAAAGCATAGCACGCCACCTAGATGCACAGCTCGCGAGGCCACCATCTTTGAGATAACGCCGCCGTGTTTGAGGCCCACCGGAAGCCAGCCTAGGAGAATTTTAGGATACGTCCCATAGTCCCTCAGGCACGCGATCCATAACATGAGTCGAATCAAATTCACCCGCACTTTAAGCGCTTTGCGCGTTGCGACTCTTGCTCATGGACCTCTCGTTCGCTCTCCAGTTTTTCGCCGCGATGCTGACACTGATCTGCGTCGTTCTTGGCACGATCGTCATGCGCGTCGATCCCGCGCCGATGCCGACCATCGTGCGCATTCACGGCCTGCGCCGCAGCCGGTGGCCGTGCGCGCTGACGCGAGCGGGCCTCGTGTGTGTGCTCGCGTCCTTCCTGCTGTTGATCGCCGGCTGTTATTTGCTGCTGACGATGTGAGCGTCAGCATGTTGCTGAGGCGCTTCCGGCTGATATCCGTCCGTCAGCGTCTTAAGAAACGCGACCACATCCTTGATCTCTGATTCATCCAGCGCAGGCTTGTCGCCCGGCTTGCGATCGAACGGTGGATCGGTATTCAGATTCGCCCAATACTTCTTCGGCAAATCGTCGAACTTCTGCACTTTCCCCTTTACGACCGGATAAAACTTTTCCGGATTCGTATCGCGCTCCGCATAGAAGCGGACGACCTCTTCGAGCGAGTGATAAATCCCGTTGTGGAAGAACGTCTTGCGCAGCGCGACGTTGCGCAGCGTCGGCGTACGGAAAATTCCGCAATACTCGTCCTGGCCCTTCAGATCCGTCCGTTCCGGGCCGCACGCGCCCAGATCGTAGAAATGCGGATCGTGGTTCACGGCCAGCGTGCGATTGCGCGGCACGCCAAGCGCGATCAGACCGAAGTCCGAGAACGCGGGCGCCGAGCCGTCGAGCGCGCGCTGGCTGATGTGGCAGCTCGCGCAGTTGCCCTTGGTCTCGTCGTTGAAGAGCTGCAGGCCGTGCAGTTCGGCCTTCGTCAGTTGCGCCTTGCCCGCGAGGAAGGCGTCGTACTTGCTCGTGTATGGGTAGAACAGTTCCGGCGTCTCCTCGAACACTTCGAGCGCCTGGAGCACGGCCTTGAACGTCGCGTCGTCGCTATCGAACACGCGCTCGCCGAACGCGTCGCGGAACTGGTTCGCGTACGGCGCGGCCTTCACGGCCGCCGCCACTTTTTGCGGCGTGCTGCCCATCTCGAACGACGACGTCAGCGGCATGCGCGCCTGATCGTGCGCGCTGTTCACGCGGCCGTCCCACATCAGGCCGCCCGTCGGACCTGCATCGACGCTCTCGTCGCCCTCGTCGTCCGAATCGTGATAGTGCTCGGTGAAGGACGGCACCTTCTGCAGATACTTGATGTCGGGGGCGGCGCGCATGCCTTGCTGGCGCATGTCCTGACCGCCCAGTTGCACGGAGAGCGCGTTCGGCGGTCCGAAGGCGTGCTGCGGGCTGTGGCACGACGCACAGGCGAGCTTGCCCGAGCCCGACAGCGACGGATCGAAGAAAAGCTGCTTGCCGACGGCCGTCATCTTCTTGACGGACTCGTACACCTGGGCACGCGTCTGACCGCCAGCGGGGATCGCCGCTGCGCCATCGGCGGACACCTTTTGCATCTGCGCGCCGCTCATTGCCGGATGCACCGATTGCGCCGCCGTTGCCGCATGAGCGCCACCGCCTTGCGCGCTACCGGCATCGCAAGCCGACAGCATCACCGAAACCGAAACACCCAGCGCGCCGAGCCATCCCGCGCGCCACGCCTGTCTTGTCCGAAGCCCCGCCACATCGCGCCACATATCTTTCTTACCTGCTCGTTGATCGACTGCGCGAGGTTATTTCACCGACATGTCGCCTAAATGACATATACCCGACGACACATCAAAAACCACAAGCCAATCAGAAACTCGATGTAAGAAATTAATCGTTCTGTCAAAAAGCCTTGCGACACTCTCGCCGCCGGTCATCCCAATGCGGATTCACCGCCGGTCCCCAACGCGAGAGAGATAAATCATGAACAAGAAACTGATCTGCGCGACGCCTATTGCGATCGCCGCAGCGATCGGGCTGTACGCATGTGGTGGCAACTCGAATTCGAAGCCGACGTTGTCTTCCGTGAAGAACGTCGTGGTCATCTACGCGGAAAACCGCAGCTTCGACAACCTTTACGGCAACTTCCCGGGCGCCAACGGCCTGCAGAACGTGACGGCGACGAGCGCGCGCCAGCTCGACCGCGACGGCTCCGTGCTTGCGACGCTGCCGCCCGTCTGGAAAGGCCTTACGGCTGCGGGCGTGACGCCCGTCATCACGCAGGCGATGACGGTCAATCTGCCGAACTCGCCGTTCGCCATCGACGATCCGGCTGGCTTCAACGCGCCGCTCAGCGCGACGACGCGCGACCTGTATCACCGCTTCTACGAGAACCAGATGCAGATCCACGGCGGCAAGAACGACATGTTCGCCGCGTGGGCCGATTCGGGCGGTCTCGTGATGGGCCACTACACGCCGAACGCCGACAAGTTGCCGCTCTATAAGCTCGCACAGCAATTCACGCTGGCCGACAATTTCTTCATGGGCGCGTTCGGCGGCTCGTTCCTGAACCATCAGTGGCTGGTCTGCGCGTGTACGCCGTTCTATGCGAACGCCGACACGAGCGTCGCGAAGACGTCGATCTCCGCGGTCGAGCCGGACGGTGTGTCGCTGACGCTCAAGTCGACTTCGGCGGCATCGGCGCTGACCGACGTGCCGACCTTCGTCAACTCGGGCAACCTCACGCCCGACTTCTACGCCATCAACACGATGCAGCCGCCGTATCAGCCGAGCGGCAACAAGCCGGCTACCGGCGGCGACGCAAATCTCGCCGATCCGACGGTCGCAACGACGCTGCCGGCGCAGACGAACCAGCACATCGGCGACCTGCTCAACAACGCGGGCGTGACGTGGGCGTGGTACGGCGGCGCTTGGAGCAATGCGATCTCGGCGGTGCAGAACAACACGGCGAACGTGATCTACGGCGCGAACCTCAGCTCGCCGAACTTCCAGCCGCACCACCAGCCGTTCAACTACTTCGCGGACCTCGCGCCGGGCACCGACAACCGCGCCAAGCACCTGCTCGACGGCGGCCTGAACGGCTCGGAGTTCATCAAGGCGATCGACGCCGGCGCGCTGCCGCAAGTCGCGTTCTACAAGCCGCAGGGCAACCTGAACGAGCACGCGGGTTATACGGATGTGGCGCAGGGCGACCAGCACATCGCGGATGTGATCTCGCATCTGCAGAAGAGCCCGCAGTGGAACAACATGGTCGTCGTCATCACGTACGACGAGAACGGCGGCTTCTGGGATCACGTCGCGCCGCCGAAGGGCGACCGCTGGGGCCCGGGTACGCGGATTCCCGCGATCATCGTGTCGCCGTACGCGAAGAAGGGTTTCGTCGATCATACGCAGTACGACACGACGTCGATCTTGCGATTCATCACGCACCGCTTCAATCTGCCGAACCTGCCGGGCCTGACGGCGCGTGACAGCGCGCTCGTCGCGAACGGCGGCCAGGCGATGGGCGATCTGACGAACGCACTCGACATCAACAAGTAAGCACGCAGCAACGCAGGCAGGCGGGCCCGTCGCCCGTCATCGACAAAGCACGGGCAAGCAACAGTCGCGCATTTCTCCACGTTCGATGCGCAACGCTTCAGGGCAGCTTCGGCTGCCCTTTTTTATGGGCGTGCGATGCGGTGAGGAAGGGAGAAAGATGGAGACCGTGCGCACATGCGCGCAGGCTGACTGGGTGGCCCAGAACGGACCCGAAGCGGACGCTCTGCACCGTTGTCTGCGCGTCAGCAGGCAGAAAAATCTAACACCGTCGTACCGATACTTCGTCAAATCGGCACGCGCCAGCGCCCCACTCCGCCCGTCTGGGGTGCAACGCATGTCGTCATGCTCAAGTACAGGTTCTGGAAAAAACCCACGTCCTCAGTTACCGGTTAATATCTTCCCGAAAATTACAAGGAGCGTATATGAGCGATCCGAGTTTGACGTACGTGGGAGACAAACGAAAACAAAAACTGTTGTCAGGGCTAGATATCAGAAACAGCACGGGCCTCGAAATCGGCGCTTTGTGTCGGCCGTTCGTGAGCCGGACGGACGGCAATGTGATTTATGTGGATCACGCGACGACCGATGCACTTAAAGTCAAATATGCAGCCGACCCAAATGTAGTGGTCGACAAGCTCGTTGACGTCGATGCCGTATGGGGTGAATGCACGCTGTCGGAGTCGATATCAGGTCGAACGGTAGACTACATTGTTGCATCGCACGTAATCGAACACGTTCCAGATCTGGTTACCTGGCTTCAGGAACTGAAATCCGTGTTGAAGGACAACGGACAGGTCCGGCTCGTGGTCCCGGACAAACGATTCACGTTCGATTACCTGCGAGCAGAGTCTCGTCTTTCTGATGTGTTGGACGCATTCGTACGGCGAGCGCGAGTCCCCCAGCCACATTCGATCATTGATTTTGCCTTGGGGGCTTCGGAGGTTAACTGCGCCGAGGCATGGAAGAAGGTCATCCCTGAGGAACAGCTGCGCCGCCATTTTACGTTTTCGGATGCGTTGGGCCTCTCGCGCGACGTAATCGCTAATGGGACATACCACGATGTCCATTGCTGGACTTTTACGCCTCAGTCATTCGCGCGCATCATGCGCGAGCTGGTACAGCATGACCTGATCAATTTTTCGTGCCAACACTTTCAAGATACCGAACCGGATACGCTTGAGTTCTTCGTTGGCCTCAAACTCTTTGATGGTCGAGATGCTGCCGTGAACAGCTGGCGAGAGATGGAATCGCGCGCGAGCGATGCTGTGCCCGGGAAACCGTTCTGGAAGATCAGGCGCGCGCTGGGCTTGTAGCGCACCTACCAGCAAAGTCTTGACGATAAGCGGATGAATGGCCCCCCCACGAGGAATCGAACCTCGATTTCAGGTTTAGAAGACCCGTGTTCTATCCGTTGAACTATGGGGAGGCGAAACCGGAATTTTAACCTGGCTGGACCTGACCGAGACTGGTGTCAGGCGCCGGTGTAAGCACGCCACACATGCCGTGGCGCTCAAACAGAAAGGCCCGGCAGCAACGCCGGGCCCGCGATTATAACCGATCGAACCGCGCGATCAGGCCGGCTGCGGATGCGTCATGAACCAGCCGAGAAACACCACGCCCGCGATCACGCAATACACGCCGAACGACGCAAGACGGCCTCGTCCTTCGAAATAGCGCATCAGGAAACGCACGCTCAGGTACGCGGCGATCGCCGTCAGCACGCCGCCCAGCAGCGCATCGGCGAGTTGGCCCGGCGCGTGGAAGAGCTTCGGCAGTTCGAGGATGCCCGCCGCAAAGATGATCGGCGTGCCGAGCAGGAACGAGAATTCGGCGGCCTTCTCGGAGGTCAGGCCCGCGCCGTTGCCCGCGATCATCGTCAGGCCGCTGCGCGAGAAACCGGGAATCAGCGCGCCGATCTGCGCGAGGCCGACCAGAAACGCCTGCTTGAACGTCAGCTTCTCCGGCGCGCGATGCACGCGCGCGCGCTGCAGCCGGTCGCCGAGCCACAGCAGGATGCCGTTGACGATCAGCGCAATCGCGACGATACGCAGATCGTGGAACACGCGTTCGAGGCGCTTTTCGAGCACGAGACCCACCAGACCGGCCGGAATCGTCCCGATGATGAGCGCCCACATCATATGGCCATCGTCATTGCGGCGGCCCGACAGCGACGCGAAAAAGCCGCCTATGAGCGCAATCCAGCGCGTACGGAAGTACCACAGCAGCGCGAACGCGGTGCCCAGATGCAGCGCGACGAGGAACGGCAGCAGTTGCGGTGCATGCTTGTCGATATGCATGCCGAAGAGAGCGGGAACGAGCAGCGTGTGACCAAGACTGCTCACCGGAAACAGTTCCGTGACGCCCTGCAGCACGCTCAAAAAGATCAAAAACGACAGGCTCACGCGTCGGTCCTTTTGAAAAGTGGGGAGGATGGACAGCTTGCCGGAGCACGACGTCCGGCATCTGAAGGCGGGTCGATTATGCCTGGGCGACCGGGGTGCGCCAAGGACAAAAATTCGCTTTTAACAGAATCTTGCCGCGTTGCAACAAGATCGAAAGGCTGATTACGGCGATGAAAGCAAAAAGGCCCGCCTGGAAGGCGGGCCTGCGTGCGGAGGCTGCGTGGACCGTCGGTACGTGCCGACGGCTCAACGTGGATTCTCGTCGCCCCGTGTCAGCGTGTAAATTTATAAAAGAAATAAATCGTACTGCCCGTAAACATGCCGAACAGTGCCACGCTCATTGCCATTGCGAGATCCATCGCCCCTCCTGAAAACCGAGTGATCGGATCCGGCCGGAGCCGGTCTTCGTACACATTATTGATTGCGCCGACTGTGCGCCAACACCCGCAATTTCCCGAGAAGGGTTTCCCCGTAGCACAAAGGGGCGCAAAATCGGCGTCGCTGCGCTTTTCGCGCCACAATCGTGCATGCCCGATCCCTTCCTAACCGCTTTCTATCGTCATTGCCATGCCTCAATTCCAGCAACAGGACATCATCGAGATCGCACGCGACGGCTCCTTGCTGCGCGTCGCGCCGCAGGCGGGCGGCCGCCTGCTGTCGTGGGACATCGACGGTCAGTCGGTGATCTTCTGGCCCGAGCACGCGGACTGGAGCCAGCCCGCGCGCGTGCGCGGCGGCAATCCCCTGCTGTTTCCGTTTCTCGGCCGCCATTTCGTCGACGGCCAGATCGGCCGCTGGAAGGACGCGCAAGGCACCGTGCGCGATCTGCCCATGCACGGCTTCGCGCGCGACCTGCCGTTCGAGGCCACGGTCGACGAAGCTGCACGCTCGATCAGCATGACGCTGACTGACAGCGACGCGACGCGCACCGGCTATCCGTTCAGCTTCCGTTTCGAGGCGAAGTACACGCTCGTCGACGCGCACACGCTCGACGTCGACTTCATCACGACCAATACGGGCACGGCGGGCAGCGAGCCGCTGCCGTACTACGCGGGCCATCATTTCTACTTCACGCTGCCGCACGCGGAACGCGGCGAGACGGTGCTCGAACTGCCGCGCACGGTGCGCCGCCATCAACTGCCGGACGGCGCGATCAGCGAGGGCGAAGCGGGCAAGCCGGACTATCGTCTGGACGATCCGGGGATCCTGGATCGCTTCCACTGCCTCGACGGCGCGCCGGATCACCTCGTGCGGATGGTCGCGCTCGGCCTGAACCGCAGCATCACGATTGATCTGCAGCGACCCAACTCGGTGCCGTGGTACGCCGTCACGACGTGGACCGAAACGCCTGAATCGGACTTCTTCTGCGTCGAGCCGTGGCTGGGTCTGCCCGATGCGATCCACAACGGCCTGGGCCTGCGCTGGCTCGAAGCGGGCGACACCGAAACAGCGTCGCTGCGCATTATCGTCGGCACGCTGCCCTGAGCGCCGCGCATCGCGCGCGGCACGATTGTCGCGCGGCGCCTCAACCCGAAAACGGGTGCTGCATTGCAAAACCGTTAGAATCTGGCGTTTTGCATCTGCCACGTGATCGGGATCGGCGCGCGGCAGCGTCTTGCGAGGTCCAATGTTGACTACAAAAATCAGACGGCTCGTCTGCGCGGCCATGGTCGCAGCACTGGCCGCATGCGGCTCGGCACCCGTGGGTCCGGGCTACTATCGCGTCGAACGGGGCGACACGCTGTACAAGATCGCGCGCAGCAATCGCACGTCGGTCGAGAGCCTGACGCGCTGGAACAAACTGTCGAACCCCGATTCGCTCGAGGTCGGCCAGGTGTTGCGCGTCGCGCCGCCACCCGGCACGGCGACGGCCAGCACGGGCTCGGCGCGCGGCAGCACCTCAGGCAGCGCGTCGGCGAGCGCCTCGTCTGCGTCGCGCAGTGCCGCCGCGGATACGCCTGCGGCGCCCGCGTCGTCGATCTCGCTAATCTGGCCGGCGACGGGCAACGTGGTGCGCGGCTTCGACGGCAACAATTCAAAGGGCATCGATATCGCCAACGCTGCGGGCACGCCCGTGTTCGCAGCGGCGGGCGGCACCGTCGTCTATGCGAGCAACGGCCTGCGCGGCTACGGCAATCTGCTGATCATCAAGCACAACGCCGACTATCTGACCGCGTACGCGCACAATCGCTCGCTGCTCGTGAAGGAAGGCGAGACAGTGCAGCAGGGCCAGAAGATCGCCGAGATGGGCGACTCCGACAATGACCGCGTGATGCTGCATTTCGAGCTGCGTTACGCCGGCCGTTCGATCGATCCGGCGCGCTCGCTCCCGCCGCGCTGAGGCGCTGTCCCGCCGCATCGCGACAGGAACCCGCGGGAACCCGATGGGCCGTGTACGGCTCCATCACAGAGGCAGGCGGGCACGCTCCGTGCCCCGTCTGTCGACACCGCGTTCATCCGCGCAACGACACACAGAGGACACTCCGATGAAAAACGCCCTTGCGGCAGTCCGTGCGATGGCGACGAGCCTCGCGATCGCCTCTCTGGCGAGCCTTGCAGGCTGCGCCAGTTCCGGTTCGACGACGCTCACCTATCTGCCCAACGGCGAAACGGGCTTCGCGATCAACTGCAGCGGCAGCGATGCGAGCCAGAACTGGGGCGAATGCTACAAGCGCGCGGGCGAGGCATGTGGCGCCTATGGCTACGACGTAGTTTCGAAAGATGTCGATACGGGCGGCACGGCAGGCGGCACGCTTGGCGGCGTGCTCGGCGCCAACGTGAAAAACCGCTCGATGGTGATCCGCTGCAAGCAGTAGCCGGCACTCGCGCGTCGTTTGATTTTTATTGCGTGAGGACAAAAAAAATGCCCGGCACGAGGCCGGGCAAACGGGGGTTCGGCGCATATCGGCAAAGGACCGGTTCACCATGCGCCGAGACGAAATCTAGCAACGCCCCCTATACCCACGCAATCGATTAATTGTGCAAATAGTGTGACTCGGCGCACGGTTTCAAGACGAACTGAATGGCGCACCCGTCAATTTGCAAGCCGAATCAACGCGCCATTTCGCATTCAATACGCGGCCGGCCCAATAGCGCACTGCCCCGAAACCCATGTCTGACGGGCGTTTCGGAAGATCGCGAAAGGATTGTGCGTGAATTGTTCTGCACTGCGATATTCGTCGATTTCACGCATTTCGCTTCGCTTCCCGCAATAGCGGGACTTGGTGCGCCAACGCACCCTTCCGTTGCGATTCCTGCCGTGAATTCCTCAGATTTAACGAATTAGCCAACTTCCGTTTAACGTATTCATATGCGGGCGGATACGGCGATTAAAGCGCGTGACGTGAAGGCATTTAGCGGCGTATTCGCACCGCAAGGCATAGGCGAGCGAAGTCGCGAGGTGTCGCCTATGGTTTGGTTTATAGTTACGCCCGCCCGTGCCGGCGCACGCCGCCGCACGCCCCCACGCACGAATGCCATGCTGCCTGCTAACACCATGACCTCCCCCGACACCCCACAAAGCCCGCTCTACGAGAAACTGCTCGGTGAAACCGCGAAGATCGGATGGACGGAACTCGAACGCTTCTTTGCGCGCGGCATGCTGCTGCGCGTCGCGCGTGATCTCGATCTGGTGAGCGTCGCCGAAGCGATCGCCAACGACGATACGCCGCAGGTCACGCAATGGCTGTCAGCGGGACTGGTCGAGCGCGTGCAGGCGGAAACGGCTGCCGACTTCGCCGCGCGTGACCCCGAACTATGGGCCGTCGTCGTGTCGCCGTGGGTCTGCGTGCAGGAACGCGGTTGAACGATCGCGCCGACGATAGCGTCGCGTCAGACCCACCGCACGTGCCCGCCGATGCCGTGCCCACGCGCTGGCATCGGCGCGTGCTGACGCTCGCGTTCCCCATCGTCCTCGCCAACCTGACGCAGCCGATACTCGGCGCCGTCGACACCGCCGTCGCCGGGCATCTCGACAGCGCGTCGTATCTCGGCGGCGTGGCGCTTGGCGGCCTGTTCTTCAACTTCGTGTTCTGGGGCTTCGGCTTTCTGCGCATGGGCACGACAGGGCTCGTCGCGCAGTCGTTCGGCGCGAACGATCAGGCCGGCCTGCGTATGAACATCGTGCGCGCGATGCTGCTCGCGTTTGCGATCGGCGCTGTCATCCTGGCACTGCAGGTTCCGTTGATCGATTTCGCGGTGCGCGCGATCGGCGGCAGCGACGACGTTCAGCGGCACGCGCGCGCCTACTGTCACGCGCGTATCTGGGCCGCGCCGCTCGCGCTCGGCAACTATGTCGTACTGGGCTGGCTACTTGGTACGCAACGCGTGCGCGTCGCGCTTGCCACCCAAGTGTTCATCAACACGGCGAACATCATCGCCGTGCTGCTGTATGTGTATGCGTTCGACTGGGGCGTGGCGGGCATCGGCGCCGCCACGGCTACGGCCGATGCGCTTGGCTTTGTGTTCGGCGCCGTGCTGCTCTGGCAGATGCGTCCGCGCGGGCTGCCCGCGCTCGAGCGCGCCGCGCTGTTCGATCCCGTCGCCCTCAGGCGCATGGTGACCATCAACCGCGACATCTTCGTGCGGACCATGTGCCTGCTAGGCGCGTTCGGCTGGTTCGCGCATCTCGGCGCGAAACAGGGCGACGCGACGCTGGCCGCGAACGCGCTGCTCCTCAACTTCCAGACCTTCATGGGCTATGGGCTCGACGGCTTCGCGCATGCGGCTGAAGCGCTCGTCGGCGCGGCCATCGGCGCGCGCAACCGCGATGCGTTCCGCCAGGCCGTCAAGGTGACGCTGCTGTGGTCGGCGCTCGGCGCGCTGGCGTTCTCGCTCGTCTACTGGACGGCGGGCGCGTGGATCATCGAGCGGCTCACCGATCAGGCCGTGGTGCGGGCAGCGGCGGAAGCCTTTCTGCCGTGGACCGTGCTGTCGCCAATCGTATCCGTGTGGGGCTTTCTGCTCGATGGCGTGTTCATCGGCGCGACGCGCACGCGCGATCTGATGACATCGATGGTCGTGTCGCTCGGCGTGTTTCTGGCGGCTTCGTGGGCGCTCGCCGGCACGCACGGCAATCACGGACTGTGGGCGGCGCTGATGATCTTCATGGCCGCGCGCGGCCTCACGCTGCTTCGCCTGTTACCGCGTCTTGCGCGCGATGTCGGGTCTGAGTTGTCGGCGAGCCGCGCGTAGGTGCGTGTCGAAGAGCGCGCCCAGCCGTACGCTTATTTTGGCGCGTCGGGCGCGTCGATCATCGAAGGCGGACGGGTGTCGGTCGGCACGCCGTGGTAGTCCGCCGGGTCTTTCGGTGGCACGTGATGGTGAACGCTCGGATCGTCGGCACACGCCGACAGGGCGAACAGCGAAAACAGCGATGCGGACAGCAGGAAGCGCTTCATAAACTTTTCGGACAAGGTGTGAGCATCGACGGATGACGTCGCGGGCCACGAGTCTAACCGCAAAGCGCAATGCGCGCCGCCGAACCTGGATATCCACCGCATTGCGCGATCTTGCAGCGCCTGTTCTACTATGTACACAGGGTCGTTTTCGTCGAAGGAGGCCGCCATGGATGCCGAATCGATCGCAGGTCTGGTTGGACTCGCCATAGGGTTGCTGGTGCTTGTCGTGCTGTCGGTGTTCGAGTCGCGCACCTATCGGCGCGAGCATCATGGCGAAGGCATGATGCATCACTGGCTTGCCGAGCATCACGTCCTGGACAGAATGCGCCGCAGACACTGAAGCCGGATGCGCCGCGCCTGCGGCGCTATCCTTTGACCGCCTGAATTTTCGTCCGACTCGCGCGCCGCTTTTGGTCTCGACGCGCGACGTCTTCATTTGCGCGTCCGGATTCCCGGGCCCGCGCTCTCTCCTGCCCCGTTTCCCTGCGCCGCACCGCCGCCTCATATCAGGCACATGGCTTGCTGATCTGTAAGGCATAGAACGCGCATTCCGCGCGCTCGACACTCCGGCCGCCAGCGCGCGCACGGTCGCTGGCTGTACGCGCCTACGCGGTCTCCATTTGTGGCCCGGCCATATAAGGAGAGATAACATGACCCTCGGAACCATTCTGCTGATCGTGGTGATCCTGCTTTTGATCGGCGCCCTTCCAAGCTGGCCGTACAGCCGCGAATGGGGCTATCGCCCGACCGGGCTGGTCGGCATTGTGCTGATCGTGGTGATTGTGCTGCTGCTGATGGGTCAGTTATGACTTTTGTGACGCGAGGGTTTGACTTGTCGACCTCAATGCAGATAGAATCGCTGGCTCGCGTCGGAGCGTAGCGCAGCCTGGTAGCGCATCTGATTTGGGATCAGAGGGTCGTAGGTTCGAATCCTATCGCTCCGACCACCAACATGCCGTAAAGAAACCCGCGACACTTTTCCTGGTGTCGCGGGTTTTTGCTTTGGGTGTTGCTTTTTGCCCCGCCGATTTCACGCGAATATCCTGCGAGCGCCGCCTACACTCCCGAAACACGCGCGCATTCATTAAAACCAAAGCAGCAGAACTCGCCCCGCGCTGTCCATACTTGTCGAAACCCACCCGCCGACAGAAAAACGGAGACACCGCCATGAACCTGATCCTCTGGCGTCACGCTGAGGCCGAAGACACCGCTTCGACCGATCTCGCCCGCCAACTGACGCCGCGCGGCCGCAAGCAGGCGCAGGCGTCCGCCAAATGGCTGCGCGCGCGTCTTCCCGACGACGCCGTGATCCTAGCCAGCCCCGCCGCGCGCACCGTGCAGACGGCCGAATCGCTGACGGACCAATATCGCGTCGTCCGCGAGATTGCACCGGACGCGAGCGTCGACGCCGTTCTTACGGCCGCCGGCTGGCCCGACGGCATTGCGCCGACGGTCGTGATCGTAGGCCATCAGCCGACGCTCGGCCATGTCATCGCGCGTCTGCTCGCCGATAGCGGCGCGAGCTGGTCGGTCAAGAAATCGGCGGTATGGTGGATCGAGAGCCGCTTGCGCAGCAACGGCGAACAGGCCACGTTGCGCGCAGCGATCAGCCCCGATCTCATCTGATCTACGCCGCATCGCGGGGCAAGGCGAAGCAAGGATTGCAGGCGCTGCGAAAGCGTCTGGCTTACGACACGTCATCGAATCGTCACGACGTTGCCACGTGAGCGTCACCCGCCGTTACTACATTGGCGTCGAAGCGAATTTCACATTTTCGACCAGGAACGCCACATGCGAGAACTGCCGACGCCTACCCTGCCCTTCGCATCGATCCTCGAGCCGCGTCGCCGTTTGCCGCGCTCGGAAGAAACGGTAACCGCCCAGCATCGTCTGCAAGTGTCGTGGGCGCGCACCGACGAGGAGCTTCGCGAAGCGCAGCGTCTGCGTTACCGCGTCTTCGCCGAGGAAATGGGCGCGCGCCTGTCCGGCCCTGCCGGCCTCGACGTCGATGCGTTCGACGCTTATTGCGATCACCTGATTGTTCGCGATCTCGACACGCTCAAGGTGGTCGGCACGTATCGCGTGCTGCCGCCGCACCAGGCGGCGCGTATCGGGCGGCTGTATGCCGAGAGTGAGTTCGACGTGTCGCGGCTTACGCACCTGCGCTCGAAGATGGTCGAGGTGGGGCGTTCGTGCGTGCATGCCGACTATCGCAGCGGGTCGGTGATCATGTCGTTGTGGGCCGGTCTTGGCTCGTATATGCAGCACAACGGGTATGAGACCATGCTCGGCTGCGCGAGCGTTGCGATGGCTGATGGCGGCCACTACGCGGCCAACCTGTATGCGTCGCTGCAGGACGATGCGCTGACCACGCCCGAGTACCGCGCGTTTCCACATACGCCGCTGCCCGTCGATGAGCTGAAGACTGGCGCGAAGGTCGCACCGCCGCCGCTTATTAAGGGTTATCTGCGGCTTGGCGCGAAGATTTGCGGCGCGCCGGCGTGGGATCCTGATTTCAACACCGCTGACTATTTGACGTTGTTCAGGCTCTCTGAAATCAATGCGCGGTATGCGCGGCATTTTCTTGGGGATGCGTTGCCGAGGTGAGTGATTTTTTTGGGTTTGCTCGGCGGGGTCTTGGTTTAGGTTTGGCCTTTGCGGCGTGGGCTGTGCCGGTTGCGTTTTTGGCTTTTCGCTGGCATCCGCGTTTTGCCCTCGTGCTTCAGCGTTGCCGTTCGGAGTGTTTGGCTTTGCGGTGGCATCCGCGATTCGTTAGCGTGCTCCACGCGTCGCCCCTGTGCGGGGCGGCACCTACTTTTCTTTGCCGCCGCAAAGAAAAGTAGGCAAAAGAAAGCGGCTAACACCGCCAACATTTCTTCTTGCCTGAGGGCCCCCACAGGGTCTTACGTTTCACACGGCAACGTCCTTGTTCGCGCGTGTTGCCAACGTGCTGAATGAACGCCTCACCCACTTCAGACACCCGCACAAGGGCTAGCGACAGCGAATGGTTTCCGCCGCCCAGGTGGCAAACTGTGTGTAGGTTGTCGCGTCGTATAAGTTAGCGCTCTTACAGGGTGGAGCGCATGTGCAATCGGTCTGGAGTGAGGCGTGTGGAGCACCAGTGACCGACACACAGTTTGCCACCTGGGCGGCCGTGGACTATCTGGCGCGGCATGCTGGATTGCGGTTGCGTGAAGCGGGTTAGGCGTACCGCAAGAGCGCTGGCAACGAGCATGAATGACGTGATTGCCGTGTGAAGCGTAGGAACCTTTGGGGTCCCTCAGGCAAACACTAGAACTGGCGGTGTTAGCCGCTTTCTTTTGCCTACTTTTCTTTGCGGCGGCAAAGAAAAGTAGGTGCCGCCCCGCACAGGGGCGACGCGTGAAGCTAGATAACAACTCGCGGATGCCAACGCAAAAACAGACACACCACGCAGCGTCGCAGACAAAAAACCCTCAATCCTCCGTGTACACCACGCGATACGGCGTCCGAATCTTCTCCCACTCAGCCGCCTCCTGAATGAGGCTATAGTCCGTCAGCGGGTTATTCGAAACCCATGAATGAGGCAGTCGCACTTCATACCCGCCATTCGCCTCAGCGACAGTAATCTCGGGCAACCCAGCATCCGCACGCCGCCGGCAAAACAGCGCCGCAAGCCGCAGACAGAACAGCAAATCCCACTCGATATCCCGCGTCTGCGCAAGCTTGCCGAGCTTACCGGCATGACCCACGACAAGCGCCGCAAGCCGCGCCTGATCGGTACGCGAAAACCCCGGCATATCCGCATTGCTCGCGATATAAGCCGAATGCTTGTGATACGCGCTGTGCGAAATCGACAGCCCAATCTCATGCAGTGCAGCCGCCCACCCGAGGAACATGCGGTTCTCTTCGCGCACTTCGGCATCAGGTTCTTCGAACTGGTCATAGAACCGCACCGCGAGTTCGCCGATACGCGCCGCCTGCTCGCGATCCACGCCATAGCGCCGCATAAAGCCTTCAACCGTAACCGTACGCATGTCCTGATGCTGCGAACGCCCCAGCAGGTCATACAGCACGCCAAGCCGCAGCGCGCCATCCGTCGTATCGACGTATTCGACGCCGAGTTCGTCGAACACGGCAATCATGATCGACAGGCCGCCCGCCAGCACGGGCACACGGTCCGGTTTCAGCGCCACGAGCTTGAGCCGGTTGACGTTCTCCGCCTTGATCAGCGCACGCTTCAAACGTTCGAGGCCGCCACGCGAAATACCGTGCGTGATGCCTGGATCGTTGAAGCCGTTCGCTTCCACCAGTTCGGCCAGCGCGCGCGCCGTGCCCGACGAACCGATGCCCTGGTCCCAACCTTCGGCCCTGTAGTCGGCCGAAATGATCTGGATCTCGCGCGATGCCGCGAGCTCGGCCTGACGCATCGTGTATTCGTCGACATTGCCCGCCGGAAAGAACTGGCGGCTGTGACTCACGCAGCCGATGTACAGACTTTCCATTCGAATCGGCGTGTAGTGCGAGCCGATGATGAATTCCGTCGAGCCGCCGCCGATATCAACGACCAGCCGCTTGCCCGCGCTCGCCGGGACCGAATGCGCGGCGCCGGCATAGATCAGGCGCGCTTCTTCGCGGCCCGCGATCACTTCGATGGGGAAGCCGAGCGCCGCTTCCGCTTCGCCGAGAAATTCCTGCGCGTTTTTCGCGACCCGCAGCGTGTTGGTGGCGACCGCGCGCACATGATCGGGATGGAAATCGCGCAGGCGTTCGCCGAAGCGTTTCAGCGCATCCCAACCCCGTTCCTGCGAAGCACGGTCGAGCATTTTTTCGCGCGACAGGCCTGCGCCCAGGCGCACGGGTTCGCGCAGCGCGTCGACCTGATAGATCTGGCTGCCCGCCTCGGTTTCCTCGACGCGGCCCACGATCAGACGGAAGCTGTTCGAGCCGAGATCGACGGCGGCAAGGAGTGGCGGAGTATTGACCATCGGGTGTGAGGACCTCATGCGCGCGGGGAAAGCCCCCATGCGGGGAGCCTTCGGTGGCGCGTTGTTCAAAAGCGCCATTTTAAGCGTAGTCGTCATTACGCTGTCACCTCAGCCATTGTCGAGCGATATCGTCACACATGGGTGCGTCATATTTACGACACGACGCGGCAAAAGCGTAAAATCATGACAAAAGCCATTTCATGCAACTGTCATCATACTGTGAGAATTTCCGAGCGTCCTTTCGAGTCACCTTCCGACATTTCATTCTCACCACCGATGTCCAACCGCTATCCTCTTCTGAACCGCGAGCTGGGCATTCTGGGGTTCAACGAACGCGTGCTCGCACAGGCCGCTGACCCTGCCGTTCCCCTACTCGAACGCTTGCGCTTCATCTGCATCACCAGTAGCAATCTCGACGAATTCTTCGAAGTCCGCATGGCCGGTCTTCAGGAACAGATGCGCGACAACCCGGGCGCGCTGTCGCCCGATGGCATGTCGCTGCAGCATTGCTACGATCTCGTTGTCGAACGCGCGCAGAAGCTCGTGCATCGACAGTACACGATGCTGCAGGACACCGTGCTGCCCGCGCTCGAAGACGAAGGCATTTATTTTCACGGCACGGAAGCGTGGAACGAGGCGCAGACGCAATGGGCTCGCGACTACTTCGTCAATGAACTGCTGCCCGTCCTGACGCCGATCGGTCTCGATCCCGCGCATCCGTTTCCACGCGTGCTGAACAAGAGCCTGAACTTCGTCGTCGAGCTTGAAGGTAAGGATGCGTTCGGGCGTCAGGCCGTGATGGGCATCGTGCAGGCGCCGCGCGCGCTGCCGCGTCTGGTGCGCATGCCGCAGGACCTGTCCGGCTATCCGCATGGCTTCGTGCTGCTCAGTTCGCTGCTGCAACGGTTTGTCGGTGAGCTGTTTCCGAATCTCGCCGTGCGCAGCTGCAACCAGTTCCGCATCACGCGCAACAGCGAGCTGTTCGTCGACGAAGACGAAATCACGAACCTGCGCGTCGCGCTGCAGGGCGAACTGCCCGCGCGGCATCTCGGCAACGCGGTGCGGCTCGAGATGTCGGCGGGAACGCCCGCGCATCTGATGCGGCGCCTGCTCGACGAAAGCGGTCTGTCGCAGAAGGACTGCTACTTCGTCGATGGCCCGGTGAACCTCGTGCGGCTGATGCAGTTGCCCGAGATGGTTGACCGGCCCGATCTGAAGTTCGTCCCGCACATTCCCGCGACGCCGCCGCAGATCGCCAACAGCGCCAGCCTGTTCGACGTGATCGATCAGGGCGACGTGCTGCTGCATCATCCGTACGAAAGTTTTCAGCCGGTCCTCGAATTGCTGCTACAGGCGGCGAAGGACCCGAACGTCGTCGCGATCAAGCAGACCATTTATCGCACGGGCACTGATTCGCCTCTGATGGACGCGCTGATGCAGGCCGCGCGCAACGGCAAGGAAGTCACGGTCGTCGTCGAACTGCTCGCGCGCTTCGACGAAGAGACGAACATCAATTGGGCGTCGCAACTGGAAGCCGTCGGCGCGCATGTCGTGTACGGCGTGGTCGGCCACAAGTGCCACGCGAAGATGATGCTGATCGTGCGGCGCGTGTCGGAAGGCGGCAAGTCGATCCTGAAGCGCTACGCGCACCTGGGCACGGGCAACTATCATCCGCGCACGGCGCGCCTTTATACCGACTTCGGCCTGATGACGGCTGACCAGAAGATCTGCGAAGACGTGCATCACGTGTTCCAGCAATTGACGGGGATCGGCGGCGAGTTGCCGTTGCACGAGTTGTGGCAGTCGCCGTTCACGTTGCATCCGCGGCTCGTCGACGCGATTCGTGCGGAGGCCGAGCATGCGCGCGCAGGCAAGCGCGCGCGGATCGTCGCGAAGATGAATGCTCTGCTCGAACCGACCGTTATTGCGGAACTGTACGAAGCGTCGCAGGCGGGCGTGAAGATCGATCTGATCGTGCGTGGCGTGTGCGCGTTGCAGCCGGGCGTCGAAGGGCTGTCGGAGAACATTACCGTGCGCTCGATCGTCGGGCGGTTTCTCGAACATCACCGCATCTTCTACTTCCATGACAATGGCCGCGAGCAGGTTTATCTGTCGAGCGCGGACTGGATGGATCGCAATTTCTTCCGCCGCGTCGAAGTCGCGTTTCCGATCAACAACCGGCGGTTGAAGCGCCGCGTGATTGCGGAAGGACTGTCGGCGTTTCTCGGTGACAACCAGGCCGCGTGGCTGATGCAAAGCGATGGGCACTATCGCCGGCGCAGGCCGGGGAAATCGTCGCGCAATGCGCAGATGAGCTTGCTGACGAAGTTCTGCTCCTAATTTCCCCCTTCTTCCGAATACAGACACCCCAGACGTCGGTGACGACGCTGGGGTGTTTTTTTGGGATTTCCCGCTGCGCCTCGTCAATAAATCAGACAAATACAGCGCATTCCGAGACAACACCCTCTTCAGATTAAGAGTTGTCTCATTAAAGCGAAGACTCATCTCAAATAAATTTAGAGACATCGAAACGAACTCGTTGCTGGTTCGCGGAACACCCCGAAAACCCACGAGCATTCGACATCCACGGCTATCGAGATAGCAGCAGATTCATGCACGCATGTGCGGCATCGCTTTGTTCGCGAATCTCAAAATGATAGATCGTTATCCTAAATTTATTTGCTGACGAGTTTTCCATGAACAAGACTTACCGAAACGTTTGGTGCGCAAAGACGGGTACGTTTATCGCCGCAGCCGAAACCGCCAGGGCCAAGGGCAAGTCGGCCCGCAGCGGCATGCGTGCGCTGACTTGCGCAACCCTGCTCACGCTCGGCGGCGTGGCGGGTGCGGCGCACGCAGGCGCGCTGGACGGTGGTTCGACGCTCGGCGGAATCGCTGCCGACATTGCGTACGGCAGCGGCGCTCAAACGACGAACGCAGCAGGCGGTAAGGCGGCTGTGGCGATTGGCCAAAACGCTTCGGCAAGCAATCTCTCGGGCGCGACGCCGAACGCTGACGGAACGGTTGCCGTTGGCGACTCGGCCAGCGCGACGGACGGCGGCGTTGCCGTGGGCGGGGCGAGCTACGCAGGCTCGATGTCGACGGCAGTAGGCGCCGGCGCGACGGCCGCGATGGCTAATTCGGTGGCACTCGGCGCGAACTCGGTGGCCAACTCGACCACGCTCGGCACGGCTGGCTTTGCGCCCGTCGGCGGCACGGCAATCTCGGCAGCGACGGCGGCGGGCGAAGTGTCGGTTGGCCAAGCGGGCGCAGAGCGTCGTATCACGAACGTGGCTGCGGGTCTCAATCCGACCGATGCAGTCAACGTCAGCCAGTTGATGTCGGAGGACGCGAAGGTCAATAACATCAGCAACAACCTCTCGAATGTTATCAACGGTGGCGGTATCAAGTACTTCCATGTGAACTCGACGCAGGCGGACTCTGTGGCATCCAACACCGCCTCCATCGCGATCGGTCCGAACGCCTATGCTTCGGGACCTTACACAATCGCGATGGGCTCGGCTTCGACGGCATCCGGAGGCAACAGCATCGCACTGGGCGTGAATTCCGTCGTAGCAGCAAACAACTCGCTTGCGCTAGGCCCAAACGCGACGACCACGGGAACCCTCAGTATCGCGGTCGGCGCGTCTGCGAACGTTGTTGCATCCCAAGGTGCTGTCGCAATCGGCAACGCCGCAACCGCGAGCAATGCGATGAACGCGGTGGTGATGGGGACGGGTGCGTCGGCGATCGGCCCAGGGGGCAGCGATGCAAACCAGTCGCTCGCAATGGGCTACTTCGCCTCCGTGACGGGCAACTCGCGGGCCATGGCGCTCGGCGCCTCGGCAACGACGAGCGGCTCCGGTAGCGTGGCAATCGGCGGTATGGCGAATGCTTCGGCCAACAATTCCGTAGCGTTGGGTGGCGCTTCGACCACGACCGCGAATCTGGGCGCAGCTGGATACAACCCCGGCTCGGGCACGCTGTCGGGCACGGCATCGGCGGCCAACGGCGAAGTGTCGGTCGGTTCGGCCGGCAAGGAACGGCGCGTCACAAACGTGGCGGCCGGCTCCGCAGCGACGGACGCGGTGAACGTGAGCCAGTTGCAATCTGAAGCTGCGAAGGTCAACGCACAGGGCGCGGCGACAGCGGCAGCGTTGGGCGGCGACTCGACCTACAACTCGACCACGGGCGCGATCACGAACCCGACGTATGTCGTGGGTGGAAGCACCATCAACAACGTGGCCGGCGCAATCAGCAACATCGACGCGCGCACCACGCAGAACTCGAGCGACATCACCAACCTGGCTACGGCGATCAATAGCGGCGAACTCCGTCTGGTTCAGCAAGACGCAACGACGCGCAACATCACGGTCGCCAGATCAACGGACGGCACGATCATCGACTTCGCCGGCACGGCTGGCGCGCGCAAGCTGACGGGCGTACTCGCAGGCAACGTGGGCGCGTTGAGCACCGACGCCGTCAACGGCTCGCAACTGTATAGCCTCGCAAATGCGACGGCCAGCGCGATCGGCGGCGGCTCGACCGTCAACAGCGACGGTTCGATCTCCGCACCGAGCTACGTGATTGGCGGCACGACGATGAACAACATCGCCGGCACCATCACCAATATCGACGCACGCACCACGCAGAACGCGAGCGACATCACCAGCATCGACGCACGCACCACGCAAATCGCCGGCGATGTCACCAACCTCGACGCCCGTACCACGCAAATCGCTGGCGACGTTACCAACCTCGACGCGCGCACCACGCAAATGTCGAGCGATATCACGAACCTGACCACTGCGATCAACAGCGGCGAACTTGGCCTCGTGCAGCAGGACGATACGACTCGCAACATCACCGTCGCGAAGAACACCGACGGCACGATCATCGACTTCACCGGCACGGCTGGCGCGCGCAAACTGACGGGCGTACTCGCCGGTAACGTGAGCGCATCGAGCGTCGACGCCGTCAACGGCTCGCAACTCTATAGCCTCGCAAACGCGACGGCCAACGCGATCGGCGGCGGCTCGACCGTCAACGGTGACGGTTCGATCTCGGCACCGAGCTACGTGATCGGCGGCACGACGATGAACAGCATCGCCGGCACGATCACCAATATCGACGCCCGCACCACGCAGAACTCAAGCGAGATCACCAGCATCGATGCACGTACCACGCAAATCGCCGGCGACGTCACCAACCTCGACGCCCGCACCACGCAAATGTCGAGCGATATCACGAACCTGACCACGGCGATCAACAGCGGCGATCTGGGCCTCGTGCAACAGGACGATACGACGCGCAACATCACCGTCGCGAAGACCACGGACGGCACGATCGTCGACTTCACCGGCACGGCTGGCGCACGCAAGCTGACGGGCGTGCTTGCAGGCAACGTGAGTGCATCGAGCGTCGACGCTGTCAACGGCTCGCAGCTTTATAGCGTCGCGAACTCGACGGCCAGCGCGATCGGCGGCGGCTCGACGGTCAACAGCGACGGCTCGATCTCGAAACCGTCGTATGTGATCGGCGGCACGACGGTCAACAGCATCGGCGGCGCTGTCACCAATATCGACGCGCGTACCACGCAACTGGCGAACGATGTCACCAACTTGACGACGTCGATCAATAACGGCGGACTCGGCCTCGTCGAACAGGACGCAACCACCCGCAACATCACGGTCGCCAAAGCAACGGACGGCACGATCGTCGACTTCACCGGCACAATGGGCGCGCGCAAGCTGACGGGCGTACACGCTGGCGACGTGAACGCATCGAGCGCCGATGCCGTCAACGGCTCGCAGCTTTACAGCCTTGCAAACTCGACGGCCAGCGCGATCGGCGGCGGCTCGACGGTCAATAGCGACGGCTCGATCTCGGCACCCAGCTACGTAATCGGCGGCACGACGATGAACAGTATCGCCGGCGCGATCACCAACATCGACGCCCGCACCACGCAGAACGCGTCGGACATCAGCAGCATCAACACCGCGTTGAACAACATCACTAGCAGCGGAACGGGCATCAAGTACTTCCACACGAACTCGATGCTGGCGGATTCGCAGGCGACGGGTAGCGAATCGGTGGCGATCGGCGGTGCTGCCGTGGCAACGGCGGCCAACTCGGTCGCGCTCGGATCGAATTCGGTCGCGAACCGCGCTAACACGGTTTCCGTAGGCTCAGCGGGCGCCGAACGGCAGATCACGAACGTGGCGGCGGGTACGGCCGATACGGATGCCGTCAACGTCGCACAACTGAAGGCAACTGGTCTCGTCGGCACGGACGGTGCGGCGAAAGCGGCCGTCACCTACGACAGCAACGTAGATGGTTCCGTCAGCTACAGCAGCGTGACGATGGGCAACGGCGTGGCGGGTGGCACGACGATCCACAACGTGGCAGCCGGTACGATCGATACCGACGCCGTGAACGTCGCGCAGATGAACTCGGCGCTCGCCAACGTCACCAACATCGCGATGAATGCGGCCTCGGGCAGCCCGACGTTCGCCACGAACGGCGACGGTAGCACGGCAGCGGCAAAGGCAACCGGTCACCACGCGACGGCGATGGGCTCGAATGCGCAAGCGTCGGCTGACAACTCGGTCGCGCTGGGTGCGGATTCGGTCGCGGATCGCGAGAACACGGTGTCGGTCGGATCGAAAGGCCACGAGCGTCAGATCACCAACGTCGCCGCTGGCACGCAGGGCACGGATGCCGTCAACGTCGATCAGTTGAACGAGACGGTCGCCGGAGCGGTGGGCAATCTGCCGGCAGGCATGAGCGCCAAGGACTATACCGACCAACGGTTCAACTCGATGCAGAACACCGTCAACCAGGTCGCGAAAAACTCGTACGCCGGTGTGGCCGCCGCGATGGCCATGCCGAACATGACGCCTTCGCAGCCTGGCAATACGGTTGTTGCCGCAGGTGCCGGCTCGTACAAGAGCGGCGCGGCGCTGGGTGTCGGCGCGACCTATCGCTCGCGTAACAGCAAGTGGCTCGTCAATGGCGCAGTGTCGGTGACGTCGACGGGCGATGCAGGTGTTCGCGCTCAGGTTGGGTATGAGTTCTAAGCCGAATGCGTCGGATGAGCGCTGGGGTTTTAGGCGCTGATGTTCCGGTAGTACGAAGCCCGGTTTGCTGGTGACAGTGAGCCGGGTTTTTTGTTTTTTGTCTGCGACGTCGTTCGGTTTTTTTGGATTTTCGCTGGCATCCGCGCCATGCCTTCGTGCTTCACGCGTCGCCCCTGTGCGGGGCGGCACCTACTTTTCTTTGCCGCCGCAAAGAAAAGTAGGCAAAAGAAAGCGGCTAACACCGCCAACATTTCTTCTTGCCTGAGGGCCCCCAACGGGTCTTACGCTTCACACGGCGGCGTCTCTGTTCGCGTTCGTTGCCAACGCTTCGAATGAACGCCTCACCCGCTTCGAATACCCGTACTCGGGCCAGCGGCAGCGAATGGTATGTGTCGCCCAGGTGGCAAACTGTGTGTAGGTTGTCGCGTCGTATGCGCAAGCGCTCTTACAGGGTGGGACGCGTGCGCTATCGGTCCGAAGTGGGCGTATGTGAGGTACTACGGCCTACACACAGTTTGCCACCTGGGCGGCGGTAGGCTATCTGGCACGGCATGCTGTAATGCGGGGGCGTGAAGCGGGTGAGGCGCACCGCAAGAGCGTTGGCAACGAACGTGGGTCACGTGGTCGCCGTGTGAAGCGTAAGACCCGTTGGGGGCCCTCAGGCAAAAACTAGCACTGGCGGTGTGAGCCGCTTTCTTTTGCCTACTTTTCTTTGCGGCGGCAAAGAAAAGTAGGTGCCGCCCCGCACAGGGGCGACGCGTGAAGCTAGATAACAAATCGCGGACGCCAGCGCAAAGCCAAGAACACCAAACAGCGTCACAGACAGAACGCAAAAACCAAACCCTTACGCCGCAGTCGACTGCAACCGCGCAGTCCGCGCTACAGGAAACCGCACGGTAAACACACTCCCCCGCCCTTCCTCACTCTTAACCTCGAGCTGCGCATCATGCCGCTGCAGCACATGCTTGACGATAGCAAGCCCAAGCCCGGTGCCACCCGTATCCCGCGACCGACTCCGATCAACGCGATAAAACCGCTCAGTCAACCGCGGAATATCCGCAGCAGGAATCCCGAGCCCGCTATCGGTCACACAGAACGTGGCCTGCCCGCCTTGAGCATGCCAGCTCACACTAATCGACCCGCCGTCAGGCGTAT
The DNA here is from genome assembly GCF_002902925.1 of Paraburkholderia terrae. GTDB lineage: Bacteria > Pseudomonadota > Gammaproteobacteria > Burkholderiales > Burkholderiaceae > Paraburkholderia > Paraburkholderia terrae. The sequence goes on along the minus strand of NZ_CP026111.1, from coordinate 1,034,443 downwards.
ACCTAATCGCATTCGTAACGAGATTGCCAAACGCGCTGAGGATCTCCGTCTCGACGCCCGTCACAGTAAGCGCCTCGTCGGCATCGAACGTAATCCGATGACGTCCGCCAGAAAGACTCTGCGCATCGTCCTGCAAATGCCGCACCACCGCACGCATATCGACCATCTGGCTGCTCGGCGGCTTGTTATCGCCTTCCAGCGTCGCAAGCACCAGCAAATCACTGACGATATGCTGCATCCGCTGCGCCTGCTGCATCATCAGATCGAGATACCGCACGCGCTCGCTCTCGTCGAGCGGCAACTCGCGCATCGTTTCGAGAAAACCGGATAGCACGGTCAACGGCGTCTTAAGCTCGTGCGATACATTCGCGACAAAATCGCGGCGCATCGCGTCGGTACGTTCGAGCTCCGTAATGTCCTGCGACAGCACCAGCTTGCGATTCTCGCCGTAAGGAAACACCTGCACGGAAATCACGTTCTGGCGCTTGTCGCCCATCCCGCGCATGATCAGCATCTCTTCGTAATGATGCGAGTTCAGGTAGCGGACGAAGTCGGGATGACGCACGAGATGCGTGATGTGCTGGCGCAGATCGCGTTTCGCATCGAGGCCGAAGTGCTCTTCGGAGATCGCGTTGCACCATTCGATCTGATCGTGATCGTCGAGCATCGCAACACCGTTCGGCGACGCCTGGATCGCCTGAATGAAACGCGAGTGCTGCTGCTCGACCTGACGTACCTGCGCGTGCCAGCGCTTCGCGAGCTTGTGCAGCCGGTAGTAGATCTCACCCCAGATGCCCGGCGCGCTCGGCACCTCGCCATACACAGGCGCGTCAAGCAGACGCCACAGGCGCTGCTTGTGAAACGTGCTGAAGATGCCTTGCGCGAGCAGCGCGAGCACGGCGAGCGTCAACGCCGCCTTGGTGCTGACGAACACACCGACTGCCACGCATAGCACAGCGAGGAGCACAAGCGATACCAGGGAGCGCGCCCAGATGATGTTCATGTGTTCCTGCAACCTTGAAGACAAATCTGAAGACTACAGAGACAACAAAGCGCGCCGCGATGACATGCCGCAGCGCGCTTCGTGTTTTTCAATCAGTTTACCTTATGCGCTCTTGGCCAGGCGATACCCGCTGCCCCGCACCGTCTCGATCATCGCATCGCAGCCGGCCGGCTTGAGCGCGGCGCGCAGACGCTTGATGTGCACGTCGACCGTACGCTCTTCGACGAACACATGGTCGCCCCACACCTGATCGAGCAGCTGCGTGCGGCTGTGGACACGCTCCGGGTGCGTCATGAAAAAGTGCAGCAGACGGAATTCCGTCGGACCCAGATCGAGCTTGATCTCGTTGCCTTCCGCATGAGCCGCGACGCGATGCGTGGCCGGGTCGAGCTTCAGCCCGTTGATCGCAACCACGTCTTCCGTCAGCTGCGGCGCGCGGCGGCGCAGCACCGCCTTGATGCGCGCCATCAGTTCCTTCGGCGAGAACGGCTTCGTCACGTAGTCGTCGGCGCCGATCTCGAGGCCGAGCACCTTGTCCTGCTCGTCGCCGCGCGCCGTCAGCATGATGATGGGAATGTGCTTGGTGCGCTCGTTGTTGCGCAGGTCGCGCGCGAACGCAATACCCGATTTGCCCGGCAGCATCCAGTCGAGCAGCACGAGATCGGGAAGCACATCGCTGATCAGGTTCTGCGCCTGTTCGGCGTTGTACGCACGAATCGGACAATGGCCCGCGTGTTGCAAGTTGACCGAGATCAGCTCGGAAATAGCGGGTTCATCTTCGATAACGAGAATACTGCTGGGCATCTGCGCCTCTTGATAAACGGTATGCGATAAAAACGGTTTGCGTGAGCGGATAGACGCATCCGCTCACGAATCAACTCAGCGATCAGCTGAGCGCCTCGCGTTCGAGCGCGTCGCGGCCCATGTGGCGCACGTCCGTGCCCTTCACCACGTAGATGATGAACTCGGCGATGTTCTTCGAGTGGTCGCCGATCCGCTCGATCGCCTTCGCGATGAACAGGAAGTCGAGCCCGACGGAGATCAGGCGCGGATCTTCCGTCATGTACGAAATCAGCTTGCGCACAAATGCGCGGAATTCCTCGTCGATCGCCTTGTCGTCGCGCACGATCTGCGCGGCGGCCACGGTGTCGAGGCGCGCAAACGCATCGAGCGCGCGGCGCAGGATGCTCACGGCCATATCGCCCGACAGCTTGATCTCGGCGATGTTGATCGTGCGCGATGCGCCGTCTTCCGACAGGCGCTTGGTGCGCTTGGCGATTTTCTCGGCTTCGTCGCCGGCGCGCTCGAGGTTCGTGATGGTCTTCGAGATTGCCATCACGAGGCGCAGGTCGCGCGCCGTCGGCTGACGCCGCGCGATGATGTTGCTGCACTCTTCGTCGATCTCGACTTCCATCTGGTTCAGACGTTCTTCTGCGGCGATCACCTGGTCGGCGATACCGGTGTCGAATTCGTTCAGCGCGTTCATCGCAGCGACGATCTGCGCCTCGACGAGGCCGCCCATTTCGAGCACCTTCGAAGACACGGCGTTCAGATCGGCGTCGAACTGGCTGGACAGGTGTTTGTCGGTCATGTCGTACTCCCTAAGCTCGTGCGCTCAGCGATTAGCCGAAACGGCCCGTGATGTAGTCTTCCGTTTCCTTGCGGACCGGCTTGATGAAGATTTTCTCGGTGTCGCCGAATTCGATCAGCTCACCCAGGTACATATACGCAGTGTAGTCCGAACAACGCGCCGCCTGCTGCATGTTGTGCGTGACGATCACCACCGTATAGTCGCTCTTCAGTTCGGCGATCAGTTCTTCGATGCGCCCCGTCGAAATCGGGTCGAGCGCCGAGCACGGTTCGTCGAGCAGCAGCACTTCCGGACGGATCGCAATGCCGCGCGCGATACACAGACGCTGCTGCTGGCCGCCCGACAGACCGTAGCCGCTCTGGCCGAGCTTGTCCTTCACTTCGTTCCACAGCGCCGCCTTGGTCAGCGCCCATTCGACGCGATCGTCCATCTCCGAGCGCGACAGCGTTTCGAACATCTTCACGCCGAACGCGATGTTGTCATAGATCGACATCGGGAACGGCGTCGGCTTCTGGAACACCATGCCGATGCGCGCGCGCAGCAGCGAAATGTCGCGCTTCGTCGTGAGCAGGTTTTCGCCGTCCATCAGGATTTCGCCTTCGGCGCGCTGCTCCGGATAAAGCGCATACATCTTGTTGAACGTGCGAAGCAGCGTCGACTTGCCGCAACCCGACGGACCGATAAACGCGGTCACCTTGCCTTCGGGAATCTGCAGGTTGATGTTCTTCAGCGCGTGATACTTGCTATAGAAAAAGTTCAGGTTGTTGACTTCGATCTTCGGGCGCGAGGGCGCTGCCGCTTGACCGCTCTGCGCCGGGTCGAAACCGGCGGGTGCCGCCGGGCGTTCGACGGGATTCAGGTGACTTTCTGCCATGTTCATCGGATCGCTCCGCCCTTACTTTTTCGAGAAGATCGTACGCGCGAGAATGTTGAGACCCAACACTCCGAGCGTGATCAGGAAGACCCCAGCCCACGCAAGCGATTGCCACTGCGCAAACGGGCTCATCGCGAACTTGAAGATCGTGACCGGCAGGTTCGCAACCGGTTGATTCATGTCCAGCGTGAAGAATTGATTGGACAGCGCCGTGAAGAGCAGCGGCGCCGTTTCACCGGCGATACGCGCAATGGCCAGCAACACGCCCGTCACGATGCCCGCCACCGACGCCTTCAGCGTAATCGACAGCACCATCTTCCACTTCGGCGTGCCGAGCGCGAAAGCCGCTTCGCGCAGCGCGTTCGGCACGAGCTTCAGCATGTTCTCCGTCGTGCGGATCACGATGGGAACCTGCAGCAGCGCCAGCGAGATCACGCCTGCCCAGCCGCTGAAGTGGCCCATCTTCGCGACGACCAGCGCGTACACGAACAGACCGACGACGATCGACGGCGCCGACAGCAGAATGTCGTTGATGAAGCGCGTGATGCTCGCGAGCCAGCCCTTCTGACCGTACTCGGCGAGATACACGCCCGCCATGATGCCGATCGGCGTGCCGACGAACGTCGCGATCACGACCAGCATCAGGCTGCCGACGATCGCGTTCGCGAGACCGCCGCCGTCCGTGTTCGGTGGCGGCGTCGACTGCGTGAACAGCTCGATCGACAATCCGCCGATGCCCAGGCGCAGCGTCGTGTAGAGAATCCACACCAGCCAGAGGAGGCCGAATGCCATTGCCGCAAGCGACATCGTCAGCGCGATCGCATTGGTGACTTTCCGGCGCTTTTGCAACCGGGTGCGCATCGCTTCGAGCGCGACGCTGTCGGTGCTGCCCGGCATGTTCATCGAGGACTGGCTCATTTCGCGCCCTCCCCTTTCTCGAGGCGAAGCAACATGATCTTCGAAATCGCCAGCACGATGAAGGTAATCACAAACAGGATCAGGCCGAGTTCCATCAACGCGGCCGTATGCAGGCCCGGCGCGGCTTCCGCGAACTCGTTCGCGAGTGCCGACGTGATGCTGTTACCCGGCGAAAAGAGCGACACATTGTCGAGCAGGTTCGTATTGCCGATCACGAAGGTAACGGCCATCGTCTCGCCGAGCGCGCGGCCAAGGCCGAGCATCACGCCGCCGATCACGCCCGTCTTCGTGAAAGGAAGCACGATCTTCCACATCACTTCCCAGGTCGTGCAGCCGATACCGTACGCCGATTCCTTCAGCAGCACAGGCGTGACTTCGAACACGTCGCGCATCACCGATGCGATGTACGGAATGATCATGATCGCGAGAATCACGCCCGCGCACAAAATGCCGATGCCGATGGGCGGACCCTTGAACAGCGCGCCGATGATCGGCATGCCGCCGAGCAGCTTGCCGAGCGGCTTTTCGAAATACTCAGCGAAGATCGGCGCGAACACGAGCAGGCCCCACATGCCGTAGACGATCGACGGAATCGCGGCGAGCAACTCGATCGCGATGCCGAGCGGCCGGCGCAGCCAGGCGGGCGACAGTTCGGTCAGAAAGAGCGCGATGCCGAAGCTCACGGGCACCGCGATGATGAGTGCAATGATCGACGTCGCAATCGTGCCGTAGATGGGCACCAGCGCGCCAAACTGCTCGGAAGGTGGATCCCAGTCGGCCGTCCACAGGAAGGCGAGGCCGAATTTCTGGATCGTCGGCAACGAAGCGACGAGCAACGACACGATAATGCCGCCGAGCAGCAGTAGCGTGACGATGGCGGAAAGCCGCGCAATGCCGCCGAAAATGACGTCGCCCGCGCGGCTGGGCGCTTTCTGCGTCGTACTACCGGGCGGAGTCGACCGGGCGCCGTCAGAAGTGAGAGGGAGGTCGGACATGGGAGCTGATAAACCTGTTTCCGGTTGCCGCATGGCGTATGCCAGACGGCCAGAACGATGGCCGCCGGGCTTCATCGAAGCCGGGCGGCCGGCCGCGCGCATCATCCAGCTGTCATGCGCGCGGTGCTTGCTGCTGTTGCTGCAAGTCGAGGATTACTCGGCGAGCGCCTTGCCCGATGCGTCCTTGACCTTTGCCTTCCACTGCGTCTTGATTTCCGACACGACCGATTCCGGCAGCGTGATGTAGTCCAGATCGTTTGCAGCCTGGCCGCCGTTCTTGAACGCCCAGTCGAAGAACTTCAGCGTTTCCGCGCCTTGCGGGCCCTTGTCCTGCGTCGTGTGCAGCAGCACGAACGTCGCGCCGACGATCGGCCATGCGTTCTTGCCCGGCTCGTTCGTCAGGATCTGGTAGAACGACTTCGACCAGTCAGCGCCAGCTGCCGCTGCCTTGAACGTTTCCGTCTTCGGCTCGACCACCGTGCCTGCCGAGTTCTTCAGGTCGACGTAGGTCATGTGGTTTTGCTTCGCGTACGCCCATTCCACATAGCCGATCGCGCCCGGCAGACGCTGCACGAATGCCGCGACGCCGTCGTTGCCCTTGCCGCCCGTGCCCGTCGGCCAGTTGACCGTCGAACCTTCACCGATCTTCGACTTCCACTCGGGGTTGACCTTCGACAGGTAGTTCGTCCAGATGAAGCTCGTGCCCGAGCCGTCAGCGCGGCGGACCACGGCGATGTCCGTATCCGGCAGCTTGACCTTCGGGTTCAGCGCGGCGATTGCCGGGTCGTTCCACTTCTTGACCTTGCCGAGGTAAATGTCGCCGAGCACTTCGCCCGACAGCGTGATTTCACCAGCCTTCACGCCCGGCACGTTGATCACGGGCACCACGCCGCCGACCACCGTCGGGAACTGGAACAGGCCTTCCTTCGCGAGTTCGTCGTCCTTCAGCGGAGCGTCCGAGCCTGCGAAGTCAACCGTCTTCGCGACGATCTGCTTGACGCCGCCCGACGAGCCGATGCCCTGATAGTTGACCTTGCCGCCGCCCGTCTTCTGGTAAGCATCTGCCCACTTCGTGTAGATCGGTGCTGCAAAGGTGCTGCCCGCGCCAGTGATATCGGCGGCTTGCGCTGCGATCGCGAAGAGAGCGCCAGCCATGCCAGCGAACGCGGTTTGCATCAGTTTCATGTTTTCTCCGTGGTTATGAGCGTGTGCAACGACACCGCGAAGAATAGTGGCCAATTGTGACAGTCACATGACTAATCGTGAACTTCGTGTGACAGTTCTATTACGACCATGAAAGGCGCTATGTCAGGGTTTCTACTGCAGAAGCAGATGTGCTTCGGATAGGCGGTTTTACGCTCGAAATCGGGCCGTTGCGAACGTTTGCGGGCTCAGGCGCTCAATGAGACGGCTGCGCGAAAAAAAGGGCGGCATAGCGCCGCCCTTCTCTTCGAAACGCTACTGGCGTGATCAGGTCGTCGCTTGCTTCACGACAGCCGCGATCGTTTCCGCATGATGCACGGCGTCCTTTTCTTGCGCGGCCTCGACCATCACGCGCAGGACGGGCTCGGTGCCCGACGCGCGGATCAGTACGCGACCGCTGCCGTCGAGCGCGCCTTCCGCCTCGCTGATCGCGCGACGGATCGCGTCGCTGCCCTTCCAGTCCGCGCCCGGCTGCATCCGCACGTTGATCAGCTTCTGCGGGAACAGATTGACGCCGTCGAGCAGTTGCTCGAGCGAACGGCCGCTGCGCTGCATCGCTGCCAGCACCAGCAGCGCGGAGACGATGCCGTCGCCCGTCGAATGGCGATCCAGCGACAGGATATGGCCCGAGCCTTCCGCGCCGAGCTCCCAGCCATGCTCGCGCAGTTGTTCCAGCACGTACCGGTCGCCCACGGCGGCGCGCACGAACTGCACGCCCGCCTTCTTGAGTGCCACTTCGACGGCCATGTTGGTCATCAGCGTGCCCACTGCGCCTTCGACCTTGCCTTGCGTCGCGATCCGGTCCTGCACCAGCACGTACAGCAGCTCGTCGCCGTTGTAGAGCCGCCCGTTCGCGTCGACGACCTGCAGGCGGTCCGCGTCGCCGTCGAGCGCGATACCGAGATCCGCCTTGTTCGCACGCACCGCGCGCACGAGCGCGTCGGGCGCCGTCGCGCCGACGCCGTCGTTGATGTTGAAGCCGTTCGGCGAAACGCCGATCGTGATCACGTCCGCACCGAGTTCATGGAACACTTGCGGCGCGACGTCGTACGCCGCGCCGTGCGCGCAGTCGACGACCAGCTTCATACCGCGCAGATCGAACGCCTGCGGGAAGGTGCTCTTGCAAAACTCGATGTAACGGCCTGCCGCGTCGTCCAGACGTCGCGCCTTGCCGAGGCGCTCGGACGGCGCGCAATCGAGCGGCTTGTCCAGCTGCTCTTCGATCTGCAACTCGACTTCGTCCGGCAGCTTGTTGCCGTCGGCGGAGAAGAACTTGATGCCGTTGTCGTAGTACGGATTGTGCGACGCGCTGATCACCACACCCGCCGCAAGACGCAGCGCGCGCGTCAGATATGCGACGCCCGGCGTCGGCATCGGTCCCGCCAGCATCACGTCGACGCCCGCCGCCGAGAAGCCCGACTCCAGCGCCGCTTCGAGCATGTAGCCGGACACGCGCGTGTCCTTCCCGATCAACACTGTTGGCCGCTTGCCCGTATTCGCCCAGGTGTCGGCGCCCGCGAGCACCTTGCCGGCTGCGTACCCGAGCCGCAGCACAAAGTCAGGCGTGATCGGCGCTTCGCCGACCTTGCCTCGAATCCCATCTGTTCCGAAATATCGACGTGCCATATTGGAATTTTCCTCCCAAGCGTGGTGATCAGGCGCGCCGCGCTGCGTCGCGCGTCGCCGCCCATACTTTTAGTGCATCCACCGTCTGCTCTACGTCATGCACGCGGATGATCGCGGCCCCCCGTTCAGCCGCGCACACGGCCGCCGCGACACTCGCCGCTACGCGTTGCCGCGCGGGCCTGTCCACGACAGCACCCAGCATCGACTTGCGCGACATGCCGGCCAGAATGGGCAGCGGCGTGCCGACAATCGGCGCGGTCTGAGACAGGTGAGCGAGCAGCGCGTAATTATGCTCGACCGTCTTGCCAAATCCGAATCCTGGGTCGACGCTGATGCGATTTTTTGCAACACCTGCGCTCATCATCGTATTGACACGTTCGTCGAGGAAGGCGCGAATCTCAGCGACGACGTCCGCGTAGGCGGGTTCGCCGACCTGCATCGTCTGCGGCTCGCCGAGCATATGCATCACGCACAGACCGCACTGGCTGTCCTTCACGGCGTCGATCGCGCCGGGCATCCTGAAGCCCCAGATATCATTAATCAGATCAGCGCCGGCCGCCAGCGCATGGCGCATAACTTCAGGCTTATACGTGTCAACGGATACGGGAATGCCAGCGTCGCTGAGTTCCTTGACGAGGGGTATCACGCGATCCAGTTCGTCTTCGAGCGGTACGGGCGGCGCACCGGGCCGTGTCGACTCGCCGCCGATGTCGATGATGTCGGCACCGTCGGCCAGCATCATTTCCGCCTGCAACCGCGCCTTGCTGGGCTCTGCGTACAGACCGCCATCGGAAAACGAATCGGGAGTGACATTCAGGATGCCCATCACAAGCGGGCGTTCAAACGTAAAGGTGAACCGGCCGCATTGCATCGGCTCGGGAATGGGATAAAGCGGGGAATTGGCGTTTGACACGAGACAGGACCGTACTACGAAGGCGAAGGGTTAAGAACGACCGCGAAACGTCTGTATCGCGATCCGAGCAGCATTAGAAATGAAAACGGGCCGGTGTGAAAACACACCGGCCCGTAAAACACCTTTAACCGATCATCAGGTAGCCGGCGCGGTCGCGCTGCCCGGCTTCACTTCCGTGCCCGGGCTGCTGCCGCCCGATGCATCGGTAGGCGACGGCGAGCTCTTCGGCGAGCGCGGCGGACGGCCAGCCATGATGTCGTTGATCTGATCGGCGTCGATCGTTTCCCACTCCATCAGCGCTGCGGTCATCGCCTCGACCTTGTCGCGGTTCGCGTCGAGCAAGCGCTTCGCGAGGTTGTACTGGTCGTCCAGCACGCGACGGATTTCGGCGTCGACCTTCTGCTGCGTCGCTTCCGAAATGGTGCGCGTGAAGCCCCGGCCGAACGGCGACGCATCGTTCTCGTCGTCGACGTAGACCATCGGTCCCAACGCGTCCGTCATGCCGAAGCGAGCCACCATCGCACGCGCAGTGGCCGTCGCCTTGTTGAAGTCGTCGGATGCACCCGTGCTGATCAGGTTCAGGAACAGCTCTTCCGCCACGCGCCCGCCAAACAGGATGGCGAGACGGTCGAGCAGGTAATCCTTCGAATACGTCTCGTTGTCGTGCTCCGGCAACTGCCACGTCACGCCCAGTGCACGACCGCGCGGGATGATCGTAACCTTATGCACCGGGTCCGCCTTCGGCAGCAGCTTGGCGATCACCGCATGGCCGGACTCGTGGTAAGCCGTCGCGCGCTTCGCGTCTTCGCGGATCACGGCCGACTTGCGCTCCGGACCCATGAAGATCTTGTCCTTCGCGTCCTCGAAGTCCTGCATTTCGACGATGCGCTTGCCGCGACGCGCGGCGAACAGCGCCGCTTCGTTCACCAGGTTCGCCAGATCGGCGCCCGAGAAGCCCGGCGTGCCACGGGCGATCACTGCCGCGTCGACGTCGTTCGAGATCGGAACCTTGCGCAAATGCACCTTCATGATGTGCTCGCGGCCACGGATATCCGGCAGACCGACATACACCTGACGGTCGAAACGGCCCGGACGCAGCAGCGCCTTGTCGAGCACGTCCGAACGGTTCGTCGCGGCGATCACGATCACGCCCGAGTTCGCTTCGAAGCCGTCCATCTCGACGAGCATCTGGTTCAGCGTCTGTTCGCGCTCGTCGTTACCGCCGCCCATGCCGGCACCGCGATGACGTCCGACCGCGTCGATTTCGTCGATGAACACGATGCAAGGTGCATGCTTCTTCGCCTGCTCGAACATGTCACGCACACGAGCCGCACCAACGCCGACGAACATTTCGACAAAGTCCGAACCCGAGATGCTGAAGAACGGCACCTTCGCCTCACCAGCGATAGCGCGCGCGAGCAGCGTCTTACCGGTTCCTGGCGGACCAACCAGCAGCACACCGCGTGGAATGCGGCCGCCCAGCTTCTGGAACTTCTGCGGATCGCGCAGGAAGTCGACCAGTTCGGACACTTCTTCCTTCGCCTCGTCGCAGCCGGCTACATCCGAGAAATTGATTGCGTTGTTGTTCTCATCGATCAGACGCGCACGGGATTTACCGAACGAGAAGGCACCGCCTTTCCCGCCTCCCTGCATCTGTCTCATCATGTAGAACCAGAACCCGATGATCAGGATGGTTGGCCCGAGGTAATACAACGCGGACACCAGCGCGTTCGGCTCGTCATCCGCCTTGCCGCTGACCTGCACGCCATACTTCATCAGGTCGCCGACCATCCAGATGTCGCCCGGCGACACGATCTGATACTTCTGACCGTCGGCCGGCGTCACCGTGAGGTTGCGCCCCTGAACGATCACGCTCTTGACCTTGCCGCTTTTCGCGTCGTCCATGAACTGCGAATACGAAACGCCTTCCTGGACACGGGGCTTGTCGAACTGCTTGAACACCGTAAACAGCACCAGTGCGATCACCAGCCACACTGCTGCTTTCGAAAACATGTTGTTGTTCAAAGCACCACTCCTTCACTCATAGACAAGCGCCTACATTTGCCTTGCGGCACCACTCAGGCATTCTAATCCAGTCCGAAGACCCCTGCCATAAGCATTCGCTACCGCATAAATAGCGTACCGCGCAACCTCAGCGCTCTTATTTTCCGGCGTGCCGGAAATGCGGGCTTACATATCACTGCACCCGTTTTTAACGGGGTCGCTTCAGATGCCTTCCCAGAATAAACGTCTCGGAGGATTTGTCCCGGGACGCCTTCGGTTTGCGAGCGGCCACCGTCTTAAACTGATGCTTGAACTTCTCAACAATCTGGCTGTAACCACTACCGTGAAAGCATTTGACTAAAAGGGCACCATCAGATTTGAGGTGGTTTTGCGAAAACTCCAGCGCGAGATCGCACACATGCTCAATTCGCGCGGCATCCGCCACCCCCACTCCCGACAGGTTGGGCGCCATATCCGAAATTACAAGATCGACATCGCGCTCTCCGACCACTTCTTCCAGTTGTTCGAGAACACTGTCCTCGCGGAAGTCGCCCTGAATGAAATGAACGTCGGCGATCGGCTCCATTGGCAGCAGGTCGAGCGCGATGATTGTGCCGTCGATCCCGCCGTCCCGCTGTGCGTCGCGGTGCTTGCCCTGCGCGAGCTTGTTGCGTACGTACTGACTCCAGCTGCCGGGCGCGGCGCCCAGATCGACGATCACCTGACCCGGGCGGATCAGCTTGTCCTGCTCATCGATTTCCTTCAGCTTGTAGGCCGCGCGGGCGCGATAGCCCTCCCGCTGTGCCATTTTCACGTACGGATCGTTGATGTGGTCGTGCAGCCACGACGTGTTGAACTTGTTTTTTGCCATTAAACGTTGAACTCTTGCTACGTAATACCGCGCTTTTAGCGGATAATACGCGTTTAATTCGCGCGGCTGCAGCCAAAGACCGCCTTCCGCGCTCGTGATTCTGCTTGTAGTCCGCGTCGCCGCTGCCATCGCACCTGGCGCCGTCGTTGATGCCGGACTCATCGCCCGCAGTTTCCTAACCGCAGTTTCCTGATTTTTCGCGCACCGCCTGCTGTTCCGCCGGATTGCCGGTTTGCCGGACCACCGGTCCCTGCTCGCGGGCGCCGCCATTTTAGTCGAGTCCTCTACTTCTCATGCCAGCCCTCAAAGTTTCTTCCGAACAACGCGCCGAATTGCGCTCCCAGGCTCACGTGCTCAAGCCGGTCGTGATCGTCGGCGCCGAAGGGCTGACCGATGCCGTGCTGGCTGAAATCAAGGTCCATCTGAAAGCGCACCAGCTGATCAAGATCCGCGTGTTCGGCGACGAGCGCGAAGAGCGCATCGCCATCTACGACGAAATCTGCGATCGCCTGAGTGCGGCGCCGATCCAGCATATCGGCAAGCTGCTCGTGATCTGGAAGCCGGAAAAGGTGGCCACCGAGCGCGCTCCCGCCGCCACGAAAGCGAAGCGCGGCGCGCTGCCGAGCGTCCGTGAGGCCCTCGGCGATGCACCGGCGGGCAAGGGACGCGCGCCTCGCGTCGTGAAGGTCGTCAAGCCGTCCGAAAATCCGATGCGCAAGCCAAAAGCGCAGAAACTGGTGGTGCGCGGCAACGAGCGCGTCACCGCGGGCGGCAACATCAAGAAAGCAAAGAAACGCCAGACCAGCGCAAAGCGCATGCATCAGACGTCGAAGTAAAACGGGCGTGGCGCGGAAAACCGGTTTGATATTTGGACTGGGCCATTTGGACTGGGCCGCGCCGACCGAAGAGAATTTACCGGGCGCCGCGCCTCGTGCGGCGATCCGTCGCGTACTTGAGTGCTGTCGAGCCAAGCTACTCGCCCGCGCGGACGCGATCAGTGTCGATACGCTATCCCGCCGTCCGGCCAGCGACGCGTCCCGCGCCCCGCTCCACGGCGATGCCCGTTCCCGCCGGCAGCTTCCACACGAGCACGATGCCCAACAGGCTTTCGATCAGATAGAACACGCTCGACACGCCGTGCAGCATGCCAAAGCGGCTTGCATAAACGGAGTGGCCGACATCCGTGCCCGCTTCCTGCGCGGCGATGCGCAGCGCATTCATGAACGGTTGCAGCGCAAAGTAGCCCACCAGCACGCACACCAGCATGCCGGCAATCAGCCAGCGCAGACGCCGATACTCATCGCCGCCACGGCGGACCAGCAAGTTGCACAGCGCAAGCAGCAGCACGCCGCACACCACGCCGATCACGCCTTCGATGCGAAACAGTTGCGCCGCGACCGCGCCCGCCGTCACCCGGTCGAGCGACGTGAACAGCACGGGCGCCACGGCGTAGCCAATGGTCAGCAAGCTGCCGATCCAAACGACCGTCAACAGGCGGAACAGGCGATGCGGCATCGAAGACACGGCAGCCGCCTCAGATGTAACGGACCGCGATGATTTCGTACTCGCGCACGCCGCCCGGCGCCTGCACCGACGCGACATCGCCTTCCGTCTTGCCGATCAGCGCGCGCGCGATCGGCGAGCTGACGGAAATCAGGCCGTGCTCGAGATCGGCTTCGTCATCGCCGACGATTTGATAGGTAACCGAAGCACCCGAATCCAGATCTTCCAGATCGACCGTCGCGGCGAACACAACGCGGCCTTCTGCGTCGAGTGCGGACGGATCGATGATTTGCGCGCCCGCCAGCTTCGATTCGATTTCAGCGATGCGGCCTTCGATAAAGCCCTGCTTCTCTTTCGCAGCGTCGTACTCGGCGTTTTCCGACAGATCGCCCTGGGCGCGCGCTTCCGAGATCGAATTGATGACAGACGGACGCTCAACCGATTTCAGGCGCTGCAATTCGTCGCGCAGTTGGTCTGCGCCGCGCTTCGTCAATGGAATAGTGCTCATAAACAACTCTTTGGCAAAAGACAGCCACAAAAAAAATCACCGCGGTTAAGTGCATCCCGCTACGGTGCGCAAACGTGGCACAAAGCCCGATCTGACACCTTAGGGACGCCGCTTAACCGCGGCACTTACGACTTGGACAGGAAACTGAAGCCTTAGTTTAGGCGAGCATGGAGGCCTTGTAAATCATAGACTTCCAGGTCCTTCAGATAACGCAGGCCTTCAACGGCGGCACGCGCGCCCGACATCGTCGTGTAGTACGTGACCTTGTTCGCCTGCGCGCTCATGCGGATCGAACGCGAATCGGCGATGGCTGCGCGCGTTTCGTCGACGGTCGTGAAGACGAGTGCGATCTCGCCGTTCTTGATCATGTCGACGATGTGCGGGCGGCCGTCCTTCACCTTGTTGACGACGCGCACGGGCACGCCCGCCGCTTCGATCGCCGCCGCCGTGCCCTTCGTCGCGACGAGCGGATAGCCCAGCTCATGCAGCATACGCGCGACTTCGACGGCCTTCGGCTTGTCGGCGTCCATCACGGTCAGGAGCACCGTGCCCGATTCCGGCAGACGCGAACCCGCTGCGAGCTGCGACTTGAAGAGCGCCTCGCCGAAGGTCTGGCCAACGCCCATCACTTCGCCCGTCGAACGCATTTCGGGTCCGAGCACCGGGTCGACAGCCGGGAACTTGACGAACGGGAACACCGCTTCCTTCACGCTGAAGTACGGCGGGATGACTTCCTTCGTCACGCCCTGCTGCGCGAGCTTCTGGCCAACCATCGCGCGCGCCGCGATCTTCGCGAGCGGCAAGCTGGTCGCCTTCGACACGTAGGGCACCGTGCGCGAAGCGCGCGGGTTCACTTCGAGCACGTAGATGACGTCCAGCTTTGAACCGTCCGCCTGCGGCACCTGCTGGATCGCGAACTGCACGTTCATCAGGCCGACCACGTTCAGCGCCTTCGCCATCGCGCCCGTCTGGCGCTTGAGCTCAGCGACGGTTTCCTTCGACAGCGAGTACGGCGGCAGCGAGCAAGCCGAATCGCCCGAGTGGACGCCCGCCTGTTCGATGTGCTCCATCACGCCGCCGATGAACACCGTGTCGCCGTCCGAGATGCAATCCACATCGCATTCGATCGCGTCGTTCAGGAAGCGGTCCAGCAACACGGGCGAATCGTTCGACACCTTCACGGCCTCGCGCATATAGCGCTCGAGGTCGCGCGGCTCGTGGACGATTTCCATCGCACGGCCGCCGAGCACGTACGACGGACGCACGACAAGCGGATAACCGATTTCGTCGGCAAGCTTGAGCGCTTCGTCTTCCGCGCGCGCGGTGCGGTTCGGCGGCTGACGCAGGCCGAGGTCTTGCAGCAGCTTCTGGAAACGCTCGCGGTCTTCCGCGGCATCGATCATGTCCGGCGACGTGCCGACGATGGGCACCCCATTCGCTTCGAGATCGAGCGCGAGCTTCAACGGCGTCTGGCCGCCGTACTGGACGATCACGCCGAGCGGCTTTTCCTTGTCGACGATTTCGAGCACATCTTCGAGCGTCAGCGGCTCGAAGTACAGACGGTCCGACGTGTCGTAGTCGGTCGAAACGGTTTCAGGGTTGCAGTTGACCATGATCGTTTCGTAGCCGTCTTCGCGCATGGCGAGCGCGGCATGCACGCAGCAGTAGTCGAACTCGATGCCCTGGCCGATCCGGTTCGGTCCGCCGCCCAGCACCATGATCTTCTTGTTGTTCGTCGGGTTCGCTTCGCACTCTTCTTCGTACGTCGAGTACATGTACGCCGTCTTCGTCGCGAACTCGGCCGCGCAGGTGTCGACGCGCTTGTACACGGGGCGCACGTTCAGTTCGATCCGGCGCTTGCGCACGTCGGCGCCCGTCGCGCCGAGCAGCTTCGCGAGGCGGCGATCTGAGAAGCCGCTCTGCTTCAGATAAATCAGCTCTTCCTTCGTGAGGCTCGCGAGCGTGCGGCCTTCGAGCGCCTTTTCCTTGCGAACGATCTCTTCGATCTGCGCGAGGAACCACGGGTCGATCGCCGTTTCCTCGAAGATTTCCTGTTGCGTCAGGCCGAGGCGGAACGCGTCGCCGACATACCAGATGCGGTCCGGGCCGGCTTCACCGATCTCGCGGATCACTTCGTCGCGGCTCGTGGTCTTTTCATCCAGACCGTCGACGCCAACTTCCAGACCGCGCAGCGCCTTCTGGAACGATTCCTGGAAGGTGCGGCCGATCGCCATCACTTCGCCGACCGACTTCATCTGCGTGGTCAGACGCGGATCGGCTTCACGGAATTTTTCGAACGCGAAACGCGGAATCTTGGTGACGACGTAATCGATGGTCGGTTCGAACGAAGCCGGCGTCTGACCGCCCGTGATTTCGTTCTTCAGTTCGTCCAGCGTGTAGCCGACGGCGAGCTTCGCCGCGACCTTCGCGATCGGGAAGCCCGTTGCCTTCGAGGCCAAAGCAGACGAACGCGACACGCGCGGGTTCATTTCGATCACGATCATCCGGCCATCGACGGGATTGATCGAGAACTGCACGTTCGAGCCGCCCGTATCGACGCCGATCTCGCGCAGCACCGCGAGCGATGCGTTACGCAGGATCTGGTATTCCTTGTCGGTGAGCGTCTGCGCCGGCGCGACGGTGATCGAGTCGCCTGTGTGGATGCCCATCGGGTCGAGGTTTTCGATCGAGCAGACGATGATGCAGTTGTCCTTCTTATCGCGGACCACTTCCATCTCGTACTCTTTCCAGCCGAGCAGCGATTCTTCGATCAGCAGTTCGCGCGTCGGCGACAGATCGAGACCGCGCTTGCAGATTTCTTCGAATTCTTCGCGGTTATACGCGATGCCGCCGCCCGAGCCGCCGAGCGTGAACGACGGACGGATCACGATGGGGTAGCCGCCGCCGCCCGTGAACGCCGCGATTTCCGCTTGCACCTGCAACGCTTCTTCCATCGAATGCGCGATGCCCGACTTCGCCGAGCCAAGGCCGATCTTCGTCATCGCGTCCTTGAACTTCTGACGGTCTTCAGCCTTGTCGATCGCTTCCGGCGACGCGCCGATCAGTTCGACCTTGTACTTTTCCAGCACGCCGTGGTGATGCAGATCGAGCGCGCAGTTCAGCGCGGTCTGGCCGCCCATCGTCGGCAGGATCGCGTCCGGGCGCTCCTTCGCGATGATGCGCTCCACCACTTCCCACGTGATCGGCTCGATGTAAGTGACGTCGGCCGTATTCGGGTCGGTCATGATCGTCGCCGGATTGCTGTTGACGAGAATGACCTTGTAGCCTTCCTCACGCAGCGCCTTGCACGCCTGCGCGCCCGAGTAGTCGAACTCGCACGCCTGGCCGATGATGATCGGACCCGCGCCGATAATGAGGATGCTTTTAATGTCTGTCCGCTTGGGCATAACGCTCTCGCTAATGTATTCCTGAGTTCTTACTGTTGGCGCGCCGGCGGTGTGCCGCTCGGATCGACCGCGAAGGCTGTACCCAAATGGGCCAGCCGAACGGCGTCGCGGGGCGCGCTTTCTTCCGTCGCTGCTTTTACGAGCGCCTGCTTACGCCGCTGCCGACTTGTTGCCCTTCGCCTCGTCCATCAACGCGGTGAAGCGGTCGAACAGATAGGCGATGTCATTCGGACCGGGCGATGCTTCCGGGTGGCCCTGGAAGCAGAATGCCGGCTTGTCCGTCAGCGCGAAGCCTTGCAGCGTGCCGTCGAACAACGAGACGTGCGTCACCTTTGCATTGGCGGGCAGCGTGTCGGCGTCGACCGCGAAGCCGTGGTTCTGCGACGTGATCACGACGCGGCCGTCGCCGAGGTCCTTCACGGGATGATTCGCGCCGTGGTGGCCCGTCTTCATCTTCATCGTCTTCGCGCCCACGGCGAGACCCATGATCTGATGGCCAAGGCAGATGCCGAACGTCGGAATGCCGCGCTCGATGAATTCGCGCGTCGCAGCGATTGCGTAGTCGCACGGTTCCGGGTCGCCGGGGCCGTTCGACAGGAAGATGCCGTCCGGGTTCAGCGCGAGCGCGTCAGCAGCCGTCGCTTGCGCCGGCAGCACCGTGACCTGGCAACCGCGTTCCGCGAGCATGCGCAGAATGTTGTACTTCACGCCGAAGTCGAACGCGACGACGCGGTAGCGCGGCGTGTTCTGCATGCCGTAGCCGCTGCCCAGACGCCATTCCGTCTGCTTCCATTCATACGGCTTTTGCGTCGATACGACTTTCGCGAGGTCCATGCCAGCGAGACCGGGGAACGAGCGCGCGAGTTCGATTGCCTTCGCCTCGTCATCCGAGCCTGCGAGAATCGCGCCGTTTTGCGCGCCCTTGTCGCGCAGCACGCGCGTGAGCTTGCGGGTGTCGATACCGGCGATCGCGACGACGCCTTCCGCTTTCAGGTAATCCGGGAGCGTGCGCTCCATGCGGAAGTTCGACGCGAGAACAGGCAGATCACGGATGATCAGGCCGGCGGCATGGACTTTCGTGGCTTCGACATCTTCGGCATTCACACCAACATTGCCGATGTGCGGATACGTCAGCGTGACGATCTGGCGCGCGTAGCTGGGGTCGGTCAGGATTTCCTGATAGCCGGTGATGGCCGTATTGAAGACGACTTCACCGATCGTATGACCGGGCGCACCGATCGAGTAACCACGAAAGACCGTGCCGTCGGCGAGCGCGAGCAGAGCGGGAGAAAATGACGGCAACACGGGAGACTCCTTGGGGAGCACCCTGTTGCCGACCTGTCTATCCGACCGTGCGGGCCGCGGCGAGGCGCATCATTCGATGCGCGCGCAGGCTCGCTCGCGTTGTCGCTGTTCGCGGAGGGTCGCATCGGGCGCCGCGGAGCTCGCAGTCGGCCCATTGTGTAGGCGAACTGGCTGGTTGCGGGCCGCTGGCGACAGTAGCCGGGAAGTTTCACTCATGAAAAACAACCGGGACTACAACGAAACGCGGCGGATGAACGGTATGGGAGAGGTAGGCGCTAGGGTGCGGGTTGATAAGCTCAAACCTTGAAATTATAGCCTGAAATGACCCTTCTCTTCAAATCCGAGATGGGCGATAGCGCGGCAAACCTGGCGCCGTCAGGCGCTCGGGGTGCAATCAGCTTGCCGCACAGTCCGCCTGGCGGGCCCTTCACCGTGTATCAGGATATGCCCGGCAGCTTACGGCTGATGTTCGGCATGCACGCGCGCCGGACTCTTGGCCAGCACACGGCTCGGCAGCACGTACCAGATGGCGCTCGCCAGTTGCAGCGCAACGAGAATGCCCCACGCAGTCAGATGCGCGGCGGGCGGATAGTGTCCGTCAACGGGCGTCCACCGCGACAGCACCGCGCCGACGCCGATCTGGAAGCCGAAGATCAGCAGAAAAATGATCAGCGTCAGCGTCGTATTCGCGCGTCCGATCAGATGCGGCGGGAAATGGCGCGCGAGCACCGCATAACTCAGAATGCCGACGCCGCCGAAAATCCCATAAGCCGCCCACAGCAATCCCGCGGGCAGCGGCGCACGCAACATGATCAGCAGTTGCGTGATGACGAAAAGCACCATGCCGACGCCGCAAAACGCATACAGCGACAACCCGCGCCGCTCCATGCTGCGCGCCGCCGCGCCGAAGCCGACGCAGCCGGCCATCATCGCGAAACCGAGCACCGACACGAACGCAGCCGCTTCATGCGACTGGAAACCCGACACGTCGCGCAACCAGGCGCCCACCCACAGCGACTGCATTGCGTAGAACACGCCTTGCGTGACGACCGAGAACGACGCGATCTTCCAGAACGCTGCGCTGCGCAGGATATGCCACGTGCCCTTGAACTGGCTGACGAGGCTGGCCTGATGGTGCGTCTCCTTGGTTTCGGGCGCGAACGCCCATAGCATCGCCGCAACGATGATCGTGAGAATGACGAGCCCGAAACAGACGGTGCGCCAGCTTGCAAAGGTCAGCAGCCACGTCAGCGGCGAACCGACCACGACGCCACCCAGACCACCGACGGCCATCACGAGCCCGTTGATCAGCGGCAGACGCGCCGCCGGGAAATGCTGCGCCAGCGCCTTGAACGCGCCCCCGAGGCACACCGACACGCCGACGCCAATCAGCAGCCGCCCGATCATCATTGTCCCGACGCCGTGCGCCGTGCCGAATACGCCAATGCCTGCGGCGGCGAACAGTAGCATCCCCGCCGTCACACGACGCGCGCCATAGTGATCGAGCAATACACCGGCAGGCAGTTGCGCGCCTGCGAAGCCGAGAAAGTAAAGGCTAGTCAGCAGACCTAGATCGGCGGCCGTCAAGCCGAGCTCGTGCGTGATCAGCGGTGCAAAACCGAGATTCACGCCACGAAACACGTACGAGACGAAGTAACCGGCGGAGAACAGGAGAAATACACGAAGCGGCGTCGAGAACATGAGGCGTCAGCGAGTTGGCCCGGCGGGCCCGAGGGTGAACGATAGCCCAATCGTGTCCATCGTGGTGCAAGACCGCGCATCGCGTACGGGCTCCCGTAGGGAAACGCCGGTCGAAATGAAAAACGCCGTCACCTCAGGTGACGGCGTCAAGGAAAACGAGGAGAGATCGGAGCGCACTTCATACGCTGCCCCCGCAGCGCATGTTCGGTCATCCTCGAGAAGGCCGCTGTTGTTTACTTGCCCTTCTTCGCGTTGGCCGAGACCTTATGGCGGCTAGTGGTATCAGCCTTCGACGCCTTGCCGGCCGCTTCCGTCGAAACCTTCGTCACCTTGCCTTTTGCTGCGGCGGGCTTGGCAACCGGCTCCGACACCTTCACCACGCCAGTCTGGCCGCGGCCTCGTTTCTTATCGTAGCGCGATTCCGACCGCGTGTCTGCGACCTGGGCGCTGGCCTTCTCGACACCGCCGCCGACGGGCACCGTCGCCAGTTTCTGCGGACCCGGTTCGCTCGGCATCGCCTTGCCGACAGGAACGTGCAGCACGACGACCTGGCCGGGCATCACGAGATCGCGCTTCGTGCGGTTCCAAGCCTTCAACTGACCGATCGACACGTCGTAACGGTCGGCGATCATCGCCATCGACTGCTTGCGGCGCACGCGGATCAGCATCTTCCGTGTGTCGGGAACGTCCGGCTCGATCGCGAGCACGGCGCTTTCGGCGACGTCGGCGCTGATGTCTTCGTCGTCGTCATCGGCGCGCGGCACGACGATCGTCGAGCCCGGCTTCAGGCGCATGCCGGCGGGAATCTTGTTGACGGCCATCAGCGTGTCGGGATCGACGCCGATCTTTTCGGCAATCGCGGCCGGACGCGAGCGCTCGGTGACCGTATAGGTCGTCCACGACGACAGCGAACCCGTGTACGACTTCAGATTGCGCTCGAATGCGCTGGCGTTGTCGAACGGCAGCAGGATTTGCGGCTGCGTCGCGCCCAGAATCACCGGCTTCTTGAACGACGGATTCAGCGAACGGAATTCGTCCGGTGTCATGTTCGCGAGCTTCGCCGCGGTGTCGACGTCGATATCGTGCGAAGTCGTGACCGTTACGAAGTACGGGTGATTGGGAATGGACGGCAGCGTGAGCCCGTAGACCTGCGGGTTCATCACGATGTTCTTGACGGCCTGCAGCTTCGGCACGTAATTGCGCGTTTCCATCGGCATGCGCAGGCTCTGATAGTCCGTCGGCAGACCGGCCGCCTCATTACGCGCGATCGCGCGCTGCACGTTGCCCTCACCCCAGTTATACGCGGCGAGCGCCAGATACCAGTCGCCGAACATATCGTGCAGACGCGACAGGTAGTCGAGCGCGGCGCTGGTCGACGCGAGTACGTCGCGGCGCTCGTCCTGCCACATGTTCTGCTTGAGGTTGTACGTGCGGCCCGTGCCAGGCACGAACTGCCACATGCCCGCCGCCTTCGCGACCGACAACGCCTGCGGGTTATACGCGGATTCGATGAACGGCAGGAGCGCCAGCTCGGTCGGCATATGGCGCGCTTCAAGTTCTTCGACGATGTGATACAGGTACTTCTGCGATCGTTCGGTCATGCGCTGGACGTAGTCCGGGCGTTGCGCATACCAGTTGACCTGCATGTCGACGAGGTCGGTCTGCAGGTCGGGCATCTGAAAACCACGGCGGATACGGCCCCAGAGATCGCTGTCCGCACTCGTCAACTGGTCGACGGAACCCTGGTCGACGTTGATCGTTTCTTTGGCGGTGGCAGTCTTGCGAAGGGCGTCGGCTACGGCTTGCTGGCTAGCGGGATCGGAAGCAGTGGAAAGGCTGTTCGTTGCTGGTCCTTGACTCGCGCAGGCGGCGAGCGTCAGGACCAACAACGCGCTAAAGATAAATCGCATGAACGTCTCGGCTTCCAAAGGGGCTGGAATTTGCAGCCGATAGTACGAAAGACCGCCCTTTCCGTCAATCAGAATAATGTGAAAAACGTAGCCAAATCTGAGGCTTGGCGTTTGTTTCTACGATTGGGATGAGCATGCCCCCATAGTTTACCTGGTCAGCGGAACCTGTTCTTCCATTCCCGCATCAACGTGAAAGCGGCCAACCGATCCGGCACCGATTCATGCAACTGCTCGGCGAGCGTCGCTTGAACAGACCGCTCGCCCGCGCGCAAGAACGGGTTGACGGCGCGCTCGTGGGCGATCGTCGTGGGTAGCGTCGGCACTTGGCGCGCGCGCAAATCCGTCGCTTCGTCGCGCCAGGCTTGTAGCTTTGCATTGTCCGGCTCGCACGCGAGCGCGAAGCGGATGTTCGACAGGGTGTATTCGTGCGCGCAATGCACTTCCGTTTCACCGGGCAAGCCGGCGAGCGCATCGAGCGAATTCAGCATCTGCGCGGGCGTTCCTTCGAACAGCCGGCCGCAACCGCAGGCGAACAGTGTGTCGCCGCAGAACACGTGCGGCGTGCCGCGCGAATCGGCTGCCTGGAAATACGCGATATGGCCGCTCGTGTGACCGGGCACATCGAGAATAGTGAAATTGAGCGCGGGCGCCACGATGCGCACCTCATCGCCCTGTTTGAGGCGCTCCGTCAGGTACGGAATCGCTTCTCCGGCGGGCCCGTAGACGGGCACAACCTGGCCATCCAGCAGATCGGCCACTCCGCCGACGTGGTCGGCATGATGGTGCGTGAGTAAAATAGCGCTCAGCCGCCATCCCCGTTTTGCCAGATAAGCCTTCACCGGGGCGGCGTCGCCCGGATCGACGACGACGGCGTGATGGCCGTCCGACACGACCCAGATGTAATTGTCATCAAACGCCGGGACAGGTACGTACTCGAGCGAATTCATAGGCGACGCATTCTTCAACATGTCTGACCGATCGATTATAGACTGGCCTGCCTGGACCACATCCCCTCCCGGACACTATGTGCTGGAGTGGGAGCAGGCGCAGCTCGACCGCGTCGTGTCCGACGTATTCGGCTACCACGCGCTGCAACTGGGTCTACCGCAACTCGACGCACTCCGTGAGAACCGCATGCCCTGCCGCGGCCTCGTGCTCGACGCCGAGAGCGGCGCGAGCGCGCCGTACACGTTTCCGCGCGGCGTCGCGGGAGGGCTGCCCGAGCGACACGCGCCGTCCGGACGCAGCGCCGTCTGGTGCGACCTGCTCGATCTTCCGTTCGAGGCGCAAAGCGTCGATCTGATCGTGATGCCGCACACGCTGGAGTTCACACGCGATCCGCACCGCCTGCTACGCGAAGCCGAACGCGTGCTGATGCCCGAAGGGCAGTTGATCATCCTCGGCTTCAATTCGCTGTCGCTGTGGGGCGCGCGGCAATCGGTCGGCAAGGTCACGGGGCGGCCGTTCGTGCCCGCGGCGCATGATCTGATCGCGTTCACGCGCCTCAAGGACTGGATCAAGCTGCTCGGTTTCGACCTTGAACGCGGACGCTTCGGCTGCTATCGTCCGCCCCTCGTCGGCGAAAAGTGGCTGTCGCGCTATGAATTCATGGAAGCCGCCGGCGACCGCTGGTGGCCGATTTTCGGCGCCGTCTACATGGTCACGGCGATCAAGCGCGTGCGCGGCATGCGCCTCGTCGGTCCGCTGAAAGTCAAGAAGCCCGTGCTCGCCGCCGGCCTCGCGCCCGCTGCCACGCCCAACACCCGCAACAAGGCAAAATGAGTTCTGATCTGATCGAAATCTTCACCGACGGCGCCTGCAAGGGCAATCCCGGACCCGGAGGCTGGGGCGCGCTGTTGCGCTACGGCGCGCAGGAGAAAGAACTGTTCGGCGGCGAAGCGAACACGACCAACAACCGCATGGAACTGATGGCCGTGATCGCCGCGCTCGAAGCGTTGAAACGCCCGTGCAAGGCGATCGTCCACACGGACTCGCAGTACGTGCAGAAAGGCATCAGCGAATGGATTCACGGCTGGAAGAAGAAAGGCTGGGTGACGGCCGCCAAGGCGCCCGTGAAAAACTCGGACCTCTGGAAGCGGCTCGATGCGCTCACGCAGCAGCATGAACTCGAGTGGCGCTGGGTCAAGGGGCATGCGGGGCATCCGGAGAACGAACGCGCCGACGCGCTCGCCAATCGCGGCGTGGCCTCACTGACGCAGCTTTAATCTTCACCAGCGCGTTTAAGAACGCTCCATTCTTTTCACGCATCAACACAGACAGGCAACACCGACATGCGTCAAATCATCCTCGATACGGAAACGACAGGACTGAATGCGAAGAGCGGCGACCGGATCATCGAAATCGGCTGCGTCGAGCTGGTGAACCGTCGGCTGACGGGCAACAACCTGCACTTCTACGTCAATCCCGAGCGCGACAGCGATCCGGGCGCGCTGGCCGTACACGGACTGACGACGGAATTCCTGCGCGACAAGCCCAAGTTCGCGGAGATCGCTGACGCGCTGCGCGATTTCGTAACGGACGCGGAGCTCATCATCCACAACGCGCCCTTCGACATTGGCTTTCTCAACGCCGAGTTCTCGCTGCTGGGGTTGCCGCCGTTCACTGAACATTGCGGCGAAGTGATCGACACGCTTGTGCGCGCAAAGTCGATGTTCCCGGGCAAGCGCAATTCGCTCGACGCGCTGTGTGACCGCTTCGGCATCAGCAACGCGCACCGCACGCTGCACGGCGCACTACTCGACTCGGAACTGCTCGCCGAGGTGTACCTCGCGATGACGCGCGGCCAGGAAAGCCTCGTGATCGACATGATCGGCGAGGCGGCAGCGGGCCATGCAGGCGGCGCGAAGCGCGTGAAGCTCGACACGCTCGAACTCGTCGTGCTGACGGCGACGGACGACGAACTGGCCGAACACGAAGCACTGCTCGATGGTCTCGACAAATCGGTGAAGGGAACGAGCGTGTGGCGCACCCAACCGGCTGCCGAAGATGTCTCCGCGACAGCGGATGCGCAAATCGCTTAAAAAGTACTTGTCGAAGTCTGAAAGAGCTGACATAATGCACAGCTCTTCGGGTGGTTAGCTCAGCGGTAGAGCACTGCCTTCACACGGCAGGGGTCACTGGTTCGATCCCAGTACTACCCACCAGAATTTCTGGTGTTGGTAAAGACGAACACCGAAGAATCGAGGGCTTAGGTTTAACGACCTAAGCCCTTTTTCATTTTCTGCGCTTCACTCTGTTGCCCGTTTCGTCCCGCACGCGTCCCCTCGGATCTGTGTTCGGCTGGTTGAGTTCGTCTCGATCCGGACTACCCGGGTGCGGCTCTTACTTCGTTACCACCACGATAAACGCAGCGCACAGCGTGACCTACTGCCGACTAAACGTGCAGGTCCTCCCGCCGATTTTCACACGCGCCGCGCCTTCGGATTTCGCCATGCAGCGGATGGCCCTCAACCAATGAACCGTCAGGTTCCAGCACAACGCGGGTTCGCTTCGTCGATGCGAGCGCGCCGGCTTCGACTTCGACGCCGCCTCCTGTACGCCATAGGAAGCCGCGATCGGCAAGGGCGTGCTCGCGTGGCAGTGGTGCCGCATTAGCCCGCACTGAAAGCCATCCGTCGACGACTACGCGCCAATGCCGCGCGCCATGCCCGACGCGGCAAATACCATCACGACCAGCAGAATGGATTGCCAGTGCCCCGTTCGGGCAAATCGGCGGGCGCGGGAGAGATCCGGCGTCTCGCCGCTTCTGACGGCGAGACGCCAGCGGATCAAGGTCATCATCGGCGCGATCTCAAGAACGAGGATCAGCACGAGTGCCGCCATCTTCACGTGAAAGAGTGGCTCGTGCAGATAGTAGTCCGCGCCCTTCTCAAAGCCACCGAACACGCGCATCAATCCCGTGACGATCAGCACGACGGCCGTGATGCCCCAGACATTGTCCGCGACGAAGACGCGTTGCAGACCAGCCGGACCGGACAGCCGACGCAGCCCGCGCGTGCGCCCGATGATCGCGGCGAGCGCGAAGCCATAACCCAGCAGATGGACAGCGGCCAGCAACCAGCGGATCAACATGGACACCTCCATGAACGATACAAAGCGGTTGGCGCTTCAGGCCCATGGGGCCGTGGATGCACGGGCGCGAGGACCGCACCCGGAAAGTAAATTCAGGCCTGGCGCAGACTCGCGTCGAGCGCCCGCGCTGCGACGCGATCGCCTTCCGTCGATAACGGCGTCCTGAACACAGTCTGCCGGTTGTGGCCGGCGGCAGCGGGCGAATCCCACATCAACTCGACTTTCGGACGGCGCAACAAGCCGCCGACACCCGCGCGCTCGAGCGTCGCGTGCCCGTTCGAAATGGGTGGCATGGTCGCCGGCTGCGCGCCTGACAGATCGACGGCCTGTGCCGCGCGCGGCATACCGGCCGCGCGCTCAGTCCCGTCGTGCCAGCGCAACGACAACTCGCGTGCGTCGTACTGGCCGAGCTTGCGGCTTTCAGCCCATACGATGGCGGTACGGGTGACGGCATCGATCGAAATGGCAAAACGGCCGATCGCAAAGCGGCGCGCAGCGATATTCGTCCGCCACAGCGCCCGCGGACGGCAGATCCACACGACCACGGCGTACAGCGTCGGCGCTGCAAGCAGCCAGCCGTTGGTCGCGGCGACCGTGTTGAACGCGCGCCGCCAGCCGGCCGCCCAGACGAACGCGCCCACCGACCAGACCGCGAACAGCAAGCCCAGGAACGCAAACACGCGCAGCGCCTGACGCAACCATTGCGGCAACGGATGGAACGGCCGCTCGGCGCGCGCCTTCGCGCCCGGCAGGAAGATCAGCAGAAAGAGAAAGACGAGATTGATGCATGCCCATGGCGACGAGGCCATCGCCTGCAGTGCCGTCAGCGGGTCCATCTCACCCATCGAGAAGAGCCAGCGCGCCAGTATCACGAGACCGATGGCGCGAAGCGCGAACATCGTGCCGGCGCCGGGCGCCGCGCTCGCACGCGTCTGTTTCGTTCTCGCCAAAGCTATCTCCTCATATCGACCGGCTGCGCCGGATTTGCGGCACGGCCATTATAGGGATATTACCGATTCGTCTCACGGTTACAGGACCACGAACGCGCACTTTCGGTACATTCCGCGCGCGTTTCGCATCGGCGTGCAGCGCAAATGCAACAACGCCCCGCATGTTCGACACATGCGGGGCGTTGTCGGCCCATCCAACGGACCGCGCAGGAGTTAAACAACCCTCTCGCGGCCTGCTTCGACGGGGATCAGCCTGCGTTGACTTCGCGCAGCACCGTGCGGCGCTTTGCGTGCAGCAGTTCTTCGTAGGTCTTCAGGTAGTTCTGAGCCATCACCTTCGACGTGAAGCGCGATTCGAACGCCTTGCGCACTTGCGCGCGCGGCAGCTGGTCGAGACGCTTGAGCGCGGCAACAGCGCTGATTTCGTCTTCGACGACAAAGCCCGACACGCCGTTTTCGATCACTTCCGGCACCGAGCCGCGCTTGAACGCGATCACAGGCGTGCCGCAAGCCATCGCCTCGATCATCACCAGACCGAAGGGCTCCGGCCAGTCGATCGGGAACACCAGTGCATGCGCGTTGCCGAGGAACTCACGCTTTTCGGCTTCGCCGATTTCGCCGATGTACTCGACGTGCGGCAGCGCCATCAGCGGCTTGATCACTTCTTCGTAGTAGGCGCGGTCGGCCTTGTCGATCTTGGCGGCGACCTTGAGCTTCATGCCCGCCTGGCCAGCGATGCGGATCGCGCGGTCGAGGCCCTTCTCCGGCGAGACGCGGCCGAGGAATGCGAGGTAGCCCGGCTCGACGTTGGGGATCGGCGTGAGCACGTTTTCCGGCAGACCGTGATAGACCGTCGACAGCCAGTGAGCCTGTTGCAGCGGCTGGCGCTGGTTGTCCGAGATCGACACGACGGGCACGTCGCTGAACGTGTTGAAGACTGGCTGCAGTTCGGGCAGATCGAGACGGCCGTGCATGGTCGTCAGGAACGGCACCGGCTGGCGCGCGAACAGCGAGAACGGGTAGTAGTCGATGTGGAAATGCAGCACGTCGAATTCTTCCGCGCGGCGGCGGACTTCTTCGAGCAGCAGCATGTGCGGCGCCATCACGTCGCGAATGGTCGGGTCCAGACGCAACGCCTGCGGCCAGAAAGCTTCGAGCTTCGCGGAGGTTTGCGAATCGCCACTGGCAAAAAGCGTCACGTCATGTCCCAGCTCGACGAGCGCTTCCGTCAGGTACGACACGACGCGTTCCGTGCCGCCATAGAGCTTGGGAGGAACCGCCTCGTGCAAGGGAGCGATTTGAGCGATTCGCATAGGGAGAACTCCTCGTAAAAAATCAGGCAAAAAGACTGCAGTTTGGAAAAAGCGACTTCGCTTGCTCGCCAGGGCGCCCGGTTCGGCATGCAGCCTGAAGCTGCACCGGACACGAGCCTGATTCTTTCGAGAAATTCCTGCGATGGATCGCTTGGTAAGACGCCAGCTTGGTCGATGTCAAAGTCTGTGCTCAAAGCCATAAACGCGGCTAACGAACGAACGTTGACAAACTGTCAGTTTTTTCCTGACGCGACCGAGCATGCATTATCGATGCCTGTCTCGCGGACCGGCCCCTACATTTCAAAGTCTTTACGTTGTTACAAACGCGAAACACTTCGCAAACCCTTGTTTTCTCAAGGTGTTTTACAGTGGGAGCCCTGCTTCGGCACTGGCGTCGCAAGCCGTTCGACCGCGGTCATCGTTGACCCGTCTGCGACGGCTGGAACTCAATCAAATTCCGCCTCGCCGGCTCGTATGCAATCTGTAATTATATCTCGAAAATTCACGGCGCTGTCGTGAACCCCTTGCCCGCTCGCGGGTCAAGGCTGGGAAACCTTACCGGTACGTGTCGCGAAAATAATCGCGCCCCCATTGGCTGTACCGCCATGCGAAATGGCTTTTGCATGTTTACAATGCGAGGCCTACGCTGGTGTTACGGGCCGTTCCCAGGCACGGCCGTTGCACGACCTGAACCCGTTTCAGACGTCTCAAACCGACACTGACAGACCAAACGAACAATTGGAACATCTGACCATTGCCCAGCGAAACGCCCATAACGCAAAGCTTGCGAGCTATGCGCACCGGCCGCTTGCGTTCCTTTTCCGCTTTATCCGCCGCCATCCAGTCGCTCATCTGATCGTGCTGGGCAGCGTGTTCGCGGCCGTGGGCTGTGCGCTCGCTTCGCAATACGCGATCAAGCATTTGATCGATGTGCTCGGCGCGGGCCGTCATCATCCAGGGCCGCTGTGGGGCGCGTTCGCGATCCTGGTCGGCCTGATCGCCGCCGACAACCTGTTGTGGCGTGTTGGCGGCTGGGTCGCCGCGCATACGTTCGTGGCCGTCACGGGCGATCTTCGTAAGGACCTGTTCCAGTATCTGACGGGCCATTCGCCGACCTACTACGCGGAGAAACAGCCGGGTACGCTGGCGAGCCGGATCACGGCGACGTCGAACGCCGTCTACACAGCCGAAAACACGACTGCGTGGAACGTGCTGCCGCCGTGCATCGCGGTGGTCGGCGCGATCGTGATGATCACCGCCGTCAATCCGTTGATGGCGCTCGGCCTGCTGACCTGCTCGGCGATTCTGTCTGTCGTGCTGTTCAAGCTGGCTGGCCGTGGCTCGGCTCGCCATCACACCTTCGCGAGCAAGGCGGCCGCTGTCGACGGCGAACTCGTCGACGTGATCGGCAACATGGGCCTCGTGCGCGCGTTCGGCATGACGTTCCGCGAGCAGAAACGCTTCAGCGCGACCGTGAAGTCGGAAATGGTCGCGCGCCAGCAAAGCCTGCTGTATCTGGAGAAGCTGCGTCTGCTGCACGCGGTCATCACGGCGCTGCTGTCGGCGGGGCTGCTCGGCTGGGCGCTGTGGCTCTGGGATCAGGGCAAGGCGACCTCGGGCGACATCGTGCTGGTCAGCTCGCTTGGTTTTACGATCCTGCACGGCACGCGCGATCTGGCCGTCGCGCTCGTCGACGTGACGCAGCACGTCGCACGTCTCGCGGAAGCCGTGAAGACGCTGCTCGAGCCGCACGGCATGCCTGACCACAACGACGCCGTCGAACTCGTGCCGCAAGGCGGCCGCGTGACCTTCGACAAGGTGACGTTCGCCTATCCCAAACGCCGCCCGATTCTCGATCATTTCGATCTCGACATTCCGGCGGGCCAACGCGTGGGCCTGATCGGCAAGTCGGGCGCGGGCAAGTCGACCGTGCTCGCGCTGCTGCAACGCTTCTATGAAACCCAGGCCGGACGCATCCTGATCGACGGTCAGGATGTCTCGTCGATCTCGCAGGACAGCCTGCGCCACTCGATCGCGCTGGTGCCGCAGGACATCTCGCTGTTCCACCGCTCGGTCTATGAAAACATCGCGTACGGC
The DNA here is from genome assembly GCF_002902925.1 of Paraburkholderia terrae. Classification (GTDB taxonomy): domain Bacteria; phylum Pseudomonadota; class Gammaproteobacteria; order Burkholderiales; family Burkholderiaceae; genus Paraburkholderia; species Paraburkholderia terrae. The sequence goes on along the minus strand of NZ_CP026111.1, from coordinate 1,003,659 downwards.
CGGCCTGAAGCGACGCGCGACGAAGTGCTCGCCGCTGCGCGCGAAGCCCGTTGCTCGGACTTTATCGAGGCGATGCCGGAGGGCTTCGATACGATCGTCGGCGACCGCGGCGTGAAGCTGTCAGGTGGTCAACGTCAGCGCATCGCGATTGCGCGCGCGATCCTGAAGAACGCGCCGATCCTGCTGCTCGACGAAGCGACCTCCGCGCTCGACAGCGCGTCCGAGGAAGCGATCCAGAAAGCCCTCGACCGGCTGATGGTCGGCCGCACAGTGGTCGCGATTGCGCACCGCCTGTCGACGCTGCACAACTTCGACCGCATCATCGTGATGAGCGCGGGCAAGGTGATCGACGACGGCAGCCCCGAAGAACTGCGCAATCGTCCGGGCCTGTATCGCGACCTGCTGTCGAAGCAGTTCGGCAAGCATTCGACACTGCATGTAGGTGGCAAGAAGTTCGACGAGCAGCATGTCGCATAACGTGCTTCCGAACTGACGCGCCATGAAAAAAGCCGCTTCGAAGAAGCGGCTTTTTCTATTGGTGCGGCAGCGAGAAACCGATCAATCCTCAGCGGCTTCGCTCACCACCGGTTGCGCGCTCGGCATCTGCTGCAGGTCGCGCATGAAGTTGTCGCGCCACACGGACACGTTGTTCTCGCGCAGCTGCACCATCATGTCGTTGTAGCGCGCCTTGCGTTCGGCAAGCGGCATCGAAAGCGCCGTGCCGAGCGCATCGGCCATGCCGTCGATATCGACGGGATTGACGATCAGCGCGCCCGTCAGCTCCTGGGCGGCGCCCGCGAAACGCGACAGCACCAGCACGCCGGGATCTTCCGGATCTTGCGCCGACACATACTCTTTCGCGACGAGATTCATCCCGTCGCGCAACGGCGTCACGTAGCCGACATGCGCAGTGCGAAACAACGCCGCAAGCACGGGCCGTTCGTACTGTCGATGGATATAGCGGATAGGAGTCCAGTCCAGCTCCGCAAAGCGGCCGTTGATGCGCCCCGACTCGCCTTCGAGCTGCAAGCGGATTTCCTGGTACGCGTGCAGATCGGAACGCGTCGGCGGCGCGATCTGCAGGAACGACACCTTGTCCCGATACGAAGGCGAATGCTCGAGCAGCCGCTCGAACGCGCGAAATCGCTCGACCAGTCCCTTCGAATAATCGAGCCGGTCAACGCTCATGATCAGCTTGCGCGCGTGCAGCGTCGCTTCGATCGTGCGAACCGGCTTGTCGCCCTCGCCCGCTTTCGCCAGCTCGGCGATTTCGTCGGGATACACGCCGATCGGATAGGCTGCCGCACGCAGTATGCGGCCGAACCCGTGTACCACGGTCGGCCCTTGCGCCGAGGCTTCGATGGAACCGTCCGCCTCGTTGACGATGTAATCGCAGAACGCGCGCAGATCTGGCTTGGTCTGGAAGCCGAGCAGATCGAACGAACACAGCGCCTCGACGAGCGCGCGATGCGGCGGCACGGCGAGCAGCACCTGCGCCGCCGGAAACGGAATGTGCAGGAAGAAGCCGATGCGGTTCTTCACGCCCGCCGCGCGCAGTGCCTGCGCGAACGGAATCAGATGATAGTCGTGGACCCAGATGACGTCATCGTCGCGCAGCAGCGGCACCAGCTTTTGCGCGAGCCAAGTATTGACGCGGCAATAGCCTTCGAAATCGTGCCGGTCATACTGCAGCAGATCGGGCCGGTAATGAAACGCGGGCCACAGCGTCGCGTTCGAGAAACCGCGGTAATACTGGTCGTAGTCGCGCCGCACGAGGCCGATGGTCGCGAACGTCACCGGGCCGCGCTCTTCGAGCTTGATCTGCGGCTGGCCGGAACCGAGCACGTCGCCGCTCCAGCCGAACCACATGCCGCCCGTTTCCTTCAACGCATCGTAGACGCCGACGGCCAGGCCGCCCGCCGCGGGGCCGCCCTCCGAAATCGGCGCGACGCGGTTCGATACGATGATCAGTCGGCTCATGACGCGAGATTTCCGTGCTGAACAGGAGCGAGGCGCGGATGAACGGATGCCATCATGCCTTGCGCGCCGCCGCGACGATTTCCGACAGCCACGCGAGCAGCGCGCTCACCGAGCCGATGCGCGAGCGCGCGATCGTATCGCCACCGCCGACCTTGATCGACAGACCGCCCTTTTCGTTGACGACCACGAAGCCCTTCTCGTCAGTCAGATCGTCGCCCGCGAACACGGGCGTGCGGCCCGTGAACGGCGGCTCGTCCAGAAAGGCGCGCAGCGCGCGGCCTTTGTCGACGTCCTTCGGCTTGATTTCATAGACCATCTTGCCCGGCTGCAGCACATAGGCGCCCGGGTATTCGGCGACCAGCCGGGTTGTCGCTTCGCGCGCTACCGGTTCGCGATCGGGCGCGTTGCGATAGTGCATCGCGAGCGCCGCGCCCTTGATTTCGAGCAGCATGCCGGGATTCGCGTTGACGACTTCAGCGAGCACCTGCTCCATGCGCAGCAGCCGGTCGTCGTTGAAACCGATACGCTGCGTGTCGCCGTTCGCGTCGCGCCGCTCGGCGCCGTGCAGTCCGGCGATGGGCATATCGGGCATGCCGAGAAACTGGTCGATGCTGTCGATCCCGCGTCCCGACACGATCGCCACGGCGCCGTTCGTCAGACGCCGGAGTTCGGTGAGCAAGGCGATCGCCTCGGGTTGGACCAGCACGCCGTCGGGCGTCGGTGCCAGATCGACGAGCGTGCCGTCGAAATCGAAGAAAAATGCCGTCTCCGTCGGAGACAGAAAAGCCGGAAGTGCTTGCATCGGTGTACGTTGCCTCTCAGCCGCTTGCAGCCGGAAAAGTGTGCGCATCTTACCGCGCATCGGTCGTTTTTTCGAGAAAGTAAGTTTTCGTGCCGCGCGGGCGGGCGTTCCGGGCTGTCGCCCCGACGAACGGAATGCAAATTCCGCACGATCCGGCTACGGCCGCCTTTCAACGCTCTGCGGCATATTGACTCGCTTTTTCCCTCACAGGGCCACGGTACAACGACGCGTCTGAAATTGCGATAGAGTCGCAACGGCGCGCGCCGTGGACATGGAATAGCATGGGGCGCCATCGAGTCATGCCAATCGCGGCGCTTGCATTACGCTGCGCCCTGTTCTGAATCGAGTCGTCGAAACTGCCTTTGTTCCCGAAAGCACTGGTGTCCATCTCCCGCTTCCTCGCTCCGCACGCTTCTACGTCAATGCGCGTCGCGGCGTTGAGCGTCGTGCTGTACGCGGCGCTCGGCAGCGCCGGATGCTCGCATCAAGGTGAACCGTGGCAGTTGACGGACGTGAGCGGCCATCTGCCCGACCTCGATTTCACGCTGACGGGCGACGACGGCCGGCCCGTCGCGGCGGATACGCTCAAAGGACGCGTGTCGCTCGTGTACTTCGGCTATACGCATTGCCCCGATGTCTGCCCTGAAACGATGGGGCGTCTGATGCAGGTCATCGGCAAGCTCGGGCCGGACGCGCAGAATGTTCGCATCCTGTTCGTCACCGTCGATCCCGCGCGCGACACGCCCAGCGCGTTGCACGACTACGTCGGCGCATTCGATTCGCAGCATGCGTTCGGCCTGACGGGCACGGATGGACAGATCGAGCAGATGGCAAGGCATTACCGCGTTGCGTATCAGATGGAAAAGCGCGACCCGAACGGCAATTACGATGTGACGCACAGTTCGGCCGTCTACATCTTCGACGCACGCAATCGCGCGCGCCTGCTCGCCACGGACCACGACTCGCCCGACGTCATCGCGCGAGACGTGCGCCGTATCATTGAAGACCAATCCTGATTTCTCACAGGTTCGCCATGACACAACAAATCAAAACACTTTCGAGGATTCACACGCTGGTTTGCGCCGTCGCTTTCGCGTTCGTCGCCACGAGCAGCATCGCCGCGCACGCTGCCGACAGCAAGCAGGCCATCGCCGTGCAGAACGCATGGGTCCGCTGGCTGCCGAACAATCTGCCCGCCGCCGCGTACGTCACGCTGACCAACTCGAGCGACACGGCGATCGATCTGGTCGACGTGTCGAGCGCCGATTACGGCAGCGCGATGCTGCATCAGACAGTGTCGAACGGTTCGACGCAAAAGATGGTGATGGTCGACAAGCTGACGGTGCCCGCGCACGGCCAGGCGTCGATCGCGCCGGGTGGCTATCACGTGATGCTCGAAGAAGCGAAGCACAAGATCGCGCCGGGCGACACGGTGCATCTGAAGCTGCAGTTCTCCGACGGCGAAACGCTCGATGCGCCGTTCGCCGTCAAATCGCCTTCGCAGACCAAGTAACGGCGGGTGATGAACCCGCGATGACTTTGCTCTACTGGCTCGAACCCTGGGAGCCGTCGCCGACCATGGTGATCGTGGTGCTGCTAGCCGCGCTGCTGTTCGCGCGCGGTGTGCGCAAGGCGAAGGTGTCGGTGGCGCGGCAGTTGTCGTTCTGGTTCGGGCTGGCAGCGCTCTATGTCGCGCTTCACACACGGCTCGATTATTTCTTCGAGCATGAGTTCTTCATGCATCGCGCGCAGCATCTGGTGCTGCATCATCTCGGGCCGTTCTTCATCACGCTGTCGTATCCCGGCGCGGCGCTGCGCGCAGGCATTCCATTCGCGTGGCGGCAACGCTACGTGCGGCCCGCGCTACAGACGCGTTACGTGCGCGCGACGCTCGATGTTCTGTTTCATCCCGTCGTCGCCGTCGTTCTGTTCGTTGGACTGATCTATTTCTGGCTGCTCTCGCCGATTCACTTCGTCGCGATGCTCGACTGGCGGCTGTATCGCGTGATGAACTGGAGCATGGTGATCGACGGGTTGATGTTCTGGTGGCTCGTGCTCGATGCGCGGCCCGCGCCGCCCGCACGGCTATCGCCCGGCAAACGCGTGCTGCTGGTCGTCGCTGCGATTCCGCCGCAGATCATGCTCGGCGCGTTCATCTTCTTTTCGCCGCGCGAACTCTATCCTGTCTATTCGATCTGCGGACGCGCGTTCACATGGCTCAGTCCGATGCGCGATCAGCAGATCGGCGGACTGTTGCTATGGATTCCAGGTTCGATGATGAGCGTGATCGGCGCCGTGCTCGCGCTGCGTCACTGGATGAGACTGTCGGCTCGAGCGCGTCTGCGTGACGAGCGCCATGCGTACGTGCCTGCGTCTGCCAGCACGCCCGTGGTCGCGCACGCCGACCGTTGATCTGCATTCAGACATACCAACAGCAAGCGTCAGGCAGAACGCATCCAGATATGCGGGATGCCGTCCTCTTCATGCACGTCTGAAATCGGCTCGAAGCCGAACGCGCCATAGAACGGCTGCAGATGCGCCTGCGCATGCAGACGAATGGGCGTGCTGGGCCACTGCGCATGGATATGGCCGAGCACCGTTTCGAGCATCGCGCTGCCGAGGCCTTGTCCGCGGAAATCGGCCGTCGTCAGCACGCGGCCGATGCGGATATCGGCGTCCTCGTTATCAGGCAGCAGCACGCGCAGATAGCCCGCCAGTTTCGCGCGCGTGCCGGACGGCTGCTGCGAGCCGTACGCGAACAGATGCCATGCGCCGATATCGAGTCCATCGACATCGCCATACAAGCAGTTCTGCTCGATCACGAAGACGGCTGCGCGAGCGGCGAGCATGTCGTAGACCTCGACGTTCGTCAGATCGTCGAAAGCCTTCCAGCGCCATTCGATAGAAGAAGTCTCTTTGCTTTGCATACGTTGCCGTCCAGTCGTGACGTTGCTCGGGCGCGAAACCACGCGCTGAAAAAAGAAAAGCCCCGAAATCTCGGGGCTTTTCTTTGCTTCTGGAGGCGCGAACCGGAGTCGAACCGGTCTAAACGGCTTTGCAGGCCGCTGCATAACCGCTTTGCTATCGCGCCAAAAGCGGACTACCGAACCGTACTTTGTTGCAGTTGCAACGGCTCGCAGATTGTGTGCGATGGCCTGAAAAACACGACATCAGGGCCATCTGCGCTCGACGCTTCTACCGAAGCATCAAACAAAAAGGGAAGCTTGGCTTCCCCCTATGTGTGGAGCGGGAGACGAGTCTCGAACTCGCGACCTCAACCTTGGCAAGGTTGCGCTCTACCAACTGAGCTACTCCCGCATGAACCTGCGCTTTACTGCTTTACAACGCCCTGCTGACTGCTTGCTGCAAAACGCTGCTTCGAAATCTGGAGCGGGAGACGAGTCTCGAACTCGCGACCTCAACCTTGGCAAGGTTGCGCTCTACCAACTGAGCTACTCCCGCGTTTTGCTTCTACTGCTTCCTAGTGTTTCGCGCTGTTTATTAGCAGCGCGTTCACCGGAGAAACGAGATTATGTAGAAGCCGCCGAATCGTGTCAACTCTTTTTGTACGAGAGATTGAAAATTCTACTGACACATCGCGCTGACGCCGCGACATCAACCGCTACGTCACGCCATACCACCGCGCTCGCGGATCTGCGGCCACGCAAGCTTCATGTAGTACAGCATCGACCAGATCGTGAGGAACGCGGCGAGATAGATGAGCCACAAACCCCACACGCGCGTGTCGATCGAGAACACGCCGAGCGATAACGGACCATAGAACAGCAGCATCGGGATCGCGGTCATCTGGCAGGCCGTCTTGAACTTGCCGAGCGAGTTCACCGCGACGCTCTTCGACGCGCCGATCTGCGCCATCCATTCGCGCAGTGCCGAAATCGCAATTTCGCGACCGACGATCACAAGCGCGATCGCCGAATCGAGACGCGACAACTGTACGAGCACGAGCAAGGCGGCTGTCACCATCAGCTTGTCGGCGACGGGATCGAGGAATGCGCCGAACGCGGACGTCTGGTTCCACTTACGCGCGAGAAAACCGTCGAACCAGTCGGTCAGCGCGGCGAGGATGAAAATCGTCGCGGCGGCCAGATTGCGGTGCGCCGGACTCAGCATCATGTCCGGCAAATAGAACACGCCCACGACGAGCGGAATCAACACAATCCGCAGCCACGTCAGGAAGATCGGGAAATTAAACGGCATGGGCAGGCGCTACGTTCTGAGATAAGAGATGCAATTGTGCCGCTTCACCGGGCGAGCCACAAGCAAGGCCCGGGCGCATGGCGCGGCGGCATACGTAGATGCTGACACGTTTAATGCAACTGACGATAAATCTGCTCGGCAAGCGCGCGTGAAATGCCCTCGACGCTAGCGAGATCGTCGATACTCGCCGCCACCACGCCGCGCAAGCCGCCAAAGCGCGCCAGCAGCCGCTGACGCCGCTTCGCGCCGACGCCTTCCAGTTCCTCGAGCCGCGACGTCTGCCGCGTCTTGCCGCGCTTCGCGCGCATGCCCGTGATCGCGAAACGGTGCGCCTCGTCGCGGATCTGCGCGACCAGCATCAGCGCCGCGCTTTCCTTGCCGAGTTCGAGCGACGAGCGGCCATCCGCGAATACGAGCGTCTCGAGGCCAACCTTACGTCCTTCTCCCTTTGCGACGCCGACGAGCATGCCGAGGTCCAGCCCGAGTTCGTTGAATACCTGGCGCGCGATCTCGACCTGCCCTTTGCCGCCGTCGATCAGCACGATGTTCGGCAACAACCCGCCCGCGGCAACGGGTTCTGCGCCCTCCGTTGTAACGGCCGGATCGGCGGCGGCTTCGGGTTGCAGCTCGGCCGCTTCGTCGTTCGCGTTTGCCGCGGCCTGCGCGACCATCTTCTCGTAGCGCCGCGTGAGCACCTGACGCATGGCCGCGTAGTCGTCGCCAGGCGTAATGCCCGTGATGTTGTAACGCCGGTACTCGGACGACTGCATCTTGTGATGGTGATAAACGACGCACGACGCCTGCGTCGCTTCGCCCATCGTATGACTGATGTCGAAGCATTCGATGCGCAGATGCGCGAGGTCTTCGAATTCGAGCGACAACGTGTCGGTAAGCGCGCGCGTACGCGATTGCTGCGAGCCTTGCTCCGACAACAGCCGCGCGAGCGCGATCTTCGCGTTCTGCTCGGCCATCGCGAGCCAGGCGCGCTTCTGGCCTTGCGGCTGGCGCAACAGCGTGACCTTGTGCCCGGCCTGCTCGATCAGCAGATCGACGAGTTCGCGGCTCGCGGGCGCGTGGCTGACCACGAGCACGGGCGGCACGCGATTGCCCAGATAATGCTGGGCAATAAACGCTTCGAGCACTTCCGATTCGATGCCGGGCGTGCGGCGCGGCTTCTTGCCGGTGTCGGCGTCTGCATCCGCGCCAGTAGCGACTTCGGGTTCTTCGCTGCTTTCCTCCGGCGCGTCTTCGTCGACACTCATGACTTCATCGGACTCCTCGCCCAACTCCGCCTCGACATCGATCACGGTCGCAGGCTCAACCGGCACGATTTCATCGCCATCGTCGAAACCGCCCTCTTCCGCTGTCAACGCGCTTTCGACATGCGTCGGGAAATACGCCTTGTCGCCGAGATGCCGGCCGCCGCGCACCATCGCGAGGTTCACGCACACGCGGCCGCCAAGCGCGACGACGGCCAGAATGTCGACGTCACTCTCGCCGCCCACTTCGATGGCCTGCTGATGCAGCACCGTCGACAGCGAACTCATCTGATTGCGCACAGCCGCTGCCTGCTCGAACTTCAGCTCGCTCGCGAAAGCGTGCATCTTCTGCTCGAGTTCGTTCATCACCTCCGACTGACGTCCGAGCAGGAAGCGCGACGCGTTCGACACATCGCGTGCGTAGTCTTCTTCGCTGATCGCGGCGACGCATGGGGCCGTGCATCGTCCGATCTGATGCAGGAGGCACGGCCGCGTGCGGTTGTTGAACACGGAGTCTTCGCAGGTGCGCAACTGGAATACACGCTGCAGGATCTGAATGCTCTCACGCACTGCCCACGCGCTCGGGAACGGTCCGAAGTACTGGTTCTTCTTGTCGACCGAACCGCGGTAATACGCCATGCGCGGAAACTGATGGCCCGTGAGCTTCAGATACGGATATGACTTGTCGTCGCGAAACAGGATGTTGTAGCGCGGCGCCAAAGCCTTGATCAGATTGTTCTCGAGCAACAGCGCTTCGGCTTCGGAACGCGTGACCGTCGTTTCGATCTTCGCGATCCGCGTGACCATCATCGCGATGCGCGGCGACAGCAGCGTCTTCGTGAAGTAGCTCGACACGCGTTTCTTCAGATCGCGCGCCTTGCCCACGTACAGCACCGCGCCCTGTGCATCGTAATAGCGATAGACGCCCGGCATGTGCGGCAACTGGCGCAACACCTTCTTCGGGTCGAAGTCTTCGGCGACGACTTCGGGCACGCCGGGCTTCGCGACGGAACCGGCTGCGGGAGTGGGATCGGATCGGGTCATGCAGAATCGGATTGGACGCCGCGTACGCACGGCGCGTCATGTGGGTGATGTGCTTTAGAATCGCCAGTTTAGAACATTCCGCTCACGCCCGAACCCAGGCGCCGCCATCATGTCTTCCGCTCCCCCTCAAGCGTTGCAGCCGTCGACGATCGCGTGCGACATTTTCTGCGCGGTGATCGACAACTTCGGCGACATCGGCGTCTGTTGGCGGCTCGCGCGGCAACTCGCGAGCGAGCATGGCTGGCAGGTGCGCGTCTTCGTCGATGATCTGCATGCGTTTCACAAGCTCAATGCATCCGTCGATGTGAAAAGCGCGCGACAGACGGTGGACGGCATCGTCGTCGAGCACTGGCACGAACCGGCGCACGCTGGCGATACCCTGCAGGTGGCGGACGTCGTGATCGAAGCGTTCGCATGCGAGCTGCCGCACGTGTATGTGGGGGCGATGGCGCGGCGCGAGCGCGTGCCCGTCTGGTTCAACCTCGAGTATCTGAGCGGCGAGGACTGGGTCGCGGACTTTCATTTGCGGCCGTCGCCGCATCCGCGTCACGCGTTGAACAAAACGTTCTTCTTCCCGGGGCTCGGCAAGGGCACGGGCGGCGTGCTGAAGGAGCGCGATCTCGACACGCGACGCGCCGCCTTCGAAGCGTCACCCGACGTGCGCGCCGCCTGGTGGCAAGCGACGACAGGCAGCGCGCCGCCATCCAGGGACGCCACCGTCGTCTCGCTGTTCGCCTACGAGAACCCTGCCGTCGACAGCCTGCTCGAGCAATGGCGCGACGCCGAACGCGAAGTCGTGCTGCTCGTGCCCGAAGGCCGCATTTCGGGCGCCGTTGCGCGGTTTTTCGGCCTGCCGTCGTTCGCGGGGGGCACGCATACGTCGCGCGGCAGCCTGCGCGCGCACGCGCTCGCGTTCACCGACCAGCCCGGCTACGACGAACTGCTGTGGGCGAGCGACATCAATTTCGTACGCGGCGAGGATTCGTTCGTGCGCGCGCAATGGGCCGCACGGCCGTTTGTCTGGCACATCTACCCGCAGGCCGATGACGCCCATCTGCCGAAGCTCGACGCCGCCCTCGCGCACTACGCGCACGGCCTTCCCGCCGCCGCCCGCGCTGCGCTCGGCCGTTTCTGGCATGCATGGAACGGCAACGGCACGCCCGACTGGGCCGAACTGCAACGCCACCGTCAGCTGCTCGACGCACGCGCAGCCGACTGGGCTCGCGAACTCGCGTCGATCGGCGATCTCGCCGGAAATCTAGCCGGATTCGCAAAAAGTCAGTTAAAATAAGCGGTTATCCAACGGCCGACGACGCAAGCGCGGCACGGCGGCCAGACCGGCGGCGGATCGAAAGTCTGCCTTCACGGCTGTGTCAGCCAGTGTCACACGCGTACGCGCCCGCTTCGGGTAAAAGAAGCAGACGGACGAAGCACGGAACAAGGCGTCAGGGAACATCGGCGCCACTCCGGCAAGCACCGGCCCCGCTCACCGCGCACTCCAGCTCGATCTGCCTTCAGGCTGCTGAACGAGATGTCAAGCGCGCGCCGGGCGCCGAACCCGCTTACGCCGTATGCCGTTGAGCAAAAGTTGAAGCACCTTATTTCGTACAGGACAGTTTTATGAAGATCGCTCAAGAACTCCGCACCGGCAACGTGGTGATGATCGGCACCGACGCGATGGTCGTGCAGAAGGCCGAATACAACAAGTCGGGCCGTAACTCCGCCGTCGTCAAGATGAAGTTCAAGAACCTGCTGACGGGCGCGGGCATGGAAAGCGTGTACAAGGCGGACGACAAGTTCGACGTCGTCTTGCTGGACCGCAAGGAAGTCACGTATTCGTACTTCGCCGACCCGATGTACGTGTTCATGGACGCGGACTACAACCAGTTCGAAGTCGAAGCCGAAATGATGGGCGACGCGCTGAACTACCTCGAAGACGGCATGGCTTGCGAAGTCGTGTTCTACAACGAGAAGGCAATCTCGGTCGAACTGCCGACCACGCTGGTCCGCGAAATCATCTACACGGAACCGGCTGTCAAGGGCGATACGTCGTCGGGCAAGGTGCTCAAGACGGCCAAGCTGAACACCGGCTTCGAACTGCAAGTGCCGCTCTTCTGCAACATCGGCGACAAGATCGAAATCGACACGCGTACCAACGAATATCGCAGCCGCGCATAAATTTGAATCGCGCCGCATTGCATTCGTCTTAAGCCCTGAGTCAACTCAGGGTTTTTGAATTAAAAAGCGCCCTTCGGGGCGCTTTTTCTTTTTTTCGCGACCGTGTATGGTGGTGGAAAACTTTACCGGCCAGTCATGCAATTTTGCCAGGTCGGCTCGCGCGGCCGGTGTTTTTAGCCCGCGCTCACGTCGGTTTTTCAGGAAAGTCCGGTTGGGCACGCCTTCTGCTTACGGAATAGTTCAGGCCTATAAGGCTTTCGTACATTCGAAAACGGGAGGTTTCATGAACAACGATATCGCTGAAGGCAAGTGGAAACAGATGATCGGCAAGGCGAAAACCGCGTGGGGCGAACTCACGGACGACGAACTGACCAAGGCGGAAGGCCGCGCCGACAAGCTGGCGGGTCTGATCCAGGAACGCTATGGCAAGACCCGCGACGAAGCGGAACTCGAAGTGCGCCGTTTCTTCGACAGCAACCGGCCTTTCTGATCGGGGTCGCGTCCAGCCCGCCACGTCTACCGGGAGGGAGCATTGGCCGCTTCAAGCTCACTCATCAAGCGTCCGTGCGTGCGGCGCCGCCTACGGCGAGCCGCGTGCGTCGGGCATCCGTCCATCTGAACAGTTGCGCTCGATATGCCACATGCCCTGATTGTCGAAGACGATCCTAATAGCCTGTCAGGCCTGTCCGCGATTCTCGCCGCCGACGGTTTCTCCGTCGACACCGCGATCACGCTCTCCGAAGCACGCGCAGCCCTGACACGCTTCATCCCCGACGTCGTGCTGGTCGACCTGAATCTGCCCGACGGCGGCGGCCTCGACCTGCTCCAGCATCTGCCCGCGCAGCCGCCCGGCGGCGCGTTGCCCGTGATCGTGATGACGGGCAATGCGACGGTCGAAAGCGCGATCGAAGGCTTGCGCCATGGCATCTGGGACTACCTGCTCAAGCCTGTCAACATTCCACGCCTGCGCAGCCTGCTGGCGCGCATTCCGCGTCCGTACGAACTCACCGAGGAAGTACAGACGCTGCGTGCCAAGCTGCGCCGCATGGGCCGCTTTGGGCCGATGATCGGTCGCAGCGGCGCGATCCAGCATGTCTACGATTCGATCGAGCACGTCGCGCCGACAGAAGCGGCCGTGCTGATTTCGGGCGAAGCGGGCACCGGCAAGGAAGTCGCCGCGCGCACGCTGCACGAGATGAGCCGGCGCCGCAAAGGCCCGTTCGTCGTGCTCGACTGCCGCTCGGCGCAAGCCGTCGCGGGCGGCCGGCCGCTCGACAGTCTGCTGTTCGGCCACGAACGTGGCGCGTTCGGCGGCGCGGAGCAACGCGAGCCCGGTCTCTTCGAACAGGCGAGCGGCGGCACGCTCTTCATCGACGAGATCACGATGCTGCCGCGCGCGCAGCAGGAAGCGTTGCTGAGCGCGCTCGATTCGCAGACGTTCATGCGCGTCGGCGGCACGAATCAGGTGGCGACCGATTTCCGGCTGATCGCATCGACACGTAAGGCACCGCGCTCGGCTGTCGCCGAAGGCACGCTGCATCAGGATCTCGGCTTGCGCCTTGAAGCGGCCGCGCTGTCGTTGCCGCCGCTGCGCGAGCGCGGCGAAGACCCTGCTCTCTTCGCGCAGGCGCTCGTCGACGAACTGAACGACGAAGCCAACGCGCGCGGTGTCGCGGATGCGACCAAGCTGGTCGGGCCGAATTTCGTCCGCGAATGTCTGGCGTATGAATGGCCGGGCAACGTGCGCGAGTTGCAGGACCGCGTGCGGCGCGCGTATCACGCATCCGGCGACGTGCTGGAGACGCTGCGCGCCGACGAAGGCAACGGCGCAGGCGGCCGCGATCTGAACGGGGGCCGCGTGCAGGTCACCGTCGGCACGCCGCTCGCCGATGTCGAGGAAATGCTGATTCGCGCGACGCTCGATGCCGTCGGCGGCACGCGGCATCGCGCGGCGTCACTGCTCGGCATCAGTCCGAAGACGCTGTACAACAAACTGCAGCGCATGCGTCTGAACTGAAGTCGCGCGTCACAAAAGCAAAAGGACGGGCTCCCATTGGACCCGTCCTTTTTTATTTCGACCGCGAAGCGAAGATCAGCCCGCGAACGCCTCGCGCAGCAACGCCTGCGCCTGCTGATACTGCGGCTCCTCCATCAACTGCGTCCACGACAGCGCGTCGCCGCGCGGCCGCATCCGTTCGAGACGCTGCCTCGATTCTTCCGACGGCATGAAGCGCAGCGCGTCGAGCACCTTGCCTGCCTCGTCGGGCTGATTGCAGATCAGCACCATGTCGATACCGGCTTCGAGCGCGGCCGTCGCGGCTTGCGTCAGCGTGCCGCCCTGGCGCGCCGCTTCCATCGACAGATCGTCGCTGAAAATCGCGCCTTCGAAGCCGAGCTTCGTGCGCAGAATGTCCTGAATCCACACGCGCGAGAAACCCGCCGGCTTGCTGTCGACCTTCGGATAAATCACGTGTCCCGGCAGCACCGACGCGAGCGACAAGCCGAGCCAATCGTACGGCGTGACGTCTTCGCCGAGAATCTCATCGAGCGTGCGTTCGTCGACGGGCACGGCGACGTGTGAATCCGCCGACGCAAACCCGTGTCCCGGAAAATGCTTGCCGCAGTTCGCCATGCCCGCAAGCGCGAGACCGTGATTGAGGCTCTTCGCAAGCATCGTCACGACGCGCGGATCGCGATGGAATGCGCGGTCGCCGATCACCTGCGAGTTTCCATAGTTCAGATCGAGCACGGGCGTGAAGCTCATGTCGATACCGCACGCGCGCAACTCGGACGCGAGCACGTAACCAACGGCCGTCGTCACCTTGGTCGCGCGCAGTACGTCTTCATCCCACAACGCGCCGAGCTTGCCCATCGCGGGCAACACTGTGAAGCCGTCAGTGCGAAAGCGCTGCACGCGGCCGCCTTCGTGATCGACGGCGATCAGCAGATCTTCGCGTATGTTTCGGATCGCGTCCGTCAGCGCGACGAGTTGCGCGCGGCTCTCGAAGTGGCGCGCGAACAGGATCACGCCGCCCGTCATCGGATGTGCGAGGCGGCGCTCGTCGTCGGCGTTCAAGGTCTTGCCGACGACGTCGAGCATCACCGGGCCAGGAGTCAGTTTCATCGGGTTCGTGAAGGAAAAGGAAGAACGCGGCGCCGTTTTTGCGCCGCGTCGAAAGAATCAGGCGGAAGGGTTAGCAGTCTCGGCAATCACGAACGACACGGCGTAATCGCGCTCATCGGACAAAGTCACTTGCGACGTGATCCCGCGCTCGGCGAGCCAGTCGGCGAGCTCGCCCGACGCGACGCACATCGGACGGCCACTCGGTTCGTTCAGCGTCTGCAACGCGCGCCACGTCATCGGCCAGCGCATGCCGAGTCCGATCGCTTTCGAGAACGCTTCCTTTACGGAGAAACGCGTCGCGAGAAACGCGAGGCCACGCACTTGCGAGCGTGCGTTGCGCGCGTGATAGATGCGCAACTCATCGGGGCCGAGCACTTTCTCGGCGAAGCGTCCGTTAGTGCGCTGCATCACCGCCGCGACGCGGCTTACCTGAACGACGTCGGTGCCAATGCCGTAGATCGCCATACGTGTACCGTCGCTATCCGTTTATCAGTGTTGCCGTGTCTGGTTAAGCACGCGCTGCGAGACGCGCGGCGACCATGATCGCCTTCATCTCGCGCACGGCGTTGTCCCAGCCCGCGAAGATCGCGTGCGCAACGATCGCGTGGCCGATGTTCAGTTCGACGATGCCTTCGATCGCCGCAATCTGCTGCACGTTCGTGTAATGCAGGCCGTGACCCGCGTTGACCTTCAGCCCCAGCGACGCGCCGAACTCCACGCCGCGTACGATGCGCTCGTACTCGCGCTGCTGTTCGCTCGCGTCATGCACTTCCGCGTAAGCGCCCGTGTGCAGTTCGATCACGGGCGCGCCCGCTTCGTGCGCGGCGCGAATCTGCGTTTCGTCGGCATCGATGAAGAGCGACACGCGCGAGCCGGCGTCAGCCAGTTGCTTGCAAGCGGCACGCACTGCCTCGAAGTGCCCGACCACGTCGAGGCCACCTTCCGTCGTCAGTTCCTGACGCTTTTCCGGCACCAGACACACGTCGTGCGGCTGCACTTCGCACGCGATGTCGAGCATTTCCTGCGTCACCGCGCATTCGAGGTTCATGCGCGTCTTCAGTTGCGAGCGCAGCGCGCGCACGTCGGCATCGACGATATGGCGGCGGTCTTCGCGCAGATGCAGCGTGATTGCATCGGCGCCCGCCTCTTCAGCCTGCAACGCGGCGCGGATCGGATCGGGATAGGACGTGCCGCGCACGTTGCGCAGCGTGGCGACGTGATCGATGTTCACGCCGAGATCGATCACAGTCGGTGAAGTCAGAAAGAAGCTCATAGATTCTGCAGGTCGATCAGGATCTGGCGGGTTGCGAGCGGCGTGCCGCCCAGATAGGTGTTGAGCAAAAAGCGCATCAGCGTCTTGCTTTGCGCGACGGTCTGCGCTCGATGGTAATCGTCCTGCTCCATGTCGAGCAAGGTCTGTCCGCTGATCACAGGCCAGTTCGAAGGATACTCGCCGGATGCTTCGCGTACGCCGCGCTCGGGATCGAACACGTACCGGCCTTCAGGCACCACGGCCTTGCGCGCCACCGTGCGGTTGAGCGACATCGCGTAGCCGGTTTCGCGCAGCAACACGCGCTCGAACGAGCGCAGCACCTGCACGGGCGGCTCGTCGTGCGCAAGGCGCGTCAGCGTGACGACGTAGTGATGGAACAGTTGGGGATGCGGATCTTCGCGCGCGAGAAACTTGACGAGCAATTCGTTCACGTAGAAGCCGCACAGCAGCGCGTCGCCACCGAGCGGCAACATGCCGCCAACCCACTCGGCGCCCGTCAGCGTACGCATTTCCGATTTGCCGGACCATGCGAGCGACAATGGCTGGAACGTCTGCAGCACGCCGCGCAGCGCGGAATGCGGACGCTTCGCACCCTTCGCGACGAGCGCAATGCGGCCGTGATCGCGCGACAGCACGTCGACGATCAGGCTCGTTTCGCGATACGGATAGCTATGCAGCACGAACGCGGGCTGCTCGGAGATGCGGAAGTCGGAAGCTGGCGCACGCGGCACGCGCGACGTCGAACGACGGCCCGAGGTCTTGCGCAGCGCGGCTTCGGCGTGATCGCCGCCTTCGCCGAAGTCATCGCCGTCCTGGCGCGGTGCGCTGCGTTTCGTCGAACGTGCGGGACGCGCCGGCTTTGCGCGTGGCGGCGGCGCGAACGAGGCCGGCTGCTCGTCGTGAGCGGGGGCGTCGTCAGGATCGGCGTCAGGGTGAGTTTCGTTCGGCGGCGTCATCCACGCGTCAGATTGGGTGTCCGGTGCGCCGTCGTCATTCGTAACCATAGGCGCGGAGTCCGGCTTCATTGTCGGCCCAGCCACTCTTCACCTTGATGAACGTCTCGAGATACACGGGGCCGTCGAACAGCTTCTCCATGTCGAGGCGCGCTTCCGTGCTGATCTGCTTCAGCTTCGCGCCCTTCTGGCCGATGATCATCGCCTTGTGCATATCGCGCTCGACGAGGATCGTCGCGAAAATGCGGCGCAGACGCCCTTCCGTCTCGAACTTGTCGATGAGCACCGTGCTCGTGTACGGCAGTTCGTCGCCCGTCCAGCGGAACACTTTCTCGCGCAGAATTTCGGCGGCGAGAAAACGCTCGCTGCGATCGGTCAGATCGTCTTCGCCGTAGATCGGCTGGCCTTCGGGCAGATAGGGCTTGACGGTCGCCAGCAGGCGCTTGATGTCGTCGGGATTCTTCGCCGACAGCGGAACGATCTCCCGGAACTCGCGCAGCGCGCTCATCTGCTGCATGAACGGGAACAGCGAATCCTTGTCGTTCACGCGGTCGAGTTTATTCGCGATGAGCAGCGTCGGCGCGGACTTCGGGATCAGATCCAGCACCTTCTGGTCGTCGGGACCGAAGCGGCCGGCTTCGATCACGAACAGCACGGCATCGACAGACGACAGCGTCGACGTGACCGCGCGATTCAGCGAACGGTTCAGCGCGGTGCTGTGACGCGTCTGAAAGCCAGGCGTGTCGACAAAAATGTACTGCGCGTCGTCGATCGTGTTGATGCCCGTGATGCGGTGGCGGGTCGTCTGCGCCTTGCGCGACGTGATGCTGACTTTCTGGCCGACCAGCGCGTTCATCAACGTCGACTTGCCGACGTTCGGGCGGCCGACGATTGCGACCATGCCGCAGCGAAAACCAGTGGGAGTGGGAGCGTTCATATTCGTACTACGGCAGGTTCGTGCGGACGCGCGTCAGATCGAGCGCGTCCACGTCGGATAGCGTTCAATGACCGGCATCGGCCACGCGGGTATGCACCGCGCCGGCGACGCCGGGTTCGAGATCGCCCGCGCTTGCGCCGGGAGCGGCCTCGCGGGCGCGCGACGCGGTCTTGTCCGCGCCGCGAGTGTTAGTGTCGGGTTTTTCGGCGGGCTTTTCCGCAGATTTGTCGGCGGGTTTGTCCGACGCCTTGTCAGCCGGTTTTTCGACAGGCTTCTCGGACGTCTTTTCCGCTGCACGCGCCGGCGTATCGGGCTTGTCCTGATTCTGGCGCTCTGCCGGACGGTCGGCCAGTTTCAGTACCGTCTCCGGTTTGTCTGCCACGCGCGTGGCGCGCTCGGTCTTGTCGCCGCCCGCGGATTCCTGGCTGTACTCGACATGCGCCGCGCGTATGACCGCGAGCGGCGCCGCCGCAGCCACCTGTCCCGCCGACGGTACCTCGGGTGTCACCAGCTTCGCCTCGGCGGCGCGTGACGCTCGGTCGGACCTGCGCGTATCGGGCGCGCGCAGATCGAGCGCCGCCTGAACGCCTGTCACGCCCGGCACGATTTCGGACTCGGCCTGCTTGGCGGCGCGCGCGCTCTTCGAGCGCTTCGGCTTGGCCACCATGGCGGGCGCCGCCGCCATCACCTCGTCGAGCGCCTTCTTTGCCGCGGCCTGCTCGGCGGCACGGCGGCTCGCGCCAGAACCGGAGACCTTCACATCCAGTTTCGGCACGGTGCATTCGACTTCGAACTGCTGATTGTGCGCCGCACCATGCGTGGCGACCACGGTGTAGGTAGGCAGCGGAATCTTGTGGCCCTGCAGATACTCTTGCAGCAAGGTCTTGGCATCCTTGCCGAGGGTGCGCGGGTCGATGTGATCGAGAATCGGCACGTACAGGCGCTTGATGACCGTCTGCGCCGCCTCGAACCCGCTATCAAGAAAGATCGCGCCCAGAATGGCTTCCAGCGTGTCAGCGAGAATGGACGGGCGACGGAAACCGCCGCTGCGCAATTCGCCTTCGCCGAGCCGCAGGCTCTCGGAAATATTCAGGGCCTGAGCAATCTCGTACAGCGACTGTTGTTTGACCAGATTCGCGCGAACGCGGGACAGATCACCCTCGTCCAGTTTCCCGAAACGTTGGAACAAAAGCGCAGCCACCGCGCAGTTCAGAACGGAGTCGCCGAGAAATTCCAGCCGCTCGTTATGCGTGGCACTGTGACTGCGGTGAGTTAAAGCCTGACGCAACAATTCCGCATTGCGAAATTCGTAGCGCAAACGGCTTTCCAACGGAGATAGGGGCATGTGCAGAGTATAACGCGGGCGCACCACGGGGCGGAGAGTGCGAGTCTGGCAGCCCCGGCGCCGAAAAAGCGTGTTGTAGCGACGTTACCGCGCGTTGTTAAAGTAGCGTGATAACACGTCGCGCTCGATGCGCGACGTGTTGCGCGGGTTCAGCGCGCATCGTCTTGCGATGCGTGAGTGGCGATCAATGGAAGCCGCCGATGCGTTTCAAATTGCTGAAGTTCATCCAGATGAAGAACGCGCGACCGACGATGTTCTTGTCCGGCGCGAAGCCCCAGTAGCGGCTGTCGGCACTGTTGTCGCGGTTGTCACCCATCATGAAGTAGTTGCCCGGCGGCACCTTGCACGTGACACCGCGTGCGTCGTACTTGCAGTTATCGCGATAAGGGAAGTCTTCCGCGCCGACAATGAACGGCGGCACAGCCGGGTTATTGAGAATGCGGTTCTTGCGCCCGTCGAGGTCTTCTTCGAACTGCTTCGCGTAGCCGATGCGCTCTTCATCGAAGTAATCGGGCAGCGCCGTCTCGGGCACGGGCTTGCCGTTGATCGTGAGCTGCTTGTCCTCGTACGAGACGACGTCGCCAGGCAGGCCGATCACGCGCTTGATGTAGTCGACCGATTCGTCCTTCGGGTAACGGAACACAACGACATCGCCACGTTGCAGCGGACGGCCTTCCGTAACCTTCGTATTCGTGATGGGCAGACGGATGCCGTAGTCGAACTTGTTGACGAGGATGAAGTCGCCGACGAGCAGCGTCGGCACCATCGAACCCGACGGAATCTTGAACGGCTCGACGACGAACGAACGCACGACGAACACGACGAGAATCACCGGGAAAAAACTCGCCGTGTATTCAAGCCACCACGGCTGGCGAAGCTTTTCGTCACGCAGGCGCGCGCGTGTGGCGGGCGCATTCTCATCGGCGAAGCGCTCGCCGACGCGCGCCTGCTGATTGTCGAACTCGGCGACGGCGGCTTCCGCCGCGCGGCGCCGCTTTGGCAGGAAAACCAGTTTGTCCGCGACCCATGCCACGCCCGTAATGATCACGAGCACAAAAAGAATCAGCGCAAAATTCATAAGGTTCCAGTTCTTAGTCTTATTTGTCTTCGACGCGCAGAATCGCGAGGAAAGCTTCTTGCGGAATCTCGACGGAGCCGACCTGCTTCATCCGCTTCTTACCTTCCTTCTGCTTTTCCAACAGCTTCTTCTTACGCGTAATGTCGCCGCCGTAGCACTTTGCCAGAACGTTCTTACGAAGTGCTTTGATGTTCTCGCGCGCAATGATGTGCGCACCGATGGTTGCCTGAATGGCGACGTCATACATCTGACGCGGAATGATTTCACGCATCTTCGCAGCGACTTCGCGGCCGCGATATTGGCTCTGCGAACGGTGAACGATCACCGACAACGCGTCGACCTTGTCGCCGTTGATCAGCATGTCGACCTTCACGACGTCCGACGCGCGATATTCCTTGAACTCATAGTCCATCGACGCGTAGCCGCGCGACACCGACTTCAACCGGTCAAAGAAGTCGAGCACGATTTCGCCCATCGGGATTTCGTACGTCAACTGCACCTGGCGGCCGTGATACTGCATGTTGATCTGTGAACCGCGCTTTTGCGTACACAGCGTGATCACCGAGCCGACATAATCTTGCGGCATGTACAGGTTCACGGTGACGATAGGCTCGCGCACTTCTTCGATCTTCGACGGGTCCGGCATCTTCGCCGGATTCTCGACCGTCATGATCGAGCCGTCACGCTGCACGACTTCATAGACCACGGTCGGCGCGGTGGTGATCAGGTCCATGTCGAACTCGCGCTCGAGACGCTCCTGGACGATCTCCATGTGCAACAGACCAAGGAAGCCGCAACGGAAACCGAAGCCGAGAGCCTGAGACACTTCCGGCTCGTACATCAGCGATGCGTCGTTGAGCTTGAGTTTTTCCAGCGATTCGCGCAGCGCGTCGTACTGGTTCGCTTCAACGGGGTAGAGACCGGCGAACACCTGCGGCTTCACTTCCTTGAAGCCGGGCAGCGGTTCGGCCGCGGGACGCTTGACGATGGTGACGGTGTCACCGACCTTCGCCGCCGTCAGTTCCTTGATGCCGGCGATGATGAAACCCACCTGCCCTGCCGACAGTTCTTCCAGATTCTTCGATTTCGGCGTGAACACGCCGACGTGTTCGACGGGATATTCCGCGCCCGTCGCCATCATCCGGATCTTGTCTTTCGGACGCAGCGTACCGTTGACGATACGCACCAGCATCACGACGCCGACGTAGTTATCGAACCACGAGTCGATGATCAGCGCCTGCAGCGGCTCGTCCGGGCTGCCCTTCGGCGGCGGCACTTTCGCGATCAGCGCTTCGAGCACATCCTGGACGCCCAAGCCCGTCTTCGCGCTGCAATGCGTCGCGTCGGTGGCGTCGATGCCGATGACATCTTCGATCTCGGTGATTGCGTTTTCGGGGTTCGCGGCCGGCAGGTCGATCTTGTTGAGCACGGGCACAACTTCCACGCCAAGTTCGATGGCCGTGTAGCAGTTGGCGACCGTTTGCGCCTCGACGCCCTGACTCGCGTCGACGACCAGCAGCGCGCCTTCACACGCGGAGAGCGAGCGGCTGACCTCGTACGAGAAGTCGACGTGCCCGGGCGTGTCGATCATGTTCAGGTTGTACAGCTTGCCGTCGCGCGCGCGGTACGACAGCGCGGCAGTTTGTGCCTTGATGGTGATGCCACGCTCGCGTTCGAGGTCCATCGAGTCGAGGACCTGCGATTCCATCTCGCGGTCCGACAGACCGCCGCAAAGCTGGATGATGCGATCGGCGAGCGTCGACTTGCCATGGTCGATGTGCGCAATGATCGAAAAGTTACGAATATGATCCATTCAGTGCCGATCAAGCGAAAAAGGCGCGCTCTGACGATAGCGGAGCACGCCTTGTAAGTAAGTGAAAAACCTATCTATTTTAGCCGAAAAGGGGGTCGGCGGGCGGGACTTACGGGTAGCGGGCGTTATTCATGCTATCTGGCCGCCCGCTTTCGGCCTGCAGGTTCGATGGCGCGTCGATTGCGTTCAACGGGGCGGCGTTGCGTGATGCCCCGCCAGCGCCGCACGGACCCGCGCTTCGTCGAGATGGTAATGACACAACTCGACGCCCTCATGAACCAGCACGGGAACCCAATCGTTGTAACGCGCTTCGAGCGAAGGATCGGCGTCGATGTCGATCACTTCGAGTTGCGCGCCGTACTCGGCCAGCAAAGGCGCGAGCGCGGTGCGCATGTCGTCGCAGAGGTGGCACCACGCGCGTCCGTAGAGCGTGAGCGATGCCATCGCGTTGACCACCTTGCTTACTTCTGCGCGCGCGGGCGAACCGGCACGAACTGCGTGTTCTCGCCGCGACGGACCAGCAACGCGACCATCTTCGACGGGTCGAGATGTGCGGTTACTTCGTCGAACTGCTTTGCGCTCGTGACGTCCGTGTCGCCGACACGCAGAATGATGTCGCCGCGCTGCAGGCCGACACGCGCGGCCGGACCGTCGACGGCGTCGACCTGGACGCCGTTGCGCAGCTTGAGCGTCTTCATCTGGTCGGCCGGAATGTCGCTGACGGCCACGCCCAGCGCGTTCGACGCACGCGGCTTCGGCGTCGGCGCCTTTTTCGGGTCGACCTTCGCCGTCTTGTCAGGCTGCATTTCGGCCACGGTCACAGGCAATTCGCGCGTCTGGCCCTTGCGCCACAGCGTGATCGTCGCCTTCGTGCCCGGCTTCGTGTCGCCGACCATGCGCGGCAGGTCCGTCGCCGTATCCACATTGTGACCGTTGAACTTCAGGATGATGTCGCCCGGCTGCACACCAGCTTTATCCGCCGGACCACCGGGCTCGACGCTGCTGACGAGCGCGCCCTGCGCTTTCGGCAGACCGAGCGAATCGGCCACGTCCTTCGTCACTTCGCCGATCGCGACGGCAATCCGGCCACGCGTGACCTTGCCCGACGTTTTCAGCTGCTCGGCCACGCGCATCGCTTCGTCGATGGGAATCGCGAACGAGATGCCCATGAAACCGCCCGTGCGGCTATAAATCTGCGAGTTGATACCAATCACCTCGCCCTGCATGTTGATCAGCGGGCCGCCCGAGTTGCCGGGATTCACCGCGACGTCGGTCTGGATGAACGGCAAATAGTCGCCCGTGTCGCGCCCCTTCGCGCTGACGATGCCCGCCGTCACCGTGTTCTCGAGACCGAACGGTGAACCGATCGCGACGACCCATTCGCCGACGCGCACCTTGTTCGAATCGCCGATCGGCACGGTCGGCAGATTCGTCGCGTTGATCTTCACGACGGCCACGTCCGTGCGGTCGTCGACGCCAATCAGCTTGGCCTTGAACTCGCGCTTGTCGGTGAGCGTGACGTAAATCGTGTCCGCGTCGTCGATCACGTGCGCGTTGGTCATCACGTAGCCATCCGCCGACAGGATGAAGCCCGAGCCGACGCCGCTGTTCTGCTCGGAATCGCTGCCGCCGCTATCCGGCGACTGGTCCTGGTCGTTGTTGCCGCCTCGCGGGGAATTAGGAGAATTCGGCGTACCCGGCGATTGCGGCGACTGCGGGGAGTTAGGCATCGGAATGCCGAAGAAACGCCGGAAAAACTCCGACATGTCGCCGTCGTCCATGCCTGGCGGCAATCCGCGCGTGCTATTGGACACGCGCGCCGTGGTGCGGATGTTGACGACGGCCGGCCCGACCTTGTCGACCAGATCGGTGAAATCGGGCAGATTGGCAGCAGGCGCCGCCGACGCCGCATGCGGCGCGAGGGGCAGGCAAGCCACCAGAACTGCGGCCGCGAAGAATTTGCGCACCGAAAGAATCGTCATGTCGTAGGGGACCGAAGGATTACCTGGAAGGCTTGTATTCTATGGCAGCCGCAAATTGCTGCAACGTGGTCTGAGGCACTTCCCCGAGCAAGGTGATCCAGAAATCGCCGCGCCGCTTGACCAGCACGTGCGTTGCCCCGCTGTTTCCCGCGCCCTCCTTGCGGGTGCTCTTCTCGACCGGCTCGACGAAGATCGAGATCGCGGCGAGACCGTCGGAGAACACCATCTGGTCGACAGGAATGGGCGGATTGGATGGATCGTGCGCCGCCATCGGCCGGCGCAGCTCACGAATCTTGCGGAAACCCGCGACGGGCGACGTGACCTGCCAGCCCTGCGCTTCCATATCGACGGGCTCGACGGGCGGGCGTACCACCGTCCAGCCCGACGTGTTCTTGATGCCGCTGGCGATCGGCGCCTTGTCCACGGGCACACCGATGCGAATCTGCGAAAACGACATCTGCTCGAGCACCTGGCCGCTCGGATCGAGCGTCTGCGCACGTAGCAGCAGCCCCGTTTTCGTATCGGCCCACAGCTTGTACGCGAAGCGGTTCGCGTCTTTCGGATCGAGCTCGATGACCTGGCTGTCGACGCCCGCCACGCGGTCCGTGCCCAGCATCTTCGGCTCGTAGACGGACAGGACCTGCTCGCCGCTCGCCGACATCAGCGCCGGGAACGAGTCCTTGTTTTGCCGTCTTTCGACGACGCACAGATGCCGCTCCGGCACGAACGTGTACAGCTCGTCGTTGTGGCGCAAGATCTTGCGCGGCGCGCCGTCGAGGCTTTCGAGCGATTCGAACTCGCCGTCGTTACGCGTCGCGTAATGGGCAATGCGCGACGACTGCACGAAGTTGCCGCGCTGATAGAGGAACGTGCCTTCGTAGTTCTGCTGCTGCGCAGCCTGATGAACGCGGTTCAACAGTTCCGCCGCGCTGTGCCGGGTGGCAGAGTCGTCGGTTTGCGCGTAGGTGCGCGACGTGGCGGACAACATCACGGCTGCATAGAACAGAAATGCCGGCAGCCGCCCCCAGATAGTCGTTTTTTTCAACCGCAGACTCTGCATCAGACTAGTGGCCCTGCGTGGTCAGAGAAGCCGCGCGGAGCAACGGCATAGAACCCGATACGACGGGCTGAAGGCCGAACTGTTGATGCGCTTCCAGATATTGATCGAGGCTCGCGTCACGGATGATGTTGCCATCCGATACATTGGCTTGAGCGGTGGTCGCGGCGGGCATCGAAGCCATCGCCACGCGCTGCACCGAATCGCCCTGCGGCGCGACCGATGCAACCTGCGTCACGCCCGCGACCGTGCTCACGCCCGAAAGCTGCGGCATCACGATCCACGTCAGCGTCGCCGCGGCAGCGGCCACTGCGAACGCCGGAATGACCCGGCGGCGCAGCGCCAGCAGACGGCGCGTGGCTGGCACGGAAACCGGCGCCAGCACATGCACCTCGCTTTCGAAGCGGGCTGCGAAACCGTTCAGAAACGCGCTGCTCGTTGCCGGGCTGACGGCCAGATCGTCGGAACGCAGTGCGTCGCCGATCAGGTGATAGCACGACCAGGTCGCGCGGTCTTCACGACCCAGCGCGGCCAGAATTGTGTTTGGATGCTCGCCGTCGAGCAGTTCGCCGTCGACAAAAGCAGACAGACGCTCGCCTTGCGAGTTCGCTTGTGCATTCGATTGCATTGGCATCGAAACCGACCCCATGATGCTCCCCATCTTTACAGACACCCCGTAGTGACACCACTTAACCCAGAGACTGCGCCGCTGTCCGCGAGGACCGGCTGGCTGCTGTGTTGAACAGCTGCTACCAGCGCTTGCCTTCGGGTGTGTCAAGCAGCGGACGCAATTTTGCCGCAATGGCCTCGCGAGCGCGGAAAATTCTTGATCTGACGGTGCCGATCGGGCAACCCATCATTTCAGCGATTTCCTCGTAGCTCAGACCTTCAATTTCACGAAGAGTGATGGCGGTGCGCAGTTCTTCCGGTAAAACCGCCATCGCAGCATTGACAGTCTCAGCGATCTGTTTGCTCATCAACATCGACTCGGGCGTGTTGATATCCCTTAGTTGGTCGGCATCCGAGAAAGTTTCAGCTTCTTCTGCATCTGCTTCCGTCGAAGTGGGCGCTCGCCGGCCCTGGGTCGCAAGGTAATTCTTGGCCGTGTTGACGGCAATCCGGTACAACCACGTATAGAACGCGGACTCGCCGCGGAATTGGGGCAGCGCCCGGTATGCCTTGATGAAGGCATCCTGGGCCACATCCTCGACCTCGGCGGGATCCCGCACGAGGCGCGAGATCAGGCGGATGATCTTGCGATGGTACTTGGCGACCAGCAGCTCGAACGCGGCCTTGTCGCCATTCTGGACGCGCTCAACCAGCACCTGATCTATTTCTTTTTCGCTCACCTGATAAATCCGTTAACTTTTGCGCGTGTAGCGGGGCACCATTGTAGCGTCCCCTCCACCGCGGCACGTTACGCCCGTAACAGCCGTTACAGTCTTTACAGCCAAGGCGCCCGGCCCGCGCCGCGAAACCCGCTCAGACGCGCGCGCTGTGCCTCGCCAGCACGGCGATCTCGCGAAAAGCGCCGCGTTCGGCCATGTCCGCCGCGATGAGAAGCCGATGCAGCTTGCCGCCATCTTCCTCGAGCCACAGCATCAGCAGGCTGTCGCTCCACTGGCTGCATCCAACGATACGGCCCTGAGCGCGTAATATTCCCGCCCGATTCCAGACAGACAGTCCTTCCGGCCCGATTTTAAGGGCACCCGGCTGATTGCGCGCATGACGGGCCGCCGACGCCGCCAGAATCGCGAACACCGCCGCGGCATCCACAACCGCCCAGGCAACGCCGAAGCGGGGCGTAATCGTCATGCAGACAGCCGCCACGGCAAAAGCGATAAAAAGTGCCGTCGCCAGATACAACGCGGCGGACCGCCGCAACGCTATGCGCTGCGAGGGTCCGCCGTTCACTGCGGTATCGGAAGCATGCGCCGACGTAGCCGGCAGCGACGCTATCGCCGTCAAATGTTTAGAAGCGCTTGAAAACCAGCGTGCCGTTCGTGCCGCCGAACCCGAACGAGTTCTTCAGCGCGACATCGATCTTCATCTCCCGCGCGGTGTTCGCGCAGTAGTCGAGATCGCATTCCGGGTCCTGGTTGAAGATGTTGATGGTCGGCGGCGACACCTGATGATGCACGGCCAGCACCGTGAACACCGACTCCAAGCCGCCCGCGCCACCCAACAGGTGACCCGTCATCGACTTCGTAGAGTTCACGACGATCTTCTTCGAGTGATCGCCGAATGCGCGCTTGATGCCCGTGGTTTCAGCCAGGTCGCCAAGCGGCGTCGACGTGCCGTGCGCGTTCAGGTAGTTCACCGAGTCAGGGTTAACGCCCGCGTTTTTCATCGCCGCAAGCATGCATCGGCGTGCGCCGTCGCCGTCTTCCAGCGGGGCCGTCATGTGGTACGCGTCGCCGCTCATGCCGTAGCCGCTGACTTCCGCGTAGATCTTCGCGCCGCGCGCCTTCGCGTGTTCGTACTCTTCGAGCACCATCACGCCTGCACCCTCGCCGAGCACGAAACCGTCGCGGTCCTTGTCCCACGGACGGCTCGCCGTCGCCGGATCATCGTTACGCTGCGACAGCGCGCGCGCCGCCGCAAAGCCGCCGATACCCAGCGGCGAAACGGTCGATTCCGCGCCGCCCGCGATCATCACGTCGGCGTCGCCGTATTCGATCAGGCGCGAGGCCTCGCCGATGCAATGCAGACCCGTCGTGCATGCCGTCACCATCGACAGGTTCGGGCCCTTGAGACCGAATTTGATCGACAGATGGCCGGAGATCATGTTGATAATCGACGCAGGCACGAAAAACGGCGAAATACGGCGCGGGCCGCGGTTCAGCAGTTCCGTTTGCGTGACTTCGATCATCGGCAGGCCGCCGATGCCCGAGCCGACCACCACGCCGACACGCTCCGCGTTCTCTTCGGTGATTTCGAGGCCACTGTCCTTCATCGCCTGGAAGCCTGCAGCCACGCCGTAATGGATGAACGTATCCATGTGGCGCGCTTCCTTGGCGGGGATGTAGTCTTCGATATTGAAGCCCTTCACCTCGCCGGCAAAACGCGTGGAGAAGTTCGACGCGTCGAACTTCGTGACGTTGGCGATGCCGGACTTGCCGGCGACCAGATTGGCCCAGCCGTCGGCAACATTATTGCCAACAGGCGAAATAAGCCCCAGGCCTGTAACAACAACACGACGACGGCTCACGGTAACCCCTTTTCCATAGATGACAAAACAAAAGCCACAGCAGCGCACAGGAAAGTGCCCTGTGAGCCCTGTGGCTGTTTAACCTGACGATCGCGCTGACCAGGGCGCTGACGAATACGCTGACCGATGCACTGGCGTCGACGCCAGAACCTGCACCAGTAAGCGCAATGGCGAAAGAGCCGACCTTTGCTGCATCGGCCAGTGCGCCTTGAACGACGCCGTCAGGCTTGCGCGCATGCGCATCGGCATTGACGCCTGCCCTCGTTGCACCGACGTACGGGCAACCGGCCAGGCGCGAATGGCCTTAGGCCTTGACGTTCGCGCGAGCGTAGTCGATCGCTTGCTGAACCGTCGTGATCTTCTCGGCTTCTTCATCCGGAATTTCCATGCCGAATTCGTCTTCGAGAGCCATCACCAGCTCGACCGTGTCGAGCGAGTCAGCGCCGAGGTCGTTCACGAACGATGCTTCGTTCTTGATTTCCGCTTCGGCAACACCGAGTTGTTCTGCAACGATCTTCTTGACGCGCTGTTCGATATTGTCCATTACCCCTCCAAGGGAAAAAAGTTCATAAATACAGGTGCGCGCATTTTATCAGGTTTGCATCTGTAAAAAAGCGACGCACAAGGTTGCTGTAGAGCCGTTTAAATCCGCACTTCGAATGGCTTCAAGGCGCGGATAGTAACCGAATTCGATTACGACATATACATGCCGCCGTTCACGTGCAACGTCGTGCCGGTGATATAACCGGCCTGCGGCGATGCGAGGAACGTCACGGCGTGTGCGATATCTTCCGGGCTGCCGAGACGGCCGAGCGGAATCTGCGCCTTCAGCGCGGTTTGCTGTTCTTCGGGCAGCGTCTTGGTCATGTCGGTGTCGATGAAACCCGGGGCGACGCAGTTCACCGTGATGCCGCGGCTGCCAATCTCACGAGCGAGCGCACGCGTCATGCCAGCCACACCCGCTTTTGCTGCGGCGTAGTTCACCTGCCCGGGATTGCCCGCCGAACCTACCACCGACGTGATGTTGATGATGCGGCCGCCGCGCGCCTTCATCATCGGGCGC
Organism: Paraburkholderia terrae; assembly: GCF_002902925.1. Lineage (GTDB taxonomy): Bacteria > Pseudomonadota > Gammaproteobacteria > Burkholderiales > Burkholderiaceae > Paraburkholderia > Paraburkholderia terrae. Next base: position 974,342 of record NZ_CP026111.1, on the reverse strand, counting down.
AGCACTGCGCGCGACAGACGGAACACGGACTTCAGGTTCGTGTCGATGACGGCGTCCCAGTCGTCGTCCTTCATGCGCATCGCGAGTTGGTCTTGCGTGATGCCCGCGTTGTTCACCAGCACGTTGAGCACGCCGAATTCCTTCACCGTGCCGTCGATCAGCGCTTCGGCCGCGGCCGCGTCGTTGACGTTGAGCACTGCGCCGCGGCCGTTCAGACCTTCGGCCTTGAACGCTTCCGTGATCGCGTTCGCGCCGCTTTCGCTCGTTGCCGTGCCGATCACCGTCGCGCCCTGACGCGCGAGTTCGATCGCGATTGCGCGGCCGATGCCACGCGAAGCGCCCGTTACGATCGCAATCTGTTTATCGAGAGTCTTTTCCATCGTTGCTTTCCACAGTGCCCTGCACATGCAGGGCTGTTCGATTCTTTGCTGTCTTCAACCAGACGTTCAGGCTGCGACGACTTTTAGCACTTCGTCGAGCGAGGCCGGATCGATGATCGACGCGCCGACCAGATTGCCGTCGATACGCTTGGTCAACCCTGCTAGCACCTTGCCCGGACCGCATTCGATCACGTGCGTGACGCCATGCTTGCCAATCGACTGCACGCATTCGACCCAGCGCACCGCGCCGGCCGCCTGACGTACCAGCGCATCTTTGATGCCAGCCGGCTCGTTGACGATGGCCACATCGACGTTATTGACGACGGGAATGGACGGCACCTGCACGTCGACGCTCGCGAGGTACTCGCGCAGCTGATCCGAAGCGGGCTTGAGCAGCGACGAATGGAACGGCGCGGACACGGGCAGCGGCAGCGCGCGCTTGGCGCCCTTCGCCTTGGCTACTTCGCACGCCTTCTCGACGGCCGCCTTATGACCGGCGATCACGACCTGCGCGGGTGCATTGAAGTTGACGGCTTCGACGACACCCGCCACCGATGCTTCCTTGCACACTTCGCGCACGGTGTCGTCGTCGAGGCCGAGAATCGCGGCCATGCCGCCCTGCCCGACGGGCACCGCGTTCTGCATGGCTTGCGCGCGGAAACGCACGAGCGGCACAGCGTCGCGAAACTTCAGCGCGCCAGCGGCGACCAGCGCCGTGTATTCGCCCAGGCTGTGGCCGGCCACGATTGTAGGCGCAGGACCGCCCGCCGCCTGCCATGCGCGAAAGATCGCGTAAGCAGCCGTCAGCATCACGGGTTGGGTATTGGTGGTGAGGTTCAGGTCTTCGGCCGGCCCTTCGGCGATCAGCTTGCCGAGGTCCTGGTCGAGCGCGTCGGACGCTTCCTGGAGGGTTTCGCGCACGATCGCATTGTCGGCGAACGCGTTGAGCATGCCGACCGACTGCGAGCCCTGCCCTGGAAAAACGAACGCAAATTTCATATCGTCCCCAATTCGATGAGTTCAAATGTGCGTGACGCGCACACGACGTGCGCTGCCACTTGAAGCGGCGCTCCAGGCGCCGCCGCGCGCGGTCGTCAGAAACGGATGACCGACGCGCCCCATGTAAAGCCGCCGCCGACGCCTTCGATCAGCACGTTATGACCGCGCTGGATGCGTCCGTCGCGAACGGCAACGTCGAGCGCGAGCGGAATCGACGCTGCCGACGTATTGCCGTGCTCATGCACGGTGACGACCATCCGCTCCTGCGGCAGGCCGAGCTTGCGGCACGTGCTCTGCATGATGCGGATATTGGCCTGGTGCGGAATCAGCCAGTCCACCTGCTCGGGCTTGAGATCCGCCTTCTGCAGCGCTTCGACCGCGACTTTCTCGAGCACGTTGACGGCGAGCTTGAAGACCGCCTGACCATCCATGTGCAGGAACGCACTGCCTTGCACGATGCCGCCGTTCACATTGCCCGGCGTGCAAAGGATGTTCGAATGGCTGCCGTCAGCGTGCAGCGCGTTCGACAGCACGCCCGGCTCGTCCGACGCCTGCAGCACGACTGCACCTGCGCCGTCGCCGAACAGCACACAGGTAGTACGGTCGTTGAAATCGAGGATGCGCGAGAACGTTTCAGCACCGACCACCAGCGCAGTACGATGTTGCCCGCTTCGGATGAAACTGTCAGCCGTCGCAACGGCATAGGCAAAACCTGAGCACACGGCCTGCACATCGAAGGCAGCGCCATGATTCTTGATGCCCAGCTTGTTCTGCAGCAGACATGCCGTGCTCGGAAACACGAAGTCCGGCGTTGACGTGGCGACGATGATGAGGTCGATGGATTGCGGATCGACGTCGGCCGCTTCGATCGCGCGTTGCGACGCGAACAGCGCGAGGTCGCTGGTAGTGACATCAGGTTCGGCGAAATGACGCGCATGGATGCCCGTGCGGGCCACGATCCATTCGTCGCTCGTCTCGACGCCTTGCTTTGCGAGACGATCAGCCAGTTCCTGATTGGAAACGCGGTTGGGCGGCAGATAGCTGCCCGTGCCCAGCACGCGGGAATAGGTAGTGGATTGAGCCATTATGTCTTCGAGGATTGTGCGCTGTAGGGCTCGGCCGGCTGTCCGGACACCGGACCCGCGATCGGGCTCGCCATCTGGCTCGCGGAACCCGCGCCCCCGGCCTCGTGCTTCGCTTGTTCGAGGGAACCCGCGTTCTCCTCCATCGCGCGGGCAAGACGTTCGAGAACGCCATTTTTGACCGCATCATACCCGCGTTTGATGGCCCACTCAAACGCGTAGGCGTCAGCCGAGCCGTGGCTCTTGATCACGAGCCCGCGCAGGCCGAGCAGCGCTGCGCCGTTGTATTGCCTGTGATCGACGCGTTTCTTGAAACGCAGCAGCACGGGCAGCGCCAGCACCGCCATCACCTTGGTCAGCCACGAACGGCCGAATTCTTCCTTGATGATGTCGGACAGCATCTGCGCGAGCCCTTCGGACGTCTTCAGCGCAACGTTACCCACAAAGCCATCGCAGACGATCACGTCGACGGTGCCTTTGTAGATATCGTTGCCTTCCACGTTGCCGCGGAAATTAAGCGTACTGCTACGCAGCAGTTCGCCCGCACGTTTGATCGTTTCGTTGCCCTTGATGACCTCTTCGCCGATATTCAGGAGCCCGATGCTCGGACGCTCCTTGCCTTCGACGGCTGAAACCAGCGCGTGCCCCATCTCCGCGAACTGCAGCAGATGCTGCGGCTCGCAATCGACGTTCGCGCCGAGGTCGAGCATCGTCGTGTAGCCGGTGGGATTGGGCAAGGCAAACGCGATCGCCGGACGTTCGATGCCCGGGAGCGTTTTAAGGACATAACGGGAAACGGCCATCAGCGCGCCGGTGTTGCCGGCGGAGACGCAAGCCTGCGCCTGGTCGTCCTTGACGCGGTTGAGCGCCACGCGCATCGACGAGTCTTTCTTCTTGCGAAGCGCGACTTCGACGGGATCGTCCATGGCGACGATCTCGGACGCGGGTACAACCGTGAGTGCCGGATTGTCGGACGCCTTCAGCTTCTTCAGCTGAGCACGAATCGCGCTTTCGATGCCGACGAGCATCAGGTGCGCATCGGGGTGCGAGCGAACGAAGTTGACGGCAGCGGGAACGGTCACGGACGGGCCGTGGTCGCCTCCCATGCAATCTATCGTGAGCTTTACAGTCATGGAATGCGACGAATTTCAGGCACAAAAAAGCGGCAGTTGAATGCCGCCTTTTTGATGAACCGGGAAAATGTCAAGCGAGCCGATCGCCACGCGAAATACCAATGGGTCAGACCCAAAGGAGCGCGATGCTGGGCGATTAGTCGTTCTTCGTCTTGACGACTTTCTTGCCGCGATAGTAGCCGTTCGGGCTGACGTGGTGACGCAGATGCACTTCGCCCGTGCTCGGCTCAACAGCCAGCGGCGCTGCGTTGAGGAAATCGTGCGAGCGGTGCATGCCGCGCTTCGACGGCGACTTCTTGTTTTGTTGAACTGCCATGATAACTCCTGAAAATTTTCCGAATTCTAACACAGCCCGGCACGGCAACCGCCATAGGCCACGTGGCTAAACCATCGTGCCCGGCGCGCCCTGTCGCGCTCCCATGCAACTGTTCAGTGCTTCTTGTCGCCGGATTCGCCCGATTTCAGGCCTTCGAGCGCCGCAAAAGGATTCGGCCGCTTGGGTTCTTCACCCTCTTCAGCTTCTCCCTTGACGGTCTCTTCGCCTTCCAGCCCGCTAGCGCCCGAGCTGAGACTCTCGTGTACTTCGGGACAGGCATCGTGCTTCGGCACGAGCGGCAACGAAAGCAGCAATTCCTCTTCGATCAAGTCGACAAGATCGAACTGGCGTGACCCAACGATCACATCGACTTCATCCTCGTCCAGAGGAAACTCTTCAGCTTCCTCTTCCGTATTGACGATCCGGTAAGTCGCATCGACGTTGAATGCCTGCTCGTACGGAGACAGGCAACGCTGACATTCGAGCCATGCGGCGCCGTGAATCGCGAGCCTCAGATACGGCTGCGGACCCTCGGTGCCGTCGTCCTGCAATTCCGGCTGCGTCGCCCCTTCGGCTTGCCAGGTGAACGCGGTGTCGCGGTCTGGCGCTTCCTGCGGGACTTCGTTTAACATGCGCGGCAGTTGCGAGACGCGCACGGTACCCGCGGCCTGACGTCCACTACGGGCAAATTCGAACAGGTCGAATGCACGCGGGTCGACGAGACCAGCAGGTTTGCCAGGATGTTGAGTCATGTGCGCTCCTGCGTCGGCAAGGATTTCAGCCGGGTAAGTCGTTATGCGTTGATTTGCTGGCGAGGAAGACGGCTGGAAGGCCCATCCGGTGCGCCATTCGGCAAAGCATACCGATGAAAAGCCCAAAATCATATCCGTTTTGTCTTTTCGAGTCAAACACTTAAGGCCACTCGCGCGAACGCGTTCGCGCCCCGCCTTTTCACCTTCAGTTTTACCTACAGATCAAGGTTCTTTTCCAGCATGCCTGATTCCTCCAAACGCCCGCCCCGCCTGATTCTGGCGTCGAGTTCGCCGTATCGGCGCGAACTGCTCGAACGGTTGCGCATTCCGTTCGACGTCGCCGTGCCCGCTATCGACGAAACACCGCGCGCGGGCGAATCGCCGGAAGCGACCGCATTGCGCCTCGCGCAGGCGAAAGCGCGCGCCGTCGCGTCCGGGCTTACCGCCGGTGAGCAAGCGCTCGTGATCGGCTCGGATCAGGTCGCGACCTACGATGGCCATCAGATCGGCAAGCCCGGTACGCACGAAAAAGCGCTGGCGCAACTGCAAGGCATGCGCGGCCGCGAGGTGCTTTTTCACAGCGCGCTGTGCCTGTTCGACAGCCGTCCGGGCGATGCGCAAACCGTCGACGTGGTCACGCGCGTACGCTTTCGCGATCTGCCCGACGCCGCGCTCGACGCCTATCTGCGCGCCGAGGCACCATACGACTGCGCGGGCAGCGCAAAAGCGGAAGGCCTCGGTATTGCACTACTGGACGCGATCGAATCCGACGATCCCACCGCGCTGATCGGCCTGCCGCTGATCGCGCTCACGCGCATGCTGCTCGCTGCCGGCTATCCGCTTCTGGAGGTGCGATGAGCGGCGTTCTCTATCTGATCCCGAACACGCTCGGCGATGGTGACGCCGCCGCGCTGGACGATGTCCTGCCCGCGCCCGTTCGCGCTCGCGCGGCCGCCCTGCACTATTACATAGGCGAAAACGCCAAAACCACGCGCGCATTCCTGAAGAAAGTCGGCACGGAACGACCCATCCAGGAAATCGAGATTCGCGAACTGAACGTCAATACGCCGGCGGGCGAAATCGACAAATTGCTGGCGCCCGTCCTTGCGGGGACGGATGCCGGGCTCGTGTCCGAGGCGGGCTGCCCGGCCGTCGCCGATCCGGGCGCGCTGCTCGTGCGGCGCGCGCATGAGCGCGGCGTGAAGGTTGTGCCGTTTGTCGGGCCGAGTTCGATCCTGCTCGCGCTGATGGCGTCGGGATTGAACGGCCAGAGTTTCGCGTTTCACGGCTACTTGCCCGTCGACGCGAACGAGCGCGCGAAACGCCTGCGGGACCTCGAGCAGCAGTCGCGCAAAGGCAAGCAGACGCAGATTTTCATCGAGACGCCCTACCGGAATCGCGCCTTGCTCGACACGCTGATCGCGACCTGTGCGCCGTCGACGCTGGTGTGCGTCGCCGTCGATCTGACGCTGGAAAGTGAAACTATCGTGAGCCGGACGGTTGCCGACTGGAAGAAGAAGCCGGGGCTGGATCTCCACAAGCGCCCAGCGATCTTTCTGATTCTGGCGGCCTGAGCCTGGGAAAGCGGTGGCCTACCGGGTCCGGGGCCACCGCCCGATAACGCCTTATCGCAGATTCAACCTGCCGATTGCCGCCATCGCATGCACGGCGCCGTTACCGACGGCCGCGCCAAACTTGCGAGCAACGCGGTCGGTGATGCTCTCCTTCACCGTGTAGTCCACCACATCGGGCGCCTTGATGATTTCGCGCGCGACGTAATCTGTATCGCCGAAGCCGTCCGCGAGGCCCAGCTCGACGCTCTTTTCGCCCGTCCAGAAAAGACCGGAGAAGATATCCGGCGAGTCCTGAAGGCGCTTGCCGCGCCCCTGCTTGACAGCATCAATGAACTGCGCGTGGATCTCATCCAGCATCGCTTGCGCATGTTGATCCATCTTCGGCGTATCGGGCGAGAACGGATCGTAAAAGCCCTTGTTCTCACCCGAAGTGCGCATCCTGCGTTGAATGCCCAGCTTGTCCATCAAGCCAGTGAAACCGAAGCCGTCCATCAGCACGCCAATCGAGCCGACGATGCTCGCCTTGTCCACATAAATCTTGTCGGCGGCCGCCGCAGCGTAATAGCCACCCGACGCGCACATGTCGCTCACAACGACGTAAAGCGGAATAGACGGATATTTCGCGCGCAATCGACGGATTTCGCGGTAGATGATCCCAGCCTGAACAGGACTGCCGCCCGGGCTGTTGCAACGCAGGACCACGCCCGCCGTGCCCGCGTCGTCGAATGCACTCGCTAGCGCCGCGTCGACATCTTCCGCGTTCGCGTTCGTATCGGATGAGATCTCGCCTTCAAGTGTCACGAGTGCCGTATGGCGGCCAGTGGTGGTCGCGACCTTCTCTCCGCTGAGATCCAGCACAGCCCACGCAACCAGGACCAGCACGCCAAGGAACAGGAAGCGAAAAAAGATGCGCCAGCGTCGCGCCGCGCGTTGCTCGTTTACGGCCGCCAGCGCAATCCGTTCGAGCGCGGCGCGCTCCCAGTTCGGCTCGTCGGCGGGCACCCGGCGCGGCTCTCGGCTCGTTGCGGCCGGTTCGTTCGGATCGGGAGTCAAATTATCGGACATGCGTTGCCGCCGGAGAAAACGAGGTTTCGGGAAAAGATGCTGGGAAATCAGGCAGATGCTGGACGAAGATCGGCGTCCGGAAGCCAGAACACTGTGCGCCCTTCGGGCGTGTCGCGCTCGTCGACGCGTACCGGGCGAAGCCTGCCGCCGCGGCACGGACCGCCGACGCATTTGCCCGTATCCGGCGCGTAAATCGCGCCATGCGTCGCGCACATCAAGTATAAGCCGGACGATTCGAAGAACTGTCCTTCGTTCCAGTCCAGCTCCATTGGCACGTGCGCGCAGCGGTTCAGATAGCCATACGCCACGCCGTCATAGCGGACGAAGAACACGACGGCGTCGCCGCCCGCGAATGTCGCGTCGCGGCGCACGCCCGCGCCGCCGTCGACGAGTTCTTCGGATGCGCAAATGCGCACCGCCTCGTGCGCGACGTCCGTCATGCGTACTCCCGCAGCCAGCCCGACAGCGACGCGATGCTGTCCGCGACGAATTTCGGCTCCAGCGCCGTCAACGAATCCGCAGGATGCGCGCCGTATGTGACGCCAATTCCCGACACGCCCGCATTAATCGCCATTTGAAGATCGTGTGTGGTGTCGCCGATCATCACCGTGCGCACGGGATCCTGCCCCAGTTCGCGTGTCAGTTCCTGCAGCATGGCCGGATGCGGTTTCGAGAACGTTTCATCGGCGCAGCGCGTGCCGTCGAAAAGACTCGTGAGCCGAACCTGATCGAGCGCACGGTTCAGCCCGACACGGCTCTTCCCCGTCGCGATCGCGAGCAGATAGCCTTGATCACGCAGATCCGCGAGCATCTCGCGCACACCCGAAAACAGCTCGGTCGTCTGATCCTTCACCAGATAGTGGAAACGATAGCGCTCGGCGAGGCGCGGGTAGTCGGATGGATCGAGCGTCGGCGCGGCGATCTGCAGCGCGTCGCGCAAACCCAGGCCGATCACGAAGCTCGCGGCCTCGTCAGCCGGCACGGGCAGCCCGAGGTCGCGGCAGGCCGCCTGAATGCTGCGCGTGATGTGGACGGTCGAGTCCATCAACGTGCCGTCCCAATCGAAGACGATCAGGTCAAATTGCTCTCTAGCCATGCGTTTTCGTCTCGGTTTGTGATTGTTCGTGCGTTCCTGCGCCCGCCGTCCCCGCAAGTTGCGCGATGAACCGCTTGCAGTCTGCCGGCAACGGCGCTTCGAACTGTAACGTGTCGCCCGTCGCCGGATGCGTCAGCTTAAGCCGGTAAGCGTGCAAAAACATCCGTTTGAGCCCCGGCTGCGCATTTGCGCGCGCAAGCGCCTTATTCAGCGCGAAATCGCCGTATTTGGCGTCGCCGATGATCGGCAGCCCCAGATGCGCCAGATGGACACGAATCTGATGGGTCCGACCCGTTTTCAGTTCCGCTTCGAGCAGCGCGTAACCGGGCCAACGATCGACGAGATTGAAAATGGTGTGCGATGGCAGCCCGTCCGGCTGCACGCGCACACGCCGCTCGCCATCCGGCAGCAGATATTTGTGCAGCGGCTCCTTCACGGCCCTCCGGCGGCCCCAGTCGCTCGCCCATTCGCCATGCACGCACGCGTAGTAACGCTTGTCCATCCGGTTCTCGCGAATCTGCTCATGCAGATTCACGAGCGCCGCGCGCTTTTTCGCGAGCATCAGCACGCCCGACGTCTCGCGGTCCAGCCGATGCACCAGTTCCAGAAACTTCGCCTGCGGACGGGCCGCCCGCAACTGCTCGATCACGCCGAACGCGACCCCGCTGCCGCCATGCACGGCGACGCCGGCCGGTTTGTCGATCACGAGCATATGCTCGTCTTCGAACAGGATCTCGAAATGCGCGGACGGCACGGGCGCATGCACCGCCTCGTCCGCCTTCGCGACGCGAATGGGCGGCACGCGCACCAGATCGCCGAACGCGAGACGGTACTGCGCGTCCACGCGGCCCTTGTTCACGCGCACCTCGCCGCTGCGCAGAATCCGATAAATATGACTTTTCGGCACGCCCTTACAGACGCGCAACAGGAAGTTGTCGATCCGCTGACCGGCCGCGCTGTCGTCGATTTCGATCATCGACACCTGATCGCTTGCGACGGCGCTTGTCACCGATTTCTGGGATATTTTGCCTAACTCTTTCATTCTGAATATAATTTGCCCAGCAGTCTGCGGTGGCCGACTATATAGGATCGGCGCCTTAAACCGAATCGCGGGTGGATTGCGCAGGTGCAAGCGATAAAACGTCATTTTACTTGCGCCGGGGGCTGGTTGCTCGCCCTGAAAATGAGATGCAACAAGTTGCACGCACGATGCACGACACGGCAGGGACGGCGCCCACAGGCACGTTCGGTCACAGTCGGCACCGTCGGTAACGGAATTTTGGTCAAAAAGAATTTGACTGGCGAGCTTCGGCAAGGGCTGCTTTCATGTCCCTTAAGCGCGAAGCGGCCGGTGGCGAAAATACGGCGTGCGCCCGAGTCGTCCTGCGGAGAGTGCAGGACATGGCGACGTCAAAATGAGGCGAGACACCCCGAGCGGGACAGGCACGCGCAGTGAGCGAGCCTGCCCGCTGCGGCAAGACCGCAGCCTTCGAACGTGTCCGGACGCGCGCCCAACTGGCGCGCCGGCGCACGTGGACGAAGGCTTATGCTAGTCGGCTGCCAGGACCCGCGGCGTGTCGGGCCATTATTTGAAGCCGTGTTCGCATGTGCCCTGCGGCTGCGCGTCCATTTATTGGAGACGGCGCCCATATCAGGCAATTCTCCCGCCATCTTTCCCGCTCCAGCGTGCTTGTGAAAACACAATAAGGCGCGGCATGCCGCTGCCCAAGCCGTCGGCCGGGTTCGTTCCCGTGCGCCGTCGGCTGGACAGGCAGAGCCGCTCTGGAGCCGTTCAATGAAACGCATGTTGTTTAATGCGACGCAGCAGGAAGAACTGCGCGTCGCCATCGTCGATGGGCAAAAACTCATCGATATCGACATCGAAACCGCCGGCCGCGAACAGCGCAAAGGCAATATCTACAAGGGCATCATTACCCGCATCGAGCCGTCGCTCGAAGCCTGTTTCGTCAACTACGGCGAAGACCGCCATGGTTTTCTCCCGTTCAAGGAAGTCGCCCGCCAGTACTTCCGCGAAGGCATCGACATGCGCTCGGCGCGCATCCAGGACGCCCTCAAGGAAGGCCAGGAACTGATCGTTCAGGTCGAGAAGGAAGAACGCGGCAACAAGGGCGCAGCCCTCACCACGTTCATCTCGCTCGCCGGCCGTTACCTCGTGCTGATGCCGAACAATCCGCGCGGCGGCGGCGTGTCGCGCCGGATCGAAGGCGACGACCGCCAGGAACTGCGCGAAACGATGTCCCAACTGCAACTGCCCGAAGGCATGAGCATCATCGCGCGCACGGCGGGTATCGGCCGTAGCGCGGAAGAGCTGCAGTGGGACCTGAACTACCTGATGCAGCTGTGGCGCGCGATCGAAGCCGCGTCGCAAAGCGGCTCGCAAGGTCAGCCGATGCTGATCTATCTCGAATCGAGCCTCGTGATCCGCGCGATTCGCGACTACTTCCAGCCGGACATCGGCGAAATTCTGATCGACACCACGGAAATCCATGACCAGGCACGCGCCTTCATGGACATCGTGATGCCGGACAATGTCAACAAGGTGAAGCGGTATCACGACGACGTGCCGCTTTTCTCGCGTTTCCAGATCGAACACCAGATCGAAACGGCGTACTCGCGCACGGTGCCGCTGCCGTCGGGCGGCGCGATCGTGATCGACCACACGGAAGCGCTCGTCGCGATCGACGTGAACTCGGCGCGCGCCACCAAGGGCGCCGACATCGAGGAAACGGCCACGCGCACGAACCTCGAAGCGGCCGACGAAGTCGCGCGCCAGTTGCGCCTGCGCGACCTGGGCGGCCTGATCGTGATCGACTTCATCGACATGGAGTCGGCCAAGAGCCAGCGCGAAGTCGAGCAGCGCCTGAAAGACGCGCTCAAGCACGACCGCGCGCGCGTCCAGATGGGCAAGATCTCGCGCTTCGGCCTGATGGAACTGTCGCGCCAGCGTCTGCGTCCGGCGCTGTCGGAAGGCAGCCACGTGACCTGCCCGCGCTGTAACGGCACGGGCCACATCCGCGATACCGAATCGTCCGCGCTGCAAGTGCTGCGGATCATTCAGGAAGAAGCGATGAAGGAAAACACCGCGGCGATCCACTGCCAGGTGCCCGTCGAAGTCACGGCCTTCCTGCTCAACGAAAAGCGCTCGGAAATCAACAAGATCGAGTCGCGCTTCAAGGTCAACGTCGTGCTGGTGCCGAACAAGCACCTCGACACGCCGCACTACAAGCTCGAGCGTCTGCGTCACGACGACGCGCGCCTCGACGATCCGCGCGCGTCGTGGAAGATGGCCGAAGAAGCAGCGCGCGAACTGGAATCGGAAACGGGATACAGCAAGCGCGCCGAAGAGGTGAAGCCGAAGCAGGAAGCGGCCGTCAAGGGCATCACGCCTGAAAAGCCGGCGCCGAGCGCGCCCGTGCGCACGCCCGCTCCCGCTGCCGCTACCGTTGAAGTCAAGCCTGCGACGGGCGGTTTCATCGGCTGGCTGAAGGGTCTGTTCGGTGTGCAACCGGCGGCTCCCGCTCCCGCGCCCGCTCCTGTCGAGAAGACGGCGAAGCCCGCACGCGGCGAACGCACCGAGCGTGGTGAGCGCACGGGCGAGCGCGGCGGCGATCGCAACCGCAACCGTCGCAACGGCGCAGGTGGCCGCGATGCGGCAGGCCGTGGCGAAGGCGCGGCAACGCAAGGCCGTCAGGGTCAACCGTCGCAGCGCGGCGAACGTCAGGAACGCGAACCGCGTGAAGCACGTGAACCGCGTGGCGGCCGCGAGCCGCGCGAAGGCCGCGAGCCTCGTGAGGCACGCGAACCGCGCGAGGTACGTCCGGAGCGCGTCGAACGCGGTCAGGAGCGTGCGGAACGCGCAGAAACCGCTGAGGCAACGCGCGGCGAGCGCCAGGATCGGGCGGACCGTGGCGAGCGCCGTGAGCGTGGCGAACGCGCCGAACGTGGCGAGCGTCGCAAGCAGCAGCCCGAAGCAGCCGACGCGCTGAGCCAGAACGACGCTCAGGCCGATGTCGCCGCACAGGCGCAAGCGAATCTGATGGGCGGCGCTGCTCCCATCGACGACGCGCGTGATGGCGAAGAGCGTCGTCGTCGCCGTCGCGGCCGCCGTGGTGGCCGTCGCGAGCGTGACGAGGAAGGCGTGAACGTGAACACGGCCGCCGATGTCGCGGAAGCGGAAGGTGAAACGGCTGTGGCAGCATCGGCGGAAACGCCCGTGCGCGCGCCGGAACACACGGGCCGTCACGAAGCGCAGCCGCAAGCGGTCGAAGCTGTTCAGCAACACCCGGCACAGGAAGTGAAGCCGGTCGAGGTCGTCGTGGCAGCCGTCGCGACGGGCGCCGCCGTGGTCAGCGAGTTGCATGCATCGGCTGAAACGCCGGCGCTGGCTGTCGAAAAGGCTGCGAAGGCGGAAGCCGTCGTGCCCGCCGACGAAGCGCCTGTTGCGACGCACACGGAAGCAGCCGTCGAAGAGCCGGTCGCTGTCGAGCCGCAAGCGGTTGCGCCTGTCGCAACGGTGCAAGCTCCCGTTGAAGTGCCCGCGCCGGTTGAGACGGTAGCGGCAGCACCCGTCGCCGAAGCGCCTGTCGTTGCCGAGCCTGTAGCCGAGCCGGTTGCAGCGGCTCCGGCCCCGGCAGCGCCTGCGGAAGCAGCGCAGCCGGTTGTCGAAGCACCCGTTGCAACCCAGCCCGTCGTCGAGCCGGTGGTTCAGGCCGCCGCCGAGCCGGTCGTTCAGCCGGTCGCGGAACCCGTCGCGGATGTCGCGCAAGCGCAACCCGCAGCGGAACCGGCCGTAACGGAAGCCGTAACGGAACCCGCAACGCAAGCCGCGCCGATCGCCGCAGCAGCCGAGCCGCAACCCGTTCGCACGAACGGCGCTTCGGCCGGCCGTCAGTCGACGCAAGGCCTCGAGACGATGCTGGAAAGCGCCGGCCTCGTCTGGGTCAACACCGACTCGGACAAGCTGCGCGTCGCGCAGGAAGCCGCCGCGCAGGCGGTGAAGCCCGCACGCGCGCCGCGCGAGCGCAAGCCGCTTCCGGCCGCCGACACGACTCCGATGCAACAGGTCGAAACGGCAAAGCAGCCGCAGTAAGCGGTCGCTAACTTAGCCCGGCGGCAACGCCGGGCAACCCGAAAAGCCCGCCTTCAAGGCGGGCTTTTTGTTGTCCCTCACCTGACAGCACCGCGCGTTCGCCCTACTGTGACGGACAGGGCCTTCCGCTAGAATGAAGTCTGATATCCCAAATATGTCATCATGTCCCGACGCATCATTCCTGTTGCCGACGTCAGCGCCGTTCCCGACGTCGCCGGTCCCATCCGGACCCCGCGCGGCGAGCTGACCGATACGCTGTCGCGCCCGCTGCGCGACCTGCGCATTTCGGTCACCGACCGTTGCAACTTCCGGTGCGTCTACTGCATGCCACGCGCAGTGTTCGACAAGGACTATTCGTTCCTGCCGCACAGCGCGCTGCTGACTTTCGAGGAAATCGAGCGGATCGCGACGATTTTCGTCGCGCATGGCGTCGAGAAAATCCGTCTGACGGGCGGCGAGCCGCTGTTGCGCAAGAACCTCGAATTCCTGATCGAACGGCTCGCGCGCATGACGACGGCCGCGGGCAAGCCGCTCGACCTGACGCTCACCACCAACGGTTCGCTGCTCGCGCGCAAGGCGCGCAGCCTGAAAGACGCAGGCCTGAGCCGCGTGACCGTCAGCCTCGACGCGCTCGACGATGCGTTGTTTCGCCGCATGAACGACGCCGATTTCGCGGTGCGCGACGTGCTCGACGGCATCGAAGTTGCGCAGTCGGTCGGTCTTGCGCCGCTGAAGGTCAACATGGTCGTCAAGCGCGGCACGAACGACAGCGAAATCGTGCCGATGGCGCGGCATTTCCGCGACTCGGGCGTGGTGCTGCGCTTCATCGAATACATGGACGTCGGCACGTCGAATGGCTGGAACATGACGGAAGTGCTGCCGTCGGCGGACGTGGTCGCGCGCATTAGCGAGCACTTTCCGCTGCTGCCGCTCGAAGCGCACAGCGCCGCCGAAACCGCGCAGCGCTGGGGCTACGCGGACGGCAGCGGCGAGATCGGCGTGATTTCCAGCGTGACGCGCGCGTTCTGCGGCGACTGCACGCGCGCGCGGCTGTCGACAGAAGGCAAGGTGTATCTTTGCCTGTTCGCTTCGTCGGGCCACGATCTGCGCGCGCTAGTACGCAACGGCACGAGCGATGCAGGCATCGCCACCGCGATCGCCAACATCTGGCACGCGCGCGGCGACCGCTACTCGCAACTGCGTGGCAGCGCGAACGCGGCATCGACGACGACGCGCGAAGAACGGCGCGTCGAGATGTCGTACATCGGCGGCTGAGCCGGTCTTTCCAATGAGCATCACGCGCGACGAGATCACCGGCCTGCTGCTCGCAGGCGGACGCGGCATGCGCATGGGCGGCGTCGACAAAGGCCTGCAGATGTTGCACGGCGAACCGCTCGCGCTCCACGTGATGCGGCGTCTCGCGCCGCAGGCCGGGCCGCTTCTGATCAGCGCGAACCGTCACACGGCACGCTACGCGGAACTGGGCGAGCCGTTTCACGCAACCGTCATCTCCGACACGCTGCCTGATTTTCCCGGTCCGCTCGCCGGTCTCCTCGCCGGTTTGCGCGCAGCGCGTACACCGTTCGTGCTGTCGGCACCCTGCGACACGCCAGGCTTTCCGGCTGATCTCGCCGAGCGCCTCGCAACCGCGCTCGATGCGCGTGACTCCGGCATCGCAACCGTCACGACCACGGACGCCCAGGGCGACACGTCGATTCACCCCGTTTTCGCGCTCGTGCGCACGTCGCTGGCCGACGATCTCGAAGGCTTTCTGCAGGCGGGAGAGCGCAAGGTTCGCACGTGGTACGCACGCCACAGGGCGGTCGAAGTCGCCTTTCCGGACGAGCGCACGTTTTACAATATCAATTCACTGCAGGAACTCGCCGACCTCGAACGCGGTTGACCGGGTTTAACATTAGCAGCGCCATTTGCCGCGATTGCCGCCCGGCCGCCGCCGCACCGCATCCCGTCGCGACGCTCCCCTTTCATGACCACGCTGAACGAAACTTCGAGTTGCGTCGCACAGTACGACGCTCAAGCCATGCCGGTGTCCGCCGTACAGGCGATCGTGCGCGAGTGGGCGACACCCGTGACGACCGTCGAGCGCGTCCATCTGCGTGACGCGCTGAACCGCGTGCTGGCGCAGGACATCGTGTCGCCCATCGACGTGCCCGCGCACGACAACTCCGCGATGGACGGCTACGCGTTTGCAGGCGCGGCGCTCGCAGTTCAAACGGGCGTACCTGGTGAAAAGCGTGAGCTGACGCTGAGCGTGGCGGGCAAGGCCTTCGCGGGGCATCCGTTCGCGGGAAGCATCGAGCGCACGCAATGCGTTCGCGTGATGACGGGCGCGACGATGCCCGCTGGCTGCGACACCGTCGTGCCGCAGGAAGCCGTCACGCGCGACGGCGACACCATCCGCTTTCCGGCTGCGCAATTACGCACGGGCGCGAACCGGCGCCTCGCGGGCGAAGACCTTGCGCAGGGCGCGGTCGCGCTGAAGGCGGGCCGAATCGTGCGCGCGTCGGACCTCGGGCTGCTCGCGTCACTGGGCATTGGCGAGGTGTCCGTGCGCCGCCGTCTGCGTGTCGCATTCTTTTCGACGGGCGACGAGCTGCGCTCGATCGGCCAGCCGCTCGATCCGGGCTGCGTCTATGACAGCAACCGCTATACGCTGTTCGCGATGCTCAAGCGACTCGACGTCGATCCCATCGACCTCGGCGTGGTCCGCGACGAACCCGCCGCGCTTGAAGAAGCACTGCGAACGGCTGCATCGAGCGCGGATGTCGTGATAACCTCCGGCGGCGTTTCCGTGGGCGAAGCCGATCTGACGAAGCAAATGCTGCGCATGCTCGGCGACGTCGCGCACTGGAGTCTCGCGATGCGCCCGGGCCGGCCGCTGGCGTTCGGGCGTATCTGGTCGGGCGGCAAGCCCGGCGCGGGCAAACCGGCAATCTTTTTCGGTCTGCCGGGCAACCCCGTCGCGGTGATGGCGGCGTTCTACCAGATCGTGCGCGAAGTGCTGCTGCGGATGTCCGGCGCGACGACGCATCCTGTGCCGCTGATCCGCGCAGCGTGCGTCGACACGATCCGCAAACGGCCGGGCCGCACCGAATTCCAGCGCGGCATCGCGCAGCGCGACGCGCAAGGCGCATGGCGCGTCACGCCGACGGGCTCGCAAGGCTCCGGCGTGCTCAGTTCGATGAGCGAAGCAAATTGCTTCATCGTGCTCGCCCACGACCAGGGCGATCTCGATCCGGGCGACGCCGTCGACATCATGCTGTTCGACGGCCTCATCTGACCACACGAGGCTGGCAGGTTTTTACGCAATCCACTACGACATACGGGTTTGACTTACATGAAAAAACAGATCTCGTTCATTGCACCGGGGCAAACGGCAAAGGCATTGATCCTCGTGTATCTGACGTTCAGTGTGCCTATCGTGCTGCTCGGCGTGCTGGTCGCCTTCATCCGTTACGGGTCCGTGGAACTGAGCACCGTGTTCAGCGCGCTGCTGCTCAACGCGATTCTGGGCTTCATCCTGCTGTGGATTGCATGCCACGCGTACAACTGGGTGGCCTCGCGCTTCGGCGGCATCGAGATCCAGTTGAGCGACGTGCCGGAGGAAGCGTAATGTCCGCGACGATCCGCGCGGCCACGCGTGAAGACGTCGGCACGATGCTCGCGCTGATGTACGAGCTGGCCGAGTTCGAGAAGCTCACACATCTGTTCATCGCGACGGAAGACGGCCTGCGCGACGCGCTGTTCGGCGCGCGTCCCTCGGCGGAAGCGATCGTCGCGGAGCGCGACGGCAAGATGATCAGCTACGCGCTGTTCTTCCACAACTACTCGACGTTCCTCGGACGGCGCGGCCTGTATCTCGAAGACCTGTACGTGCAGCCGACCGAGCGCGGCACGGGGCTCGGGTCGAAGATGTTGCGCTATCTGGCTGCGTTGGCTGTCGAGCGGCAGTGCGGCCGCTTCGAATGGTCGGTGCTGGACTGGAATCAGCCTGCCATCGATTTTTATCAGAAGATGGGCGCGACCGTGTTGCCGGACTGGCGCGTCGTGCGCATTACGGGCGACGCGCTCGATCAACTGGCGGCAAGCGCGGACTGACTTGCGCACACGCCCGGCGGGCGCAGCTTCGCTTCCATTCGAGGTTCGAAGCTGCCCTGCTGGCTGGCGAGACGCTTAACCATCGCGGTCAAGCGTTACCAGCCTTCCCTGCATCAAGACTCTTCCGCATCGACTCCGGACAGCGAGTCCCCGAGCAAGCCCGCCGCCCGTTCTTCGGGCAACGCCTCGACGTCGCGCAGCTTTTTGTTCATCTGACGCGTACGCACTTCCGCTGCCTCGATCGAACGCGTGACGGTTTCGAGTTGCGACTTGGTCTTCGCCAGCACGTCGCCGAATTTGCCGAACTCCGTTTTCACCGCGCCCAGCACCTGCCACACTTCGCTCGAACGCTTTTCGATGGCGAGCGTGCGGAAACCCATCTGCAAACTGTTGAGCAAGGCCGTCAACGTCGTCGGCCCGGCAATCGTCACGCGATAGTCGCGCTGCAGAAGATCCGTGAGACCCGGACGACGCAGAATCTCGGCGTACAAGCCTTCCGTCGGCAGGAACAGCAGCGCGAAGTCCGTGGTATGCGGCGGCGACACGTACTTTTCCGCAATCGTCTTCGCTTCCGCGCGAATCCGCCCTTCGAGCGCGCGCGACGCGTCTTCGACTGCGACTGGGTCGGCACGCTCCTGCGCTTCGATCAGACGTTCATAGTCTTCACGCGGAAATTTCGCATCGATGGGCAGCCATACGGGCGTTGCGGCCGCATCGGGAGTCGGCTGACGTCCCGGCAGCTTGATCGCGAACTCGACGCGATCGTTGCTCTTCGGAATCGTCGCAACGTTCTTCGCGTACTGATCGGACGTCAGCACCTGTTCAAGCAACGCTTCGAGCTGTACTTCGCCCCATGTGCCGCGCGTCTTAACGTTCGTCAGAACCTTCTTCAAATCTCCGACACCGGCGGCCAAAGTCTGCATTTCGCCGAGACCGCGATGCACCTGCTCGAGACGATCGGACACGAGCTTGAACGATTCGCCAAGCCGCTGTTCGAGTGTCGCGTGCAGTTTTTCGTCGACGGTGCGACGCATTTCTTCGAGCTTCGTCGAGTTGTTCGCCTCGATGTCTTTCAGCCGCTGCTCGATGGTCGCGCGCACTTCCGCGAAGCGCCGGTCGTTTGCCTCCGTCACCTGCGCCAGTTGCTGCTGCAACGTTTCGCCGAAACGCTTCAGCGTGATGCCCTGTTCGTCGCGCGCCTGTTGCGCCTGCTGTTGCAGACTGTGGCGCACGGCGTCGAGCTGTTGCGTATTCGTATCCGTCAGCTTGACGAGTTGCTGCGCAAAGCCGTCGATCTTGGCGGCCTGCACGGTCGTCATGCTCGTGAACTGCGAAGCGAGCGTCTGCTGGAACTGCGAGAAACCGCCGCTCAGTTCTGTGCGGGACACGCGCGCCGTTTCCGAGATTTCGCCGCGTAGCTCGCGTTCGAGCCGCTCGTACTCGCGCGTCTGCGCAAGCGCCGCGGCATCGAGGCGCTCGCCCAGTTCGTCGAATTGCATCTGTTGTTGCGCGACGCTGTTGCCGCGCATCAGCATGAACAGCGCAATCACCAGCGCAACGGCCAGTACGGCAACGGCCGCGATTAAAACCATCGTCATGAACGCGCCTTCCCGATCACATCAGGGTTGATAGGGTTCGGCGGACGCCCGGCGCGCGGACCCTCGCCCAAGCCAGCGATCAGATTGTCGGCGGCGAGATTCGCCATCGCGCGGCGCGTCGCTTCCGTCGCGCTCGCGATATGCGGCGTCAGCACGACATTCGGCACGGTGAGCAGCGCCGGGTTGAGCTTCGGCTCGCCCTCGAACACGTCGAGGCCCGCCGCGGCGATACGCTTCTCGCGCAAAGCCTCGGCAAGCGCCGCGTCGTCGACGATGCCGCCGCGCGCGATATTCGTCAGCGTCGCCGTCGGCTTCATCAGCGCGAGTTCGGCGGTGCCGATGGTGTGATGGTTCTCAGCCGTGTACGGCAGCACGAGCACGACGTGATCGGCACGACGCAGCAAGTCCTGCTTCGACGCGTACTCCGCGTTCAGCTCGGCCTCGATCTCCGGCGCGACGCGCGAGCGGTTGTGATAGATCACGTTCATGTTGAAGCCGCGCGCGCGACGCGCGAGCGCCTGCCCGATGCGGCCCATGCCGATCACGCCGAGCGTCGAGCCATACAGGTCCGAGCCGAGAAAGCCGTCGTACGACCACTTTTCCCATTTGCCCGCCCGCAGCCAGTGCTCCGATTCCGCGATGCGGCGCGCAGCCGCCATCATCAGCGCCCAGCCGAAATCCGCCGTCGATTCGTTGAGCACGTCGGGCGTGTTCGTGCCGAGCACGTTCGCCGCGTTGAACGCCGCCATGTCGAAGTTGTTGTAACCGACTGCCATGTTCGACACCACGCGCAGGCGCGGCGCGGCGGACAGCACGGACGCGTCGATCGCGTCGCCAGCCGTCAGCGCACCATCCTTGTCGGCGAGGCGGCGCTTGAGTTCGTCGGCGGGCAGCACGTCGCCGTTGTGCCAGTCCACTTCGAAATGCTGCTTGAGGCGCTCGATCACATCCGGAAAGATGGGACGCGCAACCAGAACCTTTTGCATTGCCATTCTCCGAGTATCAGGCCGTAGCGCACCCCTTTCGGCGCGCGCACGGCATCAAAAGAAAATCAACGATGTCGCGATGAACAACGGTATCAGCACGACGCCCGACCACGCGAGATACCCGAAAAAACTCGGCATCTTCACGCCGCGCGATTCGGCGATCGCCTTGACCATGAAATTCGGCGCGTTGCCGATGTAGCTGTTCGCGCCCATGAACACTGCGCCCGCCGAAATGGCTGCGAGCGTCGATGCGCCCGTGGTCGTCAACGTCTGCGCGTCGCCGCCCGCGAGGTTGAAGAACACGAGGTACGTGGGAGCATTATCGAGGAACGACGACAACAGCCCCGTCGCCCAGAAATACATCTCGTCGCGCGGCTGGCCGGCCGCGTCGTTGACGAGATGCACGATGCCGCTGAACGCCCCCGCCTCGCCCGCGCGCAACATCATGATGACAGGCGCGATCGTCACGAAGATTCCCGCGAACAGTTTCGCGACCTCTTCGATGGGCGCCCAGTTGAACGCGTTGCCCTCGCGCGCGGCGCGCGGCGTAATAGCGAGCGACAGCAGCGTCACCGCGATCAGCCCCGCGTCCCGCACGACATTCTGCAGTTCGACGTGCGTGCCCGCCACATCGAACGTGATGCCGGGTTTCCAGATGCCGCTCATCAGCACCAGCGCGATCACCGCCGCAAGTAGCACGAAGTTGATCTTGCCGACGACGCCAACGGCAAGCGTATCAGGCGACGGATCGACAGGAAGCGTTTCTTCGCGATGCCGGAAATAGTACGTATCGAGTGCGTAGAAAACGGCGAGGAGCACGATGCAGATGAACAGCATCGGCAGCGCGAGATGCACGGTCGTCCAGAAGAAGCCGACGCCATTCAGGAAACCGAGGAACAGCGGCGGATCGCCGAGCGGCGACAGCGAACCGCCCGCGTTCGCGACCAGGAAGATAAAAAACACGACGACATGCACAACGTGCCTACGGTTGTCGTTCGCGCGCAAGAGAGGCCGGATCAGCAGCATCGCCGCGCCCGTGGTGCCCATGATGCTCGCGAGCGCCGTGCCGAGCGCGAGCAGCGCCGTATTCAGGCGCGGCGAGCCGCGCAGATTGCCCGTCACGCAGATACCGCCCGCGACGGTATAGAGCACCGTCAGCAACACGATGAACGGCACATACTCTTCGAGCAGCGCATGAATCAGCGTGCCGAACGCTATCGATGCGCCGAACGCGAAAGCGAACGGCACGAGGAACACGACGGCCCACCCAGCAGAAATCTTGCCGAAGTGGTGATGCCAAAGCTTGGGCGCGACAAGTGGGAACACGGCAATCGACAGCAGGACGCCCGCGAACGGCACGCCCCACCAGGCAGAAAGCGAAGCGCCGTCGAGACTCGCGGCCGATGCTGCAAGCGGCCAGCATGACAGCACGAACAACAACGCGACGCCGCCCATTTGAGAACATGCGCGAGAACACGCACGCTCAACACGTCCCTGCAACGACACAGCGTTACGCGCCACGCACGACGATCGCATGCACGCGATAAGGACCGTGCGCGCCCAGCACGATGGTTTGTTCGATATCGCCCGTACGCGACGGGCCTGAGACGAAGTTGACGGCGCGCGGCAGTTCGCCGCGTTCGCTGCGGATCAGGTTGAACGCTTCCTCATGACCGGCGACGATGCGCGAGGCCGGCACGATCGCGATATGCGTCTCCGGTAGCAAGCCCGCCGACGCATACGTCTCTGGCCCGGACAGCAGCACCAGCGTGCCCGTTTCAGCCGTCGCGCAGAAGCAGCCCGTGATGCCGACGCGGTCTTCGTCGCGCGGCTTGCGAAACTCGACGTCGATGCCTGAGCCGCCCCAAGGCAGCGCTTCGAGCGTCTGCCATGCGATGGCCTGAGTCGGAAGATTCAGTTCGGAAAGGTAACGGTGCGCGGCAGCGGGCGCGTCGGCAAGCGACTCGACGGTATCGACCGTGGTCGCCATCTTCTTTGCCTGCTCGATGAAATGCGCGACGAGATCGGCCGGCATGGGCGGACGCGGACCTTGCGGACGGCTTGCGACATACGCCTGCGCCGCCTCGCGTTCGGACGCGGCCGGCTCGGGCTCGCGCCCTTGCCCCGCGCGGATGCGCGCCAGGATGTTGCGGCGGGCCGTCGATGTATCCATGTGCAATATCCTCGTGCCGGTGGTCGTGCTGAACGTGGGACATACGCGTGCGAAATGCGCCTGCTCATTGCGCACATTGACGGTCGAATTATACCGGCCGCCCTTCATGCCAACACCTGGCCGAACGGCATATAGCGGCACTTGTGCGAAGCGCCGACAATGCCCTCACATGCTCTCCGGCTGCAACACCAAAGCGTGGCCGCGCGTCACTTGCCCGCGGCTTCTTCCTCAGGCTGATTGATGCCGAACACCTGGCGCAGATACGCAAGGTACGCCTTGTCTTCGCACATGTTCTTGCCCGGCGAATCGGACAGCTTCGCGACGGGCTGGCCATTGCACTTGACCATCTTGATGACGATCTGCAGCGGGTTGTAGCCGAGGTCGTTCGTGAGGTTCGTGCCGACGCCGAACGCGAGCTTGCAGCGGCCCCGGAAGCGCTCGTACAGCTGCAGCACCTTCGGGATGTCGAGCGCGTCGGAGAAAACGAGCACTTTCGTGCGCGGGTCGCAGCGGTTCGCTTCGTAGTGCGCGAGAAGACGTTCGCCCCAGTCGAACGGGTCGCCGGAATCATGGCGCGCGCCGTCGAAGAGCTTGCAGAAGTACATGTCGAAATCACGGAGAAATGCCTGCATGCCATACACGTCCGACAACGCAATGCCCAGGTCGCCGCGATATTCCTTCGCCCACATTTCGAAGCCGAAGATCTGCGAGTCGCGCAGACGCGGGCCGAGCGCCTGGCACGCCTGCAGGTATTCGTGCGCCATCGTGCCGAGAGGCGTCAGGCCATGCTTCATCGCGTAGAACACGTTGCTCGTGCCCGTGAACTGGTCGCGCAGGCCGTCCTTGAGCGTGAGGATCACCTCTTCGTGCCAGCGTCCGGAGAAGCGGCGACGCGTGCCGTAGTCGGCGATCTTGCAGTCGGCGAACTCGGGGCGCGCACCGAGCAGCTGGATCTTGTCGCGCAGGCGCTCGCGTCCTTCGCTGTAATCGGGCTGCTGCTGCGTGTTGCGGAAATACACTTCGTTGACGATGGCAAGCACGGGGATTTCGAACAGGATCGTGTGCAGCCACGGCCCCTTGATGTCGATTTCGATCTCCCCGTTGCCCTTCGCCGAAGGCGTGATCGAGATGTACTTTTCGTTCAGATGGAAGAGCGCGAGGAAGTCGATGAAGTCGCCCTTGATGAAGCGCATCCGGCGCAGATAGTCGAGATCGCCTTCGCTGAAGCGCAGCTTGCAGAGCTTATGCACTTCGCTGCGAATCTCGTCGATGTACGGCACGAGGTTGACGTTCGGCGTGCGGCAGCGGAACTTGTATTCGACGTTGGCAGCCGGGAAATAATGCAGCACCACCTGCATCATCGTGAACTTGTACAGGTCAGTGTCGAGCAGCGAAGAAATGATCATGATCTTGCAAACCGGGACTGCATGAAATCGGAAGACGTCAGGCCTCGTGCGCCCTCGCCCTTTCGTGTTCGCCGTGTGCGCCATGTTCACCTGTGCGCTTCGGGCTTCGCGCAGAACCGCTCAACACGGGTCCCGCGAAGATGCTGTCGCATGTTACCCGAATGCGCGCCGGCGGTTGTTTGAATGCGTCAAGGCCGGCGGGCGCCCGCGGCGCAAACTGCTCGCCATAAACTAATCACCAAACGATATAAAAGGCTTGGGACGATGGCGTATGCACTACTTGACGTTACGCTACAATACCGCTTTTGGCGTCTCGCCATCCCCCATTACCTAAAAGATATCGTTTGCAGGAGTTGCCTGAATGACTCACGTTGTGACCGAAAGCTGCATCAAGTGCCGCTATACCGACTGCGTCGATGTGTGCCCGGTGGACTGCTTTCGCGAAGGTCCCAACTTCCTCGCGATCGACCCGGATGAATGTATCGACTGCGCGGTGTGCGTTGCGGAATGCCCGGTGAACGCCATCTACGCCGAGGAAGACGTGCCCGGCGACCAGCAGCACTTCACGGAGCTCAACGCCGAGCTCGCGAAGGCATGGCCGAGCATCACCAAGACCAAGGCGCCGCTGGCCGAAGCCGACGAATTCAAGGACGTGAAGGAAAAACTGGCGCTGCTCGAGCGTTGAGCGCTGCAAGCTGTCGCCCAGGCGCGAATCAGTCGAATTAAATTGAGATGATTCGAGGGTATTGACAGCTTCTGCAACACCTCCTACAATTCCGCTTCTCTGCTTTTGTTGTTCCCCGATAGCTCAGTCGGTAGAGCGCCGGACTGTTAATCCGTAGGTCCCTGGTTCGAGCCCAGGTCGGGGAGCCAAAGAATTGCAAGAGCCCGTTAACCAAAGCGGGCTTTTTTATGTAGCGACAAGTTGTATTGCTGTTCCCCGATAGCTCAGTCGGTAGAGCGCCGGACTGTTAATCCGTAGGTCCCTGGTTCGAGCCCAGGTCGGGGAGCCAAAATTCGAAGGCCCGCATTCGTGCGGGCCTTTTCTTTTTCTGCCGTCGCTTATCGGTACGCGGGTTCATCGACCGTCGACCGAAGAGAAGCGCCGCAAGCGTATCGCACGTTGGCAGCCGGCGCTGGCAACCAGGTTACGATGGCGTTCTGACTGGCAACCGTCTGCCCGTCCTGTTCTTCAAACGCCCATTCTTCCGGTCACCTGATGAAACTCGCCCTGCCCTGTGCGCACAACGTGCGCGCCGCCGCCTTCCTCGCCGCTTCGGCAGCGCTCGCCTGCGCGCCGCTCGCGCAGGCCGAGGAAGTCGCCAGCGTCAACACGAACTTTCATATCACCGGCTCGGATCGCGTGGTCGTCGAAGCGTACGACGATCCCGCCGTGCAGGGCGTCACCTGCTACGTATCGCGGGCGCGCACGGGCGGCATCAAGGGTACGCTCGGGATCGCCGAAGATCCGACCGAGGCGTCGATCGCGTGCCGCCAGGTCGCGGCCATCAAGATTCCCGAGCCGCTGCGCCAGCAGTCCGACGTATTCACGGAACGGATGTCGCTGATCTTCAAGACGCTGCACGTGGTACGCGTCGTCGATTCGAAGCGCAATACGCTCGTGTACCTGACCTACAGCGATCGCGTCGCGACGGGCAGCGCGAAGAACAGCGTCACGGCCGTGCCGATGCCCGCCGGCACGACGATTCCCGTTCGCTGAACGCGCTTCTGAGCAGGCCGAGGCAAACAAGCCGAACAAGGCGCGCTAAACTGACAGGTCCACCCGGACTTCGCTCATGACTTCGACCCGCTTCCGCGATAACGCCCGTTACTGGCGCACGCCGCTTCTGCCCGGCGCGGATCTGCTCACGGCCGAATATCACGATCACGAGTTCACGCCGCACTGGCACGACGCGTACACGATTCCCGTGATCGAGGCGGGCGCGGAAACGTACCGGTATCAGGGTTCGCGCCACGTCGCCGAGGCAGGCAGCGTGCCCATCATCAATCCCGGCGAAGTGCATACCGGCTCGCGCGCCATGGACGAAGGCTGGCGCTACCGCGTGATGTACGCGCCCGTCGATTTCATTCACGCGCTCGCCGAAGACATCGCGGGTCGCGCGCAGCCGCTGCCGTGGTTCGACGCCGACGTGATCCGCGATCCCGACCTTGCCGTGCGGCTGTCGCGCGCGCATCAGCTGCTGGAGGCGAACGGCGATCCGCTCGTCGCGGAAACGGCGATGCTCGACGCGCTGTCGACGCTGCTCGTGCGCTACGGCCGCACGCGTCCCGACACGCCGCAACTCGCCACCGACGACACCCGCGTCATCACGATGAAAGAGCAACTGGCCGGCGATCTGGCCGCGCCGCTCAAGCTTGCGGATCTCGCCGATACCGTCGGCCTGTCGCAGTTTCACGCGGCGCGGCTCTTCACGCGCGCGACGGGATTGCCGCCGCACGCGTGGCGCAATCAGGTCCGTCTGCAGCGCTCGCTCGCGCCGTTGCGCGCGGGCGCATCAGTGGCCGATGTGGCGGCGGCAGGCGGGTTCACCGATCAAAGCCACTTCACGCGGCATTTCCGGCGCATGTTCGGCGTGCCGCCGGGGCGCTGGCAATCGGCCTGAACCGGCCGCGCGCGTGAGCACGCAGCACCGGGCCGGCGCCGCCGCAATCTCCCCGCATCAATAAAGCCCAAGGCGCAAGAACGTACAAGCCGCGGCGCCCTTCGCCCGGCTATCCTCGGCCTCATCGAGGAGAAAAGATTGACCCACCCTGCACAACCCGTTCACCGCCTCAAGGAACTCACGGCCGGCGCACGCGATACGCTCCCAATGATCATCGGCGCCTCGCCGTTCGGTGTGATCTACGGCACGCTCGTCGCGTCCGGTCCGCTGCACCTGTGGCACGGCCAGCTGATGTCGCTGGTCGTGTTTGCCGGATCGGCCCAATTCATCGCGCTCGGCCTGATTGCGGGCCACGCGAGCTATGCCGTCATCTGGGCGACGACTTTCGTCGTCAATGTCCGTCACGTGCTCTACAGCGCGACGCTCGCGCCGTACGTATCGCACCTGCCGTCGCGCTGGCGCTGGGCGCTCGGCGGCCTGCTCACCGACGAAGTGTTCGCCGTCGCATGGGCGCACTACCGGCTGCATCCGCCGGGTTCCGTCGGGCCTTACTACTTTTTGGGCTCGGGCCTGTCGATGTACCTCAACTGGCAGGTCTGGACGCTGATCGGCCTGCTGTTCGGCGCGGCCTTCCCCGGCCTGCAATCGCTGGGGCTCGATTTCGCGATGGCCGCGACCTTCATCGCGATCGTGGTGCCGCAACTCGTCGCCGTGCGCTATCTGGCGGCCGCGGCCACGGCCGGCGCGCTGGCGTTCTTCTGGCAAGGCTGGCCGTACAAGCTCGGCCTGCTGGGCGCCGTGTTCGTCGGCGTAACGGTCGGCGTGCTGCTGTCCTTGCCGGCGTTCCAGCGCACCCGCGCAGCGGAGGCATCGCGATGAACTACGTGGCCCTGATTCTCGGCATGGCCGTCATCACGTGGCTGATCCGTGCCGCGGTGTTCGTACTCGGCGACCGCATCGTGTTTCCTCCGCTCGTGCGTACCGCACTTGGCTTCGTGCCCGTCACCGTGCTGACGGCGATCATCGTGCCGATGACCGTGTCGCCGCACGGCACGGACGCCGAACTCACGTGGCACAACCCGCAACTCGTCGGCGCGCTAGCCGCCGTTGCCGTCAGCGCCCTCACGCGCCGGCCGCTGCTCACCATCGCCGTCGGCCTCGCCGTGTTCTTCCTCTGGCAAGGCGTCGTGCTGAAGTAACGCCGGGCCCATGCCCTCGCGCGCCGTTCGACCGGACGGCGCGCCGCCCTCAAGTTCCCTTTCAATCCGCCGATAAACACTCGTGGTCCGTGAACCCGGCAGCGTCTATCGACGGCATGCCGGCAAGCCGGACAGAACCGCGCCGGATATCGGTGCCGCCAGCGCACGGGGATGCACGGCACGAGGCGAATGCCTCGACGGTGTCGCGCGGTCGACGAAACGGGATAAGACATGGGTCAGATTACCCTTAACATCAAGGACGAAACGCTCGCATCCTTGCGAAAGGATTTCGAGGCGTTCGTGCGGGTCTCAGTGAAACTGGACCCTCAGTTCGCGACGCCGTCGTTCGAGGATTTTCTGCGTGCAAAGCTCCTCGACAACATGGTGCCGCTGACGGAGCACGCCGTGCAGCGGATGCTGCAGGGCGGCCAGTACGCATGGGCGAAGCGCACGCTGGACAAGGAGTTTCCGGACGTCGTCGCGATTCTGATGAAGCAGGCGAACGAGTTCGGCTTCGGCTTTGCCGCGCGCACGGAATGGACGCCTGAGGAACTCGCGAAGCAGAGCCGCGAGTGGGCCGCGGCGATCGTCAAGGAAGCGGAAGGCGCGCCTTCGCTGGTGGACCCGCTCGCCGCGCAGATCAAGTCGGCGGCGCAGGATATCCAGACGCTCGAAGAAGTCATGCAGACGCCCGCGTGGCGTCTGGCGGAATCGTTGCGTCAGCGTGTGTACGAGGCAAAGGTCGCGTGCGAAACCAGCGTGGGCAGCGCCGCGCGCGAAAAGCTCGGCGAATTGCGCGGCCTGTTGCGCCTGGGCATTTCGCACGGCTCGTTCCAGAAGCAGGAAGCGCAGCAGATCATGGAATATCTGCGGCTCCTGAAACCGGAGATTTTTGTCGAAGAGCCGTATGACGTGTTCACACGGCTCGCCGCCTGGCTGCGCAACTTTTTCATGCCGCCGCCGCGCCCGCAACAGCAGCAACGGCAGTCGCGCTAGACCTCGTCCCGCGACACAGCGCGTCGAACCGGACGCCGACACATCGCGGCAAGCTCAGTCCCACATTTTTCTGAGCTTCGCCGCGATTTCTATTTTGGCTTGCGCGGCAGCGGCCAGCCCCGCCCGCGTCGGTGCCGACACGACGGGCGCGGGCGGCCACGCATGCGAATCGAACAGCGGCAGCAGATGCGCCGGAATGAAGCGTGTGCGCGATGCCCACACGTGCCGGTCGGCGAGATGCGTCTGGTTGTGTACGTAGAACCGCTGCGGCATCACGATATGCAGGTCCTCTTTCGCGCGCGTCATCGCCACGTATAGCAGTCGCCGCTCCTCGTCGATTTCCTCCTCGCTGCCCGTGCCGAGATCGGACGGAATGCAGCCGTCGACGCCATTGAGCACGAACACGTTGCGCCACTCCTGCCCTTTCGCCGAATGGATCGTCGACAGGATCAGATAGTCTTCGTCGATCAGCGGAACACCGGATTCGTCGCTAGTCGCGTCGGGCGGATCGAGCGTCAGCTCCGTCAGGAAGCGCTCGCGCGACGCGTACGTGCCCGCGATGCTCTCCATTTGCGCAAGATCGGCCTGGCGAATCGACGCGTCCTCGTGATTGCGCTCGAGATGCGGCTCATACCAGCGCCGCACCATTTCGAACTCGGCCGGCCAGGGCGTCTGCCGTCCGCATGCGGACGCCATCATCGCCACGAACGGATGCCAGTCTTCGAGCGCGCGCGCCGGCGGCGCGAAGGCGGCGAGCGCATGCGCCGTGCAGCCCGCAACTGCATGCGCGGCATCCGGCGCGCCGCCTGACTGCAGAGCGTCGGCCCGCGCGGCGATGTCGTCGAGCACGCGCGCGGCCGTCGCGGGCCCGACGCCCGGCAGCAACTGCACAACGCGAAAACCCGCGACGCGATCACGCGGATTCTCCGCCCAGCGCAGCACGGCTAGCACGTCCTTCACATGGACGGAATCAAGAAACTTCAGGCCGCCGAACTTCACGAACGGAATATTGCGCCGCGTCAGCTCGATTTCGAGCGCGGCGCTGTGATGCGCGGCGCGGAACAGCACCGCCTGCGCCTTCAGCTTCATGCCCGCCTCGCGCGCGGCGAGCACCTGCTCGACAATGTAGCGCGCCTGGTCCGCGTCGTCGGCGACGGTGACGAGATGCGGGCGTTGTGCTGACGCCTTGTCGGTCCACAGGTTCTTCGTGTAACGCTCGGACGCAAGGCCGATCACCGCGTTCGAAGCTTCGAGGATCGGCTGCGTCGAGCGGTAGTTGCGCTCCAGTGTGACCTGCTTCGCGGGCGGATCGAAATGCGCCGGGAAATCGAGAATGTTGCGCACGGTCGCGCCGCGAAACGAATAGATCGACTGCGCGTCGTCGCCGACCACGGTCAGGCCGCGCCCGTCGGGCTTCAGCGCGAGCAGGATCGACGCCTGCAGACGGTTGGTGTCCTGGTATTCGTCGACGAGCACATGATCGAAACGGCCGGAGAGATCAGCGGCAATGGCGGGCTCGGCCGCCATGTGCGACCAGTAGAGCAGCAAGTCGTCGTAGTCGAGCACGCTTTGCTTCTGCTTCGCGCCGACATAGGCGGCAAACAGCATGCGCAGATCGGCTTCCCATTCACGGCACCACGGGAACGCGCTGTTGAGCACGTCGGCCAGCGACGCGCCCGTATTCACGACGCGCGAGTAGATCGCGAAACACGCCGATTTCGACGGAAAGCGCTTTTCCTTCGCGGACAAGCCGAGTTCGTGACGCACGATATTCATCAGGTCGGCGGAATCTTCGCGGTCGTTGATCGTGAAGGTCGGCGCGAGGCCGATCAGATCCGCGTACTCGCGCAACAGGCGTGCGCCGACGCCGTGGAACGTGCCCGACCACGTCAGTCCCTGCGCAAGCGCCGCGCGCGTGCCGAGTGCCGCGCCCGCGATGCGCGTGACACGCCGGGTCATTTCGACCGCGGCGCGGCGCGAAAACGTCAGCAGCAGGATGCGGCGCGGATCGACGCCCTTGACGACCAGATTCGCGACGCGGTGCGCGAGCGTGTTCGTCTTGCCGGAGCCCGCGCCCGCAATGACCAGCAGCGCGCCGGACGGATGCGCGACGTCGTCGGCGCCGTATTCGACGGCTTCGCGCTGGGCGTCGTTGAGCTTCGCGAGCCAGTCGGTCGTGGCGGCGGTGGCCGCCGCTGCGGGCGAATCCGTCGCGGCAGAGGATGACGAGGACGGAGAATCGGCGACGGAAAGCACGATTGGCGGGTCGGATAGTGAGGGCGACGCATACTGTATATCCATACAACCCGCGACGACAAGCGCCCCATTTTTCATGCGCTCGCCGCAAACAAAAAGCCCGGCGCGAGGCCGGGCTTCGCCAGGCGGCGTGAACCCGCCGCCCAGCATGTGTAGCAAAGAACTGCCTACTGCGATTTAGCGTCCTTCACCTTCGCGTCAGCGTTCGCCTTGTCGGCATCGGCCTGCGCGTCGGCCTTCTTCTTGTCGGCCTTCGCCTGCGCGACATCCGCCTTCTTGTTGGCCTTCGCCTGTTCCTTGGCAGCCTTGTTATCGGCATGCGTCATCGGCTCGGTGGCGGGATCATGAGTCGTCTGCGCGACCGCTAGCGTCGTCATGCTGCCTGCGATCAGGGCGGCGCACAGTGCGCCCACCATCTTGCTAGTCTTTTTCATCTCGTCCTCCCTCTTTCCAACCTCAAAAGCTTGCAGGCGGTCACAGCGCCTGTTGCATCACAGGCGCCGGAAACCGCTCATCAGTTATGCGCTTCGCCCGATGCCGCCGCGCCTGTCGGCTGGCCCTGCATCTCGGCCTTCAGTTCGTTCGACGCAGCCGCCTTGTCGGCCTTCTTGTTGATCTTCGCGTTGCTGACCTGGTCCTTGTAGGCAGCCTTCGCGGCCTTCTGCTGATCCTTCATCTGCTGCTTCGACATCTTTTTCTGCGCGCTGTACTCGGCGTTCGCCTGAGCGTCCGCGTTGCGTTTCTGGACGAGCGGGTCGGTCGAGCCGGGTGCGGCAAGGTTCTGCGGCGCGGGCGTCGGCATCTGGACGCCTTGGGCGGCGGGTGCGGCGGCGGGCGCCTGCTGGACCTGAGCTTGGGTGGACAGGTCCGCGGAAGGCTGGGCCGCCGTCTGGGCGAATGCGGCAGTCGACGCCATCGCAGTGAGGGCGGTACCGATCAGGAGCGTACGGAGCTGGGTCATGGCAATCCTCTCTGAAGTTTGTCGATATCGGCACGCGGGCGGTTCGGTCGGCGTGAATCGGCCGATGCCGTGCCTGCGTTTTCAGCCTGCCGAAAAAATTCAGCAGGCCATTCCACAGACCGGGCTTTTGCGAGTGAAGTTCGCCATGAAAGACGTCTGTTACTCAACGTTTCATTTCCTGACAACTGAATAACATCTGCTTGCAAATGCTCCGGCGCGTAGCCATTCACTCGCACCCGGACGTCGGGCGCCGCGCGATGGCTTATCATGCGAGTCGCTTTTCAACGACCCTGCCGACCACCTGTCGATCGCAACTGCCATGCCCAACCTCGATTTCACCCTGACCGGCGACTACGTCGAACTCCACAATCTGCTGAAGATTACGGGCCTTGCGGACAGCGGGGGATCGGCGAAAGTGATCGTTGCGTCGGGTGCCGTGACCGTCGACGGCCAGGTCGAAACGCGCAAAACGTGCAAAATCCGCGCGGGCCAGGTCGTGCTGCTCGGCGACACGCGGATCGCCGTTCACGAGGGCTGACGGTCGACAGAGCCGCCCGGACGGTGCCGCAAGGCCGCGAGATATGCGGCTGGCATCAGTCAACGGAATTCCCGCCGCCGCAAACCCGCACCAAAAATGTGCCTGTTCATCGACAGCGCCGCGTTCCCGCAATAAGCTGTCCGTCTGGACAGAAAAACAAACGGCGCGCGGCGCACTTGCCGAGCGTGTCGCCCTTTCGCGCAACAGCGCTTCGAACATGAATCCAACCGGAATGTCCCGCGCGCTCAGCGGGCCGCCCACTCTTTCGCGTCACGCCGCCGACACGGCGCGTCTCGCCGCGCCGCTTGCCATCGCGCAGCTGTCGCAGATGGCGATGAGCGTCACCGACACCGTGCTGCTCGGTTCACTCGGCCCCGACGCGCTCGCGGCGGGCGGCCTCGGTGCGAACCTGTTCTTCGTCGTCGTGACGCTGTTGCAAGGCGTCTTGACGTCCGTCAGCGTGAGCGTGTCGCATGCGCGAGGCGCGCAGGCCGAAGATCGCGTACCGCATATCTACTGGACGGGCTTTTTGCTGTCGTTGTTGCTGGCCGTGCCGGCGTTCGTGCTGCTGTCGTTCGCGGCGCCCATCATGATGGCGTTCGGCGAGCCGGCGCTGCTCGCGCACAATGTCGGCGAATACTGCGCGGTGCTGCGCTGGGGCGCGCCTGCCAGCCTGATCGGGATTGGCCTGATGCGCTCGTTCCTGCCGGCGATCGGCGCAGCGCGACGGCTGCTGTGGGTGTCGATTGGCGGCGTATTCGTCAATGGGTTCCTGAACTATGGGTTGATCCATGGCGCGTACGGCTTGCCGCGAATCGGGTTCCTCGGGTCGGCCGTCGCGACGACGATCACCGTCTGGCTCACGGCGCTCACGCTGATGGGTCTGTTGCATCTGCGGCCGCGCTTCCGGCATTTCGTCACGGCCACTCGGCCGAACGTGCCGCTGATGGGCGAGTTGTTCGGGATCGGTTGGCCGGTGGCGATCACGTATGGCGTCGAATCGATGCTGTTTCTTGCCACGGGGCTGATGGTTGGACTGCTTGGCGAATCGCAGCTGGCGGCGCATCAGATCGCGTTGAATGTGGCATCGGTGGCGTTTATGGTGCCGCTTGCGATTGGTCAGGCGGCGAACGTGCGCGTCGGGTTCTGGTCAGGTGCGGGGCAGCCGCTGGCCGCGCGGCATGCGGGGTTCGTTGCGCTGGGGCTGGGGGTCGGGTTTATGTGTCTGTCGGGGCTGTTTTTGATTACGGCGCCGCGGTTCATTGTCGGGCTCTATTTGCATCTCGATGATCCCGCTAATGCGCCGACTGTGGCGCTGGCCAGTTCGTTGCTGGGCGTGGCGGCGATTTTTCAGATTGTCGATGGAATGCAGACGGTTGGGTCTGGGTGCTTGCGTGGGCTGAAGGACACGCGGGTTCCGATGATTGCGGCTGCATTCGGGTATTGGGGGATTGGGTTTCCGACTGGCTATACGCTCGCGTTTCATTTTGGGCTCGGAGCCCGGGGGTTATGGTGGGGGCTCGCTGCTGGGCTCGCGAGTGTCGCTGTGTTGATGACGTTGCGGTTTCATCGCAAGAGTTTGCGGAGTGTGGGGGTGGGCGGCGTTGCCGCAGGGGAGTGATTATTTTGGCTTCGCGGCGCGGGTGGTTTGGTTTGGTTTGGTTTGGTTTGGTTTGCGCTGGCATCCGCGATTTGTTATCTAGCTTCACGCGTCGCCCCTGTGCGGGGCGGCACCTACTTTTCTTTGCCGCCGCAAAGAAAAGTAGGCAAAAGAAAGCGGCTCACACCGCCAGTGCTAGTGTTTGCCTGAGGGCCCTCAAAGGCTCTTACGCTTCACACGGCAATCACGTGACCCATGTTCGTTGCCAGCGCTCTTGCGGTGCGCCTCACCCGCTTCACGCACCCACGTTGCATCATGCCGTGCCAGGTAGTCCACCGCCGCCCAAGTGGCAAACTGTGTGTCGGCCCCTTGTGCTCCACACGCCTCACTTCGGACCGATAGCGCGCGCGTTCCACCCTGTAAGAGCGCCAGGCTATACGAAGCGACAACCTACACACAGTTTGCCACCTGGGCGCCACATACCATTCGCTGTCGCTGGCCCGAGTACGGGTATTCGAAGCGGGTGAGGCGTTCATTCGAAGCGTTGGCAACGCACGTGAGCAAGGGCGTTGCCGTGTGAAGCGTAAGACCCTTTGGGGGCCCTCAGGCAAAAACTAGAACTGGCGGTGTGAGCCGCTTTCTTTTGCCTACTTTTCTTTGCGGCGGCAAAGAAAAGTAGGTGCCGCCCCGCACAGGGGCGACGCTTGAAGCACGCTAACAAATCGCGGATGCCAGCGAAAACACAAGCAAAACAAACCAGCCGCGCCACGAAGGCAAAACGCGGACGCCACCGCAAAAGCAAAAAAACCAAACCAAAAACACCCCGACCGCGACAGGTAAAATGCCCGCCGCATCCAGGCGAAAAACAAACCCCAAGGACCACATCAATGCTTGCCCGCATCACCCGTCTTTTCCCGCTGTGGGCCGTACTGGCCTCGGTAACCGCGTACTTCTCGCCCTCCTCCGTTACGGGCATCGCCCCCCACGTCACCACGCTCCTCACGATCATCATGCTGTCGATGGGCGTCACGCTGTCCATCAGCGATTTCCGCCGCGTCTTCACGCGCCCCGCGCCCGTCGTCGCGGGCATCGTGCTGCATTACCTCGTGATGCCACTAGCCGCGTGGGTGATAGCAAAAGCGCTGCACATGCCGCCCGACCTCACAGCGGGCATGGTGCTGGTAGGCAGCGTCGCAAGCGGCACAGCATCGAACGTGATGATCTATCTCGCGCGCGGCGACGTCGCGCTGTCCGTCACGATCAGCGCACTGTCGACCCTCGTCGGCGTGTTCGCGACGCCGCTGCTCACGCGGCTATACGTCGACGCCTCGATCGCCGTCGACGTGCATGGCATGCTGATGAGCATCCTGCAAATCGTCGCGCTGCCGATCGTCATCGGCCTCGTCGTCAATCATCTTGCCGGCAAGCTCGTGCGCAACATCGAACCCGTGCTGCCGCTCGTTTCGATGGTATCGATCCTGCTGATCATCGCGGCCGTGGTCGGCGGCACGCAGAAGAGCATTGCGTCCGTCGGGCTCGTCGTCGCGCTGGGCGTGGTGCTGCACAACGGCATCGGCCTGCTCGGCGGCTATTGGGGCGGACGTCTGCTCGGCTTCGACGAGGCCGTCTGCCGCACGCTCGCGATCGAAGTCGGCATGCAGAACTCCGGCCTCGCCGCGACACTCGGCAAGCTCTACTTCACGCCGATTGCCGCGCTGCCGGGTGCGCTGTTCTCCGTGTGGCACAACCTGTCGGGCTCGATGCTCGCAGGCTACTGGGCCGGCCGCCCGGCCAAAGGCTCGACCGCCGATCAGGACGCAAACGCGCTGGCCCGCGAACGCGTCTAAAGCCTGCCTATCGCTTCCCTTTCCGTTTCTTCCTGACACGCGGGCGCGCTTTCACGCCGCGCCGCGTGTCACGGCCGCATTTCCCCGCCAGAAGCCGTCCCCGCTCATCGAATCCAGGCACGCGCGTTGCAGAGCCAGATTGCGTCACTATCCGACCCGCATTAACGATTGCCCGTAGAATGGTCCGGTCGATGGACGACGCCACGACGACCATCCGTGCCGCTCAAGTGGAGGAACAAGCGTGTCGGCTCATAACACGAACGGCGCCACCGCATCGCAGCATCAGCATGAACAACGCAGCACCCGCATCTCGCGTCACGCGCCAGGCCCAATGTTGATGCGCGCGTTCGCGCTCATCGTGTCGGCGATGCTGCTGGCGGCATGCGCGACGCGCCCCCCTGCCACCGCGTTCGACCGCCCCGTCACGCACGCGCTCCCCGCCACCGACACCACGCCGCTCGCCACCGCGCTCGCCGCGCCCGAACGCGCACATCCGGACCAGTCGGGCTTTCGCGTGCTGTCGGACGGCACGGAAGCGCTGCAGATGCGCATCGCGCTCGCGCGCGCGGCGACGAAGACGCTCGACATGCAGTACTACATCGCCGAGGAAGACACGACGGGCAAGCTGCTGCTCGCGTCCGCCCTGTACGCGGCGGATCACGGTGTGCGCGTACGCATGCTGGTCGACGATCTGAACTTCAAGGACATCGACCGCGTGATGGCCGCGCTGAACTCGCACGACAAGATCGAGATCCGCGTGTTCAACCCGTTCGGCAGTTCGGAAACGAGCTTCTATCAGCGCAGCCAGAACTTCTTCACGAAGATCGGCGCGTTCACGCGTCGCATGCACAACAAGGCGATGATCGCGGATAACCAGATCGCGATCGTCGGCGGCCGCAATCTCGGCGACGAATACTTCAGCGCGAGCCCGACGCTGCAGTTCCGCGATATCGACGTGCTCGCGGCTGGCCCGATCACTTCCGACATTTCCGCAAGCTTCGACGCGTACTGGAACGACAGCAACGCGTACCCTTTGCGTGCATTGAACAAGCAGAAGTTCGATCCGCACGAACTCGACGACATGCGCGACGAACTGCGCGCGCACTGGCGCAAGAACGCCGACCCGTACAACGCGAAGCCGCTGAACGCGACGCCGCTCGCCACGCAGATCGCGAATGACGGACTCGGGCTCGTATGGGCGAGCGCCGAGTTCAAGGTCGATTCGCCCGAAAAAATGAAGCTGCCCGCCGATCAGTACAAGAGTCCGCCGATGCAGCGGCTCGTCGAACTGATGCACGGCGCACAGCAGGAATTCCTCATCACGTCGCCCTATTTCGTGCCGCACCAGGCGGGCGTCGATGCGCTCGGCCAGCTGGTGAAGCGCAGCGTGGCCGTCAAGGTGCTGACCAATTCGCTCGCCGCGACGGACGCCGTCGCCGTGCAGGCGGGCTACAGCCCGTACCGCGTGCCGCTGCTCGAACGCGGCGTGCAGTTGTACGAATTCAAGCCCACGCCCGGCGACGCGGCGCCGAGGGCCGGCCTGTTCGGCTCGCAATCGAAAGCGAGTCTGCACGCGAAAACCTATGTGATCGACCGCAAGACGCTCGTGATCGGCTCGATGAATCTCGATCCGCGCTCCGCGCATCTGAACACGGAGCTTGCGCTCGTGATCCACAGCGCGCCGCTCGCCGACCAGGTCGCCCAGCTCTTCGACAAGGCGACGGCGCCCGCCGTCAGCTATCACGTGACGCTCGCGACGCCGGCCGAGCTGGCTGTGCTGAGCTACTCGGCCACGCCGCAGTCGAAGCTCGTCTGGACCGACGAGGAAAACGGCCAGCTGCGCCACTACAACCTCGATCCCGGCGCGGGCTTTTACCGTAACGCGCTGACGGGTCTATTCTTGTTGCTGCCAGTCGACGAGCAGTTATAACGGCGCAGTCTCACGTTCAGACAGATTGCAGAAAGATTGCAAGCTGCGTGCAGAGTGCGCCACTTTCCCGGAAGCCTTCCGATCACCTAGTCAAGCGGAGTAGAACATGACCGAAGATGTACGCATGGAACGCGATACGTTCGGCGAAATCGCCGTGCCGAACGCGAAATTGTGGGGGGCGCAAACGCAGCGTTCGCTGCAGAACTTCAAGATCTCGACGGAAAAGCAGTCGCCCGAACTGGTCACCGCGCTCGCCATCATCAAGCGCGCCGCCGCCGAAGTGAACCTGAGTCTCGGCGTGCTCGACGCGACCAAGGCGAAGGCGATCATGGCCGCCGCCGACGAGATCATCGAAGGCAAGCATCCC
The DNA here is from genome assembly GCF_002902925.1 of Paraburkholderia terrae. Taxonomy (GTDB): domain Bacteria; phylum Pseudomonadota; class Gammaproteobacteria; order Burkholderiales; family Burkholderiaceae; genus Paraburkholderia; species Paraburkholderia terrae. The sequence goes on along the minus strand of NZ_CP026111.1, from coordinate 936,235 downwards.
GACGAATTTCCGCTCGCGGTCTGGCAGACGGGCTCCGGCACGCAGACCAACATGAACCTCAACGAGGTGATCGCCAACCGTGCGAGCGAGCTGATGGGCGGCGAGCGCGGCGAAGCGCGCCTCGTGCATCCGAACGACGACGTGAATCGCGGGCAATCGTCGAACGACGTGTTCCCGACGGCCATGCACGTGGCGGCTGCCGTCGGCATCGTCAAGCATCTGCAGCCGGCGCTGAAGGCGCTGCGCGAGACGCTCGATAAAAAGTCGAAGGCATTCGCCGATATCGTGAAGATCGGCCGCACGCACTTGCAGGACGCGACGCCGCTCACGCTCGGCCAGGAATTCTCCGGCTATGTCGCGCAGCTCGATCACGGCGCGAAGCATGTCGAATCGGCGCTGGCGCATCTGTATGAACTGGCGCAAGGTGGCACGGCCGTCGGCACGGGGCTCAACGCGCATCCGAAGTTCGCCGACGAAGTGGCCGCTGCGATCGGCCGTCTGACGGGCCTGCCCTTCGTGTCCGCGCCGAACAAGTTCGAAGTGATGGCAGCCGCCGACGCGCTGGTGTTCGCGCACGGCGCGTTGAAAACGCTCGCGGCGAGCATGATGAAGATCGCCAACGACGTCCGCTGGCTGGCGAGCGGTCCGCGCTGCGGCCTCGGCGAGCTGTCGATTCCCGAAAACGAGCCGGGCAGCTCGATCATGCCGGGCAAGGTGAACCCGACGCAATCCGAAGCGGTGACGATGCTGTGCTGCCAGGTGTTCGGCAACGACGTGGCCGTCAACATCGGTGGCGCGAGCGGCAACTTCGAATTGAACGTGTTCCGCCCGATGATCGCGCACAACGTGCTGCAGTCGGTGCGCCTGCTCGCCGACGGCATGCACAGCTTCAACGACAACTGCGCAGTCGGCATCGAGCCGAACCGCGAGCGCGTCGATCAGCTGCTCAATGAATCGCTGATGCTCGTGACGGCGCTCAATCCGCACATCGGCTACGACAAGGCCGCGAAGATCGCCAAGAAGGCGCACAAGGAAGGCACGACGCTGAAGGCCTCGGCGCTGGCGCTCGGCTATGTGACGGAACAGCAGTTCGACGAATGGGTGCGTCCGCACGACATGGTCGGCAACGCGAAGCCCTAAAACCCTTCCCTCCCGCGAGGCTCTCTTTGCGAACGTGCAGAGAGCCTCGGCGCGCAGGCTCTCTACACCTTGCCCTGCGCCACTTCCTCGGGCTTCAGGTCGACGATGGCGTCGAGCGCGGCCTTCACGTCCATCGCGTACTTCGCGAGCGCCTTGTGTTCTTCGGTTTGCGGCTCGAACGACGGTACGGGCACGGGGCTGCCGTTCTCGTTGACGGCGACCATCACGACGAGGCAGTCGGTAGTTTGCAGCAGTTCGCCGCCTTTCGGGTCGCCGGCATAGACGGACACATGGATGTGCATGCTGGTGCGCCCCGTCGCGACGACCCGCGCGCGCAGCTCGACCAGATTGCCGACATGAATCGGCCGGCGAAAGCGGATATTGCCGACGCTGACCGTCACGCAATAGCGGCTCGACCAGACGGCCGCGCACGCGTACGCGGTTTCGTCGATCCATTTCATCAGCGCGCCGCCATGCACCTTGCCGCCGAAATTGACCGAGGTCGGTTCGGCGAGGAAGCGGAACGTGGTTTCTGAACGATCCAGCGGCGCAGCGGTTGGCGTGCTCATCTTGACTCCGGTCAAACAAATCGAAAGGAGCCGATTATACGAGCGCAATAAGGCGGCCGCTGTGCTATCGGGCTTTGGACGTCATTCGATGCATGCGAGATGCCGTGAAGCGACACCCGAGCGGCTTTCGATTCAGCGCGGCGCGGACGCAAAGCGCTCGCGGTAATCCAGCGGCAACACGCCGAAGCTGCGCATGAACGCGCGCCGCAAGTTCTGCTCGCTACCGAAGCCGCAATCGAGCGCAATCCGCTTCAACGGGCGGCGCGACTCAGCTAGCGCCCGCGAGGCCGCCTCCAGCCGCATCGCCGACACGGTCTTCGCGGGCGTGCGGCCCACTTCGTCGACATAGCGGCGCGCGAAAGTGCGCGGGCTCATGCTCGCTTCTTCGGCAAGCCGCTCGACGGACAGGTCGCCGTTCAGGTTCGACGCCATCCAGCCGTGCAGGCCGTCGAACGCACCGCCCGCCGATGCCTGCGCCGCGAGCGCCGCGCTGAATTGCGACTGCCCGCCCGGCCGCTTGACGAACACGACGAGGCGCCGCGCGACCTGCATCGCGACGGGATGCCCGTAATCCTCCTGAATCAGCGCGAGCGCGAGATCAATGCCCGCCGTCACGCCCGCCGACGTCCAAACGGCGCGTGAATCGTCCTCCACACCGCCGCCGTTCATGGGCTCGCGGATAAAGATCGGCTCGGCATCCACATGCACGCGCGGGAAACGCTCGGCAAGGCGATGCGCGTCGCGCCAGTGCGTCGTCGCGCGACGTCCGTCGAGCACGCCCGCCGCCGCCAGATAAAACGCGCCCGTGCATACCGAACAGACGCGCCGAACGTGCGGCGCGCGCCGCGCGATCCAGTCGATCAAAGCGGGCTGCAGCGTGCGCGGATCGTCGACGGGGATGCCGGGGACGATCAGCGTGTCGATCGGTTCGTCGTCGAGTGCATCGAGACGCTGCGTGACGACGGGCAGGCCGGGAAACGTGTCGAGCACGCCGCCGTCGATCGACGCTACCGTCGTTCGATACGCGACCGGCTCAACCCGTTCGCCAGATGCCGGCGACACGCGGCGCGCGTCCCGCATGGTCAGCTCGGCGCGATGAAACGCTTCGAGCGGGCCGCATGCGTCGAGCAGCACGAGTTCAGGCGCGACGGCGAAGACGATGTGGCGAACCTGCGGCGCGGGCGTGTCGAGGGTTTCGTCGGAAGCGTGGGGCATCAATGGATCCTTAAGCGGCATGGCTGTTTCACATACCCGACGCCGCAACCACGCGTCTGCGCGACCACGCAAACGCGATCGTCGCCAGCGCGGCGAGCGCGAGAAACGGAAAAATCGCCACGTTGATCGCGGCCCAGCCGAGATGTGCAAGCATCTGCCCCGCGCACAGCGAGCCGAGCGCGGAAAACGCGAACGTCGTGAATTCGCTCGTCGCCTGCGTCTTCGCGCGCTCGGACGCCCGGTACGATTGCGCGAGCAGCGTCGTGCCGCCGACGAACATCAGGTTCCAGCCGACGCCGAGACACGCGAGCGCCGCATAGAAATGCGGCAGGTCGGTCGAGCGCAGCGCGAGCACGCCGCACAGCGCCGACAGCACGATGCCCGCGCCGATCACGCGCAGCACGCCGAACCGCGAGATCAGACGCGCCGAGAAAAACGACGGCGCAAACATGCCGACCAGATGCCACTGGATGATCTGCGCGCCATCGCCGATCGAGTGCCCGCACGCGACGGCGGCGATCGGCGTCGCCGTCATCACGAACATCATCACGGCGTAGCCGAGCGCATTGTTCGCGAGCGCGGCCACGAAGATCGGCTGCCGGACGATCGCGCGCCAGGACCGCGCGGGTTCTCGGTGCGCGGCGGCGTCCATGTGCGGCGCGGCATCGCGGTAGAGGCTTGCCAGCAGCGCCATCGACAGCAGGCCGAGTCCCGTCACGAGCGCATACGAACCCGCGAACGCGACGGGCGCGAGCCAGTCCTTGCTCCAGGCCGCCAGCGCCGGGCCGAGCACGGCTGCAACGACGCCGCCCGTCAGAACCGTCGAGATCGCGCGGCTCTTGGCATCGGCGGGAACGGCGTCGGCGGCGGCGAGCCGGTAATACTGCGCGAACGCCTGGAACACGCCGACGGTCGCCGTGCCCGCGCAAAACGCCCAGAAGCTCTGCTGAAAAATCGCGTACACGGAGATCGCGCCGCCCGCCGCGCCGATGGCCGCGCCGAGCAGGAAGCCCGCGCGACGGCCGATCCGCGCCATCAGGAACGACGCAAAAACCGTCGTCAGCGCGGCGGCGACGGTGATCAGCGAAAACGGCAGCGTGGCGAGCGACTTGTCGGCGGCGAGCGTGTAGCCGACGAGACCCGTGAGCGTCAGATCGATCGATACCGACGAGGTGTAGAGCGCCTGACAGACGGCGAGCACGCGCGCGGCGCGCCGGCCGTGCGGGTCGGCGTGGCCCGGTACGTCGCTGCGGACGGCGGAAGCGGTGGAAGGAGACGGCGGCATCGGTGGCCTCGAGGCTGGGTGACGATGTCGACATCGTCACATCGATCGCGCTGGCAGAAAGGCCAATGATGCATCAATTTCTGCCAGATGCGCACGCGCGAATTCGCGCGGATACGCCGGGTGCCGCGCGCGTATCACTTGCGGAAGGTGACACCTTCGTCGATCGTGCCGTACATCGTGATGCTGCCCGACCCGGCCGACGACGAGCCCGAGCCGCCCTGCGCACACGCGCTGCAAAGGACGACGGCGATGACCACGGCAAACAGGATTTTCATGACTGCGTTGTTCGCTAACGGAAGAAAGCCCTTTCGATTCTAGCCTGGCGGCTTTGACGACCGCAGATTGCCTCGCCCCACGACGCGCGCGAGAATGCATCCGACGCTTCACGACAACCTGAAACATCGAATGCACGATGCGCCTAGAGTGGAGCCATGACAAGCGAACCCGGAAACAGGAGACCCTGATGGCCGCCGCACTTCACTCCGAACCGAATCACTTTCCCGGCCTGAGCCGCATCGGCGCGCTGCTCGCCGATCCTGGCCGCGCCGCGATGCTGTGGGCGCTGATGGACGGCACCGCGCGTCCCGCGGGCGAACTGACGCTGATCGCGGGCCTGTCGCCTTCGGCGGCGAGCGCCCATCTCGCGCGGTTGACGGACGGCGGCCTGCTCGCGCTCGAAGTGCGCGGCCGGCATCGCTATTTCCGGATCGCGTCGGCGGAAATCGCGTCGACCATCGAGGCGCTCGCCAACGTCGCGCAAGCCACGGCCCCGCAACGCACCGTGCCACGCCCGGCGCGCACCGTGCCCGTCGACATGCGCTACGCACGGACCTGCTACGACCACATGGCGGGCGAGGTCGCCGTGCGGGTCTACGAGCGGCTCATCGACGGCGGCCTGCTGACGGTCCACGGCGACGCGCTAGAAGCGACGTCTGACGGCAAAGCGCTGCTCGCGCAATGGGGCATCGACGTGTCGCAGCAACGTGGACGCCGCCGGCGCTTCGCCTGCACCTGCCCGGACTGGAGCGAGCGCCGCCCGCATCTCGGCGGCGCGCTTGGCGCGGCGCTGCTCGACTCGTGGTCGTCGCAGGGCTGGGTCGAGCGCACCGACCGGCCGCGTATCCTGCGCGTGACGCCTGTCGGTCATCGTCAGTTCGACGCCTTTCTCGCCCACTGACGAACGATTCGTCCGACTAAAGCGATCCACGCGACAACTTTTGTTACAGCGCCGTCTGGGTGGCTTACAAATGAGAGCGCCTTGAAACAGGGGCCGAAGGTACAGTGATTTCACACGGCGCCGCCCGACGCGGCGCCCGATGGAGCGACAACCATGAAATCACTCGCCACACCCGGCACGACATCCCGACCCGCCAACCCTGCCCTTCGACGCGATGCGCGTCGAGGCTCGCTCGTGGCGCTCGCCGTCGCGAGCGCGCTGACTTCGCTTGCGTTGCAGAGCGCCGCGGCGCAGGACGCGCCGCCGCCCGCGAACTACGCGCAAAACGCACCGGATAGCGATCCGCCCGGACGTATCGCGCGCCTGAACTACATGGCGGGCACGGTCACGACCGAACCAGCGGGCGCATCCGACTGGTCGTACGCGCAGGTCAACCGCCCGCTCACAACGGGTGACCAGTTGTGGAACGACAAGAATGCGCGCTCCGAACTGCACATCGGATCGACAGCCGTGCGCATGGGCGCGCAAACCAGTCTCGACATCCTGAACCTCGACGACAACAGCGCGCAGCTGAAAGTCGCGCAAGGCACGCTGTCGACGCGCGTGCGCGCGATCGCGCCGGGCTCATCGTATGAGATCGACACACCGAACCTCGCGTTGGGCGTGAACAGCCCCGGCGATTACCGCGTCGACGTCGCGCCCGACGGCAGCAGCACCACCGTGACGGTGCGCAGCGGCAGCGCGACCGTCTACGGCGACAACGGCCAGGTGCCCGTCGGCGCTGGGCAGCAGGTGACGTTCACGGGTACGAGCCTGCAGCAGGCGGACGCGAGCGGCGCGCCCGGGGCCGATCCGTTCGATCAATGGGCAGCGAGCCGCGATGCCGCCGAGGAGCGCTCGGTGTCGGCGCGTTATGTATCGCGCGAGATGCCCGGCTATCAGGATCTCGATGCGAACGGCACGTGGCGGAACACGCCGCAGTACGGGCAGGTGTGGACACCGAATCAGGAGCCCGCCGGCTGGGCGCCGTATCGCGACGGCCATTGGGCCTGGCAGGCGCCATGGGGCTGGACATGGGTCGATGACGCGCCGTGGGGCTTCGCGCCGTATCACTATGGACGTTGGGCCTATGTCGACGATTCGTGGGCGTGGGTGCCGGGACAGGCCGCCGTCAGCGAGCCCCCCGTGTATGCGCCGGCCCTCGTCGCCTTTGTCGGAGATGGCGATGGCGGCGGCAGCGACTGGGGCGTGAACCTCGCTGTCGGCGGTGTGGCGGCGGCTGGTCTCGCGTGGTTCGCGCTCGGACCCGGCGAGCCGTGGCATCCGCACTGGGGCCGCGACCATGACTGGAGCCCGCGCTATTACGAGCGCGTGAACAACACGGTCATCGTCAACAACCGCGTGGATATCCATAACAACATCCACAACACGTACATCAACTATCGCGCGCCAGGCGCCGTGACGGCGATGCCCGCGACGGCGTTCGTCCACGGACAGCCGACCAACCGCTTCGCGCATCGCGCCGATCCCGCGCAATGGCGCAACGCGCGCTTCAACGCGGGCGCGCCGGGCATCGCGCCCGTCAGGCAGAGCTTCGGGCCGGGCACGCGCAACGCCGCATATCGGCCGCCTGCGAATGTGATGGCGCGGCCTGTGGTCGGCACGCGCAATCCGGGGGTTCCCGCTGCGTTTCATGACCGGCTCGCGCAGAACTTCGCGCAAGGTGGTCATGGACGCGTACCGGGCGCGGGCGAGCCGATCGTTCACACGTCGGTGCCGGCGCGCTTCGGCGCGCAGACGATCGGCGGGAATGCGCCTGTCGCGAATGTTCGCGTCGTGCGCTCGCATGCGCCGGGGCAGATGCCCGGCGCCATGCCGGGTGCGCCGATGGCGGGTGGTGCAGGTGGTCCGGGCGCTCAGCGGCCCGGCGGCGGCGCACCGCAGGGCAATGGGCAGCAGCAAGGCGTGCCGGGACACGGCTTCGTACCCGGACAGATGGCGGGCGCGCCCAATGGCCAGCGGCCAGGTGGCGGTCAGGCGCAGGGCAATGGCCAGCCGCACGCCATGCCAGCGCAGACGGGGAATGGCATACCGCGTCCGCCACAATTTGCGGGTGGCCGCCCGATGAACGGCATGCCGCAACAGCCGGGTCAGCCCGGAAATGCGCAACGGCCCGATGTGGCGGCGGGTCAGCAGCGTGAGCCCGCGTGGACACAGCAACACGCGCCGATGGCGCAGCAGCATGGCAATCCGCAGCAGTCCGGCGCGGCGCAGACGCCTGGACAGCGTCCGCCTACGCCACAGCCGGGTCAGGTCGCGCAGCAGCAGCGTGAGCCAACGCAGAGACCGGGGAATAGTTTCGGCGGCGGCGTCGTACAAGGGCAACAGCCGCATGGCCAGGATCAGCGTGGGCAACCCGCACCGATGCAGCAGGCTCAGGCGCAACCGCGTGCAGAGATGCATCCGCAGCCGCAGGTCCAGCAACCGCAGGTCCAACAGCAGCCGCGGGCCGAGATGCATCCGCAACCGCAACAGCAGGCGCGTCAGGAATTCCATCCGCAGGCCCAACCTCAGCCGCGTCCGGAGGTTCGTCCGCAGCCGCAGCAACCACAGCAGCAGGCGCGCCAGGAAATCCGGCCGCAGCCGCAAGCTCAGCCACGTCCGGAGTTTCATCCGCAGCCGCAGCAACCGCAGCAGCAGGCTCGCCAGGAATTCCATCCGCAGCCGCAACCTCAGCCGCGTCCGCAGCCTCAGCCGCAGCCGCAACCTCGTCCGGCGCCGCAGCAGGTGCAACAGCCACATCCGCAACCCCAACCCCAACCTCAGCCGCATCAGGACCAGCGCACGACGGGTGGCGGACACGACGAGCATCATCGCGGGTAAGAACCGGCATCACGCCACAAACAGAAACGCCCGCCGCGAATCGCGGCGGGCGTTTCCCGTTCAAGTCGAAGAAACCCGTCTACCGATCAGATCGCCATCGGCGCCGTCAGCGGTTCATGGTGGCGATAGCCGACCAGCGAGAAATCGGACGGCTCGATCTTCTCCAGCCACTCAGGCTCGTACACGCCCGTCTTGGCATACTCGGGCACCCGCTCCGAAATCGCGAGTTGCGGGCTTTCGTACGGATCGCGCATCAGTTGCTGCTGCAACATGTCGAGCTGATTCTCATAGATGTGCGCATCGCCGATGAAGTACGTGAACCAGCGCGGCGTATAACCCGTCAGGCGACCGACGAGGTGTAGCAGCGCCGCCCCTTCCGTCAAGTTGAACGGCGTGCCGAGCCCGACGTCGTTACTGCGGATATACAGGCACAACGAAATCTCGCGCTTCGCGGCGTTCGGCAGGAACTGATAAAGCAGATGGCAAGCCGGCAGCGCGATTTCCTCGAGCACGGCCGGATTCCACGCATGAAACAAAATCCGACGGTCGGACGGGTTTTTCATGATCGTGTCGAGACACTGGCGAATCTGGTCGATCGCCTTGTACAGCAGCACTTTCTGCACGCCGTCTTCCTCGAACTCGGTGACGGGCGCATAGCCGCGCGATGCCGCGTCTTCCAGCTGCGCGCTCGCCGTCGCGTCGAGCACCTTGTAGGCGGGCCACTTGCGCCACTGCACGCCGTACACGTCGCCGAGGTCGTCCGGACCTTGCCGGTAAGGATTGGCGAGCCACTGGGCGTTTTCGTTCGCGTTCCCGTCCCAGACCTTGCAGCCGAGCGCGCGGAAATCGGCGGCACTGCGCGATGCGCGCAGAAAGCCGATCAGCTCGCCGATCGCCGACTTGAACGCGAGCTTCTTCGTCGTCACGGCGGGGAAACCCTGCTGCAGATCGAAGCGCAACATCGCCCCCGGCATGCTGATCGTGCGGATGCCGGTGCGGTTTTCCTGCCAGCTGCCGGTATCGAGGATCGTGCGGACGAGGTCGAGGTACTGTTTCATGCGGGTTCCTTCGGCAGGACGCGGGCGCGCCGGACCGTTTCTGGGAAAACCCCGATTCTAGCAAGCCGGGCGAACGCACGTGAACGCGCAGGTAGCGCCGGGCGGAACGGTCGCAAATGCAACGATCGCAAGTCTGAACGTTTCATGCACCGCAGAACGCGGCATTCAGGAACCGGCGCTTCGCAGACAAAAAAGCCCGGTCTATCGACCGGGCTTTTTGCCCTTACACCAACCAGTTAGCCGCGAGGCCGGCGCTTAAAGATGCGGCATCGTCGACGGCATCTCCGCGTGCGGCGCAAGCGGCTCGCTTTCCATATGCCGCATGCCGTGCGAGCACAACAACCGGTACAGCGTGACACGCGAAATACCCAGCTCCTGCGCTGCATCGCCCAGACGGCCGCGATGACGCAGCAGCGCCAGTTCGATCGCCTGCCGCTCGGCGGCCTCGCGCGCCTGCGCAAGCGACACGGGCACGATTTCGACGTACTCGGCCAGTTCGAGATCTCGCGCCGTGATCGCCCGCCCTTCCGACATCACGATCGCGCGCCGTACGCGGTTGATCAGCTCGCGCACGTTGCCCGGCCAGCTGTAGTTGTGGAGCGCCGCGATCGCATCGGGCGCGAAGCCGCGCAGCCGACGGCTCGCATCTTTCCTGAAACGTTCGAGCATATGCCGCGCGAGCAGCTCGATGTCCTTGCCGCGCGCGCGCAGCGGCGGCTCGTCGATCTGCAGCACGCACAGCCGGTGATACAGGTCCGAGCGGAACCGCCCTTCGATCATCGCCGTGTTCATGTCGACGTGCGTCGCGGAAATGATCCGCACGTCCACTTCGATCGAGCCATGTCCGCCGAGCCGTTCGACCTTGCGCTCCTGCAGGAAGCGCAGCAGGCTCGCCTGGCTTTCGAGCGGCAGGTCGCCGATTTCATCGAGGAACAGCGTGCCGCCGTTCGCCGCTTCGACGCGCCCGATCTTGCGCTGGTTCGCCCCGGTGAACGCGCCGCGCTCGTAGCCGAACAGCTCCGATTGCAGGAGATGCGGCGGAATCGCGCCGCAGTTGATGGGGATGAACGGTGCGTTGCGGCGCGACGAGCGCTCGTGAATGGCAACGGCTGTGAGTTCCTTGCCGGTGCCCGATTCGCCCGAAATGAAGACGGGCGCGTCGGTCATCGCGACCTTGCGGATCGAGCGGAACAGCGCGAGCATCGCGTCGCACGAGCCGACCATTTCGCCTTCCGTGCCGCCTTGCGACGCGTCATTGGACGCCGGTTCGCCAAGCGAAACCATGCCATATGCATGACCCACCGAATCGACGATCCGGTCGCCCGAATAAGGCACGGTAACGTAATCGAAACAATAGTCGCGCACGAGCCGGCGCAATGCGGCGTCCTGCAACTGGCCGGCCATCGTGGTGGCAACCCAGCCGACATTCGGCATGGTCAAACACGATTCAAACGCCGCAATTTCATGCTGCTGGAAACAGCTCGACAGATCGAGCAGACCACCCGCCGCCATCCCCGAGCGTACGGCGCGGCGGGCATCGCGTGCCGAACCGACAACCTCGACATGCCACCCGCGCTCATGAAAACGCGTGTTCAACTCCGCGCTGGGATCTCTTGATACGTAAATCAGTTGCCGCGTGGCGGATTCCATTATTCAGATCCTCTCGTCAACGAACGTTAAGGATGACGGCATGTGCTGATCTGGATTTAGCTTAGAGGCACGCCTATTCGCACGGGATTCGCAAACAGCGAAAACCGAACGGCCATTCCATTCCGTACGGACAGCTGATCCCCGAAAAACGGCGCGTGTATTGAAACGGCCCAGTAGTGGGCTTTTTTAAAAACGTGTGCTGTGGTTGAGAGCTTACTATACGCGCGAGCCGTCGAAAACAAATATGCGAATTAAATCGTTCAGCCTTGTCCGGTAAGGGTTTGCGGTTCATCAGCATGCTCATTGGGGACCGATTAAAACGGTGGAAGCGCATTCACCATACTTTTTTATCAACGTACTACGCATGGCTCGCGCTTAACGCATAGATTTGAAATCCGCGTGTTTTCTGGTCTAGGTTTCAGACCTGAAACGTTTACGTCCGATTTTACTCGACGAGCACCCGCACCATTTCGCCACGTCCAATTGCATCAATGGATTGCGACAGATGGCACACGTTTCGCTAAATGTCCCGCACCAAGGAGAGACATCATGCGACTCGTTTTCCGCATCGACTCGAACCACATTTCACTGCTGCCCGCCGGCGTCGCCGTGTGCGTTGCGCTTGCGCTGTCGTCAATGTCAGCCGGTGCAGCCGGTGTATACGCACAGGAATCCTTCACGGATGCGACAAACGTGACGACGGCGGCATCCGCGCAACAGACAACGGAAGTCGCCGCGAATGAAACATCGAACGCGACCGCGGACACAACGACCGGCGTAGATATTGCTGGCGGCGTCGACTCGACTGGCGCGCAGTTCACGAACGTACCGGCCGACAGCGCGGCGATGAGCGACTTCGCGCTGGACGACCAGGTGCTGGCGCGCCAGCGCGGCGGCGCGGCGGGCATGGTGATGGTCGCGGCGACGCCGCAGCTGATGCGCGGCTCGGCCGTCACGCTGTGGGACGAAATCGCGCCGCCGTCGCCGCTGCCCATTCCCATCGATGCCGCGCGCACCGCGCAAGGAAACGTAGCGAACTACCAGCGGAAGTAACACGGCAACACGACGTCGCACGCAAAAGAGACCAGTGCAGACTGTTTCGCACTCCAAACTGGATAGTCGGGGACATACAAAATGATCGCTTCATGGGGGATGCTGTGCCGCCGCGCAATGGGTGCAGCTCGCACGACTGGCGCGCCACGGCTCGCGACACGGCTGGCCGTCATCGCCGGTCTGTGCGCTGGCGGCTTCGCGGGCGCGGCCTTCGCACAGGCCGCGAACCCGGGCGACATCATCGTGCAGCGCGAAATCACCCCGCGCATCGCCTATGCGCCCGTGCCGAAAGATCAGGACCCCGTCAGCGCGCGCGTCTCGACCTTCCCCGCCGCCACCTTCAACCCGACGATGGCACAAGTCGCGTCGGATGCCGACCTGACCAACGCGCACGGCTCGACGGGCCTCGACAGAAACGTCGCGGGCGGTGCGGGCCTGCAGGCCGTCACGCGCATCCTCACAGGCAACACCACGAACAACAACGTCGCGCTCAACTCGGGCGGCATCGGCCAGCCGGCGCCGGGCGTCGGCGGCAACATTTCGGCGTCGGTGACGGGCGCGCTTGCGCCGCTGTCGACAGCACTCGGCGGCGCGCTCGGAGGCATCGGCAAATGAACACGCTCCTTCGCCCGATTCCGCTGACTCCGCTCCTTGCAGCGCTCGCCCTGGTCGCGGCGCAACCGTCGTACGCGCAGCAGGTGGGACGCGTGAGCGGCGACGCGAGCATCGCCACGGGCGCCGCCGTCAGCGCGACGGGCGCGATCGCGGTGAACCAGGCCGCGGGCCTGAACAACGCGCAGGTCAACCAGCTGACGATCACCAACGGCGACGCCGTCGGGAACGACAACGCGAGCATGCAGAGCGCCACCGCGCGGGCGCGGGTGCCGAGCGCGCGCGCGTCGATCGAAGGCAACGCATTTTCGAATTCGTCCGGAGCGGTGATGGTGAACCAGTCTGCGGGCGCAGGGAATCTCCAGCGCAACAGTGTGCTGCTCGGCACCGCGGCGCCTGGGGTCGAGACCGTCTCGGATGGGGTGCTGTCCGCGACGGCCGCGAATAACGGCGGTCAGAGTCGGGCGGTCGCACCACAAGGCGTCCGAGAGGCCAGCATTTCCAGCGATGCCTTCAAGAACGTCAATGGAATCGTGCAGATCAACCAGACTGCCGGAGCCGGTAACGCCACGGCGAACAGTTTTGTGCTCCGTCCCCCGGCGGGCACTCTTTTCTAACTGACCACAACTAGTATCGGAGCGAAACCATGAAGCGCACACTCATTGCAGCAGCCGTCCTCGCAGCCGCTTCCACCAGCGCCTTTGCGAGTCCGCTGAAGAACCCGTTCATCTTCAATGCGACGCTGGTTGGAGAAGCCGTCGGGATCGAAGGATTCGTCACGCTGTTCGGCTGCGTCAGCGTCTCCAGCACGGCGGGCGCCGTCGTCAACAACACGCAGCATGCGTACGCGCACGCATCGCTCAGCCCGAACGCGCAGTCGTACACGTCCGGTTCCATCACGACGCGGATCGACAACAGCTACAAGTCGATCAACAGCGGCGGCAGCGCATGGGCTTCATTGTCGACCTCGCACTCGTCCGAGTCGTCTCACGCGCAGGGCTATCAGTCTTCGTCGGGCTACGCGTACGGCAACCAGAGCAGCTCGGTCAAGGGCGGCGGCTTCGAGTTCAGCGCGCAGGCAGCGGCCATTGGCGGCAGCTTCAGCCATGAAAGTCAGAACTCCGGCGGCCACATCTCGGCGGGCGGACATGCAGGCGTCAGCTACGAATCGGCTTCCGACTACAACCCGTGGACGGGCGTTTCCTCGGGCCATGCCAGCATCTCGGGCGGCCTGTCGGCTGGCTACAAGGAATCGAGCTATCGCAACAGCGAGCAGATCGGCGGCTCGTTCGGCGCAGTCGAAGGCTCGGGCCAAGGCAAGGTGTGGGGCTACAAGGCGAACCAGGGCTCCGGCTACGCGGCCCACGGCGAGCAGTCGAGCGGCTATGAAGCCGAGAAGTCCAAGACGCACGACAGCTTCGCCGCGCAGTGGGGCTTCAACTCGTCGACCGCGAAGACAGACGTGGAAGTGTATGGCTCGGTCACGCAGCACATCAACACGCAGAAGGCGGGCAACCTGACGGCGACGACGGGCAGCAACGCCGCGCAGAACGTGAGCGGCAACATCGGCGTCAACATCGCGGAAGGCATCAACAACGCGCAGAGCAACGACGCAGCGCTCGCTTCCGTCGATGCCGGCAACGTGTTCGGCAACGCCCAGGTCTTCAACAACCAGAGTTCGGGAGGCAAGGCCAGCATCAACAACTTCAACGTGAACGCCTCGGTCGGCGACGGCTCGCTGCAGTACGCATCGGGCAATGTCGGCGTGAACGTCGCGTCGGGTATCAGCAACGTGCAGAACAACAGCATGGCTGCCTCGACGTCGACGGTCTCGCGCAGCCACGGCAGCGCAGCAATGGTGGCGACGGATGAATCGTCGCAAACGGCGGGCGTGGACTTCCGTGGCTCGTTCGAAGGCACGGCGACACTCGGCGCAGGCGCGCTCAGCCACGCGACGGGCAACATCGGCGTGAACATCGCGGGCGGCGCGGGCAACGTGCAGCACAACGGGCTCGCGATCGCTTCGATGAACACCAGCCGCTAAAAAAGGCAGCTGAAACAGGCAGCGAAACAAGCAGCCATACGGGATGCGCCGGCGGCCAATGCAGCCGCCGGCGCGACTTGGCAGGAGACCAGCATGTCCGGGTTTGACCGGTTCCCGGCGTTACGACCCGCCGCGACTGTCGTTGCGCTCGTTACTTGCACGTTGTGTGCGCGAGTGAACGCACAGGCGAGCGTCGACACGTCTACCCTCGCAGGTATTCCGCTTACCAAAACGGTGCACTCGATGAGGGACCTGCGTTACCGCCATATCGTCAGCCAGCAGTTCGATTACAGCTGCGGTGCGGCGGCGCTCGCAACCCTCCTCAAGTACGGCTACGGCATCGACATCCCCGAGACGGACCTGATCCGCCGGATGATGGTTTTCTCGACGCCGGAGGTAGTGGTCAAGAACGGCTTTTCGATGCTCGACATGAAGAAGTTCGTCGAGACGATCGGGCTGCGGGGCCGCGGATTCCGCGTAAACACGGACGCGCTGTATCACCTCCAGGTGCCCGTCATGGTTCTGATGAACCTCGACGGCTATGAGCATTTCGTGATCGTCAAGCACGCGCAGGACGGTCGCATCTTCATCGCGGACCCCGCTCTCGGCAACCGGATATTGCTCGAGGAAGACTTCGCGAAGACATGGAATGGCCTCGTATTCGCAGTCGTCGGGAAACCTTTCAGGGAGGATTCCCCGCTGTTGCAGGACAACGAATCGCTGGCCTTGCGGCTGCGCGAGCGCGCGCTCGCCAACGGCACGGCCGCGACTCCCTTTGTCGAATACGGCTTGATCAAGGCAGACCTGTTCTGACTCACCCATGAAGCACTACCTCAACCAGCCCGGCCGCACCTGTCTCGCGACATTGATCGCGACGGCTTGCGGCCTCGCAACCAGCGCTTTCGCCGCAGACGTTTCGACGTCCCGCGACGTGGCGCCGGCGGCGATCCAGTGGCAAAGCGTCGGGGATGATGTGCTCGCCCAGCAGACCGGAAAAGGCGCGGGCGGACAAATGATCTCCGGTTTCGTATTGAACGTACTTTCGCAATGGCAGTTGCCGAACGGCGCGAACGCACTCGCGCAAGGCAGCCTCTCCGTTGCACGCGATGCGGCGAACGCGCTGACGGCCAACGTCAACACGCTCGCGCGCGTCACCGACGGCCGCGGCAATCCGGGCGCAGACCCGAATGCCCAGACGATCGGCGGACAACGCATCGCGGTCAACGGCGTATCGCAGGTCACGCAGGTGGCGGGCGATCGCAACGCCGGCTTCAACACGGCGACGATCGACTTCAACAACAATCCGCAACTGCTGGCAGGCGGCACGAATGCGCAGAGCGCCTCGGCCTCGAACCCGGCGGGCAACGTCAAGGCGGGCATCTCGTTCGGCAACGGCGGCGTGACCGTCGCGCTGCAGACGCCTGCCGGCATCGCATCGCAAACCATTGCACCCAGCAACGCGCAACAGGCCGGCGCGATTGCCCAACTACTGCAGATCGCAGGCAATAACCAGCAAGTCGCCAACCAGTTGCAGCTCTCGTTGCAGACGGCACCGATGTCGTCCTCGATGCTGCGCCAGGCCGGCGTACTACAAGCCCTGCAAAACGCGGTAAATGCAAGGAGATAGGGCGGGCCGCCACCCGCCGAACAGGCGTCATCAGGAGGAGAAGTCGTACAGAAAGCGGCGGCACAAAGCATAAGAACCAGCCAAGTGCTGCCAGATTCACCGGGGGAAGAATAATGATGATTGACACAACACGCAGGAAGCCGCGAGTCCGACTCGCGGCTATTCCTGCTGCTGCGATGCTGTTCGCACTGTCGCAGGGGGTTTCCGCACAAGCCATCAACAACCAGTCGCTCGAAGAGCGGCTCAACACGCTGATGCGCGTCGTCGATGAGCAGCAGCGGCAGATTCACTCGCTCGAACGGCAGGTGACGAACCTGGAAATGTCGCAGCGCGGCCGCGGTGCGCCTGGCTATGGCGCGCCCGCCGGCAGCGAGGCCGTTGCCGAGCAGCCGGGCGCGGACGGCCTGCCGATGCCGTTGCCGCCGCTCGCCCAGGTGACGCCGGGCGCGCCCGCGCCGGGCAACGCGACGGGCACCGCGACGGGCGTGCCCGTCAATCCACCCGCGCCGGAAGGCTCGACGTCGGCGGGCTCGCCTGGCACCAGCAATCCCAACGCGCAGGCGAGCGGCCCCGGCATGCCGGAAGGCGCCGTCGGCCAGACGCAGAAGGCCGCCGAGCCGGTGCGCACGCAGGCCGAGGAAGCCGTCGTGCAACGCGAGCACGCGCCGTTGTTCGATCACAAGCTGACGCTGGACTGGGGTATCAGCGATACCTACTACGACCGCCGGCAGCTGCAGCTGTCGGGCTTCCTCGCGCTCGACGCGATCTTCCTCGGCAACATCAACCTGGGGCAGACCAAGTCGCACCAGGTGATGGCCGATCTCGACGTGCGCTACGGCCTCACGGACCGCATCAGCGTCGATGTCGACGTGCCGTATGTCTACCGGCACAGCCAGTTCATCGTCGGCGGCGCTGGCGGCGCGGCGAATACGCTGTCCGACGCGTCCGTCAACTCGCACGCGATAGGTGACATGAACTTCGGGTTCTACTACCAGATCCTGAAGGAGACCAACAGCATCCCCGACGTGGTCGGCAGCCTGCGCGTGAAAGCGCCGACGGGCACCTCGCCGTTCGGCATCAAGGTCGTGCAGCTCGAGCCGGACAACACGAACCTCGTCGCGCCGTCGAAGCTGCCCACGGGCACGGGCTTCTGGAACCTGACGGCGGGCCTTTCGGTATTGAAGACCTACGACCCCGTCGTGCTGTTCGGCAGCCTGTCTTACACGTATAACATCGCGCGCTCATTCTCGGATATCTCATCGATCGCCGGGCAGACGCAGCCCGCGACCGTGAAGCTCGGCGATATCTTCCAGCTCGGCGCGGGGGTCGCGCTCGCGTTCTCCGACAAGGACTCCGCCAGCATCTCGTACACGCTCGCGCTGCAGCCCGCTTCGAAAACCAAGGCGCCCGGCGGCGATTACGTGAAGGTGCCGGGCAGCGAGACGACGGCAGCCGTGATGAATTTTGGCCTGAACCACGTAGTGAACAAGCATTTGACGATCAACGGTTCGGTATCGATCGGCATGACGCCCGACGCGCCGAACTATGTGATCGGCATGCGCTTCCCCTATACCTTTTGACGTGACACCGATACGAGGCAGATCGTGCGCGAAACTTCTCATCTGAACTCCGTTCCCCCACTCGCCGGATCCGGGTTGCGTCTTGCCGTGTCACGCGGGAGCGACACGCCCGCGGCGCATCCCGTGGCCGTCGACGCGCCGCGTGGCGCCGCGCCCGATCCCGGCTCGCGGATCCTGCTGTACGCCGCGCGCACGCCCGACGACGCGCTCGTCGAGCATCTGAAGAGCCGCGGCTGGAGCGTGCTCGTCGCGCGCTCGGCGCACGAGATCGGCCGGCTCGTGAAGCCCGCGACGATGTGCGCGGGAATCGTCGACATGGCGAGCTTTTCCGTGCGCGATCTGCCCGGCCTGGAGGCAAGCTTGCGCGCGCAGCAGGTCGGCTGGATCGCGCTGGCGAATCCCGAACGGCTCGCGGACCCGGCCGTGCGGCGGCTGATCCGCCATTACTGTTTCGACTACGTGAAGATTCCCGTGGCGAACGCGACGATCGACTATCTGGTCGGCCACGCGTACGGCATGGTCAATCTGTGCGACGCCGATTTTCCGCCCGACACGACGGGCGCGAGCGACGACGAGATGGTCGGCACCTGCGAAGCGATGCAGCAGCTGTTCCGCACGATCCGCAAGGTCGCGAACACCGACGCGAGCGTGTTCATCTCGGGCGAATCGGGCACGGGCAAGGAACTGACGGCGCTGGCGATCCACGAGCGCTCGCCGCGCCGCAAGGCGCCGTTCGTGCCGATCAATTGCGGCGCGATTCCGCATCATCTGTTGCAGTCGGAATTGTTTGGTTACGAGCGCGGCGCGTTCACGGGCGCGAACCAGCGCAAGATCGGGCGCGTCGAATCGGCCAACGGCGGCACGCTGTTTCTCGATGAAATCGGCGATCTGCCGATGGAGAGCCAGGCGAGCATGTTGCGCTTCCTTCAGGAAGGCAAGATCGAGCGGCTGGGCGGCCACGAATCGATTTCCGTCGACGTGCGCATCA
Organism: Paraburkholderia terrae; assembly: GCF_002902925.1. GTDB lineage: Bacteria > Pseudomonadota > Gammaproteobacteria > Burkholderiales > Burkholderiaceae > Paraburkholderia > Paraburkholderia terrae. The sequence continues at coordinate 917,354 of NZ_CP026111.1, read as the reverse complement.
TTTCGGCGACGCACGTCGATCTGGAAGGCGCGATGGGTGACGGGCGCTTCCGCCAGGATCTGTTTCACCGGCTGTGTGTGCTGCGCGTCGACGAGCCGCCGCTGCGCTCGCGGGGCAAGGATATCGAGCTGCTTGCTCATCACATACTCGGCAAGTTCAAGACGGACAATGCGCGCAAGATTCGCGGCTTCACGCCCTCGGCGATCGAGGCGATGTACAACTACCACTGGCCGGGCAACGTACGCGAGTTGATCAACCGGGTGCGCCGCGCGATCGTGATGGCGGAGAACAAGCTGATTTCCGCCGAGGATCTCGACCTCGCGCACTTCAGCGAGCAGCAGACGATGAGTCTTGCGCAGGCGCGCGAGGCCGCCGAGAAGCGTGCGATCGAAGTCGCGTTGCTGCGGCACCGGCACCGGCTCAACGAGGCGGCCACGGATCTTGGGATTTCGCGTGTGACGCTGTATCGGCTGATGGGCACGCATGGGTTGCGGGATGCGTCGACCGACGAGAAGGCGGGTTTCAAGGGCGACGAGAAGGGAGATGGCAAGGGCGCGTATGGGGGCGATCAAGAATCGCGCGAGTGACGGTTAGTTCTGGTTGCGGGTTCGGCTTTGCGGTTCGCGGGTGTGCTTGAGTGACGCGCGTTCTGGCGGACGGCGCGCGGTCGGGTAGAATCGGCTTCCGCTTTCTATCCGCTTCACTTCCCGCATGACGACGCTGACCCTGATCGTCGCTCGCGCCCGCAATGGCGTGATCGGCCGTGATAACCAGTTGCCCTGGCGGCTGCCCGAAGATCTCGCGTTCTTCAAACGCACGACGATGGGCGCGCCTATTGTCATGGGGCGCAAGACGCATGAATCAATTGGGCGGGTGCTGCCTGGGCGGCGCAATATTGTTGTGACGCGCGATGCTCAACGACGTTTTGACGGGTGCGATACCGTTACTAATCTCGATGATGCGTTGGCGCTCGCTGAACGTGATGGGGCCGCTGAGGCGTTCTTGATCGGCGGCGCGCAGTTGTATGAGGAAGGTGCGCGGCGCGCGGATAAGATGATCGTTACTGAGATTCATGCCGACTTTGATGGCGATGCCAGGTTTCCGGCGCCTGATCCCGCAATTTGGCGCGAGGTTTCTCGCGAGACGCATCGGGCTAAAGAGCCGAATGATTTTGAGTATGCGTTTGTGACTCATCAGCGCGTAGCGCGGTAGGTTTTTTTCGTCTGCGACGCTGTTTGGTTGAGGCGCATTCGCTTCGTTAGCGGTTGGATTTCTTGTCTCTGCGCTGGCAGCCGCGGTGGCGCCTTTGCGGCGCGGGCGGTTTGGTTTGGTTTGGTTTGGTTTGGTTTGGTTTGCTTTGCTTTGCTTTTCGCTGGCATCCGCGCTTTGCCTTCGCGCTTCAAGCGTCGCCCCTGTGCGGGGCGGCACCTACTTTTCTTTGCCGCCGCAAAGAAAAGTAGGCAAAAGAAAGCGGCTAACACCGCCAGTTCTAGTGTTTGCCTGAGGGCCCCCAAAGGGTCTTACGCTTCACACGGCAATCACGTGACTCATGCTTGTTGCCAACGCTTTGAATGAACGCCTCACCCACTTCACACACCCGTACACGTGTTAGTGGCAGCGAATGGTTTGTGCCGCCCAGGTGGCAAACTGTGTGTAGGTTGTCGCGTCGTATAGGGTAGCGCTCTTACGGAGTGGGACGCGTGCGCTATCGGTCTGGAGTGAGGCGTGTGGAGCACAAGGGCCTACACACAGTTTGCCACCTGGGCGGCCGTGGACTATCTGGTACGGCATGCTGCGACGCGGGTGTGTGAAGCGGGTGATGCGCTGGATTGGAGCGTTGGCAACGTACGCGAACAGATACGCTGCCGTGTGAAGTGTGGGGACGCTGGGGGCCCGTGGGTAATAACACAGGCTGGCGGTGTTAGCCGCTTTCTTTTGCCTACTTTTCTTTGCGGCGGCAAAGAAAAGTAGGTGCCGCCCCGCACAGGGGCGACGCTTGAAGCGCGCTAACAAAACGCGGATGCCAGCGAAAACCCAAAAAAACCAAACCACTCGCGCCGCGAAGCCACAACCGGCTGCCATCGCAGAGGCAAAAACACCAAACGCATAACAAAATCCAGCGACAAGCCAATCAAAAACCCAGCCGGCCGCAGGCCAAAAAAACAATCACTGCCCTGCCACAGTCATCCGCTCAATCAAAACAGAGCCAGTCTGCTTAGTCCCGCGGACAATCGTGTCCGCCCCAATCGCCACGACATGCCGGAACATCTCCTGGAGCGTACTGGCGACAGTGATCTCTTCAACGGGATACTGAATCTTCCCATTCTCGACCCAGAACCCTGACGCGCCGCGCGAATAATCGCCCGTCACGTAGTTGACGCCCTGCCCCATCAACTCGGTGAGCAACAACCCCGTCCCAAGCTTGCGAAGCATCTCCTCGAAGTCATCAGACGCCTGCGTCAAAGAACTCCGCAGCGACAGATTATGCGAACCACCCGCATTCCCCGTGGTCGGCATACCGAGCTTGCGCGCCGAATACGTCGACAGAAAATACCCTTCGACAACGCCATCTTTCACAACAGAACGCTGCTTCGTCCGCACGCCCTCTTCGTCGAACGGTGCGCTGCCCATCGCGCGCGGCACATGCGGATCTTCGACAACCTGCACATGCGGTGCAAATACCGGCTTGCCAAGGCTATCAACCAGGAACGTCGTCTTGCGATACAGCGCGCCGCCGCTCGTCGCCTGCACGAACGCGCCGAGCAGTCCCGCCGCGAGCGGCGCTTCGAACAGTACAGGCACCTTGCGCGTATCGAGCCCACGCGCGCCCATGCGAGCCAACGCGCGCTCCGCGGCATAGCGGCCGACGGCCTCGGGATCGGCAAGCTCGCCTGCGCTGCGCTTCGACGTGTACCAGTCGTCGCGCTGCATGTTGCGCGCACTGCCCGCGATCGGCGCGCACGCCACGTAATGACGCGAATACGGATAGCCCGAAAGAAACCCGCGCGACGTGCCGAGCACGAATTGCGAATGCTGCGCCGACACACTCGCGCCTTCCGAATTCTTGATCTGCGGGCTCACGGCGAAGGCCGCATCTTCCGCGCGGCGCGCGAGTTCGACCGCTTCGTCCGCGTCCAGATTCCACGGGTGATACAGGTCGAGATCGCGCGGGTCCTTTTCGAGCAGCTCTTCTTCCGCGAGGCCCGCACAGTCGTCCTCGGCCGTGAAGCGCGCGATGTTGTACGCGGCCATCACCGTGTCCTTCAGCGCTTCGGACGAAAAGTCAGAGGTACTCGCATTGCCGCGCTTGTTGCCGATGAACACCGTCACGCCGACCATCTTGTCGCGGTTGTGCTCGATCGTTTCGACTTCGCCGCGACGCACTGAGACGGACAGGCCGTCGCCTTCCGAAATCTCGGTTGCCGCGTCGCTTGCGCCGAGCGACTTTGCGTGACGAAGAATGTCGGAGGCGATTTCCTTCAGTTCATCCTGCGTATGCGGGAAAAATCGTTGCCGGGCTTCCGTGTCTGCTGCCATTGTCGTTTGCCGTCCTGAGTTGCGGTGCCGTCCGGGCCGAAGCCCGCGAGAGTTCGTCGTTGCCAGCGCTGTATTCAGCCGGCCTGTGCGCCGACGCATCCCGCGATCATAGCAAGCTCTACGCTAGCGTACCTGGCATTCGCATGTGCCTCCCGCGCATGTACTTCGCGGACCGCACCTCGCCCAGCCAGCGCGGCCCGGCACGCTACAATATCGCGCATGACACGCAAAACCCGCATTCAACCCATGGAACCCGCTGCCGTCGTCGACGACAACGGGTATGACCGTCCCAGCAAGTCGCAACTGAAGCGCGAAATGCACGCGTTGCAGGAGCTGGGCGTAGAACTCGTCGCGCTGCCGAAAGACGCATTGAAGCGCATGCCGATGCCCGAATCGCTCGATGACGCCGTGCGCGCAGCACGCCGCATCACCGATCACGAAGGCAAGCGCCGCCAGATGCAGTACGTCGGCAAGGTGATGCGCGGCCTGCTGGACGAAGAAACGGCCGCGCTGCGCGAAGCGCTCGACAAGTACAAGGGCGTCAACAAGGCCGAAACGGCGCGCCTGCACTGGATCGAGCGCACCCGCGAAAAACTGCTCGCCGACGACGCCGCGCTGACCGAATTCATCCGCCAGCATCCTGCCGTCGACCCGCAGGAAGGCCGCACGCTGATCCGCAACGCGCGCAGGGAAGCGCAGCAAGGCAAGCCGCCGCGCTACTTCCGCGATCTGTTCCAGTGGATCAAGAACGCCGACGGCGCCGGCAACGACGATGCCGACAGCAACGATTCCGACGATCTGGACGACGACGATGACGAATCCCGTGCGTAATCATCCCGACGAGCTGATCGTCGGCCTCGTGTCGATCAGCGACCGCGCCAGCACGGGCGTCTATGAAGACAAGGGCATTCCGTCGCTGCAGGAATGGCTCGGCGGCGCCCTCACCTCGCCGTTTCGCACGGAAACGCGGTTGATCCAGGACGACGCGCCGACCATCACGAAGGCGCTGATCGAACTGGTCGACGAAGCCGGCTGCGATCTCGTACTGACGACAGGCGGCACCGGTCCCGCGCGCCGCGACGTGACGCCCGAGGCGACGCTCGCGGCCAGGACAAAGGAAATGCCGGGGTTCGGCGAACAGATGCGGCAGATCAGCCTGAACTTCGTGCCGACGGCGATCCTGTCGCGTCAGGTGGCGGTGATCCGCGAGACGGCAGAGCACGCTGCGCTGATCATCAACCTGCCGGGGCAGCCGAAGTCGATCAGGGAAACGCTGGAAGGCTTGCGCGATGAAACGGGGAAAGTGAAGGTGCCGGGCATTTTCGCCGCCGTGCCGTATTGCATCGACCTGATCGGCGGCCCGTACATCGAGACGAACGCCGCCGTCGTGACGGCGTTCCGGCCGAAGAGCGCGGTGCGCGCTCCGCGGCAAGGCTGAACGTTATTTCGCGGGCGCGTCGCTCGACGGCGCGTCGACAGGCGTGCTCGCGGCCGGGATCAGGAAATGCTCGCGGTAGTAGCGCAGTTCGTCGATCGATTCGTGGATGTCGGCGAGCGCGGTATGCATCGCACGCTTCTGGAAGCCCTTGTAGATCGCGGGCTGCCAGCGGCGGCACAGTTCCTTCAGCGTGCTGACGTCGAGGTTGCGGTAATGGAAGAACGTCTCCAGTTCGGGCATCCAGCGCGCCATGAAACGGCGGTCCTGGCAGATCGAGTTGCCGCACATCGGCGACTTGCCGGGCGGCACGTGCTGGCCGAGGAACGCGCGGATCTGTTCAGTAGCGTCGGCTTCCGTCACCGTCGACGCGCGCACGCGGTCGATCAGCCCGGAACGGCCATGCGTGTTCTTGTTCCAGTCGTCCATCTTGCCGAGCGTTTCATCGCTCTGATGAATGGCGAGCACTGGGCCTTCAACCAGCCTGTCGAGCGTCGAATTCGTCACGACCACGGCAATTTCGATGATGCGGTCGTTGTCGGGATCGAGCCCCGTCATTTCCATGTCCAGCCAGACGAGATTCATGTCGCTGCGCACGAGCGGCTGATTGACGGATTCGATAATGTCAGTCATTGAAGGCAACCTTGATTTGAGACCGCGCGAGCGGATCACGCTACAACCGCCGCCCGCCGAAGATGGCGCGCTCCCGCCCACAAGCGGGAACAAACATATAATTCTCGCATAGAACCTACGGATTCCCCGGATGCCTCCTCTCTACTTCACCGTTCTGTTCGTGATCGCCGTGCTGGCGATGGTCGGCACGAAGCTCTGGCTAGCGTCGCGCCAGATCCGCTTCGTTGCGGCGCACCGTGAGAGCGTGCCGCAGCAATTCGCGGGCACGATCGCCCTGTCCGCGCACCAGCGCGCCGCCGATTACACGGTTGAGCGCACGCGGCTCACGATGATCGAGATCGTCGTCGGCGCGGCCGTGCTGATCGCGCTCACGCTGCTGGGCGGCGTGCAGGCGCTCGATTTCGCCATCGGCGATCTCGCGGGCCAGGGCTATATCGGCCAGATTCTGCTGGTGGCGGCCGTGATCGCGATCACGAGCGCGATCGACCTGCCGTTCGATTATTACCGCCAGTTCGGTATCGAGCAGCGCTTCGGCTTCAACCGGATGACGAAACGCATCTTTTTCGTCGACCGCATCAAAGGCGTGCTGCTCGGCGCCGCGTTCGGCCTGCCGCTGCTGTTCGTCGTGCTGTGGCTGATGAATCAGGCGGGCACGTACTGGTGGTGGTGGACGTGGGTCGTCTGGGTGGTGTTCCAGATGCTCGTGCTGATCCTCTATCCGAGCTTCATCGCGCCGATGTTCAACAAGTTCGAGCCGCTGAAAGACGAAGCGCTGGTGCAGCGCATCGATGCGCTGATGAAGCGCTGCGGCTTCGCGGCCAAGGGCCTGTTCGTGATGGACGGTAGCCGCCGCTCCGCGCACGGCAACGCGTATTTCACGGGCTTCGGTTCGTCCAAGCGCATCGTCTTCTTCGACACGCTGCTCTCGCGTCTGTCGGGCAGCGAGATCGAAGCGGTGCTCGCGCATGAACTCGGCCACTTCAAGCGCCGCCATGTGATCAAGCGGATGGTCGTCACGTTCCTGATCAGCCTCGCGATGCTCGCGCTGCTCGGCTGGCTCACGCAGCGTACGTGGTTCTTCGAGGGCCTCGGCGTGCGTCCGTCGATGACGGGCAGCAACGACGGGCTCGCGCTCGTGCTGTTCTTCCTCGCGGTGCCCGTTTTCCTGTTCTTCGTAACGCCGCTGGGCAGCCTCAGTTCGCGCAAGCATGAATTCGAAGCGGACGCATTCGCCGCGACGCAGGCCGACGCGAAGGATCTCGTCAACGCGCTCGTCAAGCTGTACGAAGACAACGCGTCGACGCTCACGCCAGACCCGCTCTATACCGCGTTCTACTACTCGCATCCGCCCGCCTCGCAGCGGATCGACCGTCTGCTGCGTCACGCATGAGCGGCCGCTCGCCGAAAGCGCTGCGCGCCGCTGTCACCAGCGACCGCGCGCAGGAGCGCGTGCGCGGCCTCGTGATCGCCGCGCATGGACGTCACTACATCGTCGCGCCCGAGGACGGCAGCGCGATCCTGCAATGCTTCCCACGCGGCAAGCGCAGCGAGATCGCCGTCGGCGATCAGGTGCTGTACGAGTCGACCTCAGCCGATCAGGGCGTGATCGTCGAGATCGGTGAACGGCGCAATCTGCTGTATCGCTCGGATCAGTACAAGTCGAAGCTCTTCGCCGCGAATCTCGATCAGTTGCTGATCGTGCTCGCCACCGAGCCGCATTTCAGCGAAGACCTGCTCGGCCGCGCGCTCGTCTCTGCGGAAGAGAACGAGCTCAAGCCGCTGATCCTGCTGAACAAGATCGACGTCGAAGCCGCGCTGGCGCTCGCGCGCAAACGGCTCGACCGGTATCGCGGGCTCGGCTACACGGTCCTCGAAGTGTCGATCAAAGCACAGCCGGACGCCGCGCGCGAAACGCTCGAAGCCCATCTGAACGGCCACTCGACGTTGCTGCTCGGTCAGTCGGGCATGGGCAAGTCGACGCTCGTCAATCTGCTGATTCCCGATGCCGAAGTGGCGACGCGCGAAATCTCGACGGCACTCAACAGCGGCCGTCACACGACCACGTTCACGCGCCTCTACCCGCTTCCTGGTGGCGAAGGCGCGTTGATCGATTCGCCGGGCTTTCAGGAATTCGGCCTGCATCATCTGACGGAAGGCAAGCTCGAACGCGCGTTTCCCGAGTTCAGGCCGCTGTTGCCCAACTGCCGGTTCTACAACTGTCATCATCTGCACGAACCCGGCTGCGCGATCCTCGAAGCCGTCGCCGATGGCCGCATCGCGAAAGAACGGCATGCGCTCTACGCGCAGCTCGTACATGAGGCGAGCCAGATCGTCCGCTGACACGCAATCATGATGAAGCTCATGCGCGCGCCCAACGTCGTGATCGGGCAGCATTGGATCAACGTGCTGGCGGCGGCGGGTATCGCGTGCGAATTGCATAACCGCTATCTGAGCGGCGCGATCGGCGAGATTCCGGCGGATCAGTGCGCGCCGGAGTTGTGGCTCATGGACGAGCGCGACGAAGCGTTGGCGAGGAAGTTGATCGATGCGGCGCGCAGCGGGCCGGCCGTCGGCGCGCCCGGCTGGCGCTGCGCGCATTGCGGTGAAGTGCTCGAAGCGCAGTTCACCGTGTGCTGGAATTGCGGAACGGCGCGCGATCCTCTGGACGGCTGAATCACGCTTAGGTGCGTAGCGCGGCTTTCAGGCGAGCCAGACAGCGATCGTCAGCATCAGCAACAGGATCATCCATAGGATGACAGCCCGCCACACGAGGCCCACAGCGGATTGCAGCGTGCGCGGCGTGCAGTCGTCGCCGACGGGCATCGGACCACCGTCGCCCGTTGCCAGCGCGTCGAGGCTCGATACTTCGGCGAGCGGGCCCGCGAGACGCGCGCCCAGCGCGCCGCTGCCGGCGGCGAGCAGCACGCCGTCGTTCGGGTCGGGCCATTGACGCGCATGATTGCGCCACGCATAGATCGCGTCTTCGAAGTTGCCGACAATCGCGAAGCCCATCGACGTCAAACGCGACGGAATCCAGTCGATCACGAAGAAAGCGCGTTGCGCGAAGGTAGAGAACGCAGCCGTCCGGTCGTCGACAGGCTTCGACCAGGTGCGCGCCAGATACTCAGCCGTGCGATACAGCACCGCGCCCGCCGGCCCGACTGGAATCAGGAACCAGAAGAACACGCCGAACACATGCCGATGCGATGCGACGACGGCATGAATCAGCGTGTGACGGACGATCTCGCTGACGGGCATGTCGACGGTATCGAGGCCCGTCCATTCATTGAGGATCTCACGCGCGCGCGGCACGTCGTCGTTGTTCAACGACAGATGGATGTCCGTGAAGTAATGGCTGAACTGGCGAAAGCCGAGCGTGAAGTACAGCACCGCGACGTTCCACAGGAACGCGAGCACGAAGTGAATCTCGTACAGCACGAAATAGATCAGGCCGGTGACGAGCGTCCACGGCAGCACGACGACCAGCCATGCGAGGATGCCGTGCTTCTCCTTACCGGCATCGAAGCCGTGCGCCGTCGATTCCGCGTGGTATTGAAGGAGTGCCGACACCGGATTGTTCGGCGACAGCGCGCGCATCTGTTCGATGATGAGGGCCAGCAATACGGAGAAAAAAGTCATGCGAGACGCCGTGCTATTCGAGTTCTTACCGGGCGGTTCTTGCCGGCCGATCCGGTCCGATGAGCGGAATTGGTCACTACGATAGCACAGGGTCGGATGAGGCTGAGCGGCTGCAATACAAACGTAATGCAGCGAGACTGCATGCCGATCGCGCGGCTATGCATCATGCAGCGAGGAAGCGATAGAAATTGCGCAACATGCCCGCCGTTGCGCCCCAGATGAAGTAATCGCCGCCTACTTCGCCGCGCGGATACGGCATTGCAAAAAAACGACGCTCGCCGCCTTCCCAGTTCAGCACACGCACTTCGTGATTCTTCGGGTCCATCAAAAAGCTTAGTGGGACCTCGAAAATTTCCGCGACCTCGAACGTGTCTGCCTGAACCGTGAACGGCGGATGCACGAGACCGACGACGGGCGTCACGCGAAAACCCGTGCCCGTCAGATACTCGGGAAGCGCGCCCAGCACTTCGACGCGCGAAGGATCCAGGCCGACCTCTTCCTGCGCTTCGCGCAAGGCGGTTGCCGTCGTGGTGGCGTCGTGAGGCTCGTGGCGCCCGCCAGGAAAGCTGACCTGCCCCGCGTGATCATTCAGATGCGCGGTGCGCTGCGTGAGCAGCACGGTCAATCCGCCGTCGCGCACGACCAGCGCCACCAGCACGGCGGCGACACGCGGATCGCCGGTTTCGCGCCACCGTACTTCGCGCGTCTCCTGCTCCCACGGCACGTTTTGCTCGAAGCGTGCGCGCAGGGCATCCGGCGTCAGACGCGCGGGCGCGACAGCGGGCAGATCGACATCGGCCGGTTCGACAGGCAAGCTTTCGGGATCAAAGACGGGACGAGAGGGACGGGAAGGCGCGGTCAATGGAAGTCTCGAAACGAGCGCTGGTGGGACACGACGCTATTTTGACCTGGCAAACAAAAAAAGCACCCGTGGAGGGTGCTTTTTCTTACAGCTTTTACTCTTGAGCAGCTGCAGCGCGGTCTTTCGACACCAGCTTTTCTTTGATCCGAGCCGACTTGCCCGAACGTTCGCGCAGGTAGTACAGCTTCGCACGACGCACATCGCCACGACGCTTGACGACGATGCTTGCCAGCAGCGGCGAATACGTCTGGAACGTACGCTCGACGCCTTCGCCCGACGAAATCTTGCGGACGATGAACGACGAGTTGAGGCCACGATTACGCTTCGCGATCACGACGCCTTCGTAAGCCTGAACGCGCTTGCGGTTACCTTCAACCACGTTGACGCTGACGATCACCGTATCGCCAGGAGCGAATTCGGGGATGGTTTTGCCTGCGAGCGCGCGCTCGATTTCTTCCTGCTCGAGTTTTGCAATCAGATTCATTACTGACTCCTGTTGCCATCTTGTCGGCGTTCGTACCTGCCTCGCGCATCGCGCGTTCGGCTACGGCCCCGATAGAGGATGGGTTCACATCTGGAGCCGGCCACGCATGGACGGTTCCGCCTTGATCCCGCTTTGTCGCACGAAGCTCAATGCTTCGACGCTTCCTTGGCGAGATTTGTGAGCCACGCCTCGTCGGCACGGCTCAACAACTTGTTCTTTCTGGCCTGAACGATCAGGTCGGGCCGCTTGACCAGCGTATTGCGCAACGCTTCGCGCCGCCGCCACAACTCGATTTCCGCATGATGGCCGCCGAGCAGCACATCCGGCACACGCACGCCGTCGTATTCCTCGGGACGCGTGTAGTGCGGGCAATCCAGCAAGCCATCGACGAAACTGTCCTGCACCGCCGATTGCGCGTCGTTCAGCACACCCGGCAAATGACGCACGACGGCATCGATCAACGCCATGGCCGGCAACTCGCCACCCGACAGCACGAAGTCGCCGAGGCTGACTTCTTCGTCGACGACGCGATCGATCAGACGTTGATCAATCGCTTCGTAGCGGCCGCACAGCAAAATCAGACCAGGCTCAGCGGCAAAGCGCATGACCTTGTCGTGATTGAGCGTGGTGCCTTGCGGCGACATCATCACGACGCGCGCGCCGCCAATGCCCTGCTCCGCCTGCGCCGCTTTCGCGGCGCCGATCGCATCTTCCAGCGGTTTGGCCAGCATCACCATGCCGGGGCCGCCGCCGTACGGGCGATCGTCGATTGTGCGGTAGTTGTCGGTTGTGAAATCACGCGGATTCCACGTGCGCAACCCATATCGCTCCTGCTTCGCCGCGCGGCTCGTAATACCCCAGTCGGTCAGCGCGCGAAACATGTCAGGAAAGAGCGTAACGATATCGAACTGCATCGCTCTCTCCGTGAAGCGAAATGTTTTAGTAATCGGCTTCCCAGTCGACGATGATCTTCTTCGCCGCCTGATCCACCGTTTTGATGAAGACGCCGACGAACGGGATCAAGCGCTCGCCGGTGACCGGCTCGCCGTCTTTGCCAGTAGCCGGATACTCGATGCGCAACACCGACTGCGCACCGTTGTCGATCAGATCTGCGACCTTGCCGAGTTCGACGCCCGCCTCGTTGACCACATCGAGGCCCAGCAGGTCGACCCAGTAAAATTCGTCGGTTCCGAGCGCAGGGAAATCGCTGCGGCGCACGTAGACGCGATGACCACGCATCGCGAATGCCGCATCCCGGTCGGCCAGGCCGCCGAGTTGCGCAACGATACTGTCGCCGTGAACCTTGGACTGCAGGCGGCGCGCCGACTTGCGCTCGCGGCCCTTCTCGAGCCACCAGCGTTTGGCACTGAGCAAGGCGTCGCCGCCATGACCGGCGTCCGCGTGTGCGGCCACCTTTACCCAACCTTTAAGACCGTATGCATCGACGATTGCGCCGACTTCGACAGCGTCGTCGGGCCAGCTTTCGGACGATTCAGCCTGCATGTCCTGCGCGGCTTCGGCCGTTGCCGCACTCGCCGCAGGTCGTTCGACCGGCTTGCGGACAAACGCGCCAAACGACGCTCGCGCGCCAGGCTGTGTTTTCGCCTTCGCGCGTCCTGAACTATCCGAATCACGCTCCGACATCAGCGAACCTCAAGCCTGCATACGTCAAACCTGCACATTTCGGACTCGCGCAGAACCAATGCCGCACGAGCCGTCGATGTACCGTGAAACTGCACTTAAGCAGCCGGTTGCGCCTTTTGCGCTTCCTTCACCAGACGCTGGACGGTCGGCGACAGTTGCGCGCCAACGCCTTGCCAGTACGTCAGGCGGTCTTGAGCGATACGCAGCGACTCGCCCTTCGTAGCGACCGGGTTGTAGAAACCAACGCGCTCGATGAAGCGGCCGTCACGACGGTTACGCGAATCGGTTGCGACGATGTTGTAGAAAGGGCGCTTCTTCGAGCCGCCACGAGCCAAGCGGATGATGACCATACTGGAATCCTTGAAAACCGGGGTTCGAAACTACTGAAACGTGCGATTATAGCCGGAAACCGAAAGCACAACAAACACTTAGCGGGATAAACTGAGCCGCGGGGCCGTAGCCGAGACTCAACGCCGTGCTTGCCAGCTCCAGATTAGTCCGTACAAGCCGTGTGGAAGCGCCATGCGGCGCTTGCTGACGGCGGTTTTACCTGTTTCTCAGTGTACCGTCGCGCGGATGCCACGCTGCGCCGCCGTTTCCGTGTCACATCCACTTCGCGCCGGACCGCCGCGGAATGCCGGCATAAGTCTCCACAAGTGCCGCGCGCTATGCGGCCAGCGTAGAATGCGCGACGGCTGTGCGCGGGATCCGCAGCCTCAGAAGCAGTCCGTCACCCTGTCGCTCACGCTCATGGCCACCGTCGCTACGCATAACTCGCGCTTTCGCTCCAAGACCCTTACCGCCGCGCTCGCGTTCTTCTTCGGCACGCTCGGCGCCCACCGCTTCTATCTGTACGGTTTGCGCGACGTGTGGGGCTGGGCGCATCTCGTCGGAACGATCATCGGCATTCCTGGCTTCATGCTGCTCGCCGCTACCGAGCGCGCCGCGATCATGGGCTGGGTGCTCGCCTTTCCCGGCGCCGTGTCGATGCTGGCGGCTTTCCTCGCGGCGATCGTCTACGGTCTGCGCCCCGACGAAAAATGGGACGCCCAGTTCAACGCGCACACCGACCAGCAGAGCCGCTCCGGCTGGACCGTGATCTTCGTCGTGATCTTTTCGCTGCTAATCGGCGCATTCCTGCTGATGACGGGACTCGCGCTGTCGTTCCAGACCTACTTCGAATCTCAGGTCGAGGCCGCAAAAACGATCTCGCAATAAGGTTGCACTCAGAAAAGACTCAATTGAGGCGTGTCGGGCGCAGCCGGTTTAAGCGGTTTGAGCAACTCGACACGCTTGAAATGCGACATATCGAGAATGCCGTGATTGCGCGCATTCAAACCAAGCCGCCGCACCGCATTCGCAAAGCGCTGCTTGAGCAGATCAGCCCATAGCCCCTCGCCCTTCATGCGCGTCGAAAACGACGAGTCGTAGTCTTTGCCCCCGCGCATGTCGCGCACGCGGTTCATCACGCGCTCGGCGCGGTCGGGGAAATGCGCTTCCAGCCAGCCCTTGAAGAGCGGCGCAACTTCCCAAGGCAAACGCAACACGATATAGCTCGCGCTCGTCGCGCCCGCTTCGGCGCAAGCCTCCAGCACGCGCTCCATATCCTGATCGGTGACGAACGGAATCACGGGCGCAATGCTCACACCCACCGGTATGCCCGCCTCGCTCAACGCGCGGATCGTCCTGAGCCGCCGCGCGGGCGTGGCGGCGCGCGGCTCCAGCGTGCGGGCGATATCGGCATCGAGCGTCGTGATGGTGATGGCCGCCATCATCAGCCCTTTCTCGGCCATCGGCGCGAGCAGATCGATATCGCGCTCGATCAGCGAGTTCTTGGTGATCGCAGCGAAGGCCTGGTTGTGCTCGCTCATGACCTGGTTACGCGCCGAGTGAGCTGAAGGTCCCGCTCGACGGGCTGCCATGCATCCGTGTTCACGCCGAGTGCGATGGGCTCCGGCACATAGGATTTCTTCGCCATTTCACGCGCGAGCAGTTCCGGCGCGTTGACCTTCGCGTAGATCCGGCTTTCGAAGTCGAGTCCCGGCGACAGGCCAAGATAGCTGTGCGTAGGCCGCGCGAAGCAATAGATACAGCCGTGCTCGCACCCGCGATACGGATTCAGCGACACGCTGAACGGAATATCCGGCGACTGGTTGTGCGTGAGGATGCTTTTCGCGCGCTCCTCGAATATCTGCGTGCGTAACGCGGGACGCCCACTTTCCTCTTCCGACGGCGCGATCCAGCCATCGTCGACGGCCTCGCGCTGGTCCACTTCGTAGCGGCCCTGCAGGTTCGTGACCGCGCCCCGCCCCTTGCGCGGAGCAGGTGGCGCGATTGGAAATTCCGGAATGTCTCGGTCGTAGTCTGTCACGGCACACGGCAAAAGCAACGCTAAATACTGTACAAATATACAGTGTTTACCGCTTTTGTCGAGCGTGACTTTCGGGGCCGGGTCAACCGCCCGCGAGCCTCGCCGTAGGCCTCATTCGCCTACAGCAATGTTCAGCGTTTCCTTGATTTCTTCCATCACGACATAGCTCTTCGACTGCACCGCGCCCGGCAGTTGCAACAGGATGTCGCCGAGCAGCTTCCGGTAGTCCGCCATTTCGCCGATGCGCGCCTTGATCAGATAGTCGAAATCGCCCGACACCAGATGGCATTCGAGCACCTCGGGAATCTTCTGCACTTCGCGCCGGAACTGGTCGAACATGTTGCCGCTCTTGTGATCGAGCGTGATCTCGACGAACACCAGCAGCGCCGCGCCCAACTCTGCCGGATTCACGCGCGCGTGATAGCCCGTGATGACGCCGTCGCGCTCCATGCGTTTTACGCGCTCGATGCACGGCGTCACCGAAAGACCCACCTGTTCGGCCAGTTCCTTCATCGCGATCCGGCCGTCCTGCTGGAGGATTTTCAGGATCTTGTGATCGAGCTTGTCGAGCGCTCGAATCGGTTGACGCTGTGTACGCATGGTTTTTACTGAAAATCTAAAAAATACGATAACAAAACCTACATCGACGCAAATAGTATAGCGGTTAACACTAGGCATTCGGCAAATCACCTCGTCAATCGAACAAAAGCACGAAAAAGCGAGGTTTTCCATCACGCCGCGGCCTTCCGACCTTTATGGAGCAGCTATGCGAGTTGTCGTTCTGGGCAGTGGCGTCGTTGGGGTAACGACCGCCTATTATCTTGCGCGCGCAGGTCATGAAGTCACGGTGATCGATCGCGAAGCGGGTCCTGCGCTCGAAACGAGCTTTGCCAACGCCGGCCAGATTTCGCCAGGATACGCGGCGCCGTGGGCCGCGCCGGGCGTGCCGCTGAAGGCCGTCAAATGGATGTTCCAGAAGCACGCGCCGCTCGCCATCAGGCTCGACGGCACGCAATTCCAGCTTCAATGGATGTGGCAGATGCTGCAGAACTGCACGTCCGCGCGCTATGCCGTCAACAAGGGCCGCATGGTGCGTCTCGCCGAATACAGCCGCGATTGCCTGCAGGCGCTGCGCGCCGAAACGGGCATCCAGTACGAAGGCCGTACGGGCGGCACGCTGCAACTGTTCCGCACGCAACAGCAACTCGATGGCGCGGCGAAGGACATCGCGGTGCTCGAAGAAGCGAACGTGCCGTACGAACTGCTGATGCCGGGCGACCTCGCGCGCGCCGAACCGGCGCTCGCGGCGACGGCGCACAAGCTGACGGGCGGCCTGCGCCTGCCGGGCGACGAAACGGGCGACTGCCAGTTGTTCACGACGCGCCTTGCCGCGCTCGCCAAACAGTTGGGCGTCAAGTTCCGCTACAACACGCCGATCGACGCGCTCGCGATGGAAGGCGAGCGTATCGCCGGCGTGAAATGCGGCAGCGAGATGGTGCGCGCGGACAGCTTCGTCGTCGCACTCGGTTCGTACTCGACGAAGTTCCTGTCGGACATCGTCAAGATTCCCGTGTATCCGCTCAAGGGCTACTCGATCACCGCGCCGATCGTCGATGCAAAATCGGCGCCCGTGTCGACGGTGCTCGACGAGACGTACAAGATCGCGATCACGCGTTTCGACGACCGGATTCGCGTCGGCGGGATGGCGGAGATCGTGGGTTTCGACAAAAAGCTGAAGCAGGCGCGCCGCGAGACACTTGAGATGTGCGTCAACGACCTGTTCCCGGGCGGCGGTGATACGTCGAAAGCGACGTTCTGGACGGGCCTGCGCCCGATGACGCCGGACGGCACGCCGATCGTCGGCCGGACGCCCGTGTCGAACCTGTTCCTGAACACGGGACACGGCACGCTAGGCTGGACGATGTCATGCGGCTCGGGCCAACTGCTCGCCGACCTGATCTCGGGCAAGCGTCCGGCGATCCAGTCGGGCGATCTGTCGGTGCATCGCTATCTCGGCGAAACGACGGGTCAGACGCGTCCGGCTTACGCCTGATTCACGTCTTCCTGATGCAGCAACGGCGCCTCTCGGCGCCGTTGTTTTTTGTGCTTTGGTTTTCTACGCGACGCGCATCGAGCGTCGTCAGAACTGGTCTTCGGACAACGCGAGGATGCCCTCGCCGCCCTTCGCGCTGGTGATCGACGCTTCCAGCGCCACTGCCTGCGGCAGCAGATGTTCCGCGAAGAACTGCGCGGTTGCGATCTTCGCACCGTAGAACGATGGGTCTTGCGCGTGCTTCTCTTGCGCGGCCAGCATCGCGCGCGCCATCTGCCAGCCGCCCAGCACTATGCCTGCGAGCTTCAGATAGGGCACGCTACCTGCGAATACTGCATTCGGATCGCTCTTCGTATTCGCGACGACATACGCTACCGTTGATTGCAATGCGTCATGTCCAAGCGACAAATGCTTTTGCATCGAATCGAACGCTGCGCCCTTATGCTGCTTCAGCGCTTCGACCGTCTGCGCAATCTGCGCAAGCAGCGCTTTTGCGACCGCGCCGCCATCGCGCACCGTCTTGCGACCGACGAGATCGTTCGCCTGGATAGCCGTCGTGCCTTCGTAGATCGGCAGGATGCGCGCGTCGCGATAGTACTGCGCCGCGCCCGTTTCCTCGATGAAGCCCATGCCGCCATGCACCTGCACGCCAAGGCTCGCCACATCCACTGACAGCTCCGTGCTCCAGCCCTTCACGATCGGCACCAGGTATTCATAGATCGCCTGATGTTCCGCGCGCTTCGCTTCGTCGGGGTGGCGGTGCGCGAGATCGCTGTGCGACGCCGCGACGTACGCCAATGCCCGTGAGCCTTCCGTGAGCGCGCGCATCGTCGACAGCATGCGACGCACGTCGGGATGATGAATGATCGATACCGCCTGTTTCGCGGAGCCGTCAACTGGCCGGCTCTGCACGCGGTCCTTCGCGTACGCGACAGCCTTCTGGTACGCGCGATCCGATATGGCCACGCCCTGCATGCCGACCGCAAAACGCGCCGCGTTCATCATGATGAACATGTATTCGAGGCCGCGATTTTCTTCGCCGATCAGATGACCGATTGCGCCACCGTGATCGCCGAACTGAAGAACGGCTGTCGGGCTCGCCTTGATCCCGAGTTTGTGTTCGATCGACACGCAATGCACGTCGTTGCGCTCACCCAGCGAGCCGTCCTCATTGACGAGGAACTTCGGCACGACGAACAGCGAAATGCCCTTCACGCCTTCGGGCGCATCGGGCGTGCGCGCGAGCACGAGGTGGACGATGTTGTCCGCCATGTCGTGCTCGCCCCACGTGATGAAAATCTTCGTGCCGAACAGCTTGAAAGAACCATCGCCCTGCGGCTCGGCACGCGTGCGCACGAGTGCGAGATCGGAGCCGGCTTGCGGCTCGGTGAGGTTCATCGTGCCAGTCCATTCGCCGGAAATCAGCTTCGGCACGTAGGTCTTTTTCTGCTCATCGCTGCCTGCCGTGAGCAGCGCCTCGATCGCGCCATCCGTCAGCAGCGGGCACAGCGCGAACGACAGGTTCGACGCGTTCAGCATCTCGATACACGCCGTCGCGATCAGCTTCGGCAGGCCCTGGCCTTCGTACTCGACGGGATGCTGCACGCCCTGCCAGCCGCCTGCGGCGAACTGGCGGAACGCATCGGCGAAACCGGGCGTCGCCGTGACGTGGCCGTCTTTCCAGCTGCTCGGGTTCCGGTCACCTTCGACGTTCAGCGGCGCCAGCACTTCGCCGCACAGCTTCGCGGATTCTTCGAGCACGGCTTGCGCGGTTTCAGCGTTCGCGTCCTCGAAGCCTGGCAGCGCTGCAATGTCATCCAGTCCGGCCAGTTCCTGCATCGCGAACATCATGTCCTTGATGGGTGCCGTGTAGCTCATGTGTGTCTCCTCCCTGACTCCGATGAAAAAAGAGGCGCTGGATTCAACATCCTCGCGCCTCTTCGCTTTGCTGTCGTGCGCCGTCAGGCGGCGTATTGCGTTATCAGCCGAGTTCTTTCACCAGCTCCGGCACGACGGTGAACAGGTCGCCGACGAGGCCATAATCCGCGACGCTGAAAATCGGCGCTTCTTCGTCCTTGTTGATCGCGACGATAACCTTCGAGTCCTTCATGCCGGCCAAATGCTGGATCGCACCCGAGATGCCGACCGCGATGTACAACTGCGGCGCGACGATCTTGCCGGTTTGACCGACCTGATAGTCGTTCGGCACGTAGCCAGCATCGACCGCTGCGCGCGATGCGCCCATTGCCGCACCGAGCTTGTCAGCCAGCGGCTCCAGCACTTTCGTGTAGTTCTCGCCGCTGCCCAGACCACGGCCACCCGACACGATGACGTGCGCCGACGTCAGTTCCGGACGATCCAGCTTCGTCACCTCACGGCTCACGAACTGCGAGATGCCCGTATCGGCGGCCGCTTCGATCTTCTCGACCGATGCGCTGCCGCCTTCTGCTGCAACGGGATCGAAGCCCGTCGAGCGAACCGTGATGACCTTGATGGGATCTTGAGATTGCACGATCGCGATCGCGTTGCCCGCGTAGATCGGGCGCTCGAACGTATCGGCCGAATCAACAGCCGTGATGTCGCTGATCTGCGCGACGTCGAGCTTCGCGGCGATACGCGGGGCGATGTTCTTGCCGTAGGCCGTAGCCGGCGCGAGGATGTGCGAATAGTCCTTCGCGATATTCAGCACCGTCGCCTCGACGTTTTCCGCGAGGCCTGCGGCCAGTTGCGGCGCATCGGCGAGCAGCACCTTCGCCACGCCCGCCACCTTCGCAGCCGCATCAGCCGCGCCTTGCGCGTTGTGACCCGCCACCAGCACATGAACGTCGCCACCGATCTTCTGCGCGGCAGCAACCGTATTGAGCGTCGCTGCCTTCAGCGCCGCGTTGTCGTGTTCAGCAATTACCAGAATCGTCATTTCATTTGTCTCCGCGTGTCCGTCGATCAAAGCACTTTGGCTTCGGTCTTCAGCTTCTCGACCAGCGTCTTCACATCGGCCACCTTCACACCAGCCGAGCGCTTCGGCGGCTCGCTGACCTTCAGCGTCTTCAGACGCGGCGTGACATCGACGCCCAGGTCTTCGGGCTTCACGACTTCCAGCGGCTTCTTCTTCGCCTTCATGATATTCGGCAGCGTCACGTAGCGCGGCTCGTTCAGGCGCAGATCGGTCGTGATGACTGCGGGCAACGTCAGCGACAGCGTTTCCGCGCCGCCATCGACTTCACGCGACACCGTCGCCTTGCCATCCGCCACGACAACTTTCGATGCAAACGTCGCCTGCGGCAAATTGGCCAGCGCAGCGAGCATCTGACCCGTCTGGTTCGAATCGTCGTCGATGGCCTGCTTGCCGAGAATCACCAACTGCGGCTGTTCCTTGTCGACCAGCGCCTTCAGCAGTTTCGCCACGGCCAGCGGTTGCAGGTCTTCACCCGATTCGATCAGGATCGCGCGGTCCGCGCCGATCGCCAGCGCCGTGCGCAGCGTTTCCTGACATTGCGTCACGCCTGCCGACACGGCGATCACTTCCGTCGCCACGCCCGCTTCGCGCAGACGCACGGCTTCTTCGACAGCGATTTCGTCGAACGGATTCATCGACATCTTTACATTCGCAATGTCGACGCCTGTGTTGTCCGACTTCACGCGGACCTTCACGTTGTAGTCAACCACTCTCTTGACTGGCACCAGGATTTTCATGCACACGCTCCAAAGTTACGAATACGTCAACCCGACGGACATTATAGCGACAGCGTCTGCGGCAGCCGCTCCGGGATTGCTTGGTGTTGAGGATATCGCTCCCCGACGGGATGACGGAAATAGCGAACGGTCGTGCTATTCTATATCTAAAAAAACCCGGACGCCAAGCCCGGGTTCCTACCGATTCTTCAGACAAAGCGGTCCGGCGCGCCATCCATCACACATAACGCGGCGCCACGCCGGATCACCAGGACGCGATCACCGCGCCGCCAAACTTGCTTTCGATGAACTGCTTCACTTCCGGCGAGTGGTAAGCCGCGATCAGCTTCGCCACCCACGGCTTGTTGCGGTCCGCCTCGCGGATCGCGATGACATTCACGTACGGACCCTTCGGATCTTCGATCGCGATGGCGTCCTGCTTCGGCTTCAGACCGGCTTCCATCGCGAAGTTCGTGTTGATCGCGGCGGCATCGACGTCGCCGAGCGAGCGCGGAATCTGCGCGGCATCGAGTTCGACGATCTTCAGCTTCTTCGGGTTCTCGACGATATCGAGCGGTGTCGCCTTCAGGCCCGCGTCGGCGCGCAGCTTGATCAAGCCCTGCTTCTGCAGCAACAGCAGCGCGCGGCCACCGTTGGTCGGATCGTTCGGCACGGCGATCTTCGCGCCCGCCGGCAGTTCGGCCAGCGTCTTCACCTTCTTCGAATAGATGCCCATCGGGTAGGTCACGGTATCGGCGATCTTGATCAGCTTATAGCCGCGATCCTTCACCTGCGCCTGCAGATACGGGTCGTGCTGATAGCTGTTCGCGTCGAGGTCACCGCCCGCGAGTGCCGCATTCGGCTGCACGTAATCCGAGAACTCGATGACCTTGATGTTCAGGCCGTTCTTCGCGGCGACCGTCTTCACGACGTCCATGATTTGCGCGTGCGGGCCACCCGTCACGCCGACCTTGATCGATTCGTCGGCGAATGCAAGCGATGAAGCGCCGATGAGCGACGCCACGCCCAACACGGCCGCGGCCTTCAGAATGAAACGACGTTGCATGACCAAACCTTTGTCTTTTTGAAAGTTGTTTATTTGTGGCTCAAACGACGCACGAGCCAATCCCCGAACGACTGCACCAGTTGCACGAAGACGATCAGGATCACGACGACCGTCACCATCACTTCCGGCAGAAAACGTTGATACCCGTAGCGGATGCCAAGGTCGCCCAGACCGCCGCCGCCAATCGCGCCCGCCATCGCCGAATAACCGACCAGCGAGACAAACGTGATCGTCAGACCCGCGATGATGCCCGGCAGCGACTCCGGCAACAGCACCTTGAACACGATCTGCGAGGTGGTCGCGCCCATTGCCTGCGCAGCCTCGATCAGCCCGCGATCGACTTCACGCAGCGCCGTCTCGACGAGCCGCGCGATGAACGGCGCGGCGGCGATCGTCAGCGGCACGACAGCCGCCGCCGTACCGATCGACGAACCGACGACCAGCCGCGTAAACGGAATCACCGCGACGAGCAGAATGATGAACGGCGTCGAGCGCACGGCATTGACGACCACGCCCATCACGCGATTGGCGGCGATGTTCTGCAGCACGCCCTGGCGGTCGGTCAGATAGAGCAGCACGCCGAGCGGCAGGCCGACGGCCGCGCCGATCAGTCCCGAGATGCCGACCATGATCAGCGTCTCCCAGAACGACTGCACGAACATATCGAACATTTCACTCAACATACGACAACTCCTCGACCACCACGCCCTGTTCGCGCAGATACGTCAGCGCCTGCGCCACCTTCGTCGGCTCGCCGCCTGCGAGGACCGCGAGCGAGCCGAACGCCTGCCCCTGGATCTCGTCGATCTGGCCGTGCAGGATGTTGAAGTCCAGTTCGTAGCGGCGGATCGTCTCCGAAAGAATCGGCTGATCGACGCCCGAACCCGTGAACGCGAGCCGCAGCAAATGGCCGCTGCCCGTCTTCAGACGCTCGGCGACGCGCGCCTTCATCGCAGGCGGCAACTCCTGGGCGATCACGTCGCCGATCAGCGCGCGCGTGACTTCGTGGTGCGGTTGCAGGAACACGTCGATGACCTTGCCCTCTTCGACCACGCGGCCGTTGTCGAGCACCGCGACGCGGTCGCACACCTGCTTGATGACTTCCATCTGGTGCGTAATCAGCACGATGGTCAGCTTCAATTCGCGATTGATGCGCTTGAGCAGATCGAGAATCGCGCGCGTCGTTTCGGGGTCGAGCGCGGACGTGGCTTCGTCGGAGAGCAGGACCTTTGGCTTGCTCGCGAGCGCGCGGGCAATGCCGACGCGCTGCTTCTGCCCGCCGCTGATCTGCGACGGATAGCGATCCTTCTGCGCCGACAAGCCGACCAGATCAAGGAGCGGCAGCACATGCGCCTCGATTTCCGCGCGCTTCATGCCAGCCAGTTCGAGCGGCAGCGCGACGTTGTCGTACACCGTGCGTGACGACAGCAAATTGAAGTGCTGGAAGATCATGCCGATCTCGCGGCGCGCCTCGCGCAGCTGCGCGGCGGGCATGGTCGTGAGATCGCGGTCGTCGATGACGACATTGCCTTCTGTCGGGCGCGTCAGCAGGTTGATCGTGCGGACCAGAGTGCTCTTGCCCGCGCCGCTGCGTCCGATGATGCCGAACACCTCACCGCGAGGAATCGACAGGTTGACGTTGTGCAGCGCTTCGATCCAGCCCCGTGGCCCCGGAAAACGCTGCGATAGGTTGCGTAGTTCGATCATGAAAAACGAAACGGCGGACTTGCCATCGAGCGTGTACGCCCCGGGCACCGGCCGCCGTGACTTTTATTGGGATTTGAGCCGGCAATTTTACCGCAGTCGTGTCATATCCTTTAATAATCAATTCGTCATCTTTCATAACACAGTGGAATTAGAGGATGGCTCCGTTTCATCGGGTGCGAACGGTCATGCGCATGCCGCTATGATCGAGCGCAACCTAAAAACATCGGACGAATGCTAATGGAGACCTCCCAAGCCGCCGCTTCCGCCGCGCGGAACCCTGAACGCACGGTGACCCTCACGCGCGACGGCCTCGAACTGCCGCTCTATCGCTGGCGCGCGGCGGGGCTGCGCTGCGCGACGGTCGCGCTGATCCACGGTCTCGCCGAACATGCGGGACGGTACGCGTCGCTCGCGCAGGCACTCAATGCGAATGGGATCGAACTGATCGCTATCGATCTGCGCGGCCATGGCGATGCGCCGGGACGGCGCGCGTGGATCGAACGCTTCGACGAGTATCTGCTCGATGCCGACGCACTCGTCACCGAGGCCGCCCGCAACGACGGCCCGCTGTTCCTGATGGGCCACAGCATGGGTGGCGCAATCGCGGCGCTATACGCGATCGAAAAGCCGGCGGCGCAACGACGCCATTTGAACGGACTGATTCTGTCCAGCCCCGCGCTCGCGCCGGGTCGCGACGTGCCGCGCTGGATGCTGGCGCTGAGCCAGAAGATCAGCCGCGCGTGGCCCAGCTTCCCGGCGATGAAAATCGACGCAGCGCTGCTGTCGCGCGACCCGAGCGTGGTCGATGCGAACCGCAACGATCCCCTCGTGCATCACGGCGCGATTCCCGCGCGCACGGGCGCCGAACTGCTGCTCGCGATGCAGCGCATCGAACGCGGACGCGTGGGCCTGCGCACGCCGCTTCTGATCTGGCACGGCACGGCCGACAAACTCACCGAGCCCAACGGCAGCCGAGACTTCGGCGCGCATGCCGGTTCGCCCGACAAGACGCTGACGCTCTACGAAGGCAGCTATCACGAGACGATGAACGATCTCGACCGCGAGCGCGTGATCGGCGCGCTCATCGCGTGGATTTTGAAGCGGTCGGAATAAGCTGGCCTAACGGCCCGACGTGTGCGGCCAGTTGGGCGGCCGTTTGTCGATGAACGCCTGCACGCCTTCGAGCGCCGACTCGTCCATCATGTTGCAGGCCATCGTCTGCCCGGCCAGTTGATACGCGGCTTCGATGCCCATCTCGAGCTGCCGGTAGAACAGCCCCTTGCCCGCTTCGACCGCCGCGCGCGGCTTCGCGCAAATGCTCTTCGCGAGCGCGGCGACTTCGGCATCGAGCATGTCGAGCGGCACCACGCGATTCACGAGGCCTTGCTGCTTCGCTGCCATCGCGTCGATGAAGTCGCCCGTCAGCAGCATTTCGAGCGCGGCCTTACGCGACAGATTGCGCGACAGCGGCACCGACGGCGTCGCGCAAAACAGCCCGAGATTGACGCCCGACACGGCGAAGCGCGCAGTATCCGCCGCGATGGCGAGATCGCACATCGCGACGAGCTGACAGCCCGCCGCCGTCGCCGTGCCATGCACGCGTGCGATCACCGGCTGCGGCAGGCGCTGGATCGACAGCATCATCTTCGTGCAGCGCGCGAACAGCGACTGGTAATAGTCGAGCGACGGCGCCGCGCGCATTTCCTTCAGATCGTGCCCGGCGCAAAACGCGCGGCCCGCGCCCGCGATCACGACGACGCGCGCGTCGCTCTTTGCGATATCGGCGAGATGGGTCTGCATGCCGTCGAGCAGCGCCTCGGAAAGCGCGTTGAACGCATCCGGACGGTTCAGCGTGAGACGCACGACGCCGCGCAGGTCATAAGCGTCTTGCGTGACTTCGATCAGTGGAGCCGCTGCGTCTGCACTCATGATGTGATGGCCTCTCTTCCGATGCGCGCCGCCCGTCTTCAGATCTCGGCAAGCGCCCGCACGTGCGCGACGACGCTGCGTCCGAGCGCCGACAGGTTGTAGCCGCCTTCCAGACAGCTGACGATGCGCCCTTTCGCGTGCTTCGCAGCGACCTGACGGATCTGCTCCGTGATCCACGCGTAATCGTCCTCGACGAGCGCCATATTGCCGAGATCGTCTTCACGGTGCGCGTCGAAACCCGCCGATACGAACAGCATCTGCGGCTTGAATGCGTCGAGACGCGGCAGCCAGATCATGTCGACGGCCTCGCGCACGACCATGCCCTTCGAGCGCGCGGCGATCGGCACATTGCACATGTTCGGCGACTGATTGTCGGCGCCCGTGAACGGGTAAAACGGATGCTGGAAGATGCTGCACATCAGCACGCGCGGGTCGTTGGAAAAAGCGGCCTCGGTGCCGTTGCCGTGATGCACGTCGAAATCGATGATCGCGACGCGTTCGAGGCCATGCACTTCGAGCGCGTGCCGCGCGGCAATCGCGACGTTGTTGAAAAAGCAGAAGCCCATCGCGCGCGCCGGTTCCGCGTGATGGCCAGGCGGCCGCACGCTGCAAAACGCATTGTCGTAACGGCCTTCGATCACGGCATCCGTCGCCGCGACAGCCGCGCCCGCTGCGCGCAACGCGGCGTTCCACGTATGCGGGTTCATCGACGTGTCGGGATCGATTTCCGCGTAGCCCTCGCTCGGCGCGCGCTCGCGGAGGTAGTCAACGTGTGCCTTCGTATGCACGCGCAACAGCGCGGCTTCGTCGGCAAGCGGTGCGGACTCGCGCTCGATCAGCTCGCCGATGCGGCTCGCGATCAGTTGGTCTTCGATTGCCTGCAGCCGGGCGGGGCATTCGGGATGCCATTGACCCATCTCATGTTGCAGACAGTCTGGGTGTGAAAAGAAACCGGTTGCCATGTGTTGATTTCGGGCAGCGCGCCTCGCGAAGTGCGAAAGCGCATTGCATGTCTCCGTCCATTGACGCAAGCAGGTTGCGCGAATACTACGAAGTTACCACACGATGCGCCGAGACCGTGATGCCGCAACGCTTCTGCACAGTTTCGCGAACCCCGTCGGGTATACTGCCCCGTAACTTTTTTTGCCCGCCCACATCCCAGTTCACCATGACCGTCAAGCTTGCTCCGTCCGCACCATTTCGGCTACGCGCAACGACTGTAGCCGCCGCACTGTCCATCGCATGGTGCGCGTTCGCGGGAGTCGGCCCGGCTTCGGCGCAGACTGTCAGCAAGCCGCGCGTGCAGCTCGCGCAGGCGCAGCCCGAGCAACCGGCGCAAGGACAGACGTTCGAAGAAGAGATCGTGCCGCAGCGCTACGCGAACAACGCCGATGTCGATTCGTTCATCAACGACATGGCCGCGCGTCAGGGCTTCGATCCGGCGGCACTGCACGCGCTGTTCGCGCGCGTCAGCTATTCGGCGACTGCCGTGAAGCTCGTGACGCCGTCGCCGACGCCGTCGGTCAAGAACTGGCGCGTGTATCAGGGGCGCTTTCTCGATCCGGTACGCATCAACGCGGGCGTGAAATTCTGGCGCGCGAATCAGGCGACGCTGCAACGCGCGTACGAGCAATATGGCGTGCCGCCCGAAGTGATCGTCGGGATTATCGGCGTCGAGACGATCTATGGGCGCTACATGGGCAACTTCCGCGTGCTCGACGCGCTGACCACGCTCTCGTTCGATTACCCGAACACGCCGAATCGCGCGGACCGGATGATGACGTTCCGCAAGAATCTCGAAGACTACCTGGTGTGGACGCGCGATTCTCAAATCGATCCGACTACCGTGCTCGGTTCGTACACGGGCGCGATCGGCATTCCGCAGTTTCTGCCGAGCAGCATCGTCCAGTACGCGGTCGATTACGACGGCAACAAGCGGATCGATCTGCGCACGAGCCAAGCCGATGCGATCGGCAGCGTCGCGAATTATCTGAACAAGAATGGCTGGGAAACGGGCCGCCCCGTCGTGTGGAATATCGCCACCGATACGGGCAGCCTCGGCATCGCGCAAGCGGCCGCGACGGGCGCGCCGGAGCCGCGCTGGTCGCTGCAGCAACTGCTGAAGGCGGGCATGCTGATGAACGAGCCGGGCCTCGATACGCGCACGGAAGCGGGCACGCCCGTTACCGTGGTCGATCTGCCTTCGCCAGGCCGGCCGACGGAATACACGCTGGGCCTGAAGAACTTCTACGTGCTCACGCGCTATAACCGCAGCTTTTTCTATGCGCTGGCCGTGTATCAGCTCGGCGAGCGCGTGAAGGCGCAGATGGCCGCGACGGAAGCCGGCAATGCGTCGACGCCCGCAGAGTCGCAATAGTCGCGCACGTTTTCAATCCATGCGAAAACGCCGGCTTCCGCCGGCGTTTTCTTTTGCGGACATCGCCGCACGCGGCGAGTCGCGTCAGGCAGGGAACACACCCGTCGACAGATAACGGTCGCCGCGATCGCAGACGATGAACACGATCGTCGCGTTCTCGACCTGGCGCGCGATGCGCAGCGCCACTTCGCACGCGCCCGCCGACGAAATACCGCAGAACACGCCTTCGACAGCCGCCATCCGGCGCGCCATCGCCTCCGACGCCGCCTGGCTCACGTTCTCGACGCGATCGACGCGGCTACGGTCGAAAATTTTCGGCAGATACGCTTCCGGCCATTTGCGGATGCCCGGAATGCGCGAGCCCTCTTCCGGCTGCGCACCGATAATTTCGATTCCCGGATTCTGTTCTTTCAGATACTGCGACACGCCCATGATCGTGCCCGTCGTGCCCATCGCCGACACGAAGTGCGTGATGCGGCCTTCCGTGTCGCGCCAGATTTCGGGGCCCGTCGCTTCGTAGTGCGCGAGCGGATTGTCCGGATTGGCGAACTGGTCGAGGATGATGCCCTTGCCTTCGCGCTGCATCTGCTCGGCGAGATCGCGCGCGTACTCCATGCCGCCCGTGACGGGCGTCAGCAGGATCTGCGCGCCATATGCGGCCATGCTCTGACGACGCTCCAGCGACAGGTCCTCGGGCATGATCAGGATCATCTTGTAGCCCTTGATCGCCGCCGCCATCGCGAGCGCGATGCCCGTGTTGCCGCTCGTCGCTTCGACCAGCGTGTCGCCCGGCTTGATGCGTCCGCGCTGCTCCGCTTTCTTGATCATCGAAAGCGCCGGGCGGTCTTTCACCGAACCGGCCGGATTGTTGCCCTCCAGCTTGCCCAGCACGACGTTGTTGCGGGCGCGGATGTCGTCGTCCACGAGACGGACGAGCTGAATGAGGGGCGTATTGCCGATCGTGTCTTCAATCGTTTTGTAAGCCATATCGGTGCGTGCTGTGACGGTGCGCGAAGTCTTGAATCTATCGATTCTAAACTACCGGGCGTCGTGCTGCCGGCAGCCCCTGATGCGCGCATGGATGCCATCGGGCCGCTTTGTCGTCTTGCGAGGCGCCCGCAGAAACGCAAAAAACCGCGGCAGGCTGGATCTGCCGCGGGAGCCAGTCATCTGAATGACGGCTGAAGGGAGGTTTGTGGCAACCCCGCCCATGAAGAGTCGAAGCTCAGAACGAACGCCCTCCGCACGCGGAGACCCGCATCGGGCGCCCGCTTAATGCGGTCAGATCAATAGGCTACTTCTTGACCACCACTGCCGTGTCGTTCTTCGCAGCGGGCGCGGCTTTCGTGTTCGGCCCCGCAGCCTGTGCGCCAGCAGCAGCGACAGCCGTCGCACCAGCGCCCGACGTGCCGACAGCGAGGCCCTCAGCCTGCAGACGCTCGACGGTATGACCGCCCAGACCCTTGACCCGCTTGCTGAGATCCGCCGCGTCCTTGAACGGACCGTGCGCCGCGCGTTCGTCGAGAATGGCCTTGGCCTTCGCGGGACCAATGCCCTTGATGCCGCGCAGCGCGGATTCGTTAGCCGAATTGACGTCGACCGACGCAAACGCCTGGCCGAAAGCGGCGAGCATGGCCGCCGTAACGAGGATTTTTTTGAACATGTGGAATCTCCCTGAAACACCGGCTGGTGACGATCACCAACCGGGAGACTCCAGTGTAGAGAGGTGTACGAACGATTTACACCTGGCCGAATAGCCAACGCACGTAGCGGTCGACGCCTTCCTGCACGGTCAGGAACGGCGCGTCGTAGCCCGCTGCGCGCAGCTTCGTCTGGTCAGCCTGCGTAAAGCACTGATACTTGCCGCGCAGTGCATCGGGGAACGGGACGTATTCGATCAGCCCACGCTGCACCAGTTCCGCGAGCGACAACGCGACTTCACCGTCGAGCACGCGCAGCGTGTTGACGACCGTCGACGCGATATCGTTGAACGGCTGCGCGCGTCCGCTGCCCAGATTGAAGATGCCCGACTTCTCCGGATGATCGAAGAAATACAGGTTGACCTTCGCCACGTCTTCGACGGATACGAAATCGCGCGTCTGCTCGCCCGCTGCGTAGCCGTTGTACTCGCCGAACAGCTTGACTTTGCCTTCGGCGCGGAACTGGTTGAAGTTATGAAACGCGACGGACGCCATGCGCCCCTTGTGCGCTTCGCGCTGCCCGTACACGTTGAAGTAACGAAAGCCGGCAATCTGGCTCTTCGCCGTGGGCAGCACGCGGCGGATCACCTGGTCGAACAGGAACTTCGAATAGCCGTACACGTTGAGCGGCGCTTCGACTTCGCGCTCTTCGACGAAGCGCGTCGATCCACCGTACGTCGCCGCCGACGACGCATACAGAAACTGCACGCCTTGCGCGAGACACGCATCGAGCACCGCGCGGCTATAGCGGAAGTTGTTGTCCATCATGTAGCGGCCGTCGGTTTCCATCGTGTCCGAGCAGGCGCCTTCGTGGAAAATCGCGCGCACCTTGCCGAAGTCGCCGCGCGCAAAGCGTTCGACGAATTCGGTCTTGTCGAGATAGTCGTCGATTTCGCAGTCGACGAGATTCTTGAATTTGTCGGCGCGCGTCAGATTGTCGACGGCGATGATGCGGTCTTCGCCGCGCTCGTTGAGCGCCTTGACGATATTGCTGCCGATAAAACCAGCCGCGCCGGTGACGATGAGTGTCATGATCGTCCTGCTGTGAAGAGAGTCAACGGATGCGGAGATGAACCGCGCGCCGCGCGATCAAGCTGGCGCGCGCGGCATCAATGATGAAAGAGTTCGTCGTAGTCGACGGTGGCCGTGCCGAGCTTGGCGACCACGATCCCCGCTGCGCGATTCGCGAGCGACACGGCTTCGTCGAGCGGCAGGCCCGCGCCGAGCATCACGGCGAGCGTCGCGATCACGGTGTCGCCTGCGCCGGACACATCATACACTTCGCGAGCTACAGCCGCCGCGTGCAAGACGCCCTCGTCGGAGAAGAGCGTCATGCCCTCTTCCGAGCGCGTGAGCAGCAGCGCTTTCAGGTCGAGCTCGGCGCGCAGCTTCGCCACGCGCGCGTGCAAATCGGCTTCGGATTTCCACTGCCCGACCACTTCGCGCAACTCCGCCCGGTTCGGCGTGATCAGCGTCGCGCCGCGATATCGCTCCCAGTCGTCGCCCTTCGGATCGACCAGCACCGGCTTGCCCGCTGCGCGCGCCTTCGCGATCATCTGCGTGACGTGCGTGAGGCCACCCTTCGCGTAGTCCGACATCAGAATCACGTCATGGGTCGGCAATAGCGAGTCGTAACGCGCGAGGCCCGCGAGCAGCGCTTCGTGCGCGGGCGCCTTTTCGAAGTCGACGCGCAGCAGCTGTTGCTGACGCGACAGCACGCGCAGCTTGATCGTCGTCGGTAGTTCCGGGTCGCGCTCGAGATACGGCGCGACGCCGCTATCGCCAAGCAGTTGCACGACGCGCTCGCCCGGCTCGTCGTGTCCGACCACACACAGCAGGCCCGCCTGCGCGCCGAGCGCCGCAGCGTTGCGCGCGACGTTCGCCGCGCCACCCAGCCGGTCTTCCTGCTTTTGCACCAGCACGACGGGCACGGGCGCTTCCGGTGAAATGCGATTGACGTCGCCGAACCAGTAACGGTCCAGCATCACGTCGCCGACGACCAGCACACGGGCCGCCGCCAGCCGCTCGCGCGCGATGACGCCCACTTCGGGCGCGAGCGTCGCGCCTTCAGGTACGGTCGGAGTCGGATGAATGTTCAGCGGGTCGTGCATACGGACGTCCAATCGAGTGATAGTCGATGCCGAGTTCGGACATCGCCTCGGGCTCATACAGATTGCGGCCGTCGAAAATCAACGGCGTTTTCAGCTCGGCCTTCAGATGCGTGAAGTCCGGGCTCTTGAATTCCTTCCATTCCGTGACGATGACGAGTGCATCGGCACCCGCGAGCGTCTCGTCCTGCGTGCTCGTGAAGTGCAGGCGCGCCTGGTGGTCGGGCGCGCTGGCCAGATCGAGTGCGAACACGCGCTTTGCCTCCGACGTCGCGACAGGATCGTACGCACGCACCGTCGCGCCGCGCGCGAGCAGTTGCGCGATCACGCGGCGGCTGGGCGCCTCGCGCATGTCGTCGGTGTTCGGCTTGAACGACAGACCCCACACGGCGAACGTGCGGCTGCTGAGATCGTCGCCGAGCGCGTCCGTGATCTTGCGCACCAGCACTTCCTTCTGCTCGTGGTTCACTTCTTCGACGGCTTCCAGAATGCGCAGGCTGTGGCCCATCTCGCTGCCCGTGCGGATCAGTGCCTGCACGTCCTTCGGGAAACACGAGCCGCCGTAACCGACGCCCGCATACAGGAAGTGATAGCCGATCCGCGGGTCCGAGCCGATGCCGCGGCGCACCGCTTCGATGTCCGCACCAACGGTGTCGGCCAGATTCGCCATCTCGTTCATAAACGAGATGCGCGTGGCAAGCATCGCGTTGGCCGCGTACTTCGTGAATTCGGCCGAGCGCACGTCCATGTAAAGCGTGCGCTCGTGATTGCGGTTGAACGGTGCGTACAGGCGGCGGATCTTCTCGCGCGCCTTGTCACCGTCTTCGTCATTGTCGACGCCGACGACGATGCGATCGGGACGCATGAAGTCGTCGACAGCTGCGCCTTCCTTCAGGAACTCCGGATTCGACACGATCGAAAAGCGATGCTGCGTACTATCCGCGAGACCGCGCTTCTCCAGCTCTTCCGCGATCACCGCGCGCACGCGCTGCGCAGTGCCGACGGGCACCGTCGACTTGTCGACGATCACCTTGAAGCCGTTCATCGTGCGGCCGATGTTGCGCGCCGCTTCGAGCACGTATTGCAGGTCGGCGGAACCGTCTTCGTCGGGCGGCGTGCCCACGGCGATGAACTGGATTTCACCGTGCGCGACACTCGCTTCGACATCGGTCGAAAACGTGATGCGCCCCGCCGCGCGCGAACGCGCGATGATCTCCCGCAGGCCCGGCTCGTGAATCGGCATGCCGCCGTTGTTGAGAATGTCGATCTTGCGTGGATCGACGTCCAGACAGAAAACGTCGTTGCCGACTTCGGCAAGACATGCGCCCGTGACAAGGCCTACGTAACCCGTGCCGATAATAGTGATTTTCATACGCTTCCCGGTAGATGGAGCCGGTTCAATGTTCGACGCTTCGATGCTGCGTGACGGCTTTGCTGCCTGCGTTCATGCGGGTGCCTGACCTCAGCTCGACGCCGTGATCGGCTCGACGCGGCGCGGCGCATAGCTTTCCCAACCGCTGCAGCCCGGACACTGCCAATAGAACAGGCGCGCCCTGAAGCCGCAATTCTGGCACGTGTACCGTGGCAGATTTTTGGTGCGCTGACGGATCAGCGTGCGCATCAGCTCCAGTTCGCTGCGGCGCGGCTCTTCGGCCACCGCCTGCTGCGCTTCGAGCAGGCGCGTCATGCCGGCGAGATTCGGCGACTTCTGCATCTGCGTGCGCGCGAGCGCGTGCGCCGCTTCGGGACCGCGCAGCGCCGACACGTGCTGATACGCAACGTCGAGCAGATCGTTCGACGGATAACGGTCCACCCACGACGTCAGCAGGTCGGCGCCCGCTTCCTGACGGCCAAGCGCTTCGTAGGCCTTCATCAGCTTTTCAGCGACGAGCGGCAGATACGCCGCATTCTGTTGCTCCACGTGCAGCCACTGCGCGATCGCCTTTTCATGCTCGCCAGCCGCCGCATCGACGTCGCCGAACAGGATCGTCGCACGCACGTTCTGCGGATAAGCCTTCAACGCGAGATCCAGCTGACGGCGGGCTTCGTCCGGCTTCTTCTGCTGCAGCGCTTCCTGTGCGAGTTCGCAATGGAAGTGGCCGATTTCCTTATCGAGCGATGCGGCGCCCATCGTTTCAAGCCGGCGCGCGGTGTCGATCGACTTGTTCCAGTCCTTCTCGATCTGATAGATCGTGAGCAGCGAGCGCTGCGCGCCAAGTGCGTAGTCGCCCGATTGCAGCGCCTTGAACGTCTCTTCCGCGCGGTCCAGCAGGCCCGCCTTCAGGAAGTCCTGCCCGAGTTCGTACAGCGCATGATCGCGCTCGTTAACGGGCAAGTCCGCGCGGCTCAGCAGGTTCTGATGCACGCGGATCGCGCGATCCGTTTCACCGCGGCGGCGGAACAGGTTGCCGAGCGCAAAGTGCAGTTCAATCGTTTCCGGATCGAGCTTGACGACTTCGATGAAGGCGTCGATGGCCTGGTCCGGCTGCTCGTTCAACAGAAAGTTTAGTCCGCGAAAATAAGAACGCGGCAGGTTGGCGCTTTCGGACAACAGCGCCTTGAGGTCGTAACGCGCAGCCACCCAGCCGAACGCGAACGCGACGGGTATGACGAGCAGCCACCAGAGGTCTAGATCCATGCGAATGTGCGGAGTGCGAAAGAGGCCGCGCGAGTGGCGCGCGGCGTGAAAGGGCTAGATGAGCGGCGGCATAGGCGGCTCTTCGACGACAGCGGGCGTTTCGCGCGCCACTCGCAGTTCGCGCTTGAGCCGGCCGTTTTCCATCCGCAGCCGGAACATCGCCGGCAGCGACGACACCAGACCGGCCAGCAGACCCACGACGAAGAACGCGAGGCCGATCAGAATCAACGGCGCCTGCCACGAATACCCGGCTAGGAAATTCAGCGTAGCGCTTTGCGTATTGGACAGTGCAAGCACCAGCAGCAGCACGAACACCAGCACGCGAATCAGCCAGACGATAAATTTCATGTATTGATCTCTTGACGGCGGTTGCGGGATGACGCCGGCTTGATGACGCGTCGCGCCACGGTGTTTGCCCGCGCCGAAGTGACCCGTATTGTAAATGAAGCCTATGTCGACTGGCACAGCCGTGCGGATCACGATGCCTTACTGTCGTTTATCCGCTTGAAAATGGTGCGCAATCGGCGGGTTAATGCATTGCCTTGCGCGCATTGATGGATCGCACAAGGCTGATTCGAGCGCGACCGGGAGAAGTGTCAACTATGTCCTCGTACGCTCAGTTGCAGCGTCCAAGGTCCCGGCAACGGACGAAAAAAAAGCGCCCTAAGGCGCTTTTTCTGGTCAATGCCGTCTGACTGACTAGCCACGGCGAGCTTCGACCTGGACTGCGAATACAACACAGAGCCAGCTTAAAGATCGTCGTCCGCGGATTCAGCTTTCAAAGGCTCGCCCGCACGACGATCGACGCGCTCACGCAATTCCTTGCCAGGCTTGAAGTGCGGCACGAATTTCTCCGGCACCAACACCTTTTCGCCCGACTTCGGGTTGCGCCCGACGCGGGATGGACGGCGGTTCAGGCCAAAGCTGCCGAAGCCGCGAATTTCGATGCGATGGCCGTTCGCCAGAGCGTCCGACATCGCATCGAGCATCGTCTTCACCGCGAAATCCGCATCCTTGAGGACAAGTTGCGGAAATCGCGTAGCCAGCTGGGCGACCAATTCTGATTTGGTCATACTGCAGCAGACCCCTTAAGGCTTACTGGTTCTGGCCGTCGAGCTTGGCCTTCAGCAGCGCGCCCAGGTTCGTCGTGCCGCTGGCTGCCGAGCTGGTGTCAGCTGCCAGGCCGCGAATCGCTTCCTGTTGCTCAGCCGAATCCTTGGCCTTGATCGACAGGTTGATGCCACGCGACTTGCGGTCGATGTTGATGATCATCGCATTGACCTTGTCGCCTTCCTTCAGCACGTTGCGAGCGTCTTCCACGCGGTCTTGT
This sequence comes from Paraburkholderia terrae, assembly GCF_002902925.1. GTDB lineage: Bacteria > Pseudomonadota > Gammaproteobacteria > Burkholderiales > Burkholderiaceae > Paraburkholderia > Paraburkholderia terrae. Next base: position 882,169 of record NZ_CP026111.1, on the reverse strand, counting down.
GCGATTTCCGAAGCGCGCAGGTAGCCTTCGACGTCAGCCGTCAGCTGAACCACTGCACCCTTCGCGTCAACCGTCTTGACCACGCCGTCAACGATCGAACCCTTGTCGTTCATTGCAACGAAGTTGCTGAACGGGTCGCCTTCGAGCTGCTTGATACCCAGCGAAATACGTTCCTTCTCGACGTCGATGCCGAGAACGATCGCTTCCACTTCGTCGCCCTTCTTGTACTTGCGGACAGCTTCTTCGCCCGTTTCGCTCCACGACAGGTCCGACAGGTGAACCAGACCGTCGATGCCGCCAGGCAGACCGATGAAGACGCCGAAGTCGGTGATCGACTTGATTGCGCCTTGCAGCTTGTCGCCCTTCTTGAAGTTGCGGCTGAAGTCGTCCCACGGGTTCGGCTTGCATTGCTTCATGCCGAGGCTGATACGGCGGCGGTCTTCGTCGATTTCGAGAACCATGACTTCGACTTCGTCGCCCAGCTGAACAACCTTCGACGGTGCAACGTTCTTGTTCGTCCAGTCCATTTCCGACACGTGAACCAGGCCTTCGATGCCCGATTCGACTTCGACGAATGCGCCGTAGTCGGTGATGTTGGTGACCTTACCGAACAGGCGCGTGCCCGACGGGTAACGGCGCGAGATGCCTTCCCACGGATCGTCGCCCAGTTGCTTGATACCGAGCGAAACGCGGTTCTTCTCTTGATCGAACTTGAGGATCTTTGCCGTGACTTCCTGGCCAACCGACAGAACTTCCGACGGGTGACGCACGCGACGCCATGCGATGTCGGTGATGTGCAGCAGGCCGTCGATACCGCCCAGATCCACGAACGCGCCGTAGTCGGTGATGTTCTTGACCACGCCTTCGACGATCGCGCCTTCCTTCAGCGTCTCGAGCAGCTTTGCGCGCTCTTCGCCTTGCGTCGCTTCAATCACAGCGCGGCGCGACAGCACCACGTTGTTACGCTTGCGGTCCAGCTTGATGACGCGGAATTCCAGCGTCTTGCCTTCGTACGGCGTCGTATCCTTGACAGGGCGCGTGTCGACCAGCGAGCCCGGCAGGAATGCGCGAATGCCGTTGACCATGACGGTCATGCCGCCCTTGACCTTGCCCGTGATGGTGCCCGTCACGAGTTCGTTGTTGTCGAGGGCCTTTTCCAGCGACAGCCACGAAGCCAGACGCTTCGCCTTGTCGCGCGACAGGATGGTGTCGCCGTAGCCGTTTTCCAGCGCGTCGATCGCGACGGAAACGAAGTCGCCCGCCTGCACTTCTACCTCGCCCGCGTCATTCAGGAACTCTTCGAGCGGGATGTAGGCTTCGGACTTGAGACCAGCGTTGACGACCACGAAGTTGTGGTCTACACGCACGACTTCGGCGGAGATCACTTCGCCAGCGCGCATGTCTTGCTTGGTCAGCGACTCTTCGAACAGAGCCGCAAAAGATTCGGTATTCGGGGTAGAGGTTTGCAGGTCGGACATAAAAATCTGAATTTGCATGATTTTCGCAGCGTCAGGTGAACCATCACGGTTCATCACTACGGCAAAGGAGCGAAAGCCATACGGGGTTAAGGGTTAAACGATCGCTTCGTGTTGCTCACGAGGCACCTACACAACAACAAAAAAACACTTCGATGCAAGATTCCGCGTTCAGCTTTGCGGAACCAGCGCCTTGTACCACTGCGTCACCTGCTCGACCGCCTGGTCGATCGACAATGCCGAGGTATCGAGGAGCTGTGCATCCGCTGCGGGCTTGAGCGGCGCGGCTGTGCGCTTGCTGTCGCGCTCGTCGCGTTCACGCAAATCCCGGAGCAAGTCATCCATATTAGCAGAAAATCCTTTTTGGATCAATTGCTTATGCCGGCGGGCCGCGCGAGCCTCGACGCTAGCCGTCAAAAACACCTTCAGAACGGCGTCCGGAAAGATCACCGTGCCCATGTCGCGGCCGTCTGCGACCAGGCCCGGCTGCTTGCGAAAGGCCCGCTGACGGGCCACCAGAGCGGCTCTAACGGGCGCATGAACGGCGATTGCCGAGGCCCGGTTGCCGACTTTCTCGGCGCGGATGTCGGTCGATACGTCGACGCCGTCCAGTTGCGCGATGCCCTCGCGGAAGGTGATATGGAGCTCGCCGATCAGGTTTGCAAGGGCGTCGGCGTCGTCGGCGGCGATGTTGTAGCGCACGCTGGCGAGCGCCGCGAGCCGGTACAGCGCGCCGCTGTCCAGCAGGTGGAAGCCAAGTTCGGCGGCCACCACGGCGGCCACGGTGCCTTTGCCGGATGCGGTCGGGCCGTCGATCGTGATGACGGGCGTCTGGTGAAAGGGACGGGTCGGTTTCATCGAGAAAGTCGCCCGTGGGAACAGGCAGCGAATGTTGTCAAGACGGGTCAGGGTTGGGCGAGCGCGAGGAAGCGCTCGAAATAGTCGGGGAACGTCTTGCCGACGCATTTCGGGTCGTTGATCCGCACGGGCACGCCGCCGAGGCTCACCAGCGAGAAGCACATCGCCATGCGGTGATCGTCGTAAGTGTCGATTGCGGCGTTCGGCGTCAGCTTTTCAGGGGGCGTAACGACGAGGAAATCCTCGCCCTCCTGCACCTTCGCGCCCACTTTGCGCAGCTCGGTCGCCATCGCGGCGATGCGGTCGGTTTCCTTCACCCGCCAGCTCGCAATGTTGCGCAGCGTCGACGTGCCGTCGGCGAACAGCGCGGCGACGGCGATCGTCATGGCCGCGTCGGGAATCAGGTTGAAATCCATGTCGATGGGATCGAGCTTGCCGTGGTCGTTGCCGACGCCGCGCACTTCGATCCAGTCGTCGCCCATCGTGACGTTCGCGCCCATCTTCATCAGCGCCGTCGCGAAGCCGACGTCGCCCTGGATGCTCGCGCGCCCCACGCCTTCGACGCGCAGCGGTCCACCGCCCAGCGCGCCCGCCGCGAGAAAATATGAGGCCGACGACGCGTCGCCTTCGACCATGATCTTGCCCGGCGACTGGTAACGCACGCCGTTCGGAATCGTGAAGCGCTCCCAGCCGAGCCGCTCGACCTTGATACCGAAGCGCGCCATCAGCGCGATCGTGATCTCGATATACGGCTTCGAAATCAGCTCGCCCGCCACTTCGACGATCGTCACGCCGCTTTCCGTTTTCACGAGCGGCAGCGTCATCAGAAGCGCCGTCAGGAACTGGCTCGACACGTCGCCGCGCACGCGGATGGGGGCATCGACGGAAATCTGCGCGGGACGGATGCGCAGCGGCGGAAAGCCTTCGTTCTCTTCGTAATCGATCTTCGCGCCTATCTGCCGCAGCCCGTCGACCAGATCGCCGATCGGCCGCTCGTGCATGCGCGGCACGCCGTGAATCCGGTAGTCGCCGCCGTTCACGGCAAGCGCAGCCGTCAGCGGCCGAACCGCCGTGCCCGCGTTGCCGAGGAACAGATCCGCGCGCGCCGCGGGGAGCGCACCGCGCGTGCCCGTCACGACGCAGGTGTCACCGTCACGCTTGACCTTCACGCCGAGCTTTTCGAGCGCGTCGAGCATCACGCGCGTGTCGTCGGAATCGAGCAGATTCGCGATCGTCGTCTCGCCCTCGGACAAAGCCGCGAGCAGCAGCACACGGTTCGAGATGCTCTTCGAGCCGGGCAGACGGACGGTGCCGGACGCACGGGAAAATGGTCCGAGATCGAGATGTTCCATGTGAATTCCAGTGTCCAGTTATTTCGACGCGTCGTCGGTTGCTGAGCGTTCGGGCGACGCTTTTTGCGTTGGCGTTGCGCGTTCCTGCCATTCGCTGCGCGCCGCGCGCGAGCGGGCGAACACGGCTTCGAGCGTCGCGCCGTCGCCGGCTTCGATCGCGCTGCGTAGACGCGCCAGCACCGCCGTGTAGCCGTCGATCTCATCGAGCAGCGCCGCGCGATTCGCCACGCAGACGTCGCGCCACATTTCCGGGCTCGACGCGGCAATCCGCGTGAAGTCGCGGAAACCGCCCGCCGCGAAGGAGAACTTCAGCGCGGCATCGGATGAATTGAGAATTTGCTCAACGAGCGCGAACGACAACACGTGCGGCAAATGGCTGACCGACGCGAACACGCGGTCATGCTGATCCGCCGGCATCGCGTGTACGCTGGCGCCCGTGGCGCGCCACATCGCGGCAATACGGTCGACGCAAGCCTGTTGGTTCTCCGGCAACGCGCACAGCACGACGTTGCGGTTCACGTACAGATCGGGCAACGCGGCGTCGACGCCGCTCGATTCCCGGCCCGCGATCGGATGACCGGGCACGAACTGGCCGATGCGCTCGCCCAGCGCCGCGCGCGCCGCAGCAACGACGTCCGACTTCGTGCTGCCAGCGTCGGTGACGATCGTCGACGGGTCGAGAAACGGCGCGATGCGTTCCAGCAAGGGCTGCGTCTGCGCGACGGGCGCCGCAAGCAGCACTACGTCGGCGCCGTTCAGCGCGGCCCGCAGCGCGGCGTCGTCGGCGAGCGACGCGCTCGCGTCGATCACGCCCAGTTCGAGCGCGCGCTCCGTCGATGCAGCCGACCGTCCCACGCCAATCACCCGCCGCTCGCCGCCCACGTCGCCGCGTTCGCGCAGCGCGCGCGCAAGCGATCCGCCGATCAGCCCGACGCCGAAAATCACCAGTTTGTCGAAAGAGAACGCTGCCACGTCAGTCACAGAAAAAACGCGCCTCGCTGTTTTCGAGGCGCGTGGATTGCATTGAAACGCTCAGGCCGTCGCCAGCGTCTTTTCGAGCGCCGCGATGAACGCCTCGTTTTCTTCCGGCAGGCCGATCGTCACGCGCAGCCACTGCGGCAGGCCGTAGCTGCCCACCGGCCGCACGATCACGCCCTGCTTCAGCAATTCGAGATTCACGCGGTTACCCGCGCCGTCGTCGTTACCGACGCGTACCAGCACGAAGTTGCCGTGCGACGGCACGTATTCGAGACCGAGCTTGTCGAACGCTTGCGTCAGGCGGAGATAGCCTTGCGCATTCAATTCGGCGCTCTTTTGCAGGAACGGCTTGTCGTTCAGCGCGGCGATCGCGGCCGCTTGCGCGAGCGTGTTCACATTGAACGGCTGACGCAGACGGTTCATCAGATCGGTCAGTTCCGGCTGCGCGATGGCAAAGCCGACACGCAGACCGGCGAGGCCGAACGCCTTCGAGAACGTGCGCGACACCAGCAGGTTCGGATAGCGGCGCACCCACGCGATCGAGTCATAGCGCTTGTCCGCGCTCAGATATTCCGTGTACGCCTCGTCGAGCACCACGGCGACGTGGCGCGGCACCTTCGACAGGAAGGCTTCGATCGTCGCGCCGTCGATGAACGTGCCCGTCGGATTGTTCGGATTTGCGACGAAAACGAGGCGCGTGTCGTCGCTGATCGCGGCGAGCATCGCGTCGAGATCGTGGCCGTACTCCACGGCGGGCACGACGATCGCGCGCGCGCCGAGGCCTTGCGTCGCCAGCGCGTAGACGGCGAACGAGTATTGCGCGTAGACCACCGACTGATTCTTCTCGACAAACGCATGCGCGGCGAGTTCGAGAATATCGTTGCTGCCGTTGCCGAGCGTGATCCAGTCAGCGGGCACGTCGTATTGCGCCGAAAGTGCGGCCTTCAGTTCGAACGCGTTCGCGTCCGGATAGCGGCCGAGTTCGCTCGCCGCCTGCGCCATCGCCGTTTTCGCGGACTCCGGCATGCCGAGCGGATTCTCGTTCGATGCGAGCTTTACGATACGCGCTTCGTCCAGCCCAAATTCGCGCGCGACTTCCGAAATCGGCTTGCCAGCCACATAAGGCGCGATCGCGCGAACGTAGGACGGACCGAAAGACGTTGCCATGTGTATCTCCGGATAATTCCTGGACTTGCTTATTAGTTGCGAAATGTTTGCGAAACGAGACGTCGGACCTATCAGCGGGCCCGCGGATACGAGCCGAGAATCTTCAGGAAGTCTGCTTTCTGGCCTAGATCGGCGAGCGCGGCTGTAACGGACGCGTCGTCGCGATGGCCTTCGACGTCGATGTAGAAGTAATACTCCCACGTGCCGACGCGCGCTGGACGCGACTCGAAACGCGTCATCGACACGCCGTGGCGGGCGAGCGGTTCGAGCAGCTTGAACATCGCGCCCGGCTCGTTCGCGACGGACACGATCAGCGACGTCTTGTCGTAGCCGCTTGCGCCCGTCGGCTGCTTGCCGATCATCACAAAGCGGGTGCGGTTGTGCGGGTCGTCCTGGATCAGCGCGTAAGCGACTTGAAGACCGTATTGCGTTGCCGCGCGGTCGCCCGCGATGGCCGCGATGGTCGGATCTTCCGCCGCCATGCGCGCGGCTTCGGCATTGCTCGACACAGCCTGGCGCTCGACATGCGGCGCGTGCGTGGCCAGCCAGCGCTGGCACTGCGCAAGCGCCTGCGCGTGCGCGCACACGCGCGTCACACCGGCCAGCCCGCCGTTGAGCGTGAGCAGATTGTGATGGATCGGCAACGCGAGTTCGCCGCCGATCAGCAATTGCGTTTGCAGCAGCAGATCGAGCGTGCGCGACACCGCGCCTTCCGTCGAGTTTTCGATGGGCACGACGCCGAATTCCGCGCCGCCCGCTTCGACTGAGCGAAACACTTCGTCGATCGACGAACAAGGCAGCCCTTCGATCGACTGACCGAAGTACTCGTGCATGGCCTGTTCGCTATACGTGCCGGCTGGCCCAAGGTACGCGGCCGTGATGTTCTTTTCGAGCGCGCGGCTCGCGGCCATGATTTCGCGCCAGATCGCGCTGATGTGTTCGCCGGCGAGCGGGCCTGCGCTCATGTCCTGCAGACGCGCGATTACCTGCTGCTCGCGCTCCGGACGAAACACGGGCGCGTTGAAGTGCTTCTTGACCTCGCCGACTTCGAGTGCGACCGCCGCGCGCTGATTCAGCAGCGCGATGAGCTGCGCGTCGATCGCGTCGATGCGTTCGCGCAGCGGTTTGAGTTGAGAATTGAGTTCGTCGTCCATGCTTCTAAAGGACCGCTTCGAGTCCTGTATAGGGCCAGTTCGGAGAGGATGCGCGCGCTGCGACCGGAAGGATCACGCGCTGCGCTGTTCGAATTCCCTCATGTACTCGACAAGCGCTTTGACGCCTTCGAGCGGCACCGCGTTGTAAATCGACGCCCGCATGCCGCCGACGGACTTGTGGCCCTTCAGCTGCACCAGCCCGCGCGCTTTCGCGCCGGCCAGGAAATCTTCATTGCGCGACTCGTCGGCGAGGAAGAACGGTACGTTCATCCGCGACCGCGCGTTGCGCTCCACCTTGTTCAGATAGAAGCTCGATGAATCGATGGTGTCGTACAGCAGCTTCGCCTTCTCGACGTTGCGTGCCTCGATCGCCGTCAACCCGCCCTGCTTCTTCAACCACTTGAACACCAGCCCGGCGATGTAGATCGCGTACGTGGGCGGTGTGTTGTACATCGAATTGTTCAGCGCGACCGTTTTCCATTCGAATGCCGACGGACACACGGCCATCGAACGGTCGAGCAGATCCTCGCGCACGATCACGACAGTCACGCCCGCCATACCGATGTTCTTCTGCGCGCCGCCGAACAGCACGCCATATTTGGCGATGTCCATCGGGCGCGACAGGATGTGCGACGACGCGTCGGCGACGAGCGGAATGTCGCCGAGATCGGGAATCTCGAAGGTCTCGACGCCGTGGATCGTTTCGTTCGTGCATAGATGCACGTAGGCGGGATCGTCGGACAGGTTCCACTCGGCGCGCGCCGGAGCACGCGTGAAGCCGTCGGCCGTCTCACCGCTTGCGGCAATGTGTGCCGCGCCGTATTTCTGCGCTTCCTTGAACGACTTCTGCGACCAGGAGCCCGTCACGACGAAGTCCGCGCTAGCCTTGCGACCCATCAGGTTCATCGGCACGATTGCGTTTTCGCCGAGTCCGCCGCCCTGCAGGAAGAGAATCTGATGGCTCGCGGGCACGTGCAGCAATTCGCGCAGGTCGGTCAGCGCCTCTTCATGAATCGCCATGAACTCTTTGCCGCGATGGCTCATTTCCATCACGCTCATGCCGCTGCCGCGCCAATCGAGCATTTCGTCGGCTGCCTGGCGCAGCACTTCTTCGGGCATGGCCGCAGGACCGGCGGAGAAATTGAAGACGCGCATCGTGAGAACCCTGGGAAGCAGGCACGCGGCATGGGAAAGAGCCGAAAACCGCGCCTGAAAGAAAATGGCCGTCTGCGCGCAAGCGCAAACGGCCATTATCGCATTGACGCTCGAAACCCGCCAAACCCCGGCGTTTCAAGGGAATTGACGCATTCCCTCTCACGCCACTCGTGACAGGCGCATCGAGCGCCGTTCAGCCTCGTTCGACCTGCTTACTTCGCCGGCTTGACGGATGCGACTTCCTTGTCAGCTTGGTCGCGCGTTGCCTTGATCGATTGCGGCATGTACTTCTGCATCAGACCATTCACGACGTCGCGGCCAACCTGGTCTTGGACCTGGATGAACTTGCGGCCCGTCGGGCTCTTGTAGAACGCCGTCAGATCGTTGATTTCCTGCGTGCTGTAGTACTTCGCGTACGCGTCGTACTGAGCTTGCATCGCGTCCTGCTTGAACGAATCCGTAGCGAAAACCTGGCCTGCCGAGTCAACCAGCTTCGGCACAGCATTCTTCTGCAGCGACGGGACGGAAGCCTGCTTTTGCTTGTCCGTCATCGTCTTGTTTTCGGACAGCGCGTCCGACAGGATGGCCGGGACGAGCTGCTTTGCCTGCATCTGCGCGCTGTTGCCGATTGCGCCGACCAGCTTCTGTGCGTCGATCGCGTCGAGCAGATTCTTGATGGCAGCCTGCTTCGCCGGGTCGACGGGGGCAGCGGCAGCCGGAGCAGCCGGAGCCGGCTGCTGGGTTTGCAGCGCTTGCGCCATCGCGAGGGTCGGGACGAAAGCGGCCAGAACCATCAACTGCTTGAAACGTTTTTGCATCACTACTCCCTAAGAGAAATTAACCTAACTGCTTCGCCGCGCAGGCGGCGCATCGGCCCGATGCGCTCAACATGCCCGCGTAGCTTTACGCATTACTTGAGAAGCTTCGCTGCGGATCACGACGCTTCGCTTTCGTCACCGCCCGCTTCGTCCGCAGGCGCGTCGGCATCGCCGTCCACGTCTGCTTCCGCTTCAGCAACCTGCTGCAGACCGGAAAGCTTGGTGCCTTCATCAAGGCTGATGAGTGTAACACCTTGCGTAGCGCGGCCCATTTCTCGAATTTCCGACACACGCGTGCGGATCAGCACGCCCGTATTGGTGATCAGCATGATCTGCGCTTCGGCGTCGACCAGCGTCGCGGCGACCACCTTGCCGTTACGCTCGGACGTCTGGATCGCGATCATGCCCTTTGTGCCGCGGCCGTGGCGCGTGTACTCCGTGATCGGGGTGCGCTTGCCGTAGCCGTTCTCCGTTGCCGTCAGCACCGACTCCTGTTCGTCGCCCGCGACGAGCAGCGCAATCACCTGCTGACCGTCTTCGAGCTGCATGCCGCGCACGCCGCGCGCTTCACGGCCCATCGGACGAACGTCGTTCTCGTCGAAGCGGACTGCCTTGCCCGAATCCGAGAACAGCATCACGTCATGCTCGCCGTCGGTGATCGCCGCGCCGATCAGGTAATCACCGTCGTCCAGACCGACCGCGATGATGCCCTTCTTCAGCGGACGGCTGAATGCTTCGAGCGGCGTCTTCTTGACCGTGCCGAGCGCCGTCGCCATGAAGATGAACTTGTCGGCCGAGAATTCCTTGACGGGCAGCACGACAGTGATCTTCTCGCCTTCCAGCAGCGGGAACATGTTGACGATCGGGCGGCCGCGTGAATTGCGCGAGCCCTGCGGCACTTCGTAAACCTTCAGCCAGTACACGCGGCCGCGGTTCGAGAAGCACAGGATGTGGTCATGCGTGTTCGCGATGAAGAGCGTGTCGATCCAGTCGTCTTCCTTCATCTGCGTCGCCTGCTTGCCGCGACCTCCGCGCTTCTGGGCGCGATATTCGGACAACGGCTGCGATTTCACATAACCGGAGTGCGACATCGTCACAACCATGTCCTGCGGTGTGATGAGGTCTTCCGTGTTCAGCTCGGTCGCGTTCATCTCGATGCGCGAGCGGCGTTCGTCACCAAATTCGCTCTTGATCGAGACCAGTTCGTCGAAGATGATAGAAGTTATGCGCTCGGGACGCGCGAGGATATCCAGCAAATCGGCGATCTGCGCCATGACGTCACGGTACTCGCTGAGGATCTTGTCCTGCTCGAGGCCCGTCAGGCGTTGCAGGCGCATCTGCAGAATTTCCTGCGCCTGCGTGTCCGACAGACGGTAGAGTCCGTCGGCCTGCATGCCATACGCCGGGTTCAGCCCTTCCGGACGGTACGCGGCGCGGCCGCCCGACGAAGCATTGTCCGTCTCCGCGCGCTGCAGCATTTCGCGCACGATCGACGAATCCCACGGGCGGTCCATCAACTCCTGCTTCGCGATGGGCGGCGTCGGCGCGGCCTTGATGATCGCGATGAAATCGTCGATGTTGGCAAGCGCGACGGCGAGGCCTTCGAGCACGTGGCCACGTTCGCGCGCCTTGCGCAGTTCGTATACAGTGCGCCGCGTCAACACTTCGCGACGGTGCGACAGGAAATGCGACAGCATTTCCTTCAGGTTCAGCAGCTTCGGCTGGCCGTCGACCAGCGCGACCATGTTCATGCCGAACGTGTCCTGGAGCTGCGTCGCCTTGTACAGATTGTTGAGAATGACCTCAGGCACTTCGCCGCGCTTCAGTTCGATCACGACGCGCATGCCGCTCTTGTCAGATTCGTCGCGAATGTCCGAGATGCCTTCCAGCTTTTTCTCATTCACGAGCTCGGCGATCCGCTCGAGCAGCGAACGCTTGTTCACCTGATACGGCAGTTCGTCGACGATGATCGCCATGCGCTGGCCGCGATCGATCTCTTCGAAGTGCGTGGTCGCGCGCATCACGACGCGCCCGCGCCCCGTGCGGTAACCGTCGCGCACGCCGGCGACGCCGTAGATGATGCCGGCCGTCGGGAAATCCGGCGCCGGCACGATCTCGATCAGTTCGTCGATCGTCGCTTCCGGATTCTTCAGCAGGTGATGACAGGCGTCGACGATTTCGGTCAGATTGTGCGGCGGAATGTTCGTCGCCATGCCGACGGCAATGCCCGACGAGCCGTTGATCAGCAGGTTCGGGATGCGCGCGGGCAGAATGGTCGGCTCGTTTTCGCTGCCGTCGTAGTTCGGCTGGAAGTCGACCGTTTCCTTGTCGATGTCGGCGAGCAGTTCGTGGCCGATCTTCGCCATGCGGATTTCGGTGTAACGCATCGCCGCGGCGTTGTCGCCGTCGACTGACCCGAAATTGCCTTGTCCGTCGACGAGCATGTAGCGCAGCGAAAAATCCTGCGCCATGCGGACGATCGTGTCGTATACAGCCGAGTCGCCGTGCGGGTGGTACTTACCGATCACATCGCCGACGATACGCGCCGATTTCTTGTATGCCCGGTTCCAGTCGTTGTTCAGCTCGTGCATGGCGTACAGCACGCGCCGGTGAACCGGCTTCAGGCCATCGCGGACATCGGGAAGCGCGCGCCCTACAATCACGCTCATCGCGTACTCGATATACGAGCGGCGCATTTCCTCCTCTAGGGAGATTGGTAGAGTCTCTTTGGCGAATTGATCCATTGTCCGTATCGTTTACGCGCGAAGACGATGAGGGAAACGCGTTCTTCATCTCACCGCTTGGGCCTACCCCTATGCATCTGCGAGCGCAGCGCATCACGCGATTCTACCATGCGCCGCATCCGCTCCCGGCGACATGCGTATACCTATTAGTGGGACGCGCGAAAACGGCACCTGGAAGCGCCTCGCGAGCGTGGTGACCAGGCCCGGAAAATGCTCCCTGTCAAGCCGCCCGAAACGGCCTCCGGCGGGCTCTTGACGAACTTGCCACCTTCTGTTGCGCATGCACCACATTCGACCGGGCGTATGAATAGGGGGCGGATTTTTTTATCGTCGGAAGGGAACGATATGGCAAAATGCCAACGCACAAAGTTAGACACTGCTCGAAGTCTACGCACAGCGTCTTTTGTTCCGCACCGATGTTATACTTCGAGCAATGTATGACTGGTCTTTGTCAACAGGCTCGCAGTAAACCTGCGGTAATCTCAATTTCGAGAGGAGAAATATGAATAAACTTTCAAAGCTCGCGTTCATTGCAGCTACCGCAGTTATGGCTGCATCCGCTATGGCACAGTCGGTGCCGGCGTCGCGACAAGCCACCAACGACAACTGGGTGAACGGCACCGGCGAATACGTGTGGATGAACGGCACGAATGAGCTTTGCTGGCGCGACGCGTTCTGGACGCCGGCAACGGCTAACGCAAAGTGCGATGGCGCACTGGTCGCACAAGCACCGACGCCGCCGGCACCTCCGGCACCGGTCGCTCCGGCTATCACCAGCCAGAAGATCACGTATCAAGCTGACACGCTGTTCGACTTCGACAAGGCAATCCTGAAGCCGGCTGGCAAGGAAAAGCTGGACGATCTCGCATCGAAGATTCAAGGCCTGAACCTGGAAGTCGTCGTGGCCACTGGCTACACCGACCGCATCGGTTCGGACAAGTACAACGACCGTCTGTCGCTGCGTCGTGCTCAAGCTGTCAAGGCATACCTGGTCAGCAAGGGCATCGAAGCCAACCGCATCTACACGGAAGGCAAGGGCAAGCGCAACCCGGTTACGACGGGCTGCAACCAGAAGAACCGCAAGCAACTGATCGCCTGCCTCGCACCGGATCGTCGCGTGGAAGTCGAAGTTGTCGGTACTTCGAAGCAGTAAGCTACAAAACACCGCAGTATCCAAAGCCCCGCTTCGGCGGGGCTTTTTTTATGCTCCGTCTCGCGCGGCGTCCACCACCGCGCGAGACGACACCCAACAAGCGCGACCAGGCGCTTTTTGCCGCCCCATGCGCAGCCCTATATACTCAGGGTTTCTCCGATCCACCCGCCTTCCCGCCCTCGAGGCCGCATCCGTCATGACCAATGCCGATCCCCACGAACTGCAGAAATTCAGCGATCTCGCGCATCGCTGGTGGGACCCGAACGCCGAGTTCAAACCGCTGCACGAACTGAATCCGGTGCGGCTCAACTGGATCGACTCGCACGCGCATCTCGCGGGCAAGCGTGTGCTCGATATCGGCTGCGGCGGCGGGATTCTGTCGGAGTCGATGGCGACATTGGGCGCCGATGTGAAGGGAATCGACCTTTCCAATCAGGCTTTGGGCGTCGCGGATCTTCACAGCCTTGAAAGTGGTGTAACGGTAAGTTACGAGGAGATCGCTGCGGAGGCGCTGGCGGCACGCGAACCTGCGTCGTTCGATGTCGTTACCTGCATGGAAATGCTCGAGCACGTGCCCGACCCGTCGAAGGTCGTCGAAGCGTGCAAGACGCTCGTCAAGCCGGGCGGCTGGGTGTTCTTTTCGACGCTCAACCGCAATGTGAAGTCGTACCTGCTTGCGGTGGTCGGCGCGGAGTACATCGCGCGCATGCTGCCAAAGGGCACGCATGACTACGCCCGCTTCATCCGTCCGTCGGAGCTTGCCGGCTTCGCGCGCGCGGCGGATCTGCACACCGTCGAAATCAAGGGCATCACCTACAACCCGCTCACGCGCCATTTCGGCGTGTCGAACGATACCGACGTCAACTACATGCTCGCGTGCCGTCGCGAAGCCTGATCCAGCGCCTACTTCAATGAGCGATCCCACGCCCCTGCCACAGCGCGAAGACGATGAAGCATCGATCGGTCTTTGCCAGGGCATTCTGTTCGACCTCGACGGCACGCTTGCCGACACCGCGCCCGACCTTGCCGCAGCCGTCAACAAGATGCGCCACGAGCGCGGCCTCGATATGGTGCCGCTGGAAAAGTTGCGCCCGCTCGCGTCAGCGGGCGCGCGCGGCCTGCTCGGCGGCGCGTTCGGCATTGGCCCGGACCATCACGACTACGCGTCCATGCGCGACGAGTTCCTGGCGAACTACGAAGCGGATCTATGCATCGAAACGCTGCTGTTCCCAGGCATTGGTGACATTCTCGATGACCTCGACGCGCGCGGCGTGCGCTGGGGCATCGTGACGAACAAGGTCGCGCGGCTGACGGAACCGCTCGTCGCCCAGCTTGGGCTGGGTGCGCGCGCGGGCTGCGTCGTCAGCGGCGACACGACGCCGCATTCGAAGCCCCATCCCGCGCCGCTGCTGCACGCCGCGAAGGAGCTGGACCTGCAGCCGGAGCGGATCGTCTATGTCGGCGACGATCTGCGCGACGTGCAAGCGGGCTTTGCGGCCGGCATGGTGACGGTCGCGGCGGCTTACGGCTATTGCGGCAACGACATTCCGCCTACGCAATGGCACGCCCAGCATGTCGTCAAGACGACGGGCGAACTGCATAACCTGCTGCGCGACATCAGTTGATGGACTCATCCGCTGCGTGCGGGCGGGCGCGTTCGTTTCGCCGTGACTCGCGAGCGCCGCTACTGTAAAATGATGATGTGAGCCACCTGTGTGGCTCATTCCTTCTGCGGGGGCGACCTGGTTTCGACAGGGGTTGCGAAGCGGCTAGGGCATGTCGAGGCCCCGTAACCTCGTAAATCAGCGGGAAAAACGTAACTGCAAACGACGAAACGTTCGCACTGGCAGCCTAAGGGCCGCCGTCCTCTGCCTAGTTCACTGACGGGCTAGTGTCGCAAGACCGGTAGCAATACCGACAGAGGTCATATACGTCAGTTAAGCCTTGGCGGCGTCACGACGTCCGGGTCGAAAATCTAGTGAATCGCTGTAGCGCAGCGTGTTCGTCCGCGTCGCTCCGGTTAAATCAAAAGACAGAACTAAACATGTAGAACTAGTCGTAGAGGACTTCTGGACGCGGGTTCGATTCCCGCCGCCTCCACCAATATTCAATACGGTGCAGCACGCCGCAGTACGAAAACCCGCACAGCGAAGCGCTCTGCGGGTTTTTTGTTGCCGTCGTCCGCACGCGAATACGACGTGCGCCGGCTCGGCCACCCTATACCGCGTCTCCCGGGCGCGCGCTTTCGCGCATTTGACCTTCGTTCGCGCCCCGTTTTCAACCTTTTCTGATAGTCACTGCGGCTGACCTGACGTCAAATGAACGGCCGTCTCCAAGTCCGACGGCACGCCCTATCCGCCCAGTACAACTAACCAAACGGGAGATGCACAAAATGATCAATATAGACGACCCCATTATGGCCCGCCTCGGTGACGCCACCGACCACGGCGGCAAGATCGTCGAGGCGACACTGGATCTGACGGATGAAGGTATCGCCATCGCGCTCGACGGTCACCTGGTCGCATGTCCGCGCTGCGGCGGCAAATATCCGATCATCGCTAGCGGGCGACGCCGGCACAACGGCAAGCGCATCGCCTACATCGGCGACATCACGACCTGTGGCGCGACGCTCGTCCGCGCATAACCACGCGCGATACGCCCTTCCCCGCAAAAAATAGAGCCCGCAGCAGCATCATGCTGCGCGGGCCACGCGCCAGTCGCACCACGTCCGCAGAGCCAGAACCGTCACGCTGCGGCGCGCACGTACACCTCTTCTGTTTCCTGAATGAACTTGCTGTTGCAGAACTCCCGCTCGGCTTTCGTCCGCGCATGTCGTCCCATCGCGGGTAAGTGGCTGCGGTTCGCGAGGATCGCGCGCAGGCGCCCGGTCATTGCCTGCGTGTCGCGCGGCTCGACGATCCAGCCGTCGACGCCATCGTCGACGTTCTCAGGCAAGCTCGCGTACCGCGTGACGAGCACCGGCCGCCCCATCGCCATCATCTCCCGGCACGCGAACGAACTGCTTTCCACCGCGTACGACACCATGAAGCCGGCATCGAACGTCGCGATATAGTCGCGGACGTCGTCCGTGAAGCCGCTGATCAGCAGATGCTCGTTCATATTCAGCACGTCGATGACCTTGCGCTGCTCGTCATTCGGCTCCGTCCCGACAACGACCAGCACGACCTGTCTGCGCAGATCGTCGGGCAACGCGGCGACGGCCGTCACCATGTCCATCGTCCCCTTGTACCAGTCGAACCCTGTAATGGTGCCGATCACCAGCTTTCCTGCGTGCCCGACGCCTAGCAGCGCATCGCGCCTGCGCGCGGCTGCTGCGTCATCGAAAGGAGCATAAAAATGGATGTCGACGCCATTCGGAATCACCGATAACCCGCAATCCGCATACACCGATCCTTCGAGCAACTGCGCCGCCGGCTTCGACACGGCGATCACGTGATGCGTCGCGCGCCGCGCCTTGAGCTTCGTCATGAAGTCGCGCTTGACGCGGATCGTGTTGTGCTTGGTGTAGACGCAATACGGCCGCTTGAACGAGGCGAATAGCGTCGCCAACATCACGAGCCGATGATCGGGCGAGCCGTTCACATGAACCACGTCGAAGCGCTCGCGCTTAAGCAGCGCGCGCAGTTCGCGGATCGCGCCGACAAAGCGCCCGAATTCCTCGAGCTTGGCGGGAAACTCCATCGGCAGCGCGCGGATATTGGCAACGCAGCTTGCATGCTGCAACAGCCTGCTGGATTTTGGCGCACCGACGAAGACTTCGTGGCGCTCGGCCAGAGCCCGCGCAATAGAAACGACGTATGTGTCGTGACCGCCTCCGCGACCTTTATGGAAGTTGGTCAATAGTATTTTCATACTCGGCTTCCCCGTATTCGAGGGCTTGAATTCGCCGCTCGGCCCGCGTCCAACAGTGCAGGCCGGCGCAATGCAATTTGCATTGCCTCGTGATAGATCAGGGGAATTATACCGTTCGCGGTCGCGCCCTTTTAGGCTTCCGGGATAGTCAAAGCGTGGTCATATCAGAGCGAACAGATATGAAAAAGCCCCGCTCTCGAACGAGACGGGCCTTCCTGAACGCATGCGACGGGTGTTCTTCGACGAACAACAGATGGAATAACAAGGCGCGCCAGCCGTTTATTCGATGCGCGCACATTCAAAGCATTTAAGGCGCGCACCCACTGAACGATTGCATACACTCCATACACAACACGTCAGAACAGGAGCCGCATCATGCGCAAGACTCTCCTTCTCATCGCCGCGCTCGCCGTGCAACAGGCCGCCTTCGCCGCACCGCCGAAAACCATGGACGGACGTTTCGTCGACGCACAGGGACGCACGCTCTACACATTCGACAAGGACACGACACCGGGCAAGAGCGCATGCTCGGGCGGTTGCGCGGCGGCATGGCCCGCCGCCGCCGCCGAAGCCAGCGACAAGCCCTCAGGCGACTGGACCGTGATCGACGGTGCGGACGGTCAGAAGCAGTGGGCGTACAAAGGCAAGCCGCTCTACCGCTTCGCGAAGGACGAGAAGCCCGGCGACATGAAGGGGGACGGCTTCAAGGACGTGTGGCACACAGCGAAGCCGTAATCCAGCCAGCCGTTTCAATGACGCACGCGACGCCGCAAGGCGCCGCGTGCGTTGTGTCATTTACTGATCGTCAGGGCACTTGAGGTTGCAGCCGTTCGGATCGCCGTTGTCGCCGCGCTTGCGCAGCTTCGTAGGCTTGTCGCTCTGATATTTCTTCGACGGTGCCGATGCGCCGAACGGCATCTGCGGATGCTCGTTCAGCTTGAACTCTTCGGTCAGGATACCGCCCGGCACGCCCGGCGAATTCTGCGCAAAAGCAACGGACATCGTGGCAAACAACGCGCCGGCCGTGAGGGCGGCAGCGCAAGCGGGAACGAAATATTTCATATCGAATCGATGCGGCAGACGACGCCGCGCAATTAAGGCAGGATCACGAAAGCGTAGAGATTATCGCAAAGCGCCGTGCAGCGCAGCGTCGGCAGGCGTATTCGTTGTTACAGGCGCTTACCCTGCACCCTTCGACGGCCCGCGCCGGCCCTTCGTCTCAAGCCCCGCTCTCCTCCAGACCCGCCTCCAGTTCGAGCAATTTCCCGCAATCGCCGGGATCGTAGCCTTCCAGATGCGCAACGCTCTGCCGGAACGCATTGCCGCGCATCACCGACATCACCGTTGTCAGCGGCTCGCGCTCCAAGCGCGCGCGATCGCATGCGAAGTAATAGTCCTCGTCGACAACCGGGATGAAGTCGAGCCCGAAGTGATGCGCCGCCGGTTCGACGCCGAAGCCGACGTCCGCCATCCCGCTCGCGACGAAAGCCGCGATCGCCGAATGGGTGAGTTCAGTCGACGCATAGCCGTTGACGCGATCCGGATCGACACCGACGCGCCGCAACGCAAGATCGATCAACATCCGCGTGCCGGAACCATGCTGGCGGTTGACGAACCGGATGTCGTCGCGTGCGAGGTCGGTCAAACCGCCTATCCCCTTCGGATTGCCCTTCGCGAGAAAGAGCCCCTGCTTGCGCCGTGTCAGATGCACGAGCACATGTCGCTGCGGATCGAGCCACTGGCGATACTTATCCGCGCACACCGCGCGAAACTCGCCGCGCGGCAGATGGAAGCCCGCCAGATCGCACTCGCCTCGCGCGAGCGCCGTGATCGCTTCGGCGCTGTCGCGGTATTTGATGTCGAGGGGGACTTCGTCGGCAACGAGCGCCGTCACGAGCGCCGCCACCGCATAGCCATGCGATGCATGAATGCGCACGTCTTCGGCGGGCGGCGCTAGCCAGCGGTTCAGATCGGCGGCGACTTCGCTCGCCAGCGCCTGCATGTTGCCATCCAGCCGCTCGCCGCAAAGTCGTTGCGCGCGCAACACCGCCCGCCCGAGTTCCGAGAGTGCCGAGCCGCGGCCACGCTCTTTCTCGATTAGCGCGCCGCCCAGCTGAGTCTCGATGGCGCGCAGCAAACCCCACGCATGACGGTAGGACAAACCCTTAAGCGCAGCAGCCTGCGCGATGCTGCCTGTCTGGTTCACAAGGGACAGTAGCGGCATAGCGTCAGTCAGGCTGGACGTTTGGCCGTTGCTGTCCCGCACAATGAGCTGCGCCTGGCATTCGATTCGAATCATATATGTTCTAGCAGTTCCTATTGCGAAAGCCGATCCACCCGCCTATCGTTCGCATTGATATATCAAACAAGCAAAGCATAGATGCGCGGGTTATGAATAACAAGTGCATATATCGACTTTGGAGGAGCCCCACTGTGGATCGACCGAACGCCATTGCGCCAGACGAACTCGTGCAACGTCACGCACGACCCGGCATGTCGCTGGTTGCGCTACTGCACGCCATTCAGGACGACGTCGGCTTCGTGCCGCCCGACACCGTCGCGCCGCTCGCGCGGACGATGAACCTGTCACGGGCGGAAGTCCATGGCGTCATCACTTACTACCACCACTTCCGCCAGTCGCCTGCCGCGCCCGTCACGGTGCAGCTGTGCCGCGCGGAAGCATGCCGCAGCATGGGTACGGAAGCGCTCGCGCAGCATATCGAGGCGCGTACGGGTTGCCGCTTCGACGCGCACAAGCACGACGCACACAACCACGACCATGACCACGCCTGCGACGGCGCCGTCGGTCTCGAATCGGTGTATTGCCTCGGTCAATGCGCGCTGTCGCCCGCGATGATGATCAACGGCGAGCTGCACGCCAAAGTAACGCCGCAGAAGTTCGACGCACTGCTCGCAGCGGCAATGAAACGTGTGGAGGAAACGGTATGACGCGCATCTACGTTCCCCGCGATTCATCGGCGCTGGCGCTCGGCGCGGACGCGCTCGCCACGGCAATCGTCGATGAAGCGAAAGCGCGCGGCATCGATATCGAACTCGTGCGCAATGGCTCGCGCGGTCTGCTGTATCTGGAACCGCTCGTCGAAGTGCAGACATCCGAAGGCCGCATCGGCTACGCGAACGTCGAAGCGGAAGACGTGACATCGCTGTTCGACGCGGGCTTTATCGAAGGCAAGGCGACGCACGCGAAGCACGTCGGCGTCGTCGACGAGATTCCGTATCTGAAGAAGCAGCAGCGCCTGACGTTCGCGCGCATCGGCATCACCGACCCGCTTTCGACCGACGACTACGTCGCCAATGGCGGCATCGTCGGCCTGTATAACGCGCTCGCGATGTCCGGCGACGCGGCCGTCGACGCGCTGATCGAATCCGGCCTGCGCGGCCGCGGCGGCGCGGCGTTCCCGGCCGGTATCAAGTGGCGCACGGTGCGTGCCGCGAAGGCCAATCAGAAGTACATCGTCTGCAACGCGGACGAAGGCGATTCGGGCACGTTCTCCGACCGCCTGGTGATGGAAAGCGATCCGTTCGTGCTGATCGAAGGGATGATCATCGCGGGCATCGTGGCGGGTGCGACGGTTGGCCATATCTACGTGCGCAGCGAGTATCCGCATTCGATCGCCACACTCGAAGCCGCTATCGTGAAGGCGCGCGCAGCCGGCTGGCTCGGCGACAGCGTGCTCGGCTCGGAACACCGCTTCGAGTTGTTCGTCGCGAAGGGCGCGGGCGCGTATGTATGCGGCGAGGAAACGGCGCTGCTCGAATCGCTCGAAGGCAAGCGCGGCATCGTGCGCGCGAAGCCGCCGCTGCCTGCGCTCGAAGGCCTGTTCGGCAAGCCGACCGTGATCAACAACGTGATCACGCTCGCCACCGTGCCGATCATCTTCGCGAAGGGCGCGGCGTTCTATAAGGACTTCGGCATGGGCCGCTCGCGCGGCACGCTGCCGTTCCAGGTCGCAGGCAACGTGAAGCGCGGCGGTCTCGTCGAACTCGCGTTCGGCTGCACGCTGCGCGAACTCATGTTCGACTACGGCGGCGGCACGGCAAGCGGCCGTCCGGCGCGCGCGGTGCAGGTGGGCGGCCCGCTCGGCACGTATCTGCCCGAGAGCCAGTGGGACATCCCGCTCGACTATGAGGAATACGCGAAGGTCGGCGCCGTCGTCGGTCACGGCGGTCTGGTGATTCACGACGATACGTCGAATCTCGCCGATCTCGCACAATACGCGATGCACTTCTGCGCACTCGAATCGTGCGGCAAATGCACGCCGTGCCGGATCGGCTCGACGCGCGGCGTCGAAGTGATCCAGCGAATTCGCAACGGCGACACGTCGACGAAGCAGGTGCAATTGCTGCGCGATCTGTGCGACACGATGGTGTCGGGTTCGCTGTGTGCGATGGGCGGCATGACGCCGTTCCCTGTCGTCTCCGCCCTCGACCATTTCCCCGAAGACTTCGGTCTCGAAACCGCCATTCCGAAAGCGGCAGCCTGACCAAGGAGCCCAACATGTCCGATCCGATCACCTTCAAATCCGGCGGCTGCGGCTCCGGCAACTGCGCCTGCAAGGCGGGCGCGCTGCGCAACGAACGCGGCCCGATGGACGATACCGACTACGGCACGCCGCTGCGTCATTCCGACGTCGACGTGACGCTCGAAATCGACGGCCAGATGATCTCGGTGCCGGCGGGCACGTCGGTGATGCGCGCCGCCGCCGAGGCAGGCGTCAACATCCCGAAGCTGTGCGCAACCGATTCGCTCGAACCGTTCGGCTCGTGCCGTCTGTGTCTCGTCGAGATCGAAGGACGGCGCGGTTATCCGGCGTCCTGCACGACGCCCGTCGAAGCGGGCATGAAGGTCCGCACGCAAACGGACCGTCTGCAAGGACTGCGCCGCAACGTGATGGAGCTTTACATCTCCGATCACCCGCTCGACTGCCTCACCTGCCCCGCCAACGGCAATTGCGAACTGCAGGACATGGCGGGCGTCACGGGTCTGCGCGAAGTGCGCTACGGCTTCGACGGCGCGAATCACCTGAAGGACAAGAAAGACGAGTCGAACCCGTACTTCACGTACGACCCGTCGAAGTGCATCGTCTGTAACCGCTGCGTGCGCGCCTGTGAAGAGACGCAAGGCACATTCGCGCTGACCATCACCGGCCGCGGCTTCGAATCGCGCGTCGCCGCGAGCGAAAGCCAGCCGTTCATGGATTCGGAGTGCGTGTCGTGCGGCGCGTGTGTCGCAGCTTGCCCGACGGCGACGCTTTCGGAAAAGAGCATCGTGATGCTGGGCCAGGCGGAGCATTCCGTCGTGACGACCTGCGCCTACTGCGGCGTCGGTTGCTCGTTCAAGGCCGAGATGAAGGGCAACACCGTCGTGCGGATGGTGCCGCACAAGAACGGCCAGGCTAACGAAGGTCATGCGTGCGTGAAGGGCCGCTTCGCATGGGGCTACGCGACGCACAAGGACCGCATCAAGAAACCGATGATCCGCGCGAAGATCACCGATCCGTGGCGCGAAGTGAGCTGGGAAGAAGCGCTGAGCTACGCGGCGTCGGAGTTCCGCCGCATCCAGGAAAAGTACGGCCGCGATTCGATCGGCGGCATCACGTCGTCGCGCTGCACGAACGAAGAAACGTATCTGGTGCAGAAGCTGGTGCGCGCCGCGTTCGGCAACAACAACGTCGACACCTGCGCGCGCGTCTGCCACTCGCCGACGGGCTACGGCCTGAAGACGACGCTCGGCGAATCGGCGGGCACGCAGACCTTCGCTTCCGTCGATAAATCCGATGTGATCATCGTGATCGGCGCGAATCCGACCGACGGCCACCCGGTGTTCGGCTCGCGTCTGAAGCGGCGTGTACGTGAAGGCGCAAAACTGATCGTCGTCGATCCGCGCCGCATCGACATCGTCGATACGGCACACGTGAAGGCCACGCATCACCTGCAACTGCGTCCGGGCACCAACGTCGCGATGGTCACGTCGCTTGCGCACGTGCTCGTGTCGGAAGGCCTGCTCAACGAGGCGTTCATCGCCGAGCGCTGCGAGACGCGCGCGTTCCAGCACTGGCGCGATTTCGTCGCGCTGCCGGAGAACTCGCCGGAAATGATGGAAAGCGTGACGGGCGTGCCGGCGCAACAGGTGCGCGAAGCCGCGCGCCTCTACGCGACGGGCGGCAACGCGGCGATCTACTACGGCCTCGGCGTGACGGAACATGCGCAAGGCTCGACGACCGTGATGGGCATCGCGAACCTTGCGATGGCGACGGGCAACATCGGCCGCGAAGGCGTCGGCGTGAATCCGCTGCGCGGCCAGAACAACGTGCAGGGTTCGTGCGACATGGGCTCGTTCCCGCACGAACTGCCGGGCTATCGCCATATCAGCGATACGGTGACGCGCACGCTGTTCGAAGGCGAATGGGGCGTGACTCTGCAGCCGGAACCGGGCCTTCGCATTCCGAACATGTTCGACGCGGCACTGCACGGCAGCTTCATGGGCCTGTATTGCCAGGGAGAAGACATCGTCCAGTCCGATCCGAACACGCAGCATGTAGGCGCGGCGCTGTCGTCGATGGAATGTATCGTCGTGCAGGACATCTTCCTGAACGAAACTGCGAAGTACGCGCACGTGCTGCTGCCGGGTTCGACCTTCCTCGAAAAGGACGGCACGTTCACCAACGCCGAGCGCCGCATCTCGCGCGTGCGCAAGGTGATGCCGCCGCTGGCCGGTTACTCGGACTGGGAAGTGACGATCCTGCTCGCCCGCGCGCTCGGCTACGAGATGAACTACACGCATCCGTCGCAGATCATGGACGAGATCGCGCGCCTCACGCCGACTTTCCACGGCGTGTCGTATGCGAAGCTCGACAAGCTGGGCAGCATCCAGTGGCCGTGCAACGAGAACGCGCCGGAAGGCACGCCGACGATGCACATCGACGAGTTCGTGCGCGGCAAGGGCAAGTTCGTGATCACGAAGTACGTCGCGACGCCGGAAAAGGTCAACCAGAAGTTCCCGCTGATCCTGACGACGGGCCGCATTCTGTCGCAGTACAACGTCGGTGCGCAGACGCGCCGCACGGAGAACTCGCTCTGGCACGACGAGGACCGTCTGGAGATTCATCCGCACGACGCCGAAGACCGTGGCATCAAGGATGACGACTGGGTCGGCATCGAGTCGCGCGCGGGCTACACCGTGCTGCGCGCGAAGGTAGCGGACCGGATGCAGCCGGGCGTCGTCTACACGACGTTCCACTTCCCCGAATCCGGCGCCAACGTGATTACGACGGACAGTTCGGACTGGGCGACCAACTGCCCCGAGTACAAGGTGACGGCCGTGCAGGTGATGCCTGTCGAGCAGCCGTCACAATGGCAGAAGGATTACTCGCGCTTCAACAACGAGCAGCTCGAGCATCTCAGCAAGCGTGAGATGGCCACCACGTCAGGCAAATGAGGCAACGCAATGGACGCACATAACCTGGTCGACATGGCGAACCGCATCGGCGATTTCTTCGAGTCGATGCCGGACCGCGATGAGGCGATCGACAATATTGCCGATCATATCCGGCGGTTTTGGGAGCCGCGTATGCGGCGCTCGATTCTGGCTACGCTGCATGCGAATCCTGAGGGCGTCGAGCTGGAACTGCACGAGATGGTGCGTGAGGCGCTGGTCAGGCATCGCCAGGATTTGACGCCGAAGGAGGCTGCGCCGGCTTAAGGCGCTTTGTTTGCCGGGCTTCGGCCGGCGTTCACGCAATAGCAACAGCACTTGGGCGTTCGTATCGGAAGCGATGCGGACGCTTTTTTTTGGTTGTCGGAGACGTGGGGTGGTTTGCTTGTTTTTGCGCTGGCATCCGCGTGTTGCTCTTTCGCTGGCATCCGCGATTTGTTAGCGTGCTTCACGCGTCGCCCCTGTGCGGGGCGGCACCTACTTTTCTTTGCCGCCGCAAAGAAAAGTAGGCAAAAGAAAGCGGCTAACACCGCCAGTTCTTGTGTTTGCCTGAGGGCCCCCAAAGGGTCTTACGCTTCACGCGGCAGCCTTTCTGTCTGGGTGCTTTGCCAACGCTCCGAATGAACGCCTCACCCGCTTCGAATACCCATACTCGTGCAAGCGCCAGCGGATGGTATATGCCGTCCAGGTGGCAAACTGTGTGTAGGTTGTCGCGTCGTATAAGTTAGCGCTCTTACAGGGTGGAACGCATGGGCAATCGGTCTGGAGTGAGGCGTGTGGAGCACCAGTGACCGACACACAGTTTGCCACCTGGGCGGCCGTGGACTATCTGGCGCGGCATGCTGGATTGCGGTTGGTGAAGCGGGTTAGGCGTACCGCAAGAGCGCTGGCAACGAGCATGAATGACGTGATTGCCGTGTGAAGCGTAAGAACCTTTGGGGGCCCTCAGGCAAACACTAGAACTGGCGGTGTGAGCCGCTTTCTTTTGCCTACTTTTCTTTGCGGCGGCAAAGAAAAGTAGGTGCCGCCCCGCACAGGGGCGACGCCTGAAGCACGCTAACGAATCGCGGATGCCAGCGCAAACTCCAGCGTCACGACGACGCCGACTCGCTCGGCACACCTTTCGCGAACCACGCTTCGCAATGCCTTAGCAGCCCATTCAAATCGGAGCCCGGCCGCCCGCGCGCGCACACATAACCATCAGGCCGCACCAGATAGAACGAAGGCCGCGTGCGCCCAAACGATTCACTGAGCGACGGCCCGCCGCCCTCGCCGTTCACATCCGACACGCGCCACACGCGCACTGCCCCCGGCAGCAGATCTTCAACGGCGGCCGCGAAGCGGTCCAGATCAGCAGCACGCACGGGCTTGCGATGCAACGACAGTATCTTGCCATTGCCCATTCCCGGCTCCTCCGGCGGATCGACGAGCAGAAACAGCGAGAAAAACGCCGGATCATGCAGATCGAAAATGCAGCCAATACCGGGCGCCCGTCCCAACGGCCCATCGACGACATGCACGAGCGCATCGGGCGCGCGTTCGCCCGCGCGCGGCCCGCCGTCGAGTATGCGTTCGAGCGTCAGCGGCGAGCGCCGGTATTGAATCGACAGTTCGCTGACGGTCAGACGCGCGGCATCGCGCAACGGCCCCAACGCGGCAAGCACGGGCATCACGCGCTCGCGCAGCAGCTTGAGCGGCCCGTGGTCCGCTTCCGCCATGTGCGTGACGAAGCTCGTCTGCCGCAGCACGTCGCGTTCGATCGGATGGCGCTCGAGATGGTACGTATCGAGCAGCCGGTCGGGCGCGTCGCCCTTCAGCACACGCGCGATTTTCCAGCCGAGATTGAACGCTTCCTGGATGCCCGTATTCATCCCCTGCGCGCCCGCAGGACTGTGTACATGCGCCGCGTCGCCCGCAAGAAACACGCGCTGCGCGCGCAGTTGCTCGACCATCCGGCTATTCAGATGAAAGTAGCCGGACCACGACATGTCGCTCAGTTCGACGGGATGATGAATACGGCTCTTCGCGATCAGCCGGCATTCGTCGAGCGTGGGCGCGGGAATCGACTCAAGCGGCGCCGGGTCGCCGCCCGACGCTGCCTCGGCCGGCTCTCGCGCCGGCATCGCGGGATGATCGGCAATCAGCCGATGCCTGCCCTTGCCCATCGGAAAGAGCGCCGCCAGCCCCGCGCCCGACGCGAAGATATGAAACTCGTCGTCGGACCAACCGGTATCCGCTTCGACATCGGCGAGCAGGAAGGTCTGCTCGAAGGTCTTTCCCGCGAAGCTCATGCCGAGCCGGTGACGGATCGCGCTGTGCGCGCCGTCGGCGGCGATCATGTACGACGGGTGCAGCGTCTCGATACGGCCGTCCGCGCGTTGCAGCGTCGCGTTGATGCCCGCCGAGCCCTGCGCGAACATCGTCAGCTCGACGCCGCGTTCGACCTGCACGCCGAACGTCGCAAGATGCTCCGTCAGCAGGCGCTCGGTGACGGACTGATCGAGAAACAGCAGATACGGATAGCGCGTTTGCAGCGGATCGAAATCGAGCCGCGTCAGCCGATGCCCGTTCGAATACAGATTCGCGGTGCGCGCGCGATGACCGAGTTCGAGAAACCGTTCGACGAGGCGATGTTGCTCCAGCAGTTCGAGCGTGCGCGCCTGAATGCCGATCGCGCGCGAATGCGGATCTGCTTGCTGCGCCTTGTCGATGAGCCGCACGGGCACCTGGGCACGCGCAAGACTCATGGCTGCCGCCAGCCCCGTCGGCCCCGCGCCGACGATCAGCACGGGCGGTACGTCGAAGGAAGCACCCGTCATGCAGACCTCCGCAGTCGGACATGCTCGTTAGTGTACGCCGAGCGTTCCGCTCGCTGCCGTGTGCCCAACGACGCGGCGCATCAAACCCGCATCAGCCGTGCGACATATCGGTCAGTGCGCGTGCGGCGCGCGATCGAGCGAGCAGCGGTGCTGCGTCGTGCCCATGTCGACCTGCAGCGTCGCGTGATGCATGTCGAATTCCGCGCGCAGCGTGCCGACGATCCCGTCGATCACCATGTCGCCCGGATGGCCGTTCGGAATCACGAGATGCGCGGACAACGCGTTGCCCGTCGTCGACAGCGCCCACACGTGCAGGTCATGCACGTCGGTGACGCCGGGCTGCGCGGCGAGATACTCGCGAATTTTTTGCACGTCGACGCCGGGCGGCACGCCGTTGAGCGCGAGCTTGATGGAATCGCGCAGCAGGCCCCACGTGCCGTACACGATCACCGCGACCACGACGATGCTCATCACCGGGTCGAGCCACGTCCACCCGCTGAAAAGAATGGCGAGGCCGCTGACGGCAACGGCGGCCGACACGGCCGCGTCGGCAACCATATGCAGAAACGCGCCGCGAATGTTCAGGTCGTCTTCCTGGCCGCGCATGAAAAGCCATGCCGAGAAGCCGTTCACGACCATGCCGATGAGCGCGACGATAAACACGTCGAGCCCCGCGACGGGCGCCGGATGAAACAGCCTGCCGACCGCTTCCGCGACGATCACGCCGCACGCGAACAGCAGCAGGCCCGCATTGAGCAGGCTCGCGAGAATCGACGAGCCGCCGAGACCGAACGTGTAGCGCGCGGACGGCCGGCGCGTCGCGAGCCAGGTCGCGCCCCAGGCGAGCAGCAGGCCGAGTACGTCGGAGAGATTGTGTCCGGCGTCGGCGAGCAGCGCGGTCGAATTGGCGAGCACGCCGTAGATCGCCTGCACGACGACGATCGTGATGTTCAGCGCGACGGCGAGCGCGAACGCGCGTCCGTGGCCTGACGCGGGCGCGTGATGGTGGTGATGGTGGCCATGCCCATGATGATCGTGCGACGCCTTGCGGCCCGTCTCGGTCGCGTGGTCATCATCATGCGGGTGATCGTGCGCCGCGTGATCGCACGCGTCCGTGTGGACATGCGCGTCGGACTTCGGCTGATGCTGCGCCGTCGTGCCGTTGGTCTGATGAGCGGTGTATTTCATGCGTGATCCTGCGTGAGGTCGGCGGCGGATTCGCTGACGGGTTCGGCGACGTGCTCGAGCATGTCGGTCAGCATGCCGCTGATGTGGCCGTCGGCGGCGACATAGAAAACCTGCTTGCCCTGCCGCTCCGCGCGAACGATGCGCGCCGCCCGCAACAGCCGCAGATGATGGCTGACGAGCGAAGGCGACAGATTCAGCGATTCGGCGATCGCGCCCACCGCACGCCGCTCGTCAACGCAAGCGAGCACGATGCGCAGGCGCGTCGGGTCGCCCAGCAGGCGGAACAGATCGGCGATCTGCACGACACGGTCGTCGGTATTCAGAGAGAGCGCGGTAGACATGGAGGGCACCCGTATCGACACAGCGTCGATACATACATTTGAACAGGTGTTCATATGTTATTGAGCAACACTGTCCGCGTCAAGTCGGGGGGCATGCGCCGAGTATGGGAAAATGCGCGTTTTCCTGCCTCACACCCTCGCCTGCGTCATGCATCCAGTATTCGACCGCGCCTACAGCGCGCATCGCGACGGACGGCTCGACGACGCCGAGCGCGACTATCGCGCCACGCTTGAACTCGATCCCGTCCACGTCGATGCGCTGCATCTGCTTGGCGTGCTGCGCCATCAGCAAGGCCAGCACGAAGAAGCGGCTGACCTCGTGCGCCGCGCCGCGGATTTGCGCCCGCAGGACGCCGCGCTGCAACTGAACCTCGGCAACGCGCTGAAGGCGCTCGGCCGGCTCGACCAGGCAATCGAACGCTTTCGTAATGCGCTGACCCTCGCGCCGACGTTTCCGATGGCGCATTACAACCTCGGCAATGCGTACGCGCTCGCCGGGCGCCACGAAGACGCCGTCGACGCGTTCGAGAAGTCGCTGCGCCTGCAGCCGATGGACGCGTCGTCGCACGTCAATCTCGGCAATGCGCTGCACGCGCTAGGCCGGCATCGCGAAGCCGTCGATTCGTTCCGGCGCGCGCTCGAACTGCGGCCCGGCCATGCGGGCGCGCACAACAACATCGGCATGGCGCTCAATGCGCTCGGCTCGGCCAAGGAGGCCATCGCGCATTTTCGCGCGGCGTTCAAGATCGAACCGCGCTTCGTCGCCGCGCGCTTCAACCTGGGCAATACGCTCGACGCGACGGGGCAGCATCATGAGGCCGTCGCCGAGTTCGAAGCCGTCCTCGCGCTGCAGACGAACCTGCCACCGGCGCTGTTCGGCCTTGGCAACGCGCTCGCCTCGCTCGGCCGTCACGAAGAAGCCCGGCCGCGCTTCGAGCGCGCCGTGGGTCTCGACCCGAACTTCGCGCTCGCCTGGCTGAGTCTCGGCGCCGCGCATCACGCGCTCGGCGCGTACGACGCCGCCCTGCGCGCTTTCGAGCAGGCGCTGCGGCTGCGGCCCGATCAAGCCATCGCGCACATGAACCGCGGCGTGACGCTGCTCACGCTCGGCGATTTCAAGCGCGGCCTGCCCGAATACGAATGGCGGCTGGAAAACGCGGCGGTTCCGCCGGACGCGGCGCCGCTGCCGCGCTGGAACGGCGAGCCGATTGCCGGGCGCACGCTGCTCGTGCATGCCGAACAGGGTTTCGGCGACACGCTGCAATTCGTGCGCTTCGTCGAGGTGGTGGCGCAGCGCGCCGCGCGTGTCGTGCTCGAAGTGCAGCCGCAGCTGCTGTCGCTGCTCGAGCCGACGGCGCACCAATGGCGTGTCACGTTGATTGCGCAAGGCGCCCCGCGACCCCGCGCCGACCTGCAATGCCCGCTGTTGAGCCTGCCGCTCGCGCTCGGCACCGAGCTGGACAAGATTCCGGCGCGTACGCCGTATCTGAATGCGCCTGCCGCGTCGCGGCGCGCCTGGCGAGGCTCGCTCGGCGGACAGGCGAAGCGCAAGATCGGCCTTGCATGGTCGGGACGCGCGCAGCGTCAGGAAAACCGCTCGCTGCCGCTGGCCGCGCTCGAACCGCTGTTCGCGCTCGACGGTATCGACTGGATCGTGCTGCAGCCCGCGCTCAGCGACGACGAACGCGCCGCGCTCGACGCACATCCACACCCGAAGAACATTCATCGCTTCGATGAGCGCATCCGCGACTTCGCCGATACGGCGGCGATCATCGAACGGCTCGACGGCGTGGTGTCGGTCGACACGGCCATCGCGCACCTGGCGGGCGCGCTCGACAAGCCGCTCTGGCTGATGCTGCCGTTCGCCGCCGACTGGCGCTGGTTCACGCGCGATACGCGCAGCCCGTGGTATCCGTCCGCGCGGCTTGTGCGGCAGCCGCGTCCTGGCGCGTGGGGCGAGGTCGTCGACGAGGTGGCGGCGGCGCTACGCAGTTGAGCGCTGCTTTGCCGAAGCCTTCGATCAAATAAAAAACCCCCGCACGCATGCGGGGGTTTTGCTTTGCAGCTTCAGAACCAGGCGGGACTCACGCCCCGCGCAACGAACGCTTACGCCGTCCGATACTGGTTGCGCGCTTCCGGCGTGCGATACAGCACGAGCGTCGCGATCAGGCCGCAGACGGCCGCTACGCTCATCCACAGGCCGGGCGCCGCCTTGTTGCCCGTCGAGTGGATCAGATACGTCGCGATGGCGGGCGTAAAGCCGCCGATCGTCGTAGCCAGGCTGTACGCCAGCGAGAAGCCGGCCGTGCGCACGTCGACCGGCATCACTTCCGTCAGCGCGACGACCATGCCGCCGTTGTAGCAGCCGTACAGGAACGACAGCCACAGCTCTACCATCAAAAGACGCGCGAACGACGGATCGGCGACGAGCCATTGCACAGCCGGATACGACGTCAGGATCGTGAGGATCGTGAACGTCAGCAGCACGGGACGGCGGCCGATGCGGTCCGAGATCGCGCCCGACACGGGCAGCCAGACCAGGTTCGATACGCCGATGCAGACGGTGACGATCAGCGTGTCGATCGACGAAAGTTTCAGCACTTCCTTGCCGAAGGTCGGCGTGTACGCGGTGATCATGTAGAACGACACCGTCGTCATGATGACCATGCCCATGCCGCCCAGCACGACACCCCAGTTCTGCAGCATCGACGAGAAAATCTCGCTGACGGAGGGACGGTGCTTCTTCGCGAGGAACTCGTCCGTCTCCTTCAGCGAGCGGCGAATGATGAACAGGAACGGCACGATCAGACAGCCGATCAGGAACGGCACGCGCCAGCCCCATGCCGTCATCTGGTCGGCGGGCAGCATGCGGTTCAGGATCACGCCGATCAGCGCGGCGAACACGACGGCCACCTGCTGGCTGCCTGATTGCCACGAGCAATAGAAGCCCTTGTTGCCCTTGGTCGCGATCTCCGACAGATACACCGACACGCCGCCCAGTTCCACGCCCGCCGAGAAGCCTTGCAGCAGGCGCCCGATCAGCACGAGCACGGGCGCGAGCACGCCGATCGTCGCGTAGCCCGGGATCGACGCGACGGTGAGCGTGCCGAGCGCCATCAGCGCGAGCGTCAAGATGAGGCCCTTGCGGCGGCCGTGATGGTCGATGTACGCGCCGAGCACGATCGCGCCGAGCGGACGCATCAGGAAGCCCGCGCCAAACACCGACAGCGACAGCATCAGCGATGCGAATTCATTGCCGCTCGGAAAATACGTCTTCGCGATCGCAGCGGCGTAGTAGCCGTAGACCATGAAGTCGTACATTTCCAGGAAGTTGCCGCTGACGACGCGGAATACGGTACGGACCTTGGATTCGTCCGTCGCTACTTGAGCATGGGATGCAGTTGCCATGACTTTCTCGAAATGAGCCCGCTGCCTGCAGGAACAGACAGCGTTGGGCAGTTCAAACGGTCCGCCGGAACAGCGCGGATGCCCGGTCCGGCTCGGCCGGGTCGCGTCTGCGCCCGTCAGGACGCGGCGCTTTGCGTGGGCGCGGTATTCTCATGCGGCAAATGCTGTCGAGATATCAGGGTAAACGTGATATTTCGCTTACGACATGGGCCTGACGTGATAATAACGTTACTCTGAATGGCGTGCATTTAATACAATTTGCTTACAATCACGCACTTCCAAGAAAATTCTTCCGATACGGCTTTCGACCGGCAAGCCGCGCCAGGTGACGCCGGGCGACATGCGCCGTATCGTGACTCTCTGTGACTCTCTTGCCGCCTGCTGGTGGCCAATCCGCTCCTTTCTACCGCGCAATACCGCCGCAATGTCCGATTCCGCTTCGCTGCCCGCTCTTTCGTCCCTCACGCTACGCCCCGCGACCGAGGCCGACGCCGATCTCATCGCCGCCATCCATAGCGCGAGCTGGCAGGCGACCTATCGCGGGTTGCTGCCGGATGCATTTCTCGACGGCGAGGTCACACAGGAGCGAGCGTCGTACTGGCGCGCGCGGATGTCGGCGCCAGGCGCCGAACGGCGGACCGTGCTGGTCGCGGAGCGTGCGGGCGAGCCGATCGGCTTCGTATGCGTCGAGCGCCAGCCGGATTCGCCGTGGGGCGTGCTGCTCGACAATCTGCACGCGCTGCCCGCGCACCAGGGAATCGGCGCAGGCAAGCTGCTGATGCGCGCCGCGCAGGACTGGGCGCGCGAGCAAGGCGAGGCGCAGTTGTATCTGTATGTGCTGGAAGGCAATGCGTCCGCGATCGCGTTCTACGAACGGCAAGGCTGGCAGTTTTCGGGCGCCGAGCCTGATCATATGGGCGGAGTCGATATCACGGCATTGAGATATGTCTATCGGCTGAATTGCGAATCGACACATTATTAAGATAACTAAATATTTAAGAGTTCTCCGATCGTTGAATCGACAACCGTCTGCCACGATACCGCGACCCAACGCCTCGACCGGGCCGTGAACGTGCGTTGCGTTCACATCTGCTGTCGTCTGCCGCTTCGAGGCCAAACAAACGAACAAGAACGAGGCGAAGACGTGTCGACATCCCCACTCACACTAGTAGTCGGCGAAATCAGAATGCCGCGCCTTCGCCCTCTTGAGCTGGTATCGCGCTCGCTCGGCCGCGAATGGGCGCTGCTGCCGCCCAATGTCAGCTTCCGCACGGAACTGAAGGCGCTGTACGCCGCGATGCTGCGCACCTTTTGCCTGAGTGCCGACGCTATCCGCGCCATGTGCCGTTGGGATCCTGACAGTCTGCGAAAGCCCTCCGCTAGCATGGCCACGCTGGAGCCTGCCGCCGCACCCAGCCCGATTCCACTGGGCATGCGTCATCCGATGCACGCGCCGGCTCGTGAGAGCCGTCAATGGAACACGCTTGCGGGCGGCGCATGCGCGATCGGTGGCGTGGCCGCGATTGCGTGGCTGATGGCGAACCATCCTCGACAGCCTGCGGCGCCGACCCTCGCCGCCGCGCCCGAGGTGACGCTCAATGCCGCTGCGAATCAGGCTGAATACGTGCATAGCCGTTCCGGGAATATCGAGCGCCCGGCGGATGCTCCCGTCGCGGGGAATCGCACGCGCGGGGATCTGACGGCGCGCGAACCGGACGAGAGCGCGACGATCAACACGTCGGGCAGTGACGCCGGACATGTTTCCTCCACGCGTACCGCGTCTGCAACGACACATGCGTCCGCTTCGCCCGCTACTGGTTACGAAACGCCTGCTCCTAAAGCGTCGCGAATCACCGCGGATCGTACGTCGTACGTCGCTACGCGCACTGTCGATGCCCATGCAAGCGTTCCGCCAAGGAGCGCTAAGCCGTCGGGCATCGATCGTTCGGCGCGAGATGTACGCAAAGCTAACTCGACGAAGCGCGAGCGCAACCAGTTTACGAATACGAGCGCGCGTCGCGTGCCTCATGCAGCGGCCCGCACGCTGGACATCACGCCGCGTCACGACTTGCATGCATCGTCGGAAACACCGCTTTCGACGGGACATCGCGCGCGTCACTTGCCATCTGTGGCTGGCGACTACTCTCCTCTCGCGCCGTCGGCGCGCCTGAATGGCGACTATGATTCCGTCACAATGTCGGCGGGCACGCATGTACGGAATGTCGCGCCGGTCACGATCCGCCAGGACCGCGTGAATACCAACAGCACCGAGTGGATGAACCACATGTCACAACGGCGCGTCACCGAAGTCCCCGATAGCTTTTCGAAGTAAGTCCGCGAGCGGCGACCCGTCCGAATCAGTCTCAAACAAAAAGGGCTGAGTCCAGATAAATTCTGTACTCAGCCCTTCGCTTCTTCTGTCACGACACCATGCTGCGTTTCGCTGCCAACAGGCAGTGCCGGCGTCTGCAAGCTTGCACGCAGCAAACGCCGTCACCGGTTCCCCGGCAGCCCAGCCTCCGTCTGACGCTGCAACTGCAGCACCTGCTGCTGCAACTGACGCAATTGCGCCTGCGCCTTGTCCTTTTCGTCACGCAACGCGAGCGTTTCATCCTGCGTTTGCCGCTGATAGTCGGCGACCTTCGCTTCCTGGGCGCGCGCCACTTCGATATCCGTTTGCAGCCGCTGCGCGCGCGCCTGCGACTCGCCGATCACCCGCTCGATCGATGCCTTCTGCGCCTGCAACTGAGCCCGGCGGATCTCGACGTCAGCGAGTTGCGCCGTTTGCCGCGCGAAGCCGGTATAGATGGATTCGGCCCGCGCCTCGTCGGATGTCCTGATAACGCGCCAGAAGTGCTTGTCCTGAAACAGCGCGACGTAGTACGTCATGCTCTGCGCGTGGAAGAACAGCGAAGCGCCATAACGGCCGTTATACGTGGTGCGCATTTCCGTCAGGCCGCCGTCGTGGATCAGTTGCATCAGATCGGCGACCTCGCCTTGTACGCTGCCGCTTGCGTCGGCATTCGCGTCGAGGCCGGGGGCACTGCCCGCACTGCCCGTATCGTCGGCGGAGCCGGCATCGCTTTGCGTGTCCGGCGCGTCGGCTGGTGCGCCTTTCGCCGCGCCCGAGCCGGCGCGCACGACGCCCGCTCCCGCCGCCGACTTGCTGGCCGCCAGCGCGACGCCGCCATGCATGAGCGCGCAAGCAAGCGTGAGCAATACCATGCGGCGCAGATCCAAGGGGTACTTCATACGTCGATACTCCATGCGTATCCAGAAACAGCCTCGGATTATCGCGCGGAATATGCCCTTTCTGACGCGCTGTGACAGGACTTTAAATCGAGATGAACGGACAACTAAGCAATTCGATGCGCAAACGCAAAAGATCGTAAAAACGACGGTTGTTTTCTCAAACTAATGAGTTTGCGACAGGAGTCGCGCAGACGTTCGACAGATAGAAATGAAAAACGCGAGCGGGCCATCAGCGGCCCGCTCGCGTCAAATCGAAAGACTCAGAAAACGCAGCAATCAGAAACGCGTTTCGCGCGCGACCCGCAGGAACGTATCGAGCAACGGCGTGCAATCGAGCAGTTCGGGACCGCCCGCGCGGTGAAACTCAGGGTGCCACTGCACGCCCATCACGAACGGCGCACGCCGGTAACGCACGGCTTCGATGATGCCGTCCGTCCCCGACACCGCCTCGATGTTGAGATCGCGTCCCAGCTGGTTGACCGCCTGGTGGTGAATCGAGTTGACGATCGCCTCGCGCCGGCCGGGGAACATGTTGACGAGCGTCGAGCCTTCGGGGAAATGAATCGAATGCCGATGCTGGTCGTAATGCTCGTTGACGTGGACACCCGCAGTCGGCACATCCGTCGCGATGTCCTGATAGAGCGTGCCGCCAAACGCGACGTTGATCAGCTGGCAACCACGGCACACGCCGAGCACGGGCTTGCCCGACTCGACGAACTCATGCAGCAGCTCAAGTTCGTACATGTCGCGCACGCGATCGCCGGGCCATTCGGGACGCGTCGCCACCTCAGCGTACGACTGCGGCGACACGTCGGCGCCGCCTTGCAGCAGCAGACCGTCCAGATGCTTCGCGTAGTCGCGCAGGCGGATATTGCTCGGGTGCAGCATCCCCTGATGGCCGACGGTCGGAATCATGAAGACGAGCACGTCGCGCGACATCACCCAGTGCGCGATCGACTCTTCCAGATACTGCAGCGTCTTCCCGCGCAACCCTCTCGCGCCCGGCTCCGGGTGGAAGATCCGCGCCGACACGCCAATGCGCAACGTCCGCTGTGTGATCCTGCGGCCCGCGCGGTCGAAAATCTGCCGCGCGTGCGCCGCAATGATCCGTCCGAAAACGGACCATGCCGAATCGTTGTGCTTCAGATAGGCAGGCGGTCCCGGCGGATAGGCGCTCGCGGGTGGCGGATTGGATGCGCTGAAATCCGGTGCCGAGCCGAAGCCCGGCGGCGGAGCGCCGTCTTTTTTGGCCGACGCGCCGAGCGTGCCGTCCGGCTCGCCGCCCGCAGGCGCCTTAGCCGCCGCGTCCGCTGCACCAGACGTCGCGCCTGACGCAGCGCTCGCGGCTGGTGGGTTCGCCGACGCCGCCGTCGCCGCCGCCCGTTCCGCGTTCGACACGACCGATTGCACCCGCGCCGCCGCTTCCTGCTGCGCGGCAGCCTGCGCAGCGCTCGCGCGTGCCTGTTCGGCGTCGCGTCGCTGCGCGGCGGCGGCGTTCTCGGGCGTCACGTTGGAGGCGCTTTCTGGGGAATCGGTGGAAGCCGCTTCTTTGGCTTCCCGTGCGGGAGTGGGCGTGGGCGTTGGGGCCGAGGGAGTCGACGAAGGCGCCGGTGACGATGGCGACCCGGCTGCGCCGGATTGGCTCGTCGAAGGAGAAGGTGTGCCGGGTGTGCCGGCGTTATCGGAGTTGTTCTCGCTCATGACTGTTTGACAGACGCGTCTTCGCGCGCGAACGATTAGACATGTCTCATTATCCGCCTCGCGCCCCACCGGGGCAAACCAGCACACAATTCGTCACATCAGGACACAACATGCAACCTCGCGCGAACGTGTCTCAATCGGCGCGACACAGGCGTACCGCATCATGGATCGGGCTGCTCGTCGAAGGTTTCGCGCAGCGCGATCTGCATCGTCGCGTGAATTCGCACGCACCAGCGCCACAACAGCGTCAGCAGCAGCGCGGCGACGACCAGCACGGCGACGAGCAGGCCCGTCGGCGGCAGGATCGTGCTCGACAGCGCCGCGACGAGCAGAAACACGCCTACCATCGACACGACAGGCACGAGGTCCGAAATGGCGTAGCGGATCGCGCTCGTGAAGCGTCCTGCCTTCGCCGGCTGCACGCTGATTTCGGCCAGCAGCAGCGCAAGCGACTTGGTCTTCCGGTAGACGGCGACAAGAAACGGCAGCGAGACGAGCAGCGCAGCGCTCCACAGCACGACGCGCTGCATCGGCTCGGACGGCAGCCATTTCTCAATGAATCCACTCCCGTAAGGCGCACCATAAGACGCGCCCAGAAAAATCGCCGCGACGATCGCGAGATTGACCGCGATCTGCAAAATGATCCGACGCGTCAGGCCGAACACGGTTGGCTCGCCCGACGCTGGCCGCAGACTGCCGAGCCACTGCCCGTACATGCCGAACACGTTGGCGACCGTGCGCGGCATCGCGCGGCCGAGGCGCTGCGTGAGCGGGTCGGCCGCGCGGATCAGGTATGGCGTGAAGAGCGTCGTGAGCGCGGAGACGGCGACGGCAATCGGATAGAGGAACGCGCTCGTCACCTTCAGCGTGAGCCCAAGCGACGCGATGATGAACGAGAACTCGCCGATCTGCGACACCGTCATGCCGACGCGCATCGCCGTGCGCCCGTCCTTGCCCGCGAGGAACGTTCCCAAGCCGCACGAGACGATCTTGCCGAGAATCACCGCGACCGTGATGACGGCGATCGGCCACGCGTAGTCGACCAGCACGGCCGGGTTGAGCATCAGTCCGATGGTCACGAAAAAGATCGCCGAAAACGCGTCGCGCAGCGGCGCGATCAGATGCTCGATGCGGTGCAGGTGGCGCGACTCAGCCATGATCGCGCCAATCAGGAACGCGCCGAGCGCGATGCTGTAATCGAGCTTGACGACCAGCAGGCAAAACGCAAAGCAGAAACCCAGCACGGAAACGAGCAGCATCTCGTCGCTCTGCGACTTCGCGACGTAATTGAGCGCGCGCGGCACGACGAGAATACCGACCACCAGCGACACCGTCATGAACAGCAGCAGCTTGCCGAGCGTGACGAACGCGACGCCCGCCGACAGCTCGCCCGTCTGCGCGATGCCCGACAGCAGCACCAGCATCGCAATGGCGAGAATGTCCTCGACGATCAGAATGCCGAACACCAGTTGCGCGAAGCTCTCACGCTTGAGGCCGAGTTCGGAGAGCGCCTTGACGATGATGGTGGTCGACGAAATAGCGAGGATCGCGCCGAGAAACAGCGAATCCATCGAATTCCAGCCGAACGCGCTGCCGATCTCGTAGCCGATCCACAGCATCAGCACGATCTCCGACAGCGCGGCGACGATGGCCGTCGCGCCGACCTTGAACAGCTTGCGCAAGCTGAACTCGAGCCCGAGTGAGAACATCAGGAACACGACGCCGAGTTCGCCGAGCGTCTGGATGGTCTGCTCGTCGTGAATCAGCTGGAACGGCGGCGTGTACGGCCCGATGATCACGCCCGCCGCGATATAGCCGAGCACCACCGGCTGTTTCAGGCGATGGAACAGCACGGTAACGACGCCGGCGAGCGCCATTACGACTGCCAGATCCTGAATGAAGCCGATGCCGTGGTGCATAGTCTTGTTCCTTACAAAAAGTAATCCAGAACGCGATGGTAACGCACGAACGGTTAAAAACCATTTAGCGCAGCACGAAGAAAGGATACAAACACAGGCTTTCGGCGAAACTCGCGCGGTGTCGCGCGGTCTTGATGCATTCGCGCCGATTGCGCCTGACGCGTCACAATACGGTTCTCGACTGCCGACCTTCGATCTCACGCCATGACCACCGCCACGTCACCTGAATCCACGCCCTTCCCGCCGCTCGCCCAGCTCGCCGCCGATCTCGCCGCCGGCCGCACCACCAGCCGCGCGCTCGTCGAAGCAGCGCTCGAACGCATCGCCGATCCCGCCGGCCAGGGCGCGGCCGTCTTCATGCGGGTCGACGCCGACAACGCCCGCGCCACGGCCGATGCGCACGACCGCCTGCGCGCGGCGGGGACCGTGCTGTCGCCGCTTGCGGGCATTCCCGTGTCGGTGAAGGACCTGTTCGACATCGAAGGCCAGGTGACGCGCGCCGGCTCGAAGGTGCTCGCGGACGCCGCGCCCGCCACGTCCGACGCTCCTGCCGTCGCGCGGTTGAAGCGCGCGGGCGCCGTGATCGTCGGACGCACGAACATGAGCGAATTCGCGTTCTCCGGCCTCGGTCTCAACCCGCACTACGGCAATCCGCTGTCGCCGTACCGGCGCGGCGTGAAGGGCGACGAGCGGGTGTCGGGCGGCTCGTCGTCGGGCGCGGCGGCTTCGGTGGCGGACGGCATGGCGGCCGTCGCGCTCGGCAGCGACACGGGCGGCTCGCTGCGCATTCCTGCCGCGCTATGCGGCCTGACAGGCTTCAAGCCGACCGCCGACCGCGTGCCGAAGCAAGGCGGCGTGCCGCTTTCGCCGACGCTCGACGCCTTCGGCCCTATCGGCGCGACGGTCGCGTGCTGCGCGCTGGTCGACCGGATTCTCGCTGGGCTGGAACCCGTCGTTCCCGCCACCCGTCCGCTGGAAGGCGTGCGGCTGGGCGTGCTGAATCACTATGTCACGGACGATATCGAGCCGGAAGTCGCGCAGGCCTACGACGCCGCGCTCAAGCATCTGGAGGCGGCGGGCGCGATCGTCAGCGACGTGCGCTTTGCGCCGCTCGACCGGCTCGTCACGATCAACCGCTTCGGCTTTTCGCCGATCGAAGCCTACGCGTGGCACCGGCCGCTGCTCGAAACGCAACGCGACGCGTACGATCCGCGCGTGCTCACGCGCATCCTGAAGGGCCAGCCGGCGACAGCCGCCGACTATCTCGACCTGCTCGCCGAGCGCACCGCCGTGCTGGCCGAGGCGCGCACGATGTGGCAGCGCCTCGACGCCGTCGTCGCGCCGACGGTGCCGATCGTGCCGCCGCGCGTCGCCGGCCTGGTCGATGACGACGAGGCGTTCTTCCGCGCCAACGGCCTCGTGCTGCGCAACCCGAGCGCGTTCAATTTCCTCGATGCGTGTGCGATTTCGCTGCCCTGTCATCCGCGTGGCGGCGCGCCTGTCGGGCTGATGCTGGCCGCCGCGCCGCACGCGGATGACGCGCTGCTGGGAATAGGACGGGCCGTCGAAGCGGTACTGAATACGATTCGCTGAGATTTGTTGCCATGGGCGGCGTCGCTTGCGGAGGCCCCGGCATGTGCCGTGTGCTTCGGCTAGAATCGCCGCACCTTTTACCGAACTTCCACCGCTAGCAGGATCATGATTATCGATAACGTTACATTGCGCCGCGAGCGCAGTCTGCTCGTTCTACTCGGTCTCGTCTGTCTCGCGCTCGTGGGGGGCGCGCTATACCTGCAGTTCGTCGAGCACGAAGATCCTTGCCCGCTGTGCATCATCCAGCGCTATTTCTATCTGCTGATCGCGATCTTCGCGTTTCTCGGCGCGCGGCTGCGCGGCTGGACGGGCGTCAGGCTGCTCGAGCTGCTCGCGCTTTTGTCGGCGCTCGGCGGGCTGCTGACGGCCGCCCGGCACGTGTATGTGCAGTCGCATCCGAACTTCAGCTGCGGGTTTGATGCGTTGCAGCCGATCGTCGACGGCCTGCCGCCCGCTCATTGGCTGCCGAGCGTGTTCAAGGTCGCGGGTCTGTGTGAAACGCCGTATCCGCCGATTCTCGGTATTTCCCTGCCTGGCTGGTCGCTGATCGGGTTCGTTGTTGCGTTTGTCGCGCTGGCGTTTAGTCTGTGGCGGAATCGCCGCGCGCGGTAAGAAGGGGTTGCCTAGGATTTTCTGGGGAACGTGGGTTCAAGTGGTCAACGGTTTCGTTGGTGTGTTGGCCCGCGGGTTGCCTTTTTGCCGGCATTCGCGGCTTGCCTTTTCTTCGCTGGCACCCGCGATTTGCCTTCGTGCTTCACGCGTTGCCGGTTGGTGTTTTTGGCCTTTGCGGCGGCATCCGCGTTTCGTTAGCCTGCTTCAAGCGTCGCCCCTGTGCGGGGCGGCACCTACTTTTCTTTGCCGCCGCAAAGAAAAGTAGGCAAAAGAAAGCGGCTAACACCGCCAATCCTTGTTCCTGCCTGAGGGCCCCCAACCGGTCCCTCACTTCACACGGCAACCTTCCTGTTCGCGTTCGTTGCCAACGCTCCTGCGCTGCGCAGCACCCGCTTCACGCACCCGCGTCGCAGCATGCCGTACCAGATAGTCCACCGCCGCCCAGGTGGCAAACTGTGTGTAGGCCTAGGTGCTCCGCACGCCTTACTTCGGACCGATAGCGCCCGCGTTCCACCCTGTAAGAGCGCCAGGCTATACGCCGCGACGACCTACACACAGTTTGCCACCTGGGCGGCATATACCGTTCGCTGCCGCTAACACGTGTACGGGTGTGTGACGTGGGTGAGGCGTTTATTCACAGCGTTGGCAACTAACATGCGTCACGTGATTGCCGTGTGAAGCGTAAGACCGGTTGGGGGCCCTCAGGCAGGAAAAAATGTTGGCGGTGTTAGCCGCTTTCTTTTGCCTACTTTTCTTTGCGGCGGCAAAGAAAAGTAGGTGCCGCCCCGCACAGGGGCGACGCTTGAAGCGCGAAGGCAAAACGCGGATGCCAGCGCAAAGGCTAAAAGCACCAAACGCCATGCGCAGCAAAACACCACAACGCGGGATGCCAGCAAAAGACCAAAAATCCACCAGCATCTTGCGCTGCAAAAACCAAATCCCGGCTACCTGCAAAGGTCGACGCTGTATGCATACCGCCACACCCCCGCCTGTCAGGCATCAACACCTGTACACATCGAAGCACCACCCCATAAGGCTCCGCGCGGACTCCGCGCGCTCGAAGCGCACCAAGCCCGTCCCCCTCATGACCACCACCGAATAACCCCCATTCGAACGAGGAAATATTTTTGGGACAAAGTGGTGTTATGTTCGAGCATGGATGGCGATCTACGTGCGCGAGGCCGGCTACGGCTCGACCCCATGCGTAACGCGCGCCCGGTCCGCAATGTCTTCAGGATTCGCCGTGACAACGCAAACCATCCGCTTCTATCACCAGGGGACCGTCCGCGAGATCAGCGGCGCGCCCGCATCGCGCACCGTGCTCCAGCACCTGCGTGAAGACCTGTACTGCACGGGCACCAAGGAAGGTTGCGCGGAAGGCGATTGCGGCGCTTGCACGGTCGTCGTCGGTGAACTGGACTCGCGCGGGCAACTGATGCTCAAAGCCGTCAACGCGTGCATCCAGTTCCTGCCGACCCTCGACGGTAAGGCGCTCTTCACGGTCGAAGACCTGCGTGCCGCAAGCGGCGCGTTGCACCCGGTTCAGGAAGCGCTGGTCGACTGCCACGGCTCGCAGTGCGGGTTCTGCACCCCGGGCTTCGCGATGTCGATGTGGGCGCTGTACGAGAACCAGCCCGCGGGCGCCGGCCTGCCGACACGCGACGAAATCAACACCGCCCTTTCCGGCAATCTGTGCCGCTGCACCGGCTACCGGCCGATCGTCGAAGCGTCGCAGAAAATGTTCGACGAGCAGCAGTATCCGCGCGTCGCGCTCGACCGCGCCGCCGTCGTCAAGGCGCTGCAGTCGATCCAGCGCAACGACACCTTCGAATACCGCGCGCCCGACACACGCGGCTCCGACTACGGCACGCCAGCTTTCTTCGCCCCCGTCACGCTCGACGCATTCGCCGCGCTGCGCGCGCAGCATCCGCATGCGCGGCTGCTGGCAGGCAGCACCGACGTCGGCCTGTGGGTCACGAAACAGTTCCGCGATCTCGGCGACATCCTGTATATCGGCAACGTCGCCGAACTGAAGACGATCGAACGCGATGCGCAGACGCTGACGATCGGCGCGGCCGTGTCGCTGGAAGACGCGTATGCCGCGCTGACAGCCGACTATCCCGAACTCGCCGAATTGTGGACGCGCTTCGCGTCGCTCCCCATCCGCAACGCGGGCACGCTCGGCGGCAACGTCGCGAACGGCTCGCCCATCGGCGATTCGATGCCGGCGTTGATCGCGCTCAATGCGCTCGTCGTGCTGCAGCGCGAGCGCAAGACGCGCACGCTGCCACTCGATACGTTCTACGTCGGCTACCAGAAGACGGCGCTCGAACCCGGCGAGTTCGTCGCGGCGATCCGCGTGCCGCGTCCCGCGCCGGATCTGCGCTTTCGCACGTACAAGGTCGCGAAGCGCTACGACCAGGACATCTCGGCCGTGTGCGGCGCGTTTGCGCTGCGCATCGCCGATGGCGTGATCGCCGATGCGCGCATCGCGTTCGGCGGCGTGGCCGCGACGCCTAAGCGCGCGCAGCACGCCGAGGCCGCGCTCAAAGGCGCGCCGTGGGACGCCGCCACCACGCAACGCGCGATGGACACGCTCGCCGCCGACTATCAGCCGCTCACCGATATGCGCGCAACCAGCGCCTATCGGCTGAAAGTCGCGCGCAATCTGCTGTGGCGCTTCCATCTGGAAACACGCGACGCCAATCCGCTCGCGCTGTGCGACGTCAACGCGTTCGCATTCGATGCAGCCGCGAGCGCGCAGGAGCAGAGGCCATGAACAAGCAGACGGAAGCCTTCGTGCATCACGCATCGCTTGCCGCACACGACGCGCAAGCCGCCATCGGCGTGCCGCTGCCGCATGAATCGGCGACGCTGCACGTGAGCGGCG
Organism: Paraburkholderia terrae; assembly: GCF_002902925.1. Classification (GTDB taxonomy): domain Bacteria; phylum Pseudomonadota; class Gammaproteobacteria; order Burkholderiales; family Burkholderiaceae; genus Paraburkholderia; species Paraburkholderia terrae. The sequence continues at coordinate 838,263 of NZ_CP026111.1, read as the reverse complement.
AAGCCACCTACACCGACGACATCCCCGAGCTCGCGCAGACGCTGCACGCGGCGCTCGGTTTGTCGCGGCATGCGCATGCGCGCATCGTGTCGCTCGATCTCGATGCCGTGCGCGCGGCGCCCGGCGTCGTCGCCGTGCTGACCGTCGACGACATCCCCGGTGAAAACAACTGCGGCCCCGTGCTGCACGACGACCCGATTCTCGCCGACGGCGAAGTGCTGTATCTCGGCCAGCCCGTCTTCATCGTCGTTGCACAGAGCCATGAGTTGGCGCGGCGCGCGGCGGCGCTCGCGAAGAGCGACGACGTCGTGCGCTACGAGCCGCTCGAAGCCGTGCTCACTGCCGCCGAAGCGAAGGCGAAGAAGCAATATGTGCTGCCGCCGCTGCACCTGAAGCGCGGTACGCCCGCGGAGAAGATCGCGCAAGCGCCGCACCGGCTCGTGGGCACCTTCGAAGTCGGCGGCCAGGAACAGTTCTATCTGGAAGGCCAGGTCGCGTATGCCGTGCCAAAGGAAATGGACGGCATGCTCGTCTATAGCTCGACGCAGCATCCGAGCGAAATGCAGCACGTCGTCGCGCATATGTTCGGCTGGCCGACGCATAGCGTGATGTGCGAATGCCGGCGCATGGGCGGCGGCTTCGGCGGCAAGGAGTCGCAGTCGGCGCTGTTTGCGTGTGCGGCGTCGCTGGCGGCGCACCGGTTGCGCCGCCCCGTGAAATTGCGCGCCGATCGCGACGACGACTTCATGATTACGGGCAAGCGTCACGACGCGATCTACGAATACGAAGCCGGCTTCGACGACGACGGCCGCATTCTCGGCGCGCGCGTCGAGATCGCCTTGCGGGCGGGGTTTTCGGCGGATCTGTCGGGCGCCGTCGCGACGCGCGCCGTGTGCCACTTCGACAACGCGTATTACCTGTCGGACGTCGATATCGTCGCGCTGCCGTGCAAGACGAATACGCAGTCGAACACCGCGTTTCGCGGCTTCGGCGGCCCGCAGGGCGCGCTCGTGATGGAAGTGATGATGGACGGCATCGCGCGCGAGTTGAAGCGCGATCCCCTCGACGTGCGCCGCGCGAACTTCTATGGCATCGAAGAGCGCAATGTCACACCGTATGGCCAGACCGTCGAAGACAACGTAATCGCGCCGCTGACGGATGAACTGATCGAATCGAGCGACTACACGGCGCGGCGCGCCGCGATTGCCGCGTTCAATGCGTCGAGCCCCGTGCTCAAGCGCGGCATCGCGTATACGCCTGTGAAGTTCGGCATCTCGTTCAACGTGCCGTTCCTGAATCAGGCGGGCGCGCTCGTGCATGTCTACAAGGACGGCTCAGCGCTCGTGAATCACGGCGGCACCGAAATGGGCCAGGGGCTGAATACGAAAGTCGCGCAAGTGGTCGCGAATGCATTCGGCCTGCCGCTCTCGCGCGTGCGCGTGACGGCCACCGATACATCGAAAGTGGCAAACACATCGGCGACGGCGGCATCGACGGGCAGCGACCTGAACGGCAAGGCCGCCGAAGCGGCCGCGCACGCGATCCGTGAACGCCTCGCGGTGCTGGCGGCAAAGGAACTCGACGGCGAAGCGAAAGACGTGACCTTCGAAAACGGCGAAGTACGCGCGAACGGCGCGGCGATGCCGTTTGCGCAACTGGTCGGTGCGGCGTATCTCGCGCGCATCCAGTTGTGGTCCGACGGCTTCTATGCGACGCCGAAAGTGCATTGGGACGCGAAGACGCTGACGGGCCATCCGTTCTACTACTTCGCGTATGGCGCGGCGGTATCCGAAGTCGTGATCGATACGTTGACGGGCGAATGGAAACTCGTACGCGCCGACGCGCTGCACGACGCCGGCCAGTCGATCAATCCCGCCATCGATCTCGGCCAGGTGGAAGGCGCGTTCATTCAGGGCATGGGCTGGCTCACGACGGAAGAACTCTGGTGGAACCGCGACGGCCGGTTGATGACGCACGCGCCGTCGACGTACAAGATCCCCGCTGTCAGCGATACGCCCGCCGCGTTCAATGTGAAGCTGTACCACAACCCGAATGCGGAGCCGACCGTGTTCCGCTCGAAGGCCGTCGGCGAGCCGCCGCTGTTGCTGCCGTTCTCGGTGTTCCTCGCGATCCGCGATGCTGTCGCGGCCACCGCGCCCGATGCACCGCACGCGCCACCGCTGCGCGCGCCCGCGACGCCCGAAGCCATCCTCGATGCGATCGATGCGCTGAACGCAAGCACGCCTGTTGCAACAATCGCCGCAGCGGCCAGTCCAACGTCGCAAGAGCCTGCGGGCGCAGGCACGACGGCATAGCAACACACATGCACAACGTGCCGCGCGACACGACCGCAACGCACAGAAGATCAACCGGCTGCGCGGCCAACCCGCGCGGCTTCGTATGGAGAACCGCCGGATGCATGCCTGGCTCACCGATCTGCAGCAACTGCTCGCGCACGGCGACGCCGTCGTGCTCGTGACCGTCGCCCGCGCCGAAGGCTCGGCGCCGCGCGACGCCGGCACGAAGATGATCGTCACACGCGATTCCGCGCGCCATACGATCGGCGGCGGGCATCTCGAATGGAAAGCGATCGAAAGCGCGCGCCGCGTGTTGCGCGACGGCATGCGCGCGCCGAACATGCGGCGGCTCGAACGCTTCGCGCTCGGACCGAGTCTTGGCCAATGCTGCGGCGGCGCTGTCGTGCTCGCGTTCGAGCGGCTCGATATCGGCGACCTGGGTTGGGTGACGTCGCTGGCCAAGCGCGTGGCGGCGGGCCATTCGATGGTGCGTAGCGTATCATTCGGGCCCGCACCCGATGCGGTGATGCTGTCCGATCCGGAACCGGGCGTCGAAAGCGCCGACTGTCTGCTGTGGGACGGCGCGGGTTTCGACGACAGCAGCGCGCTGCTCACCGAAACCATCGCGCCGCGCGACTTCCCCGTCGTGCTGTTCGGCGCGGGACACGTGGGCGCCGCGCTCGTGCGCGTACTCGCGACGCTGCCCTGCCACGTCCACTGGGTCGACGAACGCGACGCGCAGTTCCCGGCGCCCGACACACTGGGCGCGACGAACGTGACGATCGAAGCGAACGACGCGCCCGACGAAGCCATCGACAAGGCCACGCCGCACACGTACTTCATCGTGATGACGCACAACCACGCGCTCGATCTCGATCTCGCCGAGCGCATCCTGCGGCGCGGCGACTTCGCGTTCTTCGGCATGATCGGCTCGCATACGAAGCGCAAGCAGTTCGAGCACCGGCTTGCTGCGCGCGGTTTCGATCCTGCCGCGATTGCGCGGATGAAATGCCCGCTCGGCGTGGACGGCATCGTCGACAAGTCGCCGGAAATCATTGCGATTTCGGCGGCGGCGCAACTGCTGCAAGCCGTCGAGGCCAATGCGGCACATGCGGCGCAGACAGCCTGAACATCGAACATGCATCGAACGCATTGGGGGACGTCCGACCAGCCATCGGGCGTTGAATAAATCAACCGATAACCCGAATCATTGACCGACCATGACGACAACCACACTTTCCCCGCTAGCTCTCAAGACGAACGGCGCACCGAAGGCCGAGCTGCATATTCATATCGAAGGCTCGCTCGAACCTGAGCTGATCTTCAAGCTTGCCGAACGCAACGGCGTGAAGCTCGCGTACGACTCGATCGACGCGCTGCGTGCCGCGTACGCGTTCACCGATCTGCAGTCGTTCCTCGACATCTACTATGCGGGCGCCAGCGTGCTGCTGAAGGAAGAGGACTTCTACGACATGACGATGGCCTACGTCGAGCGCGCACTCGCGGACAACGTCGTGCATACGGAAATCTTCTTCGATCCGCAGACGCATACCGAACGTGGCGTGCCGATTGCGACCGTGGTCGCGGGCATCGAGCGCGCGCTGGCCGAAGCGGAAACGCGCGGCCTCACGAGCAAGCTGATTCTGTGCTTCCTGCGGCACCTGTCCGAAGAAGATGCGCTTGCAACCTTCGACGAAGCGCTGCCGTTGTTCGACCAGTACAAACATCGGCTGATCGGCGTCGGCCTCGATTCATCCGAGCGCGGCCATCCGCCGTCGAAGTTCGAGCGCGTATTCGCCAAGGCTCGCGACAAGGGCCTGAAGCTGGTCGCGCACGCGGGCGAAGAAGGCCCGCCGTCGTACATCTACGAAGCGCTCGATCTGCTGAAAGTGGACCGTGTCGATCATGGCGTGCGCAGCATCGAAGACCCGGCGCTCGTCACGCGGCTGGCCGATACGCGCGTCGCGCTGACGGTGTGCCCGCTGTCGAACCTGAAGCTGTGCGTGTTCGACGATCTGACCAAACACACGTTGAAGGCACTGCTCGACAAGGGCGTCGCCGTCACCGTGAATTCCGACGATCCCGCCTACTTTGGCGGCTACGTCAACGAAAACTACCTTGCGACGATCGACGCCCTCAAGCTCGACGACGACGAGGTGTACACGATCATCCGCAACAGCTTTGAAGCGTCGTTCGTGACGCCTGCGGAGCGCGACGCGATGATCGCCAAACTCGATGCGCACTGGCGCGCATCTGCTTGATCCCCGCTTGATCTTATAGTTCGGAGACGGTTTCACCATGACTCAAACAGCTTATCGCGCGCAACTGCTGACGTTCAACGGCGATCCTGCGCAATCGTCCAATGCTGCAGTCTTCAACGAAGACGGCCTTCTGATCGTCGAAGACGGACATGTCGTCGCGGCGGGCGCGTATGCGTCTGTCGCTGCGCAGCTCGCGCCCGCTACGCAGGTGGTCGAGATGCGCGACAAGCTGATCGTCCCCGGTTTCATCGATACGCACATTCATTATCCGCAGACGGACATGATTGCGTCGCCCGCGCCGGGACTGTTGCCTTGGCTCGACACGTACACGTTCCCGACCGAGCGCGGTTTCAGCGACGCTGCTGTTGCGCAGGACACGGCGCGCTTTTTCATCGACGAGTTGCTTGCGTGTGGTACGACGACGGCACTCGTTTACTGCACGGTGCATAAGCAATCGGCGGATGCTTTGTTTGCTGAAGCGCAGCGGCGCAATGTGCGGATGATCGGCGGCAAGGTGCTGATGGATCGCAACTGCCCCGAGTTTCTGCGCGACACCGCGCAATCGGGCTACGACGACAGCGCCGAGCTGATTGCACGCTGGCACAACAAGGGACGTCAGATGTACGCGCTGACGCCGCGTTTTGCGCCGACTTCGACGGAGGCGCAACTCGAAGCGACGGGCGCGCTGGCGAAGCTGCATCCTGATGTGTTCATTCAGAGTCATGTCGCCGAGAATCATGATGAGGTGAAGTGGGTCGCGGGTCTTTTTCCTGGTCATCGCAGTTATCTCGACATCTACGATCACTATGGGTTGTTGAGGCCGCGGGCTGTGTATGGGCACTGTATTCATCTCGATGCTGAAGATCGTCGGCGGATGGCCGAGACGCGCTCCGTTGCGGCGCATTGCCCGACGTCGAATCTGTTTCTTGGAAGTGGTCTGTTTGATTTCGACAAGGCTGGGGAATCGGGGATGCCTGTTGCGCTGGCGACTGACGTCGGTGGCGGTACGTCGTTCTCGATGCTGCAGACCATGAATGAGGCGCATAAGGTTGCGCGGCTGGGTGGGCATCATTTGACCGCTACGCGGATGTTCTGGCTGGCTACTGCTGGCGCGGCGGAAGCGCTTGATCTTGCAGATCGGGTTGGGACGTTAAGGCCTCGGGCTGAGGCGGATTTTGTGGTGCTCGATCCTAAGGCTACGCCGTTGTTGGCACGGCGGACTGAGCGTACTGAGACGCTTGAGGAGTTGTTGTTCGCGTTTGCGCTGCTTGGGGATGATCGGGCTGTGTTTGAGACTTATGCCGCTGGGCAGCGGGTGCATCGGCGTGATGATGTTCGGCAAAGCGTTGCCGGGAGTGCGCGGATCGCTGCTTGATTTTTTTTCGTCTGCGACGCGGTTGGGTGCGCGTTGCGTGGGTTTGCGCTGGCATCCGCGCTATGCCTTCGTGCTTCATGCGTCGTACTTATACGTTTGCCTTTTCGCTGGCATCCGCGATTTGTTAGCCTGCTTCAAGCGTCGCCCCTGTGCGGGGCGGCACCTACTTTTCTTTGCCGCCGCAAAGAAAAGTAGGCAAAAGAAAGCGGCTAACACCGCCAATCCTTGTTCCTGCCTGAGGGCCCCCAACCGGTCCCTCACTTCACACGGCAACCTTCCTGCTCGCGTTCGTTGCCAACGCTCCAAGCCAGCGCATCACCCGCTTCACACACCCGCGTCGCAGCATGCCGTGCCAGATAGTCCACCGCCGCCCAGGTGGCAAACTGTGTGTAGGCCGTAGTACCGCACGCACCTCACTCCAGACCGATAGCGCATGCGTCCCACCCCGTAAGAGCGCTGCCCTATATGACGCGACAACCTACACACAGTTTGCCACCTGGGCGGCACATACCATTCGCTGCCGCTAACACGTGTACGAATTTGTGAAGTGGGTGAGGCGTTTATTTAAAGCGTTGGCAACGAACATAAGTCACGTGATTGCCGTGTGAAGCGTAAGACCCTTTGGGGGCCCTCAGGCAAACACTAGAACTGGCGGTGTGAGCCGCTTTCTTTTGCCTACTTTTCTTTGCGGCGGCAAAGAAAAGTAGGTGCCGCCCCGCACAGGGGCAACGCGTGAAGCACGAACGCAAATCGCGGATGCCAGCTCAGAGCCAAGCAAACCAGCCCAGCGTCGCAGACTAAACCAAAACCAAAACCAAACCCTACACCTTGCACACTTCATAAAGCGCATTCAACCTGCGCCCAGCATCCGCAACAAAAGGATTCGTCTCATCCCACGCATAACCGGCCAGCACGGCGCTGATCATGCGCCGAATCCCTGGCGTCTGCTCGGGATAAAAGATGATGTCCTGCAACTCGCCGGTATACCAGCGCTCGACGAAAGCACGAAACGTATCGATCCCCTTCCGCAGCGGCACATCATAAGCAGACTGCCAGTCAACACTCTCACCAGCAAACTGACGCTCAAGCGTCCCAACAGCAAGATGCGCGGAGCGCAGAGCAATAGTCACGCCCGACGAAAACACCGGATCAAGAAACTCACCCGCATTCCCGAGCAATGCAAACCCAGGCCCATGCAGTCGTTCGACATTCGCCGAATACCCGCCAATATGCCGTACGGGCATCAGGAACGGCGCATTGCCAATCAGACGGTTCAGCGTCGGCTCACTCTGAATCAGCGCCCGCAACTTCGCCTCGCGCTCAGCCTCGGGCACATCAAGAAACGCAGCCTCCGCCACACATCCCACCGATGAACGCCCGTTCGCCAACGGAATCATCCAGTACCACACATCCCGATGCTCAGGATGCACGGCAACCGTGATCTTGTTGCGATCGTGCGCGTCGACCGGAATACCATCGCGCACATGCGTAAAGATAGCGGCACGCGTCGGCATGCGCGTCGGCGCTTCGAGATTCAGCAGCCGCGGCAGAACGCGCCCAAAACCGCTCGCGTCGAGCACGAAACGCGCATGCACCTGATACGCGTTGCCCGCTTCGTCCGATACATCCAGCACGGGCGCATCGCCCGTCTTCATCGCGTGTACCGTGTGGCCGAAGCGCACGTCGGCGCCCTGCTTCGCCGCGCAGCGGATCAGCAGATCGTCGAACGTCGCACGCTCGACCTGGTACGTGGTGCCCCATCCATCCGAATGCTTGTCGCGAAAGTCGTAAGCGCACGACTGGTCGCGATACACGAAGTGCGCACCGTTCTTGTACTGAAAGCCCGCTTCGACGACCGCCTGCAGCATGCCCGCCTCTTCGAGGTAAGCCATGCTCTGCGGCAACAGGCTTTCGCCAATCGAGAAGCGCGGAAAGTGCTGGCGCTCGAGCACGAGCACGGAATGCCCTGCCTTGCGCAACAGCGCCGCCGCAACGGCACCCGACGGTCCCGCTCCGATGATGGCCACGTCTACCGACGCATTCATCGACGAATCCATATTCATTGATCTTCCTTCACATAACGTATTGCGCACGCAACGCTTTCCATCCTTACCAGCGATTACAATGTCGCACAATCATCGAGATCAAAAACAACCTAAAGACCATCACCGACCGGGGAATAACGTGCAGTCCACCGAATCATCCAGCATGACGGACCGCGTACCGAACGACGTACCCTTCGTACCGGAAACAGCATTCGGCGTCTGGTTCCTGCGCACCCATACGTGGGAACACCATGTGCTGCGCGTCGCAATCAACGACCTCAAGCGCCTGATCGATACGCCGCTGCCCGCTGCACCCGTGATCGTCGACGTCGGCTGCGGACAGGGCATTTCGTTCCGGCTGCTCGCGCAGGCGTTCAAGCCGCAACGAATCATCGGCATCGATTTTCATGAGCCGTCGCTCGCACTTGCCAAACAGTCCGCGCAAGTTTGCCTCCAGCACGCCGACACCCGCGAAACCGGAATCGACGTACTGCACGGCGACTGCGCGAACCTGCCGCTGCCCGATGCGAGCGCCGACATCGTGTTCTGCCATCAAACCTTCCACCATCTCGTCGAGCAGGAACGCGCGCTCGCCGAGTTCCGCCGTGTGCTGAAGCCGGGCGGCGTGCTGCTGTTCGCCGAATCGACGGATGCCTACATCAAGTCGTGGGTGATCCGCCTGCTGTTCCGTCATCCGATGCACGTGCAAAAAAGCGCGGACGGCTATCTCGACATGATCCGTCGCGGAGGCTTCACATTCGGCGCGCACAACGTCTCGCTGCCGTATTTGTGGTGGAGCCGCGCCAAGGACTTCGGCCTGCTCGAACGTCTGCACATCTACACGCCGAAGCCCGGCAAGCGGCGCGAGACGCTCGTCAACGTCGCGGCAATCAAGACAGACTGACGACACATCGAGCGGCTGCATAGCAAATCGGCGCTGCAGCCGCCCAACGCATCAAAACCGTTACTTCTTCAGCGTCACCACATCACCCTTCAACGCGACACCAGCAATCACCGCGCCCGCACCGCAGGTGAACTCCGTTGCGCTCTCGCGCACTTCGTTCTTGTAGTTGCTCTTGATGTTGATGACGGCGTTGCCGCCTTCCTTGCGTGCGCGATCCTGCAGTTCGATCACGGCCGACAGGAACACGTGCTGGCACGCCGTCTCGTCGCTTTTGCCGAACGCGTTGGTCTTCTTGTTCGTTGCGAACTCGCCGTAGCTCTTCACGACGGCCGGGTGCTTCTGCCCCGCGAAATACAGCGGGATATCGTCGCCGACTTTGCCCGGCTCGCTCGCGAGCGCGGCGGCGACCGGATAGCTCTCGACGCTGTCGCGCGCGAAGGCGTGCGAGGCGAGGCATGCGACGGCAACTGCACAGATCAGGTGACGCTTCATGGTTATGACCCTCGTGGTTGGAATTGTTATTGCGTTTCGAGCATCACGACATCGCCGCGCACCGCGAGTGTCGATCCATTCAGGCTCGCGCCGCAGGTGAACTCGGTCGAAGAAGCCGATTCGTTATGCTGGAAGCGCGTCCTGACGTCGACGACGGCGTTCGCGTGCTGCGCACGCGCATAGTCGCGCAGTTCCTGCACCGCCTTCTCCAGCGCGATACTGCAGTTGGCCTCCGGGCTGCTCTCCACCTTGCGCAGCACGCGTACGGCAAATTCCTTGTTGCCGTACGACTGCTTCACGGGCGCATGCGTCTGGTTGCCGAAGTAAAGCGCGACGTCTTGCCCGTTCTGCGTCTGGACGGCAGCCGGCATCGGCAGCGATTTGATTTTGGTCGTGCAACCGGCCTGCGTCAGCACGACGGCAGCCACCAACCCCAGTGCGATTTTCGTTTTCATTGTTTCGACTTCCCTTTTAGTTGTTTATTCTGCGTACTGCTGCTTGCTTCGCTTGCCTGCTTGCCTGTGATTGAGCCCGACAGGCGGCGGTCAAATCCTTGCGAACATCAGGCTCGCGCAACTGCCGCCAAAGCCGAACGACACCGACAACGCGCTATTCATCTGCGCTTCGCGCGTGGCCTGCACGAGCGGCATGGACTGCGCGAGCGGTTCGAGATGTTCGATGCCCGTCGTCCCCGCGATAAAACCGTCACGCATCATCAGCAGCGTGTAGATCGCTTCGTGCGCGCCGCATGCGCCGAGCGGATGCCCCGTCAAACCCTTCGTCGACGAAAACGGCGGCACGTCGTTACCGAACACCGTTTGCAGCGCGCGCAGTTCTTCGATGTCGCCAAGCGGCGTCGATGGCGCGTGCGCGTTCACGTAGTCCGGGCGCGCGCCCGCTTCGTCGAGCGCCGCCTGCATCGCGCGCGCGATGCCCTGCGCGTGCGGCGTCACCATGCCCGCGCCATCGGTGCTGTGGCCAAAGCCCGTCACCTCCGCGTAGATGCGCGCGCCGCGCGCGAGCGCATGGTCGAGCGCTTCGAGCACGAGCACGCCCCCGCCAGACGCGATCACGAAACCATCGCGCGCGGTATCGTACGGACGCGACGAACGCACGGGCGTGTCGTTGAAATGGCGCGACAACGCATGCATCGCGTCGAACATGAGCGTCATGTTGTCGTGCAGGCATTCGCTGCCGCCCGCGAGCACGACCTGTTGACGCCCCGTCTGAATCAACTGCATCGCCTGGCCGATTGCGAGCGCCGACGTCGTGCAAGCCGACGACGGCGAATACGTCACGCCTTCGATCCCGAACACCTGGGCAACATTCGCCGACGCCGTGCTGCTCATCGCCTGCGGCACCGTATACGGCGGCGTTTTCTCGACGCCGCGCACATTTGCAATAGTCATCGCGTCGTCGTATGCCGACATCGTGCCGACGCCCGAGCCGATCACGGCGCCGACGTCAGGCGAGCGCAGCGACGCGAGGTCGAGGCCTGCGTCGTCGATCGCCTTGCGCGCCGCGTGACAGGCAAAGCGCGCGGTGTCGCCCATGAAGCGTTCGAGCTTGCGTTCGAACGGCGGCTCGCCGGCCACCGACGCCACACCCGCGACCTGCGTGCCGAAGCCGCGCTCGCGCCACGCGTCGACGCGCGTGATGCCGCTGCGCCCGGCGCGCAACGCGTCGCTCACGTCGTCGAGCGTATTGCCGATGCACGACACGATGCCCATGCCCGTGACGACGACTCGCTGCAAGCCTTGCGAACGGCTACGGCTCATCGAATGCGCCTGAAAATCAGCGACGTATTGATGCCGCCAAACGCGAAGTTATTGCTCATCACAAAGTCGGCGTCGATGCTGCGCGCTTCGCCCATGATGTAATCGAGCGGCGCGCACGCGGAATCGACTTCCGTGAGATTGAGCGTCGGCGCGTACCAGTTGCGCTTCATCATCTCGATGGTCCACCACGCTTCGAGCGCGCCGCATGCGCCGAGCGTATGCCCGACGTAGCTCTTCAGCGAGGAAATCGGCATGCGCTCGCCGAAGGTCTGCGCCGTCGCCTGGCTTTCCGCGATGTCGCCGCGATCCGTCGACGTGCCGTGCGCGTTCACATACGCAATCGCGTTCGCGTCGAGCTTCGCGTCTTCCAGCGCGAGTTGCATCGCGCGCGCCATCGTGGCCGCCGTCGGCTGCGTCATGTGCGCGCCGTCCGAATTGCAGCCGAAGCCGACGATCTCCGCATGAATCGTCGCGCCACGCGCCTTCGCATGTTCGTATTCTTCGAGCACGAGTGTGGCCGCGCCCTCGCCGACCACGAGACCGTCGCGCTTCGCGTCGAACGGACGCGGCGTCAGATGCGGTTCGTCGTTGCGCGTGCTGGTCGCATAGAGCGTGTCGAACACGGCGACAGCGGGCCCCGACAACTCTTCCGCGCCGCCCGCGAGCATCAATGTCTGCTTGCCCGTCGCGATCGCTTCATACGCGTAGCCGATCGCCTGGCTGCCCGACGCACACGCCGACGAGGTCGGCACGATGCGGCCTTTCAGGTCCCAGAACAGGCTCACGTTGACAGCCGTCGTGTGCGGCATCATCTGCACATAGCTGTTCGACGTGACGTTGGCCATCGAGCCCGTCTCGAGCATCGTGCCGAATGCGCGGATCGGTTCGACGGAGCCCGACGACGATCCGTACGCGACGCCCATGCGGCCGTCCTTGATCGATTCATCGTTCGCGAGGCCCGCGTCGGCGAGCGCCAGTTCGCTCGCGCGCACCGCGTACATCGACACCGCGCCCATCGAACGCGTCTTCTTGCGCGGCCAGTCAGCGGGTTGAGCGAACGCGGGCAGCGGCGCCGCGAGGCGCGTATGCAGCGACTCGAAGTAGTCCCACTCCGGCATGCGCCGCACCGCGTTGCGGCCCGCCTTCAACGCGGCTTCGATTTCGTCCCAGCGGCTGCCGAGCGCCGTGACGCCGCCCATGCCCGTAATGACGACGCGCTTCATCAGATCATCCCGCCATTGACGCCGATCACCTGGCGCGTCACGTACGAGGCCGCATCCGACATCAGGAAGCTGACCACCGCCGCGACTTCTGCCGGTTGACCGACACGGTTCATCGGCACGGTCTTCAGCGCGTGTTCGAGCGGCATGTCATCGAGCATGCCCGTTTCGATCAGCCCCGGCGCCACGCAGTTGACCGTGATGCTGCGCGACGCGAGTTCGACGGCGAGTGCCTTCGACGCGCCGATCAGCCCCGCTTTTGCCGCGCTGTAGTTGACCTGCCCACGGTTGCCGATCACGCCCGACACCGACGCGATCGTCACGATGCGGCCGCCCTTCTTCGCGCGGACCATTGGCATCGTCAGCGGATGCACCACGTTATAGAACGCGTCGAGACCCGTTTCGATCACGACGTCCCAGTCTTCGTCGGTGAGCGCGGGAAAGGCCGCGTCGCGCGTCACGCCCGCGCTGCACACGATGCCGTAGTACGGGCCGTGCGCAGCGACATCCGCTTCGAGCACTTCGCGGCAGACGGCGCGCTCGCGCACGTCGAACTGCAGCACGCGCGCCGAGCCGCCTTGCGCCGCGATGCCCGCCGTGACGGCCTCGGCTTCCGTGCGGCCCGTGCGGCAATGCACGGACACCGCGAAGCCGTCCGCTGCCAGTTGATATGCAATCGCGCGGCCAATGCCGCGGCTGGCGCCCGTAACCAGAACTCGCCGGCTCATGAACTGATACTCCCTTCGATGAACGTCTGAAAATCGCCCGGTTGAAAGACCTTGATGACGGCATCCGCGCAACGCACTCCGTCGTGGTCAATCGTGCATTCGTAGGCGCTGTGGCCTGCGTCGCTGCGCAGCACTTCCTGCACGCTGATCGTCAGCCGCGCGTCACACGCAAACGCGCTCACGTGCGCCTTGTAGCTGCGCGTGCCGAGCAGCACGCCGGGACGCGCACGGCCACCCGCACGCATCGCGAGCAGCGCGACATGTGCGGCCACGCCCTGCGCCATCAGTTCGATGCCGATCCACGCGGGCATCGCGCCGTTTTCGTCCGCGTACCATGCGTCGCCGCGAACGGTCGCATGCGCGGTCAGTGCTTCGTCGCCGAATGCGCTCACACCATCGACGAGCAGCATCGTGCCACGATGCGGCAGGATCGTGTCGATGGGCGGAAAAGCTTCGCTGGTCTCAGGTGTGGCCGTCATGTCGTTATGTTTTTTGCTGCGTGCGTTCGCGCCGTTCAGCGCGCCAGTATCAGGCTGACGTTGCTGCCGCCGAACGCGAACGAATTGCTCATCACGTATTGCGCGCCGTCGCGCGGAATGCGCCGCTCGTCCTGCACGAGATCGAGTTCGGGCAACGCCGGGTCCGCTTCGCCATCCCATCGATGGCGCGGCATCGCCACGTCACCGCGCGCGAGCGTGAGCCACGCGAAGCCCAGTTCCGTCGCGCCCGCCGCGCCGAGCTGGTGCCCCGTGAGCGGCTTCGTGCCGCTCACGGGCACGCCGTGCGCGAACACGCGCGACATCAGATGCGCCTCCATGTCGTCGTTCTTGCGCGTAGCCGTCGCGTGCAGATTCACATATGCGATCGCCGACGCCTCGATGCCCGCGTCCTTCAGCGCCGCGCGCAACGCAAGCTCGCCGCCGATACCCTGCGGGTCCGGCGCCGACACATGATGCGCGTCGCTCGATTCACCCGCGCCCGCGAGGCGCACTTCGTCTTCGTCGCGCGTCATCAGGAACACGCTGGCGCCCTCGCCGACGTTGATGCCGCTGCGGTTGCGGCTCATCGGATTGGTGCGCGTCACGCTCGTCGATTCAAGCGACGCAAAGCCCTGCACCGTCAGCTCGCACAGCGAATCGACACCGCCAACGACCATCGCGTCGCACACGCCCAGTTGCAGTAAACGGCGCGCCGACACGAATGCTTTAGCGCTCGACGTGCAAGCCGTCGAAATCGTGAACGCGGGCCCCTGCACATTCAGCGCGGCGGCCGCGAACGGCGCGGCGGTGCCGATCTCCATCTGCCGGTAGTTGAAGTCGTCGGGCAACTCACCCGCTTGCGCCTGGTGGACGAAGGCGACCTCAGCCGCGTCGATGCCCGATGTGCTCGTGCCGAGCACGACGCCGATCCGGTGCGAGCCGTAGCGCTCGCGCGCCGCCTCGATCTCGGGGCGAATCTGTTCGAGCGCCGCGAGCAACATGCGGTTGTTGCGGCAATCGAAGCGCTTGAGCGTCGCGGGCAACGCGATGTCGAGCGGCGTCGACACGCGGCCGACGTACGCATCGCCGATGCCCGTGTGCATCAATCCCATGCCGGGCGATTGCGCGGCTTCGAGCGCGGGCACGATCGAAGCGACGTCGCCGCCGAGCGCGTTGACCATGCCGAGCGCATGCAGATAAACAGGTGGCAGCGTCATGCGACTCTCCTTCTTCCAGGCGGCATGCCGATCGGCGCAAGCAGCACCGACACGAGTATGCCGAGCGCCAGCGTGGCGCCAAAACTCTTCAATGCGGGCATCGCGCTTAAAGCCAGCATGCCGAATGACAGCAAGGTGGTCGCCGCCGACAGCAGCACGCCCGTCCACACCGCGCCGAGATCGGCGTGGTCACGCAGACAGCCTTCGCGCAGGAATACCGCATAGTTTGCGCCGACGCCGAGCACGAGCATCAGCGCGAGGCAGTTGAACAGATTGAGCGGCACGCGCGCGTAGCCGAAGGCGGCGAGCGTCACGCCGATGGCGAGCAGCACGGGCAGCGTCGTCGCGATGCCGCCGCGCGGCGTATAGCGCACCATCAGCAGAATCAGCACGAGCAGCAGCGCGCCCGCAAGCCAGATGCCGCTGTCTATGCGATAGGCGCCGAACAGCTTCGACACGCTCGCGGCCTTGTCGACGAATACGACGCCATCGACGGAATGCGCGGCGCCGATCAACGCGGCGACGTTTTGCGGCGTCACGCGTTGTGGAATCACAATCGCTGCGTAGCCGTGCTCACCGCGCGCGTCCACAGCGCCCAGCCATAGATGACGATAAGGTTGCGACCAGGGCGCGGCGAGCCAGCGCTCGACCGTCAAAGGCGCAGCGTTCGACTTCGCGTAGGAAGCGAGCCATGCATCGGCGATTTCGTCGCGAAAGCCCGCTTGCAGCAGCATCGAACGAAGCGCGGAGGGATCGTTGAACACGTGTTGCGCGAGCACGTTGTGCGTATCGGCCTGGCGTTGCGCCGACGGCACGAACTGCGTCACCGATTGCCAGCCATTGACCGCTTGCGCGCCGCTCAACGCATCGAGCTTCACGCCCAGCGCTTCCGCGCGCTGCAACACGGTTTCCGCCGACGGCCCACGCACGACGAAGAACTGCGCGGTGTTATCGACGCCGATCGCATTGCGCACCTGATCTTCCTGCGCGACGAGCGCGGGATCGCGCTGGATCAGCAGATGGATATCGTCGTCGCTGGTGAGGCGCAGCCAGCCGGGAATCGCGAGCAGCACGAGCACGCCCGCGACGATCCACGCGCGCCGCCCGCCGATAGCCGCGTGCCAGCGTTCGAGCAGCGTCGCGGCGCGCATGAAGAGACGCCGCTGGGCATGCTTCGGCCCCTTGACGAGCAGCACGGGCAGCAGCCACAGCACGGACGCGAACGCCGTGCAGATCCCGGCGATCGCAAAGCACGCAATCTGCTTGAGCGCCGGGAACGGCACCCACGCGAGGATTGCGTAGCCGAGCAGGCTCGTCGCGAGCGCAACCGTCAGCGCAGGCCGCACCGAGCGCGCGCCCTGCCGTGCGTTCCAGCCACGCTGCGCACCAAGGTAGACGACGAAATATTGAATCGAATAATCGACGGCCTCGCCGATCAGGCTCGCGCCGAACACGAGCGTCAACAGATGCAGCTTGCCGAACACCAGCATCGTGACGGCGAGCGCGCAAACGATGCCGAGCGCCGTCGACACGAAGCCGAACAGCAACAGACGCGGCGAACGGAACACCCACAGCATCAGCAGCGCGATGCCGCACGCGGACGCGACGCCGATCAGATGCACTTCGCGCTCCGACGCGCTGCGCGCCGATTCCGCATAGAACACGGCGCCCGTGCGCGCGACGCTCGCATCGGGATAGCCCGATTTCAGCGACGCTTCCGCCTGTGCAGCCGCCGCCAATACAGCGCGCTGCGTCTGCGATTCGTACGCGGAACCGGGCAGCGTCGTGACCACGAGCACGCTCGTCAGGTCCCCGCGATGCGCGACGAGCATGTTGTCTTCGAGATCGAGATTCGAGGTGGCGAGCGGCAAGGCGCTCAGGAAGTGTTCGAGCCAGCCGAACGGGTCGTCGGCGAGTTGCGTGGCTAGTGGGCCGCGCACCGGGTTGTAGATGCGCTGCATCAGCGCGTCGTGCAGCGATGCCGTGTTGTTTGCAACGGCGTCGCGGTCGTCGCGCGTCAACAGGCCGAAGCGATACGGCATATACAACCCGCCGATCTGCGACATGTCGAACGGCGGCAACTCCGCCGTCACCGACGCGAACGCGCCGCTTTTCTGCAACGCCGCGCCGAATTGTTTCGCCGCCGCTTTCGCGCGTGCGTCGTCCTTGCTCGTCACCAGAAACACCGTGCGGTCGCCGAGCGCGTTGGCCAGCGTATCGACGGCTTTTTCAGCGACGGGATCGGCTTCCGTCGCGGGCAGCAGCGCGAGCAGATTCGTCTCCAGCGGCGACGGCCCAATGAAACGAAAGACGCAGTACAGCGACGCGACGAGCGCGAGCACGAGCCATGCGGCCCGGATGCCCCACAACTGCGTCTTGGTCCACTGTCGCGCCATCAGCATCATTGTGCTCCAAGCAGCGTGCGCTCGCCGGGTGCGAGATCGTTGATCGCTTCGCTCTTCGCGAACTCGATCTGCGTGACGTCGCCGTTCGCCAGCGTGATACGCAGCGTCTGCAGGAACTCGCCGCCCGTCATCTGCAAGCCCTTGATCGACTGCGCGAGCTGCGGCTGATTCGGCTTCAGTTCGAGTTTCCATTGCGACGGCGTGCCTTGCGCGTCGACATCGAACTGCGAATACAGCGCGGACAGATCGCCGCCGAGCATCGCGCGCATCATCTTCGAGACCTGCGCGACACCGCGCACGCCCTGCGCGCTTTTCGTATTGACGCGCTTGCCGTTCGCATCGACTTCGCTGACGCCCGAGTCGGTGATGACATAGATCGCCTTGTACGGCGTATCGACACGCCAGATCACGCCGCGCTCGCGGAAAAACACCAGCGTGCCCGTGCTCACCAAAGGCTGCTTCATCGCGGACAGCGTCTGTGTCTGCGTGAACTGCGCGCGCACGCCCTTCGCCTGCGCAAGACGTGACGCGACCTGCGAGACGAGCGCGGGGTTGCCGTTTTGCGCTTGAGACTGCGTCTGCTGTGTCGCCGCGTATGAACTCACGCTCGCCACAGCAAGCAACGCAGCGACCAACGCGGCTCGTAATGTCAGCGTGACCATGCGCGCTCCAGCTTTTCGAACACGACAGGCGGCGACACGAATTGCGTTTCCTGCGTAGCGGCATCGATCGCGACCTGGATCGTGTAGCCCTTTGTCAGCCGCGTGCCCGTCGCGCAATCGACGATTTCGTAACCTATTTTCAGGCGGTTTTCGAGTTCGAGCAGCTCCGTGCGCACATCGATCCGCTGGCCGTAGGTCGCGGGCCGCACGTACTTCAGATGCGCCTCGACGATCGGCCACAGGTAGCCCGACGCCTGCATCTCGCGGTAGTCGTAGTCGAATGCACGCAACAACGCGGCGCGGCCGATCTCGAAGTACTTCAGGTAATGGCCATGCCAGCAGACGTTCATCGCGTCGACATCGTGAAACGGCACTTCGACGATGGCACTCGCCTTCAACGTCTTGCCCTGGTGGCGCTCATTCATGATGCGCGCCTCCTTCAACCAGCGCGCAATCGGCAATGCGCGCCGTCAACGCGCGCAGATCGCTTTCGAGCGCGCGGTCTTCGTCGACGAACGGCGACATCGCGGCCACCTCTTGCGCGAAGGCGCGCAGCGGCGCGGGCACGTTCGTCGCATCGTTGATGCGCACGCGCAACTTCAGCGCCTGCACGGTGGCGAGCGTATGCGCGGCGGCGACCTGCTCCGTCAGTTCGAGCACGCGCAGGCAATCGCGCGCGGCGATCGTGCCCATGCTGACCTTGTCCTGGTTGTGCGCTTCCGTCGAACGCGAGAACACGCTCGCGGGCATCGTGTGCTTCAGCGCTTCCGCCGTCCACGCCGACGAAGAAATCTGCACCGCCTTGAAACCGTGATTGATCGGCGCGCGCGCCGGGCTCGCACCCGTCAGGTTGCGCGGTAAGCCGTTGTTGAACTTGTCGTCGACGATCAGCGCAAGTTGCCGGTCCATCAGGTCCGCGAGATTGGCGACGGCCGTCTTCAACGCGTCCATCGCGAACGCGATATGGCCGCCGTAGAAGTTGCCGCCGTGCAGCACGCGCTCGCCGTCCGGGTCGATCAGCGGATTGTCGTTCGCGCTGTTCAGTTCGTTCTCGACGTCGCGCCGAATCCATGACAACGCATCGACGGCGACGCCGATCACATGCGGCGCGCAGCGGATCGAATACCGATCCTGCAAGCGATGACCCGGCGTATCGTCGCGGCCCGCGAGGTCCGCGCGAATCCACGCGGCGGCTTCGGCCTGGCCTGCGTGCGGTTTTGCTTCGAAGATCATCGCGTCGAAGTGCGCGGCGCGGCCATCGAGCGCAACCGTCGACAGCGCCGTCAAACGCGAGGCCAAACGCGCGAGATGTCCGGCACGCGCAAACGCGAGACACGCGAGGCCCGTCATCACGGCCGTGCCGTTCATCAGCGCGAGACCTTCCTTCGGCGCGAGCGTCAGCGGCGCATGACCGAGTTGCGCCCACACGCCGGCGGCATCGCGCAGCGTGCCATCAAACATCACGTCGCGTTCGCCGACGAGCGCCGCCGCCACGTACGACAGCGGCGTCAGATCGCCGCTCGCGCCGACCGAGCCTTCCGACGGAATGCGCGGCAGCACACGATGATTGATCAGATCGGCGAGCCGTTCGAGCAGCACGGGGCGCACGCCGGAAAAGCCGTACGCGAGCGAGTTCAGACGCGCGGCGATCACGGCGAGCGCTTGCGCATCGTCGAGATAAGCGCCCATGCCGCAGCCGTGATAGCGCGTCAGTTGCAATGGCAACGCTTCGACGAGTTCCATCGGCACATCGACGACGCATGCGTCGCCATAGCCCGTGTTCACGCCGTACACCGTTTCGCCCGCGGCGAGATGACGGCGCAGAAAATCCGCGCCGCGCTGGATGCGCGAACGCCACGCGGGATCACCGCTCAGCGCGACACTCGCGCGTCCCTTCGCAATCGCGACGACCTCTTCGATCGACAGCTTGCGTCCGCCGATCACCACCGCACGCGGCGTTGCCGTGTGCGCGGCACGTGCGTGCGCATCGTCGATCAGATCATGTTCCGACATTCGCGTCTCCGTGTGGGATGCCACCCGTTATCGTCTTTCGGGGACGCGCCCAGAAATCGAAGAAATTGAACCATTGATAAGGTGCCTTGCGGCAATAGTGCTCGAGGCGCGACGCATAGCGCTGCGCCCAGGCGGCGATATGCTGCGCGCGTTCGCGGCGCGGCAGGTCAATGCGCTCGGCGAACGGCTCGAAGTACAGCCGATAGCGCTCGCGGTTGCGCTCGTCGCGCTCTTTGAGGCAGAAGAACAGATACACCGGGCAGCCGAGCGCATGCGCAAGCACATACGGCCCTTGCGCGAACGGCGCGGTCGCGCCGAGAAATTGCGCATCGGTCGTGCGGCCCGATTCGCGCGCGGGCACGCGGTCGCCGACGATCACCAGCAGCTCGCCCGCGTCGATACGCTCCTGCATCATCATCGACGTCTCGGGTCCGAAGTCGCTGACTTGCATGAGCCGCTTCGCGAACTCGCTGTTCGCCGTCGACAGCACGCTGTTGAAGCGCTTCGCGTGTTCGGTGTAGACGATGGCCGTGACCTTCGCGTGGCCGCCGTTCGCGGCAAGCGCGCGCGTCATTTCGAGGTTGCCCAGATGCGCGCCGATCACGAGCGCGCCGCGCCCGCTCGCGACGAGCGCGTCGAACGCGGACGAATCGTCGAAGATCACGTCGTTCGAATCGATGCGGCCCGACCAGGCGGCGAGCTTGTCGAGACCCGATTGCGCGAACGCGAGCATTTGCCGATATGCGGAGCGCCAGCCGGGGCGCGGCGTGCGCTCGCCTTGCGCAGCCTGTTCAAGATGTGTGAAGTACGTGCGCGAAGCAGAGCGCGCAGCGCGGCCCGTCATCAGAAAGTACGCGACGATGGGGTGCAGCCACAGCGCGGTGAAGCGCATGCCGAACAGCTTGCAACTGAGCGCGAGCAGCGTCATGCCGAGGCGGCTGCCGCGCTCGGCCATGCGCCACCATTTCGCGTTGTCGCCATTTGAATGCAAAGCGGCGGACTTGCGCGGCATGAACTTGTGCGCGAGCAACAGCGGCAGACGCAACAGCATCCCGCATACGAGACGCGTATGACTCGCGCTGATGCGCACGTTGTCCCACAGCACGTCGAAGTGCGACACGCCGTCCATCGCGTACGTGACACGCGTCGGAATCGCGCGGAACGCGAGGCGCCGCCAGTACAACCGCACGAGAATCTCGATGTCGAAGTCCATGCGCGTCGGCAGTTGCACGCTGTCGATCAGCGCGCACGCGGCGTCGAGCGGATACAGACGAAAGCCGCACATCGAATCGCGGATCGTCAGCGACAGCGTTTCGATCCATACCCACACATGCGTCAAATAGCGGCCATAAAGACGCGACTTCGGCACGCTCTCGTCGTAGACGGGCCGTCCGAGAATCACAGCGCCCGGCTCGGCGCGCGCGGCAGCGAGAAACAGCGGCACATCGTTCGCGTCGTGCTGGCCGTCCGCGTCGATCTGCAAGGCGTGCGTATAGCCCGCTCGCTTCGCCGCGCGCAGTCCCGCCATCACGGCCGCGCCCTTGCCGCCGTTGACGGGCAGGCGCAGCAGCGTCATCTGCTCGCGATGCTGGCAAGCCAGTTTCGCGAGCACGGCTTGCGTCGGTTCATCGCTGCCGTCGTCGACGACGAAGATCGGCAATCGGTGCGCGGCAAGACGCTCGATCGTGCCGCCGATCGCGTCCTTGTGGTTGTAGATCGGAATGACGATGCACGCGTTGAAACCTGCGTCGCTCATGCGCGCTCCCGATACACGATCACGCCCGACGCACTGTCGCGGCCATCGACGCGATACGCGAATTGCACGCGCCGCCGCGCAGCATCGTGCGACAGCTTCAGGTCGAGCACGGCGCCCGGCATCACGGGCGCGGTGAACTTCAGGCGATCGACGGATTCGATCTCGCGCACGCCCGTCACGTGCGCGGTGGCAAGGCGTATCGCCCAGTCGAGTTGCACGACGCCGGGAAGGATAGGCAGGCCGGGAAAGTGGCCTGCGAAGTGGTCGAGCGTCGGCGGCACGCGCAGTTCGTAATGGACGTCGTCACCGTTGCGCGCTTCGGACAGCAGTTCGAAGCCTTCGTCGCGCGGCTCGAAAGCGGCGGCCACGGCGGCAACGGGCAGCTTGCCGCGCGCGTCGAACGGCAGCGCAATGCGAAAGCGCCAGTGGCGCGGCAGCACGACCACGTCGAAATAGGCGGCGAGATGGCGGCGCAAGGTCTTCGCGAGCGCGACGCGCCCTTCATTGCGCAGCGCCGCGCTGCCCGCATCGTTGAGCGCGACCACCGCGCCGAGACGTTCGCGCGACGCTCCCGCGAGCCGCACCACCGCCGACTGCGCGACATACGGATGCAACGCGAGACGCGCTTCGACTTCGGGCAGCGACACACGCTTGCCGTCGAGCTTGATCACGCGGTCGAGTCGTCCTTGCAGACGGAAACGGCCGTCGTCGTCGAACACGATGGCGTCGTCGGTGCGATGCCAGTCGTCGTGGCCCAAATGCGGTGAGCGCACATTCAGCGCGCCGTCTTCGCTGCGCTGAACGTGTACGCCGTTGACGGGCCGCCACGCCGACGTCTCGTTCTGACGTCGCCACGCGATACCGCCCGTTTCCGTACTGCCGTAGATTTCGATCGGTGCGCTGCCGAAAGCGGCGGCATATTCAGCGGCGGCTTCGGCGGAAAGCGGTCCCCCCGACGAGAAGAACGCGCGCGGCACGGGCGTCAACGCCGCGAAGCCCGGCATTGCGGGCCAGCGCGATAGCTGCGCGGGCGACGACACAACCACGGCCGCGCCGCATTGCCCGATGCGCGACTGCACATGCTGCGGCTCGATGCAGACGGCGCGATCGAACGCGCGTCCGGCGGCGAGCGGCCACATGACGCGAAACAGCAAACCGTAGATGTGGTGATGCGGGACGCTCGCGAGCATGGTCGCGTCGCCGACGAGTTCGCCCCACTCGCGCTCCAGCGTGTGTACTTCGGCGTCGAACTGCGCGAGCGTCTTGTGAATCGGCTTCGGCGTGCCGCTGCTGCCCGATGTATAGAGCGTGAGCGGCGCGTTCGGATCTATTTTTAGCGGCGTTTCGGCGCATGCCTGCGTTGCGGCATGTGCGCGGACGTCGGCGTCCGTGAGCACGGCGTCGTACGCATCGGCGAGATCGGCGAGATAGCCGGGCGTCGCGTTCGCCGGAATCACGGGCGTCTTGCCGCAGGCGAAGAGCGCGAACAGCGCGCACGCGAAATCGAAGGGATCGTCGATGCACAGCGCGTAGCGGCGCGCCTGCGTTTCACGCAGTTGCAAAGCGATGGCGAAGACCCGCGCGCGAAACGCTGCAAAATCGATTGTGTGGTTTGCTTCGTCGTCACGACAGACGGGCACGTGCCCAGCGCGCTCGCACGACAGCAGCTCGTGCAGCGCGATCATGCCGCCTCCGAGCGTCGCACGCGCGGCAGGATCACGAGATACCGCCACGCAATTTCGCCAGCCAGCAGCAGGCCGATAAGACCATACGCGATCGCGCCGTTATACAGCGACCACGCTTCGCGCGGCCAGTAGAGCGCGGTGTAGAGAGAGAACAAGCCATTCGCGAGGAAGAACGCGCACCAGATCTGCGTCACGCGGCGCGTGTGGCGGATCGCCGGCTCGCTCAGATTGGGCGTGCCGATGCGTGCGAATTTTTCGATCATCGTCGGGCCGCGCACGAGTGTTGCGCCGAACGCGATCAGCAAACCGAGATTCACCAGCGACGGATAAATGCGCAGCAACAGTTCGCTATTGGTCCACACGATAGCGGCGGAAGCGATGCTCAGCATCAACGCCACCGCCCAGTCGACCCGCGAGAGCTTGCGCAGCGACGCGCCGAACGCGCCCGTGCCCGCGCAGCGCTGCAGCCACAACAGCGCGAACAGCAGGCAGCCGACAAAGCGCGGCGCGTCCCAGAACCATGCGCACAGAATCACAGCGGGATACGCGAGCTTTGCGAGCACACCCAGCGCGAAGCCCGCCCAGCTACGCGGGCGCTCGCTGTCGTTCGTTGCCTGCACGGCTGCTTGCGTTGCGCCCGACGCCTGACTATCGTCCGAGGCGCCCTGCGCGTGCGAACGTTGCGTGTGCATCAGCCCTGCGCCGCGAGCAGCGACTCGACCGCCGCGATCACGTCGCCAACCGTGCGCACCGACTTGAACTCCTCGGGCTTGATCCGGCGGCCCGTCATCTCCTGCAACTTGATCGCGAGATCGACGGCGTCGATGCTGTCCAGATCGAGCTCTTCGAACAGGTGCGCTTCGGGCGTCACGCGTTCGGGCTCGATGGCGAAGTTCTCTTTGAAGATGGCGCGGATGCGCTCAAGGATCTCGGTGTCGGTCACGGTCATTCCCCTTTCTTTGTGGTATCGCCCGATTCATGCGCAAGCTCGCGCTGGCTCGCCACCAGCGCCGCAAGTGAATTGATCGAGCGGAAGTGCTCTCGCGTGCGTTCGTCATTCGCCGCGATCGTCAATTGATAGTGTTTGCGCAGCACGATGCCGATTTCGAGTGCGTCGATCGAATCGAGACCGATGCCGTCGGTATCGAAGAGCGGCGCATCGTCGTCGATGTCGGCGGGCGTCAGGTCTTCCAGATCGAGTGCTTCGATCAGAAGCTGTTTGATTTCAAGCTTTAAAGAATCCATAGTCGAACAGGTGCTGGGTGATATGTGCTTCGATGGCGCTCGTCACCGTGCGAGCGGCCAGCGCGGGCGGTTCGTCGTGCGCCGCGAGCGCGTCTGCGCCGAGCGGCTCGAGCACGTTGACGCGCATGCGGAACGCACGCTCGGGCACGTTGTACCAGCGCATGCCCTTCGTAAAAGCGGGTGGATCGCAATCCATCAGTACCGGCAGGATCGGCGCGCCGGACTTGAGCGCCATGTGCGCGAAACCGCGCGAAAACGCATGCATCCGGTTGCGCGCCGGGCTGCGCGTGCCTTCCGGAAAAATGATCATCGTGTAGCCACGCTCCAGTTGCCGCGCGCCCGCTTCTACGAGCTCGAGCGGATCGGCGTTGCTCACGTATTCGGCCGCGCGCACGACGCCCCAGAAAAACGGGTTGCCCCAGTGCGCGCTCTTGACGACGCAGCACGCGCGCGGTGTCAGCGACAGCAGCACCATCACGTCGAGCCACGTCGGATGATTCGCGACCACGATGGCCGGCTCGTTGTCCTTGCGACGCAGCGCAGCGACGCCATGCGCGTCGAGTTCCATCACGCCGGCCCACTTCAGCACGGCGACCAGCGCGCGAAAGAACGCGTGAATGATCGCGGTGATCGCGCGCTGCTTCGACGCGCGATGCGGCCAGATCCACGCGATCGGAAACAGGATCAGCGAAAAGCCGAGTCCGCAGATGCCGAACGCCGTGAATGCGAGCGCCGTCGCGACGAGGCGCCAGTGGTAGTCAAGCCACGCCTTCATCCCAGCTCCATTCCCAGACCGCATATTCGCCGCGCCATTGCGCAGCTGCATGCGTGTCGAGGCAGTGATGCACAGCCTGACTCTGAGTTGCAAAGAGAGTGCCCGCGCCTTCGGGCGATGCATTGGCGTCGGCGACGGCCGTGCGCGAACAGGACAGGCGGCCCGCCGGGGCTTCATCCAGCAGGATTGCGACCGCGCCGCCCTGCACCTCTTCGTCGATCGTGCCGTAGCCGGGATCGGCCGGTTCGTCGGCGTAGACGAGCAACACGGGGGTCGAGGTGTCCGTGGCGTATTGCGCGTGCGCTTCGAGCAGCGCGTAGCCGAGCGTCTCCGCACCGGCGGACAGCGCGCTCGCAGCCGTACGGTCGCCACGCGAAATGCCGAACACGCCCGTCATCGCGTTGAGCACGGAAAGACTGAAGGCCGTTGGCGACACCGGCTCGCCTGCGCTGATGTTGCGCAGGATGTCGGTGGTGCGGCGCAGCTCGCCGTGGCGCGACGCGAATACGATGCGCACGTTCGGCCGGTCGGCGGCGCAATCATGCGCGACTTTCAGCGCGATACGCGACAGCGTGCTCAGGCGACGCCGCACCATCGGCTCGATAAAGCCAATATCGGGTGCGGCGGCTGCGACGGCAGGCCAGGAAGACCAGCGAGCAACCGGAATAGTCCAGTGCAGATCGGGCATATCGGTGTTCGCGCGTGAAGGCTGCTGACGCCAGAGGCGCGCTCGCCATCGACAGCACGTTAAGCGCGCTACTCCGGGGCGAGGCGCTGCGCCAGTTCGGTGAGTCCACTTTTATTTTAAGGAGTCACCCAAATAACGGCACGCAGCGGTGATTATTTAGGGGCGGGACGCCAAAACAGGTTTTTGTCTGGTCATTACGTAGACCGCCCGAAATGATACAGAGCATTCTGGCCGAAATCAGCCAGAAAAGACGTATCTATCTGTATCCGTCTCTTGCGCGCGACGGAAGCGTTCCCAAGCCTTGCGCAGCCCGTCCGTGCAGCCTTTCGCCCGGCCTGGCCGCGCGCCAGCACGCCAGACATTCACGCCGCTTGTAACGTTTCCATTCGCGCTGGCAGCGCGCGACGAATCCGTAGAAAAAACGATAATCGCGCCCGATTTTGCAATGGACTTGCTGTAAGTGAACTAAAGGCGAGACTAAGTAGCGCTGAATCGTCGCCTTTGCGCAAGCTGCCGTGCTATACTGCGCCCCTCATTGGGGAGTAGCCGCCCCGCTTCATGCCCGCGCAACGGCCCAGCTTCTGGCCCCGAGCGCAGCGTGCGTGATTTGCGGGGGCGCCTGTCAACAGACTTGGCCGTATTGGCCATGGCAGACGCAGCCTCTGGCCTGGCGAGACCGATGATCCACCACCGCCGCTTTAGGGCCCGGCGCGTTGTGGGTCGTCGCTCGCACATATCTCGGCCCGGGGAATCTATCAAAACGTGGAACAAGCCTTTCTGATCTCGACGGGCGCGGTCGCGCTGGCTGAAATTGGCGACAAGACCCAACTGCTGTCGCTCGTCCTCGCCGCCCGCTACCGCAAGCCGCTGCCCATCATTCTCGGCGTGCTCGTCGCAACGCTGATCAACCATGCGGGCGCCGGCGCGCTCGGCGCGTGGCTCGGCTCGCTCGTCACGCCGACCGTGATGCGCTGGGCGCTGGCGGCATCGTTCATTGGCATGGGCTTGTGGATTCTCGTGCCCGACAAACTCGACGACGCCGAGGCGAACACCAATCGCACGCACTTCGGCGTGTTCGGCGCAACCGTGGTCACGTTCTTTCTCGCCGAAATGGGCGACAAGACGCAGATCGCGACGGTCGCGCTGGCCGCGCGCTTCCATGATTTCTTCGGTGTCGTTGCTGGCACGACGCTCGGCATGATGCTCGCGAACGTGCCGGCGATCCTGCTCGGCGACCGCTTCGCGCACAAGCTGCCGACCAAACTCGTACACGGAATCGCTGCAGTCATGTTCGTGGTGCTCGGCGCGATGGCGTTGATGGGCATCGGCGTCTGACCGTCTGCCGGGCCATCCGGCAATCGCTCCGGTAAAAAGCAACGGCCGCATCGCTCACACGATGCGGCCGATTCTTCGTGGGGAGCGCGTAATGAACCGCTTCCCGAACCGCGCTTATTGAACCGTCTTTGCGCCCGAGGCTGGCACCGGCGGCGCAGCATTGTCCGCCGTCACTTCGTTCGAAATCCCGCCCTTTCCGTCGACGGGCAGCTTGACGGTGCGCACCACTCCATTGCCTAGCGGGAAATCGGACATCGCGCTGCGCGCGAGATATGGCATCGCGGCGATCAGCGAAGACTGCTCGTCCGTGTTGCGCGCCGTCACGTTATACAGTTCCTTGCCCGTCGCGCGATCCGTGATGCGGATGCCGAGCAGATGCGTGTACACGGGATAACTCTGATTCACATAGCCCCCCGAATACGGGCCCCACGGACCCCATGGGCCCCACGGGTCGAACGGACGGCCCCAGTAGTACGGGCCGGGCCACGCGCTGTAGTAATAGACGGGCTGCGCAACCGTCACGGTATCCGAGCGCATGCCATACGCGAGCGCGACGAGATAGTGCGCCTGGCGCTCGTCGGTCTGTCGGAACGCATGCGTCGCGAGTTCGTTTGCGACGATCTGTTCGTAGGTGGCCTGCTCGAGACTGTTCTTCTGCTCAGCCGTGCGCGCGAACGCGTAAGTGCGCGTCGCATCGCTGCCGCTCCAGTCGGAAAAGGCCGTCACCTGCGACGTCACATAGGTCGTGCAGCCTGCCAGCAAGGTGGCGAATGCCGCAAGCACGAGTGCGGCCCGGCGGGTCAATCGGTCGAGCTTCATGGTCATCCTCATTGGTATCGTCGCTCGCGCCTGCCGCGCGAGCGGCCCGATAATACGCTGACCGGACAAGACGGTAAAAAGTTCTGTCCGCACGATCGGCCGAGGCTTTGTACAATGGTCCGATCACCCGGCGCGCATCTACCAGTATGGATATAACGCGCCGGCTTCGAGCTTATTCCCGACACGACACCATGGCCGATACCGAAACGCCTCAAGTGATCCGCCGCGCCGACTACGCGCCGCCCGCTTTTCTCATCGATACCGTCGCGCTCGAGTTCGATCTCGTGCCCGAGCGTACGGTCGTCAGGAATACGATGCGCATCCGCCGCAATCCCGACGCGGTGCGCGCCACGCATCTCGAACTGATGGGCGAGGCACTGCAGTTCGTCGAGGCATCGATCGACGGCAAGCCGTATGCCAACGTTCACGCGCACGAGCACGGCCTCACTGTCGACAACGTGCCCGATTCGTTCGAGCTGACGCTGACGGGCATCTGCAATGCCGCGGCGAACACGACGCTGTCGGGCCTGTATGTGTCGAGCGGCAACTTCTTTACGCAATGCGAGGCCGAGGGTTTCCGGCGCATCACGTGGTTCCTCGACCGCCCGGATGTGATGGCGACCTACACGGTCACGCTGCGCGCCGACAAGGCCGCGTACCCGGTGCTGCTGTCCAACGGCAACCTGCTCGAACAGGGCGACCTGCCCGACGGCCGCCACTTCGCGCGCTGGGAAGATCCGTTCAGGAAACCGAGCTATCTGTTCGCGCTCGTCGCGGGCAAGCTGGTCGCGCTGGAAGAACGCGTGAAGTCGGGCTCGGGCAAGGAAAAACTGCTGCAGGTCTGGGTCGAGCCGCACGATCTCGACAAGACCCGTCACGCAATGGATTCGCTGATCCACTCGATCCGTTGGGACGAAGAGCGTTTCGGCCTGGAGCTCGATCTCGACCGCTTCATGATCGTCGCCGTGAGCGACTTCAACATGGGCGCGATGGAGAACAAAGGCCTCAATATCTTCAACACGAAGTACGTGCTGGCCAATCCCGAAACCGCGACGGACACCGACTTCTCGAACATCGAAGCCGTGGTCGGCCACGAGTACTTCCATAACTGGACGGGCAATCGCGTCACCTGCCGCGACTGGTTCCAGCTGAGTCTGAAGGAAGGGCTGACCGTGTTCCGCGACCAGGAGTTTTCCGCCGATATGGCAAGCGGCGGCAGCACGGTCGAGAATCAGGCGGCGCGCGCGACCAAGCGTATCGAAGACGTGCGCGTGCTGCGTCAGATGCAGTTCGCCGAGGACGCCGGTCCGATGGCGCACCCGGTGCGTCCGGAGAGCTACGTCGAGATCAACAACTTCTACACGATGACCGTCTACGAGAAAGGATCGGAAGTCGTGCGGATGTATCAGACGTTGTTCGGACGCGAAGGCTTCCGGCGCGGCATGGACCTGTACTTCAAGCGCCACGACGGCGAGGCCGTCACCTGCGACGACTTCCGTCACGCAATGGCCGACGCGAACGGCCGCGACCTCGCCCAGTACGAACGCTGGTACAGCCAGGCGGGCACGCCGCGCATCACGGTCGACACGCACTATGACGCTTCGCAAAAGCGCTACACGGTGACGCTCACGCAGGGCTACGGCGATGCCGCGGCGGCTGCGCGTGACACGCAGAAGGGTCCGTTGCTGATTCCGTTCGCGATCGGCCTGATCGGCGATGACGGCAACGACATGCCGCTGCGCCTCGAAGGCGAGGCATTGGCGTCGCCGCACACCACGCGCGTGCTCGAATTCACGGAGAAGGAACAGAGCTTCACGTTCGTCGATGTGGCCGAAAAACCGCTGCCGTCGCTGCTGCGCAATTTCTCGGCGCCTGTCGTCGTCGAATACGACTACACGGCGGATGAACTCGCGTTCCTGCTCGCGCACGATAGCGATCCGTTCAACCGCTGGGAAGCTGGCCAGCGTCTCGCGACGCGCGAGCTGCTGACGCTCGCCGAGCTCGCGGCAACGGGCAAGGCGCTGGAACTGGACGATACCGTCGTCGCCGCGTTTGGCCGCGTGCTGAACGACGAGACGCTGTCGCCCGCGTTCCGCGAACTCGCGCTGATGCTGCCGTCGGAAGCGTATCTCGCCGAGCAGATGGACGAGTCGAATCCCGCCGCCGTACACAGCGCGCGGCAGTTCGTGCGCAAGCGTCTCGCGTCGGCGCTCAAGGGCGACTGGCTCGCAGTTTTCGAACGGCATCAGACGCCGGGCGCCTACGAACCGACACCCGAAGCGGGCGGGCATCGCGCGCTGAAGAATCTGGCGCTCGCCTATCTCGCCGAACTCGACGATCCCGCCGACGCCGTGCGCCTGGCGAAAGCGCAGTACGACGCGGCGAACAACATGACGGATCGGGCGTCGGCGCTATCCGCGTTGCTGACGGCGGCTGCATCGAACGGCGGCGCGGCAGCCACCGACGCACTCGACGACTTCTATCGCCGCTTCGAGAACGAGCCACTTGTGATCGACAAATGGTTCGCGCTGCAGGCGATGCAGCGCGGCACGAAAGCGCGGCCTGTGATCGAGATCGTGCGCAAGCTGATGGCGCATCCTGCGTTCACCCTGAAGAACCCGAACCGCGCCCGCTCGCTGATCTTCAGCTTCTGCTCGGCGAACCCGGCGCAGTTCCACGCGGCGGACGGCTCGGGCTATGCATTCTGGGCCGAACAGGTGATCGCGCTCGACGCGCTGAACCCGCAAGTCGCAGCGCGCCTCGCCCGCGCGCTGGAACTGTGGCGGCGCTTCACGCCGGCGTTGCGCGACCAGATGCGCGCAGCACTGGAAAAGGTCGCGGCGCAGGCGAAATCGCGCGACGTGCGCGAAATCGTCGAGAAGGCTTTGGCCTGATTTTCTGACGGTTCTGCTGTATGCAAAAGCCGGCACATGTGCCGGCTTTTTTCCATCTGTTTCGCGGAATGCGATTTTGCCTACGCCATTCTGCTGACTGGTTGCGCGTCGTTGTTGCGATCACACTGAACGTGTTCATTTGATGGTTTACGTTTAACATGACACGTTATACACTTCCCGTGATCTCTACTTTTAATGACAAAGAAACCGCAGCCGTCTTCAACGGCGTATTCGTGCGGTCGCTGCCGCGCGAAGTACAGCTCGCCGCGCGCCGCAAGCTCCTGTTGATCGATGCCGCAGAGTGCATCGAGGACATGTTCGTGCCACCCGGCAACCGGCTCGAACTGCTGCAAGGCGCGCGCAGCGGGCAATGGAGCATCCGTATCAACGCGCAGTGGCGCATCTGTTTCCAGTACATCGACGGCGACGCGCTCAATGTCGAGATCGTCGACTATCACTGAATCATGGGAAACCATCATGGTCATCAAACGCTCTGAACTCGACAACCTCGACTTCTCCGACGTTTCCACCGGCGAGCGCATGCCTGAAGCAACGCCTGGCGACATCCTGCGCAGCGAATTTCTCGAACCGCTCGGCATGTCGGCCCACGCGCTGTCCATTGCGCTGCGCGTGCCCGCGCCGCGCGTCAATGACATCGTGCGCGGCAAGCGGGCCATTTCGTCGGAAACCGCCTTGCGTCTGTCGTGCTTTTTCAACAATAGCCCGCTCTTCTGGCTCAATCTTCAGATCGCCTACGACCTGCGTGTCGCAATTGCGGAATCGGGCGAGCAGATCAAGCGCGAGATCGAGCCGCTGCCGCCGTCGCGCCGGCCAAAGCATTCGCAGTTGTCGCGCGAGCAGCTAAAAGCCGCCGAAGACGCAGCAGCCGCGACGCGCAGGGTCGCTGCCTCGCGTTGACGCATTCATCCCGTCAAAAAGCACGACGGGAGCGCGACTTCGGGGGGCGATTTTTTAAAGTCACGGAACCCGCACATCGAAAGGTTAAAATCAGGGAATTCCCAAGCCTCTCCGGAGTACTGCAATGTCTTTGCAACGTCGTACCACCCTTACGAAGTACCTGATCGAGCAGCAGCGCGAGAACAACAATCTGCCTGCCGATCTGCGCCTGCTGATCGAAGTCGTTGCGCGCGCGTGCAAGGCCATCAGCTATCACGTCAGCAAGGGCGCGCTCGGTGATGCGCTGGGCACGGCCGGCAGCGAGAACGTGCAGGGCGAAGTGCAGAAGAAGCTCGACATCCTGTCGAACGAAATTCTGCTCGAAGCCAACGAATGGGGCGGCAATCTGGCCGGCATGGCATCGGAAGAGATGGAACAGTTCTTCCCGATTCCCGCGAACTATCCGAAGGGCGAATACCTGCTCGTGTTCGACCCGCTCGACGGCTCGTCTAACATCGACGTCAACGTGTCGATCGGCACGATCTTCTCGGTGCTGCGCTGCCCTGACGGCCAGCAGCCGACTGAACAGTCGTTCCTGCAAAAAGGCACACAACAGGTCGCGGCGGGCTATGCAGTCTACGGCCCGCAAACCGTGCTGGTGCTGACCACGGGCAACGGCGTCAACTGCTTCACGCTCGACCGCGAGCTGGGCTCCTGGGTGCTCACGCAAAGCGACATGCGTATTCCTGTCGAAACGCGCGAGTACGCGATCAACGCGTCGAACCAGCGCCACTGGCTGGAGCCCGTGCAGCAGTACATCGGCGAACTGAACGCAGGCAAGGACGGTCCGCGCCAGTCGGACTTCAACATGCGCTGGATCGCATCGATGGTCGCGGACGTCCACCGTATCCTGAACCGCGGCGGCATCTTCATGTATCCGGCCGACAAGCGCGATCCGTCGAAGCCCGGCAAGCTGCGCCTGATGTACGAAGCGAACCCGATGGCGTTCATCGTCGAGCAGGCTGGCGGTGCGGCGACCAACGGCGAGAAGCGCATTCTCGACATCCAGCCGAAGAGCCTGCATGAGCGCGTCGCGGTGTTCCTCGGCTCGAAGAACGAAGTCGATCGCGTGACCCGCTATCATCTCGAAAAGAAAAGTTGAGAAAAGCACTTGCGTGCCGATACAGAGCACTCTATAATCTTGCTTCTTCGTTGCTGACGAACTAAACGAAAGCAACAAAGGCGCCGGAATAGCTCAGACGGTAGAGCAGCGCATTCGTAATGCGAAGGTCGGGGGTTCGATTCCTCTTTCCGGCACCAGCAGATTAAAAAAAGCCCAGTCCTCGTGACTGGGCTTTTTGCTTTTCTCTACCGCTCACGCGTGTCTTGCGTGATAGCGCCGTTCATCCCAACACCGACCGCGCAATCACGGTCCGCTGAATCTCGGACGACCCTTCGTAGATCCGCAAGATCCGCGCATCGCGCACGTAGCGCTCCAAAGGCATCTCGCGCGTGAAGCCGTAGCCGCCATGCATCTGCAACGCTGCATCGGTGACGAACGCAACCATCTCCGACGCATACAGCTTCGCCATCGACGCACTCTGTGTGAACGGCTCCCCCACCGCGCGCTTCGCGGCCGCCTGCAAGGTCAGCAGCCATGCCGCTTCAAGGCGCGTCTTCATGTCGGCGATGGTCCATTGCAAACCTTGCCGGTTCGATAGCGGCTCGCCGCCCACTCGCCGTTCTTTCAGCCAGCCAATGGCCGCTGACAACGCCGCTTCCGCAATCCCGATAGACGTTGCGGCCACATCGAGCCGGCTGTTGTCGAGCACTTTCATCGCCGTGCGAAAGCCGCTGCCTTCCGCGCCGAGTCGGTTCACGGCGGGGACGAAGCAATCGAGCGCGACTTCGTGCGCGGGCGCGCCGCGAATGCCCATCAGTTTTTCGGCTGGGGCGACATCGACGCCCGGCATATGCCGGTCGACCACGAAAGCGCTGATTCCGCGCGTGCCCGCCTCGGGATCGGTCTTCGCATACACGACGATAAAACCGGCCGCATCGGCGTTCGAGATGAAGTGCTTGACGCCCGTGAGCCGGTAGCCGTCGCCTTCGCGCGTGGCGCGCGTCGCCATGTCGGCGGGATTGGAGCCCGCGCGCGGCTCGGTCAGCGCAAACGCGCCGAGCTTTTTGCCGCTGGCCGCGTCGGGCAAATAGCGATCACGTAACGCATCGTCGCCGCCGATCAGGATCGAATCGGTTGCGAGGTAGTGCGCGCCGATCATCGACGAAGTCGACGCGCATGCCTTCGCGATCTCCACCAGCGAGAGCACGAGCGCCACCGGCGATGCCTCCACCCCGCCCCATCGCTCCGGCACGTTCATGCCCATCACACCCAGTTCGGCGAGCTGCGCGACGTAACGCGTCGTCGAAAGCTCCTCTCGATCGACTTGCGCGGCGCGCGGCGCAAGTTCGCTTTGTGCGAAACGCGAAATCGCATCGGCGATCTCCAGGTCACTGTCTTCGATGCCCAGCCGCTTATGCATGATCTCTCTCCTCGTTGCGATTCACATCACTCGCGTGGGCTGCTGCGGGAACGCCAAACGCGCCACGCTCGCGCAACGACGCGATATCGTCGGGGTCATAGCCGAGTTGCTGCAACAGCGCGTCGGCGTGTTCGCCGAGCGCCGGCGCAGGCGACACGCAATTGGCCCCGTACGCGGAGAACTTCACCGGCTGCGACGGCACGCGCTTTGTGTGTCCGTCTCGCTGCACCTCGGTCAGTAAAGCACGATGCGCAGCGTGATCGCTTTCCAGCGCCTCCTGAAGGTTGCGAATCGGCGCGACGGGAATGCCCGCTGCGCCGAGAATGCGATTGACCTCATCAACGGTCAGCGTCGACGACCACGTCTCGATCGTCGCGCGCAAATCGGCTTCGTGACGGCAGCGCGATGCGTCGCTGGCGAAGCGCGGATCGTCGGCGAGATGCGGCGCGCCGATCGCATGCGCAAAAGCCGAAAAGAGCTTGTTATTGAGCACCGCGACGACATAGAAGCTGTCGGCTGCGCGATACGCGCCGAACGGCGCCGACGACGGATGCCGGTTGCCCACGCGGCGCGGCGCGATTCCCGTCGCGGCGTAGCGCGCGACGAGCGTCGCGCTCAGGCCGAGCGTCGCGTCGAACATCGACACGTCGACATGCGTGCCCTTGCCGTTCTTCTCGCGGCCGAGCAACGCAGCAAGCACGCCCCACGACGCAAACAGCCCGCTGACGACATCCGACACCGACTCGCCGATCATCGTCGGCGGCCCGTCGGGCGAACCGGTTGCGTCCATCAGGCCGCACATCGCCTGCAAGATGATGTCGTACGCAGGGCGACGCGATTCGGGACCCGTCTGCCCGAAGCCCGACACGCTCGCATACACGAGCGACGGATTCGCGGCGCTCAAATCCGCGTAGCCGATGCCCAGCCTGTCCGCGACGCCCGGCCGGAAATTCTCGACGACGACATCGGCATCAGCGCACAACGCGCCCGCGAGTTCACGGCCCGCTTGCGTTTTCAGATCGAGCACGATGCTGCGCTTGTTGCGGTTCATCGCGGAGAACAGACCGCTCTCGCCGTCTGCCGCAAACGGGCCGACGGCGCGATAGTCGTCGCCCGAAGGCGGCTCGATCTTGATCACATCGGCGCCCAGATCGCCGAGCAGCGCGGCGCAATACGGGCCGGCCAGCACGCGCGAGAAATCGATCACGCGCAGGCCTTCCAGTGGCAGATTCGAACGTTGCATCGAATGCTCCTTTCAGCAGGGATGCAACGATTCTCGGCCGCACAGGCTATCAAGTAAAATATGGAATCAAACTAGCACCTATAGGATTTCCTGATGCGTGTCTCGTTGCGGCTTCTGCGTTATTTCACGGCGGCGGCCGAAACAGGCAGCACGACGGCGGCCGCAAAACTGCTGAACGTGTCGCAGCCGTCCATTTCTGTGGCCATTCGCGAACTCGAAGCGCTGTTTGACGACACGCTGTTCACCCGCGAGTCAGGCGCGAAGATGACGTTGACGCGCTTCGGCGTGCGCAAGCTGGCGGAGGCGCATCAACTGCTGAACGCCGCTGCGTCGTTCGAGGCCGATGACAGCGGCGACGCCGCAGCGGGCGAAGTGCAGATTGGCGTATTCAGCACGATCGCGCCTGTTTACCTACCCGAATTGCTGCGCATCGCGCGCGCACGCTTCCCGGATCTGTCGATACGCTTTATCGAAGGCGATCTCATGCAACTCGAAGATGCGTTGCGCAGCAGCCGTATCGAACTTGCGCTGATGTACGACGTCGGCTTGCCCGCCGATATCGAGCGCGAATATCTCGCGGAACTTCGTCCCTACGCGCTCGTGCCAGCGGAATCGAAGCTCGCGAAGAAAGCGGGCAGACTGTCGCTGCACGACCTCGCGAAAGAGCCGCTGATCCTGATTGATCTGCCGCACAGCCGCGAGTTTCTGATGGCGCCGTTCTGGCAGTGCGGGCTGGCGCCCGAAGTGCGTTATCGGGCGACATCGCTGGCACTCGTGCGCGGGATGGTCGCGAACGGGCTCGGCGTGTCGCTGCTGATTACGCAAGGCGATCAGGCCGCAACGTCAGGCGCGATCGAGCGGCCCATCCGCGAAGAGACGATTCGCCAGCCGCTCGTGATTGCGCGGCCCGCTCGCGCGTCGCGCACGAAAGCATCGGAACTCGTCGCGCAATGCATGCGCGACGCGGTCAACCGGGCGTTGGCAAAACGCACGGGACAAACGAACAAGGCGGCGGGCACGCGCCGCCGCACTGCGCCATCCACATAGCGTACAAAGCACGCTAGCGATGCCAGGCGTCGAGCGTCGCGGGCAGCAACAACCCGCTCGACGCCTGGCGCGTGCCACGCGCGTCGATCAGCAGCGTGCGCGGCATCTCGCCATGCCAGTTCGGATCGAGCGCACGGCGCAGCTTCTCGGGAATCGCCTCGGCATTCGCGTAAAGCGCTGTCTGCGGCGGCAGCGGCAGTGTCGCGAGCACTTGCGACAGCGCGGCCGCGTTGTCGTCGATGGAATCCATCGCGATCATCGTCAGGCGCACGTCGCGATGCTTCTTCTGCCATTCGACGATGCGCGCCGTGTTCTCGCGGCAATAGCTGCAATCAAGCGACCAGATTTCGACGATCTGTGGCCGGCCTTGTGAAGCGGCGAGCACCGCGTCGACGTCGGGCACGCGCAGCGGCTTGAGATCGACGGCTTGCGCATTCAGGACGACAACGAACGCCGCGAGCGACAGCAAGATGCGCTTCATTTACTTTGCCTCCTCGACGGGCACGAGCATGTAGCCGTCGTTCTGCGTACGCCACGACAGATAGACGCGGCCTGCGTCGTCGAGCAACTGCGGGTTGTCGCTGCCGCCAGCCGTCTGCGCGAGCGTGCGCGGCGCGCTCCAGTGCGAGCCTTCGTCGTCGGAGCGGCGCAGCATCAAACGCATCGTGTCGCCGTCGAAATCCTTCCACGCGAGCCACAGCGTTTTGCCTTGACCGATCAACGCCGCGTGCGATGCCTGCTCGTCCGGCTTGCCCGTATCGCCGAACGCCCAAGGCTCGCCAATCGGCTTGCCGTCGGCGGAAAGGCGCGAATAGTAGACATCGGCGCGTCCATTGACGACGCTGAACCACGCCATGTGGCGCACGCCGTCCGGCGAAATCGCGAGCGCCGGACCGTGCTCGGGGCACGCCTCCATATGCCAGCCGGAGAACGTCGCGCGCATTGGCACAACGGGCTGCTGCGCGTCGACGGGCAGCACGGCGAGCGCGTGATCGCGGATCTGGCCTTCGAACACGTTGCGCCACATGGCCTGCACGCGGCCTTCGCTGTCGAGCGCGAGCGCGATGCGGCAGCACTCGCACGTGTGGTCGGCGACCTTGCGCTCGGGCTGGAACGTCTGCCCGCCGTCCGTCGATACCGCGAAGTAGACGGCCGCGCCGTCGTACGGTTTGCCCGCCTTTTTCGCCAGCGTCAGATCGCGCTTGTCGATCCACGTAACGAAGACGCGCCCTTGCCCGTCGACGATCAGCGAATCGAAGCGATGCGTGATCGGCTGCCGGTCGCCATGCACGGTGGCGGGCACGCTCCACGTCGCGCCGCCGTCCGTCGAGCGCGAGAAGCGGACCATGCCCGTGTACGGCGCGTCGAGCGGCATCGACCAGGTCACGTAGATCGTCTTGGCGTCGAGGCTCGCGGCGATCTTCGGTCGATTCTCGGCGCTCGTGTAGATCGGTTCCGGCATCGCGTTGACCGTGACGGGCGGCGACAGCGTGCGGCCCCGATCGTCCGAATGCGCAACCACGACGTGTTGTCCCTCGACCCACGCAACCCACAGACGATGCTTCGCATCAAACGCGGCGCCAGTCGCAAGCGGCGTTTTCGCGGGCTTCGCCGCGGCGGCGCCCATGTTCATGCCGCCCATGCCGTCCTTACCGCCCTTACTGCCCGCCATGTCCATCTGCATGCCATGCGCGGCGTGCGCGTCGCCCGATGCGTCATGCGCCATCAGCGGCTGCGTCAATGAGAAGCCAACGGCCCACACGGCCGCCCATTTTCTTAAAGCATCCATTTGAGTTCTCCGTAGAACGTGCGGCCCGGATACGGGTGAAAGACGTAGTAGCGGCGGTCGGTCAGGTTGTCGATGCCAACCGACGCGAGCCAGTGCTTGCCAACCTGATAGCGCGCCTTCAGATCGATCACGAAGAACGAACTGGTGCCGCCGTAGACGTCGGGATTGATGTCGCTGTTGTCGAGCGTGTTGTACTGGCGGCCTGAGTAGCGGAGCCCCACGCTGCCCTGCCACTGCTGCGTGAAGTGGTAGTTCGCGAGCAGGTTGGCCCGCACCACGGGAATGCGCGGAAAGCGCTTGCCGACATATGACGGGTTCGCCGCGTCGGCGAGAATCTTCGAGTGGGTCGCCGTCACGTTCGCGTCGAGATCGAGCCCGTGCAGCAGCACGTTCTGTCCGGAGAAAGCGAGTTCGACGCCGCGCACACGCACGCGGTCGACGTTCGAGATGTTCGTGACGGTCGTCGAACCGCTGACGGTCGTCTGGCTGTAGATCGAGTCGCGCAGATCGCTCTGGAACACGCTCGCCCGCACGACGCCCACGCCGACGTCGCGTTCCGCAGTGAAGTCCCAGTCGATCGCCTTCTCCGGCTTCAGGCCCGGATTGTTGTTGACGATCGCGTTGTTCGAGATCGTCCCCTGGAACAATTCGGCGACGCTCGGAAAACGCGTGCCCGTCGCAAACGACAGACGGAACAGCCAGTCTTGCGTCGCCTGCCATTGCACCGACGCTTTCGGCGACAGCGCGTTCGCGCTGCGGTCCGCGTAACCGAAGGTCGACGAGCCGTTGCCGAGCGCGCCGTCGTACGCGTCCCAGCGCTCGTAGCGCAGGCCGAGCGTCGCGAGCCAGCCGGGCGCGAAGCGCCACGCGTCCTGGCCGTACAGCGCCTGTGTGCGCGTGTCGCCGCGATAGGTGCTGGCGAGCGTCGACGGCGAGCCGTTCAGCCAGTCGGGCGTGTTGTACGTCTCGTTGCGCAGGAAGTAGTTGTCGAAGTGATAGCCGACCGTCAGCGCATGGCCCGCGTACGACGGCGATTCCGCTTTCAGGTCGAAGGTGCGCCAGCCGGTGCCGTCGCCGTAGAAAATCGTGCCGGGGCCGCCGCCGTATGCGGCGGGTGGCGCCGTCGTCGACGAACGCAGCGTGTCGCGCGACACGTCGTATGCGGACACGATGCCCGACAGCTTCCAGCCCGAATCGAGCCTTCCGTTCAGCCCAAACGCGTAGAGCCAGTTCTCCTGGTCGCCGTTGGCGGGCGAAAACGCCGTCGGCGAGATCGTGTAGTTCTTCCCGCCGATCGTCACGTTGCCCGCATAGACGGGATTGCCCGCGGCGTCCGTCAGAAACGTCTGCGCGCGGTCCTTATAGTGGTTTTCCCAATGGCCGAGCGTGAGCGTCGCGTCGACGTGATCGGTGATCGCGTAGCCCATGCGCACGCTTTCGTTGATCTGCTCGGTGCGCTCCATCATCTGCGGACCGACGATCACCCGCGGCTGGCCGTTCGGGCCGATGTCGGTGGCCGCGCCCGTCACCGCGACGGGCGCGCCGAGCTTCGCGTTGTACGTGCTGCTCGGACTCGCATACTGCAGCGGCTGGCTGTTGTTCTCGAGACGGTCGAGCGTCAGGGAATACCAGAAACGGCCGACGCGATCGGCGATATGCGCCGTCTCGTGATTGCCGCCGAAGTTCTTCGAGAAACCGTACGCGTCGTCGTAATGCTGGGTGAAAAGCTGCGTATCCAGCGACGCCTCCAGCTTCTCCGGCTTGCGCGTCGTGATCTGCACCGTCGAGCCGATCGAGTTGCCCGGATACAGCGCCGAGAACGGGCCATACAGCACTTCGACCTGCGCGATGTCGTCGGGCGCAATCAGCGACCAGCGTGGCGGATAGGCGTAGCTCGAGCCCAGTAGATTCGACAGCAGCAACCCGTCGGCATAGACGAGACCCCGCGCGCTCTGCAACTCGTTGAAGTCGCGCCCGGCGAATACCGAGTTGCGATCGCCCGTGAAGCGCTTGCGCACCATCACGTTCGGCGCGTACTTGAGCGCATCTTCCGTGTTGACGATATTGCGCGCGTCGATCTGCTCGCGCGTGACGGTCTCGACGACGCCGGGCGTATCGGGCGCGAACGCCGGCGCGGCGCGCGCGGCTGTCACGCTGACGGCCTGCAATGTGTTGGCGGGTTCCGTCAACGAATTCGCGGAGCTGTTCGTTACAGAAGGATGGGAGACCGAAGTATCGGACGCGGAACGGTCGATGACGGCACGATCGGTCGTACTTTCATCGGCCCAGGCGGGTTGAACGGCGAACACTGCCGCGCACGCAAGCGATAGCCGCGTGCGTGCGGACAGCGCAGCGGAAACGATGCGCATATGAGTCCTGTGGACGTGATCGAAGGCACCATGCCGACGCGGATGTCGAAGTGCTGCGCCGCGTGAAGAACACGGACAGAGCACTCGGGACAAAGAGGCGCGCATGGCGGCCCGCCGCCCGTTACGTCATAACGACGTCAGACGCGGGCAAGCGGACTGGCTGAGACAGCTAGCTTCAGATCGACGGGACAGGTGGTGCGCGAGGCTGTGCGACGCGTACGCTGCGGCGCACAAAGACGGCCTCCGGCTCGATGGCTTGCGAGTAAGCAAGCGTGCGGACGGAAGGCACAACGAACGGGACGCTGCCGCCAAGCGCGAAGTTGGCGGCAAAGCCCGGACAGTAGACACAGTGGGGAACGACGAGGTGCGTCTTCGACGTGTTGTCGTGCGAACCATCGAGATCGATGACGACGTTCTGCGCACCGGCTGCGTGACAAAGCTCGACAGACAGCGGGCCTTGAGCGCCCGGAGCACGCGCATAGCCGATGACAGGCGACAGTACATTGAGTACCAGCGCCAGCCATACGAGGCCGATCCAGCGTGTCGAACGTGTCATCGCGACTTGGAAAAAGTGAGCGCGCGCAGTATAGCAAGCGGCCGCGAGACAGTCTTTAGACGTACTGCAATACCGACAATCGTCAAATTTTAAACAAGGCGCTTCAATCCCTGGGAGCGTGTGCCGTTAAAGCAACAAAGAGCGCGCCAAAACATCGGCTGTATGCGGCAGCGCTGGTACGCCATACGCGCTGAGGGACATAATGAATTCGTAAAGGAGAACCATCATGGATAGCAGACCGCCAAAGATTCCGACCCCCGACAAGGTGCTCAGCCCGGATCCGGAACCTGCAGGCGTTGAGTTTCTGGTCGCGGAACTGCCCGAGCATGTTCGCGCGTTCTTTGACGAACAACGCAAGTTGTGCGAGTCGAAGTAACGGTCGATCTGTGCATTGCAGCATCGGGGTCGCGCGGCTGATGCATGCGCGTAGTGCTGATGCGCGTCTATACGCTTCATCGATTGAGGCGTGGCGTTGGCGCGCGCCGATGTTCCGGCCTGGCTCAACGCTGATTTCGTTCTGCTGAGCGCCGCTGACGACGCGTCATTGTGTCGCGGGTGCGCACGTCCGTTCAAGTTCGACACTCACCTCTCACTCTCCTTCGCTTTGCCTTCGCGTGTTGCGCATGCATGGCGCATCTTCCCGCGCTTCGTCTATTCTTCTGTCTTTTCCTTTATCTCTTCTGCGGCCGCGTGCTGCATCAAGCTCAATGCCCCGTCCGAATCTCATCGGCGCGCTTGGCGCGATCCTGTTCGCTTCCGCCCTCGCCTTCACGCCGGTGTCCGCCCGCGCCGACGGCGACGACACCGCGCTGACGAATCTGATTGCACTCGTGTCGCAGCGACTGTCGCTTGCCGAGCCTGTCGCGCGTTACAAGTGGGCGCATCATCAGCCGATCACCGATACGCCGCGCGAGCAGGCCTTGCTCGCCGACGTCGAAAAGCGCGCAGCGCGCGCGGGCGTCGACCCAGCGTTTGCGCATGCGTTCTTCCAGGATCAGATCGATGCGAGCAAGGAAGTGCAGAACGCGCTCTTCGACACGTGGCGTGCAAGCCGCCCGCCCGAAGGCGCGGCACCGGATCTCGCGACGAGCCTCAGGCCACAGCTGGATAAATTGACGCAATCGCTGATCACCGCGCTCGCGCGCGTTCAGACACTGCGCGCGCAGGACGATTGCCCGACGCGCGTCGCGCGCGGCATCGACAACTGGAAGTCGCTCACTCGCTACGACAACACCCGCAACGCAGCGCTGACGCGCGCGCTCGGGCACGTGTGCGAATCGGGCGGCGTCGGAGCGACGGGTTAGGCTGCGTCGGCGGGCGCCGCTGCGGGGATGGCACCTGCGGTGGGCGCCACGACCGGACGGCTGAGCGGCAGCACACTCAGGCCGCGCGTGAGATGCGACTGCAGAACGCGCCACGTCGACAGTTCGAACGCGCCAAGCACGCTCCCGGCGAGCAGCGTCGATGCATCGGCCAGCGACGGCGCGTGTCCGAGATAGCGCCACTGATCCACGACATGGAA
This sequence comes from Paraburkholderia terrae, assembly GCF_002902925.1. Lineage (GTDB taxonomy): Bacteria > Pseudomonadota > Gammaproteobacteria > Burkholderiales > Burkholderiaceae > Paraburkholderia > Paraburkholderia terrae. Next base: position 795,224 of record NZ_CP026111.1, on the reverse strand, counting down.
AACACGCGAGCCCTCGGCCGCGTCCCGCTCCTCGAACGCGATTGCGCCGTCGTAAGGCCAGGGGGCGTCGACGGGATCGGCGCGGCTCAAACGCGGCACCCGGTTATGCGGCGGGCGAAGCGCGGCGATCATTTGCGCTTCGGCAAGCAGCGCGCCGATCTCCCCGCCTGTGCCGCGCCATTCGACGCGGCGCACCTGCTGCGCGAGCTTCAATTCTTTCGACGAACGGCGCTCGCCCGTCAGGTGCGTGCGCAGACGCTGGCGCACGCGTACGCTTCGTCCGACGTATAGCGGCGCGTCGTTCTCGCCATAGAACGCATAGACGCCGCAGCCGGCGGGCGCGGTATCGAGCAGATCTTCCGTGATATCGCCCGCGATCCGGAACCGGCGCATGGTCTTGTCGATTTGCGCACGTAGCACCTCGACGGGGACGAGGCCGTGCAACCGCTGCCAGAACTGCCAGAGCAGATCGGCATCGGCGAGCGCGCGGTGCCGGTCCGATGGCACGAGCGCATGCCGTTCCACGAGCGCGTCGAGGCCATGACGCTTTTCGGCAGGAAAAAGCGCGCGCGACAGCCGCACGGTACACAACATGTCGGGATTGAACGTGAAGCCCGCGCGCTGGAACTCGCTGCGCAAAAATCCGCGGTCGAAGTTCGCGTTATGCGCGATGAAAAGCTTGCCGTCGAGCCGCGCGAAAAGATCCGCGGCAATCGACTCGAAGGTGGGCGCGCCGCGCACCATGGCGTTGGTGATGCCCGTCAACTGCTGGATGAAAGGCGGGATCGGCTGACCGGGGTCGACGAGCGTGGTCCAGGTGGATGCACCATCCGGCCCCAGTTCGACGACGCCGATTTCCGTGATCCGATGATCGCCGACGGAACCGCCCGTCGTTTCCAGGTCGACAAAAACAATCGGCACATCGAGGGCCGGTTCAGACAGAAGCAATTCAGACATGTGAGGAAACTGTGCAATGCATAACTTTGCACAAGTATGCCCTATCGGCGGCGGCCGTTGCGCGGGCAATCTCGAACAGCGGGAAACGACGAACGGTCTGCGAAGAGGTCGGCGGGAATATGTATATTCGACTGAATGACCATAAATAAATCATCAATCAGGGATTACACGAATCTGACATATTGATGTGCAGTCGAAAGAACCTGTCGGAAGTTTTCGAAGCATTCTCCTTCGGACTGACCTGAGAGGATTAATTCTGGATTGCAGGCAATAAAAAACCCTCGCGAGCGAGGGTTTATCCTGAGAGCCAGCGGCTCAGCCGTGTATTACAGCGGCTGGATGTTCGCAGCCTGCTTGCCCTTGGGTCCAGCCTTCACCTCGAACGATACGCGCTGGTTCTCCTTCAGCGACTTGAAGCCGTCCGCGCGGATTTCCGAGAAATGCGCGAAGAGGTCCTCGCCGCCCGCATCGGACGTGATGAAGCCGAAGCCCTTAGCATCGTTGAACCATTTGACGATACCTGTTTCCATGTTCCACTTTTCCTCAATTTGATAAGACAGGCAATGCCGTTAATGCCGATTACGATTCACGATTCCGTAAACCGTGAATATATGCGCGATGCACAATCAAGGTTTCGCCATCGGAAATCCAGCAAAGCATTTATAAGGCGAAGCGGATATGAGCGTCAAGCGGTTTCAAATCGAAAACTGGATGCACGTCAAATGCGCTGTTAAAGCGAACATAAAGTCAGGAATTATTCAGCTGGCTCATAATTTCAACCGGTCTGAATTGCCGATCTGACTTGTCTAACAATTAGATGTCAGAAAACTTTTCCGGCATGTAACAAAACGTGTCATTCGTAAGTGTTTTCACGACTTGTTAAGGTGAACTGTCAAACGCAAGATTTCAGCCAGCAGTTTGCAATCGGAGAAATGCCATGTTGTTCGATACCCTTCGCCGCATCGCCGCACAACTGTTGCCATCCACGAAGGGCGCACCGCTCTCCGAAACAGCTTCGCAACGCCCGTCCCTGCTGGAGTTCGACCCGATGTGGCACGGCGACCACTGGCAGAACCTGCTGTCATCCCCAATGGACGCGCGGCATTACGTGATCGAAGATTGGACGCTGACGCCGGGACTCGAATTCGCCCCGGTTAGCCCGGATGGAAAGCGTCGATAAGTCAACGCAGTAGCCGGAGGCAAAAAGGCAAAAAAAAAGCGCGACTCTTGAGAAGTCGCGCCGACAAAGGTTTGGAGATCTTTTTCGTCAACGAAAAAGTCTGCTTCGAAAAGCAGAGATTTCAGTATAGCGCTCGTGGTGGATTTGATTAGCTTCGACTCTCGCAATCAACTATTGCAGAGCTGACAACAATCGCTATTCAGCGATTTTTGCGTTGTTTTTGCACGTCATTTCATGTCGTAATTGAACAACGCGCAAAGGTTGACACCTGGGGCTGGCACGAGCCAATCGGCCGCAAAGCCTTTATCAATAAGGCTTTAAGCCTCCATCTCGATAATTTCCTATCACGTAATACTTTATTGCTGATTTCGGAACGGCCATCGGGCGGGTCACGTCTCTACACTTTGCCTACCCGGAAACGAACGCACGCCGGTCACCGTGCGTTGTTCACGCGACCTTGCCTCTCGCAGCATTCGCGTGAAGTTTCCTTCAAGCCTGGGTTTCCAAAACCCATCCTGTTCTCGGAGTTACAAAGATGAAAAAGACTCTCATGGTCGCGGCCCTCTCGGGCGTTTTCGCAACCGCTGCGCACGCTCAAAGCAGCGTCACGCTGTACGGCCTGATCGACGCCGGCATCACGTATACCAACAACCAGGCAACCGCTCCGGGCCAAGGTCACAGCAACGTCCAGATGACGAGCGGCTCGGTGAACGGCAGCCGTTTCGGCTTGCGTGGCGCTGAAGACCTCGGCGGCGGCCTGAAGGCTATCTTCACGTTGGAAAACGGCTTCGGCATCAATGACGGCACGCTCAAGCAGCAAAGCCGTCTGTTCGGCCGTCAGGCGTTCGTTGGTCTGGCAAGCGACCAGTTCGGCGCTGTGACCCTCGGCCGTCAATATGACAGCATGGTCGACTACGTTGGTCCGCTGTCGCTGACGGGCACGCAATACGGTGGCACGCAGTTCGCCCACCCGTTCGACAACGACAACCTGAACAACTCGTTCCGCGTCAACAACTCGGTCAAGTACCAGAGCGCGAACTACGCGGGCTTCAAGTTCGGCGCGTTGTACGGCTTCTCGAACCAGGCTGACGGCTTCTCGAACAACCGTGCATACAGCGCGGGTGCGTCGTACAGCTTCGCCGGCTTCAACTTCGCTGCTGCTTACCTGCAACTGAACAGCAACGGCTCGACGGGCTCAGCTGCTGCGTTCAACAGCGGCGGCGCAGTCAACGGCGACAACACGTTCTTCGCTGGCCGTCAGCAAACGTGGGGCGCCGGCGGCAACTACACGTTCGGCCCGGCAACGGTCGGCCTCGTGTACTCGCAGACGAACCTGTCGAAGATGGCTGGCATCAACCAGGGCGCATCGGGCAACCAGGGTCTGCAGAACCGCTTCGGCGGCGACAGCGGTCACTTCCAGAACTTCGAAGCGAACGCACGCTACGCTCTGACGCCGGCAATCAGCATCGCTGGCTCGTACACGTACACGAAGGCAAGCCTGGCTGGCGAGCACCCGCACTGGAACCAGTTCAACCTGCAAACGGCTTACGCGCTGTCGAAGCGTACCGACGTGTACCTGCAGGGCGAATACCAGCAAGTCAGCGAAAACACGCTCGTCAACGCCAACATCAATGGCCTGAACGCTTCGGCGAACGAGAAGCAAGTTGCTGTGACGGCTGGTCTGCGTCACCGCTTCTAAGCATCAGCAGTACTTGCAGCATGAAAAAGGCGCCGCTTGCGGCGCCTTTTTTTTGTCCGGGCTTCGGCGTTCGGTCGAAGCCGCTTCCTGCGGCATTGGCCTACGCGTTCTCAGACGGGCGAGGACTCAAGCCTCCTCTTCTTCACGCGTCGGATACGCCACGTCGAGCACGTCGATCGGCTGCGGCCCGGCAGGCGTATGCAGCGTCACCTGATCGCCGACCTTCGCCTTCAGCAGCGCCCGCGCGATGGGCGAAATCCAGCTGACGTGCCCTTCATCCAGATTCACCTCGTCGATGCCCACGATCCTCACCGTATGCGTCTCGCCGTCTTCCGTCGCGTATTCGACGGTCGCGCCGAAAAACACCTGATCCGTGTTTTCCTGGCGACTGCTGTTCACGACTTCGGCGAGATCGATACGCTTGGTGAGAAAGCGAATACGCCGGTCGATCTCGCGCAGCCTCCGCTTGCCGTAGATGTAATCGCCGTTTTCCGAGCGGTCGCCGTTCGACGCCGCCCACGACACCAGCTTCACCACTTCCGGCCGCGCCTCGTCGATCAGGTGCAGCAACTCGTCGCGCAAACGCCGGTAGCCGGCGGGCGTGATGTAGTTCTTCGCGCCCGCGGGCATCTCGGGTTGCGCGGCTTCGAGATCGTCGTCGTTCTCGTCAGTCGATTCTTTGACAAAGGCTTTATTCATGGTGGTTCAGCATTGAAGCGGACATCCGCATCTCTAGCCTACATGATACGGCTGCTGTCACAAATTTCCCGGGCGCCCCTTCCCTTTTTCCGATACCTTGCTATAATCTCATTTCTGCGTGCGGCTGTAGCTCAGTTGGATAGAGTACTTGGCTACGAACCAAGGGGTCGTGGGTTCGAATCCTGCCAGCCGCGCCACTTTTTTACGAGGGCCTTCCTCCGGGAAGGCCCTTTCGTTTCACCGGGGTGTACGCAAAGCAGCATGCGTCGTCCGAGCAGTTCAAGTTTAGCGTGCGGCTGTAGCTCAGTTGGATAGAGTACTTGGCTACGAACCAAGGGGTCGTGGGTTCGAATCCTGCCAGCCGCACCACCCATAAAGGGCCTTCCATCCGGAAGGCCCTTTGTCTTTTCCCTTCCTGCTTTTCTCTCTCTGCGGCAATTTTCCTGGCAACAACGAACGGTCCGTTGCTTCAGCGCGGCGCCGACTTGATATCACCGATCTCGCCATCCGGTTTCGGCAGCTCGTTCTCGATGCCCAGCGCCGCCGTCTGCTCGCCGATCGGCGTCGCCCGCGTGCCAAACAGCGACTGGGGCTGGCGGAGAACGTCGTCGACGGTATCGCCGAACTGGCTGCTCACGAACGCCCTCAGAAGCGCGATACGCAGCGATTCGCCATGCGCGGCCACCGTCCGGTGGCCGCCCTCGAAGTCCGCGACGCAATGTGCCGCGCCGTCGCGCGTGCGCTCGCGCACTTCGAGCCGCTGCGCGCGCTCGAGCACGACGGCCGCCGCTTCCCACGACGTCGACGGCGTAAAGCGCCCATCCCACGGACGGCCGCGATCGTTGCCGCGTATCGAGACCACACGCCCGCTGTCGGTAAAGTAGATTTCGCGCACGAAGTCGTGCAGGCTGCGGGCGACCCAGTAGTCGAGCGCCAGATCGGAGAGATCAGCTACGTTCATCGCGTTGTTCCTGTGGACAGGCAAAGGCGGAGCGTCATCGTGCAAAACACGTGCAAGCGACGCGCCCGCCTCCCAACTTCGATTTCAGTAATCGGCGCGCTCGCGGTCGATCCGCATGCCGCCGTCGTGATGACGATGCCCTTCTTCGCTCGGCCGTTCGCGCGCGATGCGCATCACGTCGAGATTGGTCCGCACGCGGCGCATCACGTTGGCCAGGTGTACGCGGTCGCTGACCTGGATCACGAAGCGCAATACCGTCGATTCCTGCGACTGGTCTTCGTCCATCGCAATGTGAACGATGTTCGCGTCGGCGGACGTGATATCCGCGGCAACGCGTGCGAACACGCCCTTGGTATTCTTGACCAGCACCTTGATCGCGACATCGAACAGGCGGCCCGGCTGCGGCGCCCATGCGACGTCGATCCAACGGCCCGGATCACGCCGGTGAATGCGCTGCGCGACGCGGCAATCGGTGGTGTGGATCGCCATGCCGAGGCCGATGCCGATGTAGCCCATGATGTCGTCGCCGGGAATCGGGCGGCAGCACGCGGACAGCTGCACCGACATCCCTTCCGTGCCCGTGATGACCACGGGCGGCGCAGTCGACGTGCCATGCTCGCGCGGGTGATCGTCGTCGCCGTCGTGACCCTCGCGGCCGTTCATCAGGACTTCGATCCGCTTGGCCATCACGGCCGCGACACGCCTGCCAAGACCGATATCCGCGAAGATTTCCTGGCGGTTCTTGTTGCCCGTCCATAGCACGAGCTTGTCCCACACTTCCGGCGTGACGTCGGAGAGCGCGAGCCCATAGCCCTTGAGCGACTGATCGACGAGACGTTCGCCCAGCTGCACCGACTCGTTCAGGCGCATCGTCTTCAGATAATGGCGGATCGCGGTGCGCGCCTTGCCGGTGCGCACGAAGCCGAGCCACGCGGGGTTCGGCTTCGAATACGGCGCCGTGATCACTTCGACGATATCGCCGCTCTTCAACTCGGTGCGCAGCGGCAGCAGTTCATTGTTGATCTTCACAGCGACGCACTGGTTGCCCAGGTCGCTGTGGATCGAATACGCGAAGTCGAGCGCCGTGGCGCCGCGCGGCAGCGCCATGATTTTCGACTTCGGCGTAAACACGTAGACGGCATCCGGGAACAGGTCGATCTTCACGTGTTCGAGGAATTCGCTCGAATCGCCGACTTCGCTCTGAATGTCGAGCAACGACTTGAGCCACTGATGCGCTCGCTTCTGCACGTCGTTCAGATCGGCGCCGCCGTTCTTGTACAGCCAGTGCGCAGCGACGCCCGCTTCCGCGATCTCGTGCATCTTGCGCGTGCGCACCTGGAATTCGATGGGCGCGCCGAATGGGCCGACCAGCGTGGTGTGCAGCGACTGATAGCCGTTGACCTTCGGAATCGCGATGTAATCCTTGAACTTGCCCGGCACCGGCTTGTAGAGCGCATGCAGCGCGCCGAGGCAGGTATAGCATTCGAGCGGATTCTCGACGACCACACGGAAGCCGTACACGTCGAGCACCTGCGAGAACGACAACTGCTTGTCGCGCATCTTCTTGTAGATGCTGAAGATGGTTTTCTCGCGGCCCGTCACTTCGGCGTCGAGCTTCGCGTCCGAGATGGCGCGCTGGACGGATTCGAGAATCTTGCCGACCACTTCGCGGCGATTGCCGCGCGCAGCCTTCACCGCTTTTTCCAGCGTCGCGTAGCGGTGCGGATTGAAGTTCGCGAAGCTCAGGTCCTGCAGCTCGCGATACGTATTGTTCAGGCCGAGCCGGTGCGCGATCGGCGCGTAGATATCGAGCGTTTCGCGCGCAACGCGGCGGCGCTTTTCCGGCGGCACGGCGCCGAGCGTACGCATGTTGTGAAGCCGGTCCGCGAGCTTCACGAGAATCACGCGCACGTCGCGCGCCATCGCGAGCAGCATCTTGCGGAAGTTCTCCGCCTGCGCTTCCTCGCGGCTGCGAAACTCCATCTTGTCCAGCTTCGACAACCCGTCGACCAGTTCCGCGACCTTCGGGCCGAACCGCTCCGCGAGTTCGGTCTTGGTCACACCCTGATCTTCCATCACGTCGTGCAGCAGCGCAGCCATGATCGACTGCGCGTCGAGCTTCCAGGCCGCGCACGTTTCCGCGACGGCAACCGGGTGCGTGATGTAGGGTTCGCCGCTTTGACGGTATTGCCCGAGGTGGGCTTCGTCGCTGAAGTGGAAGGCCGCCTTGACCTCTTTGATCTCTTCCGGGCTCAGGTAGTCCGAAAGCGCAGTGGTCAGCTTGGCGATGGAGACGACGTCATGCCGGCGCGGCTGCTCCGGCGTGGCGGTCGGTCCGAACAGATGGCGAAACGATTGTTCGAGGACCGCGTCGATGTACTTGCGTGCAGACGATGGCGAGTCGCTATCGTGTTCGTGGGCAGCGTGGTCCACTTCCGTTGCGGATGGCGAGGGGTCGGTGCTCATGGTCGCCTCCGTGTCGATAGTGCCGTCTGCACGCATTGGGTTGAGTTACATGACGTCAAACGTTGAAGCGTGCCTTAGACGGGCACCTTCTTCAGCATTTCGACGCCAACCTGGCCGGCCGCAATCTCACGCAACGCGACCACGGTGGGCTTGTCGCGGCTTTCGATTTTCGGCGTGTGGCCTTGAGCGAGCTGACGTGCGCGATAGGTCGCGGCAAGCGCCAGTTCGAAGCGATTCGGGATCTGTTTCAGACAGTCTTCGACGGTAATGCGGGCCATGTTGAAAATTCCTTCTCTGTATGTTGGTTATTCTACCTTATGTCCTTCCGACCTCGCCCGTATCACGCGTGCGGCAAGTGAATGCCGAGCTGCATGAAGAGGTCCGTGTGGCGCGCGTATTGCGATGCGAAGCGCGAGCGCGTCGCCGACACGAGGCATTGCAGTTCAGCCAGCGCACGATCGAAGTTTTCGTTGATCACGACATACTCCGCTTCCGCCGCGTGCGCCATCTCGCTGCCCGCTGCGAGAAGACGTCGCGTGATCACGTTCGGCTCGTCCTGGCCGCGCTTCTTCAGACGCTCTTCGAGCGCTTCGAGCGACGGCGGCAAAATGAAAATCTCGACGGCATTGCGGAACTGCTTCTTCACCTGCTGCGCGCCCTGCCAGTCGATTTCGAGCAGCACGTCATGGCCGCTTTTCATCTGCTCTTCGATCCACACGCGCGAGGTCGCGTAGTAGTTGCCGTGCACTTCCGCGCTTTCGAGGAACTCGCCCGCGTCGTGACGCTGGAGAAAATCTTCGATGGTCGTGAAGTGATAGTGCTCGCCGTCCTGCTCCTTCGGACGCGGCGGGCGTGTGGTGTATGAAATCGACAGACGGATCGCCGGGTCGCGCGCGAGCAGCGCGTTGACGAGCGTCGACTTGCCGGCGCCCGACGGCGCGACAACCATGAACAGGTTGCCGGGATAGACGCCTGCGTACGGATTGCGCGGCGCGCTGCTTTCGCGTTTGGTTTCGGTCATGCTGGTCAGACTCCCGTATTACTCCAGGTTTTGTACTTGTTCGCGCATCTGTTCGATGAGCAGCTTGAGCGTCATCGACGAATCCGCGAGTTCCTTCGCGGCCGCCTTCGAGCCCAGCGTGTTCGCTTCGCGGTTCAGCTCCTGCATCATGAAGTCCAGACGCTTGCCGACCTTGCCGCCCTTTTGAATCACGTGGCGCGTTTCGTTCAGATGCGCGGTGAGGCGCGACAGTTCTTCCGCGATGTCGATGCGAATGCCGTACATCGTCACTTCCTGACGGATGCGCTCGGCGATCTCTTCGCGCGACACGATCGTCGCCGACTGGTCCGGCGCCGCGATGCCAAGCGCTTCCTGCAAACGCTCGACGATCTTCTGCTGATGCTTCGCGATCAACTCCGGCACGAGCGGCGTGATCTTCGTGACGATGGCTTCCATCTCGCTGACGTTGTTCAGCAGCATCGTCGCGAGTTGCGCGCCTTCGCGGCCGCGCACGTCGATCAGATCGCCGATTGCCTGCTTGCCGCATTCGAGCACGGCATCGCGCAGCACTTCCGGCGACACGCCGCTCTCGGCCAGCACGCCCGGCCAGCGCAGGATTTCGCCCGTGCGCAGACGGCCCGCTTCAGGAAACGCCGCGAGCACCGACCGCTCGAGCAAGGCAAGCTGTTGCAGCGCGTCGCGATTGACCGCGCCTGCGTTCGCCGATTGCTCGCTGCGCTGCAGGTTGATACGGATATCGACCTTGCCGCGCGACAGCTTGTTCATCAGCATTTCGCGCAGCGTCGGCTCGCAGACGCGCACGTCTTCCGGCATCCGGAAGTTGAGATCGAGAAAGCGCGAGTTCACCGTGCGCAATTCGACGGACACGCTGATGCCGCCGTTGCCCGTTGCCGCTGCGAGTTCGCGCGTGGCGCTCGCATAGCCAGTCATACTGTAGATCATGATGGGTCTCGCGATTGTGGTCGCGCGAACATCACATCGCACGACCAGGGATTCGAGTCGCCCGGCGTTTACGAGACGCGGGGCGGGGAACGCGCATTATCCCATTTTTGCCGGCGACACCCGCCGGAAGCGGCCTTCGGGTAAGCCCGGGCAGACGGCTTTCACGACGCGCTGGCCGGCGCGCTGCCAGGCAGCGCTCCCGGCGCGGCGCCTCGGGTTGAAGCGCGCGGGCGGCGACGACGCGATCGGCGGTAAAATTGCGGTTTCCTTCCGCCCTCTCTTCCCCTTCATTCCCTTCAATTCCGACGATGAACGACATCACGAAACGCCCCAGCGGCCGCGCCGCCGATCAGCTGCGCGACGTGCGCATCACGCGCCACTACACGAAGCACGCGGAAGGCTCCGTGCTGGTCGAATTCGGCGACACCAAGGTGATCTGCACGGCGAGCGTCGCTGAAAGCGTGCCCGCGTTTCTGCGCGACCGCGGCCAGGGATGGTTGACGGCCGAATACGGCATGCTGCCGCGCGCGACGCACACGCGCAGCGACCGCGAAGCCGCGCGCGGCAAGCAAACGGGCCGCACGCAGGAAATCCAGCGCCTGATTGGCCGCGCGCTGCGCTCGGTGTTCGATCTCGAACGGCTCGGCGCGCGCACGATCAATATCGATTGCGACGTGATCCAGGCCGACGGCGGCACACGCACGGCTAGCATCACGGGCGCGTTCGTCGCCGCGCACGACGCCGTCGCGAAGCTGCTCGCGACGGGCCGCATCGAAGCGTCGCCGATCAACGATTACGTCGCAGCGATTTCCGTCGGCGTGTTCGACGGCCTGCCCGTGCTCGACCTCGACTACGACGAAGACTCGCAGTGCGACACCGATATGAACGTCGTGATGACGGGCGACGGCGGCTTCGTCGAAATCCAGGGCACGGCGGAAGGCGTGCCGTTTTCGCGCGACGAAATGAACAAGTTGCTCGATCTCGCGCAAAGCGGCATCAGGACGCTGATCGAGAAGCAAAAGGAAGCATTGGAGTTGAAGGGTGAGTGATCGACAGGACAACGCGCTGGGCAGGATCGTGCTCGCGTCGAACAACGCGGGCAAGCTGCGCGAGTTTGCGGCGCTGTTCGGCACGGCGGGCATCGAGCTGATTCCGCAAGGCGCGCTGAACGTGCCGGAGGCGGAAGAGCCGCATCCGACCTTCGTCGAGAACGCGCTGACGAAGGCGCGTCATGCATCGAAGCTCACAGGCCTGCCCGCCATCGCCGACGATTCCGGCCTGTGCGTGCGCGCATTGCGCGGCGCGCCTGGCGTTTATTCGGCGCGTTACGCGCAACTCGCGGGCGGCGAGAAAAGCGACGCGGCGAACAACGCGCGCCTCGTCGAGCAGCTGAAGGACGTAAGCGACCGGCGCGCGTACTACTTCTGCGTGCTCGCGCTCGTGCGCCATGCCGACGACCCGGAACCGCTGATCGCCGAGGGCCGCTGGCACGGCGAGATGCTCGATGCGCCGCGCGGCGCGAACGGCTTCGGCTACGATCCGTACTTCTTTTTGCCGGCGCTGAACGCGACGGCGGCCGAACTGGAGCCTGCCGTGAAGAACGCGAGCAGCCATCGCGCGATTGCGTTGCAACAGCTGTTCGCGCGGCTGAAGGAGGAAGCGTGAGCCACGCATCGACGACGGGAGCCGGCGTAATCAAGGCGTTCACGTCGCCCGGCAGCATCCGTTTGACATCGCTGCCGCCGCTGGCGCTCTATGTGCACTTTCCGTGGTGCGTGCGCAAGTGTCCGTACTGCGACTTCAACTCGCACGAGTCGAAAGGCGGCGCGTTTCCCGAAGACGATTACCTCGACGCGCTGCGCAGCGATCTCGAACAGGCGCTGCCGCTCGTGTGGGGACGGCAGGTGCATACGGTGTTCATCGGCGGCGGGACGCCGAGTCTGATGTCGGCGAAGGGGCTCGATCGTCTCTTGTCCGACGTGCGCGCGCTGCTGCCGCTCGATGCCGATGCCGAAATCACGCTCGAGGCGAATCCCGGAACGTTCGAAGCCGACAAGTTCGCGCAGTTTCGCGCGAGCGGTGTGAACCGGTTGTCAGTCGGCATCCAGAGCTTCAACGAGACGCATCTGAAGGCGCTCGGCCGCATTCACGATGCGACGCAGGCGCGCCATGCCGTCGAGGTCGCCGCGACGACGTTCGATAACTTCAATCTCGACCTGATGTTCGCGCTGCCGAAGCAGACTTTGGCGGAGTGTCAGGCCGATATCGAAACGGCGTTGTCGTTCGCGCCGCCGCATCTGTCTCTGTATCACCTGACGCTCGAACCGAACACGCTGTTCGCGAAGTTTCCGCCGCCGCTGCCCGACGACGATTCGTCCGCCGACATGCAGGACTGGATTCACGAACGCACGCGCGAAGCGGGCTATGAGCGGTATGAGGTGTCGGCGTATGCGAAGCCGCATCGGCAGAGCAAGCACAACCTGAATTATTGGCGCTTCGGCGACTATCTCGGCATCGGCGCGGGCGCGCATACGAAGCTGTCGTTTCCGAACCGCATCCTGCGGCAGATGCGCTACAAGCATCCCGCGACGTTCATCGAAGAGGCGCGTTCGGGCAATGCCGTGCAGGAAGAACATGAAGTCGGCGCGCGCGATCTGCCGTTCGAATTCATGCTGAACGCGCTGCGGCTGGTGGAAGGGTTTCCGGTGCATCGGTTCATCGAGCGCACAGGTCTGCCGATGACATCGATCGAGCCAGCTTTGCAGGAAGCGGAGCGTCGCGGGCTGATCACGCGCGACTACGAAAAGATCGCGCCGACGCCGCTCGGCCAGGCATTCCTCAATGATCTTCAAGGGCTGTTTTTGAAGGATTCGTGAGCGCGGTCGTGGTTTGTTGCCCGAGGGCGTGGCGTTCCAGGTTACAATTTCGGGCTCGGAGGGTTGGCAGAGCGGTTGAATGCACCGGTCTTGAAAACCGGCGAGGCTTTACGGCCTCCGTGGGTTCGAATCCCACACCCTCCGCCAGTTTCTTTCTTCAGCTTGCCTGCGACTCGATCTCCAAAGAGTCAAACTCAACGACAAGTTCTGCCCCGCACGTTGAGAAAACCTGCGCCACTTTCCAAGGCTGGACGTCGGTCCATCGTTCAGCCTTCGCGAGTATCTGCTGCGCTTTTGCAAATCGCGACGTTCCTGGCTCAACGATCTCGATCGCATAGACGATATTCTGAAGCCCGAGATTTTCGAGCACGCATCGATTCATCCCAACGAACGACAGGGATGCTCGTTGATCTTGCAGGTACAGGCCTAGCGTCAGCGTCTCTCGCTCTTTCGATATTTGGATTGTGTCCATGTACCAATCGTGAAAATGGTTGAAGGCACTCAGGTTGTCCATGTGGAGATTTACGAAGCGAGAATCGAAACAGGATCGCGCATTACCACAGCCCCTTTGCAAAACATCGTCAAGGCAAGCCAAACGCCACCCTATGCCACGCGCATGCGCGCCACCCCTCACATCCGTACCAACGCTCATTGAATCGCAACACGCATCGTCTACGATGAAGATACATCTCGCGTGCGAGTTATTGCGATGTCTACCCTCTCGCTTCCCGGCCGCATCAACCCGACATTCAGGCGAACAGCGGCACTCGCCTTCACGCTGCTCTGCGCAGGCTGCAACTTCACCGTCACGCCGCCGCAGCGACCCGCGGTCGTCACGCCACCGCCCGCGGCGATCAACAGCCTGACACTCGATCAGTACCGTTCGGTCGTCGCGCAACGCATCCTCGAACGCAACCCGTCTTACGTACTGCGCGGCACTCCGCAGGCGATGCTGCGCTCGCTCGTCGTCGTGTCGTTCGTCGTGGATCGAAATGGACAGATCGTCGCATCGAGCGTTTTTCGCACGAACGGCGATGACGAAGCGGAGAGCACGGCGCTCGCGACCTTGCGACGCTCGGCGCCCTTACCTCTGCCGCCGCCGAAACTGCTGAACGCGAAAGGCCAGGTGGAAATGTTCGAAGACTGGCTCTTCAACGACAACGGCAAGTTCCAGTTGCGCACGTTCGCGTCGCCGCAGGCACAAACGATCGATTGAAACCGCCCTCGATGCGCTGAGGTTTCCGCGAACACAGCGGCTCGACGCCGTCGTTCGGCTGCCTGCAGCGAACGCGCATCGAAGCGAACCGAAGCGCATCGAAACGAAAGCGAAGCGGACACGACCGCAAGCCAGGCCGCTCCAACGAAGCCTCAAACAACGGCCCACAGCGCCCGCCTTGCTGCGCCCCGCCCGCCCTCGCTATAATTTTTTAAACATCTGCCGGAATCTCCGGCCATCGTTGCGTGCCGCAAGCTCACCCGCCCGCCGCACGCAGCGCGACCGTCACGTTGCCGCGCCACCCGCGCGCGCGTCCGCCCGGTTTGCATCGTGCTTCACTTTCGCGCCGCTTCAGCCGTTCCGACGGCAACGCAACGCGCGCAATCCCGTCAGCACGTTGCAAGCTGTCGACTCGTTGCACACGCAACGTCTCGCGTAGCAGGTTCGCCCGCACCGCTGTTCGCCACGATGTGGGCACAATTGCGCGCGCACTCGCTACGCTCCACACTTAGCCGCACACAGATACACAAATCGCGCGCCGCTCGCCCCGCGGCTGCGTCACGACATTTGGAGACCCTGCATGTCCACATCGCCCCTTTCTAGCGCCCAGCCCGGCGCAGACCGAAAGAGCAGCGCTTCGCGCGTGATCTTCGCGAGCTTCATCGGCACCGCAATCGAGTTCTACGACTTCTACGTCTACGCGACGGCCGCCGCGCTCGTCATCGGCCCGGTGTTCTTCCCGCACGGCTCGGCGACCGCGCAGGCGCTGTCGGCGTTCGTCACATTCGGCATCGCGTTCATCGCGCGGCCGATCGGCTCGTTCCTGTTCGGCCACTTCGGCGACCGCATCGGCCGCAAGTCGACGCTCGTCGCGTCGCTGCTGGTCATGGGCCTGTCGACGACGCTGATCGGCTTCGTCCCCGGCTACGACTCGATCGGCAGCCTCGCGCCGATCCTGCTGTGTGTGTTGCGCTTCGGCCAGGGTATCGGCCTCGGCGGCGAATGGGGCGGCGCCGCCCTGCTCGCGACCGAGAACGCGCCCGCCGGCAAGCGCGGCTGGTTCGGCATGTTCCCGCAACTCGGGCCGTCGATTGGCTTTCTCGCCTCCAACGGGCTGTTCTTCGGCCTCGCGCTGTCGCTGTCGGACGAGCAGTTCCGTAGTTGGGGCTGGCGCGTGCCGTTCATCGTCAGCGCGGTGCTGGTCGCGCTCGGCCTCTACGTGCGCCTGAAGATTGCGGAAACGCCGGCGTTCCAGGCCGCGATCGACCGCCAGGAGCGCGTGCGCGTGCCCGTCGCGACGCTGCTCAGCCGCCATCTGGGGCCGGTGCTGCTCGGCGCGTTCGCGATGGTCGTCTGCTACACGCTGTTCTACATCTCGACGGTGTTCTCGCTGTCGTATGGCGTGTCTGCGCTGCACATCTCGCGTCAGAGCTTCCTCGGTATGCTGTGCGTCGCCGTCGTCTTCATGGCGCTTGCGACGCCGCTGTCCGCATGGGCCAGCGACCGCTTCGGCCGCAGGCCGGTGCTGATCGTCGGCTGCATCGCCGCGATCCTGTCGGGCTTCACGATGGCGCCGTTGCTCGGCAGCGGCTCGATGACGCTCGTGCAGTTGTTCCTCATCATCGAGCTGTTCCTGATGGGCGTCACGTTCGCGCCGATGGGCGCGCTGCTGCCCGAGCTGTTCCCGACCAACGTGCGTTACACGGGGGCCGGCGTCGCGTACAACCTGGGCGGGATTCTGGGCGCATCGGTGGCGCCGTACATCGCGCAGATGCTGGCGGCGAAGGGCGGGCTGTCGTGGGTGGGACTGTATGTGTCGACCGCGGCCGTGGTCAGCCTGGTCGGCGTGCTGTGCATGCGCGAAACACGCGATACACGGTTGATGTAACTCATCGGCTATCGGCGTAAGTCGAAAGCGAAGCGGCCCCGGCGCGATGCATTGCGCCGGGGCCGTTTTTGTTTTTGGAAGCCTGTCAAAGAAGCTTGGTCCGTACGAACGAGAACCGGGAAACTCCTCTCCTTGCCGCCGATTTTGACCTGCCTATACTCAAATCAAAGCAAGCGGTCATGTAGTCATGCTGAACGGGGAGGCATCGATGAACTTTCATTTAGGCAACGCGGATATCGTCGTCATCATCGCGCTGGCGCTGCTTGGCTCGCTGCTGATCGCGCTGCGCTTCAAGCCGGCGAGCTGGAAAGGGATCGTCGTCGAAGCCGTCGCCGCTAATCTGGCCGCGATCGCCGCCGTCGTCGCTTTCGAAATGCTGATGGCCTGAACGGCCATCAGCATCCATTGCCCGATCAGCGGTAGTAGTAGCCGTGATGATGATAGCCACCGTCCGGCACCACGATACAGCCGCTCAGCGATGCCGCCAGCAGCGCGCCCGTCACCAAAGCCAGGATCAAGCGTTTCACGTTTTTTCTCCCTTTCGAGTCAGTATCGTTTTATTCGAGCGAACCCCGAATGACCTCGATTGAACACGAACCTGACAGGGGCGACCGTTGCAATTTGTAAGCATCGACTGGGGTTGTGTTACAGGCGGCGAGCGCCGCGCTGCGCGGCAAATCATCGCGATGAAAGGCGCTCGGCACGGCAGGACATCAATCAAAGCGCATGAAGGCCGCCGGGAAAGCCTTCGCGGGCGCGGCGTCGAGAGAATGGGAGCAGGATGCGTTGCGAGCGTCGACGAAACGCGCGAAACGCGCCGCCGAAAGCCAAAAGAAAAGCGACAGTTTTAACAGACGTGTAATGGACGCAATGACGATTGCGAGCGCATCAAGCGAATCTATCGCCGCATGCCAAACGGAAACGATAGCCGCCAGCCCCGCACGAAGCGTCGTCGCAAAAATCGAAAAAAATCAAAAATGGTTGAACTTGTTCACATCCGCGTGGTCTTTACGGATGTTGTACAGGTTTGTTCTGCAGGTTTCCTCTCGGTCCGCGCGCTTCAGGCGCGGGCTTTTCAGAGGCGCCTCGCGACGGCGTCCGAAATTGGGCGATTGCGCGTGCGCCTCTTTTCTTTTTTCTCGCGCCCCACCCGCTTTCCCAGTCGACCTCAGGCCGCGGCGACTGATTTGCCCTGTCCGCCGAGACTGAGCGGGTCGGCATGCACGTGATCGATGGCGGCCAGCGCCTCGGCGACGGGCGGCACCGAATTGCCATCCCCAATCGAAACCGACCGGAACGGCACGTTATTCTCAAACGTTTCCCGCGACGTCGCGATGAAGATCATCACGGTGCGCTTGCCGAGCGCGTGCGCCAGATGGACGAAGCCCGTATCCACGCCGATCACGAAGTCCGACGCCGCGAGCACCTGGGCGATTTCGGTCACGCTCAGTTGCGGCAGCAGTTCCGCGCCTTCCACCTGGTCGACGATCGCGAGCCCCTCGCTGCGCTCAGCCTGCGACCCCCACGGCACGACAACATGGAAGCCCCGCCGCACGAGGTCCCGCGCGATCGCGATCCAGTGCGCCGCCGGCCACTTCTTGTCGTCTTTGGATGCCGCGTGGAACAGCATCGCCAGCGGCCGTCCGCCCGTATCGACGAGCGGCTTGGCCGGCGCGGGAATATGCAGGTTGTAGTCAGGTGGATTGTCGAGCGGATAGCCGAGCGCCGTACTGACGGTCTCGCGCATGCCGCTCCAGGCATTGCGATCGCGCGGCGGCACGAACCGCCCCGTATAGGCGAATGCGGCGCCGCGCTCGCCGAGATGCTTGTTGCCATAACCGAGGCGCTTTCGCGAACGCGACAGGAACGAGATGATCGCGCTCTTGTAGACGCCGTGAATATCGAGCGCGACGTCGTAGCGATACGCGCGCAGTTCGGCGATGGACTGCCAGATCGCCTTGAAATCCGACCAGCGGCGCGCCTTCTTGAAGCGGCGCAGCGGTGCGGCCAGCACACGGTCGGTGCCGGGATTCCAGCGGGCAATCTCGGCGAACGATTCGTCGACTGCCCAGTCGACCTCGACGCCGGGAAACGCGCGCTTCAGATCCGATACGATCGGCTGAGCCTGTATCACGTCGCCCATGGAGGTGACTTTGACGATGAGAATTCGCTTCATTGATGGCCCGTGTTGTGGCTGCTTTAGATGCTCGCTAGCAATCTGCAATTTTAGCTGACCATCCCGACAATTGCCCGCAAAATGGGCAGCAGCGAATCTTGCAGGACCTGCCGCGTCGTTACCAGACGTTACTTTCCTTGACAGGCCGCCGCCCGCAGCCGGGTCATTCGGGCAACCATCCGGCCCGCTTTCGCCGCGCCACCGCCCGCGAGGCGACTATAATTTTCCCATTTCCCAGCCCGACTCCCCATGTCACGGACACCCCTGCTGTCCTCGAACATCGGCCGGCGCCTACGGCGTCTATGGCGTCAGTACGGCATTTTCTGGCTGGGCGCGATCGCCGTCGGTCTCACGGCCGTTTTCTATGCGCGGCTGATCGACTTCGGTTACAACGCTTTTCTCCATCTGCAGAACGAGCATCGCTGGCTCACGCTGTTTTTGACGCCCGCCGTCGCGGCGGCATCGGTCTGGCTCACGCGACGCTTCTTTCGCGGCGCCGAAGGCAGCGGCATCCCACAGGTCATCGCGACGCTGCATTCGAACACCAGCGCCGCCGGCATGCGGCTACTCACATTCCCAATTCTGCTCGGCAAGATTCTCGTGTCGTTTCTCGCGATACTCGGCGGCTTCACGATCGGGCGCGAAGGGCCGACCGTACAGGTCGGCGCGGCGCTGATGTTCAACCTGCGCCGCCTCTACCCGCGCTCGAACGCGCTGATCGAACGGCAACTGGTGCTGGCGGGCGCGGCGGCCGGCCTCTCGGCGGCCTTCAACACGCCGCTCGCGGGCATCGTCTTCGCCATCGAGGAACTCACGCGCAGCTTCGAGGCGCGCGCCAGCGGCGTGCTGATCACGGCCATCATCATCGCCGGGATCATCGCGCTCGGCGTCAACGGCAATTACACGTACTTCGGCACGATCGACATCGGCACGCATTTCCCCGATTCACTCGCGGTGGCCGTCATCATCACGGGCATCGTGACGGGCATCGCGGGCGGCGTGTTCGGCTGGCTGCTGCTGAACACCGAGCGCTGGATGCCCGCGCCGTTGCTCAGCCTGAACAAAGAGCGGCCCGTCGCGTTCGCCGCACTGTGCGGGTTGGCCATTGCGGTGATCGGTCTCGTGTCGGGCGGTACGACCTTCGGCAGCGGCTACGCGGAAGCGCGCGGACTGCTCTACGGCACCGAACATCTGTCGGTGTTCTATCCGCTGCTGAAGATGGCATCGATGATCGGCTCGTATCTGCCGGGGATTCCCGGCGGCATCTTCGCGCCGTCGCTGTCGATCGGCGCGGGCTTCGGCAACGTGCTGCACATGGCCTTCAGCGACATGCAACTGCCGATGCTGATCGCACTCGCCATGGTCGGCTATCTCGCGGCTGTCACGCAGTCGCCGATCACGTCGTTCGTGATCGTGATGGAGATGATCAACGGCCACGCGCTCGTCATTTCGCTGATGGCGACGGCACTCGTGTCGAGCCGGATTTCGAGCGTGTTTGCGCCGCCGTTGTACGAGGCGCTGGCGAACCGGTATATGACGCCCGCCGCGTCTGCTGCGGCGCCTTCAGTCGAAGAAGAGAGTCATAGCGAAGAACAACCGGCAACGCGCAGCGAAGCAAAGGAATGAGCTTGCGGCAGTTTGGCTTTCGCCATTGCCGCTAAAAAAATCGGGCGCATCCCGCAGAGATGCGCCCGACCTCCCCACAATCGTCAGTACACGACGATGCCGACCGGATGGTAATACACCGGGCGAGCCGGCACGACGACGCAACCGGCCAACGTGACCGCCAGCACGGCGATCGCGAGCAAGGTCCTTTTTCTCATTTGACGACTCCCTTGATGGTTGCGATTAAGCGCGCTCTCGGGCGCGTTCGGAGAACGGGCGGATGGCCACGCGCGATGCCGTCAACACGCGCCATCGAAGCCCGTTGGATTCACCCGGGCATCACGCCCAGTGGCCTTGCACCCAGTGCCAGTTCGGACCATGCGCGACCCAGTGGCCCGGCACCCAGTGATAGCCGACGCGCTCGGCCTGCCAGTGACCCGCCACCCACACGTAGCGGCCGTGGTCCCAGCGCCAGTGGCCCTTGTCCCACACATAGCCCGTGCGCGGCGCGGGCACGGCTTCGAAGCGCTCGACGGGCGGCGCGGATGGCGCCACAACAATCACTTCCGCAGCCGACGCCGACACAGCGGCGGACAGACCGGACATCACGAGCACAGCGGAAACTGCGAGCAGTCGAGTCGACTTTTTCATGTTTTCACCTCTTGTGTCAGCACCGAATGACGGCGTCGTCCGTTCAATGCGCGAGGTGACGAAAGGGCTGACAGCGGACGTGTTACCGCGTGCCCTGAAATGCAACGGATTATTTCGGGGGAGTGATTTGGGGGAATCGACGGGAGAGCGTGCGCAGCGAATGTGCGCACGAAAAACGTTGGCACAACAACGCGCGCCACCCAATGACGGTGACGCGCGTCAAGCGATAAAGAAGCTACAGACGGCTCAAGCCTGCGGAATCTCGATCTTGACCTCGAGCACTTCGAGGTCGTCGTGTCGTTCGAGATTGACGCGGATATCGTCGTCCGAAATCTTCACGTACTTCGAGATCACGGCGACGAGTTCACGTTGCAACGCGGGCAGATAATCGGCGGGCGCTTTGCCGCCTACGCGCTCATGCGCGATGATCAGCTGCAGGCGTTCCTTCGCTATCGACGCAGACTTCTTCTTCTCGCCCAGCAAAAACGAAAGAATGGACATCACGTGCGCTCCCCTTACTTGGTGCCGAAGAGGCGCTGCAGCAGGCCCGGCTTCTGGTAATCGGTAAAGCGAAGCGACTTCTGCTCGCCGAGGAAACGCGACACGACATCCTTATACGCTTCGGCGACATCGGTGCCGTCGAGGTGTACAGCAGGCAAGCCCTGGTTCGACGCATGCAGCACGGCTTCCGATTCCGGAATCACGCCGATCAGGTCGATGCGCAGGATTTCCTGAATATCCGTGAGCGACAGCATTTCGCCTTCGCTCACGCGCTTCGGGTTGTAGCGCGTGATCAGCAGATGCTCCTTGATGGGCTCCTTGCCGTCGATCGCGCGCTTGGTCTTCGACGACAGGATGCCGAGAATGCGGTCCGAATCACGCACCGACGACACTTCCGGGTTCGTCACGATCAGTGCTTCGTCGGCGAAGTGCATGGCGAGCAGCGCGCCCGACTCGATACCCGCCGGCGAATCGCAAACGATGTATTCGAAGTCCATCGCGATCAGATCGTTGATGACCTTCTCGACGCCTTCCATCGTCAGCGCATCTTTATCGCGCGTCTGCGATGCCGGCAGGATGAACAGGTTCTCGCACTTCTTGTCCTTGATCATCGCCTGGTTCAGGTTGGCTTCGCCCTGGATCACGTTGATCAGGTCGTACACCACGCGCCGCTCGCAACCCATGATGAGATCGAGATTGCGCAGGCCCACGTCGAAATCGATCACTGCCGTTTTCGCGCCACGCAATGCGAGTGCGGATGCGAAACTCGCGCTCGTGGTCGTCTTGCCTACGCCACCCTTGCCCGAAGTCACCACAATGATTTTTGCCATTACCCTTTACCTTGTGTTCGTCTATTCGTCTATTGAGTCCGGCGGGAGTTCCATCGCGCAGCGCGCGCACTGCATGCGCGGCGCACGCGTCAGGTGAGCCGCAGCGGTTCGATCATCAGCTTTTCATCTTCGAGCCAGATCTGCACCGGCTTGCCATGCACGTCGGCAGGCAGCGGGTTCTCAGTCGTCCGGTAGATACCCGCGATCGAGATCAATTCCGGTTCGAGACACGTGCAGAAAATGCGCGCGTCGTGATTGCCATGCACGCCCGCCAAAGCACGGCCGCGCAACGGCGCGTAAATATGGATGTTGCCTTCCGCGATCACTTCGGCGCCGTTGCTCACCATGCCGAGTACGACGAGATCGCCCTTCGCGTAGATGCGCTGGCCTGAACGCAGCGGCTTGTCGACCACCATCGTCTGCGACGAGGTGCCGATGCGCACGGGTTCCGCGGCAGCCGACTCGGCCTGCTCCGGCTCGCGCGCGGCGGCGTCCGCAGCGGGCGGGGCGTCTGTTTTCGCTGCAGTCTTTGCTTCGTCGCCGCCTGCATCCGTATTGCTCTTGCTGACGCGAGCGTCCCGAGCGTCGCGCGCATCGAGCAGCGGCAGACCTGCCTCGTTCGCCCACACGTGCTGCGTGCTGTCGGCTACGACGCCGATGGGACGCATGCGTACGCTGTCCAGCAGCTTCGCGATGTCCGCAAGCGGCACGCGCTCGTTTTCCGCAAGACGGCGCACGTCGATCGCGACGGTGTCGTTCGCGAAGAATTCGGGTGTCGCCTCGAAGCGCCGGGTCAGCTCGGCACGCATCTCATCGAGGTTGGTCGTCTTGACGACAAACAGCAATGTGTCGACCGCGCCACTGCGCAGTTCAAAAAATGGCGATTTCTTCGGCGACATAGCGTTCGGCAAAAAATTTTGCGTATTTTACAGGCGTCCTGGCGAACGGTGAGCATTTTTGCCAATAAGTCTTCACGCGACAGGAAAATGCCGCGTGCGTGCTGGTCCGGGACGGACGGATCGACAAAAACTGGGAAGAAAGCGCGCGAAACACGCGCCCGGAGAAACGATCGAAAGCGGCGAAAGGGGCTGGGAAGCGCTTAACCGGCGTGCCCGTGCGCGGGATCGTCGGTTGCCGTTTCTTGCGGCACGTGCCGCACGAGCAGCGTCTGGAACTGGTCCGGCGCGCGCGCAATGCGCTCGTGTTCGCCCGTCGGGCCGAAGCCGAGGCGCTCGTAGAAGCGCATGGCGTTGCGGTTCTCGTCGGCGATCCATGCGTAGATTTCGGTGGCGCCCGCCCCCGCTAGCCACCCGCTTGCCGTGTTGACGAGCAGCTCGCCACCGCGCAGATGCCGCACGGCGGGCGCGACCCACAACTCGCTGACGAACGCGCGATGCGATGGCGCGTCCTCGAAGCAGGCGCCGATCAGACCGGCGGGGTGCCCTTCCGTGTACAGGATGAACGATGTCGACGTGGCCGACGCAGCGTGCCGCGCGGCTGTTTCTTCGAACGTGGACGCATCGGCCGACAGCGCTTCTTCCAGCGTTTCGCCGAATGCGTAAGGCGCTTCACGCAGCGAGGCGGTACGAAGCTCGCGGAAGACGACGCCCTGATTGGCTGCGATACGGCGAACGGTCAGTGAAGGACTCATGCGTTCGAAAATCCCTTAAATCCCTTGTGTCATCCGGGTAAAGCGCTAGCGCGTAGCTTTAACCGAACCGACGCGTGAGTCAAATCTTTAATTCGGCGCAGTGCGACCCAGCGCGCATGGGTTGACACGCGGCTACAAAACCGGCACACGCGAGACCCGGCGTTTTGCGTCGCATCGTGCGGGAGTGGCCACGAACGCTTTCAGCGCCGTCAGCTTGCAGCTCGCGCCGGCATGCCGCCGCGCTCCATGGCGCATCAGGGCGCCTCGTAGCGCCCCGTGCCGTCGGGCCACGGCGTGAGCAGCTCGTAGCCGTCGTCGGTGACGGCGACCATGTGCTCCCATTGCGCGGACAGCGAGCGGTCTTTGGTGACGACCGTCCAGCCGTCGCGCATCACCGACGTGCCGGCGCGGCCCGCGTTGATCATCGGCTCGATCGTGAACACCATGCCCGGCTTCAGGCGCACGCCCTGCCCCGGCTGGCCGTAGTGCAGCACCTGCGGGTCCTCGTGATACACCTTGCCGATGCCGTGCCCGCAGTAGTCGCGCACGATCGAAAAGCCCTCGCGCTGCGCGATCTGCTGGATCGCATGACCGACGTCGCCGAGCGTCGCGCCCGGCTTGACCTGGCGGATGCCCGCGAGCATGGCCTCATACGTCGTGTCGATCAGCTGCTGTGCGACCGTGCTCGGCTCGCCGACCGTGTACATGCGGCTCGTGTCGCCGAAATAGCCGTCCTTGATGACAGCCACGTCGATGTTGATGATGTCGCCGTCCTTGAGAATCTCGGCGCGGTCGGGAATGCCGTGGCACACGACGGAGTTCACCGACGTACATACCGTCTTCGGAAAACCCATATAGCCGACGTTGGCGGCAATCGCCTTCTGCGTGTCGACGATGTAGTCGTGGCAGATCGCGTCGAGTTCGCCCGTGGAGATGCCGGGCTTCACATGCTCGCCGATCATGGCGAGCACGTCGGCGGCGAGCCGGCCTGAGATGCGCAAGCGCGCGATGTCTTCGGGAGTCTTGTAGGTGATGGCCATGTCGTGTAAAGCGTTGGCGGCATGCATGGCACGGCGCGTTCAGCGTCATCGTGCGACGGGCGGTCAGGCGGGCATCGCGCGCATCTGGCGCAGTTCGCCTGGCACGGGATGACCCGCAACGCAAGCCATGCAGCCATGCGTGCGGTTGTCGATCAGGCCATTGTACAGAGTCTGCCCGCGCGGCCGCTTCAGACCCCGCCCGCAGCGCATCCGCAGCTCAACCCGGCGGCGCGCTCCGGATCGCCGCGGCGATGTCGCGGCTCACGGCGGCGAGCGCCCGGCTGTGCGCGGCGACGAGCGCGGCGTCGTCCGCGCCCTGCACCGGCTCGCGTATCGTCGAGCGGCCCGTCAGCAAGGCCGTGCGGCCCGTCACGCGCACGGTCCACAGCGCGTCGACGGCAACGGCTTCGCCGGGCATCGAATCGAACTGCAGGATATCGACGCGCACGCGGCACGCTTCCGTGCCCGCCACCATCTGCGACGACACCGACACGCGCTGCGATCCGAGCAGCCGCGTCAGGTCGGCGGCGATCACATCGGCGACACCGCTCTTGAGCGGCTCGCCCCAGCGCGCGAACTCATTGAGCTTCACTTCGTTGCCCGACACGCGTGTCACGAGCTGCGGCCGGTCGACCAGATCGGGCACCGTCACGGGCCCGACCACGACCGACACCGACAGCGGCGCGCCCGCGCTCTCGAGCGTCGTGTCGGGACTCAGCGTATAGAAGTTCGAGCGCGGCGAGCTGCACGCTGCCAGCAAGGTAATGGCGGCGGCGACGCAAACGCATGCGCCGGGCGGGAGCATCGATCGCTTCACTTTGCGTCCTCCTGTTTGCCTCGCAGCAGCGCTTCGGGATGGCGTTGCAGATAATCCGAGAGCGCGCGGAACGACGCCGCCGTACGCGCGAGCTCGCGGATCGCGTCGCTCGTGTCCTGCTGCAGCGTCGAATCGGGCGCAAGCGCGCTATTCGCCGAATTGAGCGTGGCCTGCGCCGCCGACAACGTGCTCTTCGCCTGCGGCACCACCTGGGTATTGAGGCTCTGCATCAGCGTACCCGCATCGGCGAGCGCCTGCTGGGTGTTCTTGCCGATCTGCTCGATCGGCAGTTTGTCGATGCGCGCGACGATCCGGTTGATCGACTCCTGCAGCGATTGCAGGCCGCTCGGCTCGGTCGGCAGCTCGGCGGGCGTGCGGCTCCAGTCGATGCTCGCCTTCTGCGCATGCGGGAAGAAATCGAACGAGACGTACAGCTGGCCTGTCAGCAGGCTGCCCGTTTTCAGCTGCCCACGGAAGCCGCGCGACACGAGGAAATCGGCGATGTCCTTTGGATCGCGCACCACGCGTCCTTCTCCTGGCTTGTCGCCCGCATAGCGCGAGGTGAAGCGCTCGGGATAGAACTTGATCTCGACAGGAATGCTGATCTGTTTCGTAACGGGATCGAAGCGCGTGTAGATCGCCGACACCTCGCCGAGCACGATGCCGCGAAAATCGACTGGCGCGCCCACCGTCAGGCCGCGCACCGATTCCTTGAAATTGAGCACATAGGTGTCGACGATGCGGTCCTGCACCTTCATTGCGTCGACGCGCGTCGCGAACAGCGTGAACGGCGTGCGCGCCGGCGCTTCGGGCTGCGCCAGCGACTCCGCGGGCGTTTCGAACGCCAGACCGCCGATCAGGATCGACACCAGCGACTGCGTGTTGATCTTCACGCCTTCCGTGCCGAGCGTGACATCGATGCCGCCTGCTTCCCAGAAGCGCGAATCGCTCTTCACGTAGCGGTCGTACGGCGCGTTCACGAAGATATGCATGGTGATGCCGCCGCCGTTCTTGTCGAGTTCGTACGACGTCACCTGCCCGACGCGCAGGCGGCGGAAATAGACAGGCGAGCCGACATCGAGCGAAGCCAGGTTCGACGCGTTCAGCACGAACTCGCGGCCCGGCACGTCGCTCGCGAACACGGGCGGCACTTCCAGCCCGGTGTAGTCGCGCCGCTCATTCTTTGCACGGCCAATGTCCATCCCGATGAACGCGCCTGACAACAATGTGCTGATACCCGACACGTTGCCGCCCGTCACGCGCGGCCGCACGACCCAGAAGCGGGTGTCGTCGACGAGCATGTCGGTGGCGTCGCGCGTGAGTTCGGCGGTCGCGATGACGTTTTTATAGTCTTTCGACAGCGCGACTTTCTTCACGACGCCGATATCGACGTCCTTGAACTTGATCTTGGTCTTGCCCGCTTCGAGTCCTTCGCCCGTCTTGAAGCTGATCGTGATGGTCGGCCCTTGCGAGAGCACCGCCTGCACCGCGAGCCAGACGCCGACCAGCACGGCGACGACGGGCACCAGCCAGATCCACTGGATGCGCCAGCGCTTGCGCGGCACGGCGACGGCGTCGGGCAGGTCGGGCGGCCGGCTCATTCCGTTTTCCTCGCATCCCAGATGAGCCGCGGATCGAACGACATCGCGGCGAACATCGTCAGCACGACGACCGCGCCGAACGCGATCGCGGCAGGACCGGCGCGCACGGTGGCGAGCGCGTTGAACTGCACGAGCGCCGTGAGCACGGCGATCACGTAGATATCGAGCATCGACCAGCGCCCGACCAGTTCGACGAGCCGGTAGATGCGCGCGCGCTGATCCGGCTGCCAGGTGGAGCGTAAATTGGCCGAGGTCGCGAGAAAGCCGATCGCGAGAATCTTCAGCATCGGCACCGCGATGCTCGCGATGAAGACCAGCACCGCAAGCGGCCACGAACCCGAGGTCCACAGATACACGACACCGCTCATGATCGTGTCCTTCTGCGCGCCGAACAATGAACTCGTGTCCATCACGGGCAGCACGTTCGCCGGGATGTAGAGGATGACGGCCGCGATCAGACAGGCCCAGGTTCGCGCGAGGCTGTCGGGCTTGCGCAGATGCAGATGCGCGCCGCAGCGCGGGCAATGCGCGGCATGCGCCGGCACGTGGACGGCGGCATGCACGTTCGCGTAGTCGCCTTCGTCACGCGCTTGCGCGGGCGCGGCGCGAGTCAGCAAGCCGCAGTCGTGACACACGCACAGGCCACACGCTGCGGCTGTTTCGCCGGCAAACGGCGTGTCGCTGTCGAACGCGGGGCCGGCATCGGGCACGCCCTGGAGCCGCGACCACAGGTCGCGCGCATCGAACGCGGAGGCGGCTGCCGCGAGCAACAGCATCAGCGCGCCGAACGACCACAACGACGGCCCCGTCACCACCGCCGCGATATGCGCAAGCTTCACCAGCGCGACCAGCAGACCGAGGATCAGCACCTCCGTCATGCCCCACTCCTGCGCGACACGCAGCGAGCGGAACACGGCATCCGCGCGATACGGCGTGCGCCCGAGCCGCAACGGCAACAGCAGCCACACGAGGCCGAGCGCCTGGCACGCGGGCATCAGCATCGTCGTGATGAAGATCAGCGCCGACAGCGGCCACATGCCATCCCGGTATAGCACGCGCACCGCGCCGAACATCGTCGTTTCGACGAGATCGCCGTTCACCGACAGGCCGACGATCGGAAACGCGTTCGACACGATCCACATCACGCAGGCAGCAAGCGCATAGGCGAGCGTGCGGTCGAGGCTGTTCGCGTGACGCCGGTACAGCGTCGCCCGGCAGCGGCAGCAACGCAGCGCGCCTTCGGGCGGCACGGTGCTTTCGCGCTGGAGCAGATCGCATTCGTGACAGGCGATCACTGGCGTGCGCGTCGCGTGGCCGAGATACGCGGACGACGTCTCGCTCATTTCGCGCTCTGCGCGGCCGCGTCGCCGCTGTGCTGCGCTGCCTGGGTCGTCAGGCCCTCGGCCGTGATGACCCAGCCGCCGCCCATCGCCTTGTACAGGTTCACGTACGACACCAGCACACCCGCCTGGGTCTGCGTCTGGTTCAGCTGCGCGTTGAAGAGACTGCGCTCGGCGTCGAGCACCTCGATATAGCTCGTGTAGCCGCCTTCGTACCGCAGCCGCGCCAGATGCGCATAAGTCGCCAGCGCCTCGACCTGCCGCACCTGCACGTCGAACTGTTCGCGCACCTTCTGCGACGAGATCAGTGCATCGTCGACTTCCTGGAACGCGACCTGGATTGCCTTGCGGTATGAGTACAGCGCCTGCTGCTGCACCGCCTCGGCCTGCTTTACCTGACCGACGATCGCGCCGCCTTCGAAGATCGGCTGCGCGATCGAACCCGCAAATGACCACACGCGCGCCGGCCCCGTAAAGAGCTTCGAGAACTGCCCGCTTTGCGTGCCCAGCAGCCCCGTCAGCGAAATCTGCGGGAAATACAGCGCCTTGGCCGCACCGATCTGCGCATTCGCCGCGACGAGGTCCTGCTCGGCCTGACGCAGATCGGGACGGCGTTCCAGCAGATCCGACGGCAGCCCCGCCGGCACGGCGGGCGCCGCGAGGTCGGCCAGCGCGCGCCCGCGCAGGATATCGCCCGGATTGCGCCCGAGCAGCACCGAGAGGGCATCTTCCTGCTGCGCGATCTGCGCCTCGATCTGCGGAATCACCGCGCGCGACGCCTCGTATTCCGACTGGCTCTGCGCGAGTTCCATCTGCGAGACCTCGCCGCCCTTGAAGCGCAGATCGAACACGTGTACGGATTCGGCGCGGCTCTCCGTGGTGGCCTTCGCGATCTCCAGCTGCCGGTCGAGACTGCGCAGGTTGATATACGACGCTGCCACCGACGACACCAGCGTCAGCACCGTGCCGCGCTTCGCTTCTTCCGTCGACAGCAGGCTCGCGCGCGCCGATTCCGTCAGACGCCGGTTGTGGCCAAACAGATCGATTTCCCACGATGCCGAGAGCGCTAGCTGGTAGGTGTTGAACACGGGGTTCTGCACATTCGCGAGCAGCGGCGAGGACGACGTCGAGATGCGCTGGCGTTCGGCATCGAAACCCGCGCCGACCTGCGGAAACAGCGCTGCGCGCGTCGTGACGAACTGGCCGAGGAACTGGTCGACGCGCGCGGCGGCGATCTTCACGTCGTTGTTGTTTGCCAGCGCGGTCGTGATCAGTTCATCGAGCACCGGGTCGTCGAACTGCTTCCACCATTCGGTGTTCGCGATGTCGGCCGCGTAGTTGTCGGGGAAGCGGTAGGTCGCGGGCACGTCAAGCGGCGGACGCGAGTAGTTCGGCCCGAGCAGACAGCCGCTCAGGGCGAGGACGCATAGCGCGGCCACAAGGCCGGTGGCGAGCGGAGTGGTCAGCGGAGCGCGGCGCATGTCAGTCACCCTCGCGCGGTGCGGACGGGTTGGTCGTCGGGCCGCCGCCCACTTTGGGGCCGCCCGCCGATGGCGGCACCTTGGGCGGCTCGCCTTGCGCTGGTCCCGACCCCGGTGCAGAAGGCGGCACATCGCCGGCCTTCTTGGCCTTCTTCTTCTCCGAGCGCTCCGACATCGTTTCGAGCACGTAAAAGAACATCGGAATGAAGAACACCGCAATCGCCGTGGCTCCCAGCATCCCGCCGATCACCCCCGTGCCGATCGAATGCCGGCTGTTGGCCGACGCCCCCGTCGCGATCGCGAGCGGCACGCAGCCCAGGATAAACGCCAGCGACGTCATCACGATCGGCCGCAGCCGCTCCTCGGCGGCCGTCATCGTCGCGTCGAACACCGACTTGCCCGACTCGCGGTTGAGCACCGCGAACTCGAAGATCAGGATCGCGTTCTTCGCCGCGAGCGCCACCAGCATCGTCAGGCCGATCTGGAAGTACACGTCGTTGTTCAGCCCCCGCAGCAAAATCGCCAGCAGCGCGCCGAAGAGCGCAAACGGCACCGCCATCAGCACGCCGAACGGCAGGCTCCACTTCTCGTACTGCGCCGCGAGAATCAGGAACACCATGATCAGACCGAACACGAACACGAGGCCCGAGGTGCCGCCCGACTGCTTCGCCTCGAACGCCTCGCCGCTCCACGCCACCCCGTACTCCGACGGCATCTGCGCGCCGATCTCTTCGAGCGCGGTGATCACCTGGCCCGACGCGTAGCCGGGCGCCGCGTTCGCCGTGATCTTCACGGCCGGGAAGTTGTTGAAGCGCGTGATCAGGTCCGGCCCCGTCACGTAGCGCGAGGTCACCACCGATTTGAGTGGCACCATGCTGCCGTTCGCGCTGCGCACGAAGATCTGCGTCAGGTCGTCGGGTTTTAACCGGTACGACGGCTCGGCCTGCAGGATCACCTGCCACAGCCGGCTCGAGCGGTTGAACTGCGACACGTACAGCGAGCCGAACATCGTCTGCATCGCGCTGTAGACGTCCTGCACGGGCACGCCGAGCGTCTCGGCCTTGTCGCGGTCCACGTCGACCAGCAGCTGCTGCGAGTTCGCGTTGAAGGTCGAGGTGACGCCCGTCAGTTCGGGGCGCTGCTTGGCCTTCGCGACGAAGTCGTCCACCACGGCGGCGAACTGCGCGATGGTCGCATCGCCCTTGCTCTGGATCCACATCTCCGTGCCGCCGGTGGTGCCCAGCCCCGGAATCGACGGCGGATTGAGCGGCACGACGATGCCCTCGCGGATCTGCGAGAGCGTCTTGTACGCATCGACGAGCACGGCGCGCGCATTCTGCGTGCGGATATTGGCCGACGAATACCGGTCCTCGAAGCTCTTGAAGCCGACAAAGAACGTCGACGAGTTGTTCTTGTTCTGGCTGTCGAGAATGCTGAAGCCGTCCACCGTCGTGATGCTGCCCACGGCCGGCTGCTTCATGAAATACTCGGACACGCGGTCCGACACCTGCCCCGTGCGGTCCAGCGACGCCGCATCGGGCATGATCACGGCGCCCAGCAGATAGCCCTGGTCTTCGGGCGGCAGGAAGGCGGTCGGGATGTCGCGCATCATCACGACGGCCAGCACGATCATGCCGACGAACAGCAGCAGCGCGATCACGAAGCGCTTGATGATGAGGCGCACCGCGCGCGTATAGCCCGCCGTCATGCGCGTGAACTGGTTGTCGAACCAGCGGAAAAAACCCTTCTTCTCGTGGTGCCCGGGCTTGAGCAGCAGCGCCGCGAGCGCGGGCGAGAGCGTCAGCGCGACGATGCCCGAGATCACCACGGAAATCGCAATCGTGATGGCGAACTGCTTGTACATCTGCCCGGTGATGCCGCCGAGAAACGCGACCGGCACGAACACCGCGCACAGCACCAGCACGATCGCGACGACCGGCCCGGCGACTTCATCCATCGCCTGTTTGGCGGCCATCTTCGGCTCGAGCTTGTGGACGGTCATGTTGCGCTCGACGTTCTCGATCACGACGATCGCATCGTCGACCACGATACCGATGGCGAGCACCATGCCGAACAGCGTGAGCATGTTGATCGAGAAACCGAGCGCTTCCATCCCCATGAACGTGCCGACGATCGACACGGGCACTGCGAGCACGGGAATCAGCGTGGCGCGCAGGCTCTGCAGGAACACGAACACGACGATCACCACCAGCACGACGGCCTCGAAGAAGGTGTGTACGACGTCCGTGATCGAGGCGCGCGTGAACTCGGTGGTGTCCATCGCGATCTCGTAGTCGATGCCCTCGGGGAACGACTTCTTCATCTCGGCGAGCGTGGCGCGCACCTGCTTGGAGACATCGAGCGCGTTCGCGCCCGGCTGCTGGTAGACGGCGATCACGGTGGCGGGCTTGCCCTGGAAGCGGCTGCGGATCGAGTAGTCCTTCTGGCCCAGTTCGGCGCGGCCGATGTCCTTCAGCCGCACGATCGCCGCACCGCCGCTCTGCGCGCGGATGATGATGTTCTCGAATTCGCCGGGTTCCGTCAGGCGCCCGGTGGTCGTGACCGCGAACGACTGTTCGACGGCGTTGCCCGTGGGCGACTGGCCTAACCGGCCGACGGCGAACTGCTGGTTCTGGTTGGCGACGGCGCGCTGCACGTCGGCCGCCGTGATGCCCAGCTGCGCCATGCGGTCGGGACGCAGCCAGATGCGCATCGCGTAGTCGGGCGTGCCGAAGATGCTCGACTGGTTGGCGCCCGGGATGCGCTTGAGCGCATCGAGCACATAGACGTTCGCGTAGTTGGCGATGTAGGTGGCGTCGTAGCGCTCGGTGGGCGAGTAGATCGCGATCACCATCATGAACGCCTGCGACTTCTTCTGCACCTGCACGCCCTGGTTGGTGACCGACTGCGGCAGTTGCGGCAGCGCGAGGTTCACGCGGTTCTGCACGTCGACCTGGGCGAGTTCGGGGTTGGTGCCGATCTGGAAGTACGCGTTGATCGTCAGGTTGCCCGTCGAGGAGCTCGACGAGCTCATGTAGATCATGTTGTCGGCGCCGTTGACCTGCTGCTCGATCGGCGCGGCGACGTTGTTGGCGACCACGTCGGCGCTCGCGCCCGGGTAGGTGGCGGAGATCGTGATCTGCGGCGGGGTGATGTCGGGGTACTGCGCGGTGGGCAGCGCGAGCATGCACAGCGCGCCGCCCAGCGTGATGACGATCGAGATGACCGAGGCGAAGATCGGCCGGTCGATGCAGAAGTGGGAGATGTTCATCGGGTCGGGGTGCGCCGGATGGCGTCGGTCGTCATCGGGTCATCGGGTCATGGGCTCACGCTGGCCGTGCGCGTCTGCGCCAGCGTGGCGGCCGGTGCGGACGCTGCGGCGGCGCTCGCCGCAGGCGGCGCAGAGGCGGGCGTGGCAGGCGTGCCCGGCGCACCAGGCGCCGCACTCACCACCTTGATGTGCGCATCCGACGACACGCGGATCGCGCCATCGACCACCACGCGCTCGCCCGCCTTCAGCCCGTCGTTGACGAACCAGTCGTCGCCGTGCCAGTCGCCGACTTCGATCACGCGCTGATGCGGCTTCGAGTCCTGGTCGAGCACCCACACGAAGTGGCTCTTCGCGCCCTGCAGCACCGCGCGCTGCGGCACCAGCACCGCGTTGGGCCGCACCGCGCCCGAGACCTTCGCGCGCACGAACTGGCCGGGTTTGAGCGTGCCCTTCGGATTGGCGAAGGTGGCGCGCACGAGGAAGGTGCCCGTCTCCTGGCTGAACGCGGGGTTCGTGAAGTCGATGCGGCCCTGCTGCGGATAGACCGAGCCGTCGGCCTCGATGACCGTCACGTCGAACTGGTTGTTCGGCGGAAAGCGCAGCAGGCCCTTGGCGACCTGGTCGCGGTAGCGCAGCAGTTCGTTCTCGGAGATGCTGAAGTTCACCCACATCGGGTCGAGCTGGTAGACGTAGGTGAGCAGCCCCGACTGGTTCGGCGTCACATAGCTGCCGTCCTGCACGCGCGCGAAGCTCGATAGCCCCAGGAGCGGCGAGCGGATCGTGCAGTAGCTCAGGTTCAGCTCGGCCGTGCGCACCTCACCCTGCGCGGCGATCACGGCGGCTTCGGCCTGTTTCTCGTTGCCGGTGGCGTCGTCGAGGTCCTTCTTGCTCAACGCGTTCTGCGCGGCCAGCGGAATCACGCGGGCGAGGTTCTGTTTCGTCACCAGTAACCGCGCCTGCTGCTGCGCGAGCGCACCTTTGGCGGACTGCAGCGCGGCCTCGAAGGGCTTCTTGTCCATCACGAACAGCACCTGGCCTTCCTTGACGAGCGCGCCTTCCGTGTACATGCGCCGCTCCAGAAAGCCGTCGACGCGCGCACGGATTTCCACCTCGCGCGAACTCTGCGTCTGCGCGGTGAACTCGAAATCGACGGGCGTTTCCTGCTGCCGAACCGTGACGACGGTGACTTCGACGGTCGGGCGTGGGGGTTCGGTGGGGGCTTTCTTGCAGGCGGTGATGCACAGCACAGACGCGAGCACCGCCGCCAGCGGCCAGCGTGACGCAAGTGCCGCAGCGCGGCCCCTATGCAGCACGGCAGCCGGACCCGTCCCGGACATGCCCACGTACGATCGACGATTCATCGCGCGGCTCCCTTCGATCGACATGTCATTGCACCGTATAGCCGCGTCCCGTCATGCAGGCGGCGACCGCGCGGTTCCAGGTAGCCATCTGCTCCGATGCCTGCTGTTGCGTGGCCTGCTGTTGTTCCTGAGCAGCGGCAGCCTGACGGCGTTGCCGCGCGCCGCCCGCCATCGTGCCCGCGATTGCGCCCGCCGCCGCGCCTTTGCCTGCGTCGCCCGCAATCGCGCCGATCGCCGCGCCGCCTGCCGCACCGCGTGCTGCGCCGCCCAGGCGCTGCCCTGACGGTCCAGGCGGCGGCGGCTGATTGGCGGCGTTCTGCGCGAGCGCGGCGGGATTCACGCCCGTGTTCTGCGTCGCCCAACTGTGGCATTGCGCCGTGTCGTTGGACTGTTTCTGTTGGCTCTGCCCCTTGGCGGGATAGAAGATAGGTTGTTGTGCCGCGGCTACATCTGCCAGTAGCAACGTCGTAGCGAAAATCAGCGTCTTTCCAAAAGCTCGTTTCATGATGAATCTTCCCAAGCGATACGGTTGCGTCCGTCGCGCTTATTGCGCGCATCGCGCGGCGGACAAATCCAGATGCGCGTCACCCGGCCCGGCGAGTCCGATGCGTCCAGTGTGGAATCGGGCCAGGTCGAAAACAATTGGACCTTGGTCCAATAGGCAGTTCGGGGCAATGATCTTGCGCAAGCGCATGTGCTCGCTCCTGTGCCAGACTGTTTTGCTGGGTAAATGGACGCTGCGTCATAGCGGCGCAGCGATGCCGAGCACGGCACACACTGTCCTGATGAAGAGCACGTCGTTGAAGGGCTTGCGCAGATAGGCCTTCGCGCCCGCCGCGAGCGCGGCTTCGCGCACACCGGCGTCGTCGTGGGCGGTGATGAAAATGACGGGCACGGCGCTGCCGGCCAGCCGGCGCTGCACCTCGATCCCGTTGGCGCCGGGCATCTGCACGTCGAGGATCACGCAGTCGGGATGATACGAAGGCGTGGCCGACAGCACGTCGAGAAACTCGTCGCCACTCGTGTACGTATCGGCCGCAATCCCGACGGAGCGCAACAGACGCCTGATCGCCCTGCTCACCGACGCATCGTCGTCGACCACCACGACGAATGGTTTGTCTGTGCCCATTCTGATTAGCCTATTGAGCCGCGACGTCCACGCAAACGGTGCGAGGGCGTCTCAGCAATAGACTATGAGACTGTGGGCGTCGGTGGTATTGGACCTTGGTCCCGTATCCGGCCGGAGGCTGGCTTGCGCGCATCGACGGAGGCATCCGTGTGCGGCGGCTCGGGTAAATGGTTCGCGGGGTTGGTGTGGCTGGCGGGGTTGGCGACGGCCACCTTGTCGGCGATGCGCACCAACTCCGCGAGCGAACCGACTTCCATCTTCTGCATCACGCGCGCGCGATGCGCCTTGACGGTTTTCTCGACCGTGCCGAGTTCGCAGGCCACCTGCTTGTTCAGGCGGCCCAGCACGACGAGATTCATCACTTCGCGCTCGCGCACCGTCAGGCGTCCGACACGGCTGCGCAATTCTTCCAGTTCGAGGATCGACTTCGATACCTCGATGGAACGCGCCAGCGCCAGGTCGATCGCGCGCAACAGGTCGTCTTCGCGAACGGGCTTGGTGAGGAAATCGGTCGC
Source organism: Paraburkholderia terrae (assembly GCF_002902925.1). GTDB lineage: Bacteria > Pseudomonadota > Gammaproteobacteria > Burkholderiales > Burkholderiaceae > Paraburkholderia > Paraburkholderia terrae. Next base: position 759,350 of record NZ_CP026111.1, on the reverse strand, counting down.
GCCGGCCTTGATCGCGCCGACCGTCATCGCGATGTCGCCGTGGCCCGTCAGAAAGACGATGGGCAGACGCGCATCAAGCTCGCGCTGCAACTCGAGTCCGCTCAGATCGGGCAATTGCACGTCGAGCACGACGCAAGCCGGCGTGCGCTCGCCACGCGCATGCTCGAGGAATTCGCGCGCCGAACCGTACGCCTCGACCTCATGACCTGCCAACCGGACGAGCCGCGTGAGCGCGCGGCGCACGGAAGGGTCGTCGTCGACGACGTAGACGAGCGCGGCCGGTTCGTTCATGACGCCGCCTGCGCAACGCCAGCGTTACTCGCATCGCGCGATGCGGGCAGCGCAACATAGAACGTCATGCCCTGGTCGAAATTGTTCTCGGCCCACAGGCGGCCGCCGTGGATCTGCACGATCGAGCGGCTGATCGACAGCCCGAGGCCCAGGCCTTGTGGCTTCGACGTGACGAACGGCTTGAAGATGCATTCGAGCTTGTCCGCGGTCTGTCCATGTCCGCGGTCGCGCACGGCGATGCGCACGCCCCCTTCGCTGTCGGGTCGCGCAAAGAGCGCCACCGCGCGATCGGACGCGCTGCACTCGCTGACGGCATCGAATGCGTTGAGCAGCAGGTTGAGTAGCACCTGCTGCAGTTGCACCTTGTCGCCGCGCACGGGCGGCAAGCCATCGTCGATCACGTGCGACACGTGGATGCCCCGCGCGACGGCGTCGCCATGCACGAGCAGCGCGACGTCGCGCAGCAATCCGCCGACATCGAGACTCGTCAGTTGCTGCTGCTCTTCCTTTTTCACGAAGGCGCGCATCCGGCGGATCACTTCGCTCGCGCGGCCGCTGTCGTCGACGATGTCCTTCAGGATGTCGCGCACTTCGGCAAGGTCGATCGGCGTCTGATCCATGAAGCGCTGCGCAGCCTGGCCGTTGCTGAGAATCGCCGTCAGAGGCTGGTTCAGTTCGTGCGCGAGCGATGCGGCGAGTTCGCCCATCGTCGATATGCGCGTCAGATGCGCCAGCTCGCGGCGGTTGCGTTCGAGTTCGACACGCTCCGTCATGTCGGTGATGAACGCGACGGTCGCGATGCGCCCTTCATAACGGATTGCGCTCGTGGCGATTTCGGCGGGAAACTCGCTGCCGTCGCTGCGGCGGGCGCGCAGACTGCGCGTGCGCGTTCCGACCGGCCGGCCTGGCTGGACGGTGCCCGCGCGGTGCTCGTGCGAAAGCGCCGGCGCAACGAGGCCGACACATGCGCCTGCCAGCACGCCCCGCCGATAGTCGAAGAGACGTTCGGCCTGCGCGTTGGCGAGGACGATCACGCCATGTTCGTCGAACACGACGGACGCCACAGGCAGGCATTCGATGACATCGGCGAGCTCGTTCATCGCGCCCCGCCGTCGGTGCGCGAACGCGAAAAAGGCGCTTGCCCCTTGCAGGGTTTTACTGCGCGCAATTGGATTCATCACGCGATTGAGCATCATCGATACAGACACGCCGTTGCGCATATGCACGGATGCCCCTGCGCGTTCCGGCGCGATGCGACGCGGATGCAGCGACCACCAGACAACGATTGCAGCCACCGCGACTGTCAAAGCAGAAATAGCGACGTGCATGGCTTACCGTTCCTCAAGACGTTCGCACTCGAACTGCCGTGACCACGTGCGCGCGCCTTCGTTGTTGTTAGCAACGCAACCGGGCGACGGCGCGGGAATCGGGCGCGCGACGCCTCTGCCTTTACGCATGAAACCGTGACAACGTCTTGTCGTGATGTAACTCGTCGACCAACGGGTTTAATAATCTGCTGCAGACAAAGGACAATAAACCTGTTGTTGATAAACCGCTCGAATCTTCATATGGACTACGAATATTTAATATCATTTTAAGTCAATGATCGCGGTCGACTTTTTACGCATCCGCACCAATAGGAGGAAAAAAATGCAACTTCATCCTATGCAGAAAGTAAGGCTTAGTAAAGGTACACGGCGGTACTTAACGAAAAACTACATGCGGTCGTCAGTTTTCGCATTGCCCTCGCAGGGGGCAGTGTTTATTGAAGCAAGCGTTTTAATGGCAGGGTTTGATGCACAACCCGAAATGATCGAAGGTTTATTTTGAATATCTCGGGCTGTCAGGAGATCCCCTTAGGGATCTCAATTGGCGGTTGAAGGCTTATGCGAAGTCGGACGGGCCTTGCGTTGGAACGCCCGGCGGCGGATCGTCGTCGCCTATCGGCTCGGCCGGATCCTTATCGTCTGTCTTTGGCTTTTCGGGCAATGGCTGATCGAGGCCTGGCTCGACGGGCGTGGGGATCGCATCGCCAATCGGCTTGTTGAGCTCGTTCGGCGGAATTTCGGCCGGATCTCTCGGCTCGGTGTTCTCTTCTCCCTTGGGGTTCGTCATCGTGGACTCCATCCTGTTGACAGATGGTCCCTACCGCGCAACAACCATACCAATGGAACTGTGGGCAAGCGTTCGAAGAATAGTCGGACGCCCGCAACGCCTAAGTGACACTCGATGTGCGGAAGAACATGCGCTAAAGCGCCGTGTGCGGAGACGAAGCAGAACAGGCGGAAAGACGCGTGTGTAACGCGAATGCGTTGTAAATTGCGGCGCCCCACTTCGCGTATTGGCGACGTCAGCGATACCGGCTCCTTAAAAAAGCCGCACAAACGAAAACAGGCCCCGAAGGGCCTGTTTCGCTTTGCATCTGGCGGAAAGGGTGGGATTCGAACCCACGGTACAGCATAACTGTACACCGGATTTCGAGTCCGGCGCATTCGACCACTCTGCCACCTTTCCAGATTCTTTGACTTACCAACAAAGTGGTCTTGTCGCGTCACACTAAGCGGGTCGCTGCTTGCGTGAGACGAAGATTATAGAACACCTGTTTTTGAATTCCAAGCCCTTTTTCGCAGAAACTTGAAGAGGACTTGGATCGATCTGAAGCGACCACTTCGCTCAGGACGCCGCCTTCACTTCGAGGCGTTCGATGCCGCCCAGATATGGACGCAACGCCGCCGGCACCGTCACGGAGCCATCCGCGTTCTGAAAGTTCTCCAGCACTGCGACGAGCGTCCGGCCGACCGCCAAACCCGAACCGTTGAGCGTATGCACGAGCTCGGGCTTGTTCTGCGCGTTGCGGAAGCGGGCCTGCATCCGGCGCGCCTGGAACGCTTCCGTGTTCGAGCAGCTCGAGATCTCGCGATAGGTGTTCTGCGCCGGCAGCCACACTTCGAGGTCATAGGTCTTCGTCGCCGAAAAGCCCATGTCGCCCGTACACAGCGTGATCACGCGATACGGCAGTTCGAGCTTCTGCAGGATCGTCTCCGCGTGGGTGACCATCTGCTCGAGCGCGTCATATGACGTGTCCGGCGCAACAACCTGCACCATCTCGACCTTGTCGAACTGATGCTGACGGATCATGCCGCGTGTGTCGCGGCCGTACGAACCCGCTTCCGAGCGGAAGCACGGCGAATGCGCGGTGAGCTTGATGGGCAGTTCGTTTGCATCGACGATGCTTTCGCGCACCGTGTTCGTCAGCGAGATTTCCGACGTGGAGATCAGATACTGTGTGACCGTGTTTTCGCCGCCGCCCTTCTCGACGCGGAACATGTCGTCGGCGAACTTGGGCAACTGGCCCGTGCCGAACAGAATTTCGGGATTGACGATGTACGGCGTGTAGATTTCCGTATAACCGTGCTGCTGCGTGTGCGTGTCGATCATGAACTGCGCAAGCGCGCGATGCAGACGCGCGATCTGTCCGCGCAACATCGTGAAGCGCGCGCCCGAGAGCTTCGCACCCGTTTCGAAATCGAGACCGAGCGGCGTACCGACGTCGACGTGATCCTTCACCTCGAAGTCGAACTGGCGCGGCGTGCCCCAGCGGCGCACTTCCACATTGCCCGCTTCGTCGTTGCCGACGGGAACGCTTTCGTGCGGCAGGTTCGGCACGCCGAGCAGCAGGTCGGACAGACGCTTCTGGATGTCTTCGAGCTGCACCGCCGACGCCTTCATCTCGTCGCCGAGTCCGCCCACTTCGGCCATCACCGCCGACGTGTCCTCGCCCCGCCCTTTCATCCCGCCGATCTGCTTCGACAGACTGTTGCGCTTTGCCTGCAGCTCTTCGGTACGGGTCTGGATGGCGCGGCGTTCGGCTTCGAGCGCGGAGAAAGCCGCGACGTCGAGGGTGTAGCCGCGATCGGCGAGGCGTTTCGCGACGCCGTCGATGTCTTTGCGCAGCAGCTGGATGTCAAGCATGGGAAGGGGCGACAGTTCGTTGTGTGAATGGGCGATTTTAGCGCACCGGCACGGCTGGCCGGCGGCATTGTCGGGTCAGGTGCAACGTGCGGCTCAGCTTTTCTTGCGGTTCTCGCTGCGCCATTGCGCATCGAGGTCGGCAAGACGCGACAGCTTCTCGCCGATCTTGCCTTCGAGCCCGCGCGGCGTCGGCTGATACCAGTTCGGGTCGCGCATGCCGTCGGGCAGATAGGTTTCGCCTGCGGCATAGGCGTCGGGTTCGTCGTGCGCGTAGCGGTACTCGTGGCCGTAGCCGAGTTCCTTCATCAGTTTCGTCGGCGCGTTGCGCAGATGGACGGGCACGGCGCGCGACTGGTCCTTGCCGACGAAGCTGCGCGCCTGGTTGTACGCGTTGTAGCCCGCGTTCGACTTTGGCGCGACAGCAAGATAGATCACCGCCTGCGCGAGCGCCAGCTCGCCTTCGGGGGTGCCGAGGCGTTCGTAGGTTTCGGCGGCGTCGAGCGCGATGCGCGCGGCGCGTGGATCGGCCAGGCCGATGTCTTCCCATGCCATCCGCACCAGGCGCCGCGACAGGTAGCGCGCGTCGGCGCCGCCGTCGAGCATCCGGCAGAACCAGTACAGCGCGCCGTCCGGATTGCTGCCGCGCACCGACTTGTGCAACGCGCTGATCTGGTCGTAGAACGCGTCGCCGCCTTTATCGAAGCGGCGCAGGTTTTCGGACAGCGCGCTGGCGAGCAGTTCGCCGTCGATATCCGTTTTCTTCTGCTGCACCGCCGCGCGCGCGACGATCTCTATATTGTTGAGCAGCTTGCGGCCGTCGCCGTCGGCGGAACCGATCAAGGCGTCGCGCGCTTCGTCGGTGAAGGTGTAGCCGCCCAGTTCCTTCTGCGCGCGGTCCAGCAGTTCGCGCTGCTCGTCGGCATCGAGGCTCTTGAGCACGTAGACGGCCGCCCGCGACAGCAACGCGCTGTTCACCTCGAACGATGGATTTTCCGTCGTCGCGCCGACAAACACGAACAGCCCCGACTCGACGTGCGGCAAGAACGCGTCTTGCTGGCTCTTGTTGAAGCGATGCACTTCGTCGACGAACACGAGCGTCTGATGACCATTCGCGCGATGGATCTGCGCCGTTTCAACGGCTTCGCGGATATCCTTCACGCCCGACAGCACCGCCGACAGCGCGATGAACTGTGCGTCGAACGCGTCGGCCATCAGCCGCGCGAGCGTGGTCTTGCCGACGCCCGGCGGGCCCCAGAGGATCATCGAGTGTGCTTCGCCGGACTCGAACGCGACGCGCAGCGGCTTGTTCGGGCCGAGCAGATGCTTTTGCCCGATGACATCGTCGATGGTGCGGGGCCGCAGGCGCTCGGCGAGCGGAACATTGGCGCGGGTTTCTTCGAACATGGCGTTTTGGGGATAATCTCGGCTTTTCGGGTATAAACCGTCACGATGCACAGAATGCAGCACCGGCCGCGCGACGGCTTGGCCCTGAACGGCATGCAACCGCGCGAAACCGTCATCCGGCGGGCTGCGGCGCATGCAGAGTTGTGCATTATGACAGCCGCCGCGCGGCCAGGCCCGCGGCAAACGTTATAGGCTGTTTCTGATGAGCGGTCCGCAAGACGCGTATCGCACAAGCCGGACAAGAAGGCCGAACGCACGGCCGACACGACAACGACAGACAGACAGACAGGAAAATTTCGATGGTTCAGGATCCAATCGCCGGCGAGGCCGGTTCGACCTACGCGCCGCTCAAGCCGGTACCGGACTCGCGCCGCGCGTTCAAGACGGGCGACGCATTCGCGCTGTGGTTTTCGCTCGGCATCGGGCTGCTGGTGGCGCAGGCGGGCGCGCTGCTGGTGCCGGGCCTGTCGCTGCCGCATGCGTTGCTGGCGATCCTGATCGGCAGCGTAATCGGCGTCGTGCTGCTCGCGCTCGCGGGCGTGATCGGCACGGACACGGGGCTTGCAGCGATGTCGTCGCTGCGCCCGACGCTCGGCGTGCGCGGCGCGTCGATTCCCGCCGTGCTGAACATGATCCAGCTGGTCGGCTGGGGCTCGTTCGAAGTGATCGTGATGCGCGATTCCGCCGATGCGCTGTCGAAGCAGGCGTTCGGCTTTTCGGCGCCGCTCATCTGGACGGTGATTTTCGGCGTGCTGGCCACATTGCTCGCGATCAGCGGCCCGCTTTCGTTCGTGCGGCGCTTTCTGCGCTCGTGGGGCATCTGGCTGCTGCTCGCGGGCGCCGCGTGGCTTACCTACGCCGTTCTTGCACAGCACGATCTCGGCGCGCTGATACGCCGTCCGGGCAACGGCGAGATGTCGTTCGGCGGCGCAGTGGATCTGGTTGTCGCCATGCCGCTGTCGTGGCTGCCGCTGATCGCGGACTACACGCGCTTCGGCCGCAAGCCGGGCGAGACGTTCCGCGGCACGATTCTCGGCTACGGCATTGCGAATATCTGGTTTTACGCGCTCGGCGCGGTGTACGGGCTTGCGGCAGGCGGTGGCGACGCGCTGCTGACGACGGCGCTCGCGCAAGCGGGTGGCGGCCTCGCGCTGCTGCTGGTGCTGATCGATGAAATCGACAACGCGTTTGCCGACGTGCATTCGGCGGCTGTCTCGACGGGTACGTTCTGGACGCGCGCGAGCGTGCCGCTGTTGTCCGCCGCATTTGGCGCGCTGTGTACGCTGATCGCGCTGATCGTGCCGATGGCGAAGTACCAGAACTTCCTGCTGCTGATCGGTTCGGTGTTCGCGCCGCTGTTCGGCGTGGTGCTGGTCGATCACTTCATCGTGCGCAAGCGTCGCATCGAAGCCGCCGCCCTTGCCGATACGCAAGGCCGCTACGGCTTCTCGGGCGGCTGGCACGTGAGCGCGTTTATCGCGTGGGCGGTCGGCATCGCCGCGTATCAGGCGATCAACCAGTGGCTGCCGAATCTCGGCGCGACGCTGCCCGCGCTGGTCATCGGCGCCGTCTGTTATCTCGCGCTGGTGTCGACGCGCAAGCAGGCTTACGCGTAAGCGCTCTGCTGTTTCAGGCCGGCGTGCGCTCGCACGCCGGCCATTGCTCGAGTGCGACCCTCACGCGCTCTATCACCTCTTCCCAATCGCCTGGCTGAGTCTGATGGAACAGACGCGTAGACGGATACCACGGCGTATCGTCGCGATCGTGCAGCCAGCGCCAGCAACCGTCGTAGCGCGACAGAATCCACGTCGGCTTGTTCAGTGCGCCCGCCAGATGCGCGATTGACGTATCGACGGTAATCACGAGATCCAGTTGCTCGATGATCGCCGCCGTGTCGGCGAAATCCTGCACGTCGTGCATCGGATCGAACGGGCGCAGTTCGGGCGGAAGCGTGTTTATTTGCGGCTGCGTCGTCTTGCCTTTTTGCAGGCTGACAAATACGATGCCCGGCACGCGCAACAACGGCTGATAGGCGCGGGCATCGAGCGAACGGCGACCGTCGACTTCGTTCGCGGAAGGCTGGTTCGGACGCGGATCGCCGGCCCATGCGAGGCCGACTTTCGGACCTTCAGGCAGCCGCCCTTTCCAGCGCGGCTGACAATCCGGCGGCACGCTCAGATAAGGCACCGACGACGGAATGCTATCGAGCGTCGTGCCCATCCGATGCGGCAGGCTCATCGTCAGACACCAGTAATCATGCGGCGGCGTGACGTGCGGATCGTTCGGAATGCATGCATCCACGCCGGGCATCCGCTCGATCAGACGCCGCATCCCCGGCTGGCACGCGACGGTCACTTGCGCGGCGCCGAGGCGCTTGAGCATCGGGAAATATCGGCAAAACTGGAGCGTGTCGCCATAACCCTGCTCGGGCCACACGACAATGGATTTCCCTTCGAGCGCTTCGCCTTGCCATTGCGCGAACGGTAGCGCCGGGCGCCTGACGGAGTCCGCTTTCCATGCGTCGTCGTATCGGCATTCGAAAAGCTGCCAGCCCTCGATGAATTGCCCCGTCGCGAGCAGCAGATGCGCGAGGTTGAGTCTTGCTTCGAGCATGTCGGGCTTGACCTGAAGCGCGCGGCGATAGAGAAGTTCGGACTCGCGACACCGCTTTTGCGTCTGAAACACAATGCCGAGGTTGAAACACGCATTCGGGAAATCAGGCTTTATCGCGAGCGAACGCCGGTAACACGTCTCGGCTTCCGGCATGCGTCCCTGAGCCTGCAGCATCGCGCCGAGATTGTTGTGCGTCTCGGCGTGGTCCGGATAGAGATCAAGGCCGCGTCGATATGCAACTTCCGCCTCGTCCGCGCGACCCAGCGACTCCAGCAAACGGGCGAGATTGATATGCGCGCCCGCATGCTCAGGGTCCGTCGCGATGGCTTTTCTATGCGCTTGTTCCGCTTCGCCGGGACGGCCAAGCTGGCGCAGCACGACGCCGAGATTGTTGTACGCATCGGAATGCGTCGGATCGATCTGAACCGTGCGATGCAGATAAGCCTCAGCATCGGATGCACGGCCGAGTTCAAGCGAGCATCCGGCGGCCAGGTTCGTCATGCGCGCGTCGGCCCGATATGTTTCGATCGACGGCTTCAGCAGCGTTAGGCTCTCTTCGAAGCGTTTGTTTTCATAGCAGTCGACGGCTGCCAGAAAACGTTCGTCGGGCGTCATCGTGCTTGCGGCTGCAGACTGCTTCGCAAAATGTCCGAGTTGCTCGGTGACGCGTTCGATCACATCGTCCCATTGACCAGGACGTGTCTGACGAAACAGCCGCGCGTTCGGATACCAGGGCGTGTCGTCACGGTCATGCAGCCAGCGCCAGCAACCGTCGTAGCGCGACAAAATCCACGTCGGCTTGTTCAGCGCGCCTGCCAGATGCGCGATCGATGTATCGACGGTAATAACGAGGTCCAGTTGCTCGATCAGCGCCGCCGTGTCGGCGAAGTCTTGCACGTCGTGCATCGGATCGAACGGACGCAGTTCCGGCGGCAACGTGTCGATTTGCGGCTGCGTCGTCTTGCCCTTTTGCAGGCTGAGGAACGTGATGCCCGGCACGCGCAGCAATGGCAGATAGGCGCGGGCATCGAGAGAACGGTGACGGTCGACGGCGTTGGTCGCCGGTTGATCGGGGCGTGGATCGCCAGCCCACACGAGCCCTACCTTGACTCCGCCGTCGGGCAAACGACCTTTCCATTTCGCCGCACGCGCCGGCAGCACCCGCAGGTAAGGCGTTGCGCCCGGAATCGTCGCGAGCGTCGTGCCCAGACGATGCGGCAGGCTCATCGTCAGACACACAAGATCGTGCGACGGAATGTCATGTTCGTCGTCCAGCGGAATGCAGGCGTCCACGCCTTCGATCGTCTCGAACAGACTCTGCAACACGGGCGAACACGCAATGCTCAGCTTCGCAAGCCCGCGCGCTTTGAGCATCGGCAGATAGCGGCAGAACTGGAGGCTGTCACCGTGCCCTTGCTCGGGCCACACTAGCAACGACTTGCCCGCGAGTGGCTCACCTTGCCAGATCGGACAATCGACGGGTGGCGGAGCGACCTTGCGCTGCTGCCACGCGGGATCGTAGCGGGTTTCGAACAGCGCCCATCCTTCTTCCAGGCGTCCCACGTTGAGCAGCAGATGCGCGAGGTTGATTTTCACCTCGAAGTAATCAGGCTGAAGCGCGAGCGCCTGACGGTATGAGGCTTCTGCTTCGACGAAACGATGCTGCATCTTGAGCACGACGCCGAGGTTGAAGTGCGCGTTGACGTCGGTCGGATTGGTGGCGAGCGCGCTGTTGTACGCAGCCTCCGCTTCGGGAAGACGCATCTGATTCTGGTACAGCACACCAAGATTCACGTGGGTATTGCCGTCGCCAGGCTGAAGTTCGAGTGCATGCCGATAGGCGGTTTCTGACTCGCGCAGGCGACCGAGTTCTGCATAGAGCCGCCCGAGGTTCACATAAGCGCCCGCGTGCTTCGGCGAGATGGTCAGCGCGTTGCGATAGCACGTCTCGGCTTCGTCCAGACGGCCCAGTTCCTTGAGCGCGACGCCGAGGTTGTTATACGCATCGCAGTAATCCGGCTTGATGGCGATCGCGCGACGCCAATAGGTCTGTGCATCATGCAGACGATCCAGCGACAAGCAGCACGCAGCGGCCAGATTGAGAACTTGCGCGTCAGCCGGTTGCGCTCTCAACAGCGGTTCGAGCAACGCCAACGCTTCGTTGAAGTCGGCTTTACCGTACAGCGAGACTGCGGCTGAAAAGCGATCGACTGTGGCGTCGAGATTCTGAAAATCGCCGAACATGACTTGACCCTGCAAGAGACTGATTGGGATAAAGGACTCACGGGCGCGCGCTTTTACGATTTATCCAAAAATTCTGGTTGAAAACGCGCCGGAACCCCTTGCAGCCTACCGTTGCGGGCAGTCAGTCTCTAGCTCACTAGTCTTAAAATTACCGTCGCGACGCCCAATTGCGACGCGCGGCGATCACAAATGAAAACGCCCATAACAGACGTTATGGGCGTTGTCTTGGGCGATTCTGTGAACCGCCCCGCTGCTGTGCTGCATGCGGCGCCATGCAGGCGCCTGAAAGATGGATGGCTTACCGCGTCGCCGGCCGATACTCGACGCCCGGCAGCACACACAGCAGTTCAAACGCGAGATTCGCGCCGAGCAGCGCCGTCGTGCCGAACGGATCGTACGGCGGCGCGACTTCCACCAGATCGCAGCCGACGATATTCAGGCCGCGCGCGCCGCGAATGATTTCGAGCGCCTGCGGCACCGTCAGACCCGCGATCTCCGGCGTGCCCGTGCCCGGCGCGAAAGCGGGATCGATACCGTCGATATCGAACGTGATGTAGACGGGGCCGTCGCCCATCTGCTCGCGTACGCGTGACATCAGCGGCACCAGCGACTGATTCCAGCACGCCTCGGCCTGCACGACCTGGAAGCCCTGATCGCGGCACCAGTCGAAGTCCTCCGCCGCGTAGCCCGTGCCACGCAGACCGATCTGCACGACGCGGTCGCAATCCAGCAAGCCCTCTTCGACCGCGCGGCGGAACGGCGTACCGTGCGCGATCTTCTCGCCCATCATCGTGTCGTTGACGTCCGCGTGCGCGTCGACGTGAATCAGACCGACCTTGCCGTACTTGCGATGAATCGCGCGCAGGATCGGCAGCGCGATCGTGTGATCGCCGCCCAGCGTGATCGGCTTCGCGCCGTGTTGGAGGATTTCGTCGTAAGCGCGCTCAATCCGGCCGATCGAATCCAGCAGGTTATACGGATTGATCGCAACGTCTCCGATATCGGCCACGCGCAGCGAATCGAACGGCGCGGCGCGCGTCGCCATGTTGTACGGGCGCAGCAGCACCGATTCCGCGCGAATCTGGCGCGGACCGAAGCGCGCGCCCGTGCGGTTCGACGTCCCCAGATCGAACGGCACGCCGACGAAGCACACGTCGAGCCCTTCCGCCGATCCGACATTCGGCAGCCGCATCATGGTGGCGATCCCGCCGGAGCGCGGCATCGCGTTGCCCGACAACGGCTGTGGCCGCTCAGTGAGGTCCGGGGAAATGAAATTGGAGGAAGTATTCATCGTGGTTCGCCAATGAAAAGCACAACATCTTGATAAAGCGTTCAATCCAGCCGCCGCAAAGCGCGCGACGCCGGGGCATATCTTATTTTTGTGCAGTTCCGGCGAAGATAAAATGCCAACAGAAAAAACTTCACATCGATTCGCACCGATGTATCCTGCCGTATGTTCTCGCAACTCACCGATCTAGACCTTCGCCTGATCCGCGTGTTCCTCGCCATTGTGGACGCGGGCGGCGTTTCGCCCGCACAGGCTACCTTGAATGTAGGTCAATCCACGATCAGCACCCAACTATCGACACTCGAAACCCGCCTGGGTTATCGGCTGTGCGAGCGCGGTCGCAGCGGATTTAGCCTGACCGCGCGAGGCGAACAGTTTGTCGAAGCGGCGCGCGCGCTGCTTTCCGCCGTCGATGCGTTCGGCGCGCATGCGCGAAATGTCGGACGAAAGCTGGTCGGGACGCTCGGAATCGGGATGATCGGACACACGCCCGTGTCGGAAAGTGCGCGAATCAGCGATGCAATCGCCCGCTTTCGCGCCCGGGACGAATCTGTACGCTTCTCAATTCTCGTGCGCTCGCCGGGCGAACTCGAAGAATTGCTGCTGAGCGGACGGATTCAGATCGGCATCGGATATTTCTGGCATCGCGTGCCGTCGCTTGAGTACACGGAGATTTTTTCCGAAGAACAGCTAGCGTATTGCGCGAAGGGGCATCCGCTGTTCGATCAGGCAGGCAATGTCTCGCCCGCCGACGCGGCCCAGCATGAATGGGCGTGGCGCAGCTATCCGCTGCCCGAAGCCGAAGCGTCGACCACGCCGCACAACGTCACCGCCGTCGCCGACAATATGGAAGCCGTCGCGATGCTCGTGCTGTCGGGTCATCACCTCGGCTATCTGCCGGGGCACTTTGCCGCGCCGTATGTGAAGGAAGGATTGCTCGCTGCGCTGAACCCGCAGCAGATGGGCTACCGCGTCGCGTTTCACATGGTCACGCGCATGCGGCAGCATCGGACGGAAATCGTCGATGCGTTTATCGACGATATGAAGGCCGCGCATCCGTCGCCCGGCCTTCAGGCGTAAGCGAGGCGCTTAGCCGTTGATCACGTCGGCGCCCTTCGGCACCGTGAACTTGAAGGCGTCGGCGGGCAGCGGCGGGTTCTTCTGGATGTTCGAGAATTTCAGCAGCGTCACGTTGCCGAACACGTCGTGCAGTTCCATCGCTTCGAGGTTGCCGTCGCGAAAGCCGATGCCGACGCGCTGAAACTGCGTGTCCTTGCTCTTCGGAATCAGTTCGAGCCAGTCGATGCCCGCCTTCACGCCCGCGTCCTTCAGCGTGAAGTTCTTGTCGAGATCGTTGCTGCCGAACAGGATCGCCGCCGGACTTGCGCCGAGCGCGCCACCCAGCTTGCGCACCGTCACCTGGTTCAGGTCTTTGTCGTAGACGTAGAGCTTGTCGCCGTCGGCCTGCAGCAACTGCGCGTACGGCTTCTCATACGCCCAGATGAACTTGCCGGGACGCGCGAACGTGAACGTGCCACTCGAAACCTTGTTCTGCGACGCGTTTTGCGTCGACAGCACGCCGCTCGCCTGTTGCTGCGCGTTGCTCGGCGCGCGCACTTCCGTTTGCACGAATTCGCCGCGCGCCGCATGCACTTGCGACACGAACTGCTTAAGTTGATCCGTGCCGCCTGCGAACGCGTGCGACGCGACGAGCATCGATGCGCCGAAAGCCAGCGTGCGCATCAGACTGCCAAGACGGGTCTTAGACCCAACGATTTGCAGCATATTGTTTTCTCCCTTTATCGGATACGGACCGAAATGCGGAACCAAAACAGCGGCAACGCTCGACGCGTGCCGCTGTCCGTCATCAGTCGCATGAATGAAGCGTCGGAGATCAATCCGTCTCGCGCGCCGGCACCAGAATTTCGCGGTTGCCGTTCGACGACATCGCCGACACCAGCCCCGACTGCTCCATCTGTTCGAGCAGACGCGCGGCGCGGTTGTAGCCGATGCGCAGATGCCGCTGCACGAGCGAGATCGACGCGCGGCGGTTCTTGACGACGATTTCGACCGCCTGATCGTACAGGGGGTCGGACTCGCCGCCGCCCGCGCCAGTTCCCGACGCGTCGGCCGAGCCCTCGTCACCTTCGCCCGACACGCCGCCTTCGAGCAGCCCTTCGATATAGTTGGGCTCGCCCTGGTCCTTGAGCTTCTCGACGACTCGATGGACTTCATCGTCGGACACGAACGCGCCATGCACGCGAACGGGCAGGCCAGAGCCCGGCGGCAGATACAGCATGTCGCCCATGCCGAGCAGCGATTCCGCGCCCTGTTGATCGAGAATCGTGCGCGAGTCGATCTTCGACGACACCTGGAACGCCATCCGCGTCGGCACGTTGGCCTTGATGAGGCCGGTGATGACGTCGACGGACGGACGCTGCGTCGCGAGAATCAGATGGATACCCGCCGCGCGCGCTTTCTGTGCGATACGCGCGATCAGTTCTTCAACCTTCTTGCCGACAACCATCATCAGGTCGGCCAGTTCGTCGATCACAACGACGATATGCGGCAGACGTGACAGCGGTTCAGGTTCGTCCGGAGTCAGGCTGAACGGATTCGGAAGCTTCTCTTCGCGCTTGGCCGCTTCGTCGATCTTGTTGTTGAAGCCCGCGAGGTTACGCACGCCAAGCTTGCTCATCAGCTTGTAGCGGCGCTCCATTTCGGCGACGGTCCAGTTCAGTGCGTTGCCGGCCTGACGCATGTCCGTGACAACGGGACACAGCAGATGCGGAATGCCTTCGTAGACGCTCATTTCGAGCATCTTCGGATCGATCAGGATCATTCGCACCTGATCCGCGCTCGCCTTGTAGAGCAGCGAGAGAATCATCGCGTTGATACCGACCGACTTGCCCGAACCCGTCGTACCTGCGACCAGCAAGTGCGGCATCTTCGCGAGGTCCGCGCATACCGGTTTGCCGCCGATGTCCTTGCCGAGACCCATTGTCAGCGGCGAACCGGCGTCGGCGTACACCGCCGAGCCGAGAATCTCCGACAACCGCACCGTCTGACGACGCTGATTCGGCAGTTCGAGCGCCATGAAATTCTTGCCCGGAATCGTCTCGACGACGCGAATCGACGTCAGCGACAGCGAGCGCGCCAGGTCCTTCGCCAGATTCACGATCTGGCTGCCCTTCACGCCGATAGCCGGTTCGATTTCGTAACGCGTGACCACCGGACCAGGATAAGCCGCAACCACGCTCACATCGACGCCGAAATCCTTCAGCTTCTTCTCAATGAGACGCGAGGTGAATTCGAGCGTATCGGCGGAAATGGTTTCTTGCGATGCGGGCGCCGGGTCGAGCAGCGAAATGGCGGGCAGCGTGGAATCACCGGGCAGGCTGTCGAAGAGCGGCACCTGGCGTTCTTTCTCGACGCGCTCCGATTTCTCCGGCTTCGTCACAGGCGGCACGATCACGACGGGCTCGTGCTCCTCGCTCTTCACGCGACTCTGTACGACCTTGCCTTCACGTTTCACGGCCGCTGCTTCGCCGAGCTTGCGGTCGCGGCCCGCTTCACGGCGCAGCTTGGCCAGCGTGACGCCGTTGATGATCGAATCGCCGACCCTCTCGCACACCGACAGCCACGAGAAACGGAAGTACAGCGACAAGCCGATACCCAGCGCGATCAGCAGCGCCAGCGTGCCGCCCGTGAAGCCGAGCGCATGCGAGACGCCCTTCGCGACCGCCTCGCCGACCACGCCACCCGGCGCGCGCGGCAACTGCACTTTCAGCGACCACATGCGCAGCGCCTCGATGCCGTCGCAGGCGAGCAGCACGAGCACGAACGCGAACACGTCCGCGAGCCAGCTGTGGTCGCGCGGCGTGTCTTCGTCGGGTTCTTCGTGATGCGTGATGCGCTTGTAATTCGCCGAAATGCGGCGCGCGATCAGCACGATCCACCACCAGGCGGACAGGCCAAAAAGCAGAAGGAAAATGTCGGAGGTCCAGGCGCCGACACGGCCGGCCCAGTTCGAGATGTGATCGACCTGCGCCGCGTGCGTCCAGCTTGGGTCGCGGCGGCTGTAACTGATCAGCGCCATCACGAGGAAAACGCCGAGCGCCACCTGAAGAATCCAGCGGATTTCGGTGAAAAGGCGCGACATGCGATGAGGCAATGCCTGCGCGTTCGCGGAATAGGTAGCTTTTGCCATTGAGCCTGTTGCGTGTGCGGCCTGCAGCGGTTTCAGGTTCCGGTTCGGTTCCCGATGCCCTTCAATTCACCGTCGGAACCGATCCAGGCGCCGACGCGTTGACCCGAAGCCTGCCGGCAAGCCGCCTGTCGTTCGTCGGCGACTATTGTAAACGCACTGTTGCGTGCAAGGCTGTAAATGACAGTAACGTTGGCCGAACGGCCAGGAATGTCGTAATTCCCATACGTTTTGGGGCAAAACTCAGGGGTTTTCGGCCGGTTTTGGTGCTGATACGGGGCTACACGGTTGGCTCCGGCTATCGGTTTCATCGTAAAGCTTCATGAAGCAGCCGCCAGCCCTGCCCTTTATAATACGGCGCTGATACCCAACTAACGTGTCAAGCAGGTTTTCCGGCTCGACGCCAGTACCGCCGGTCATGGCAGCCGATGTTTCGCCGCCGACCGACGCTTTTTACGGATTTCGATCATGCCAGCTTCCCCGACCAAACACGCGAAGGTTCTGATTCTCGGTTCCGGCCCTGCCGGCTACACGGCGGCCGTCTATGCGGCGCGCGCCAACCTGTCGCCCGTGCTCGTCACGGGCCTTGCGCAAGGCGGCCAGCTGATGACCACGACGGACGTCGAAAACTGGCCCGCCGACGCCAACGGCGTGCAAGGTCCGGAACTGATGGCGCGTTTCCTCGAACACGCCGAGCGCTTCAACACCGAAATCATCTTCGACCACATCCACACGGCCAAGCTCGACGAGAAGCCGATCCGCCTGATCGGCGATTCCGGCGAGTACACGTGCGATTCGCTGATCATCGCGACGGGCGCGTCGGCGCAATATCTCGGCCTGCCGTCGGAAGAGCTGTACATGGGCCGCGGCGTGTCGGCATGCGCGACCTGCGACGGTTTCTTCTACAAGCAGCAGCACGTCGCCGTGGTGGGCGGCGGCAATACGGCCGTTGAAGAAGCGCTGTATCTGGCGGGCATCGCGAAGAAGGTCACGGTGATCCATCGCCGCGACAAGTTCCGCGCCGAGCCGATCCTGATCGACCGTCTGCTGGAGAAGGAAAAGGAAGGTGTCGTCGAGATCAAGTGGAACCACACGCTCGACGAAGTGAAGGGCAATGAAGGCGGCGTCAACGGCCTGCGCATCAAGGACGTGAAGACGGGCGCGACCACCGATATCGAACTGCAAGGTCTCTTCGTCGCGATCGGCCACAAGCCGAACACGGATATCTTCGAAGGCCAGTTGGAGATGAAGAACGGCTACATCATCACGAACGGCGGTTTGACGGGCAACGCGACGGGTACGAGCGTGCCGGGCGTGTTCGCGGCGGGCGACGTGCAGGATCACGTGTACCGTCAGGCGATCACGAGCGCGGGTACGGGCTGTATGGCGGCGCTGGATGCGCAGCGTTATCTGGAAAGCATCCATGAGTCGATCGGCGAGCGTGCGATGAGCGCTGAAGCCGAGCGTTGATCGTCGTTGACGCGCCTGGGTTTGCTGGGTTGTTTCAGTCGAACGGCGGACGCGGATCGGTAGAATAGCGGCAGACACCTGCTTGCCGCGGTTGTTGAGATTCTCGATGTTCGAAGGGCTGCGGCGGAATGCCGGCGGCCCTTTTTGTTTTCTGCTCTCATTGCCCAGCTTGCTTGCGGGTGTTGGTCTGTTGTCCGCTTCGACTTCATCGTCTGATCGCTATGCCTAAGAATCTGCCCCATCCGAGCGAACCGAAACGGCCGCGTACTGCGGCGGCATCTCCTGCTAATGCTGATTCGTCGGCATCGTCGGGGGCTGGTTCGGATTCGTCCTCGTCTTCGTCGAAAAAACCGTTGGTCGAGTCTGGTGCTGGGTTGGCCGGGCTTGGTGGACTACGCGATGCGCTGAAAGGCGCGTCTCAACGCGCTCAACGTCAGAAAGCTGTTGCGGCGCAAGCGTCGCGTGAGGCGGCTGCGGATGCCGATCTGTTTCGGCGTGAGATTGGTGAAGTCGCGCCGCTCGGCGCGAAACCGCGCGCGGCAGTCCCCCGCACGCCGCCCGAGCCGGTTCCCGTTCAGACGAAACTCGATGAAGAAGCCGTGCTGCATGAGGCGATCTCCGATGAGTTCGATCCTGAAGTTCTGCTCGATACCGATGAGTCGCTTTCTTACTGTCGACCGGGTGTGAGCCAGGAGATCGTTAAGAAACTTCGAAGCGGAGCCTGGATTGTGCAGGCGCAGCTCGATCTGCATGGGATGCGTCGCGAGGAAGCGCGTGAGGCGCTGTCTGAGTTCATTCGTGAGGCGAGTAAGAAAGGCTTACGGTGTCTGCGCGTGATTCATGGGAAAGGGCTGGGGTCGATTGGGAAAGAGCCCGTGCTCAAGGGCAAGGTTCGCGCGTGGCTCGTGCAGAAGGAAGAAGTGATCGCGTTTTCCCAGGCTCGTGCGCATGATGGTGGTGCGGGTGCTGTGCTTGTGTTGTTGCAGCCTGGGTCGGTTGGTCCCGGGTCTTCCTCTTCGTCGTCCGGCAAAGTCTGAGAAGGCTTTTCAACGATGCATCCTCGTCTCACTCTCGCGCTTTCAATCATGGAAGCGCTGGCTATTCTCGCCTACGCAATCTCAGGGTTCATCGAAGCTCGTACGAGACGGCTCGATGCTGTTGGGACTTTTCTTGTGGCAATGGCGACGGCTTTTGGTGGTGGGACGGTTAGAGATATTTTGCTCGATCGGCGACCGTTCTATTGGGTCGAGCATCAGTGGTATGCAATTCTGATCTTTGTTCTCTCGTTCTTTGCGCCGTTTGTGCTTAAGGCTTATACGCGGGTTTTTAACGAGCGGGCTTTGCTGGTGGCAGATGCGGTGGGGCTTGGGCTGTTTAGCATTTCTGGTACTTCGCTTGCGCTCGATGCGCAGATGCCGTGGTTCGTGGCTTCGATGATGGGTGTCGCCACCGGCGTGTTCGGCGGGATTATTCGGGATGTGATTTGTAATGAGGTGCCGCTCATCCTCCGCGATTCCAGGCCGTATGCGACTTGCGCACTCGTTGGGTGCTGGGTTTATCTGCTGCTGGATTACATCAACTTTGATACGGTCTACAGCGTGTTGATTGCTACGGGGTTCATTCTTGTGGCGCGATTGGTGACGTTCAAGTTGGATGTGAGACTGCCACACTGAACTTCCCCTAGTCGGCTGGAGAAATAAAAAAGGCCCCGGGAATCATCCACGGGACCTTTTCCTTGAGGCTAATTTACTAACGTCTGCCTTTAAGCAATCCGCTCTTCCGTCTTAGGATCAAACAGAACCGCCTTAGAAACATCAAACATCAGCGCCATGTTTTGATCAGGCAGCGGATTCGAGCTCGGGTGAACGCGGCTAACGATGCGCTTCCCATTAACCTGCGCAAACACCAAAGTATCCGGCCCGGTCGGCTCAATCACATCGACCTTAACGTCGATCGCTTGCAGCTTGGCGTCTTCAGCATTATGAGCATTACGTGCATCGGTGATCCGTTCAGGACGCAGCCCCAGAATCACTTCCTGCCCGATATGCGACTTCACCGCGCCATCGAAAGGCAGATTCAGCACCGACCGCTTCACACCCGTATCGAGTTCCAAGCCAACACCGGAACCTTGCTCAACAACCTTACCCTGAATGAAGTTCATCGGCGGCGCACCGATAAACCCAGCAACAAAGAGATTCGAAGGCGAATCATAAATCTCTTGCGGCGCCCCAAACTGCTGAACGACACCATCCTTCATGACGGCAATACGATCGCCGAGCGTCATAGCCTCGATCTGATCATGCGTCACATAAACGATAGTTGTACCAAGGCGTTGATGCAGCAGCTTGATTTCCGAGCGCATCTCAATCCGCAGCTTCGCATCGAGATTCGACAACGGTTCATCGAACAGGAACATCGCCGGGTCCCGTGCCAATGCACGCCCCATCGCCACCCGCTGACGCTGCCCACCAGACAACTGCCCCGGCTTCCGATCCAGCAAATGCTCAATCTGCAGCAGCTTTGAAACGCGAGCCACAATCTGATCCTGCTCGCTCTTCGCCACCTTGCGGATATTCAACCCGAAGGAAATATTCTCGCGCACCGTCATCGACGGATACAGCGCATACGACTGGAACACCATCGCGATATCGCGATCTTTCGGCGACAGGTTGTTCACCGTCTTGCCGCCGATCTGAATATCGCCCTTCGTCACGGTCTCGAGACCGGCGATCATGTTGAGCAGCGTCGACTTACCGCAGCCCGAGCCGCCGACGAGAATCAGGAACTGACCGTCTTCGATGTCGATATTGACACCCTTCAGGACAGGCACCCCGTTCGGGTAGGTCTTGTACACGTCACGGATGGAAAGGCTTGCCATGCTGTGAATCCTCTAGTCTCTGTACTGCGGATACGTCGCTAGCTGGCGACGCGAGCCGAATACCGTTGAGCACCGCCGCTCGCGCCAACGCACAAGCAGCGGTCTACACAAAAATTAACCCTTCACCGCGCCCGCCGTCAGGCCGCGCACGAAATAGCGGCCGGCGATCACGTAGACGAGCAGCGTCGGCAGTGCCGCGATGATCGCGCCCGCCATGTCGACGTTGTATTCCTTCACGCCCGTCGACGTATTCACGAGGTTGTTCAGCGCCACGGTGATCGGCATCGAATCGACGCCGGAGAACACGATACCGAACAGGAAGTCATTCCAGATCTGCGTGAATTGCCAGATCAGGCACACCATGAAAATCGGCAGCGAGATCGGCATCATGATCTTCGTGAAGATCATGAAGAACCCGGCGCCGTCGATACGCGCCGCCTTCACGAGTTCCGCCGGCACGCTAACGTAGAAGTTGCGGAAGAACATCGTCGTGAACGCAATACCGTAGACCACGTGTACCAGCACCAGCCCGCCAATCGTGTTCGACAGACCGAAGTAGCCTTGCACACGCGCCATCGGCAGCAGGATGGCCTGGAACGGAATGAAGCAGCCGACCAGCAGCATCGTGAAGAACGCATCCGCGCCACGGAAACGCCAGTGCGTCAGCACATAACCGTTGAACGCGCCGATGATCGACGACAACAGCACGGCCGGGATCACCATCTTCACCGAATTGAAGAAGAACGGCTGCATGCCGTCGCAGCGCACGCCCGTACAGGCTTCACTCCACGCCTTGATCCACGGCGCGAAGGTCCAGTGCGTCGGCGGCGTCAGCAGGTTGCCCGAGCGCAGCTGGTCGATGTCCTTGAACGACGTCGACAGCATCACGTACAGCGGGAACAGGAAGTACAACGCAAACAGAATCAGCGCCGCGTAGATGACAACGCGGCTGAAGTTCATCTTAGGCTGCATTGCGCGTGCTCCTCGATTCCAGGTACATCAGCGGCACGAGCACGGCCACGACGGTCGCGAGCATCATCATCGACGACGCAGCGCCGACGCCCAGTTGCCCACGGTTGAACGAAAACGTGTACATGAACATCGCGGGCAGCGACGACGACGTGCCCGGACCGCCCGCCGTCAACGCGACCACGAGGTCGAAGGTCTTGATCGTGATGTGGCAGAGAATCAGCAGCACCGAGAAGAACACGGGGCGCATGCTCGGAATCACGATCTTGCGGTAGATAGTGGGCAACGTCGCGCCGTCCACTTGCGCAGCCTTGAAGATCTCACTGTCCACACCGCGCAAACCGGCAAGGAACAGCGCCATCACAAAGCCCGTCGATTGCCACACGGCCGCGATCACGACGCAGAAAATCGCCTTGTCGGGGTCGCCCAGCCAGCCGAACGAGAAGCTCGTCCAGCCCCAGTCGTTCAGCACTTTCTGGAAGCCGAGATCGGGGTTCAGAATCCACTGCCATGCCGTGCCCGTCACGATGAACGACAGCGCCATCGGATACAGGAACACCGCGCGCAATGCGCCTTCGTTGCGAATCTTCTGGTCGAGCAGGATCGCGAGAAACAGACCCAGGCCGACACAGATCGCGATAAACGGAATGCCGAACCAGCCAAGGTTCGCCGCCGACGTCCACCAGACGTCGTTATCGAACAGTTCAGCGTACCGGGCGAAGCCGGCGAAATCGTAACGCGGCATCAGTCGCGACGTAGACAGCGACAGATAGCCCGTGACGAGAATAAAACCGTAGACAAAGACCAGGCTGATGAGAATGCTGGGAGACAACACCAGCTTCGGCATCCAGCGGTCGGCCAATACCGCCATCGGCGACACGCGTGCTGTTGACGCCGTGCCTTTTGCGTTTCCGCTAATAGAAGCAGTCACAACTTGACTCCTGGAACTGTGCCGTCAGGCATCAGGGGAAGACACCGGAACGGCAGAGGCGCGGTGATGCATTGCACCATGCATCGCACCATCGTCGTCCGGCGCGCATGGTTTATTAAAAGCCATACGCGCCGGGCGTTCTGCTACAACTGTGCTACGACTGCCTTACTTGGTCTTCGCAGCCTTCGCGAGTGCAGCAACAGCGGTCTTGGAGTCCTGATTCGAGTTCATGAACTTCGTCACGACGTCCGAGATTGCGCCTGCTGCTGCGTCCGGCTGAGCCATGCCGTGAGCCAGCGACGGCACATAGCCGCCCGACTTGATAGCCGTCTGTTCATCAGCGTAGGACTTCTTCGCGCAGTCGTCGAATTTATCCATCGACACACCCAGACGAACCGGGATCGAGCCCTTGTACAGGCTGAACTGCTCCTGGAATTCCGGGCTCATGATGGTCTTCGCGAGCGCGAGCTGACCAGCCGTCGCTGCCTTCTGGCCCTTCTGCTGGAAGAACACGAACGAGTCGACGTTGAACGTGTACGACTTCTCCGTGCCCGGAACCGCTGCACAGATGTAGTCCGAGCCGGACTTCTTGTTCGCGTTCGCGAACTCGCCCTTCGCCCAGTCGCCCATGAACTGCATGCCGGCCTTGCCGTTGATGACCATCGCCGTTGCCAGGTTCCAGTCACGGCCCGTGCGGCCGCTGTCGAAGTAACCCTGGATCTTGCGGACCGTGTCGAACACCTGAACCATCTTGTCCGAGGTCAGCGTCTTCTGGTCGAGGTCGACGAGCGCCTTCTTGTAGAAGTCCGCGCCTTCCGACAGCACGACGTCTTCCCACAGCGTCAGATCTTGCCACGGCTGGCCGCCCATCGCGATCGGCTGGATGCCGGCTGCCTTCATCTTCTCGGCGACAGCGAAGAACTCGGTCCACGTGGTCGGCACCTTGCCGCCCGCCTTGTCGAGCGCTGCCTTGTTGATGTACAGCCAGTTGACGCGGTGTACCGAGAACGGCGCGGCGACGTAGTGACCGTCTGCGTGAATGATCTTGTCGATTTCCGGCGGCAGGTTCTTCTTCCAGTCGCCAGCGACGGAGTCGACGTTCACCAGCACGCCTTGCGACGCCCAATCCTGGATCAGCGGACCCTTGATCTGAGCCGCGCTAGGCGCGTTGCCCGAGATGACCTGGGTCTTCAGTGCCGTCATGGCCGCTGCGCCCGCACCGCCTGCCACCGCGAAGTCCTTCCACGTGTATCCCTGCTTCTGCAGGTCGTCCTTCAGCACGCCGACAGCCTTCGATTCGCCGCCCGAGGTCCACCAGTGCAGCACTTCAACCGATTCGGCCGCCTGTGCCGTGGCGACGCCACACATCAGACCTGCGGCGCACAGGGCGCCCATGATCGCACGGAATTTCATTGCTTATCTCCTCCAGACACCTGAACTTAAAAACGAGTGGCCCCTGATGTCACCAGGGTGTGATGGTTGGTCAAACAGGCAATGCGGTGGACGGTCGAGCGTCGGGCAGGCACATGGTGATGTGGTTGTGCCAGCGTGCCGAGGCTCGGCCGCGTGACGCTCAAGAGATGAGTGATTTGCGATGCAAGAACTGTCTCCTCTTTTGATTTTTGCCTGCTCCGCCTTCTGACTGCGGCGCGTTGCAGACTCGAGGTGGTCCGCGCACGTCATTCAATGAAAACGCCTGTCTCCGTCATGCTGCGCCGCGCTCAAAGGGCACT
Source organism: Paraburkholderia terrae (assembly GCF_002902925.1). Lineage (GTDB taxonomy): Bacteria > Pseudomonadota > Gammaproteobacteria > Burkholderiales > Burkholderiaceae > Paraburkholderia > Paraburkholderia terrae. The sequence continues at coordinate 735,350 of NZ_CP026111.1, read as the reverse complement.
CTGGCGCATGCCGGAACGCGTTGTCCGTTAACATGCAGGGAAGCTACGTGGACCCGCGAAAAGGCGCTTGTTCACAAGCCCCGCACGCTTTTTTCATCGAATTCACGTTACCTCTTGATTTGGATTGTAGTTAAACTACAATTCAGTGTCAAAAAATATTTTATCGGACTACGGGCGCCTTACAGGCCCATCAGATATCCCACGGAGACGCATGCAAACCGACTCTAGCTTCACCTTCGTTCTCTTCGGCGGAACTGGCGATCTGTCGATGCGCAAGATTCTCCCGGCTCTGTATGAAGCGCACCGTGCAGGCATGCTCGCGGCGAGCGGCAAGATCGTTGCCGTCGCGCGTCATGAGGAGGACCGTGCGGGTTATCTGCAATGGGTCAATGAGCACGTGAAGGCGCACGTCGCGAAGAGCGGCATCGATGAAAACGCGTGGGCGAGCTTTGTCGACCGCATCGAGTATGTGAAGCTCGATCTCGGCAAGGCCGAAGACTTCGTCAAGCTGCGCGATGCCTTGCAGGATCACGCCGGTACGCGTGTGTTCTATCTGGCCACAGGCCCGTCGCTGTTCGTCCCGATCTGCCATGCGCTCGCGTCCGTGGGCTTGAACCAGAACGCGCGCATCGTGCTGGAAAAGCCGCTTGGCTACGATCTGCGTTCGTCGAATGCGATCAACGACGCCGTCGGCGAGATCTTCGCCGAAGAGCAGATCTACCGCATCGACCACTATCTCGGCAAAGAGCCCGTGCAGAACCTGCTGGCGCTGCGCTTCGGCAATGCGCTGTTCGAGCCGCTGTGGCGTCGCGAATGGGTCGAGAGCATCCAGATCACGATTGCAGAAGAACTCGGCGTCGAAGCGCGCGGCGACTTCTATGACAACACGGGCGCGTTGCGCGACATGGTGCAGAACCATTTGCTGCAACTGCTTTCGATCGTCGCAATGGAACCGCCGCATTCAATGGACTCGGATTCCGTCCGCGATGAAAAGCTGCGCGTTCTGCGTGCCTTGAAGCCGATCGATCCGCGCGATATCAGCAAGGTCGCCGTGCGCGGCCAGTATCACGCGGGCGTCATTCGCGGCACGTCCGTGCCCGCGTATGCGACGGAATCCGGCGTGAAGACGGACAGCGCGACGGAAACATTTGTTGCGCTGAAGGTCGAGATCGAAAACTGGCGCTGGGCGGGCGTACCGTTCTTCCTGCGCACGGGCAAACGGCTCGCCGATCGCGTCGCGGAGATCGTGGTCAACTTCCGCGCGGTGCCGCATTCGGCGCTGGGCGCGTCGGCGTTGCGTGCGGGCGCGAACCGTCTCGTGATCCGCCTGCAACCGAACGAAACGATTCGCCTCTATTGCCTCGCGAAGAAGCCGGGCGAAGGGATGAACCTGTCGAGCGTCCACCTCGACCTCGCCTTCGACCAGTTCTTCAAGGAAGGCCAGATGGAGGCGTATCAACGTCTGCTGCTCGACGTGATCAACGGACGCCTTGCCCTCTTCGTGCGTCGCGACGAACAGGAAGCGGCATGGAAGTGGGTCGAGCCGATCCTCAACGAATGGGCCGCGTCGGGCAAGCCGAAGCCTTATGCGGCGGGCACGTGGGGGCCGGCCGCCGCGAGCGCGATGCTCGCGCAGCACGGCACCTGCTGGCTCGAAGAAGAGAATTGAACTGACGCGAATGGACGTTTGAGCGGCGCGTTTTGTTTTGTCCTGCGATGATCGATGTTTGTCTCGCAGCGCGCCGTATGAAGTATCGGTTGAACACAGCATGAATAGCCGGACCGAACCTGGATCGCAAAGGACTGGTAACGGCAGCAGCGGGACACGTCGACGTCGGCTTCTATCGAGAACCGCCGTCGCCCCGCAGCAATTCAGATCAAACAAAGAAAGCAGCATGGAGGAGAAGTGATCGAGCTTCACGCTTTCGACGACCCGCGCGCCCAATCCGACGCGCTGGCGAAGGCGGTCGGCGACGCGTTACATGCGTCGCTCGCCGTCCGTGCGAGCGGGACCCGCGCCCGCCCGACGACGCTTGCCGTGTCCGGCGGCACGAGTCCACGTCCGTTTCTGCAAACCCTGTCCACGCAACCGTTCGACTGGAAGCGCATCGCGGTGACGCTCGTCGACGACCGCTGGGTGCCGGAGACCGACAACGCCAGCAACGCCCGCCTCGCGCGCGAGACGCTGTTGCAGCATGCCGCGCGTGACGCAGCCTTCCTTCCGCTCGTCGATACGATGCAATCGCTCGACGCCTACGTCGCCGCGCTGAATGGCGAAGTCGCGAGCGGCGATCGTCATCTGCCCGATATCGCCGTGCTCGGCATGGGCGAAGACGGCCACACGGCATCGATTTTCGCGGATGCGCCCGAATGGGAGCACGCGATCTCGACGGCCGAGCCGTTCGTCGCCGTGCATCCCGGCGCCGCGCCGCATGCGCGCGTGAGCTGGTCGATGTCCGCCTTGAAGAAGATCGACCGGCTGTTCCTGCTGATTGCCGGTCAGAAAAAGCTCGACGTGCTCAATGCCGCCGCAGCCGCCCAACAAAAAAATGCCATCTCGACGTTGGCGAACGACAAGGGAGTGAGACTCGATGTCTACTGGTGTGCAAACTAAGACTGTCCCCGGCGCGGGTCAGCACGCCGACGGACCGAGGCTGCTCGCCGACATCGGCGGCACCAATGCGCGCTTTGCGCTCGAGACGGGTCCTGGTGAAATCACGCAGGTGATGGTCTATCCCTGTGCCGAGTATCCGGGCGTTGCAGAGGTCATCAAGAAGTATCTGAAGGACACCAAGATCGGCCGCGTGAATCATGCGGCGATCGCGATTGCGAACCCGGTCGATGGCGATCAGGTGAGCATGACCAATCACGACTGGACGTTCTCGATCGAAGCGACGCGCCGCGCGCTGGGCTTCGATACGCTGCTGGTCGTCAACGACTTCACGGCGCTGGCGATGGCGCTGCCGGGCCTCACCGATGCGCAGCGCGTGCAGGTGGGCGGCGGCTCGCGTCGTCAGAACAGCGTGATCGGCCTGCTCGGCCCGGGCACGGGCATGGGCGTGTCGGGTTTGATTCCCGCCGATGACCGCTGGATCGCACTCGGCAGCGAAGGCGGCCACGCGACGTTCGCGCCGATGGACGAGCGCGAAGACCTTGTACTGCAGTACGCGCGCAAGAAGTGGTCGCATGTGTCGTTCGAACGCGTGGCGGCGGGTCCTGGCATCGAAGTGATCTATCGCGCGCTGGCCCAACGCGATAAGAAGCGTGTGCCCGCGACGCTCGAAGTATCCGAGATCGTCAAGAAAGGTCTTGATGGCGACGCGCTCGCGGCTGAAGCGATCGACGTGTTCTGCGGCATTCTCGGCACGTTCGCCGGCAATATTGCGGTGACGCTTGGGGCGTTAGGCGGCATCTATATCGGTGGCGGCGTCGTGCCGCGTCTGGGCGAAGTGTTCGCGCGCTCGTCGTTCCGTCAGCGCTTCGAGGCGAAGGGCCGCTTCGAGGCGTATCTGAAGAACGTGCCGACCTATGTGATCACGGCGGAATATCCGGCGTTTCTCGGTGTATCGGCGATTCTCGCGGAGCAGTTGTCGAACCGCGCGGGCGGCAGTTCGTCGGCGGTGTTCGAGCGCATTCGCCAGATGCGCGATGCGCTGACGCCTGCTGAGCGGCGCGTCGCGGATCTCGCGTTGAATCATCCTCGTTCGATCATCAACGACCCGATCGTCGATATCGCGCGCAAGGCCGATGTGAGCCAGCCGACGGTGATCCGCTTCTGCCGTTCACTGGGCTGCCAGGGCTTGTCCGATTTCAAGCTGAAGCTGGCGACGGGTTTGACGGGTACGATTCCCGTCTCGCACAGCCAGGTTCATCTCGGCGATACGGCGACGGACTTCGGCGCGAAGGTGCTGGACAACACGGTGTCGGCGATTCTGCAGTTGCGCGAGCATCTGAACTTCGAGCAGGTCGAGTCGGCGATCGATCTGCTGAACAGCGCGCGGCGCATCGAATTCTATGGTCTCGGCAATTCGAACATCGTCGCGCAGGATGCGCATTACAAGTTCTTCCGGTTTGGTATTCCGACTATTGCCTACGGCGATCTGTATATGCAGGCGGCGTCGGCTGCATTGCTCGGGAAGGGTGATGTGATCGTCGCGGTTTCGAAGTCCGGGCGGGCGCCGGAATTGCTGCGTGTTCTGGAAGTGGCAATGCAGGCGGGCGCCAAGGTGATCGCGATTACTTCGAGTAATACGCCTTTGGCGAAGCGCGCGACTGTTGCGCTGGAAACCGATCATATCGAGATTCGCGAGTCTCAACTGTCGATGATTTCGCGGGTTCTGCATCTGTTGATGATCGATATTCTTGCGGTTGGGGTTGCTATTCGACGGGCTGCGCCGGCTTCTGAAGTTAGCGCTGCAGTTTCTAAGGCTCGTAAGGGCTCGGATGATGATACGTCGGCTGTGCTCGACTGGCTGAGTCATGGGGCGGCGGCGTCGCCGCGGGATTGAGGTTTTTTGGGGTTTTTTGCCTGCGGCGCTGGGGGTTTGTTGTTGGGGCTTTCGCGGCGCGGGCGGTTGGTCTTTTGTCGCTTCAGCGCGGGTGTTCCCCAGTGCGCTCTCATGGCGCGAGCGTTGCGCTTTGTGGGCTTGATTTTGTGCTGGCATCCGCGACGTGGTGTTTTTTTGCTGCGCAAGCGGTTTGGTCTTTCTGCTTCTGCGCTGGCATCCGCGCTTTGCCTTCGTGCTTCAAGCGTCGCCCCTGTGCGGGGCGACGCCTGAAGCACGAAGGCCTAACGCGGATGCCAGCGAAAAAGCAAACGCACAGCGCCAAAGCTTGCGCAGCGAACACCATAACGCGGAAGCCGGCGCAAACCCAAACCCACAAAGACCACCGCCCGCGCCGCGAAAACAAAAACATTAATGCCGCGGATGCCACCTCAATACCAAAACCCTCCCAACAAAACACAACGACCCCGCGACAGCAATCGTCACCCCCATCCCTTGCGGCGACCCGTCATGCCAGAGCCCAACGGCGAAGCTAGACAAAGCCCCAAGCGCAAGCTGCATAGCCCCGAACACAGCCGCCGCCGCGCCGGCATTACGCGGATAGCGATGCATGAGATCGGTCGTGCAATTCGCCGACAGCACGCCGACCACGCCCACCACAAAGAACAACCCAGCGACGATCGACCACAAACCGCCCCACCCTGTGAGACACATCAGCGCAACGAACAACGACGCAATGAAGCTAATCGTCGCGGCCGCAGAAATAATTGGCAGCGGCCCAGTGCGCCCAACAACACGCGTGTTGATGAAATTCCCGAGCATGATGCCGACAATGTTCAGCCCAAACAGAAAGCCGTAGTGCTGCGCGGACACATGAAAGTACTCGATATACACGAACGGAGTAGCCGTGATGTAAGCGAACATCGACGCGAACGCCATGCCGCCGCACAGCATGTGCCCCCAAGTGACGGGGTCTTTCAACAGCGTGCCGTAGGCGGCAAATGATTGCAGCACCGCGCCGTGTGCGCGCTTCTCGCGAGGCCAGGTCTCAGGAACGCGCAAGAACGCGGTAACAGCGCAGACCGCGCCAAAAATCGTCAGTGCGATGAACACGACGCGCCAGCCACCAAGCAACAGCAACTGCCCGCCGATCAACGGCGCAAGCAACGGCCCGATCGACGTGACGATAGCGAGCATAGACAAAACGCGAGCCGCGTCGCTCGGCCCATGCGCATCGCGGGCAATCGCGCGCGCCAGCACCGATGCCGCGCCCGCACCAAGCGCCTGAAGGAAGCGGAAAGTAATGAGCGCACCAATCGACAGCGACAGCGCGCATGCAATCGTCGCCAGCGTGTACATGATGATGCCGCCGAGCAGCACGGGCCGCCGCCCATACGCATCGGACATCGGACCGTACAGCAACATGCCGACGGAGAAACCGAGCATGAAACTGGTCAGCGTGCTCTGCGCGGCACCGACGCTGACGCTGAACGCCTGCGTGATCGACGGCAGGCTGGGCAGATACATATCGATCGAAATCGGCCCGCACGCGGCAAGCGCGCCGAGTAGCAGAATCAGCCGGGCATCCGGCCGGGATCTGACATCCTGAGACATGGAATTCCATTGAGAAGCAGCGCGCGAAGACCGGTCGATGCTGGGCCCAGCGGACCGTGCCGCGCTGCGGATACGGCCCCCGATTGTACCCGACGCCCGCCATCGCCCTACCCGGCAGCCGCCCAAGCCGGGCTTTCCTCGCCTTATCGGTTAAGCTGGCCGTCCGTTCCTTCGATACCAATTCCCGACCCAGATGACTGCCTTTCTGCTGATCTGGAGCCCGAAGAAGTGGCCGTGGCCCGAGTTGCCGGACGTCGCCAAACGCGTCGCGGCCGGCGAAGCCGTCACCGATGTCTGGGGCTGCGGCTTCTCGCGCAGCATCCTGCCGGGCGACCGTGTGTTCATTCATCGTGTGACGCTGGAGCCGAAGGGCGTGTTCGCGTCGGGCTACGTGACGCGCGCGCCGTACGAAATGCCCGACGCGACCAAGAAGCGCGGCTACCGGCTGTGCGTCGATTTCGTCTACGACTATTTGGTCGACGCGCATCATGAAGTCGTGATCACGCGCGACGAATTGCGCAAGCACCCGTTCTCCGTGCAAACGTGGGACGCCCAAACCTCGGGCATCTCGATCAAGCCAATGGCCGAAGGCGCGCTCGAAAAGCTGTGGATCGAACGCACCGGCAAGCGCGCGCGGCCAGTTGTCGCGCCGGTTGCGGACGCGCCCGCCAAATCGACCAAAGAGCAAGCCTCGCAAGCGTGGAGCGCGGCGAACAAGGCCGCTGCCGGCAAGCGCGCGGCACGGGTCGCGATGTACTTCAGTTCGCCCAAACGCCCCAATAGCCCGCCCGGCGACGGCGAAGGCAATGGCGGAGGCGACCCCGGCGACACGTGAGCGCAATGCCCGCCGCGTCGCCGCACCGGCACGGCTCGCGGCCGACCGCACACGACTCCGGTACAATTTCGAGAGGTCATTTCAGGCTCGTGCGAACACTGCGCGCTTCGCGGCAAGCCTTTGCACCGCATCGATACCGCCCTTGTACTGCATTCGCGCCAGTCACAGCCGTCCGACGCGCGATCCCAACCCAAGCAGGTCCAACGCTCATGTCCAGCAATCAAGAACTCTTCGACCGCGCCCAGAAAACCATTCCGGGCGGCGTCAACTCGCCCGTGCGCGCCTTCCGTTCGGTCGGCGGCACGCCGCGTTTCATCGAGCGCGCACAAGGCGCGTACTTCTGGGACGCCGAGGGCAAGCGCTATATCGACTACATCGGCTCCTGGGGACCGATGATCGTCGGGCACGTGCATCCCGAAGTGCTGGAAGCCGTGCAGCGCGTGCTGGTTAACGGCTTCTCGTTCGGCGCGCCGACTGAAGCCGAAATCGAGATTGCCGAGGAAATCTGCAAGCTGGTGCCTTCGATGGAACAGGTGCGGATGGTGTCGAGCGGCACGGAAGCGACGATGAGCGCGCTGCGCCTCGCGCGCGGCTTCACAAACCGCAGCCGCATCGTCAAGTTCGAAGGCTGCTATCACGGCCACGCGGACAGCCTGCTCGTCAAAGCCGGCTCGGGCTTGCTGACGTTCGGCAACCCGACCTCGGCGGGTGTGCCTGTGGATATCGCGAAGCACACTACGGTGCTCGAATACAACAACGTCGCCGCGCTCGAAGAAGCGTTCAAGGCATTCGGCAATGAGATCGCTTCCGTGATCGTCGAGCCGGTGGCGGGCAACATGAATCTCGTGCGCGCGACGCCGGAATTCCTCGGCGCGCTGCGGCGCCTTTGCACCGAATACGGCGCAGTGCTGATCTTCGACGAAGTGATGTGCGGTTTCCGCGTCGCGCTGGGCGGCGCGCAAGAACTGTATGGCATCACGCCGGACCTCACGTGTCTCGGCAAGGTGATCGGCGGCGGCATGCCGGCGGCTGCCTTCGGCGGACGGCGCGACATCATGGCCCATCTCGCGCCGCTGGGCGGCGTGTATCAGGCGGGCACGCTGTCGGGCAACCCCATCGCGGTCGCGGCTGGCCTCAAGACGCTGCAACTGATCCAGGCGCCGGGCTTCTACGACGCGCTGTCGCGTCAGACCACCCGCCTCGTCCAAGGTCTCACGGAAGCCGCGCGCGAAGCGAAGGTGCCGTTCGCGGCGGATTCCGTCGGCGGCATGTTCGGCCTGTATTTCTCGGAATCGGTGCCGGGCAGCTTCGCGGAAATCTCGCGCTGCGACGTGCCGCGCTTCAACTCGTTCTTCCACAAGATGCTGGATGCGGGCGTGTACTTCGCGCCTTCGGCGTATGAAGCAGGCTTCGTGTCGAGCGCGCACGACGACGCGATCATCGACGCCACCGTCGAAGCCGCGCGCGGCGCATTCAAGTCGCTCGCCTGATCAACCACGACGAAACACTGAACGGATAACCCGAAGCCGATGTTTTCGCAGAACGATTTCGTCCACATGGAACGCGCGCTGGCCCTCGCCTGGCGCGGCCTGTACACGACCGACCCGAATCCGCGCGTCGGTTGTGTGCTGGTGAAAAATGGCGAGGTGATCGGCGAAGGCTACACGCAGCCAGCCGGTCACGATCACGCGGAAATTCAGGCGCTCAAGGACGCGCGCAGTCGCGGCAACGATACGCGCGGCGCGACCGCCTACGTGACGCTCGAGCCGTGCAGCCACTTCGGCCGCACGCCGCCGTGCGCGAACGCGCTGATCGAGGCGAAGGTCGCGCGTGTGGTCGCCGCAATGGAAGATCCGAACCCGCGCGTGTCGGGACGCGGCCTGACGATGCTGCGCGACGCGGGCATCGAGGTGCGCTGCGGCCTGCTCGAAACGGAAGCACGCGAACTGAACATCGGCTTCGTCTCGCGGATGATGCGCGGCCGGCCATGGGTGCGGATGAAGGTGGCAGCGTCGCTGGATGGGCGCACGGGCTTGCCGTCGGGCGAAAGCCAATGGATCACGGGCGAAGCGGCACGCAACGACGGGCACGCGTGGCGCGCCCGCGCGTCGGCGATCCTGACGGGTATCGGCACCGTGAAGGAAGACAATCCGCGCATGACCGTGCGCGCCGTCGATACGCCGCGCCAGCCGCACCGCGTGCTGATCGACAGCCAGTTGGAAGTGCCACCCGAAGCGCAGATTCTCGCGGGTGCGCCGACGCTGATTTTCTGCAGCACGCTCACGCCGCTGCTCGAAGAACGCGCCGCCGTGCTGCACGACCGCGGCGCCGAGATCGTGCCGCTCGCAAACGAGAACGGCAAGGTCGATCTGCCGCGCATGCTCGAAGAACTCGCGAAGCGCGAGGTCAACGAACTGCACGTGGAAGCGGGCTACAAGCTGAACGGATCGCTGCTGCGCGAAGGCTGCGTCGACGAGCTGCTGGTTTATCTCGCTCCGAGCCTGCTCGGCAACGACTCGATGAGCATGTTCAATCTCGCCGCGCCGGGCTCGCTGGATGCGCGCACGCAACTCGAATTTCATGCCGTGGACCGGATTGGCAGTGACGTGCGGATTCTCGCGCGCCTGCTGCCGAACCCGCCCGCGCACTGACCGTTAGATAGAGGACACGACACGATGTTTACGGGAATCGTCGCGGCTGTAGGCCGCATTGCAGCGATCAAGCCGCTCGGCAACGAGCCGGACGCGGGCGTCCGCCTGACCGTCGAAGCGGGCGGCCTCGATCTCGACGACGTGCAACTGGGCGACAGCATCGCGATCCAGGGCGCGTGCATGACCGTGATCGACAAGACGCCGGCTTCGTTCGACGTCGACGTGTCACGCGAAAGCCTGAACCGCACGGTGGGTCTCGGCGACACGGGTGAAGTGAACCTCGAAAAGGCGCTGCGCTCGCACGATCGCCTCGGCGGCCATATCGTCTCGGGCCACGTGGACGGGCTCGGTACGGTGACGCGCTTTGCGCGCGTGGGCGAATCGCACGAACTGCGTGTGCTGGCGTCGCGCGAGATCGGCAAGTATCTGGCGTACAAAGGCTCGATCACCGTGAACGGCGTGAGCCTCACCGTGAACTCGGTGACGGACCGCGACGACGGTTGCGAGTTTTCGATCAATCTGATTCCGCATACGGTTGAAGTCACCACGCTCAAGGCCTTGAAGGACGGGACGAAGGTCAATCTGGAGATCGACCTGATCGCGCGTTACGTCGAGCGGATGCTCAACGCACCGAAGTAGTCTCGCGCGTCTCTTCGCGGCTGAACATTCGTCCGGACGGCATATGCCGTTCGGACGGGCGACTTGCCGGGCGGCGTGGCGTAAAATACGCGCTTTCCCAAACTTCTCGCCAACATGACCCTCGCCTCCACCCTTGAAATCATCGCCGAGCTCAAAGCGGGCCGGATGGTGATTCTTGTCGACGAAGAAGACCGCGAAAACGAGGGCGACCTCGTCATCGCAGCGGAATTCATCACGCCTGAAGCAATCAACTTCATGGCGCGCTACGGCCGCGGCCTGATCTGTCTGACGCTCACGCAGGAACGCTGCAGGCTGCTCAACCTGCCGCTGATGACGCACCGCAACGGCACGCAGTACGGCACGGCGTTCACCGTCAGCATCGAGGCGGCCGAAGGCGTCACCACGGGCATTTCGGCGGCGGACCGCGCGCATACCATCGCCACGGCCGTCGCGGCAAACGCGCGCACCGAGGACATCGTCCAGCCGGGCCACGTGTTCCCGATCATGGCGCAGCCGGGCGGCGTGCTGGTGCGCGCGGGCCACACGGAAGCCGGTTGCGATTTCACGGCGCTCGCGGGCCTCACGCCCGCTGCCGTGATCTGCGAAATCATCAAGGACGACGGCACGATGGCGCGCCTGCCCGACCTGCTGACGTTTGCTGAGGAGCACGGCCTGAAGATCGGCACGATCGCCGACCTGATCCACTACCGCAGCCGCACAGAATCGATCGTCGAGCGCGTCTGCGAACGCACGATGCAAACCGTACACGGCCCGTTCCGCGCGGTGATGTATCTGGACCAGCCGAGCGGACAGCCGCACATGGCGCTGGTGCGCGGCACGCCTACGCCGGACCGCGAAACCATGGTGCGCGTGCATGAGCCGCTCTCGGTGCTGGATCTGCTGGAAGTCGGCACATCCACGCACTCGTGGACGCTCGACGCCGCCATGAAGGAAATTGCCGCGCGCGATCATGGCGTGATCGTGCTGCTGAACTGCGGCGACTCGAAGGAACACATGATCGACGTGTTCAAGGCATTCGACGAAAAGAGCCGGGCCGAGGCGCTCAAGCGCCGCCCGGTGGACTTCAAGACGTATGGCATCGGCGCGCAGATTTTGCGCGAACTCGGTGTCGGCAAGATGCAGGTGCTGTCGAACCCGCGCAAGCTGGGCAGCATGTCCGGCTATGGGCTCGAAGTCACCGGCTTCGTGCCGATGCCGGGCAGCGCGGCCGAAAAGCCGCAGAACTGCTGAACGCATCAACTGTTTTCACGACCAGTTTTCGCCCAGTTTCCGCGTATCTGCGCTCAACCAACACACTACGGATCTCAAATGGAAATCGGACAATACCAACCGAATCTCGACGGCGACGGTCTGCGCATCGGCATCGTCCAATCGCGCTTTAATGAACCCGTCTGCAACGGCCTCGCGGACGCATGCATCGAAGAACTCGAACGCCTCGGCGTGACGGGCGAAGACGTGCTGCTCGTCACTGTGCCGGGCGCGCTGGAAATCCCGCTCGCGCTGCAGAAGCTCGCTGAAAGCGGCCAGTTCGACGCGCTGATCGCGCTCGGCGCGGTCATCCGCGGCGAGACGTATCACTTCGAACTCGTGTCGAACGAAAGCGGCTCGGGCATCTCGCGCATTGCGCTCGACTTCGGCACGCCCATCGCAAACGCCGTGCTGACGACGGAAAGCGACGAGCAAGCCGTTGCCCGCATGACCGAAAAGGGTCGTGACGCGGCGCGCACCGCTGTGGAAATGGCAAATCTCGCGGTCGCGCTCGAACAGCTGGACGGTGGCGACGACGAGGAAGACGAAGACGAGGACGACGAAGAGGAACGGGCATGAAGAGCGCACGCCGACGCTCCCGCGAACTGGCCACGCAGGGGCTTTATCAGTGGCTGCTGTCGGGTTCGCCGGCAGGTGAGATCGACGCGCAGTTGCGCGGCGCCCAGGGTTACGACAAGGCCGACCACGAACATCTGGACGCGATCCTGCATGGCGTGATCCGAGATTCGGAGGCATTGTCCGCTGACCTCACGCCCTGCCTCGACCGCCCGATCGACCAGTTGTCGCCCGTCGAGCGCGCGGTGCTGCTGGTGGCCGCGTACGAACTGAAGAATCACGTCGACATTCCGTATCGCGTCGTCATCAACGAGGCGGTCGAACTCGCGAAGACCTTCGGCGGCTCCGACGGCTACAAGTACGTGAATGGCGTGCTGGACAAGCTGTCCGTGAAGCTGCGCGAAGCGGAAACGCAGGCGGCCGGCCGCAAGCAGTAAGCGCACGCGACGCGCGTAGCTGGCTTCAGATGTTGGCGATGCAGGCGGGTCCGGCGTTACGCGGGCCCGCCTTTGTTTTTTTGCGCGACAGTGCTCGTGCATCTGATTGAACTGGACTCATCGAATGAACAGCGTGACCGAACCCCTCGTGAAACTGGCCGCCCGTGTCGACGCCATCCAGCCGTTCTATGTGATGGAACTGGCGAAGGAAGCGGCGCTGCTGGAGCGCGCCGGGCGCGACATCATCCATATGGGAATCGGCGAACCCGATTTCACCGCGCCGGAACCCGTGATCGAGGCCGCCACGCGAGCGCTGCGGAGCGGCGTCACGCAATACACGAGCGCGCTCGGCATTCACCCGCTGCGCGAGGCCATCGCGGGTCATTACAAGCACGCGTATGGTCTGGACATCGATCCGGCGCGAATCGTCGTGACGGCGGGTGCCTCGGCGGCGCTGTTGCTGGCGTGCGCAGCGCTCGTCGACCGCGACGACGAAGTGCTGATGCCCGACCCGAGCTATCCATGCAACCGCCATTTCGTCGCCGCCGCCGAGGGCAAGCCTGTGCTCGTGCCAAGCGGCCCGGCCGAGCGCTTCCAGTTGACGGCCAATGACGTCGAACGCCTCTGGAACGCGCGCACGCGCGGCGTGCTGCTCGCCTCGCCGTCGAATCCGACGGGTACGTCGATCGAGCCGGCCGAGCTGAAGCGCATCGTCGAAGCGGTCCGCGCGCGCGGCGGCTTCACGATCGTCGACGAGATTTACCAAGGCTTGAGTTACGACGCGCCGCCCGTGTCGGCGCTGTCGTTCGGCGAGGATGTCATCACCGTCAACAGCTTTTCGAAGTACTTCAACATGACCGGCTGGCGGCTGGGCTGGCTCGTGGTGCCGCCCGCGCTCGTCGGCGCATTCGAGAAGCTCGCGCAGAATCTGTTCATCTGCGCGTCAGCGCTCGCGCAGCACGCGGCGCTTGCCTGCTTCGAGCCGGATACGCTCGCGATCTACGAAGCGCGTCGGCTGGAGTTCAAGCGCCGCCGCGATTTCATCTCGCCCGCGCTCGAATCGCTGGGCTTCACGGTGCCCGTCATGCCGGACGGCGCGTTCTATGTCTACGCGGACTGCCGCAGCGTCGCGCATCCGGCCGCCGGCGACAGCGCCGCGCTGACGAGCGCGATGCTGCACGACGCGGGCATCGTGCTCGTGCCGGGCATGGACTTCGGCTCGTACCAGCCGCGCGAGTACATCCGGCTGTCGTATGCGACTGCGTATTCGAAGCTCGAAGAGGCCGTCGAGCGTCTGCAGAAACTGTTCGGCGGGTAAGTACGCGGCGGCGGTGCCGGCGCACCGCTGAAAACTAGCTTCAAGGCGTAAGAAAACCCGCCACCGAACGAAAAAAGGGCACCCGAAGGTGCCCTTTTCTTTTACGCAATCAGCGTGTCCGAACGCGATCAGGCGCCCAGTTCAGGCTGCTGCGCCACGTGCTTCGCCGCATTCGCGCTCGCGTCATCCTGCTCCGCGCCCTTCACCGGCGTTGCAGCGCTCAACGGGTGGCCGTCGAGCGTCATCTGCACGCGCTTGTTCGCACCATTCGACGCCGCTGCTGTGGACGTCGACGTCGAAGCCGTCACCGTCGACGGAGCTTGCGGCGAGTTGATCGGCACCTTGCGGCCGCGCGCGATATCGCGCAAACGCGTGCGCTCGGCCATCACCTTCGCGCCGTAGCCGCCGTCGTCCTGCGACGTCGAGCCGACGTACAGGCGCAGACCGCCCGGCAACGAGCCGCCACGTGCGATGCAATCCTTCAGCACGATCGCGCCGACCTTGATGTTGGCGAGCGGTTCGAGCGCCGCGTTCTGGCCGCCGAAGTACCGGAACTTGTCCGAGTGAACCGTCGACATCACCTGCATCAGGCCCTTCGCGCCCACGCCGCTTTCCGCGTACGGGTTGAAGCCCGATTCGATGGCCATCACGGCGAGCAGCAGCAACGGGTCGAGGCCGACTTCGCGGCCGGTGTCGAACGCAGCCTTTACGAGCTCGCTGACGGGCTCCTGAGCGACGCGGTAGCGCCGCGCGATGAACGTCGCGACGAGGTCCTGCTCGCGGGTGGAAACCAGCACGCGGTCGTCACGGGCGTCAGGCGACACGCGTTGCGACGGAATCATCGAAGCGATCGTGCCGACGCTGGGCAGCGTGCGCGGATCGAGGCCGTTGAGCGCAGCCGACGAAAGGCCGGTACTCACGCCCGAGCCGGACGGAGCCGTGAAGCTGCTGTTGTCGCTGGCGACGTTGTAGCCGGCGTCAGCGGCGGCAGCCGCCGTGTTGGGGTGGTCCGTCGGGCTCGACGAGATGGACGAGCTCGACAGCGTATCGTCTTGCGGCGCCGCGTTGCTACGCTGTTGAGGCGCAAACGACGGCAGCGGGTTGCCCTGCAGCAGACGGGCGGGGCCAGCCTGCACGGCGGCCGTGATGAAGGGCATCAGCCGTGTTGCCAGCGTAAGGCGCCAGCTCGGCATCAGCCACAGCGTGAGCGCGAACAGGACAGCAAACCCGCCAACCACGCTGAATAGATGATGACTTACACGCGTCCCTTGACGCAGCGCGCCGCGCATGACTTGCGCGATCCGCTCGTTGGGACGCCACGATAACCAGGCGTTCATTCAGATCTCCCATGTTGCTGGCTTTCGCGAACACCGTAAGAACGACCGGCTGGACTGCTGTTCGAAAGAACCAAGACGCCGCCTGCTCTGGTTAAGGCGACAACGACGTCGGGAAAACGGCAAAAAGTACCGTTGGGGAGCCAAAATCTTGAAAAAGACCGCCTGCATGCCAAAAGGCACGCATACGATGGCTCCCACGCGAAAAAACCAGCGTCGATATGCGCTGGTGGAGACTACATATGACCGTCAATACCGTGCAGGAGCGGTAAGAGCGACGCGTTGCGTCTGTAGGACCGGAGGACGGTGGTAAAAACTATCAATTCCTGCAACCGATGTGACCGGATTCTAGCAGGGTTTTATAGATCGTCAACACTATAGGACGTCAAAACTATAACTAATTGTAATAATGAACGGTGTTCAGTCCGCCGGATCCCCCTGCACAAGGGGCTTTCCAGCCGATTGGCAATTTCGGTATTCAACGTGCGCTTCCTAACGCAGGTAAAATCGACAATCCGTTCGGGCCGCTTGTTGCTGGTCGGTTGATCGTCACCGCGCCGCCCGCTTCGCCACCATTTTCAGCCCTTGCATGGCCGCTTCGCGGCTGCCAGACCGGACCGATGAAATACAAAGACCTGCGCGACTTCGCGAGCCGCCTCGAATCGCTCGGCGAACTGCGCCGTATCTCGCAAAACGTGTCGCCTATCCTGGAAATGACCGAACTGTGCGATCGCGTGCTGCGCGCAGGCGGTCCCGCGCTGCTGTTCGAGTCGAAGCAGGCTCACGCGTTCCCGGTGCTCGGCAATCTGTTCGGCACGCCACGGCGTGTCGCGCTCGGAATGGGCATCGATACTTCCGCGCAAGACGCCGCGGACAGCGACAGCGCGGCGCTGGAGTCGCTGCGCGATGTCGGGCGGCTGCTGTCCGCGCTGAAGGAGCCGGAGCCGCCCAAGGGCCTCAAGGACGCGGGCAAGCTGCTGTCGCTCGCGAAGGCGGTGTGGGACATGGCGCCGAAGACGGTGAGCGCCCCGCCCTGCCAGGAAATCGTCTGGGAAGGCAACGACGTCGATCTCGCGAAGCTGCCTGTCCAGACCTGCTGGCCCGGCGACGCGGGGCCGCTGATCACCTGGGGGCTGACCGTTACGCGCGGGCCGAACAAGACGCGGCAGAACCTTGGCATCTATCGTCAGCAAGTGATCGGGCGGAACAAGGTCATCATGCGCTGGCTCGCGCATCGCGGCGGCGCGCTTGACTTCCGCGAGTTCGCGCTGAAGAACCCCGGCAAGCCGTATCCCGTTGCCGTGGTGCTCGGAGCCGATCCGGCCACGATCCTCGGCGCGGTGACGCCCGTGCCCGACACGCTGTCCGAATACCAGTTCGCCGGCCTGCTGCGCGGCGGACGCACCGAACTGGCGAAGTGCATCACGCCCGGCGTCGACACGCTGCAGGTGCCCGCGCGCGCGGAGATCGTGCTGGAGGGCTTCATCTATCCGCAGGAGGGCGCGCCGACGCCCGCGCCCGAAGGCGCACCGCCGCGTCCGACGAAAGGCGCGAGCGCCGCGTATGAACACGCGCTCGAAGGCCCATACGGCGATCACACCGGCTACTACAACGAGCAGGAGTGGTTCCCCGTGTTCACGATCGAGCGCATCACGATGCGCCGCGACGCGATCTATCACTCCACCTACACCGGCAAGCCGCCCGACGAACCCGCGGTGCTCGGCGTCGCGCTGAACGAGGTGTTCGTGCCGCTGCTGCAGAAGCAGTTCACCGAGATCACCGACTTCTATCTGCCGCCCGAAGGCTGCAGCTACCGGATGGCCATCGTGCAGATGAAGAAGAGCTACCCGGGCCACGCAAAGCGCGTGATGTTCGGCGTGTGGAGCTTCCTGCGGCAGTTCATGTATACGAAGTTCATCGTCGTCGTCGACGAGGACGTGAACATTCGCGACTGGAAGGAAGTGATCTGGGCCATCACGACACGTATCGACCCGACGCGCGATACCGTGCTGGTCGATCGCACGCCGATCGACTACCTGGATTTCGCGTCGCCCGTCGCGGGACTCGGCTCGAAGATGGGGCTCGACGCGACCAATAAATGGCCCGGCGAAACCGACCGCGAATGGGGTCGGCCGATCGTGATGGACGATGCCGTCAAGGCGCGCATCGACGGCTTGTGGAACGATCTCGGTCTGTGAGTCGCGCAGGTTTCAATAACAACAAATCACCAACACGGTTGGACGGATGCATAGCTTGTCGATGTTGTCGGACGGTTTTTTTCTGTCGTTGTCGTTGTGCCTCGATATCGGTCTCGTCAACGTCGCGATCATCTCGCTGACGTTGTCGCACGGCTTCAGGCCCGGCTTCTGGCTCGGCCTCGGTTCCTGTTTCGGCGATCTTATCTACGCGGCGCTCGCGCTTGCGGGCATGGCGGCGCTGCTGCAATTCGAATCGGTGCGCTGGGTCGTATGGATCGGCGGCGCGGCGATCCTGCTTTTTCTGACATGGAAGATGGCGCGCGAGGCGCTGGTTCCGGCCTCGGCGCCGCCCGTCGAAGGCGAAGCCGACGCGTCGACGCCGCATCTCGATCCGACGCGCGGCTTCCTGCGCGGCGTGCTACTCGCCGTCTCGTCGCCGAGCGCGATCCTGTGGTTCGCAGCCGTCGGTGGCGCGCTGATCGCCAAGGCCGGCGCGACGACGGTGACGACTGCGCCTGTGTTTCTCGGCGGCTTTTTTCTCGGCGGACTGTGCTGGACGCTTTTTATCTGCGGACTGGCGAGCCACGGACGCAAACGCGCGGGCACGGGCCTGCTGCGCATCTGTCACGTGCTATCCGCACTGTTGTTTGCTTATTTCTCGTACAGCGTGATCGTCAATGGCTACCACGATCTAATCGTGCAGACTGCGCACGCGGCAAGCTGATACGAAGCGTCGTGGCCGCGAGGCTATCGGCCCGTGAAATGCAAACGGCGCAACGCGGCGATCAGCCGGCGTTGCGCCGTTTTTCCATTAAGCCTGCGTAGCGCCGATGCGCTACGTAGCCAGAACATCAATAGCGATAGTACGGACGGCCGTAATAGCCGTGATGGTAATAAGGCCGGTGATAGCCGTAATACCCGCCGACCACGACGGGCGGCGCATAGACCACGGGCGGCGGTGCATACACCACGGGCGGAGGCGGCGGCGCGTAGTACGCGGGAGGCGGCGCGGCATACACGGGATAAGCGGGCGCCACGGGCACACCGATGCCGATACCAACAGACACATGAGCCTGGGCCGCAGTGGCCATCCCCACCCCGAGTGCGGCTGCAGCGATAAACGGAACGATCTTCTTCACTTGTATTTCTCCTGGCGGCTCGGCCACCACGACCGGGTCGCATGACGGACATGCTCTGAATTCAATGTATCGAAAAAGCCTGCATGCCGTTGTCTGCATTTGTTGCAAATTGCAATTACCGTAAAGCGGTTCGTCAGTCAGCGCTCTTTCTATATTGATCAGATGATGCAGATCATCGCGAAAATCAAGGGCTTGGCCGTCGATTGGAGGCGAATCGGGCATCCTGACCGCCTCTGCCAGTTGCGCCTGGCGCGCTTCGGTAATGTTTATTTACAAATTCACCGACGTGATGTTGCGGGCTCGCATCAGGAGCCTGCCGAAGCGGCAGAACGCCCGCAATGAAAAACGCCCGGCGCGTGGCCGGGCGTTTCGCATGATCGGAAATGAAACGAGCGTCAACCGACTTTCACGTAGGTGAACTCGCGCGTGACGTTAGGCGGCACATAAGCGCCGCTGATCTTGACCCGTGGCGTAAGACGCTTTTTCTGATCCCACCAGCGACGGCGTTGGGAATGCGTGAGGAACCGCAAGTGCTTTCGGTAAGCAAAGATGCTCATCGTGACCTCCCGATTCTGACTGCGAGACATTGAAAACCAAGGTGACTGCCAATCCACTCCTACGGAAATCCTGAAGCAGTTTTCGCGCCTGTTTGCCCGTGCTGCCACAACCGTGCGTGCGTACGCGAGCGGCCCAGAAAGCATCAGTTGACCGCGAAACGCACGTCTGCATGCGCCCAAACCACCTGCGGAAACCGCCAGTTCGCGCCCTGGATTTATTGGAGCGCGATACTCCAGCTTCCGTCCTCAGTCCCGTCGGGAGCAGGAACCATGTCCCAGCCCTCTTTGCCGCGCCTGGGCTTCGTCGGCGCGGGCCGGATTGCGCGCTGTCTTGCGCTCGGCTTCGCACGCGCCGGATATCCCGTCAAGGCCATTGCGAGCCGCTCGCCCGAATCGGCACGGCAGCTCGCCAGTCAGATCGAATCCTGCGCCGCGTATGACGACCCTCAGCGGATCGTCGAGTCGGCGGACATACTCTTTTTAACCGTCCCCGATGACAGCATCGGTTCGACAGCGAACACACTCGCGTTTCCCGCCCGCGCGGCGCCCGGCAAGGAAGCCTGGGCCGTCGTGCATTGCAGCGGTGCGTCGCCCGTCGAACTGCTTGCCCCGGCTCGGGACCAGGGCGCGTCGATCGGCGGTTTTCATCCACTTTACCTGTTCAGCGGCGATTTGACAGATGTCGATCGCATCGCCGGGTGCTCGGTGACGATCGAGGCGGACGGCGCGCTCAAGGACGCGCTGATGGCACTCGCCGCCGCATTGCGCTGCCATCCGCTGTCGATTCCCGCCGGCGGCCGGCTTCTGTATCACGCGGCGGCCCACTATGCGGCCAGTTTTGCCTTATGCAGTCTGGCTGAGAATGTGACTCTGTGGCGCAAGCTCGGCTTCGACGAACACGACGCGCTGCGCGCGCTACTCCCGATGATGGCAGGCACGCTCGAAACCGCACGCGACCGGGGCCTCGCCAACGCGCTCGCGGGACCGGTTTCGCGTGGCGACCTGGGCGTGGTGGAAAAGCAACTGTCGCTGATGGAGGCAATGGGCGACGACCATGGCGCGCTGTTCGGATTGATGTCGCGGCGGGCGGTCGCGCTCGCGCGCCAGCGCGCGACGCCGCCCGTCGCCGTCGACGCCATCGGCGCGGCAGTCGAGCGCTCGCTGAGCCGCACGCTCAAAGGCGCGGCGAAAGGTGCAAGCGCCGAGTAAGCCGTGATAATGTGACGTCCGGCGTGAGCGGGCCTTCATGACTGCCGTCCCTTACGGGGCGCGGCGGCACGGACGGCCCGCCGGCAACGCTGGACCACCACGCGGGCAACGGTACGCAGCAGGCGCACGACGCCTTCCTGCGCATCGCGACCAATCGACGAGAACGCACAATGATCAAGGTCAGCATCCTCTATCCGTATCGAGAAGGCGGACGTTTCGACGTCGACTATTACTGCGGCACGCACATGCCGCTCGCCGCGAAGCTGTTCGGCGCGGCGCTCAAGGGCTGGTCGGTCGACATCGGCATCAACGCCGGGCCGCCGGGCTCGCCGCCGCCGTTCGTCGCGGCCGGGCATTTCCTGTTCGATACCGCCGACGCGTTTTATGAAGTCTTCAAACCCGCCAGCGACACATTGCTCGCCGACATTCCGAATTACACGGACGGCGGCAACGGCAAGATCCTGATTAGCGAAGTCAAGGTAGCGGTCTAGCGCCGCGACGGGCGCGCACAACCATTCTGGTGAGACGCGCAATGCACGTCGCGCGCTCGATGTTTTCAGCCGTCCGCCGGCCCGCCGGCGCCATGCGTCCCGCTCGACGGGACGTTTTCTGAAGGAAAGGACCCACGATGTTCGGCGATATCGCCCGTTTTCTGCTCAATACCATCTTCACGCTGTTCGGCGCGGCGCTGCTGCTGCGCGCCTGGCTCCAGTTCATCCGCATGCAGCCGTACAACCCGGTGTCGAGCGCGGTGATGCAGGCGACCAACTGGCTCGTGCTGCCGCTGCGCAAGATCATTCCCAGCACGCGCGGGATCGACTGGGCGAGCATCGTCGCCACGCTGCTCACGTCGCTCGTGTATGTCGTGCTGATGGTGGCGATCGTCGGCGTCGATCCGCTCGGGCTGATGCCGTCGCTGCTGATCGTCGCGCTGCTGACCGTGATCAAATGGGCGCTGAACCTGCTGATCTGGCTGACCATCCTGATGGCGCTGCTGTCGTGGCTCAACCCGCGTTCGCCCGCCATGCCGATCCTGTATCAGCTGACGGCGCCGTTTCTCGATCCGCTGCGCAAGGTCATGCCGCGCCTGGGCGGCATCGATCTGTCGCCGATCCTGCTGTTCGTGATCGTGCAGGTGCTGCTGATGGTCGTGACGCGCGCCGCCGTGTCGCTAACGCTGTTCGGCATCTGAACGGGTTGGTGCGCGCCGGGTGCGCTGCGCATCCGGCGATTTGCCCAAAGCCGCCGAAACCGCGTAAAATAGCGCGCTCTGCGGGCGTCGTATAATGGTAATACCCTAGCTTCCCAAGCTAGAGCCGTGGGTTCGATTCCCATCGCCCGCTCCAATTTCAGCCGCTTCTCTGCCGCAGCATGCACTGGCAGAGAGATCAGGCGGAGAAGCCAGCGTGAGAGCCGCCTCCCTGAAGGCGGCTTTTTTATAGCGTGCGTCCTGTCGCGAATGCCGTACGACGCTCGAATGACGCGCCCTCACGCACAGCCGTTTCCCGCCGCCACCCTTGCTTTCATCAAGATGATTCACGATCCGAACGAAGCCGGTTTGCCGCGCGACCCTTCTGAGCTTCCCGGCGACAAACTGCCCGAACCGACCGAAACCGCCGACGCCGCTGCGCCCGACAACGCGCTGCACCTGCGCCGTATCCGCAGCTTCGTGACGCGTGCCGGCCGCGTGTCGACGGGACAGCGCCGCGCGATGGACGAACTCGGCCCTCGCTTCGTCGTGCCCTACACGCCAGAGCAGCCGGACTGGGAGACAGTCTTCGGCCGCCGCGCGCCGCGCATTCTGGAGATCGGTTTCGGTATGGGCGCGACCACTGCCGAGATCGCGTCGCACCGCACCGACGACGACTTTCTCGGCGTCGAAGTGCATGAGCCGGGGGTCGGCGCGCTGCTGAAGCTGATGGGCGACCAGAACCTGTCGAACATCCGCATCATCCAGCACGACGCCGTCGAGGTGCTCGAAAACATGATCGCGCCTGCTAGTCTGGACGGCGTGCATATCTTCTTTCCCGATCCGTGGCATAAGGCGCGTCATCACAAGCGCCGCCTGATCCAACCGAAGTTCGTCGCGCTGCTGGTGTCGCGCATGAAGCCGGACGCGTATATCCATTGCGCGACCGACTGGCAGAACTATGCGGAGCAGATGCTCGAAGTGCTCGGCGCAGAGCCCGCTTTGGAGAACACCGCCGATGGTTACGCGCCGCGCCCCGACTATCGTCCTGTGACGAAGTTCGAGAAGCGCGGCCTGCGCCTCGGGCATGGCGTGTGGGATCTGATTTACAAACGTCGCCCGAATAGCTGAAGCGCAACATCGGCTTCAGAAACGGAAACGGCCTGCGGTTAGCAAACCGCAGGCCGTTTTCACATCTGCCAGACACTCCGAGAAGCACGCGGAACGTCAATCCGCCCAGCTCAACCCGCCGCTATAGCCGATCAGCAGGATCAACAGACCGAAGCCGATCCGATACCAGGCAAACGCGCTGAAATCGTGCGCCGCGATGTAGCGCAGCAGCCAGCGCACGCACGCAAAGGCGCTGACGAACGCCGCCAGAAAGCCGATCGAGAAAAGCCCGAGCGCATCCGTCGACAGTTCGTGCCATCCCTTGTGGAGTTCGTAGACGGTCGCGCCGAAAATGATCGGGATCGCGAGGAAGAACGAGAACTCGGTCGCGACGCGCCGGTCGAGCCCGAACAGCATGCCGCCGATAATCGTCGAACCCGAGCGCGACATGCCCGGAATCAGCGCAAAGCATTGCGCGAGGCCGACCTTGAGCGCGTCGAGCGGACTCATGTCGTCCACCGAATGCACGCGCGCCTGGACGTCGGGCCGGTTGCGCTGCCGCGCCTCGACCCAGAGAATCAGCACGCCGCCCACCACCAGCGCAAGCGCGACGGGCACGGGCGAAAACAGCACTGCCTTGATCGCTTTTTCGAACAGCAGCCCCAGCACGATCGCCGGAATCGTCGCGATGATCACGTTGAGCGTGAAACGGCGCGCCGCAGGCCGTGTCCCGAGCCCCGACACGACATCGACGATGCGCTGCCGGAACTCCCAGCACACGGCGAGAATCGCGCCGAGCTGGATCACGACATCGAAAGTCTTTTCCTGCGGCACATCGAAGTTGAGCACGCTGCCCGCGACGATCAGGTGACCCGTGCTCGACACCGGCAAAAATTCGGTCAAGCCTTCCACGACGCCGAGAATCAGCGCCTTCAACGTGAGTATCCAGTCCATCCGTGGCCTTTTAGCTTGGAGTTGGTAGGCGATGCGCGGCCGCGTCAGACAGGATGGCGCGGCCGTCCGGCCGCGCATGCGTCACTTTTCGACGATCTGCACGCGTATGCCGTTTGTAAGGACCGTGATTGTACCGGGTTCGTAGTTCACTCCGGCAAATTGCAGCTGCTCGGGCTTGAATGTGTAGACGGGATAGTTGGCCAGCAGTTGGGTGGCCATCAGCGCGGCGGCCGCGTTGATCTGCTGCGCGTAGGCTTGCGCGTTGCCGTCGACGCTGACGTTGTCGACATTGGGCGAGCGCAGCACGACGGAACGGCTCTGCGGATCGTATTCGAGCTGGCTCGACAGCGTGAGCACGCCGTGTACGGGCTGCTGAAGGAACGGACTGGCGAGCCGCGCATCGACCCGCACCGACACGCGGTTCGTATCGGGCAGCAAGCCGACGACAGGATTGCTCAACGCGACATCGAGCACCTGCGACACCGTGCGCTGATACGGAAACTTGCGTTGGACGGCGTCCTGAACCTGCTTTTGCGAAAACGTGTAGTGATCCGGAATAAACGGAAACGTCGACGTTGCGCACGCGGCGAGCGGCGCCGTGACGCTCGCGGCCGCGCAGAAGGACAGCGCGGAAATCAGGAAGCGGCGCCGTGCGGGCGCAGCGGATTGGGTCATGCGGATTCTCCTGTCGGCCATGCACGATGGCCGCTGTGAAACGGCGCGCGCCGCGTCGGTGCCTGTTGATTTCCGGACTTTATCGGCGCGCGGATTCGAGTGACTGTTTTCCGGCGGATGCGCTGAACACAAGCCTGCGCCACGGTCACGGCCGAGTGTCGGCCTCCAGACGCGCGAGCCAGACGAGCGCCTCATCGCGCGAGCTGCCGCACATTTCCGCCTGCGGCTGTAGACCCGAGCAACAGGCCGGACGTTCCGGCTTGCCGAAAATCGCGCAGCGCAGATCGTCGCCGAGCTGCACGCAGCGCACGCCTGCGGGCTTGCCGTTCGGCATACCCGGAATCGGGCTGGTGATCGACGGCGCGATGCAACACGCGCCGCAATCGGGGCGGCACGCGTGATCCGCGGTCGCGGACGGCGGTTGAGACAAATGGACGGACACTACGCACTTCCTGAAACACGAACACGCTAAAACGGCGGAAAAATCGTTCGAAAACTTGACGCCGATCAAACCAGCATTGTGCCATCTGCCGAGTGCGACCTTTTTACCCGATCTCTCGCGCATGTGCTCCCGTACACTCGTTCGAGCTCAACCCACGCACGCGCGGCGCCTGCCCGGTTCACCCGAGCGTCACTGCGAGCCGCATCCGAAGCGGCTTGCGCATCATCCGGCGGGCGTCTGGAGACCATCCGATGAACACCGCTCCTTCCGGCCCATTCTTCCCCTCGGCGGATTCGCTGTTCCGCCCCGACCTGCTCGCCAAATACAGCGCGAACGGCCCACGCTACACGTCCTATCCGACCGCCCTTCAGTTCCGCGACGACTTCCCGCTCGACGACTATCGCCGCGCCGCCGCCGACAAAGGCGCGACGGAAACCGACCTGTCGCTGTACTTCCACATTCCGTTTTGCGACACCGTCTGCTTCTACTGCGGCTGCAACAAGGTCGTGACGAAGAACCGCGCGCGCTCGGCACCGTATCTCGCGCGGCTCAAGCGCGAGATCGCGTTGCAGGCGTCGCTGTTCGATACCGCGCGGCCCGTGTCGCAACTGCATTGGGGCGGCGGCACACCGACATTTCTGTCGCACGACGAAATGACGGAGCTGATGGCCACGACGCACGAGCACTTCCTGCTGCGCAGCGATGCCGAAGGCGAGTTCTCGATCGAAGTCGATCCGCGCGAAGCATCGCCGAAGACCATCGTGCATTTGCGCAATCTCGGCTTCAACCGGCTGAGCCTGGGCGTGCAGGATTTCGATCCCGTCGTGCAGCGCGCGATCAACCGCATCCAGCCGCTCGAGATGACGGCCAGCGTGATCTGCGCCGCGCGCGCAACCGGCTTTCATTCGATCGGCGTCGATCTGATCTACGGGCTGCCGTATCAGACGGTCAGGAGCTTCAGCAGAACGCTCGATACGATGCTCGAACTCGCACCCGACCGGCTCTCCGTGTTCGGCTACGCGCACATGCCGCAGCTCTTCAAGATGCAGCGGCAGATGGATGCATCCACGCTGCCCTCGCCTGCCGAGCGGCTCGCGCTGCTGCGGCTCGTGGTCGAGCGTCTGACGGGCGCGGGCTATGTCTACATCGGCATGGACCACTTCGCGCTGCCTACCGACGAACTCGCGCGCGCTCAGGCGAAGCGCACGCTGCATCGGAATTTCCAGGGCTACAGCACGCGCGCCGAATGCGATTTGATCGGCTTCGGGGCGTCGTCGATCGGCAAGGTCGGCGATGTCTACGCGCAAAACGCGAAAGACCTGACGGGCTACGCGGCGGCAATCGACAAAGGCGAACTGGCGGTCAAACGCGGCGTGCGCCTCTCCGCGGACGACCGGCTGCGCCGCGACATCATCACGCAACTGATGTGCAATCTCGAACTACGCTTCGACGAGTTCGAAGCTGCGTACGGCATCCGCTTTCATGACACGTTCGCGCCGGAACTGGAGCGGCTGCGCGCCTTCGAGGACGACGGGCTGGTGAAGATCGGCGCACGGCGGCTTGATGTAGAACTCGCCGGGCAGATGCTCGTGCGCAACATCGCGATGGTGTTCGACCGCTATCTCGGCCAGCAGACAATGCAGCGCTTTTCGCGGACGGTCTAATCGCAACGACGGGCCAACTTGCCCGCCGACAGGTTTTCCGCCATAATCTGCGTCTTCGCCTGGCGTCAAAGCCGTGCGAGACAGCCTGCAAAGGCCGCAACACAAGCCCAGGTGGTGAAACAGGTAGACGCAGGGGACTCAAAATCCCCCGCCGCAAGGCGTGCCGGTTCGAGTCCGGCCCTGGGCACCAGAATTCAGCTTCACACGAACCCGCGTTCATCGTTAGATGCCGCGGGTTTTGTTTTTTCTGGCCGCGCGCCATGCGCGCAAAAAAGCCGGATCGCCTTACGGCCAATCCGGCTTCTGTTTCATCGACAGCGTCAGAATGCGGCGCGCTTCAGCGCCCGCCCGCCGCACCAGCCAACTGATGCGCAGCCGCGCGCCTGCGCTTCACGACATAGCCGACCCACATCAAGAAAAGCCACACGGGCACCAGCAGCACCGACACGTTCAGTCCTGGCGTCATCGCGAGAATGACGAGAATCATCGCCATGAACGCAAGACAGATCCAGTTGCCGACCGGGAACCACAGCGACCTGAAAACGAGCGTCTCGCCCTGCGCGAGCATCGCGCGACGCGACTTCAGATGCGTGAGGCTGATCAGCGACCAGTTCAGCACCAGCGCGGCGACCACCAGCGCCATCAGCACGTCGAGCGCCTTCGCGGGAATCAGGTAATTGATGATCACGCAAGCGAACGTCGCGACGGCCGACAGGCCGATCGCCATGTACGGCACGCCGCGTCGATCAACCTTGAGCAACGCGCGCGGCGCATTGCCCTGCTCGGCGAGGCCGTACAACATGCGGCTATTCGCATAGACGCCGCTGTTGTACACCGACAATGCCGCCGTCAACACGACCACATTAAGCACATTCGCGGTCAAACCCGCGCCGATCTGCGAAAAGATCATCACGAACGGGCTGCCGCCTTCCGCCACCTGATTCCACGGATACAGCGACAGCAGCACGACCAGCGAGCAGATGTAGAAAATCAGAATCCGGTAGATCACCTGGTTCACGGCCTTCGGAATGCTCTTCTGCGGATTGTCGGCTTCGGCGGCCGTGATGCCGATCAGTTCCAGCCCGCCGAACGAGAACATGATCACGGCGAGCATCATGAACAGGCCGTGGAAGCCATACGGGAAGAAACCGCCCTTGCTCCACAGGTTCGAGATCGACGCCTGCGGACCGCCATGGCCGCTCAGCAGCAGATAGCCGCCGAACACGATCATGCCGATCACGGCCACGACCTTGATGATCGCGAACCAGAACTCGGTCTCGCCGTACGCCTTCACGTTCGTGAGGTTGATCGCGTTGATGATGACGAAGCACACGAGCGCCGACACCCACGCCGGCACCTGCGGCCACCAGAAATGCACATAGGTGCCGACGGCCGTCAGTTCGGCCATGCTGACGAGCACATACAGCACCCAGTAGTTCCAGCCCGACAGGAAGCCGGGGAAATCGCCCCAGTACTTGTACGCGAAGTGGCTGAACGAGCCCGCGACGGGTTCCTGTGCCACCATTTCGCCGAGCTGCCGCATGATCAGAAACGCGATGAAGCCGCCAATCGCGTAGCCGAGAATCATCGACGGTCCCGCCGACTTCAATACGCCCGCCGAGCCGAGAAAAAGGCCCGTGCCGATTGCGCCACCCAGCGCGATCAGCTGGATATGCCGGTTTTTCAGGCCACGCTTCAGGCCGTCGTGCTGCTGTCCGTTGTTCAAGATGTCTCACTCCACTGCATTGAATACGTACTACCCGGACCAAACCCGTCCGGAAAAACCGTAAATTGTACCCTTCGACGTAGTGCCCACCTATTGGGCACGCCCGGCGCGTTCCGCGTCGCAGCGCGCTGCGCCCGCATCGACGCCGCCGCGACAGATTTCCACGCAACCGCCAAACCGTTGCGCAACGTGTCCGAAAACTCCGTGTGATAGCGGTTGTCACCCTGGCCTGCGTTCGGTATGTTCGCAGAATCCCGTCCAGCCGATGGAGTCGCCATGTCGCCGAAACGTCTGCTCTATGCCGTTCTCCTTGGCGCTTGCGTCGCCACAACCGGCGTGTTCGCGCAGACGGGACAACCCGCGCCAGCGGCGGCGCCGACCGCCGCACCTGCGCCGGATGTACCACCCGCTCCGCCCGCGCCTGCCGCCGCCGAGCCCGCACCGCCGCCACCCGCAGCGGCACCGGCTCCTGCGCCCCGCCCCGCCGCCGTTGCTGCGCCGCCCAGCGGCCCGGTGCAGAACATCGTGCTCGTGCATGGCGCGTTCGTCGACGGTTCGAGCTGGAACGGCGTGATTGCGCGGCTGCAGAAGAAAGGCTATCGGGTGGCGTCGGTGCAGATTCCGCTGACGTCGCTGGCCGACGACCTCGCCGCGACCAGACGGGTGCTCGCTCAACTATCCGGTCCGACCGTGCTGGTCGGGCATTCGTGGGGCGGCGTCGTGATTACGGAGGCCGGCTCTGGACCGGACGCGTCGAAGGTGGTGGGCCTCGTCTACGTCGCGGCCATCGCGCCGGACGTCGGCGAGTCGGCCGTCGATATCCTCAAGCGCGGCCCGCAGGCGCCCATCGGCTCAGCGATGATCAAGGACAGCACCGGCTTTCTGTGGCTCGATCCAGCGCGATACCACAGCGATTTCGCCGCCGACGTGCCCGAAACCCTGACGCGCGTGCTGGTCGCCGCGCAGCAGCCGATCGCGGCCAAAGCCTTCGAGGAACACGCGACGCAAGCCGCGTGGCGCTACAAGCCGTCGTTTTACATCGTGACGTCGCGCGATCGCGCCGTGCCGCCGGAAATCCAGCGTTGGATGGCGCATCGGATCGGCGCGACGATCGTCGAGACGCCGTCGAGCCATCTGGTGCCCGTCGCGCATGCGGGTGCGACGGCGGATGCAATCGACCGGGCGGCGAAGGAGTTCGGTAAGGAATGACGGCCGTGGATCGCGGGCGGCTTCACGGCGACAGCGCCGCGCCGCCGTCCGGAATCCGCGCGAGCCGCGCCGCCGGTGAAATTACGATGATCCACGCCTGCACCGCAAAGCCGAGCGCGGCCGCGACGAGACAGGCATCCATGCCGAAGCGCGCGCTGATCGTCGCGCCGAGCAGCGCGCCCACGGGCCGCGCGCCATAGGTCGCCGTGCTGTTGAGCGCCGACACGCGGCCCATCATGCTGGCGGGCGTGATCGCCTGACGCAGCGTGGTCGAGCCGACCGTCCACAGGATCGGCCCCGCGCCCATCAGAAAGAAGCTCGCCGCCGCGAGCCAGAACGACGGCACGGCGAGCGTCGCGACCATCACCAGCGAAGCGGCCAGTCCGCAAAACGGTCCGACAAGCAACATGCGGCCGAACGTCATCCGCCGCGCGACGGAAGGCGCGGCGAGCGCGCCGCACACCATGCCGATGCCGAACGCGCCCAACGTCGCGCCAATGGCCGACGCGCTCAAACCCAGCCGATGCACGGCATACGGCACGTACACCGCCTGCAGCGTGAAAAACCCGATGTTGAAGAACACGGCTGTCGCGAGCATCGGACGCAGCAAGGCGTCGTTGAACACGAAGCGCGCGCCGTCGCGCAGTTCGACCATGAAATGGCGCGTAGCCGTCGTCGCGCGCGGCGGCTCGCGCAGGCCGGCCAGCAGCGCGGCCGCGAGCGTCGACAGCGCCGCCGCGCAGCCGTAAGCCCAGCCCGCGCCGATCCAGCCGACCAGCAGCCCGCCCAGCGCCGGCCCCGCCGAATAGGCGACGCTGCGCGCCAGTTCGATGCGTCCATTCGCGACGGGAAGCACGTCGCGCGAAACGAGTGAAGGCACGAGCGCCGGTGAGGCGACGCTGTACGCCACCGTACCCGTCGCGCCGAGAAAGCCCAGCACGGCGAGCAACGGCAGCGTCAACGCATGCGCCAGCACGAGCAGCAGCACGCTCGCCATCGCCAGCGCGCGCACGCCCTCCGACACCGCCATCAACGCGCGGCGCGAGCGGCGGTCGGCGTAGACGCCAAGCGGTATCGACAGCAGCAGGAAGGGCAAGGTCTGCGCGGTTTGCAGCAGCCCGGTGTCGCGCGCGGTCGCACCGAGCGTGAATACGGCGACGAGGGGCGCGGCGGCAAGACTGATCTGCTCGGCGGATTGAGCGATCAGGTTCGACCACGCGAGCTGCTGGAACGGCGCGGGCAAGCTCGCGCGGGACGAGGAAAACGGCAGGGGAAAGCGCATCGGCAGCCTCCGTGACGCGATGACGAAAAACCCATCGTCACGGTTTCAGCCGATCGTTACGCTCCGCTTCTTGCTCTGTGATTCCGTCAGACAACACACGGCGCCTTAAGGCGCATACGACGACGCCATACCGCTTTCCAACCCGTGATCGAGCGTCGTGCGGATCAGCGCGAGGCCGCGCGCGAGCGCATCGAGCGATACCGCGCCGCTCATGCACACGCGGATCGCGTGCGGCGCGGCATTGCGGCCAATCACGAAACTGTCGGCCGTTTTCACGAGCACGCCTTCCTGGCGCAGCGCGGCCGCGAATTCCGCCGCGCGCCACGGCTCGGGCAGCGGCAGCCAAAGGTGCGAACTGGTCGTCGCGTGCCGGTACGCGACGCCTTCGAGCGCTTCGTTCGCGATCGCGTGCTCGGCGTCGATGCGCAAGCGCTGCAACGCATTGAGCCGGTCCATCTCGCCGCTTTCGATCCAGCGCGACACGATCTCGGCCATCAGCGGCGCCGTCATCCAGCAGTCGCTGCGGATCACGGCGGCGATCTTCGAGCACCACGCGCTCGGCGCCTGCAGATAGCCGACCCGCAAGCCGGGCGCCACCGACTTCGACAGCCCCGCGATCAGGAATGCCTGCTCCGGCATGCGCACGGCGAGCGGCTCGGGTGGCGTTTCCATCAGCATCGCGGGAACGATGTCCTCGATCAGCAGCACGCTGTGCCGCTGCAGGATTTCCGCGACAGCGTCGCGCCGTTGCTCCGACATCGTCGCCGTGGTCGGATTGTGAATGGTCGGCACACAGAAAATCGCGCGCGGATGCAGCGACTTGCACGCGAGTTCCAGCGCGGCGGGCACGAGCCCTTCCTGATCGATTTCGACACCGACCAGATGCAGCCGCAACTGCCGCGCGAGGGCGATGATGCCCGGATAGCTGACCACCTCGGCCAGCACCGTGTCGCCCGGTCGCGTGACGGCGCGCAGTACCGACGCGAGAGCATGCTGCGCGCCCTGCGTGACGAGCACGCGCGCGGCGCTCGCCGGACTGCCCGCGCGGCCGAGCCACGCGGCGCCCGCGAGCCGATGGCGCATCGAGCCGGCTTCGGGCGCGTATTGCAGCAGTTCGGCTGCGAGACGCTGGTCGGTGGCGATCTCGGCGAGCGTGGTGGACAGCGCGGCGGCTTCTTCCGTCGATTGCGGCACGTTCTGACCGAGATCGATCAGCGGCGGCGCGCTGGCCGCGCCGGGACGCAGCGTCGCGTAGCCGTTGGAAGCAGGCGGCAGCTCGCGCGAGCGCGCCTGCGCGACATACGTGCCGTCGCCGACGCGCGCATTCGCGAGGCCCTGGCGCTCCAGTTCGGCATAAGCACGGCTGATCGTGCCCGTCGTCACTTTCAGCTCGCTTGCAAGCGAACGGTGCGGCGGCAGCTTCTCCCCGGCGGGCAATTGCCCGTTGAGGATGGCCTGCGCGAACGCACGCGCAATCACCTGATATTTCGGTTCGCTGCCCGCCTCGATTCTTGGCAGCCAGGCATTCATCGCCATGATGCGACGGTCTCCGGAAGTTTGTTGAGTTGTGTCATTCGGATGATACGCAACGCATATCCCAGAATTGGATGCAGTCATTTACTTTTATTGAAGCGATTGAGTTGCCTGCGTCACCTTCATAGCATGGCGTCATTCTTATCCCATTCGAAACGCATTGCGCATCACATTGAATGCCGCACTGCGTCAATTCAGGAGGAGACGCCTGATGGATCGC
This sequence comes from Paraburkholderia terrae, assembly GCF_002902925.1. Taxonomy (GTDB): domain Bacteria; phylum Pseudomonadota; class Gammaproteobacteria; order Burkholderiales; family Burkholderiaceae; genus Paraburkholderia; species Paraburkholderia terrae. The sequence continues at coordinate 703,065 of NZ_CP026111.1, read as the reverse complement.
GCAACAAGCGAGGCCGCAAGCCGGACCGCGCAAACGACCCGCATCACCCGCATCGAAGTAACGCACCATCAACTGGTGCTCGACCCGCCCTTCCCCGCCTCGTGGGATAGCCAGCCGCGCCGCAAATTTCCCGCGACGATCGTGCGTGTTCACGACGATGCCGGTCACGTCGGCATCGGCTCCGGCGACGTGATGTACGGCTTCGCCGACTATCAGCATCTGTTCATCGGCACCGATCCGCTCGACCTCGCGCGCCACAGCGCCGTGCTCGACAACATCGGCTTTCACGCGGGCCGTCCGTGGCCGCTCGATATCGCGCTGTGGGACCTCGCCGGGAAAATCCGCGACGAAGCGTGCTGGCGGATGGCGGGCGGGCGTAGCAACCGGATTCGCGCGTACGCGTCGAGCGGCGTGCATCGCCGTCCCGAGGAGATGGCGCGCATGGCGCTGCATGTCGTCGAACGCGGTTTTCCGGCGCTCAAGATCCGCTTCGGACGTCCGCAGCTGAAAGACGATTTCGCTGTGCTCGCCGCCGTGCGCGAAGCCGTCGGCGACCGGCTCGAACTGATGGTCGATTGCAATCAGGGCTGGCGCATGCCGTGGGACACGGCCGCGCCGTGGACCTTCGACGAAGCGCTCGCCGTCGCCCGCGAACTGGAAAAACACCGCGTTTACTGGATGGAAGAGCCTCTGCATCGCGGTGACTACGACGGCATGGCGCGGCTGCGCAAGGCGGTGTCGCCGGCATTGCGCATCGCCGGTGGCGAGATGACACGCGAGCGCTACGAGTTCGATCAGATGCTCGCGCACGATTGCCTCGACGTGTTCCAGCCGGATGTCGCGTGCTCGCTGGGCATGGAAGGGCTACGCAAGCTCGCGCAAGCCGTCGAGTCGCACGGCAAGGTCTTCACGCCGCACACGTGGGGCAACGGCATCGGCCTCGCCGCGAACCTGCATCTGACGGCGGGCGCTGCGAGCGCGCCGTTCATCGAATTCCCGTACGACCCGCCCGAATGGTCGATCGAGCGCCGCGACTTCATGCTGAAGAACCCGATCGATATCGACAGCGAAGGCTGGATCATGCTGCCGGACGCGCCGGGCCTCGGTCTTTCCATCGACGAAGACATCCTCGCCGCGACGCTCAGTTCCAGTAGCACGTACGGCTGACACTTCGGCCTGAAAGGCGCTCGACGACAGCGCCACACATCCAATCACAATCGGAGACACACCATGCAGATCAGATCCCTGATGCGCGCCGCCACGGTCGCGCTCGCCGCCGGCGCGTTATGGCCCGCCGCCGCTCACGCCGGCACCTGGTGCTCGGCGGGCAAGCCCGTGCGTTTTGCGGGCGTCACGTGGGAAAGCGGCTCGTTCACGTCGGAAGTGCTGCGCTTCATCACCGAGAAAGGCTACGGCTGCAAGACGGACACGATCCCCGGCAACACGGCCGCGACGGAAACGGCGCTGGCGCGCGACGATCTGCAGGTGTGGTCCGAACAGTGGACAGGCCGCTCGGAAATCACCGCGAAAGCGGTTGCCGACGGCCACGTGAAGCTGCTCGGCGACACGCTGCCGGGCGGCACCAATGAAGGCTGGTTCGTGCCCGAGTACGTCGTGAAGGGCGATGCGAAGCGCAACATCAAGCCCGTCGCGCCGAACCTCGTTTCGGTGAGCGACCTGCCGAAGTACAAAGGCGTGTTCGAAGACGACGAAGAGCCGGGCAAGGGTCGCTTCCTGAACTGCCCGTCGGGCTGGGACTGCGAGCGCGTGAACCGGCGTCTGCTGAAAACGCTGAATCTCGACGATTCGTACACCGACTTCCGCCCCGGCACAGGCGCGGCGCTGGATGCCGCGATCGAATCGGCGTATCAGCGCGGCAAGCCGATCCTCTTCTACTACTGGGAACCCGCAGCGCTGATGGCGAAGTACAAGTTCGTCCAGCTGAAAATGCCCGCGTTCAACCAGAAGTGCTGGGACACGCTGCGTGCGGACAACAGCACGTCGCAATGCGCGTCTTCGTATCTCGTATCGCATCTGAAGGTCGGCGTGTCGACACCGTTCTATCAGGCCGAGCCGCAACTGATGGACACCTACTCGAAGGTCAGCTTCCCGATGGACTTCCTCAACAAGACCATCCTCGAGATGACGAGCAAGAAGATCGACGGCCAGACGATGGCGAAGCAGTTCCTGCGCGATCACCCTGACATGTGGAAGGCGTGGGTGCCGACCGACGTTGCACAAAAGGTTCAGGCCGCGCTGGCTAGCTGATAGCGGCAGCCACGCGTGATGACGCACCGGAGGGTTTCAACATGAATTCGATCTTTCTGCATCTGTCGATCGCCGACTGGGTGAACGACCATGTGCAATCGTTCGTCGCCGCGTACGGCGACAGTTTCCACGACTTCAGCACGGCGCTGTTGCGCTACGTGCTGGTGCCGCTCGAAGGCGCACTGCGCGCGACGCCCGCATTGGCGATCCTGATCGCCGTCGGGCTGCTGACGCTGAACGCGACGCGGCGCATCGGCATCGCGGCCTTCTTCGTGCTGCTGCTGTATGTGATCGGCTGCTTCGGTCTGTGGGACAAGCTGATGCAGACGCTTGCGCTGATGCTGGTTGCGACCGTGCTGTCCGTCGTGCTCGGCGTGCCGCTCGGCATCTGGGCGTCGCGCAGCCCGTGGATGCGGCGCGTGCTGCTGCCCGTGCTCGACATCATGCAGACGCTGCCGAGCTTCGTGTATCTGATCCCCGTGCTGATGCTGTTCGGCCTCGGCAAGGTGCCCGCGATTCTCGCGACGATCATTTACGCGCTGCCGCCGCTGATCCGACTGACCGATCTCGGCATCCGCCATGTGGATGCGGATGTCGTCGAAGCGGCGCGCGCGTTCGGTACGACGCGCTGGCAGTTGCTCGTCAACGTGCAGCTGCCGCTCGCGCGGCCGAGCATCATGGCGGGTATCAACCAGACCACGATGATGGCGCTGTCGATGGTCGTGATCGCGTCGATGATCGGCTCGCGCGGACTCGGCGAAGACGTGCTCGCGGGCATCCAGACGCTCGATATCGGCAAGGGCATGCAGGCGGGCATCGCGATCGTGATTCTCGCGATCGTCATCGACCGGATCAGCCAGGGTTACGGGCAGGACCGCCGCACGCGCAGGCTCGTCGCGCAGCGCCGCAGGGCGAAGGCGGCGTCGCGCGTGCCGTATCGGAATGCAGGGGCGCCGCGTGAAGACGAAGCAGCGGCAGCGGGCAACGAAAACGCAACGCAAAGCGGCCTCGAAACCCGCACGGCGGATTGACGGAGGGCACGGACATGTCATCGATCGAAGTGAAGAACGTCTACAAGCTTTTTGGCCCGGAAGCGGGACACAAGCGCGTGCTCGACCTGCTGAAAAGCGGCAAGACCAAGCCGGAAGTGCTCGCGCAAACGGGCTGCAACGTCGGGCTGAACAACGTGAGCCTGCACATCGGCTCGGGCGAGATCTACGTGATCATGGGGCTGTCGGGCTCGGGCAAGTCGACGCTCGTGCGCCACTTCAACCGGCTGATCGAGCCGACGGCGGGCGAGATCGTGATCGACGGTTCGGACGTCATCAAGCTCGATCCGCACGGTTTGCGCGAGCTGCGCCGCTACAAGGTGAGCATGGTGTTCCAGAACTTTGGCCTGCTGCCGCATCAGACCGTGCTCGACAACACCGCGTATGCGCTGCGCACGCGTGGCGAGAGCAAGGCCGAGGCGAATGAGAAGGCGCGCATGTGGCTCGGCAAGGTGGGACTCGACGGGTACGGCGATCATTATCCGGATGAACTGTCGGGCGGGATGCGTCAGCGCGTGGGTCTCGCACGCGCGCTCGCCGCCGATACAGACGTGCTGTTGATGGACGAGGCGTTCTCCGCGCTCGATCCGCTGATCCGCACGGAAATGCAGGACCAGCTTCTGCAACTGCAAGCGACGCTCAACAAGACCATCGTGTTCATCACGCACGATCTGGACGAAGCGCTGCGCATCGGCAACCGCATCGCGATTCTGCGCGACGGCACGCTGGTGCAGGAAGGCACGCCGAACGAAATCCTCACGAAGCCCGCCGACGATTACGTTGCGCGGTTCGTCGAGCGGCGCTCGGGCGCGCACTAAGTTTGGTCTTGCGCTGACGCTGGCGGGGCAACACAAGGCGGCGGGTAAAATGCAGGCTATGGCGGCGTCCTTCGCAACGAAGGACGCCGTCGACGTTTGATGCATCGCTAGTCGTGTGTGCCCTTCTACCCGCTCCAATGAATCTCGAAAGCGTTCTCTTTTCCCAAGGTTTCGGTTCGCGCCGACAGTGTCGCGCGTTGATCGCGGATGGCCGCGTGTCGGTCGGCGGCGCGACGCTCGCCGATCCCGACGCCAACGTCGATACGAATGCGCTGGCGTTCGAAGTCGACGGCACGGTGTGGCCTTATCGCGAACGCGCTTACATCCTGCTCAACAAGCCTGCGGGCTATGAATGCTCGCGTGACCCGCAGCATCATCTGAGCGTGTTCAATCTGTTGCCCGCGCAGTTCGCGACACGCGGCGTCCAGTGCGTCGGCCGGCTCGATCAGGACACGACGGGCCTGCTGCTGCTCTCCGACGACGGCCAGTTCGTCCACGCGTACACGTCGCCGAAGCGCAAGGTCCCGAAGGTCTACCTCGCGACGACCCGTCATCCACTCGACGACGCGCAACTCGCCGCGTTGCGCGAAGGCGTGCTGCTGCACGGCGAAGCGAAGCCGATCGCGGCCGTCGCCGCTCATGCGCGCGGCGAACACGCGCTGGAACTCACCGTGCTGGAAGGCAAATACCATCAGGTCAAGCGGATGGTCGCGGCGGCGGGCAACCGCGTCGAGGCGCTGCATCGCGAGCGGGTCGGCGGGCTTGCGTTGCCCGCGGCGCTGGCTGAAGGCGCGTGGCAATGGCTCGATGAAGCCGACTTGGGCGCACTACGGAACGGGTAAACGATCAATGCCCGCCCTCGTCGTTTCAAGTCATTGAGACTACGTGGGATTCCGAACAAAACCGCTACAAAAACCTTGCAGAACGCTGCGACGCAGCATGCTTGCTCCGAACGCCCGTCCTATACTCGGATCAACAAAGATTACAAAGCTGGCAAGGAGGCGCCATGGTCATCTACGGCAACCTGGCGGTTTCATACGCGATGATGGTGTTCATCGGGCTCGGACTTTTGCTGATTGGCGGCGTGCTGGCCGTCATGCATCGTCGGCACAGGTACGAGCCGAATCTGCTCGCTGCACTGATCGGCGCGTTCTGCTGCTTCCTGCTGCTGGAAGCGCTACCTGCCCTCACCTGATCGCTGCGCTTTCCGTCACGGCTTGTCTGCGCGAGGCTGCGTGCGGCTATGGCTCGCTACCGTACGCAGAAAGTCGTCCACGCTCGGATAGCGCAGCCTGAAGCGCAACTCACGCTTCAGACGCGTGTTGACGAGGCGCCGCGACTCGCGCATGAACGACAGCATCATCTCGCCGAGTTGCTGTTCCGCTTCGTCGCGCGCGATGCGCGGCGCGCGCTCGATGCCGAATGCGTCCGCCACCCGGTCAAAGTACTCGCCCATTTTCAGCGTCGTGTCATCGGATGCGTGGATCACGCGCGACGATCGGCCGTGCGTCGACATGCGCAGCAGGATCGCGGCGAGATCGTCGGCGTGAATATGATTCGTGTAGACGTCGTCGCCATCGACGAGCGCCGGGGTGCGCTTTTCCAGCCGCGCGAGCGGTAGCCGGTTGCCCGCGTAGATGCCGGGAATGCGCGCGATGCTCGCCGTAATTGCACGCCGAGAGGCCGCGCGCCGCAATTGCGTCTCCGCCGACACGCGGCGCTTCGCGCGCTCGTTGGCGGGCGCGACAGGACGCGTTTCGTCGAGCCACGCGCCACCGCAATCGCCATAGACCCCCGTCGTGCTCGCGTAGACGACACGCAAACGCCGGCTCGACCGATGCCCGGCCCGCGGAGCCGGATACCCCCCGTCGGGTACAATACTGGATGTTTTGCGTGCACGAATGCCGTGCTGCGCGCGCCGCAACCGCCCCGTCGCAAGATGACGGACACGCCGGACACGCGGCGCAGTCAGCGTGGCGATCAGCGCGCGCGTGCGCGTATCGACGTCGCCTGTTCTTTGCGGAGGCGCGAGATGCAGGACAGTCGGCGCGAGACGCGCAAGACGAGCAAGGCTCGCGCGCACGTCGAGATCGCCGACGATGGGCGTGAGGCCCGCCGCGCGCAGTTCGTCGCGGCGCTCCGCGTGGCTGGTGAGCGCATAGAGACGCGCGCGTCCTTGCAGTTGCCGCACGCAGCGCATGCCGACATCGCCGCAACCGACGATCAGCACGCGCGGTCTGCGCAATTTTCGTGTCGCTTTCATCGTGGACGCATTGTAGCCGCGATCCACGACACGCATTGGTTACCGACTTTCTGTATTCGAAGACTGAACGACTTATGGCATTCAACGTAACGCTCCGGCAAAGCGGCCGGCAGTTTCAGGTGGAACCTGACGAACCCGTGCTGACAGCCGCCCTTCGCCAGGGCATCGGCCTGCCGTACGGCTGCAAGAACGGTGCATGCGGCTCGTGCAAGGGCGCGGTCGTCGGCGGCGAGGTCGAGCAGCGCGCGCATTCGTCGTCGGCGCTGTCGAACGACGAGAAGACGCGCGGCCTCGCCCTGTTGTGTTGCGCGACCGCATGCACGGACCTCGAGATCGACATCCGCGAAGTGACGGGCATCGGCGACGTGCAGATCAAGAAGCTGCCGTGCCGCGTGAACGCGATCGAGCGCAAGGCCGACGACGTCGTCGTGCTGAAGCTGCAATTGCCCGCGAACGAACGCCTGCAATACATGGCGGGCCAGTACCTCGAATTCATCCTGAAGGACGGCAAGCGCCGCAGCTATTCGATGGCGAGCGCCCCGCACGCGGACGGTCCCGTCGAACTGCACATCCGCCACATGCCGGGCGGCGCGTTCACGGATCACGTCTTCAACACGATGAAAGAGCGCGACATCCTGCGCTTCGAGGCGCCGCTCGGCACCTTCTTCCTGCGCGAAGAGTCGGACAAGCCGATCGTGCTGCTCGCGTCGGGCACGGGCTTCGCGCCGCTGAAGGCGATCGTTGAGCATGCCGTGTTCAAGAACATCACGCGTCCGATGACGCTCTACTGGGGCGCGCGCCGCAAGAAGGACCTGTACATGATGGAGCTCGCCGAGCAATGGGCGCGCGAGATTCCGAACTTCAAGTTCGTGCCGGTTCTCTCGGAACCGGATGCGGAGGACGCATGGACGGGCCGCATCGGCTTCGTTCATCGGGCCGTCATCGAAGATCTGCCAGACTTGTCGGCGTATCAGGTGTATGCATGCGGCGCGCCGGTGATGGTCGAGTCGGCGCAGCGCGATTTCACGCAGCATCATCGCCTGCCGGAAGACGAGTTCTATGCGGATTCGTTCACGAGCGCAGCCGATCTCGCGAACCCCGTCTGATCGTTGCGCAAGCACGCTTCGATTGTGAGAAACGGCCGGCAGTGCGTGAAGACATGCAAATTGCAGGTTTACACGGGCGCCGGCATTGTCGTATTCTTTCGCGCATGAACCGCATCCAGTCCGAACTTCGACGTCGCCGCTCGCTGCTCCCTTAGGGGCGCCGCTGGCTTCGTCACGGATTCGCGCGAACAACGCGCACGCAGTTCGAATCATGAAAGCCACGGCATGCCGTGGCTTTTTGCATTTCTGCCTTACCCGTCGTGCTTTCTTCTTTCCGTTGCTGGGCCATGTTGTCCGAGGCGGTTTTTCATCCCTGTTTGCCTGGAGCCTGTAGCCATGAACTTCAATGAGTATCCGATCGATTCGCTGATGTACATCACGAACCGGCCCGAAATCGTTTTCACGCACGGCAAGGGCTCGTGGCTCTACGACAACACCGGCAAGCGATATCTGGATTTCATTCAGGGCTGGGCCGTCAACAGCCTCGGCCATTGCAACGACGGCGTGATCGAAGCGCTGACGCAGCAGGCGCGCACGCTGATCAATCCGTCGCCCGCGTTCTACAACGAACCGATGGCGAAGCTCGCGGGCCTGCTCACGCAGCATAGCTGCTTCGACAAGGTGTTCTTCACGAACAGCGGCGCCGAGGCAAACGAAGGCGCGATCAAGCTTGCGCGCAAGTACGGCAAGAAGTTCAAGAACGGCGCGTACGAAATCATCACGTTCGATCACAGCTTCCACGGCCGCACGATCGCGACGATGTCGGCGAGCGGCAAGCCGGGCTGGGACACGATCTATGCGCCGCAGGTGCCGGGCTTTCCGAAGGCCGACCTGAACGACATCGCGTCCGTCGAGAAGCTGATCACCGACAAGACCGTCGCCGTGATGCTCGAGCCGATCCAGGGCGAAGGCGGCGTGCTTCCTGCATCGCGCGAGTTCATGCAGCAGCTGCGCGAGTTGACGAAGAAGCACAACCTGCTGTTGATCGTTGATGAAGTGCAGAGCGGCTGTGGCCGTGCGGGCACGCTGTTCGCGTATGAGCTGTCGGGTATCGAGCCGGACGTGATGACGCTGGCGAAGGGTATCGGCAGTGGCGTGCCGCTTGGCGCGCTGTTGTGCAAGAAGCATGTCGAGGTGTTCGAAGCGGGCGACCAGGGCGGCACGTACAACGGTAATCCGTTGATGACGGCGGCGGGCTATTCGGTGATCTCGCAACTGACGGCGCCTGGCTTCCTCGATGGCGTGAAGGCACGTGGCGAATATCTGCGCACGAAGCTGCTCGAACTGTCTGCCGAGCGCGGCTTCGAAGGCGAGCGTGGCGAAGGTCTGCTGCGTGCGCTGCTGCTTGGTAAGGATATCGGCAACCAGATCGTCGAAAAGGCGCGTTTGATGCAGCCGGATGGGTTGCTGCTCAACGCGGCGCGTCCTAATCTGCTGCGTTTCATGCCCGCTTTGAACGTGACGACGGAAGAGATCGATCAGATGATGGCAATGCTGCGGTCGATTCTGGATACGCTGTGACTGGCGTGGCTTCCCTGTCGATCCGCGTGTTCGATGCGGCCGATACGGATGCCGTGATTGCGCTGTGGCTCGAAGCGTTTCCTGAGTATAAGGATGCGAGTAGGCCGCAGCGTAATCCGTATCTGTCGATCGCGAATAAGCTCGCTACGCAGCCTGAACTGTTCTTTGTTGCCGTGAAGGATGGGGCTATCGTTGGAACTGTGATGGCTGGGTATGATGGGCATCGAGGCTGGCTGTATTCGCTTGCTGTCGAGGCGGCGGCCAGGCGCCTTGGGATTGGGACCTTGCTTGTGCGGCATGCTGAAGCCGCGCTTACCGCGCGCGGGTGTCCTAAGGTGAATCTGCAGGTGCTCAGCGCTAAAGCGGATGTGCAGGCTTTTTATGAGTCGCTTGGGTATGTTGCTGATGCGGTGATTAGTCTTGGGAAACGGTTGGGGGCAGTGGCGTAGTTCTGGTTTTTTGGCTTCGCCTTTGTGTTGGCATCCGCGCTTTGTCTTCGTGCTTTATGCGTCGCCGTTTGGTGTTTTTGGCCTTTGCGCTGGCATCCGCGTTACGGTGTCTGCCGTTCACGCGTCGCCCCTGTGCGGGGCGGCACCTACTTTTCTTTGCCGCCGCAAAGAAAAGTAGGCAAAAGAAAGCGGCTAACACCGCCAGTTCTTCTTCCTGCCTGAGGGCCCCCAACCGGTCCTACGCTTCACGCGGCATTCACGTGACTCATGCTCGTTGCCAGCACTCTTGCGGTGCGCCTCACCTGCTTCGCGCGCCCGCGTCGCCGCACGCCATGCCGGATATTCTACAGCCGCCCAGGTGGCAAACTGTGTGTCGGCCCTCGGTGCTCCACACGCACCACTCCGGACCGATAGCACGCGTGTCCCACCCTGTAAGAGCGCCAAGCTATACGACGCGACAACCTACATACAGTTTGCCACCTGGGCGGCACATACCATTCGCAGCCGCTAGCCCTTGTGCGGGTGTTTGAAGTGGGTGAGGCGCTCATTCGAAGCGTTAGCAACGCACGCGAACAGATAGGCTGCCGTGTGAAGCGTAAGACCCTTTGGGGGCCCTCAGGCAGGAACTAGAACTGGCGGTGTTAGCCGCTTTCTTTTGCCTACTTTTCTTTGCGGCGGCAAAGAAAAGTAGGTGCCGCCCCGCACAGGGGCGACGCTTGAAGCGCGCTAACAAAACGCGGATGCCAGCGCAAAGGCCAAAAACACCAAACGGCAACGCATGAAGCACGAAGGCAAACCGCGGATGCCAGTGCAAAAGACGAAGTCAAAACCAAAACCCAAGAGACAAAACAAAAAAGGCCACACGCCTGAACGTGCAGCCCTTCCCGTTAAAACAAAAAAACCCAACCGCGAGAATTACTCGCCGAGATACGCGGCCCGCACCTTCGGATCATGAAGCATCTGCTTGGCGTCGCCAGACATGGTGACAGTACCCGAATCCATCACATACCCGCGATCCGCAGCCTGCAAGGCAAGTCGAGCATTCTGCTCAACGAGCATCACGGTGATGCCTTCCTTCGAAATCTCACGCACGACTTCGAAGATCTTCTCGACCATGATCGGCGACAGCCCCATCGACGGCTCGTCGAGCAGCAGCAGCTTCGGCTTCGAGATCACAGCGCGCGCCATCGCCAGCATCTGCTGTTCACCGCCCGAAAGCGTACCGGCCAGCTGCGTCGCACGCTCCTTCAAGCGAGGAAAGAAGCCGAACATCCGCTCGACGTCCTTCTTGATCCCTTCGTTATCGGTACGCAGATAAGCACCCATCTGCATATTCTCGATAATCGACATACGCGCGAAGATCCCGCGCCCTTCCGGCACCATCGCGAGACCACGCTTCAGAAGCTCGTGCGCCGGCACGCCCTTGATCGACTGGCCCATGTACTCGATATCACCGGCCGAATAAGGCTTCAGGCCCGTAATAGCCTTCATGGTCGTCGTCTTGCCCGCGCCATTGGCACCGATCAGCGTAACGAGTTCGCCCTGCGCGATCTCCAGGTCAACACCCTTGACGGCCTGAATGCCGCCGTAGTTGACCTGCAGGCCCTTGATTTTCAACATTGCCGTAGCCATCAGTGGACCCCCGCACCCAGATAAGCCTCGATCACCTTCGGGTCCTTCTGCACGTCATGCGGCAGACCTTCAGCGATCACCTTGCCATAGTCGAGCACTGTCATCCGGTTGCACAGGCCCATCACCAGTTTCACGTCGTGCTCGATCAGCAGGATCGTCTTGCCGTCCGCGCGGATCTTGTCGAGCAGTTTCGTCAGTTCGACCTTCTCCGTTGCGTTCATGCCGGCAGCCGGTTCGTCGAGTGCGAGCAACTTCGGATCGGTCGCAAGCGCACGTGCAATTTCCAGACGGCGCTGGTGACCGTACGACAGGTTGCGCGACGTGTAGTCCGCGTACTGCAGCACGCCAACGTATTCGAGCAGTTCCAGCGCGCGCTCCTTGATCTCGCGCTCTTCCTTGCGCTCAGCCGGCGTCTGGAACACGGCGCCCAGCAGACCGTGCTTCGTACGCACGTGACGGCCGACCATCACGTTTTCCAGCGCAGTCATGCCGCCGAACAGACGGATGTTCTGGAACGTACGCGCGATGCCCGCCTTCGCCACCTGATACACCGCCGTCGGCGTGTACGGCGTGCCGTCGAGCTTGAACTCGCCCGAGTCCGGCGTGTAGAGACCAGTAATCACGTTGAAGAACGTGGTCTTGCCAGCGCCGTTCGGGCCGATCAGACCGTAAATCGTGCCTTCCTCGATCTGAAGGCCCACGTCCGACAGCGCCTGCAAGCCACCAAAGCGCTTGTTCACGCCCTTCACGGACAGACGGATTTGCTTGTCACTCATGTTCTCTGCTCCCTGTCCTTAAGCACGCACCGGCTTCTTGTTGCTGCGCTTGGCAATCTTCGCGATCTTGTCCTCGTGCTTCGGCGACGGCCACAGGCCTTCCGAGCGGTACAGCATGATCAGCACCATCGCGAGTGCGTAGACGAGCTGACGGATCACTTCCGTATCGACGACTTCGTGACCGAAGATCAGGTGTTGCAGCGGACCCATCGTCGAGCGCAGGAATTCCGGCAGCACGGCGAGCAGCACCGCGCCGAGAATCACGCCCGGAATGTGGCCCATGCCGCCCAGCACCACGGCCGCCAGCACGACGATCGATTCCGGCAGCGTGAACGATTCCGGCGACACGAAGCCCTGGAACATGCCGAACATCGAGCCCGACAGGCCGCCAAACGACGCGCCCATCGCGAACGCGAGCAGCTTCACGTCACGGGTGTTGATGCCCATCGCCTTCGCGGCGATTTCGTCTTCGCGGATCGCGGCCCATGCACGGCCGATACGCGAGTGCTGCAGACGCGTACACACCCAGATCACGAACAGCGCACACAGCACGAACACGTAGTAGTACGAGTACACCGACGGAATCGTCAGGCCGAACAGCGAGTGCGACTGCGAGAGGCTGAAATCGCCGAGATGAACGGGGTCGATGCCCGTGATGCCCTTCGGGCCGTTCGTGATGTTCGCCGGACGGTCGAGGTTGTTCAGGAAGATCCGGACGATTTCCCCGAAGCCCAACGTCACAATGGCAAGGTAGTCGCCACGCAGACGCAGCGTCGGCGCACCGAGAATCACACCGAAGAACGCAGCGACTGCCATTGCGCACGGCACGATGATCCAGAACGGCATGTGCAGGCCGCCCGGCGCGAGATGTGCGATCCATTCGAACTGGCTCGTCAGGTGCGGCGAGGACAGCAACGCTGCCGTGTACGCGCCCACCGCGTAGAACGCGATGTAACCCAGGTCCAGCAGGCCGGCAAAGCCGACCACCACGTTGAGACCCAGCGCGAGCATCACATACAGCATCGCGAAGTCGAGCACGCGGACCCAGTAGTTGCCGCCGGCGGTGCCGATGACGAAGGGCGCGGCGATCACGAACACAGCGGTGATGATGCCCACCGTCAGCGTCTTCGTCAGGTTCCGTTCAGGGATGAGCGTCGTGGACGGCTCGATCGGTTGAATTGAGGTCATTGTATTTGCTCCTTTCCCTTACGCGCGGTCCGCGACACGTTCGCCAAGCAGGCCCGACGGACGGAACACCAGCACGATGATCAGCACGATGAATGCAAACACGTCCTGGTAGTTACTGCCGAATACGCCACCCGTGAGGTTGCCGATATAGCCGGCACCCAGCTGTTCGATCAGACCGAGAATCACGCCGCCGACCATCGCGCCGCCGAGATTGCCGATACCGCCGAGCACGGCCGCCGTGAACGCCTTCAGGCCGGGAATGAAGCCCATGTAGAAGTGCGCGTTGCCGTATTCCGACGCGATCATCACGCCCGCCAGCGCCGCCAGCGCCGAGCCGATCATGAAGGTCGCCGAGATCACGAAGTTCGGGTTCACGCCCATCAGCGAGGCGACACTCGGGTTTTCGGCGATCGCGCGCATTGCGCGGCCGAGCTTCGTCCTGTGCACGAGGAGCAGCAGGCCCGCCATCACGAGGAACGCGACGACGATGATCACGATTTCAGTCATCGAGATCACGGCGCCCGGCGTCGTATCGGTGGCCTTGATCACGTTCAGCGGATCGGTCGGCAAGAGCTGCGGGAACGGCAGCGGGTTGCGCGACCAGATCATCATCGCGAGCGTCTGCAGCAGGATCGACACGCCGATCGCGGTGATCAGCGGGGCGAGACGCGGTGCCTTGCGCAATGGCCGGTACGCCACGCGTTCGATCGTGTAGCCCACCGCCGCGCAGACAATGGCCGCTATGACCAGCGCGATACACAGCGTCGGTATATTGCCGAGACCGGGGAAATGATTCTGCAATACCCCGATACAGGACAGGGCAACCATCGCCCCCACCATCAGGATGTCGCCGTGCGCGAAGTTGATGATGCCGAGAATGCCGTACACCATCGTGTAGCCCAGTGCGATGATGGCGTAGACGCTGCCAAGCACCAGTCCGTTGAGAACCTGCTGGATGAAAATATCCATTTAATGCTCCTTAGCCCGTGCGACTGGATTCGCGCGCTTCATCTGCCGGTTGGCACTGATGCTTCACGCAAATCGCAACGGCACTGCGGGTACTGATGTAAAAGACCGGTAAGGGTTATCTTCGTCGAGCGTCTGTAGCCACCGGGTTGCAGCGGCCCGCGCGCTCGACGCGGATGCAAAAACGGCACCGTCGGATGGTCCGGTGCCGTCAGGCTGTACGTCCCGTCATTACATCTTCACGACGTCGAGGACCGCTTTCTTGCCGTCCTTGAAGTCGTAAAGCGTAATTGCGCCTTCTTTCAGGTCGCCCTTGTCGTCGAATGCGATGTGACCGATTACACCTGTGTAGTCAGTCGAGGGCATCGCAGCGAGCACCTTGGGCGGCTCGATCGAATTGGCGCGCTTCATTGCGTCGACGATCACGTATACAGCGTCATACGTGAACGGCGCGTAAATCTGCACCGGCGTGTGGAAGCGTGCGTCGTACTTCTTTTCGAAGTCCGCTCCCCTTTCCATCTTCGAAAGCGCGAGACCTGCTTCCGAACACACGAGGTTCTGAACGGCACTGCCCGCCAGCTCCCCTACCTTGTCGGTACACACGCCGTCGCCGCCAAGGATTTTTGCCCTGATTCCGAGCGCCGCCGCCTGTTTCGTGAACGGCCCGCCCGTTGCATCCATGCCGCCGAACATGATGGCGTCCGGCTGGGCACTTTTAATCTTTGTGAGGATGGCCCGGAAATCCGTGGCCCGGTCATTGGTCGCCTCGCGCGCGACGATCTTCGCGCCGCCCGCCTCCGCCGTCTTGGCGAATTCGTCAGCAAGACCCTTGCCATACGCAGTCGCGTCGTCGACCACGGCGATCCGTTTCGCGCCGAGTGACTTCGTCGCGTAGTTCGCCAGCGCCGGACCTTGCTGCGCATCGGTCGCGACGACCCGGTAGGTCGTCTTGAAGCCCTGCTGCGTATAGGCCGGATTCGTCGAGGATGGCGATATCTGCACAATGCCCGCGTCGCTATATATCTTCGAGGCCGGAATCGACACACCCGAATTCAGGTGCCCGACTACGGCAACTACATGATCGTCCACCAGCTTCTGCGCGACCTGCGTGCCCGTTTTCGGATCGCCCGCATCGTCCTGCGCGTCGAGTTGCAACTGGATCTTGCGGCCGTCGATGGTCAACCCCTGCGTATTGATCTCTTCAATAGCGAGACGCGCCCCGTTTTCATTGTCCTTGCCCAGATGTGCAATGCCGCCCGTCAATGGGGCCGCATGACCGATCTTCACGATAGTCACTTCGCTTGCGCTCGCCGCCGACGCTGCCACCGCTGCCGACGCACTCTTGTCCGCCTCGCCTTCGTTCTTTTTGCTGCACGCGGTCAACATCGCAACCGCGGCCGCGATGGACACGGCACAAGCAAACTTGACTCGCATTAAATAGGTCTCCTGCGCCTTGCTAAATCTGGCGTTCCGAGGCGCTCAAGCCCTGAGAACGCGCGCATTGTAACTCCAATTTTGCGACGGGCAATATTGTTGGAGGCGCAGGGTTTTCCTGCATTGCAACCGTGCTGCGAGGCCCTTACCGGCCGATCATCGCAACCTGGTTGCGCCAGTTTTTCGTGCATCAGTTGCACCACTGCTGACGCCTTGCAGCATCAGATGTTGCAGAGATTTCGCTGCGAGCCCGATGCTGCGGACTTCGGCATATCTATCTGTCTCAATATTATGTTAGTCGTCAAATGCACCGTATTTGTGCAATTGTTCGCACATCAACGCAATTGTCTGGTGAAAAACGGGGCGCGATCGGCCTCACGCACCCAAATTACGCCCCGGAAAACAAAAAGAATGTTCGCCTCGACACCGTCCCTGGTTTGTTTTTCGGTGATATGGCACCATTTTTGTGGCGATTTGCGAGGTGCGAAGGCAATAAAAAAGCGCGCCCGCGGCGCGCTTTTTTGGTTGGGGACAGGTCTTCAGGCGGGCAAACCGAGCCCGCGCGGCAGCGGAAACGCAATGTTTTCCTCGATGCCTTCCAGCGCGCGCACGTTGCGCACGCCCAGCTCGCGCAGACGGCCGATTACGGCCTGAGCCAGTGCTTCCGGCGCCGACGCGCCCGCCGTCACGCCGATGCGGCGCTTGTCAGCGACCCACGCGGGATCGATCTGATCCGGCGAGTCAACCATATAGGAAGGGACGCCGAGCTTTTCGGCCAGTTCGCGCAGCCGGTTGGAGTTCGAGCTGTTCGGGCTGCCGACGACGATCACCACATCGCACTGCGGCGCCATGAACTTGACGGCGTCCTGGCGGTTTTGCGTCGCGTAGCAGATGTCCTGCTTCTTCGGTTCCTTGACGTTCGGATACTTCGCCTTCAGCGCGGCAATGATCTGCGCGGCGTCGTCCACCGACAGCGTGGTTTGCGTCACGTACGCGATGCGATCAGGGTCGGCAAGCTGGAGCGCCTGCACGTCCGCGATATCTTCGACGAGATACATGCCTTCGGCCGTCTGCCCCATCGTCCCTTCGACTTCGGGGTGACCCTTGTGGCCGATCATGATGATGTCAAAGCCTTCGGCGCGCATCTTCGCGACTTCGATGTGCACCTTGGTGACGAGCGGACAGGTCGCGTCGTACACGCGCAGGCCGCGCTCGTCGGCTTCGGCCCGCACGGCTTTCGACACGCCGTGCGCACTGAAGATCACCGTGCTGCCCGACGGCACTTCTTCCAGTTGCTCGATGAAGATCGCGCCTTTCTTGCGCAGGTCTTCGACGACATACGCGTTATGAACGATTTCGTGACGCACGTAGATCGGCGAACCGTACAGCTTGATGGCGCGTTCGACGATCTCGATCGCCCGATCGACGCCGGCGCAGAATCCGCGCGGCTGCGCAAGCAGGATTTCAGCTTCGGCGAGAGTCGTGTCCGTGATGCTCATGTTTACAGGATCCCGATGATTTTGACTTCGAACGTCAGCGCCTGGCCGGCGAGCGGATGGTTGAAATCGAAGAGAGCCGAAGTTTCACCCACTTCCTTCAGCACTCCCGCATAGCGACCGCCGCCCGGCGCATTGAATTCGACGAGATCGCCGGGAGAAAAATCCTCGCCGATCATCGCGTTTTCGCGCAGCGTGGCCAGCGACACGCGCTGGATCAGCTCCGGGTTGCGCGGGCCGAATCCCTGACCCGGCTCTAGCTGAAAGGTCGAATGGTGGCCCACCTTCAATCCCAGCAGAATGTCTTCCAGCGGCGGCGCCAACTGGCCCGCGCCCAGCAGCAGCGTAGCGGGTTTGTCGTTAAAGGTGCTGACGATCTCGGCGCCATCGGCAAGCGAAAGCCGGTAGTGAAGTGTGACGTGCGAACCGGGTTTCACTTCGGAGATGTCGATGATGCTCATGCGGTACTCGTTCGGTCGTGGCGCGCGGCGCACAAACGCAGCGGCGCGGGTCGCGCGCATAGCGTGCCCGGGCCATGCCGGGGGCGCCGTGCGCAAAGGATCTATTGTAAGCCACATATCCCGAGCCGGCTGGAACGTTGCTGCGCGGCGCGTCGTCGCCGCACCATCCGAAATTCGAAGGACATTGCCATGAACGACACATTAGTCATGCCGCGCTCTGCGGCAGAAAAGCCTCCGATACGCCGTCCGCAGCCCGCGTGGCCGACGCGCGACATGCCGCGCGAGCGGCTGCTCGAGGCTGGACCGGCGGCGCTCTCCGAAACCGAACTGGTCGCGCTTGTGCTCGGCTCCGGGCTACCTGGCCACAATGTCTTCGACGTCGCGCGCTCGCTGCTGGAGCGCTTCGGCTCGTTGCGCGCGATGCTCGACGCGACGCCCGAAGACCTCGACGGCGTGCGCGGCGTAGGCCCGGCCAAGCGCGCACAATTGCTGGCGATCATGGAGATGGCGCGGCGCGCGCTCGCGGAAAAGATGCGTGAGCGTCCGCTGATCGACTCGCCCGAAGCCGTCGAGGACTATTTGCGGCTGTTGATCGGCTCGCGGCCCTACGAGGTGTTCATCTGCCTCTTTCTCGACACGCGGCACCGGCTGATCCGTTCGGAAGAAAACTCGCGCGGCTCGCTCACGCGCATGGCCGTATACCCGCGCGAGATCGTTCGGCGCACGCTGTCGGTCAATGCGGCAAGCCTGATCGTCGCGCATAATCACCCGTCCGGCGCCGTCAAGCCGAGCGCCAGCGACCGCCAACTCACGCGCGTGCTGCGCGACACCCTCGCTCTGATCGACGTGCAACTGATCGACCATCTGGTGATCGGCGCGAACGAGACGTTTTCTTTCGCCCGCGCGGGCTGGCCATGAGCTGCAGCGCAATGAGCGCACAGCGGAAAAGGCGCGGACGGCGTTGCGCGGCTGCCCAGTCCGTCGCAAATAAGGTTTGATATTTCGGCTTTTTTTCTGCTAGAATTTCGGTTTGCCTCTTTCCAACCCCTGTTCCGAAGCCTCAAGGCCTTTCCGGAAAGCGAGAGATTAAGTCGGCTACGGCTTGGTTCTTATGTTTTCCCGGGAAACTTCACGGCGTTCCGAACTCAGAATTAGCGTATTAGGAGTGCTCTCATGGCACGCGTATGCCAAGTAACTGGGAAAGCGCCGATGAGCGGCAACAACGTTTCCCACGCGAACAACAAGACCAAGCGTCGTTTTCTTCCGAATCTGCAGAACCGCCGTTTCTGGGTTGAAAGCGAAAACCGTTGGGTGCGCCTCCGCGTCTCGAACGCCGGCCTGCGCCTGATCGACAAGAACGGTATCGACACCGTGCTCGCAGATCTGCGCGCACGTGGCGAAGCCTAAGGAGTAAATCATGGCCAAGGGCGCACGCGACAAGATCAAGCTGGAATCGACCGCTGGTACGGGTCACTTCTACACGACCACGAAGAACAAGCGCAACATGCCGGAAAAGATGGAGATCATGAAGTTCGATCCCGTCGTCCGCAAGCATGTGGCGTACAAGGAAACGAAGATCAAGTAATCAGGTCTTCTTCCTGTCGAAAAAGCCCCGCACCATGCGGGGCTTTTTGTTTTCCGGCTACCGGCTTCGCGGTAGCCCTGTTCGCAATCCTCCCCTCTTCCGGCGCGCAATAGCCTACGCCGTTCGGTCAGCTTTTCCTCGACGGTTTCAACGCGTATGCTGTTCGGTTTCCCAATCGAACGGTCTAGGCGGCGCATGCCGCACCGGCCGCGCAATACGACGGAGAGAGAGGAGATGAATTTCGATGTAGCGATTGTCGGCAGCGGACTGGCCGGTTTGAGTGTCGCGCTGAATCTCGCGCAGACGCGGCGCGTCGCCGTGATCGCCAAGCGTTCGCTGACGGATGGCGCCAGCGACTGGGCGCAAGGCGGCATCGCCGCCGTGCTCGATTCGGCCGATAGCGTCGAGAACCACGTCGACGACACGTTGATCGCCGGCGGCGGCTTGTGCGACGAAGCGGCGACGCGCTTTATCGTCGAGCATGGCCGCGAGGCGATCCAGTGGCTGATCGACCAGGGCGTGCCATTCACCAAAGACGATGCCGCGGAGCTCGGCTTCCACCTGACGCGCGAAGGCGGCCACAGCCATCGGCGCATCATCCACGCCGCCGATGCGACGGGCCACGCCGTCGTCGCGACGCTGAGCGAGCGCGTGCGGCAGCACCCGAACATCACGCTGCTCGAAGACCACTACGCGATCGACCTGATCACCTCGGACCGTCTCGGCCTGCCGGGACGCCGCTGTCACGGCCTGTACGCGCTCGATCTCGCAAGCGGCCGCACCGTCACCATCGAGGCGCCGCATACCGTGCTCGCCACGGGCGGCGCGGGCAAGGTCTACCTGTACACGACCAACCCCGACACCGCGACGGGCGACGGCATCGCAATGGCCTGGCGGGCCGGTTGTCGCGTGTCGAACATGGAGTTCATCCAGTTTCACCCAACGTGTCTGTTTCACCCTTACGCCAAGTCCTTCCTGATCTCAGAGGCTGTGAGAGGAGAAGGTGGCATTCTTAAGCTGCCCGACGGTACGCGCTTCATGCCGGCTCACGACGAACGCGCCGAACTGGCGCCGCGCGATATCGTTGCACGCGCGATCGACTTCGAGATCAAGAAGCGCGGTATCGACTGCGTGTATCTCGACATCAGCCATCAACCGCCGGAATTCCTGCGCGAACACTTCCCGACCATTCTTGCGCGCTGCCTCGAGTTCGGCATCGACATCACGAAAGAGCCGATTCCCGTCGTGCCCGCGGCGCACTACACGTGCGGCGGCGTCGTCACGGATCTCGCCGGGCGCACGGATCTGGCCGGGCTTTACGCTGTCGGTGAAACGTCGTGTACCGGCCTGCATGGCGCGAACCGGCTCGCGAGCAATTCGCTGCTGGAGTGCCTCGTGATCGGCCGCTCGGCCGCGCAAGCGATCGAAGAAGAAGGTTTCGGCGCGGCCGTGCATGCGCCGCTGCCCGATTGGGACGAGAGCCGCGTGTCCGATCCCGACGAGGAAGTGGTCGTCGCGCACAACTGGGACGAACTGCGCCGCCTGATGTGGAATTACGTCGGCATCGTGCGGACGGACAAGCGGCTAGCGCGCGCGAAACACCGGCTGACGTTGTTGCGCGACGAAATCCATGAGTACTACGCGAACTTCAAGGTGAGCCGCGATTTGCTCGAACTGCGCAATCTGGTCGATGTGGCGTCGCTGATCGTCGAAGGCGCGCGTTCGCGGCGCGAGAGCCGCGGACTGCACTACAGCCGTGACTGGCCGAACCCGCTGCCCAAGGCGCTGCCCACCGTGCTTTCGCCGGAGCGCGTGCCGAACCGCAACGTGTAGCCGTCGCGCGACGCGCATGAAAAAAGGCCATCGCCAGTCTGACTGGCGATGGCCTTTTGCTTGAATCATTTAACCGCGGCGTATCAAACGATGCGCATTGAGAAGTCCGTCGCCCGCACGTCCTTGGTCAATGAACCGACTGACACGCGATCGACGCCCGTCTCGGCAATCTGCCGGATCGTATCGAAGTTCACGCCACCGGACACCTCGAGCACCGCGCGCCCTGCCGTGATCCGCACGGCGTCGCGCATCATGTCGAACGAGAAGTTGTCGAGCAGAATCGACTGCGCGCCATGCGCGAGCGCGGATTCCAGCTGTTCGAGCGTTTCGACTTCGATCTGGATCGACACACCCGCATTCAGTGCGAGCGCCGCCTGCATCGCCGCGCCGACGCCGCCCGCCGCCGCGATGTGATTCTCCTTGATCAGGATGCCGTCGTAGAGCGCGAGACGCTGGTTTGCGCCGCCGCCCACGCGCACCGCGTACTTCTGCGCGAGACGCAGGCCGGGCAGCGTCTTGCGCGTATCGAGCACGCGTGCACGGGTATGCGCGATCGCATCGGCGAACTTGCGCGTCGCGCTCGCCACGCCGGACAGCATCTGCAGAAAGTTGAGGCCGTTGCGTTCAGCTGTCAGCAGCGAGCGCGCCGGGCCCCGCAGCGTACACACCACGGAATCCGCCGCCATGCTGTCGCCCTCGCGATAACGCCATTGCACGTCGATGCGTGGATCGACGCGGCGCATCACTTCGTTGAACCATGGCACGCCGCACAGCACCGCCGCCTCACGCACGATGATGCGCGCATCGCGCATTTCGTCAGCGGGAACGAGCAGGCCAGTGAGATCGCCGCTGCCGACGTCTTCCTCAAGCGCATCGCTGACATTGCGCGCGATCGCCGCAGCAAACGCTTCGCCGTACTGCGCCTCGATTTCCGCAAAGAGTGGCGATACCGCGTCCCTCGGCTCCAGTTGGTCATTCGCGCCCATCAAGCGGCTCCAACGTTAGAGAACAGCGCCGTATCGCGCGCGAGATCGCCGCTCGCCTGCACGCGCTTCTTGTGACGCGCAGCGAAATCGAGCATCCGGTCGATCGGCAAACGCGCGCGCTCGCCGAGCGACGGGTCGACGAAAATTTCGTTGTGGCCGCGCTCCAGCACATCCGCGAGATTGCGCAAGCCGTTCATTGCCATCCACGGACAATGCGCGCAGCTCTTGCACGTCGCGCTGTTGCCGGCCGTGGGCGCTTCGATGAAGGTCTTGCCAGGCGCCGCGAGCCGCATCTTGTGCAGGATGCCGAGGTCCGTCGCGACAATGAAGTGCGTCGCGTTGTTGTTCTTCGCGGCGTCGATCAGTTGCGTCGTCGAGCCAACCACATCTGCCTGCGCAACCACGCTTTCCGGCGACTCAGGATGCACCAGCACTTTCGCGTCCGGATATTCGGCGCGCAGCAGATCGAGTTCGACGCCCTTGAATTCGTCGTGAACGAGACACGAGCCTTGCCACAGCAGCATGTCGGCGCCCGTCTTCTTCTGGATATAGCTGCCCAGATGACGGTCCGGCGCCCAGATGATCTTTTCGCCGCGAGCGTGAAGATCCGCGACGATTTCCAGCCCGATCGACGACGTAACCATCCAATCGGCTCGCGCCTTCACCGCGGCACTCGTATTCGCGTAGACGACGACAGTGCGGTCCGGATGCGCATCGCAGAAAGCGGAAAATTCGTCGACAGGACAGCCCAGATCGAGCGAACAGGTCGCGTCCAGATCGGGCATCAGAATTCGCTTGTTCGGGCTGAGAATCTTCGCGGTTTCGCCCATGAATCGCACGCCAGCAACGACCAGCGTTTGCGCGTCGTGATCGCGTCCGAAGCGCGCCATTTCAAGCGAATCGGCCACGCAACCGCCTGTCTCATCCGCGAGTTCCTGCAGTTCCGGATCGACGTAGTAGTGCGCAACGAGCACCGCCTTTTCACGCTTGAGCAAGCCGCGAATACGCTCCTTCAGCGCGAGCCGTTCCTGCGTCGACGGTGCGTCGGGCACCTTCGCCCAAGCCTGCCCCACACCGCAGGTCGCGCCCTGCGGACGGTCATACTCGACGCTCCTGATCGCCTGATTCATGATCTCCTCTGCCCTGCTGATTCCGCCGCCGACTGCCATTTCGGCGGCCCAAAAAGAAAAACCCCGCCAACGCGGGGTTTTGTGACGTAACGAAAGTTTAATAGATTTCGTCGCGTATCAGGCGTAGCGCCGCAGACGCATCGCAAATTCCTGCAGGGCCTTGATGCCGCTTTGTTCAGCGCGATGACACCAATCTTGCAATTGCACCAGCAGTTGTTCGCGCGATGCGTTCGAACGCTCCCACATTGCGGCCAGTTCATTGCGCAATTCGATATACGTGCGCAATTTCTGGCTGTTCGCGAAAATCTGCGGCAACTGGCGACGCTGCGGCTCGTCCAGACCCGCCTCTTCCTTGTGGAACCAGCCACGCGCGCCGCGCATAACTTGATACTTTTCGCGCGCGCCCACTTCCTTCAGATGCGCCAGTTCCTGACGGTAAGCGCGCTTGATAGCCTTCGCGTACGTCGCCATCACTTCATAGCGGTTCGCGAGCACGGCTTGCAGCGTGTCCTGATCGAGCACGAGCTTGCCCGTGGTCAGGCGCGGCGTCGGTGCAATCTTCTTCACCTTGGCAAGACGGAACGCCGACATGATACGGATGTACATCCAGCCGATATCGAACTCGTACCACTTGTTCGACAGCTTCGCCGACGTCGCGTACGTGTGGTGGTTGTTGTGCAGCTCTTCGCCGCCGATGATGATGCCCCACGGAATCAGGTTCGTGCTCGCATCTGAGGAGTTGAAGTTGCGATAACCCCAGAAGTGTCCGAGACCGTTGACGACGCCCGCCGCCCAGAACGGGATCCAGATCATCTGCACGGCCCACACGCTCAGACCGACGATGCCGAACAGCGCGACGTCGACGACCATCATGATGCTCACGCCGAGGATCGGGTACTTCGTGTAGACGTTGCGCTCGATCCAATCATTCGGCGTGCCGTGGCTGAACTTGCGCATCGTTTCTTCGTTCTTCGCTTCGGTGCGATACAGTTCGGCACCTTCGAGCAGCACCTTCCAGATGCCGCGCGTCTGCGGGCTGTGCGGATCTTCTTCCGTCTCGCACTTCGCGTGGTGCTTGCGGTGAATCGCAGCCCACTGACCCGTGAGCATGCCCGTGGTCATCCACAGCCAGAAGCGGAAGAAGTGCGCCGCAACGGGATGCAGATCCAGCGCACGGTGCGCCTGGCAGCGGTGCAGATAGACAGTGACGCCAATGATCGTGACGTGCGTGACGGCGAGCGTCCACAACACGATTTGCCACCACGAGAAACGCAGTGCGCCGTGGGCAAGGAAATCAAGCAAGGAATTCAACAAGGCCATTTACCTAGGAACGGAAGACATTCGCAGAAGGATACAACGGCGGATGTCAAGAAAGTGAAAGCAACGAGTTATTTACGACGATATTCTACGCGAACGGTTCCAAGTATCTGTAACAAATAAGGAAATTGTTGTGCTGCATCAACCGGTTGCCGCTGAAAAAGGGGCGAAATCCGGCTGGATGCCCCCCGCAAAGACCCGTTTCAGGCGGCACTGCCCGATTCGTTCGCGACGGGCCCGGTCATTGTTACAGCCTGCGACATGATGTCGCTGGAGCCGGCGACGATGCGCACTTCGCGTTGCGCATACGGGATCGCGATGCCGTTCTCCGAAAAGAGCCGCCAGATGTTGCGATTCACGTTCGAGCGCACGGCGGACGTGCCCGTCGCTGCGTCCTGAATCCAGTAGCCGAGTTCGAGATTGATGCCGTCAGGCCCGAAGCCCGCCAGATAAGGCGTGGGCGCCGGATCCTGCAGCACGCGGTCGACACCCTGGGTTGCCTCGACAAGCAGCGCCATCGCCCTTTCGACATCGGTCGAATACGAGATCTGGAGCGTCGCCTTGGCGTTGCCACGCGTCAGGTATGACGATTGGTTCTGCACGACGTCGGTGATGAGCTTTTCGTTCGGAACCAGCGTTTCGATCCCGTCGAGCCCGCGCACCACCGTATAGCGCGTGCGGATCTGCGTGACCATGCCTTGCAGGCCGCTCACGTTGATCGTGTCGCCGATGCGCAGCGACCGGTCGATCAGGATGATGAAGCCCGACACGTAGTTGCTCGCGATCTTCTGCAGACCGAAACCAAGGCCCACGCCGAGCGCGCCGCCGAACACGCCGAGCACCGTGATATCGATACCCACCAGCGACAGGCTGATCAGGACGGCCCCCAGTATCAGCAGCGCCCGGCCGACGCGCGACAGCACCACTTTCAGGTTCGCGTCGAGTGCGCCCGAGCGCATCAGCCGGTCTTCGAGCGCCGCGCCGAGCCACATCGCGACGATCATCGTCACGCAGACCCACAGCAGCCCCGACAGCAGCGACAACAGCGTCACATGCGTGTTGGCGATCCTGAACTGCACGCTCGCCATCCACTTGAGCACGTCGTTCTGGATACCCATCACGGTCAGCACCATACCGATCCAGACGATCAGCGACACGACCTTTTCGACCAGCGACAGCCACGTATGCGCGCTGTCATCGCGGCCGAACACGCGCCGCGCGAGATAGAACACGATGTAGATCAGCCCGATGCCGAACAGCGGCACCAGCGCGAGGTCGAGCAGCGACGTGTGAATGAACTGCCCGGCGATGGCCCGCGCGATCCACACGAGCACGCCGCCCAGCAGCGGAAAGAGCGCGCGGTTGAGCGCCTCGGCGCCGAAACGCAGCGCGCCATAACGCGTTTCGCGCTTCGCATCGAGCGCGCGGCGCATAAGTCGCGCGAGCAGATACGCGAGCGCCAGCGTGCCGAGCAGCACGCCGACCTGCCAAAGAATCACGGGCTGGCCGAAGTCGCGCACGACGTCGCCCAGCATGTGGAAGAAGAGATGGTTTTGCATGTTGTTTCCAGCGGCTGGCGTTTCCAGCGGCCGGCGCGGCGCTCACACAGCGCGCGCCGGCCAGACCGGTCAAGCCCGGCCGTTCGCGTGGCAGGCCTTAGCCGCGGCGTTCCAGCACGGCCGCGAAGAAGCCGTCCGTCGCATGACGATGCGGCCAAAGCGACAGGTAATCGCCCATTTCCAGTTCGATGCGCTGCTCAGCGAGCACGTCGCGCGCGGGCACGAGCACGAAATCCGGGTGATCGGCGAGAAACTGCTGCACGACGCCTTCGTTTTCCGCATCGAGGATACTGCACGTCGCGTAGACGAGGCGGCCGCCCTTCTTCACGAGACGCGCGGCGCTCGTCAGGATGGACAACTGCTTCGGCGTCAGTTCGGCGATCGATTCCGGCGACTGACGCCATTTCAGATCGGGATTGCGACGCAGCGTGCCGAGGCCGCTGCACGGCGCATCGACCAGCACGCGGTCGATCTTGCCCGCCAGCCGCTTGATCTTCGCGTCGTGTTCGCTGTCGATCAACACCGGATTCACGTTCGACAGCCCGCTGCGCGCGAGGCGCGGCTTGAGCTTCGCGAGGCGCCGGTCGGAGATGTCGAAGGCATAGAGACGGCCCGTCGAGCGCATCATCGCGCCGAGCGCCAGCGTCTTGCCGCCCGCGCCCGCGCAAAAGTCGACGATCATCTCGCCGCGCTTGGGCGCGACCAGCGAGCACAGCAGCTGGCTGCCCTCGTCCTGCACTTCGAGCCAACCGTCCTGGAACGCGTCGAGCTTGGTGAGCGGCGGCTTGCCGACCACGCGGACGCCGAACGGCGCGAACGGCGTCGCGCCCGCCTCGATGCCCGCCTTCGACAGCGCCGACAGCACTTCGTCGCGGCTCGCCTTGATCGGGTTTGCGCGCAGGTCGAGCGGCGCCGGGTAGTTCAACGAGGCGGCCAGATGCGCGAGTTCTTCGGCTTCGAAGCGCTTGCTGAGCGCCTGGTAGATCCAGTCGGGCAGATTCAGACGGGTGCGCAGCGGCAAGCTCTGCGGATCGATCTTCGCCACGTGTTCGAGCCACGCGTTCTCGGCATCCGACATGAACGGCTTCAATGCCGTGCGGCCCGCCGTCTGCATCAGTCCGAGCAGCGTGAGGCGCCGGGCAGGACTGCCCGTGCCGCCTTCGGCCAAATGCGCAAACTCCATCCGGCGACGCAGCACCGCGAATACCGCTTCCGCGATCACGCCGCGCTCGCCGTGGCCGAGCTTCGGATGCGCGCGGAAAAAGCGGCTGGTTGCGGCATCGGCGGGGCCGGTGAACTTGAGGACTTCAGCGAGTAGTGTCTCGGTTTGTCCAATCAGAAATCCATGCAGTTTCATTCGCCCTCCCTGGCGGTGTTCTGGCTTGTTGTGTCAAGGAAGAGCCATTGAGGCTCAGATGGCGTCACGGTGACGCGCAGGCCGTCGACGGCAATACGCCCTTCGACGAACCAGCGCACTGCGCGCGGATAAATAACATGTTCGGTGTCGAGCACGCGCGCCGCGAGCGTCGCGGCATCGTCGCCAGCCAACACGGGCACGGCCGACTGCAGCACGATCGGCCCGTGATCGAGCGTCGGCGTGACGAAATGCACCGAGGCGCCGTGCAGCCGCACGCCGGCGTCGAGCGCCTGCTGGTGCGTCTTGAGGCCCGGAAAGCTCGGCAGCAGCGACGGATGCACGTTGATCATGCGACCCGCGTAACGGTCGACGAATGCGTCGGTCAGCACCCGCATGAAGCCGGCGAGCACGACGAGATCGGGCGCGAAGCCGTCGATTTCACGCGCGAGCGCGGCGTCGAAGCTTTCGCGGTCGGGAAACTGGCGGTGGTCGACGACCTTTGTGGCAATACCTTGCGACGCCGCGAATTCAAGCCCCGCGGCATCAGGACGGTTGGCAATCACGGCGGCAATACGTGCCGGCCAGCCTTCGCTCGCGCAGGCGCGCACGATGGCTTCCATGTTGCTGCCCCGTCCGGAAATCAGAATGACGAGATTTTTCATTTGCGGATTTTATCATTCGGCCAGGCCCCGATCCGCGCGCCGGCGCCGTGTGGCGCCCTGTGCGTTTATAATCGATTGTTTTGCGGCATCCGGCCCGCTCAAATCCTACGCCTCTATCGTGAGAGTCTTCCGCGGTCTTCCCAATGCCGAGAGCCGTGCGCCGTGCGCACTGACCATCGGCAACTTCGACGGTGTCCACCGCGGGCATCAGGCGTTGCTCGCCCGCGTCCGCGCGGCCGCTGACGCGCGCGGCCTGCCCGTCTGCGTGATGACCTTCGAGCCGCATCCGCGCGAGTTCTTCAATCCCGCCAGCGCGCCGCCGCGCATCGCGATGCTGCGCGACAAGCTCGAAGCGCTGCGCATGAACGGCGTCGACCGCGTGGTCGTCGAGCATTTCAATCACACGTTCGCGAGCCAGTCGCCGGATACGTTCGTCCAGCGGATCATCGTCAACGGCTTGCATGCGCGTTGGGTGATGATCGGCGACGACTTCCGCTACGGCGCGAAGCGTGCGGGCGATTTCGCGTCGCTGAAGGCGGCGGGCGAAGAGTACGGCTTCGAAGTCGAGCAGATGGCGACCGTCGCCGATCCGTCCGGCGCGCGCATTTCGAGTTCCGGCGTGCGCACGTCGCTGATCGCGGGCGACCTCGACGCGGCACGCGCCGCGCTCGGCCGCGACTATCTGATCAGCGGTCACGTCGTACACGGTCTGAAGCTCGGCCGCGACCTCGGTTTTCCCACGCTGAATCTGCCTATCGCGCACAAGCGTCCCGCGCTGTCGGGCATTTTCATCGTGCGCGTGCATGGCATCGCAGACCAACCGCTGCCGGGCGTCGCGAGCCTCGGCTTGCGCCCCACGGTGGACGATTCCGGCCGCGTGTTGCTCGAAGTGCATCTGCTCGACTGGCATGGCGACGCGTACGGCAAGCTGGTGCGCGTCGAGTTTCTGAAGAAGCTGCGCGACGAAGAAAAGTTCGTCGATCTCGAAACGCTGACGGCCGCGATCGCGCGCGACGTCACGAACGCCCGCGCATGGTTCGAGGCAATCGGCGACGCGCCGGGCAGCCGTTCCACTGGTTTCGCCACGTCGGCCACCGATCGAATTAGATGACCGTCGCGGTACGTGCGCAGCGCTTGCGCGAACCACGTACCGTCCGCCGCGCATCGACGGGCGCCGCACGCAGCATGTGCAACGGCCCGCGTCGTGCGCGACGTAGGGCGCCACACGGCGCCACTCAGGTCCTCGCGCATGCCGCGCCCTAACACCGTATTCACCGCTACCTCACCATGAGCAACAAGAAAGCCGATTCGAAACCGCAGGCCCGATATCCCGTCAACCTGCTGGACACGCCCTTCCCGATGCGCGGCGATCTGCCCAAGCGCGAGCCGCAATGGGTGAAGGACTGGCAGGAGCGCAAGGTCTACGAGCAGATCCGCGCCGCCTCCAAGGGCCGCAAGAAGTTCATCCTGCACGACGGCCCGCCGTATGCGAACGGCGACATCCACCTCGGCCACGCGGTGAACAAGATCCTGAAGGACATGATCGTCAAGGCGCGCAACATGGCGGGCTTCGACGCTGTCTACGTGCCCGGCTGGGACTGTCACGGCATGCCGATCGAAATCCAGATCGAAAAGCAGTTCGGCAAGTCGCTGCCCGCCGCCGAAGTGATGCAGAAGGCGCGCGCCTACGCGACCGAACAGATCGAAAAGCAGAAGTTGGGCTTCCGCCGTCTGGGCGTGCTCGGCGACTGGGACAACCCGTACAAGACGATGAACTTCGCGAACGAAGCGGGCGAAATCCGCGCACTCGCGAAGATCATCGAAAAGGGCTACGTGTTCCGCGGCCTGAAGCCGGTGAACTGGTGCTTCGACTGCGGCTCGGCGCTGGCGGAAGCGGAAGTCGAGTACAAGGACAAGACCGACCCGACCATCGACGTGCTGTTCACGTTCGCCGAGCCCGAAAAGACTGCGCAGGCGTTCGGCCTCGCGTCGCTGCCGCGCAACGAAGGCGGCATCGTGATCTGGACGACCACGCCGTGGACGATCCCCGCGAACCAGGCGCTCAACGTACACCCGGAGATCGTGTACGCGCTCGTCGATACGCCGCGCGGCCTGCTGATCCTCGCTGAGGAGCGCGTCGAAGACTGCCTGAAGTCGTACGGTGTCGAAGGCAAGGTCATCGCGACGGCGCTGGGCGCGAAGCTCGCGAACCTGCGCTTCACGCATCCGCTCGCGTCCGCGCATCCGTCGTACAAGCGCACGGCGCCCGTCTATCTCGGCGATTACGTGACGACGGAAACGGGCACGGGCATCGTACACTCGTCGCCCGCGTACGGCGTCGAAGACTTTATTTCGTGCAAGGCGCACGGCATGGCCGACTCGGACATCATCAGCCCGGTGATGGGCGATGGCCGCTATATCGAATCGCTCGCGCTGTTCGGCGGCCTGTCGATCTGGGACGCGAACCCGAAGATCGTCGAAGCGCTCGACGAAGCGGACACGCTGCTGCGCACCGAAAAGTACCTGCACAGCTACATGCACTGCTGGCGCCACAAGACGCCGATCATCTATCGCGCCACGTCGCAGTGGTTCGCCGGCATGGACATCAAGCCGAACGACACCGACAAGACGTTGCGCGAAACGGCGCTCGAAGGCATCGAGGCGACGGCGTTCTATCCGTCGTGGGGCAAGCAGCGCCTGTTCGCGATGATCGCGAACCGTCCCGACTGGACGCTGTCGCGTCAGCGTCAGTGGGGCGTGCCGATGGCATTCTTCGTCCACAAGGAAACGGGCGAACTGCATCCGCGCACGCTCGAACTGCTCGAAGAAGTCGCGAAGCGCGTCGAAGTGTCGGGTATCGAAGCCTGGCAAACGCTCGATCCGCGCGAGCTGATCGGCGACGACGCGAACATGTACGAAAAGAACCGCGACACGCTCGACGTGTGGTTCGATTCGGGCACGACGCACTGGCACGTGCTGCGCGGCTCGCACAAGGACCAGCTGCAGTTCCCGGCAGATCTGTACCTCGAAGGCTCGGATCAGCATCGCGGCTGGTTCCACTCGTCGCTGCTGACGGCGTCGATGCTCGATGGCCGTCCGCCGTACAACGCGCTGCTCACGCACGGCTTCACCGTCGACGGCGAAGGCCGCAAGATGTCGAAGTCGCTCGGCAACGGTATCGATCCGCATGAAGTCGCGAACCGTCTGGGCGCGGAAATCATCCGTCTGTGGATCGCATCGACCGATTATTCGGGCGAACTCGCGATCTCCGAAGAAATCCTGAAGCGCGTGACGGAAAGCTATCGACGCATCCGCAACACGCTGCGCTTCCTGCTCGCGAACCTGTCGGACTTCGACTTCGAGAAGAACGCGCGCCCCGTCAGCGAGTGGCTGGAGATCGACCGTTATGCAGTCGCGCTCACGGCCAACCTGCAAGCGGACATCCTGTCGAACTACGACAAGTACGAGTTCCACCCGGTCGTCGCGAAGCTGCAGACGTTCTGCTCGGAAGACCTGGGCGGCTTCTACCTCGACGTGCTGAAGGACCGTCTGTACACGACGGCGCCCGATTCGAACGCGCGCCGCTCGGCGCAGACCGCGCTGTATCACATCGCGCACGGCCTGCTGCGCCTGATGGCGCCGTTCATGTCGTTCACGGCCGAGGAAGCGTGGAAGGTGTTCCAGCCGCAAAGCGAGACGATCTTCACGGAGACGTACCACGCGTATCCGGAAGTGCCCGACGCATCCACACTGCTCGACAAGTGGACGCTGTTGCGCGCGGTGCGCAGCGACGTGACGAAGGCGCTGGAAGAAGCGCGCGTCGCGAACCAGATCGGTTCGTCGTTGCAGGCGGAAGTCGAAATCAGGGCGAGCGGCGCGCGTCATGACGCGCTCGCGAGCCTCGGCGCCGACCTGAAGTTCGTGCTGATCACGTCGGGCGCGACGGTCGTGAGGGTCGACAGCGAAGCGGAAGAAGGCGTCGACGTGATCACCTCGAAGTATCTGAAGTGCGAACGCTGCTGGCACTATCGCAAGGAAGTCGGCGAAAACGCCGAGCATCCCACGCTCTGCGGCCGCTGCATCAGCAATCTGTTCGGCAACGGCGAAACGAGGAGCGCGGCATAATGTCCAGAACGCTGTCGAAACCGGCGGGCGGATCGCTCGCACCGTGGCTGGGCGTCGCGGTGATCGTGATCCTGTTCGACCAGTTGACGAAGATCGCGGTGGCGAAGGTGTTCGCGTACGGCTCGTCGCATGCCGTCACGCCGTTCTTCAACCTCGTGCTCGTCTACAACCGCGGCGCAGCGTTCAGCTTTCTCGCGATGGCGGGTGGCTGGCAGCGCTGGGCATTCACGGCGCTCGGCGTCGCGGCGGCGCTTCTGATCTGCTATCTGCTCAAGCGCCACGGCACGCAGCGGCTGTTCTGCGCGGCGCTCGCGCTGATCATGGGCGGCGCGATCGGCAACGTGATCGACCGCCTTGTGTACGGACACGTGATCGACTTCCTCGATTTCCATGTCGGCACGTGGCACTGGCCGGCGTTCAATCTCGCGGACAGCGCGATCACGATCGGCGCGGCGCTGCTGGTATTCGACGAACTACGGCGCGTGCGCGGCGCGCGCTGACATAACAACGGGCGGTGTGCGGCGCAGTGATGCACCGCATACACCGCTCACGCAGTCTTGCAGTACGAAGCCGGCGCGCTTCACCGATGCGCCGGCCATCACGTCTTGTCGGAGGCATCAGTTGGCCACAGAACTCGCCGGAAAACACATCGTCCTCGGCATGACAGGCGGGATCGCCTGCTACAAGATCGCTGAACTCACGCGTCTGCTGGTCAAGGCGGGCGCGACCGTCCAGATCGCGATGACGGAAGCAGCGACGCAGTTCATCACGCCCGTCACGATGCAGGCGCTGTCCGGCCGCCCGGTCTACACGAGCCAGTGGGACGCGCGCATCGCGAACAACATGCCGCATATCGATCTGTCGCGCGAAGCCGACGCGATCGTGATCGCCCCCGCCTCCACCGATTTCCTCGCCAAGCTCGCGCACGGCCTGTGCGACGACCTGCTGTCCACGTTATGCATCGCGCGTGATTGCCCGCTGCTGGTCGTGCCCGCCATGAACCGTCAGATGTGGATGAACCCGGCGACGCAGCGCAACGTCGCGCAGTTGCGCGCAGACGGCATCGAACTGCTCGGCCCGGACTCGGGCGCGCAGGCGTGCGGCGAAGTCGGCGACGGGCGCATGCTCGAGCCGGAAGCCGTCTATGAGGCGATCGCCTCGTTCTTCACGCCGAAGGTGCTGGCCGGCCGCCGCGTGCTGCTAACGGCAGGCCCGACCTTCGAGCCGCTCGATCCCGTGCGCGGCATCACGAACCGTTCGAGCGGCAAGATGGGCTTCGCGCTCGCGCGCGCGGCGCAGCAAGCCGGCGCGGAGGTGCATCTCGTCGCAGGCCCGGTCGGTCTGGAGACGCCGTGGGGCGTCTATCGCGAGGACGTGCAGACGGCGCAGCAGATGCACGACGCCGTGATGCGCGCGGTGCCCGACTACGACATCTTCATCGGCGTGGCGGCCGTCGCCGACTGGCGCGTCGATCACGTCGCCGAGCACAAGATCAAGAAGACAGCCGATCACGCGATTCCGTCGTTCGCGTTCGTCGAGAATCCGGACATTCTGGCTTCCGTCGCGAAGCTGCCGCATCCGCCGTTCTGCGTCGGCTTCGCGGCGGAAAGCGGCGATCTCGACGTGCATGGCGAAGAGAAACGCAAACGCAAGAAAGTGCCGCTGCTGATCGGCAACCTCGGCCCGCAGACGTTCGGGCTCGACGATAACGAAGTCGTGCTGTTCGAAGCCGCCGGCACGACAAAGCTTCCGCGCGCGGACAAGCAGACGCTCGCGCGCGCGCTTATTGCGGAAATCGCAAAGCGCCTGCCGGATGCGAGCGTGATCGGTTGAGCGCGTCGCGCTGCTTACCGCGCGCTTCGCCACAGTGAACCGCCACGCCCGAATGCAATCTTTCAGCTAACGCCATGGTGCTGTCATGACCCTGCTCTCCGTCCTCGACCAGACACCCGTGATCGACGGGCATACCGTGGCCGACGCGATCGCCGCGACGGTCGAACTCGCGCAACTCGCCGACGACCTCGGCTACACGCGCTACTGGTGCGCCGAACATCACGGGCTGTACGGCGTGTCGAACCCCTGCCCGGAAGTGATGCTCGCCCGCCTCGGCAGCGTGACGAAACGCATCCGCATCGGCTCGGGCGGCATCATGCTGCCGTACTACAGTCCGTTCA
The DNA here is from genome assembly GCF_002902925.1 of Paraburkholderia terrae. Taxonomy (GTDB): domain Bacteria; phylum Pseudomonadota; class Gammaproteobacteria; order Burkholderiales; family Burkholderiaceae; genus Paraburkholderia; species Paraburkholderia terrae. The sequence goes on along the minus strand of NZ_CP026111.1, from coordinate 668,910 downwards.
AGGTCGCCGAGCAATTCCTGATGCTCGAGGCGCTGTTTCCGAACCGCGTCGATCTGGGCGTCGGGCGCGCGCCGGGCGGCGACATGCGCACCGCGCAGGCGGTCGCGGCGGGCGACTACAATCGCGGCGAACTGTTTCCGCAGCAGGTCGCCGATCTCGTCGCGCTGATGAGCGGCACGCTGCCGTCCGATCATCTCGCGCACGGCGTGCTGCTACAGCCGCAAGTGGAAACTCGCCCGCAACTGTGGGTGCTCGGCTCCAGTGATTTCGGCGGCATGCTGGCCGCGCAACTGGGCATCCGCTTTTCATTCGCGCATTTCATCAATGCGCATTTCGGGCATGCTGTCGCGCACGCGTATCGCGAGCGCTTCAGGCCTGGCAACGAGCAGAAGCCGTATCTCGCAGCCGCTGTGTTCGTGATCTGCGCAGACACGGAACAGGAAGCCGCGGACCTCGAAAAAGCCGTCGATCTGCGCCGCGTGCAGATGGCCTATGGACTGAACGAGCGGGTCCCTTCCATCGCACAAGGGCTCGCGCAGGAATACGGCGAACGCGAGCGGCTGATCATCGACCGGGAGAAGCCGCGCAGCGTCGTCGGCACGCCGGAGTCCGTCACGGAACGCATGCACGCACTGCAGGAACAGTTCGACGCCGATGAACTGATCGTGCTGTCGGTCACGGGCAGCTATCGCGCGCGGCTGCGCTCGTATGAACTGCTTGCCGACGCGTTTGAACTCGGCAAGTCATGAATCGATCACGGCGGTCCGTCGCCATGACGCGCGCCGCCACTTCTTCAACCTCTCTCCGAACTGCATGAAACTCGACCTGAAGATTCTCGACCCGCGCATGCGCGAACAACTTCCCGCCTACGCCACGCCGGGCAGCGCGGGCCTCGACCTGCGCGCGTGCCTCGATGCGCCGCTGACGCTCGAACCCGGTCAAACGGCGCTCGTGCCGACCGGCCTCGCGATCCACGTAGCCGATCCCGGCTATGCCGCGCTGATCCTGCCGCGCTCGGGCATGGGCCACAAGCACGGCATCGTGCTCGGCAACCTGGTCGGCCTGATCGACTCGGACTACCAGGGCCAGTTGATGATCTCGACGTGGAACCGCGGCACGACCACGTTCACGCTGAATCCGATGGAACGCCTCGCGCAACTGGTGATCGTGCCCGTCGTGCAGGCAACGTTCAACATCGTCGATGAGTTCGAGACGAGCGATCGTGGTGAGGGCGGGTTCGGCAGCACCGGCAAACACTGAGGCGTTGCTCAGTTTCTGTTGCGCGAGCAACAAAACAAAAACGGCGTGGGTTTTGAAACCCACGCCGTTCTTTATTGCTTCGGGCAGTTCGACGCTTAGTCGACTTCCACCGCTTCCGGATTCGGATTGCGCGGCGGTGTCGAGTTTTCGTCGAACGTCAGCGCGACCTTGTCGTCCGCATCGACGTCGACCGTCACCCGACCACCGCTCATCAGCTTGCCGAACAGCAGTTCGTCGGCCAGCGCGCGGCGGATCGTGTCCTGGATCAGACGCTGCATCGGACGCGCGCCCATCAGCGGATCGAAGCCGTGCTTCGCGAGATGCTTGCGCAGCGCGTCGGTGAAGAGCGCGTCGACCTTCTTCTCGTGCAGTTGATCTTCCAGCTGCATCAGGAACTTGTCGACCACGCGCATGATGATTTCTTCATCGAGCGAGCGGAAGCTGATCGTCGCATCCAGACGGTTGCGGAACTCCGGCGTGAACATGCGCTTGATGTCGGCCATTTCGTCGCCCGACTCGCGGCGCGTCGTAAAGCCGATCACCGACTTGCCCATCGCTTCGGCGCCCGCATTCGTCGTCATGATGATGATGACGTTGCGGAAGTCCGCCTTGCGGCCGTTGTTATCCGTCAGCGTGCCGTGGTCCATCACCTGCAGCAGCACGTTGTAGATATCCGGATGCGCCTTCTCGATTTCGTCGAGCAGCAGCACGCAGTGCGGCTTCTTCGTCACGGCTTCCGTCAGCAGACCGCCCTGGTCGAAACCGACGTATCCCGGCGGCGCGCCGATCAGACGGCTCACCGCGTGACGCTCCATGTATTCCGACATGTCGAAACGGATCAGCTCGATGCCCAGCGTGAACGCCAGTTGCCGTGCGACTTCCGTCTTGCCAACGCCCGTCGGGCCGGAGAACAGGAACGCGCCGATCGGCTTGTCCGTCTTGCCGAGACCTGCGCGCGCCATCTTGATCGAAGCGGACAGCGCATCGATAGCGGGATCCTGACCGAACACGACGGCCTTCAGATCGCGGTCGAGCGTCTGCAGCTTGCTGCGATCGTCCTGCGACACGCTTTGCGGTGGCACGCGCGCGATCTTCGAAATGATTTCCTCGATCTCGCTCTTGCCAATCGTCTTCTTCTGCTTCGACTTCGGCAGGATGCGTTGCGCCGCGCCCGCTTCGTCGATCACGTCGATAGCCTTGTCGGGCAAATGACGATCCGTGATGAAGCGCGCCGACAACTCAGCCGCCGCCGACAGCGCACCCGACGAATACTTCACGCCGTGATGCTCTTCGAAGCGTGACTTCAGGCCGCGCAGGATCGCCACCGTCTGCTCGACGGTCGGCTCGGTCACGTCGATCTTCTGGAAACGACGCGACAATGCCGCGTCTTTTTCGAAGATGCCGCGGAATTCCGTGAAGGTGGTCGCGCCGATGCACTTGAGCGTACCCGACGACAGCGCCGGCTTCAGCAGATTCGACGCGTCCAGCGTACCGCCCGATGCGGCGCCCGCACCGATCAGCGTATGAATTTCGTCGATGAACAGGATCGCGTTCGGACGTTCCTTCAGTTCCTTCAGAACCGTCTTCAGGCGCTGTTCGAAATCACCGCGATACTTGGTGCCAGCGAGCAACGCGCCCATGTCCAGCGAATAGACCTGCGCATCCACCAGAATGTCGGGCACTTCGCCGCGCGTGATGCGCCATGCGAGACCTTCGGCGATCGCCGTCTTGCCGACGCCAGCCTCACCGACCAGCAGCGGATTGTTCTTGCGCCGACGGCACAGCACCTGAACGACGCGCTCGACTTCCGGCTCGCGTCCGATCAACGGATCGATCCGGCCGTCCTTCGCCATCTGGTTCAGGTTCTGCGTGAATTGCGCAAGCGGCGTTTCCTTTTGCGCGGCGGCTTCGTCCGATTCCGCATTCGCGTCGGTCGACTTCGCAGCTTCGGAGCTGTTGGTCTTCGCGATGCCATGCGAAATGAAATTGACGACGTCCAGACGCGTCACGCCCTGCTGCTGCAGGTAATACACCGCGTGCGAATCCTTCTCACCGAAGATCGCCACGAGCACGTTCGCGCCCGTCACTTCCTTCTTGCCGTTCGACGTGGACTGGACGTGCATGATCGCGCGCTGGATCACACGCTGGAAACCCAGCGTGGGCTGCGTATCGACGTCGTCGGTGCCCGGAACGGTCGGCGTATTGTCGTGAATGAAGTTGCGCAGGTTCTGACGCAGGTCTTCAATATTGGCCGCGCACGCGCGCAGCACTTCGGCCGCCGTCGGGTTGTCCAACAGCGCCAGCAAAAGATGTTCGACCGTTATGAACTCATGCCGCGCCTGGCGCGCTTCCATGAACGCCATGTGCAGGCTGACTTCCAGTTCCTGGGCAATCATGCTTCCTCCATCACGCACTGCAGCGGATGCCCTGCCTGCCGCGCGTGGGTAACGACTTGCTCGACTTTGGTCGACGCGATGTCCCGCGTGTAGACCCCACAAACTCCCCTGCCCTCTCGATGGACCTTCAACATGATCTGCGTTGCGGTCTCACGATCTTTATTGAAATACTCCTGCACGACCATCACGACGAATTCCATCGGCGTGAAATCGTCATTCAACAACACCACCTTGAACATGGCGGGCGGTTTCAGCTTTTGATCCTGCCGCTCCAGTACGGTGTTGTCCTGCTTGTCCGGGATAATCGCCATACACCCATTCTAAACAACTCGGACAGGCCCGCAATCCTGTCAAAACCCGACCGGCTGGCCGGACATCTGTTCCCTCCGGCCCTGTGGAGCGGCCTCTCGCGGGTGCGCCCTGCGCCGGGCCGCATGCGGTAGCGGCCCTCCGGTATATCCGTGTTGCAGCTTGATGACTGCAGTCGGATCGAGTATCGCACAACCCGGGCCAGCAAGCTGATGACACGCCAACCCGCAAACTGCCTCTCACCGCTGAACTGCATGTGAGTCGATTATGCGACTTTTCAAGACGCGCCGCTTGCGCCACCGCACATAAGAAAAGCGGGAAAAACCCTGGAAATTGGTTCTTTACAACGAAGAAATGGGCGTCTCAAAATTTTCTTGACACTCGAATAAAGAGACTCAACAATCAAGCTGGCACTTTTTTCAACAAGCCGTTTATACGAAAAAATGCCGTTGGTGAGCTTGTGAGGAGGGACGACTGCAATCCGTGGTCGTTGAGCTTTTCGAGGGCTCGTGGCAGCTTTTGAGTTACAGGGGAAGTTGGTATGGCAACTGGTACGGTCAAGTGGTTCAACGACGCGAAAGGTTTCGGATTCATTACGCCCGACGAAGGCGGTGAGGATCTGTTTGCACACTTTTCGGCTATCCAGATGAACGGTTTCAAGACCCTCAAGGAAGGCCAAAAGGTTAGCTTCGAGGTCGTTCAAGGCCCGAAGGGTAAACAGGCATCGAACATTCAGTCCGCAGCCTGAGACGTTCGATCCGCAGCCTTGAAAACCCGGCTTCTGCCGGGTTTTTTCGTTTCTGGCCTGTGTACTGCCTCTATCGATAACTACGGCCGCATTCAGACAACCTTGAGGGTTGCCATCATGCCGAGATCCTCGTGTTCCAGTATGTGGCAATGGAACATCCGCTCGCCCGCGTCGCGCTGCACCGTCGCGATGCGCACCGTCTCGCCGGGCTGCACGTTGACGGTATCCCGCCATGCGAGAAACGGCTCGCGCGTGCTTGCGCCGCCCCGCTCCCGTCCGATCACCTGAAACTGCGTGCCGTGCAGATGGAACGGATGATCCATGTCCGTGCGGTTCTCGATCGACCAGACTTCGACTTCTCCGCGCCGGCTGGTGAGCGCGACGCGCGACGGATCGAAACTGGCGCCGTTGATCAAGAACTGCATGCCGGGCGGCAGCGCCGACATCGACGCGCCAGGACGGTGCATGGCGGTCATGTCCATCGCTTCGGTGAAAACGACGGATTTTTGCGGGGCTTTGTCGGCGGCGTTGTCAGTGCCTGGCAGGAGCGGCGCGATTGGACGTAGCGTCGGCGGCACGGCGCGCGCCGCGCCGCCCGGCGAGCCCGGCACGAAGCGCACGTCGGCGAGCGGTTTGGCAGGGTCGGCGGGCAGGCTTTTGCCCTCAGTCATCGTCATCTTGCGGCGGTCGTATGTGACAGCGGTGAGGATCGCCGCTGACGTCTGCGCACCTGCGCGCACGATGATCTCGGCGCGCTCGCCCGGCGCGAGCAGCAATTCCGTCAATCCGTCGCGTGGCTTGTCGAGCAGACCGCCATCGGTGCCAACCTGCGTGAAGGTATGCTCACCGCTCAGCGACACGCTCAGATAGCGCGCATTACACCCATTCCACAGACGCCAGCGCTCATCCTGCGCGACATCGATACGCGGGCGCCGCGCGCCGTTCACCAGCACGAACTGTCCTTCGCGGCCGTTCATCCAGTCCATCATGTCGTTCGGCGCGATCGACGCATCGCTTGCCAGTTTCAGGTCCGAGAAGAACAGATGCCGCTCGGGGAACGCGGCGAGCGGATCATCGGCGGCGCGCACGACGATCGGCCCGGCCAGCCCACGAAACACCTGTTCCGCCGACATCATGTGCGGATGCGGGTGATACCAGTACGTGCCGGCACTGCCGGGCGGCAGCGTGAAGCGATAGACGTGCGACGCGCCCGGCGCGACTGGGCTCATCGGATTGCCGTCCTGATCAGGCGGCACGGGCAGACCGTGCCAGTGGATCGTCGACGGCTGCGGCAGGCGGTTGACCAAGCGAATTTCGACGGTGTCGCCTTCGCGCACGTCGATGAGCGGACCGACGATCGGCCCTTGCGCGGCGTCGCCGTACAGCCATAGCGACGTCGAACGTCCCGGCATCAACTGGCGGCGCACGGGTTGCGCGACGAGCGTCGCGCGAAAGACGCCAGCCTCACTGCTCTCATTCGCGAGTTTGCGCAATGCGGCAAGCGGCGCGCCGGCGGGCAGTGCCGTTTCAGGCGCGAGCTTCGGGGTTGCGTGGGCGGCGTGCGAGTTGTCGGCATGCGTCGACGACATGCCAGGCATGTCGTCCATATCGCTCATGCCGGACATGCCGTGCATCGAGTGCTGCGCGAAGACGTTGCGCGTGAAGAGCGACGCGACGGCAACGCTCAATGTGCGGGCGAGAAAATCCCTGCGGATCATGGATCGATTCCTTGCTGATGCGGCGCGGCAACGCGGTTGCACGCAACGCATTGAACATGTGACGGAAGCGAGCGTGACGGATTCAGTCACGCATCGGTTTCTTGTGCGCCATTCGAATGAGCGCCGACATGAAACCGTCACACGATCGGCGGACGCACGGGCGGCGCGCGCGTGACGCTTGCGCGCGCGGGGTCGCTATTGGCGCCCGGCACATTCGACGACTCAATGCGCGCCGCCATGCCGATGTTCGACAGCAGTGCGCCGCAATGCGCGCCGCACGCCGTCATGCAGCACAGCGAATGCGTGCGATGGCAGGACGAGTTTGAATCGCTCGTGCTCGTCGACGTGTCGCGATGAACCGCATTCGTATGCATGCTCATCGCTTGTAGCACGGCATCGTGATGATGCTCGCACGCCGACGCGCCCTGCATGCCGAGCAAGGCGAACGTCAACACGATAAAAATGCGCCACAACGATGTCATGCCTGTCTGTCGATGCCAACAAGTGCGAGATGCAAAGAAAGTGAACCGATCATAACGCAGCCACGTTGCCGCGCAGATGACGAAAGCCCAAAACAAAACCCCGGTTTGCTGTCGCGCGCCGGGGTTTCGTTGAAGATGAAAGCGCTACGCCGCGCTCACATGTTGTCGATCATCACCTGACCGAAGCCCGAGCACGACACCTGCGTCGCGCCTTCCATCAGGCGCGCGAAGTCATACGTGACGCGCTTCGACAGAATCGACTTTTCCATCGACTTCAGAATCGCATCAGCCGCTTCCGTCCAGCCCAGATGCCGCAGCATCATTTCCGCCGACAGAATCTCCGAACCCGGATTCACATAGTCTTTGCCCGCGTATTTCGGCGCCGTGCCGTGCGTGGCTTCGAACATCGCGACGGAGTCCGACATGTTCGCGCCCGGCGCAATGCCGATGCCGCCCACCTGCGCGGCCAGTGCGTCGGAGATGTAGTCGCCGTTCAGGTTCAGCGTCGCGATCACGTCGTACTCGGCGGGACGCAGCAGGATCTGCTGAAGGAACGCATCGGCGATCACGTCCTTCACGACGACATCATTGCCCGTCTTCGGATTCTTCACCTTCATCCACGGGCCGCCATCGATCAGCTCCGCGCCGAACTCTTTTTGCGCGAGCGCATAGCCGTAGTCACGGAATGCACCTTCCGTGTACTTCATGATGTTGCCCTTGTGTACCAGCGTGACCGTGCGGCGATCGTGGTCGAGCGCATACTGGATCGCCTTGCGCACCAGACGCTCGGTGCCTTCGCGCGACACCGGCTTCACGCCGATACCCGACGAGTCCGGGAAGCGGATCTTCTTCACGCCCATTTCTTCGCGCAGGAACTGGATGACCTTTTTCGCCTCGGGCGAACCCGCCGGCCATTCGATGCCGGCGTAGATGTCTTCCGAGTTCTCGCGGAAGATCACCATGTTGACCTTCTCCGGTTCGCGCAGCGGCGACGGCACGCCTTTGAAGTACTGCACGGGGCGCAGGCACACGTAGAGGTCCAGTTCCTGGCGCAGCGCGACGTTCAGCGAGCGGATGCCGCCACCGACGGGCGTCGTGAGCGGCCCTTTGATCGACACGATGTAGTCCTTCACCACCTGCATCGTTTCTTCCGGCAGCCACACGTCGGGACCATAGACCTTGGTCGCCTTCTCGCCCGCGAAGATTTCCATCCAGTGGATTTTCTTCTTGCCGCCGTAGGCCTTTGCGACCGCTGCATCGACGACCTTGATCATCACGGGCGTAATGTCGACGCCCGTGCCGTCACCTTCGATGTACGGAATGATCGGCTGATCGGAAACGTTGAGCGAGAAATCCGGGTTGACTGTGATCTTGTCACCGTCAGCCGGAACCGTGATGTGCTGATACGCCATGATCGGACTCCAGTGATAGCTGTACTGTGAGAACAGGTTGGAAATGCGAAACCGGGGCGCCCCTCTTGCGCGCGACGCGGTGCCGCGCCGATTCGAGTGCTGATGCCAGATACCGATGCAGCAAGCGGCCAGGCGGTTATTCTAGCCCACGTCGGTGCAAGGCCGCGCTCGGGACATGCACATATGCCAGTACACCGGCGAGACTGCACGAGAACGAACACACTGTCTTATGTCTTATATAAGACATAAGACTTGCTCCAGCGCATTATGCATTAAGATCTCGCCATTCGCTACCCGACGCAGCCGTCGAGACTCGCAGCGCGCTTCGACGCCATGGCTGCGATCGCGCGGTTGACGCATCCGCCCTTCGCCTCGTTCACGCATGACTCTGCTCGCTCTCAACAAACCCTTCGGCACGATCTGCCAGTTTTCGGCGCACGAAACGCGCGCGTCGCTGGCCGATTGGGTAAAGATGCCCGGCATCTATCCCGCGGGGCGACTCGACTCTGATAGCGAAGGTCTACTGCTGCTCACCGACGACGGCGCACTGCAGGCGCGTATCGCGGAGCCGCGGCACAAGCTGGTGAAGCGATATTGGGCGCAAGTAGAAGGCGCGCCAACAGACGACGTTCTGAAGGCGCTCGCGCGCGGCGTCGATCTCGGCGACTATGTGACGCGTCCTTGTCGAGCGGAATTCGTCGAACCCAGTGAAGCGCTATGGGCCCGCACGCCGCCCATTCGATATCGCGCGGCGATTCCGACCACATGGATCGAACTGTCGATCACCGAAGGCAAGAACCGCCAGGTACGCCGCATGACGGCGGCCGTTGGCTTTCCAACGTTGCGTCTCGTTCGGGTCGGCGTCGGCGCGCTCGATATTTTTTCGCTTGGATTGCAGCCAGGCGAGAGCATCGAGCTACCTTCGCGCGCGCCCTGGGAAGGTGTCACATCGTCGTGAATACGCCCGCAAAAAACCTGCCGATATTCCGCTAAGTCGTTGTATCGACATGCGTTTTCTATTCGATTGCGTCATTTGAAAAATGCGCGCGAAAAGCGTTAAAAAGTACCGATCTGCGACGCGTTATCACACTCACAAAAATTCCTGAAAATTTTCGTCAACCGCGTCGCGCGTTCATGCGTTACTCGACGCAGATGCCGATAAAGCTGTCCGGCATTCAGCCTCAAGAGCCTTTGCACATGCCGCTCCAACGAGCTGTATGAAGGTGTCTGAACGCTCGCAGCCGCAAAGAAAAATTTCTTCGATGCGGATGTCAACCGAAAGGTGGACGGCACGTTTAACGACATGACTCAACCTAATCGGGTCATTGGGTTAATTAACTAAAGCTGAGGATTTGCAAAATGAACAAACTGATCGCCGCTCTGGTCGCTGGCCTCTTCGCAACGGCAGCATTCGCACAAGCTTCGGCACCGGAAGCAGCTTCGGCAGCTCCGGCAGCAGCAGCTTCGTCGCACAAGGCAACGAAGAAGGTTTCGCACAAGAAGTCGCACAAGAAGGCAGCAGCTCCGGCAGCAGCTTCGGCAGCTTCGGAATAAGTTTGTTGCAATAACGCAGTCAAGAATCAAGCAGTTTTGCCGTTCTTACGGCGTTGAAAGGCAGATGGCCACAAGGCTCTCTGCCTTTTTGTTTTTGACGCGCTCGCGTAACATGCGCGGATCATATTCAGCAAGGAGCTATGTCGTGCGATTTTCATTGCGCTCGTTGATCGCGCGCTTCGCGATTGCAGTTGCATTGCCTGTTGCCGCATTGTCGGCCGTGTCGCTGACGGCGATGTCCGCGCAGGATGCGCATGCGCAGCAGATGCCCCAGGGCGCCAAACAACCCAGCGAATTTCCGCGCGCCAAGCTCACGGCAGGCATGTACGTCATCGACGCCGCCGTCGCCGCGAACGATCCGGACCGCGAGCAAGGTTTGATGTACCGCACGCAACTCGCACCGAACGAAGGCATGCTGTTCGTGTTCGGCGAGAACGCCGTGCATTGCTTCTGGATGAAGAACACGCTGATCCCGCTGTCGATCGCATTCATGCGCGCGGACGGCACGATCACCGACATCGACGAGATGCAGGCGGAAACCACCAACAACCATTGCCCGAAGAACAACGGCGTTTACGCGCTGGAGATGAGCAAGGGCTGGTTCACGTCGAAGGGCATCAAGCCCGGTATGAAGATGCAGGGACTGCCGGCGCCGCAATAAGCGAACCCGCCTCCCACACACGAACCGGACGGAAGCCGGCGCAGCCGCAAGGCGCGCCGGCTTGTTTTTTATCCGCCGCGCCGCAACGTATGGCGGGCGCCAGGTCTGGCGGCTTCTGGCAGGATTCCTGCAAAAGCCAGGCCGACACGCTATTCTTATAGTCTCACCAGTAGCACCGAGATCGTCCGGGCCACGCAGCACATGCCAGCAGAAGGCCCGGCGCCAGCCACCGGCGCGCCAACACATGGAGGTTCACGTGCCCCGCAAGACTCCTATCGAGCGATACCGGAACATCGGTATCAGTGCTCACATCGATGCCGGCAAGACCACCACCACCGAACGCATTCTTTTCTACACTGGCGTGACTCACAAGATCGGCGAGGTTCACGACGGCGCGGCGACGATGGACTGGATGGAACAGGAGCAGGAGCGCGGCATCACGATTACCTCGGCGGCCACGACAGCCTTCTGGAAAGGCATGGCGGGCAATTATCCGGAGCATCGGATCAACATCATCGACACGCCGGGCCACGTCGACTTCACGATCGAAGTCGAACGCTCGATGCGCGTGCTCGACGGCGCGTGCATGGTGTACGACTCGGTCGGCGGCGTGCAGCCGCAGTCCGAAACCGTATGGCGCCAGGCGAACAAGTACAAGGTGCCGCGCATTGCGTTCGTCAACAAGATGGACCGTGTGGGCGCCGACTTCTTCCGCGTGCAGCGTCAGATCGCCGAGCGCCTGAAGGGCGTCGCGGTGCCGATCCAGATTCCCATCGGCGCGGAAGAGCATTTCCAGGGCGTCGTGGATCTGGTCAAGATGAAGGCGATCCTCTGGGACGACGAGAGCCAGGGTATCAAGTTCACGTACGAAGAGATCCCGGACAACCTCAAGGACCTCGCGCATGAGTGGCGCGAAAAGATGGTCGAGGCGGCGGCGGAAGCGAGCGAAGAGATGCTCGAAAAGTATCTGACCGATCACGAGAGCCTGACGGAAGACGAGATCAAGGCGGGCTTGCGCAAACGCACGATCGCCAACGAGATCGTGCCGATGCTGTGCGGCAGCGCGTTCAAGAACAAGGGCGTGCAAGCCATGCTCGATGCCGTGATCGACTATCTGCCCTCGCCTGTCGACGTGCCCGCGATTCTCGGCCACACGGAAGACGACAAGGAAGCGGAGCGTCATCCGAGCGACGACGAGCCGTTCTCCGCGCTCGCGTTCAAGATCATGACGGACCCGTTCGTCGGTCAGCTGATCTTCTTCCGCGTGTATTCGGGCGTCGTGAATTCGGGCGATACCGTCTACAACCCGGTGAAGGAAAAGAAGGAGCGCCTCGGCCGTATTCTTCAGATGCACGCGAACGAGCGCAAGGAAATCAAGGAAGTGCGCGCGGGCGACATCGCGGCGGCTGTCGGTCTGAAGGAAGCGACCACGGGCGACACGTTGTGCGACCCGAACAACATCATCATCCTGGAACGGATGATCTTCCCTGAGCCGGTGATCTCGCAGGCCGTCGAGCCGAAGACGAAAGTCGACCAGGAAAAGATGGGCATTGCGCTGAACCGTCTCGCACAGGAAGACCCGTCGTTCCGCGTGCAAACGGACGAAGAGTCTGGACAGACGATTATTTCGGGCATGGGCGAGTTGCACCTGGAAATTCTCGTCGACCGGATGAAGCGCGAGTTCGGGGTCGAGGCGACGGTCGGCAAGCCGCAGGTTGCGTATCGCGAGACGGTGCGTATCAAGGTTGAAGGCGTGGAAGGCAAGTTCGTCAAGCAGTCGGGCGGACGTGGGCAGTATGGTCATGCCGTCATCACGCTCGAACCCGATCCGGGCAAGGGCTACGAGTTCGTCGATGCGATCAAGGGCGGCGTGATTCCACGCGAATTCATTCCGGCTGTCGACAAGGGTATTCAGGAAACGCTCAAGGCTGGCGTGCTGGCGGGTTATCCCGTTGTCGATGTGAAGGTGACGTTGACCTTTGGTTCGTACCATGACGTCGACTCGAATGAAAACGCGTTCCGGATGGCTGGTTCGATGGCGTTCAAGGATGCGATGCGTAAGGCGAAGCCGGTGCTTCTTGAGCCGATGATGGCTGTTGAAGTGGAGACGCCTGAGGACTTCATGGGTAACGTGATGGGCGATCTTTCTGGCCGGCGAGGTATTGTGCAGGGTATGGAGGATATTGCCGGCGGTGGCGGCAAGCTCGTGCGGGCTGAGGTGCCGCTTTCGGAGATGTTTGGGTATTCGACGTCGTTGCGGTCGCTTACGCAAGGGCGTGCTACCTATACGATGGAGTTCAAGCATTACGCTGAGACGCCGAATAATGTCTCGGAAGGGATTATTAATTCGAAGTCCAAGTAACCCGGTTTGGTTTGCTTGGTGCGAAGGCCTGTTCCTGATGGGATGGGCCTTTTTTTTTGGCTGTCTGCGACACTGGGTGGTTTGCTTGGATTTTCTCTGGCATCCGCGTTACGGTATCCGCCGTTCAGGCGTCGCCCCTGTGCGGGGCGGCACCTACTTTTCTTTGCCGCCGCAAAGAAAAGTAGGCAAAAGAAAGCGGCTAACACCGCCAACATTTCTTCTTGCCTGAGGGCCCCCAACCGGTCCCTTACTTCACGCGGCAACTTCTCGATTCAAGTTCGTTGCCAGCGCTCTTGCAGTGCGCCTCACCCGCTTCACGCTCCCGCGTTTCAGCATGCCTTGCCAGATAGTCCACCGCCGCCCAGGTGGCAAACTGTGTGTAGGCCGTAGCACTACACACGCCTCACTTCGGACCCGATTGCGCACGCGTTCCACCCTGTCAGAGCGCCAGGCTATACGACGCAACAACCTACACACAGTTTGCCACCTGGGCGGCGCAAACCATTCGCTGCCGCTAGCTCTTGTTCGGGTGTTTGAAGTGGGTGAGGCGGTCATTCGAAGCGTTGGCAACGAACGCGAACAGAAAGGCCGCCGTGTGAAGCGTGGGACCGGTTGGGGGCCCTCAGGCAGGAACTAGAACTGGCGGTGTTAGCCGCTTTCTTTTGCCTACTTTTCTTTGCGGCGGCAAAGAAAAGTAGGTGCCGCCCCGCACAGGGGCGACGCGTGAAGCACGCTAACGAATCGCTGATGCCAGCGCAAAGGCAAACGCACAGTGGCAACACAATGAAGCGCGAAGGCATAACGCGGATGCCAGCGCAAAGGCCAGAACAACCAAACCGGCCGCGCCACGAAGCCAAACCGCGAAAGCAACGGCATACCAAGAGTCGCCAGACAACCCAAAACCCCAACCCCACTCAAACTTTTGTCCATGCCAGAATAACCAACCACGACGCCCTGCAAGCACCCGGCAAGGAGACAAAGCATGAGCCACGATCACGAGCACACACCCCAAACCCCGATTGACTGGCGCGAACACGGCGTCAAAGTCATCAAGGGCGACCAGCTCGACACGAACACACCACAAACCCCGGGCATGAACCGCGCCGCCGCGATCAACGCCGCGCGCGCCGGCGCGCAAAAGCTATGGGCGGGCACCGTCACAATCCACCCCAACGCAAAGACAGGCGCGCACCACCACGGCGCGCTAGAAAGCGTGATCTACGTCGTACGTGGCCACGCCCGCATGCGCTGGGGCGAGCATCTGGAATTCACGGCCGAAGCGGGCCCCGGCGACTTCATCTTCGTGCCCCCGTATGTGCCACATCAAGAAATCAACGCCAGCACCGACGATCCCCTCGAATGCGTGCTCGTACGCAGCGACAACGAAGCCGTCGTCGTGAACCTGAACATCGACGCCGTCGAGCAACCCGAAACCGTCTACTGGGTCGACCCGATCCACAAGCACCCGCACGATCATTGACCAATCGCAAACCCAGGCCCAACGTATGACGCCGACCCTTTCGCTGCGCCCCCGCCTCGTCACGCTGTATGCCGGCCTGATCACCGCCAATCTCGCCGCGTGGGCGTGGGCGCTGATCGCGTTTCGCGACTATCCGCTGCTGCTCGGCACCGCGTTGCTCGCCTACGGCTTCGGCCTGCGGCACGCCGTCGACGCCGACCACATCGCCGCAATCGACACCGTCACGCGCAAGCTGATGCAGGAAGGCAAGCGGCCGCTCGGCGTCGGACTGGCGTTCTCGCTCGGACATTCGACCATCGTGATCGCCGCCACCGTCGGCATCGCGTTGACGGCGCTGTCGCTGCACGGGCGCTTCGAGGCCTTTCATGCCGTGGGCGGAACCATTGGCACGATAGTGTCGTCGGTCTTTCTGCTGGTGCTGGCAGGCGTGAACCTCGTGATCCTGCGCGATGTGTGGCGCCGCTACCGGCACGTGCAGCAAGGCGGAGAACTGACGCACGAAGACGCCGCACGCGGTGCGCCCGCCGGTCTGCTGTCGCGCGCGCTGAAGCCCCTCTTCCGGCTCGTCACGAAAAGCTGGCACATGTACCCCGTCGGTGTGCTGTTCGGCCTCGGCTTCGACACGGCGACGGAAATCGGCCTGCTCGCCATCGCCGCCGCCGAAGCGGGCAAAGGCCTGCCGCTCTACTCGATCCTCGTGTTTCCCGCGCTCTTCACGGCGGGCATGACGCTCGTCGATTCGACCGACAACGTGCTGATGGTCCACGCCTACAGCTGGGCCATGGACGACCCGAAGCGCAAGCTCTACTACAACGCGAGCATCACGTTCGTGTCCGCCGTAGTCGCGATCGCGATCGGCGGCATCGAGGCACTCGGCTTGCTATCGGACAAGCTCGGACTCAGCGGCGGTGTGTGGGACGCGGTGGCAGCCGTCAACGAACGCTTCGGCATGCTGGGCTACGGCATCGTGAGCCTCTTCATGCTGTGCTGGATCGGCTCGATTTTGTTTCATCGCTGGCGCAGGCCCGCGCCGCTCGGCCGGTAACACTGCCGCGAACAACGCGCCGCCTAAGCGCCGAAACAGCCGTCACAGCGCGCCGCCCGTTGCAGCGATGCGCCGCGCCGTTGTGCGCACGACACAACTGCCGCCGGGAATCGTATGAAGGGAACCGCGCGCGGCCGCGAATCCTCCCAATCCAGAGGCAATCGCTTACACTGAACCCGCATCATCGTCGCACTACCACCGCAGCGCCTCGCACAGCACGCGTGGCGTCCCAACAGAACGGATCGGACCACCATCGATGAAGAAATCCGCGGACCCGCGTTTTGCGCCTCGCCCGGCAGAAACACTTGACCTGGAGGCGGCACGCCGCAGCGCCAACGCCCACGGCAATCACGCCATCGACGAATTTCTCGCCGGCCGCCTCACGCGGCGCGAACTGCTGCGTTATGCGAGCGTGATCGGCATGTCGCTTGCGGGCGGCGGCTTGCTCGCACCACGCAGCGCCCGCGCGCAAGCCGCGGCGGGCGCGAACGCGACGATCCGCGTTGCGCACCTGACGCCCACGGGCGCCGTCGATCCGATGACGGTCACCGACTCCGCAAGCCTCTGCCTGCTCAATCAGACGGGCGAATTCCTGATCGACGACGACGGCGAAAAGCAGACGCTCAAACCCGTGCTCGCGCTGTCGTGGAAGCCGAACGACAAGGGCGACGTGTGGACCTTCAAGCTGCGCGAGAACGTGAAGTTCCACGACGGCCAGCCCTTCACCGCGAAGGACGTCGCCGCGACCTTCGATCGCCTCGCCGACCCCGCCGCCGGCTCGGCTGCCCTTTCGACGCTGAAGGGCGTTCTATCGAAGGGCGGCACGAAGGTCATCGACGATCACACGGTCGCATTTCATCTCGACGCGCCCAACGGTAACTTCCCGTACTACGTTTCGTCCGACAACTACAACGCGGTGATTCTCCCCGCGAACTACGCGGGCAACTACGAGAAAACCTTCATCGGCACGGGACCGTTCAAGCTCGAGAAGTACCAGGCGAAAGTGGGCGTGTCGTTCGTGCGCAATCCCGACTATTGGGGCGAAAAAGCGCTGCCGCAGCGCGTGCAGTTCACCTTCTACGCGGACCAGCAGGCGCAGATTCTCGCGCTGCAAGGCCATCAGGCCGATGTCATGCCCACGTTCACCGTGCAGGGCGGCCAGGGTTTGATCAACAACCCCGAGTTCAAGGTGGTCGGCGTGAAGTCGAGCGCGCACCGGCAAATTCACATGCGGGTCGACAGCCCGCAGTTCAAGGACAAGCGCGTACGCCAGGCGCTCGCGCTGTCGCTCGATCGCGAAGTGATCGTCAAGGGTCTCTTCAAGGGCCGCGCGCAGGTCGGTAACGACAGCCCGTTCGCGCCCGTGTTTCCTTCTTCGGATGCGGGCGTGCCGCAGCGCAAGATCGATGTCGCGAAGGCGAAGCAATTGCTCGCGCAGGCGGGCGTGCCGAACGGTTTCGACGTGACGCTCACGACCGAGAAGTTCATGGAGATTCCCGATCTCGCCGTCGTCGTGCAGAACTATGCGAAGGCGGTGGGCATCCGCATCAACCTGAAGGTCGAGAGCCAGTCGCAGTACTATGGCTCGGGCACGCCCGGCAAATCGGACTGGCTCGATTCGCCGCTCGGCATCACCGACTATGGCAGCCGCGGCGTACCGAACGTGTTCCTCAACGCGCCGTTGACGAGCACGGGCACATGGAACGCCGCGCACTTCAAGAACCCGCAGTACGACAAGCTGGTCGCCGATTACGTCGCCGCGCTCGATATCGCCGCGCAGAAGAAAGTGTCCGCGCAGATCCAGACGCTGCTGCTCGACGAGACGCCCGTGATCTTCCCGTTCTTCTACGACCAGCTGATCGCCGCGCGCAAGCAGTTGAACGGCGTGCGCTTCACGGCAATCGCGCAGCTGTATTTCGATCGCGCGACGCTCGCGGCCTGATTGCGCGCAACGCGGCGAGCAAGGGATATCGATGTCGACCACGGTTTCCGCTTCCGTTGCTCGTGGCCCGCGCGGCAGCGCGATGCGCGTCGTGCGCTTCATCGGGACGCGGGTCGGCCTGTCGTTGATCACGCTGTGGCTGCTGTCGGTGATCGTGTTCGCGGGCGGCCAGCTGCTGCCAGGCGATATCGGCCGCGCGATACTCGGCCCGCTCGCCGATCCACGCGCCGTTGCCGCGCTCAATCATCAGCTCGGCGCGGACCGCCCTCTCCTGACGCAATACACGCAGTGGATCACGCACTTCGTGCAAGGCGACATGGGCTTGTCCTACACGTATCGCGAGCCGGTTGCGTCGTTCGTCGGCAGTGCGCTGGCGAACTCGGCGAAGCTCGGCTTTCTTGCGTTCATCGTGGTGGTGCCGCTCGGCATCGCGGGCGGCGTATGGGCGGCGATGCACGCAGGTCGCTGGCTCGACCGCACGATCAGCATCGTCGGTCTGTCGGCTACCGTCGTGCCTGAGTTCGTGTCGTCGATCGTGCTGATACTCGTGTTCGGCGTGTGGCTGCAATGGCTGCCCATCGATGCAACGTATCCGCCCGAAGCAGGCATCTTCACGCAACTGAAGCATCTCGTGCTGCCCGTCCTGCCGCTCGTGTTCGTGTTCTTCGGCTATATCGCGCGGATGGCGCGCGCGGGCACGGTCGAGGCGCTCGACGCCGACTACACGCGCACCGCAATCCTCAAGGGATTGCCGCCGCATATCGTGATCGGCCGGCACGTGCTGCGCAATGCATTGCTGCCGACCATCACCGTCGCGGCGACGCAACTCGGCTACATGATCGGCGGACTGGTCGTCGTGGAGACGCTGTTCCACTATCAGGGCATCGGCTCGCTGATCTACAACGCAGCGAAGGCCAAAGACTTCCCGATGCTCGAAGGCGGCGTGCTGACCATCGGCGTGGTGTACACGGTCGCCAATCTCGTCGCCGATGCGTTGTACGTGCTGCTCAATCCGCGCTTGCGCGTGAGGAGCGCCGAATGAGCACGATGGCTTCGCCTCCGCCCTCGTCGAACACACCCGCGCCCGCCGCGCCGCGCGCGAGAGACACGCGCTATGACACGCTGCGCATGCTGCTGCGCTCGCCGACCTTCATCGCCGGCGCGGTGATCGTGCTGTGGTGGATCGTCTGCGCGATTGCAGGAACGTGGGTCGCGCCGCTCGATCCCTACGCGTCCGATCCCTTGAACTCGCTCACGCCGCCCGCTGCAGGCCACTGGTTCGGCACCGATCAACTGGGCCGCGACGTGCTGTCTCGCGTGATCGTCGGCGCGCGCGACATCCTGACTATCGCGCCGCTCGCGACGCTGCTCGGCACGCTCGCGGGCACTGCCCTCGGTCTCACGGTCGGCTACTTCGACGGCTGGGTCGACAACGTGATCGGACGCGCGATCGATGCCGTGCTCGCACTGCCGCTCGTGATCGTCGCGCTGCTCGCGCTGGCCGCCGTGGGCGCGTCGAACCTCACGGTGATCCTCGTGATCGGCATCACGTTCACGCCCATCACCGCCCGTACGGTGCGCGCCGCCGTGTTCGCCGAACGCCATCTCGACTACGTCGCCGCGGCCCAACTGCGTGGCGAGAACGCGTTCTACATCATGTTCGCGGAGATCCTGCCGAACGTGCTGCCGCCTATCATCGTCGAAGCGACGGTGCGTCTCGGCTATGCGATCTTCGCGGTCGCCACGCTGTCGTTCCTCGGCTTCGGCATCCAGCCGCCTTCCGCCGACTGGGGCCTCGCGCTCTCCGAGTCGTACACGCTGATGGCGGGCGGCGCATGGTGGACTGTCGTGTTCGACGCGGCTGCGATCGCGTCGCTGGTGGTCGGCGTGAACCTGATCGCCGATGCCGTGCAAGGAGCCGTCGACGGATGAACGGCCCTTCTCCTCCTCCGCCGCCCGCTTCGTTTCCCGCCTTCGATGTGTCGAAGAGCGAGCAATCCGACGCGCTCACGATCGTCGGCCTGACGGTCGCGTATCGCACGCGCGGACGCGAGCGCGACGTGCTGCAAGACGTGTCGTTTCGCATCCGGCGCGGTGAATCGTATGGGCTCGTCGGCGAATCGGGCTGCGGCAAGTCGACGGTCGCGATGGCGACGCTGCGCTATCTGGCGCGCAACGGACGCGTGAAGGCGGGTCGCATTTCGATTGCGGGCAAGGAAGTGCATTCGCTCGATGCCGCCGCATTGCGCGATCTGCGCGCGAACAGAATATCGATGGTGTATCAGGACCCGTCGCGCGCGCTCAATCCGTCGCTGACGATCGCGCGCCAGGTGGCCGAAGCGTTCGAGGCATCCGGCGCGACGCATGAAGATGCGCTGAAACAAACGGCCGATATGCTGCGCAAGGTACGCATCGCCGAGCCCGAGCGCGTGATGGACAGTTATCCGCATCAGTTGTCGGGCGGCATGCAGCAGCGCGTCGTGATCGCAATGGCGCTCGCGTCGAAACCTGCGCTGCTGATTCTCGACGAACCAACCACCGGTCTCGACGCCACTGTCGAAGCCGAAGTGCTCGATCTCGTCGCGCAACTGCGCGACGAGTTCCACACAGCCGTGCTGTTCATCAGCCACAACCTCGCGGTGATCGGCAGGATGTGCGAGCGCGTCGGCGTGCTGTACGCGGGCAAGCTCGTCGAAGAAGGCGCGACGCAGGACGTGTTTGCGCGGCCGCGTCATCCGTACACGGTCGGCCTGTTGCGCTGCCTGCCGACGATCGGCCGCAGCAAGGACAATGACCGGCTCGACACGATTGCGGGTAGCCTGCCGCAGCCGGGTTCCATCGCGCAGGGTTGCATCTATGCGGAGCGCTGCCGTCTCGCCGACGACCGCTGCCGGCGCGAAGCGCCGCCGCCGTATCGCGTGAGCGCGCGGCATGGTGATCAGATGTCGCGTTGCCATTATCACGAACGCGCCATGGAACTGCCGCGCGCGACACCCGTCGATGCGCCCGCTCATGCTTCCGGCAACGCGCACGAAACCCGCGACGCTTCGCCCGTGCTGCGCGCGGAAAGCGTATCGAAGACATTCCACGTCGCGGGCGCCGCGCTGCGAGCCGTCGACGATGTATCGCTCGAACTCGCGAAGGGTGAGACGCTTGGTCTCGTCGGCGAATCTGGCAGCGGCAAGACGACGCTCGCGAAGTTGCTGCTCGGCCTCGTATCGCCCGATGCGGGCAGCGTGATCGAACTCGACGGCACGCCTTTGCCGGCACGCGTCACGAACCGTAACGACGAACAGGTGAAGTCGCTGCAGATCGTGTTCCAGAATCCCGACTCGGCGCTCAATCGCGCGCACTCGGTCAGACGGCTGATCGGGCGCGCGTTGTCGCGCCTGTCCGCGCTGCACGGCGACGCGCGCGAGGAAAGGCTCGCGTCGCTGGCACAGGCTGTCAGGCTGCCCGACCGTTATCTGACGTCGCGCACGCGGCAGCTGTCGGGCGGCTTGAAGCAGCGCGTCGCGATTGCGCGCGCGTTCGCGGGCGATCCGCGCATTGTCGTTTGCGACGAACCGACCTCTGCGCTCGACGTGTCCGTACAGGCCGCGATCCTCAATCTGCTCGCCGATCTGCAGCGTGATCGCAGCGTGAGCTATGTGTTTATCTCGCACGATCTGAATGTCGTGCGCTATCTGTCCGATCGTATCGCGGTGCTGTACGTCGGCCGCCTGCTGGAGATCGGGCCCGCGTCGGCCGTGTTCGACGGTCCACATCATCCTTATACGGAAGCGTTGTTGTCGTCGGTGCCTGCGCTGGATCAGCGTGACGGCGAACAAACTCCCGACGCGAAGCCGCAGCGCATCCGCCTCGCCGGCGAACTGCCGAGCCCCGCCGCGCCGCCGTCCGGCTGCGTGTTTCATACGCGCTGTCCGCGCAAGCTGGGCGCGATCTGCGAGCAGCAAGACCCGCCCTACGCCGATGCCGGCGACGCGCATCGCATCCGCTGCCATATCCCCGTCGACGAATTGCGCGTGCTTCAGCGCCGCAACTGATCCCCTGTCCCCGCGCCGCATCGTCGCGCGCTGAAACGAAAAATCGCGTCATTCGAGGCCTGCGTTTCAGGTCCGAAACGTTTTTTGCGCGTTTCGATGCGCGCACAACGGAGCGGTCACGCGAATGCCACGCGCGACGGGCGTTCGCGCCCAATGGCATGTTTATCGCTAAATGACGCTCACGCATGGGGTTGCGTCGGGATCGACAAATCCTCGGCAACACTAATTCGCGCCGTCACGACGAACGACGCAACGGCACGCAGAAAGGACAGTCGATCCCGCGTCGGGCGGATGAAGCGTCATCGCATCCGCCGGGCTATGTGGGGCTCGCACGCGGTCCGGCGCCGACAGCCAACGACAACAGGCGCCAGGCACACATCAGAAGCCGCAGGCAGCGGGATGCCAGGCAGGGAGCGTCGCGCGCGACGTGCCGTCGAAAACGGCACACGCATCGGGAACCGGAAGAGCGAAAAAGCTCCGCCCGCCGCCGAACGGCTCAGCGCGTACAGTACGAACAAACGGGACAAGGCGACAAGCAGTGAATAAGAAATGACGGCTTGCGGGGGTCGTCGTTTCCTCGGGAGAGGTACGATGAAGAACAAATCATTCGATACGTACTACTACAATGTTATACGGGGTACGGCAACCTTCGTGGTTGGCGCGGGGACTTTAATGGCGGCCCAGTTCGTTCAGGCCGCATCCGCGGACGATGTGATTCCGAAGTGGATCGTCACAGCCGATGCGCCGCTGCCTGCCAGCGGAGCGTCGGCTGCGATGCAACCTGCACAGAACGATACGGCATCGACGGGCGCGGAGTCCGGCACGACGACAGCAGCTGACGATGCGGCTTCAGTTTTTCTTCTCAAGACTTGTGTTGGCAACGCCGGCAACTGCGCGCCAAACGGCGGACGCGGTAGCGGCGCAGGCGCGAGCGCGGGTGCCGCTGGCGCTGGGTCGTCGGGTTCGTCGGGTTCGTCCGGCGCAGCTTCAGGCGGCGGTGGCGGGTTTGGGGCTGCGGCGGGCCCGAGCGGCAATTCGAGCGGTGGTGGTAGCGGTGGTGGTAGCGGTGGCGGTGGCGGTGGCGGTGGCGGTAGCGGTAGCGGTAGCGGTAGCGGTAGCGGTGGTGGTGGTGGCGGTGGCGGTGGCGGTGGCGGTGGCGGTGGCGGTGGTAACGGCGGTGGCGGTGGCGGTGGTAACGCCGGCGGTGGTAACGCCGGTGGCGGTAACGGCGGCGGCGGTAACGGCGGCGGCGGTAACGGCGGTGGCGGTAACGGCGGCGGTGGTAACGGCGGCTGCGGCTGTGGTGGCGGTGGCGGCAGCGCAGGCGGCCCTGGCGGTGGCTTCGGCGGCTTCGGTGGCGGCTTCGGTGGTGGCTTCGGCGGTGGTTTTGGCAGCGGCGGCTTCGGCGGCGGTTTCGGCAAAGGAGGCGGCTACGGCGGTGGCTCAGGTTCAGGCGGCGGCGGTCACGGTGGCGGCAACGGACACTGAGATCGCACGGACGGCGCCCCCGCGCCGTCCCCATACGACGACCATCACGCAGCGCGCAGACGCTTCCTGGCCGACGTTGGCGGTGACGTTCCGATCCCCCGGTCGAACGTCACCGCCGGGGCCGGGAACGCCGTCGACGGCATTACCGGCAAGGCTTCGGCGACACGAGCCGACGCATAGCTATGTTCACGGCAGGAACAACAAGAGCGGTCCGGCAAAGCAGTCGGGAAAAACGCATCGGAACCAAACCGCCCTGCTCGCCTCATATCTATTCAACGTTCGATATGAGGCCTTCTACATGCAACGAAACTTCCCCCGCCCCGTTGCACGCATTACTTTGGGCTTGCTGCTGGCTTCGCTGACGGCTGGCGCATCGCTAGCGTATGCGCAAAATGCGGCGCAAACCGCAGCGCAAACCCAGGCCGCCCCTCCCGTCGATCCCACCTTCTCCGCGTGGTCGCTCGCGCAATCCTGCCAGCAGAAATCCGATAACGTCGCGCACGGCCAGTGTGTCGGTGCAATCCGCGGCATCATCCACGGCTACCAGTACGGCGTACTGTTCCTCAGCCAGCGCACGTCGCTTGCGGCGAAGGAAACGCAGCGCGTGTCATTGTGTCTGCGCGACGTGCCCGTCTCGACGCTCGTCGACGAATTCGTGCAGGACGCGAGCCAGGTCAGCGCGGATTCGCTCAAGCGCACACCCGCCGAAGTCGCCGTGCTCGGCTCCGTCCACATGCATCACGCGTGCGACTGATCAGCCGGTAAAACAGCGCAAGCGCCGCATGCTCACAGCATTTCGAGCGGCCGCTTGCTGCGCGGCGGACGAAAGTGCGCATCGATAGCGGCGAGGTCATCGGCGGAAAGCTGCAGGTCGAGCGCGCGGCGGTTGTCGCGCACGTGCTCGATGCGCCCTGACTTAGGAATCGCGAACACATCGGGTTGCCGCAGCACCCACGCCAGCGCGACCTGAAACGTCGATACACCATGCCTGTCGGCGATATCGTCGAGCGGCGAGCGCTTGGGCAGGCGCGCATGATCGACGGGGCTGTACGCCATCGCGGGCATCTTGCGGCCCGCGAGCCACGGCAGCAGATCGAACTCCGGTCCGCGCCGCGCGACGTTGTAGAGAATCTGGTTCGTCGCGCATGCATCGCCGTGCGGCACGCCAACGAGTTCTTCCATATCGTCGACATCGAAGTTGCTGACGCCCCAGTGGCGTATCTTGCCGTCGCGGCGCAGCGCCTCGAAGCCCGCGACCGTCTCTTCGAGCGGCACCGAGCCGCGCCAGTGCAACAGATACAGATCGATGCAATCGGTCCTCAAGCGCTTCAACGACTGTTCACATGCATGCTGCACGCCGCGTTTGCTCGCGTTGTGCGGATAAACCTTGCTGACCAGAAACACGTCATTGCGCAAGCCCTGCAACGCTTCGCCCAATAGCGATTCCGTCGCGCCTTCGCCATACATTTCCGCCGTGTCGATCAGCGTCATGCCGAGTTCGATACCGCCGCGCAGCGCCTCGATTTCGGCCTTGCGGCGCGACGGATGCTCGCCCATCTCCCACGTGCCCTGCCCGAGCTTCGGAATGGGTTCGCCGTCGGGCAGCGTCACGCTGGCGATGTCCTTCGTCATGATTGCGTCCTCGCAGATGATGTCGTGAAGAAGCGCCGCGTCACAGCGGCCAACGCGACGAGTGTAGCGCCTGATCGCGACGCGCATTGGCGTCCCGGCAAAACCCCGCTATAACGCGAGGCGCCGATGACATAGAATTGCCGCTTGCCCTACTTGCGTCCGTCACATGAACCCAGCCTCGGAAGACCGTTGGCGCGATCTGCGCCCGGACCCGGAAAACGATACGCCGCTGTATCTTCAGCTCGCCCGCAAGCTCGGCAGTGCGATCCACGAGAACCGCTGGAACGCAGGCGAAGCGCTGCCATCGGAGCGCGTGCTGTCGGATGCGCTCGGCGTGTCGCGCATCACGGCACGCAAGGCCATTGCGCTGCTGGTCGAACAGGGCTTGATTCGCCGCTCGCAGGGCGCGGGCAGTTTCATCACGCCGCGCTATGAAGATCCGCTGTCGCGTCTGTCGAGCTTCAGCGAAATGCTGCGCCGGCGCGGCTTTACGCCAAGCTCCCAATGGCTGTCGCGCGAGATCGTGCCCGCCAATCGCGATGAAGTGATCCAGCTCGGGCTGTCGCCCGCTGCTGCCGTCACGCGGTTGCGCCGCCTGCGTCTGGCGGACGGCATCGTGATGGCCGTCGAAAATTCGACGTTCCCCGCTTCCGTCATTCCCGACCCGCAGGCCATCGGCGATTCGCTGTACACGTATCTGGAGCAGCGCGGCTTGACGATCGTGCGCGCGCTGCAGCATTTCCGCGCGGTCAACGCGAGCGACGAGATCGCGCAGCAGATGAGCATCGCGCCGAACGACGCGCTGCTGCTGATCACGCGCGTCGGCTACACGGCCGACCAGCGCGCGATCGAACTCACCGACACCTACTGCCGCAACGACTACTACGACTTCGTCGCCGAACTGCGCAAGTAGGCGCGAGGTTCAGTCCTCCCAGCGCGGCGCGTCGGAGCCGATGGGCACGGGCGGCCTCGCGTAGAACGCGGGTGTCTCCGACATCCGCTCGGCGGGCGCCGCCGCCCGCACGCGGCCAAACGGAGAATTGACTTCGTGCAGACCGTCCTGCACGTCGTCGTACTTGACATCGGGCACGCGCCAGCCCGCTTCGATTTGTCCCATCGATTGCAGCCAGCGGCCCGTCTGCGCCAGCGACAGCCGCACATGCCAGCTGCCGCCCTCCTGCGCGCGCCGCGCAAGCGCAACCATCGCGCCGAATGCGGCGAGATAGCCGGTTGCGTGATCGAGCGCCTGACACGGCAGATGCTTCGGGCCGTCGACGCCCGCCGCGCGGCTCTCCGTGTACGCGATGCCGCTAGCCGACTGAACGAGGCTGTCGAAACCGCGCCGCGTCGCCCACGGCCCCGCGTGCCCATACGCCGAAATCGACACGCAGACGATGCCGGGGCTCAATCGTGCCAGCGTTTCGGGATCGAAGCCGCGCGCGGCAAGCGAGCCTGGGCGATAAGCCTGCATGAACACATCCGCTTGCGCGGCCAGCGCCTGCAATTGCTCGCGCGCCTTGGCCTCGCGCAGATCGAGTGTCGCGGAGCGCTTGCCGCGCCCGTTGTCGATGACGAGCGGCGCGATGTTCGGCAGATGCGGGCCGTTGATCAGCAGCACGTCGGCGCCATGTTGCGCGAGCGCGCGCCCCGCGACGGGACCCGCAATGATCCTCGACAGATCGAGCACGCGCGTGCCTGACAGCGGCCTGGTCGCGTCACCCCTTCCAGGCGCTTCGGCCGGCGCATCGCCAATCCGCTCGATCTCGAACAGCGGCAGATTCGCAATCGCCTTCGCCTGATCGAGCGCCGCCCATTCGCGCGGTGAGCGGATCAGCGCCGCGCACAGGCCGGCGTCGGCGAGTGTCTGATCGAGCTGCGCGCCGTCCCAGCCGCGAATCGCCTCGGCGACCGCGCCAGGATCGCCGTCGCAGCCGAGCACCTTCAGCACGCCGTGCAGATGATGCGGAAAGTTCGTGTGCAACTGGATCCAGCGGCCGTCGCGCGTTGCGTAGAAACCGGTGACGGGATGGCGCAGTTCCGCTGGCAAGCCGTCGTTCACGCGCAGATAGCGCTCGCTGCGAAACGCGATCAACGCGCGCCGCACGCTCACGTCGGCATGTTGCATACGACCCGTGCGCAGCCTGAAGCACTCGGCGGCGGCAAGCGCCAGCGCCGCAATCGATGCGCTCGCGAGCGTCCCGACACGAAACACGGAGGGCAACGCCGGATCGTTGCCGTCAATCGACACATAGTCGAGCAAGGCCGGATCGCAACCGGCAGCGGACCACAGATGATCGAGAGCGAGCTGGGGCGTCATGATGGACGGGCT
This sequence comes from Paraburkholderia terrae, assembly GCF_002902925.1. Lineage (GTDB taxonomy): Bacteria > Pseudomonadota > Gammaproteobacteria > Burkholderiales > Burkholderiaceae > Paraburkholderia > Paraburkholderia terrae. The sequence continues at coordinate 642,046 of NZ_CP026111.1, read as the reverse complement.
TCCTGAAGATGAAAGACGTGACCCAGTCTAGTTTTACGCCTCGCCATGATCAATCTTGATTCATATAATCAATATATATTCATTTCTTTGGCTTTCCCGCGCCGATATGTCCAACGCGATGTCCGCCCCACGCTATCTGTCCGCCGACGAAGCCGCCGCGATGCTCGGCATCAGCGTCACGACGCTCTACGCCTACGTGAGCCGCGGCATGCTGAGCTCGGCGCCGGACGCGAACACCAAGCGTCGGCGCTACGACGCGGACGAAGTACGCCGCCTCGCGCGCCGCAAGGAAGATGGCAAGCGCGCGGGCAAAGTCGCGCAAAAGGTGCTGGATTGGGGTGTGCCCGTGCTCGAATCGTCGATCACGCTGATCGCGGACGGCAAGCTGCTGTATCGCGGCCGCGATGCGATCGAACTCGCGCGCACGGGGACATTGGAGGAAGTGGCGGCCTTGCTGTGGGAATGCAGCGCGCGGCGCATCGCCGATGCACCCGCCGCGCCGCTTGGCGCCGCGCAATGGTCGGCTTGGCTCAAGCTATGGAGTGACAGCGCCCCGCTCGATCGCGCACTCGTGCTGTTGCCTGCCGCCGCCGCGCAGATGCCGCGTGTCTGGGCGCTCGGCCGCGACGCGCAGCTCGACAATGCCTGCGCGCTGATCCGGCTGATGGCGGGTGCGATGATTTCGGCGGCACCGTCGAACGAACCGCTGCATAGGCAGCTTGCCAGCGCGTGGGGCGTGCGCAGCCGAGCGCAGATCAATCTGCTGCGTGCCGCGCTCGTCGCGTGCGCGGATCACGAGCTGAATGCGTCGACATTCACGGTGCGGTGTATCACGTCGACGGGTACGCATCTGTTCGGCGCCGTGGTGGGCGGGCTTGCTGCGTTGTCGGGACCGAGGCACGGCGGAGAAACTGCGCGTGTCGCCGCGTTGTTCGACGAAGCGGCGCGCGCCGCCGATCTCGACCGCTATCTGGCCACACGGCTCGCGCAGCACGAGCAAAGCGCGCCGGGGCCCGTGATCTCCGGGTTCGGACATCCGCTGTATCCGGACGGCGATCCGCGTGCCCGTCTGCTGCTGGAACTACTCGATGAATGCGCGCCTGCCCGCTCGCCGTTCGCCGACGTGCAGCGGCTCGCGCGCGTCGTGCGTGACACGACAGGCGCCGAGCCGACCGTCGACTACGCGCTCGCGGCCATCGAACGGGTGCTCGGCCTGCCGGCCGGGGCGGCTTTCACGCTCTTCGCGGTAGGCCGCGTGACGGGCTGGATCGCGCACGCGATGGAACAGACCAGCGACGGCCGCCTGATCCGTCCGCGCGCCAGGTACATCGGCGCGTACGAAGCGGACTGATTCAAAGACCCGCGCTTCAGGCCGTGAGCAGCCAGCGCGGCATCCACGTCCAGCGCGGCGCGCGCCGCCGCTCGACTTTCACTGTGTCGCCCACGCCGCCAGTCACCGTCAGCGAGAGCCGCACGCCGTCCCGCCCCGCGCTCAGCCACGCGACGGCGCCGCGCTTCAGTTCGAACGACTCGCCCGCTGCGAGCCAGTAATCCTCGGCGTCGCCCTCAACGGTCAGCCAGAGTTCGCCCGCCAGCACGTTCACGGCAAGCGGCTGCGCAGCCCGCCAGGCGCTTGCCGGCTCGCTGTGATCGAGTTCGAAAGTACGGATTTCACGCATCGCTGTGCTCCTTGAAATGCTTTTTCGCTTGCATCCATTATTGTCGTGCGATGATGACTGTCACATGCACAGTGCTGAACAGTTTCAAAAGAACTGTACAGCCAGAAAACCTGACAGTTGTCGGCGCTTCGACCATGACAGACCGTGACGGACGGCTGGCGAAGCGCTCGAAAGAAGCGCGAAGAAGGCGCTGAGGAAGGCAAGCCATGAAGCTCGACATTGAACTGAACCGCGAAAACGGCGTGCCGCTCACCGAGCAGATCGTCAGCGGCGTACAGGACTGGATACGCTCGCGCACCGCGCATCCCGGCGCGAAGCTGCCGTCGATCCGCCAGTTCGCCACTGACAACGACATCAGCCGCTTCCCCGTGATCGAGGCTTACGACCGGCTCGTGTCGCTCGGTTATCTCGATTCGCGGCCGGGCTCCGGCTTTTACGTGGCCGAACGGCACCGCGCCGCGATGAGTTGTCAGGGTGCGTCCGACCCGCGCCGCGCCGAAGACGAATCGACCCATATCCTGCAACAGTTCAATCATCCCGGCGAATCGCTGAAGCTCGGCAGCGGCTTCATTCCCGAGGCATGGCGCGACATGGACAGCCTCGCGCAGGCGATCCGCCACGTGTCGCGCACCGACGGCGCGAGCATGATCGATTACGCGACGCCGCTCGGCAACGCGACCCTGCGCGAACTTCTGCAAGGACGCATCGAGCAGCTCGGGATCGAAGCGGAGGCGTCGCAGATCCTGATCACGTTCGGCGCGAGCCAGGCGATGGACCTGCTGATGCGCTACCTGCTCAAACCCGGCGACACGATCTTCGTCGAGGACCCGGGCTACTACAACTTCAACGGCCTGCTGAAGCTGCATGGCGTACACCTCGTCGGCATTCCGCGCACGCGCACGGGCCCCGATCTCGACGCGATGCAAGCGCAGTTGCAGCAGCATCGGCCGAAGCTCTTCTTCATCAACTCGGTGTTTCACAACCCGACAGGCACGACGATCGCGCCGCCCATCGCGTTCCGCCTGCTGCAACTCGCGCGCGAACACAACTTCAAGATCATCGAAGACGATATCTACGCCGACTTCCAGACCGAACCCACCGACCGCCTCGCCACGCTCGATCAGCTCGAACACGTGATCTACATCGGCGGGCTGTCGAAGACCTTGTCGTCGTCGCTGCGCATCGGCTATGTGATCGCGGACCACGCGACCATCAAGGATCTCGCCGACATCAAGATGCTGACGAGCATCGGCGGTTCGCGCTTTGCGGAAGCCGTGACCGTCGCGTTGCTCGAACGCGGGATGTATCGCAAGCATCTCGAAAGATTGCGGCGGCGCATGCGCGATGCGCTCGGCGCGACCGTGCAAACGCTCGAAATGAGCGGCTGGCAGGTGTTCGAGAATCCGCTGGGCGGCAAGTTCGTGTGGGCGCGCGTGCCGCATGTCGAGGATGCGGAGCGGCTCGTCGAATGCGGCGTGCCGCTCGGCGTGACGGTGGCGCCCGGCAGCTACTTCCGGCCGAATGCGGAGCCGAGCCCGTGGATACGCGTCAACGCTGCGTTTGCGAACGATCCGCGCGCACGGGCGTTTTTTGAGGCGGCGGTGCAGTTGAAGCCTTAGCGTAGACGTCGGGCGCGACGATCGCTGCCCATGCCGGCGGCGGTGCCGTCCGTCACGCTTTTTCCTTAGAATGTGGGCTCCCCGCCCAGCCGCCCTGCCTTCATGTCCGAATCGACCGAATCCGCATCGCCCGCCGCGAGCAACCGCACCGCGAACACCGCGCCTACTGCCCGCTCGTTGACCGTGATGCTGTGGATCGTCGCGACGGGCTTCTTCATGCAGACGCTCGATTCGACGATCGTCAACACCGCGCTTCCCGCGATGGCAAAAAGCCTCGGCGAATTGCCGTTGCGCATGCAATCAGTCGTGATCGCGTACTCGCTGACGATGGCCGTGATGATCCCGGTATCAGGCTGGCTCGCCGACAAGCTCGGCACGCGGCGCGTGTTCATGAGCGCGATCCTTGTCTTCACGATCGGCTCGCTGCTGTGCGCGAATGCGCAAACGCTCACGCAGCTGGTCGCTTATCGCGTGCTGCAGGGCGTGGGCGGCGCAATGCTGCTGCCCGTAGGCCGCCTTGCCGTGCTGCGCGTGTTTCCCGCCGAACGCTATTTGCCCGCGCTGTCGTTTGTTGCAATTCCAGGGCTGATCGGTCCGCTAATCGGCCCGACGCTCGGCGGCTGGCTCGTCAAGATCGCATCGTGGCACTGGATCTTTCTGATCAACGTGCCCGTCGGCATCGCCGGCGTGATTGCGACGTTCATCTTCATGCCCGACAGCCGCAACCCCGATACCGCGAAGTTCGATATCAAAGGCTATGTGCTGCTGATTGTCGGCATGGTGTCGATTTCGATGGCGCTCGACGGACAAACCGAATTCTCGATCCAGCACGCGACCATGCTGATGCTGCTGATCCTTTCACTAGGCTGTTTCGTTGCCTACGGTTTGCATGCGACGCGCGCGGCCAACCCGATCTTCTCGCTCGATCTGTTCAAGATCCACACGTTCAGCGTCGGCCTGCTTGGCAACCTGTTCGCGCGGATCGGCAGCGGCGCGATGCCGTATCTGATTCCGCTGCTGCTACAGGTGAGCCTTGGCTACAGCGCGTTCGAAGCCGGCCTGATGATGCTGCCCGTCGCCGCGGCGGGCATGTCGTCGAAGCGCCTCGTCACGCGGCTCATCATGAAATACGGCTACCGGCGCGTGCTCGTGTCGAACACGGTGCTGGTCGGCCTTGCGATGGCGAGCTTCTCGTTGACGAGCGAGCATCAGCCGCTGTGGCTGCGCCTCGTGCAGCTCGCCATCTTCGGCGGCGTCAACTCGATGCAGTTCACCGCGATGAACACGCTGACGCTGAAAGACCTCGGCACGGGCGGCGCGAGCAGCGGCAACAGCCTGTTCTCGCTCGTGCAGATGCTCGCGATGAGCCTCGGCGTCACCGTCGCGGGCGCGTTGCTGACCACATTCACCGGCCTCATGCCGCGCGTCACGGCGGCCAACTCGCTGCCCGCCTTTCACGCGACTTTCCTGTGTGTCGGCCTGATCACGGCGGCGACGTCGTGGATCTTCGCGCAGCTGTCGGCCGATATCCGGCAGCCCGTGAGGCGCGCCGATCCGCAGGAACGCACCTGACGCACGTGACATTCCGCGCTCGCCGTGCGGCATGGACGGAACCTTAACGGGGCGCGCGCCGCACCATCGATGTGCGCTTCGCTCACTGCGCGCATGACAGCACCGGCCGTCCCGGCGCAAAATCGACGCAACAGCGGAGGGAACGGCGCAAAACACAGCGCAATCCGCGTGGCGCGGCACTCAAGCCGCAGCGCATGGCCATGCGCATGTTTCTTGCTGCCCTATCCTGTAAACTTGAATCTTTCGCGCGTTTCGCGCGACCCGCCTCACATCTCAACCGATGACCGAAACGATGAGCATGATCGAACTCGATCCTCCCGGCTTCCAGCCTCCGCGCCCCGTAGCGGGCGACGAAGGCTCCCGCCGCACCGTCCGGTATGGCGGCTACACGGTTTTCAGCGTATTCCAGCCGGTTTTCTCGGTGTCGCACCGTCGCGCGATCGGCTATCACGCGTCGCTGCGCGCACACGACGAGAACGAAAAGCAGGTGCCGTCGGCCGAAGTCTTCACCCAGGCCGCGCGGCGCGGCGATCTGCTGGAACTCGGACGGCTCGCCGAATCGCTGCATCTGGGCAACTTCAACGCGTTCGACAGTCACGACGAATGGCTCTTCCTGAGCCTGCATCCCGCCGCGCTGATGGACACGAGCTACGGCGACGCGCTGCTCGCGGGCCTCAAGTCGCTCGGTCTGCCGCCGCAGCGCGTGGTGCTCGAAGTGTCCGAGCAGGCGGGCGGCGAAACGACGCGCTTCGCTGAAATCATCGACGCGCTACGCAAGTCCGGCTTCCTGATCGCGCTAGACGGCTTCGGCGCGAAGCATTCGAACATCGACCGCGTGTGGAATCTGCGGCCCGACATCGTCACGCTCGACCGCTGCATCCTCGCGCAGGCCAGCGAGCATTCGCATATCGAGCGCGTGCTTCCGGGCATCGTGTCGATGCTGCATGAATCGGGGCAACTGGTGCTGATGGGCGGCCTCACGACCGAGCGCGACGCGCTGATCGCGCTCGAATGCAATGTCGATTTCGTACAGGGCACCTTCTTCGCCGCGCCGAGCGTCGAGCCCGTCGCGCGTCAGGCGACGGTGAGTCTGATGGACAGGCTGTCGGCGGCGCTGCGCGAACGCGTGGCCGCACGCGAGCGCGCGCAGTCCGAACGGCTCGCGCCGTTCGTGACGGCGCTGGAAGCCGCGAGCGCGCAGCTCGTCGAAGGCCAGCCGATGGCCGAGGCGACCGCGCCGCTGCTCGAACTGCGCGAAACGGCGCGCTGCTTCCTGCTCGACGGCTCGGGCCGTCAGATCGGCGACAACGTCCTGCCGCAAGGCCGTGCGTCGCAGCGCGCGAAGCGCTTCCGGCCGCTGTTGCATTCGGAAGGCGCGAGCTGGGAACGTCGTCCGTATTTCATCCAGGCCGTGCGCGCGCCCGGGCAGGTGCATCTGACGCCGCCCTATCTGTCGATCAACGAGGCGCACCTGTGCGTGACGGCGTCGATCGCGGCGGAAACCGCGCGCGGGATGCAGGTGCTATGCGTCGATATCAACTGGGAAGTGGCCGCGCATCGTAATTGATGCGGCCTGACTGCTCACGGGCCGCAGCAGTTGCAGGACGGCCGCGCGCCCGAACACGCGCGTTGCGCTCGCCAGCCGCAGCGCGCCAGTCACGATCCGCAACGCGACGATGCGCTCGTCCTCGCCAATCGAAATGTCGAGCAGCGCGTCGATTTCGCCGTCGCGCATCAATGCCACGGCACGCATGCCGTTCATCGTCACCGTCTCCATCTGGTCGCCACGGCTGCGCATCGACAGCGCGGTCGCCGCCTGTTCGGCCGTCGCGACGGCATCGACCGTTTCGGGCGCGTCGCTCATCACGCTCGGCACCTCGCAGAAGAGCCGCACGAGTCCCGCGCGATCCTGCGCTTCCATCGCCGCCCGCAAGCGCTCGACAATGCGTGCGTGCGCGGCGGGATCGGCGCGCTTCGCCGGCACGCCTTCGCGCTGCAAACGCGCCCGCGCGCGATGCACCATCTGCCGGCAATTCGCGGGCGTCTTCGCGAGAATCTTCGCAATCTCTGCGTAGTCGCACTCGAATGCTTCATGCAGCACGAATGCAGCGCGCTCCTCGGGCTTCAGCCGTTCGAGCAGCAGCATCACGCCATACGACATCTGCACGGCCTGCAACGCGAGGTCTTCCGCCGATGGCGCGAGACTCTCGATCCACGGTTCCGGCATCCAGCCGCCCGACCGCGTCGTGCGTTCGATCTGCAGATGACGCAGCCGGTCGATCGCGAGGTGTGTCGTGATCGTCGTGAGCCATGCGGCCGACGATCGCAGTTCGCTCGCGTCGGCGGCATGCCATTTGAGCCACGCGTCCTGCACGATGTCTTCCGCTTCCGCGCGGCTGCCGAGCATCCGGTACGCGAGCGCGAAGAGCCTCGCGCGCGCCGCCTCGAAATCCGCCGACTTCTCTCTGTTCATTTCCATGCGAGCCGCTCCTGTGGCGTTGTCTCCAGGTTGACGGGCCAGCCGCCCGTGATGTGACACGTCGACGCAAAAATTCTTTTGTCACGCCGTGCCGCGCGTTCGCGTCATGCGACTGAAACCCGCCTTGTGCGGGCCTTTCACGGGTCTTTCAGTCAATCAGCGAGGAACGCATGCATCGACATTTCACTTCACCCGCCGCGTCCGGCTTCAATTTCGTGCCGACCGTCATCGAGCAATCGGGCCGCGGCGAGCGCGCCTACGACATCTATTCGCGCCTGCTGCGCGAGCGGATCGTGTTTCTGGTCGGTCCCGTCAACGACCAATCCGCGAGCCTGATCGTCGCGCAGTTGCTGTTTCTCGAATCGGAGAACCCTGACAAGGATATTTCTTTTTACATCAACTCGCCGGGCGGCTCGGTCTACGACGGCCTCGCGATTTTCGACACGATGCAGTTCATCAAGCCCGACGTATCGACACTCTGCACCGGCTTCGCGGCCAGCATGGGCACCTTCCTGCTCGCGGCGGGCGCGCCCGGCAAGCGCTTTGCGTTGCCGAACGCGCGCATCATGATCCATCAGCCCTCGGGCGGCGGCCAGGGCACGGCGTCGGACGTCGAGATCCAGGCGAAGGAAGTGCTGTATCTGCGCGAGCGCCTGAACAGCGTGCTCGCGGAAAGAACGGGCCAGAGCATCGCGCAGATCGAGAAGGACACGGATCGTGACAACTTCATGTCAGCGGATGCGGCGAGAGCCTATGGCCTCGTCGATGACGTGTTGACGACGCGCGTGCCTGCTGCCGAAGCGGCGCACAGCGCGATGTAGCGTTCTCTTCTCGCGCTCAACGCAGGCGCGCGGCGAGATACGACGAAACGACCAGCCTGTACTCGTCGACCAGCGCCTTGCGATCTTTCGGCTTCGCGGCCGCGTACAGCGGATTCAGGCTTTTCACGACCTGCAGCGCGACCTCGGCGACGCGAAACGCGTCGTCGTCCGATAACGCCGGGCTGTAGCGCTGAAACAGCTCGGCGAACCGACCGCGCAAGCGGTTGCGCGCCGCCGCGTCGCGCCGGAAATTCAGCGTCACCGACAGCAGCGGCAGATACGCGGGCCGCGCACCGATGAAGTCGATCATCAGCGCGAAGAGCCGCTCGACCAGCTCATCGACGCTCCATTCGTGCGCCGCTTCGCCCAGCGCGCTCCATTGCGCGTCCATTTCGTCGCCGTAGCGCGTGCGCAGCGCGAAAACAAGCGCATCCTTGTTCGGAAAGTATTGATAGACGGCACCAATCGACGCGCCCGCGCGTTCGGCGATCGCCGTCATCGTCGCGGCGTCGAAACCGCGTTCCGCGATCACGTCACCTGCGGCGTCGAGCAGCGCATCGACGCGCTTAGCCGCGCGCTCCTGCTGGGGAATGCGCCGCACTTTTGGATTATCTGAGGCGAGACTCATGTTTATCGCTTATCATGACATGAGGACATCCTCACATATAGGTGACATATGGCGCAAGCGCTTTCCATCGATCCGCGCAGCACGGCCATCGTGCTGATCGATCTGCAGCACAGCAATGTCGGCCGGCAACTGGCGCCGCATTCCGCCGCCGACGTCGTCGCGCGGTCCGTGCGCGCCGCCGATGCGCTGCGCGCGGCGGGCGGCACGGTCGTGTTCGTGCGCGTCGATGTCGCGCAACTGCTGTCGTTGCCCGCCGATGCGCCGCTGCGTCCGCGCGATGCGCCTGCTCCGCCGCCGCAAGCGTCGGACCTCGTGCCTGAGTGCAATGTGCAGGCCGGCGATCTCGTGGTGACGAAGCGTCAATGGGGCGCGTTTTACGGCACCGATCTGGAACAGCAATTGCGACGCCGTCACATCAACACCATCGCGCTGACGGGCATCGCGACCAACTTCGGCGTCGAGTCGACGGCGCGCGCGGCCTTCGACCAAGGCTACGAGCTGATCTTCATCGAAGACGCGATGTCGGGCCTGTCCGGCGAAACGCATGCCTTTCCCATCGAGCATATCTTCCCGCGCATGGGCTTCGTGCGTTCGACAGAGGAATTCGTCAGCGCGGTTGCCGAAACAGGGGCATTCGGCGGCGCCTGAGCGCGTTGCAGGCCGATCGTCGTGCAAAACCTCGATCGATACCGCGTTGTGTGAGACGATCGAGCCTGCACTTCATTGGAGAAGCATATGGCGTCATCCCAGGATACCGTCAGCATGGCGCTGTTCTGTGATTTCGAAAATGTCGCGCTCGGCGTGCGCGACGCGAAATACGAAAAATTCGACATCAAGCTCGTGCTCGAACGGCTGCTGCTCAAAGGCAGCATCGTCGTGAAGAAGGCGTACTGCGACTGGGACCGCTACAAGGGCTTCAAGGCCGCGATGCACGAAGCGAATTTCGAACTGATCGAAATTCCACACGTGCGGCAGTCGGGCAAGAATTCGGCAGACATTCGCCTCGTCGTCGATGCACTCGACCTCTGCTATACGAAGTCGCACGTCAATACGTTTGTCATCATCAGCGGCGATTCGGATTTCTCGCCGCTCGTGTCGAAGCTGCGAGAAAACGCGAAACAGGTGATCGGCGTCGGCGTGCAGCGCTCGACGTCCGATCTGCTCACGGCCAACTGCGACGAATTCATTTTCTACGACGATCTCGTGCGCGAGAGCCAGCGCGCCGTTGCGAAGCGCGACAGCGTCAAGGCGGCGCAGCAGGCAGCGCAACAGGCCACGAAACGCGCGTCCGACGGCGAGAAGCGCAAGGAAGACCTGGAAACGCGCAAGACGAAAGCGGTCGAACTCGCCGCGCAGACCTTCGATGCGCTCGCGTCGGAGCGTGGCGATAGCGGCAAGATCTGGGCGTCGGTGCTGAAGAACGCGATCAAGCGCCGCAAGCCCGATTTCAACGAGACGTACTACGGTTTCCGCGCATTCGGCAATCTGCTCGAAGAAGCGCAGTCGCGCGGGCTGCTCGAAGTGGGCCGCGATGAGAAGTCGGGCACGTTCGTGTATCGCAGCGGATCGTCCGGTGTCGCTGCGTCGGCCGAAGTCGCAAGCCCGCGCGAGACAGGCGACGAATGGGCGGCCATGCCTGCCGCCGCCGAGATCGTCGATCTGGAGGAAGCGACTGTCACGGCTGACGTCGAAGAGGATGTGCCCGCTGATCAGTCGCTCGAAGATGCGCCGCCTGCCGTATCGCCCGGTCACGCGGACAACGGCAAGGGCGAGACGCGCCGCAAGGGACGCGGCACGCGCAAGCCGGCTGCAAAGAGAACGAAGAAGAAGACGGAACGCGTCGAAGCGGCCGAAGGCGAAACGGATTCGTCGCTGACTGCGGATACGCGGCACGTGGCGGAACAGGCCGCTGTATTGGAAGCTCACGCGCCTGCGCACGAAGCGGAACATCCCGCAACGGAAGCACCCGCAGCGAAGAAGAAACCCTCGCGCAAATCGACGACGCGCAGCCGCCGTCCGCGCAAGACCGAGTCGGCCAACGACGCGGAGTGAGTGAGGCTTTAGGTGAAAACGCCGCTCGAACGAGCGGCGTTTTGCTTTTCGGACCACGAGAAGCACGTCACAAGTTCGGATAGTTCGGACCGCCGCCACCCTCAGGCGTCACCCACACGATGTTTTGTGTCGGGTCCTTGATATCGCAGGTCTTGCAGTGCAAGCAGTTTTGCGCATTGATCTGCAGACGGTCTTCGCCTTCTTCCGTTTTGATGAACTCGTACACACCCGCCGGGCAGAAGCGCGCTTCAGGACCGGCGTAGGTTTGCAGATTCAGCGTGATGGGGATGCTTGCGTCCTTGAGCGTCAGATGCGCAGGCTGATTCTCTTCGTGGTTCGTGTTCGAGATGAACACCGACGACAGACGATCGAACGTGAGCTTGCCATCCGGCTTCGGATACTCGATCGGCTTGCACTGCGACGCCGGTATCAGCATCTCGTGATCCCAGTGCTGGTGATGCAGCGTCCACGGCACGTTGCCGCCCAGCAGCTTCTGTTCGATGCCGACCATCAACGTGCCGAGATACAGGCCCTTGCTCATCCACTGCTTGAAGTTACGTGCTTTATGCAACTCCGTGTGCAGCCACGAAGTCTTGAACGAGTCCGTATAAGCCGTCAGTTCGTCGTTATGGCGGCCTGCCTGCACGGCGTCAAACGCGGCGTCGGCGGCGAGCATGCCTGTTTTGATTGCCGCGTGCGAACCCTTGATCCGCGACGCGTTCAGGAAGCCCGCATCGTCACCAACCAGTGCGCCGCCCGGGAAAGCGAGCTTCGGCAGCGAGAGCAGGCCGCCTGCCGTGATCGCCCGCGCGCCATACGACACACGCTTGCCGCCTTCGAGGAATGCACGAATCGACGGATGCGTCTTGTAGCGCTGGAACTCCTCAAACGGTGACAGATACGGATTCGAATAACCGAGGCCGACGACAAAGCCCACCATCACCTGGTTATTGTCGATGTGATACAGGAACGAGCCGCCGTAAGTCTGCGTATCGAGCGGCCAGCCGGCCGTGTGGATCACCAGACCCGGCTTGTGCTTCGCCGGATCGATTTCCCACAGTTCCTTGATGCCGATGCCGTAGACCTGCGGATCGGCGCCATCGCGCAGCTTGAATCTGTCCGACAGTTGCCGACCTAGATGTCCGCGCGCGCCTTCGCAGAACAGCGTGTACTTGGCGTGCAGTTCCATGCCGAGCTGGAAGTTTTCGGTCGGCTCGCCGTCCTTGCCGATGCCGAGATTGCCCGTCGCAACGCCTTTAACCGAACCGTCATCGTTGTACAGCACTTCAGCGGCAGCAAAACCCGGAAAAATCTCGACGCCCAGCGCTTCGGCCTGTTGACCCAGCCAGCGGGTAACGTTCGCGAGACTGATCACATAGTTGCCGTGATTCTTGAAGTTGTCCGGCAGCGCCCAGTTCGGTACCGACTTCGCGCCCGTTCGCGAGAGAAACAAAAAGCGGTCCTCAGTCACTTCAACGTTCAAAGGCGCGCCCTTATCTTTCCAATCAGGAATCAGCTCACAAAGCGCACGCGGGTCCATCACCGCGCCCGACAGAATATGCGCGCCGACCTCCGAACCCTTTTCGAGCACGCAGACGCCGATCTCAACGCCTTTCTCGACGGCGCGCTGCTTGAGCCTGATTGCAGCGGAAAGCCCCGCCGGGCCGCCGCCGACGATCACCACGTCGTATTCCATCGACTCGCGCGGACCCGCGAGTGCTTCATTCAGAAGAGTCTCGTTCGACACTGCGTCGCGTCTCCCTATCGCTGATACCGGATGGATGGACGATAAGGACGCGCACCCAGCCAAACACCACCCCGCTCGGGTGGACGCCGCATGCTCCTTCATCTGCGCCAGCCAACGCCCGAAAGCCCGCCCTCACGGCGGCTCGCATCCCACCTGATTCGGGTGGTGCCGCCCGAGCGACGGCCGCCGTACTGTGGCCGTCAATACGCTGCCGGCCGTCTTTCCTGGACGCGCGGGCACGCACGACGAATCAAGGAGACAACATGCTGATCTGGCAAACCTGCGTCCGGGGTGGCTCATGAACCATTCAACCGCCCTGCCGCCGCGCGCGGCCTGGACCCTGGCGCTCATGCTCGCCGGTCTCTACACGGTCAATTTCCTCGACAAGGTCGTGCTCGGCATGGTCGCCGTGCCGATGATGGCCGAACTGCATCTGTCGCCAGCGGAATTCGGGCTGGTCGCGGGCAGCTTCTTCTGGCTCTTCTCGGTATCGACGATCGTCGTCGGCTTCGCATCCAACCGCATTTCGGCGCGCTGGCTGCTGCTCGCGATGGGCGTGAGCTGGGCCGCGATCCAGCTGCCGCAGGCGCTCGCCACCAGCGCACTCGCGATCCTCGTGTGCCGCGTGATACTCGGCGCCGCCGAAGGCCCCGCGTTCTCGACCTCGGTCCACGCCATCTGCAAGTGGTTCCCCGACCACAAGCGCAGCCTGCCCATCGCCGTCGTCAGCCAGGGCGCCGCGCTCGGGCTGCTGCTCGCCGGTCTGCTGATCCCGCTCGTCACGCGCAAATGGGGGTGGCGGATGAATTTCTTCGTGCTGTGCGGGATCGGTCTGGTGTGGAGCATCGCGTGGCTCTATATGTCGCGCGAACGCGGACAACGCGACGCGGATACGCAGGCGGCAGCACCCGGATCGACGCGCGAGGACAGCCACGCGCCCGCCCGCCTTCCCTACTGGAAGATCCTCACCGACCCGTCCATCGTGTCGATCTTCCTGCTCGGCTTCTCCGCGTACTGGATGCTCGGTCAGAACCTGACCTGGCTGCCGAGCTACCTCGAAAAAGGACTGGGCTTCGACGGCATCGACGCGGGACGCTGGTTCGCCGTCGTGATCGGTGTCGCGTCGCCCGTCAATATCGGCCTGAGCTGGCTGTCCGAGCGGATGCTGGCGCGCGGCGCGTCGACACGCGTCGCGCGCGCGCAGTTGCTGAGCGTCATGGCGATGGTGGCGGGCGCGCTGTTCGTCGCCGTCTCGGCGCTCGATCTGCCGCCCGTCGGCAAGACACTGCTGTTCGCGCTCGCCGGCGCGCTGCCGACGCTCTGCTTTCCGCTCGCGCCCGCCTTGCTCGCTGAAGTCGTGCCCGAAAGCCAGCGCGGCGCAGTCGTCGCGATCTACACGGCGCTCGCGAGCCTCGGCGCGGCGATCGCGCCCACCGTCATGGGGCGCATGGTCCAGAGCGCCGGCCCTGGGAACAGTCACGCGTACGAGAACGGCTTCATGATCGGCGCGGCGCTGTTGTTCGTCGCGGCGCTCGCGGCGTTGCGCTGGCTGCATCCCGAGCGCTCGAACCGCGTGCTGAGCCGCCAGCTCGAACCCGTTTCGGCGTGATGCGATGGGCGCCGCGTGGCGCCGTCGCGAAACTGCCCGTTCGAGGGCCTCGGTCGCACGCGGCGGGCGTTCACCGTTCATGAAGCCCGCCGCGGTTTTTCACATCGTCATGTCCGGCGAACTACGCGGCGAACAAGCGCGCTTCTCGCCGACGCGAGATGAAACGAACGCGACACGGCGACCAGTCGTCAGCGCGCGCCGCTGACAATTTCCCGCCGAATCACCTGCGTGCGATCAACGTTGCCGCCCGCTTCCGATACCCAGCAAGGAGACATCATATGAACGCAAACGTGCAGGCCGTCAGACCGGCACAAGCGGAAGCAGCCAGCGAAAACTGGCCGTTTGAAATCGAACGATGCACGCCCACCATCGGCGCGGAAATCAGCGGCATCGACCTGCGCGAGCCGCTCGACGATGCAACCTCCGCTGCGCTGCGCCGCGCCGTGGTGAAGCACAAGGTCATCTTCTTTCGCGACCAGGACATCACGCCCGCGCAACACGTGGCGTTCGCGCGCCGCTTCGGCGAACTGGAGATCCATCCGGCGTTCCCGCATCACCCCGATCATCCCAAACTGGTGATCATCGGCCGTAACGATGCGAAGCGCGGCCGCGAGAACCTCTATCACAGCGACGTATCGTGGCGCGAAGTGCCTTCGATGGGTTCGATCCTGCGCTGCGTGCAATGCCCGGAAGTAGGCGGCGACACGATGTGGATCAACATGGTCGCGGCCTATGAAAACCTGCCCGACGACGTCAAATCGCTGGTCCAGAACCTGAAGGCCGCGCATGAGTTTCTGCCGCTGTTCGGCATCGTGGTGCCCGAAGACCAGCACGACGAGATGCGCAAGAAGTTTCCGCCGGCGATCCACCCCGTCGTGCGCACGCACCCGGAGACGGGCGAAAAGATTCTCTACGTGAACGAGGCGTTCACGACGCATATCGTGAACTACGGTCATCAAACTGTTCCGCGCTATCGCTTCGGCTTCGACTTCAAGCTCGCGGAAATGGAACTGCTGCAGTATCTGTTCCGCCAGGCGCAGGCGCCTGAGTATCAGGTGCGGCTGCGCTGGAAAGCGAACACGATCGCGTTCTGGGACAACCGCTCGTGCCAGCACTACGCAGTGCAGGACTACTTCCCAGCCGTGCGGCACATGATGCGCGCGACGGTCGTCGGCGATCGGCCGGTTTGAAGCATCGCATGGAGAACAACAGATGAAGACGCTCAACAGGTTCTATATCGATGGCCGCTGGGTCGAGCCATCCAAAAGCGGCAAGGCGATGGAAATCGTCAGTCCGTCGCTGGAAACCACGATCGGCCAGCTCACGCTCGGCTCTGCGCACGACGCGGATCACGCCGTCGCCGCTGCGCGCGCCGCGTTTCCCGCATGGTCGGAAAGCTCGCGCGAAACGCGTATCGAATTGCTCGAACGCATCGCGACCTGCTATCGCGAGCGGCTCGGCGACATTGCGCATGCGGTCTGCGAGGAGATCGGCGCGCCGATCTCGCTGTGCAAGACCTTGCAGACGCCCATCGGCCTCGCGCACCTGCAGGCCACCATCGACACGCTGCGCCATTTCGAGTTCGAAAGCACGCGCGGCAAGAGCGTGGTGCGGCGCGAAGCGATCGGCGTCGCCGCGTTGATCACGCCGTGGAACTGGCCGCTGAACCAGATCGTCGCGAAGGTCGCGCCCGCGCTCGCGGCGAGCTGCACGGTGGTGCTCAAGCCGTCAGAACTGGCGCCGCTCGACGCAATGATCTTCGCCGAGATCATGCACGACGCGGGCACGCCCGCTGGCGTGTTCAACATGATCTTCGGCGAAGGGCGCGAAGTCGGCGCGCGGTTGTCGGCGCATCCGCATGTCGACATGGTGTCGATCACGGGTTCGACGCGCGCGGGCGTCGAGGTGGCCATCAGCGCAGCGCCGACCGTCAAGCGTGTCGCGCAGGAACTGGGCGGCAAGTCGCCGTTGCTAATTCTCGACGACGCCGATCTGCAGGCCGCCGTGACCACGGGCGTCGCGCAATGCATGGCGAACTCCGGGCAAACGTGCATCGCGCCGACGCGCATGCTCGTGCCGCGCGCGCGTTACGAAGAAGCGGTGACGATTGCCGCTGCTGTCGCGAATGCGATTCCCGTCGGCGATCCGTCGAACGAGGCAACGAAGATGGGCCCGCTCGCGAACCGCGCGCAGTTCGACAAGGTGCAGCGCATGATCGGCATGGGCATCGAGGAAGGCGCGCGCATCGTGGCGGGTGGTCCGGGTCGTCCGGCCGGCCTCGAACGCGGCTTTTACACGAAGCCGACCGTGTTCGCCGATGTACACAATCAGATGAAGATCGCGCGCGAGGAAATCTTCGGACCGGTGCTGTGCGTGCTGCCTTATGACGATGAAGCCGATGCGATCGCGATCGCCAACGACAGCGACTATGGCCTCGCCGCCTATGTCGCTTCAGGGAATCTGGAACGCGCGCGGCGCGTCGCCACGAAACTGCGCGCAGGCTCGGTGCGTATCAACGGCGCGATGCTCGACGTCACCGTGCCGTTCGGTGGATACAAGAGCTCGGGCAACGGGCGCGAGTATGGCGCGGAAGGGCTTGCGGAATTTCTGGAGTGCAAGTCGGTGACGGCGTAATCCGCGTGGACGTCCAGAACAGAAAAACGGGAGATGACGCATAACGTCATCTCCCGTTTTTGCTTTTTACGACACGACACACCGGTCGACGGATCGACCGGCTGTCACGCTGTCATCAGAAGCGGTGCGTCATGCCCGCCACGCCGAGAATCTGCTTCGATCCATCCGCTGCCGCGACACCCGGCCAGCTCATGTTCGCGATGCCGTTGTTCTTCATGTAGCCTGCGCGCATGTAGACGCTCGTGCGCTTGGACAAGCTGTGATCCGCGCCGATCTGAATGCCGAGCGTGTTGTCCTGCACGCCGCGCACACTGCGATAGATGCCCGCGACCTCGATCACGTCAGCGGATGTCGCCTGGATCGTCGTACCCAGTTCCATGATGCTGGACGGATGCACCAGCGACGACAGCGCGCCCACCGGCCCGACGCCCGGCACCGTGACGATCTGGCTGTTGGCAGGCGTCTTGACCTTGTTGTACGCATAGTTGAACTGCACGTTGACGATGCCGAAGCGGTAGCCGAGCGCGCCCGTGTAATGCTCCGTCGACACGAGGTTGAACGTGCTCGCCGGCAGCGGCAGCCCGCCGGGCGTCTGACCGAGCGATACCGTCTCCTGTCCGCCGTGCTGGAACTGGTACGCGAGCGCCGCATAGAGCCCGGCGCCCTGGTACGTCAGCGCGATGTCGAACATATTGCCCGACGTCGACGCAATCGGCTGCGATGTCGTGACCGGGAACGCGTACATCGCGTAGAGCTTCACGCCCCACAGTTCCGGCGACTGATACATGACCGAGTTGCTCTGGCGGCCCGACACGTACTGCGTCGCGAGCGTCGCGCGGTCGCGCACGCCCGCGAGATCGGCGGCCGCGATCGGCGACAGCACTTCGTTGCCGCGAAACGGATCGGTTGGATAGACGGCCCAGAAGCTCGGCTGATACTGGCGGCCGAACGTCAGTTGCCCATAGTTGTCGTGCTTGAGCCCTACCCACGCTTGCCGGTAGAACAGCGACGTCGAATCCGCAAAGAAGGTGCCGTTGTTGGCGTTGAAGCCGTTCTCGACGGTGAACGCCGCCTTCAGCCCACCGCCCAGATCTTCGACGCCCTTCAGTCCGAACTGCGAGCCCGCCGAGCCGCCGCTGCGCTCGGAAAACGAATGGTAGCCGGGCACGTAGGCGGACCCCGGCCCGCTTTTGGTTCCCGCGCCGCTATTCAGGTACTGGCCGAACACGTCGACCACGCCATAGAGCGTCACACTCGACTGCGCGGCTGCGCCGCCCGCGGCGAATGCCAGGGTGGCACCCAGCACCCCTTTACTGATGAAACGCATGCACTGTCTCCTCATATTGTCTCCGCACTTCGCGGACATGGTTCTGCACGATCGCGCCGAAGCCGGCCGTCCTGCCTGGCAGACCGAAACGATGATTCGTCCGATGGCTTGTCGCTGGCTCATGGTTGCAGGCGCCTGCAGGCGCGCCGCCCACCCGAATCGAGTGGGAACGGGAATACCCCGACCGACGCGTCACCACCCGAACGAGGTGGCGGCCCGCGCGACGCGACCGTCTACGCTGAGGCGTCGTCGTCCTTCTTCCGCTTTTCTATCCACTTGCCGGGAGTCCAACCGCCATGAACGATTCAGCCACGCGCAAACCCACCCGGCGTCTGCTGCATACGCGCCACATCGTCTGCAACGGCTACGAACGCAGCGACGGACTGTTCGACATCGAGGCGCGCCTCACGGACATCAAGGCCGACACGGCCGATCTGCTCTACAAGCAGGTGCCCGCCGGTGAACCGCTTCACGATCTGCGCATCACGCTCACCATCGACGCGAAGGGCCTGATCCGGCGCGCGAGCGCATCGACGGATACGGGCCCTTCGCCGTACTGCGCGCAGATCAACGCGGCGTATGAAAGTCTCGTGGGCGTGCGAATCGCAGCCGGTTTCAGGAAGCAGGTGAAAGAGCGTGTCGGTGGCAAGCACGGCTGCACGCATCTGACGGAACTGCTCGGCCCGCTTGCGACCACCGCGCTGCAGACGCTAATGGGCATACGTCCCGGCGGCAGCGACGCCGACGCGCACATCGCGCAGATGATCGATACCTGTCATGCGTGGCGCGCCGACGGAGAAGTCGTGCGCTTCGTGCGCAAACGCCGGGATCAGGCTTCGCGCAACGGCGAATCCGCTATCGCTATCGACGCAGAAAAGTCGGCGATCGTCGCACGGTCGCTTTCAGATGTGTAATGACATCGCGCAAGCATGCGCGCATTTTTATTGAGATAGGAGACGCGGATCGTGCATTACCGCAACGCTGCACGGTCTCCTATCGGTATCGCCCCGAAGCGGCGCTTGCTTGGCACTGCGATAGAATGGCCCGTCAATTTTTGTCATCCCAACAGCCATTACCGATGGCGCGGGAGACACGAGGCGCAGGTCGATATGCCGCAGAATGCCCGCTCTACCTCAGCTTGCCTGCGCAACGCCGGCACCGAAGAATCCGGCGCCCACCTCCGCTTGCTTCCCCCGCGCAGCGCGGCGCGTGTCGTCGCGCGCGAACGATTGCTCGCGCAACTGCGCGACGCGCGACGCATGCGCTGCATCGTCGTTCAGGGACCGGCCGGCTCGGGCAAAACGACCGCCCTCGTCGCCTGGCGTGAGGCGTTGCTGCCGCTCGGTTTCGATATCGCGTGGCTGACTTTCACATCGGACGACGACGATCCCACCGTTTGCCTCGACGATCTGGTCGGCAGCCTCAGCCAGGTGAATCCGTCGATCTGTAAGGAAGCCGCGCTGCTCGGCGGACGCGGAATGGATGAAGAAGCCGTCGAGCGCACGGTGATCGCGCTCGTCAACGGCATCGCGCGCCACCCCGCCGAACTCGTGCTCGTGCTCGACGACGTGCATCATCTCGCCAACGCGCGCAACCATGAAGCGCTCCAATGGCTGCTCGATTACGCGCCCGCGAATCTGCATATCGTGTTCGCGTCGCGCACCATCCCGTCGTTGTCGTTGGGCAGGCTGCGCGACCAGGGTCTGGTGCTCGAACTCGACATGCGCGATTTGCGCTTTACTGCCCAGGAATCCGAAGCGTTTCTGAAAGCGCAGATCGGCGATATTTCCACGAAGGACGCGCGCCGCCTGCACGAACTCGCCGACGGCTGGGCAGCGGGACTGCAGCTATTCGCGATCCGCGCGAAGCGAAACCGGCAAGGACCGAACGACGGCGCATCGGCCGACATGCCGGCGCAATTGCACCTGCACGATCCGCGCGCGTTCGCCGATTATTTCGAGCGCGAAGTGCTGTCGCGGCTGTCGCCTTCCGAGGTCGAGTTGCTGATCCGCATGGCCGCGTGCGCGCGCATCTGCGGACAGCTTTGCGTTGCGCTCGTGGCGGGCGAACAGAATCCCGCCGAGGTGCTCGCGCTGCTCGCGCGGCTGGAGAGCGACAACCTGTTCGTCGCGCCCGTCGAGTCGCAGGACGCCGCCGTGTGGTATCGGCTCAATCCGCTGTTTCGGGAAACATTGCTCGAACGTTTCGGCGCGCGCAGCGAGCGTTACCAGCGCGACGTACACCGCGCCGCATGGACCTGGTTCCGCGCTCACGGCCACGCGGACGAAGCCGTGCGCCATGCGCTGCTCGCGGGCGAACCGGGCGAGGCCGCGGATCTCGTGCTCGCCGTTGCGCGTGAGTTGCAGGTTGGCGGCGAGTTGCGCAAGGTGGTCGCGCTCATGCGTATGCTGCCCGTTGCCGAGATTCAGGCGCGCATCGGCCTGCGTCTGTGGATGGCGCATCTGCATCTGTACGCGCGCGATTTCGCCGCGTGCGAGACGACGGTTGCCAGCCTGCAAGGCGACATCGACCAGGCTGATCCCTCGCTTCAATACCGGCTTACGCTGCTGCAAGCCGCCCTCGCCGTGCAGCGCGACGACACGGACGGCGCGATGTCGATCCTGCCGCGTCTGCTCGACGCGCCTGCGCAGTCGGACGGGCTGATCGTCGGCGCGCGCAACAATATTCTTTCGTGGCTGTACATGCATCGCGGGCACTATGCGGACGCACGGCGCATGCAACTCGACACGCCGCCCATCCTGTTCGACGATGCGCCGCTGGTCGGCACGAGCGCGGGCACGCTGAACGGACGCTGCTTCGTAGGGTTCAGTTACGCGCTCGAAGGCAAGTTCGTCCAGGCCGAGCGCATCTGCCGCGACGTACTGTTCGAAGCCGACTCGCGTGGCAGCCCGGCCGCCGAAGCGAGTTGCCTCGCGGCGGCGCTGCTCGGCGAAGTACTGTACGAATTCAACGAGCCCGACGCGGCGCGCAAGCTGATCGAAGGCCGCGTCGACGTGCTGGAGCGCGTGTCGGTGCCCGACTCGGTGCTGCGCGTGCATACGGTGCTGGCGTCTGTACACTGGCTGGCGGGCCACCATCTCGACGCAATGGCCTATCTCGAACGGCTCGACGAATACGCGTCGCAGCACGGGCTGCTGCGCCTCGTCGCGCACGGCCTCGCCGAACAGGTGCGCCATCATCTGTCGATCGATCATTTCGATGCGGCCGAAGCCGCGCTCGCACGTCTCGATACGATTGCCGCGCGGGTGCCGCCCGAGCGCGCGAGTACGCTGACTGCCGTGGCAGCGCTGACGGAGCAGGCGCATATCGACTGGTGCGTCGCGCACGCAGACTTCGAGGCGGCTGCCGTGCGGCTGCAACCGCTGATCGCGCTGTGCGAAGAGCGCGGCTGGCAACGTCATGCCGTGCGCTATGAGATGCAGGCGGCCGTCGTCGCGGCGCGCCTCGGACGCACGGCAGCGATGCATAAGTACGTGTTGTCCGCGTTGCGGCGTGGTCACCGCCTCGGCCTCGTGCGCACCATTCTCGATGCGGACCGTGGCGCGCTGGACGTGATTCATGCCGTGCTCGACGCGACGCCGGAAGATCCCTTGCTGCGCTTCTATGCGTCGCGGCTGGATGCGGCGCATCAGGCTGCCGTGGCCGTTGCTGGACGGTGCGACGCACCGCCCGATGCGCGCGGCAATATCTCGACAGGCGCCGAACTGCTGAGCGAGCGCGAAGCCGAAGTCGTGCATCTGCTCGCGCAGGCGCTGCCGAACAAGAAGATCGCGCGCACGCTCGGTTTGTCGCCGGAAACCGTCAAGTGGCATCTGAAAAATATCTACGGCAAGCTCGGCGTATCGAGCCGCGACGAAGCCGTCGCACGTGTGCGCGACTTCGAGTTGGGATGTGCGTCGGGCGAAATCGCACGCTGAGCCCGACGGGACGCGCGGCGCGGCCTGCGCGCGCGGTCCGCAACCTCGCTTGCGGGCTTTCATCCTCATGAGCGCTGCCACCCGGCGCGGGTGGTTTTGCGCGTAGCGTCTGCCACTACTCTTGGATACAGGTCAGCCGCGCGTCGATACGCCGGCAACCTTCAATACAAAGCGCGGCTGCGCGGCGCTCATCACGCGGTACAGCAACCATGTTGCACAAGGCCAGCGTAAGACGCCAAAGCGCCCACGCGGGTCATCGCTGACATAGGAGACAAGGCGTCATGATGACGGTCACCCCCACTCAACCGGCGGCAGCGTCCTACCGTCCCGTTCGCATTCCCGAGCGGCGCACGCTGGTCGAACGTCGCGCAGATGGCACGCTGATACTGCGCTCGGCCACGCCGCCGCCCGAGATCGCCGAACAAAGCTTCGCGGATTTCATCCCCGCGTGGGCCGCTCAGCGAGGCAACAAACCCGCGTTCCGAGAGCGCGACGCGCGCGGCGAGTGGCGTTCACTGAGTTGGGCCGAACTGTGGCGGCAGGTTCAACTCGTCGGCGCGGCGCTGCTCGGGCTCGGCCTCGATCAGGATCAGCCGCTGATGCTGCTGTCGGGCAATTCGATCGAACAGGCGGTGCTGCTGCTCGCCGCCGAATACGTCGGCGTGCCCACCGCGCCCGTCTCGCCCGCGTATTCCACCATCAGCAAGGATTTCGCACGCCTCGTCGGCGTCGCGACACTCGTACCGCCCGCCGCGCTGTTCGTACAGGACACCGGGCCGTACGAGCGCGCGCTTGCGGCGCTTGGCTCGGCTACGACGACCGTAATCGCAGTCCAAGGTGCGCGCCCTGGCGTGATCGCCTGGGCAGACCTGATCGCCGAAGACCTCACGCCGCAACAGATCGCGAAGGTTGCGGCCGCGCACGCGGCGATCCGCGCCGACGACACCGCGCGCGTGCTGTTCACCTCCGGTTCGACGGGCACGCCCAAAGGCGTCGCGCTGACGTACGGCAACTTCCGCGCGGTCGCCGCGTACTACGCGGACAACCTCGGCTGGCTGCGCGAGACCGAGCCCGCGTTTCTCGACTGGCTGCCGTGGCACCATGGCCTGGGCGGCGTGTTGAACCTCGGGCGCTCGATCCAGTTCGGCGCAGCCCATCATATCGACGACGGCAGGCCGCTGCCAGGCATGATCGAACGGACGGTGCGCAATCTGCGCGATGTATCGCCGACTATCTTCACGAGCGTGCCGTCCGCGTGGACCGTGCTCGCGGGCGAACTCGAACGCGACCCCGAGCTTGCGCACAAGCTGTTCGCGAACGTGCATTACTTCGGCTACGGCGGCGCGAGTCTGCCCAGCGACGTCTGGCAGCGCATCCAGCGCGTCGCCGAGCAGACCATCGGGCAGCGGATCGCGTTCTGCACGGGCCTCGCCTGTACGGAAACGAGCGGCATGGGCACCTATTGTGGCCGCGGCAATGCGGAAAACGGCAACATCGGCACGCCTGTGCCCGGCGCCGAGGTGAAGCTCGTGCCGCTCGAAGGCGGCGACGCGCGCTACGAGATCCGCATGCGCGGGCCGCATGTGTTCGGCGGCTATGTCGCGCATCCGGAACTGACGGCGGCCGCCTTCGACGACGACGGCTTCTTCCGTCTCGGCGACGCCGTGCGTCTCGTGAACGCCGACGATCCGTCGCAAGGCATGATGTTCGCCGGCCGCGTCGTCGAAGACTTCAAGCTGACCAACGGCACATGGGTGCGCACGGGTGCCGTACGGCTCGCGCTGCTGGAGCGCTGCTCACCGCTGCTGACGGATGCCGTGATCTGCGGACACGATCACGACTATCTCGCCGCGCTCGCGTGGCCCAATGTCGCCGCGTGCCGGATGCTCGCGCCAGAACTCGCATCACTCGATGTCGCGGCACTGGTGCAGCACCCTATCGTCGTCGATGCGATCAGCAAGTGCTTGCGCTTGCAGGCGAACAGCGGCTCCAGTCTGCGCATCGAGCGCGTGATGCTGATGGCCGAACCCCCGTCCATCGACGCCAATGAGATCGCCGACAAGGGCTACGTCAACCAGTCGGTGACGCGCGCGCGCCGCGCGCATTTCGTCGAACAACTTTTCCAGACTCCACCCGCGGCGCACATCGCCAGCGCGCA
The DNA here is from genome assembly GCF_002902925.1 of Paraburkholderia terrae. Classification (GTDB taxonomy): domain Bacteria; phylum Pseudomonadota; class Gammaproteobacteria; order Burkholderiales; family Burkholderiaceae; genus Paraburkholderia; species Paraburkholderia terrae. The sequence continues at coordinate 617,783 of NZ_CP026111.1, read as the reverse complement.
GTAACGATCTGCAAAAGGTCTACGCCTCCATACAAACAGGAATATTTAGTCATGCAAATCACCCGAACCGTCTTTCGTGAAGATCACGAAATGCTGCGCACCAGTGCGCGGCGCTTTCTCGAACGCGAATGCGTGCCGAAGCAGGCAGAGTGGGACAAGGCGGGCAAAGTCGACCGCGAAACGTGGCTCAAGGCAGGCCGCGAAGGTCTGCTGTGCCTCACCTTGCCGACGGAATATGGCGGTGGCGGCGGCGACTTCGGCCACGCGGCCGTGCTCAATGAAGAGACCAACCGATCGGGCGTTAGCGGTCTGGGCTTTTCGGTCCACTCGGACATCATCGCGCCGTACATTGCGCGGCTCGGCAATGAAGAACAGAAGCAGCGCTGGCTGCCGAAAGTCTGCTCGGGCGAAGCCATTCTCGCGATCGGCATGACCGAGCCGGGCACGGGCAGCGACCTGAAAGCGATACGCACGACCGCGATCCGCGACGGCGACGAGTACGTGATCAACGGCAGCAAGACATTCATCAGCAACGGGCTGAATGCCGATCTCATCATCATGGTCTGCAAGACCGATCCGAACGCGGGCTCGAAGGGCGTGAGCCTGATCGTCGTCGAAGCGGACCGCGACGGCTTCCGGCGCGGCCGCAAGCTCGACAAGGTCGGCCAGCATGCGCAGGATACGGCAGAACTCTTCTTCGACAACGTGCGCGTACCCGTGTCGAACCGTCTCGGCGAGGAAGGCAAGGGTTTCGCGTATCTGATGGCCGAACTGCCGCAAGAGCGCCTGTCGATCGCGATCGGCGCGGCCGCCAAGCTCGAAGTCTGTCTCGATCACACGATCAACTACGTGAAGGATCGCCGCGCGTTCAACCAGACCGTGTGGGACTTCCAGAACACCAAGTTCAAGCTCGCCGACATCAAGGCGCAGGCCTCCGCCGTGCGCCTGCTGGTCGACCACTATCTCGCGGAACACGTGCGCCGCCGCCTGACGCTCGAAGAGGCCGCGATCGCCAAGCTCTTCGCGACGGAAACGCTCGGCAAGGCGCTCGACGAAATGGTGCAGCTGCACGGCGGCTACGGCTACATGCTCGAGTATCCCGTCGCCCGCGCTTTCGCCGATGCGCGCGTGATGCGTATCTATGGCGGCACGAGCGAAGTCATGCGCGACCTCATCTCTCGCAAGCTGTGATCCCCCACGTCAACCGAACATTCCATTCAGAAGGAGCAGTGACATGACTCGCAATGTCTTCGTTGCCGGTGTCGGCATGATTCCGTTCAAGAAGCCGGGCATGAGCGACACCTATGACGCGATGGGCGCGAAGGCGGTGCGCGATGCGCTCGCCGATGCGGGTATTGGCTATGGCGACGTGCAGCAGGCCTATGCCGGTTACGTGTACGGCGATTCGACCTCCGGCCAGAAAGCGCTTTATCACGTTGGCATGACGGGCATTCCCGTCATCAACGTGAACAACAACTGCGCGACGGGCTCGTCGGCGTTGTTTCTCGCGCGTCAGGCTGTGGCAAGCGGCGCCGTCGATTGCGCGCTCGCCGTCGGCTTCGAGTTCATGGGGCCGGGCGCGCTCAGGTCCGTGTGGACCGACCGGGCGAGCGCGCTCGAACGGGCGCTCGATATGACGGATCAACTCGTCGGGCGTCCCGAAGGATTGAGCAATGCGATTCGCCAGTTTGCGGGCGCAGGCATGGCGCACATGCAGAAGTACGGCACGAAGCTCGAAACGTTCGCAAAGATTCGCGCGAAGGCGAGCCAGCACGCGGCGCGCAATCCGCTTGCCGTGTTCCGCAACGTCGTGTCGACGGAAGACGTGATGGCCGCGCCGATGCTGTGGGACGGCGTGCTGACGCGTCTGATGGCCTGCCCGCCGACTTGCGGCGCGGCTGCCGCGATCATCGTTTCCGAAGAATTCGCGCGCAAGCGCGGGCTGCATACCGACGTGACGATTGCAGGCCAGGCGCTCACGACCGATCTGCCGAGCACGTATGACGCACGCGACATGATCCGCGTGGTCGGCTTCGACATGACGCGTGATGCCGCAAAGATCGCGTATGAACAGGCGGGCGTCGGCCCGGAAGACATCGACGTGATCGAGTTGCACGACTGCTTCGCGCAGAACGAGTTGCTCACGTACGAAGGGCTCGGCCTGTGCGCGGAAGGCGAAGGCGCAAAGCTCGTCAACGATGACGACAACACGTATGGCGGCAAATGGGTTGTCAATCCGTCGGGCGGTCTGCTCTCGAAGGGGCATCCGTTGGGCGCGACGGGTCTTGCGCAGTGCTTCGAACTCACGCAGCAGTTGCGCGGCAAGGCGGATGCGCGGCAGGTCGAAGGCGCGCGCGTCGCGCTCGCGCACAACGTAGGGCTCGGCGGCGCGTGTGTCGTGACTGTCTATAAGGCAGCACGATAAAGGCCGCGTTCACGGAGCATCCGACATGATCGACAAAAAGTTTATCGGCAAGGTATTGCCGGCGTTTTGCGCCGTCGCCGAAGCGGGTCAGCTGCGCTTCTTCGCGAAGGCGACGGGCGAAACCAATCCCGTCTATCTGGACGAATCGGCGGCGCGCGACGCAGGGCATCCCGCCCTGCTGCTGCCGCCCACATTTTTGTTCTCGCTGGAGCTTCAGCAGCCGGATACGAGCTGGCGCGACGAACTGGGTATCCAGCTGTCGCGCATCCTGCACGGCGAGCAGTCGTTCACGTATCACCGTCTTGCTTATGCGGGCGACGTGCTGCGCTTCGAAAGCCGCATCGCCGACATCTACGACAAGAAGAACGGCGCGCTCGATTTCGTCGTGCGCGAAACACGCGTGACGAACCAGAAAGGCGAGCATGTCGCCGATCTGCGCAGCGTGCTCGTGCAACGCAACGGCTAACGGAGAACGTCTATGAGCACCCTGAAATTCGACGACGTGAAGATCGACGACACGCTGCCTCCGCTCACGCTCGAACCCGTCAACCGCACGACGCTTGCGCTCTTCGCGGGCGCGTCGGGCGATCACAACCGCGTGCATATCGATACCGACTATGCGCGCAAGGCGGGCATGCCCGACGTATTCGCGCACGGCATGCTGTCGATGGCTTATCTCGGCCGTCTGCTTACGCGTTGGGTCGATCAGCGGCAGTTGCGTGAGTTCGGCGTGCGGTTCGTCGGTATCACGCATCTGGGGCATCAGGTCACGTGCACGGGCCGCATCGTCGACAAGTTCGAAGCTGAGGGCGAACGGCGCGTGAAGCTCGAAATCCAGACGGCCAATCAATACGGCGAGCCGCGCGTGGTCGGCGAGGCTGTGATCGCACTTTGATCAGCGCCTCGACGCAATCAGACATACACAGGAGAACATCAAATGGGAAAGCTTGACGGCAAGGTCGCCCTCGTGACGGGCTCGGGGCGCGGTATCGGTCGCGCGATCGTCGAGAAGTTCGCGAATGAAGGCGCGCGCATCGTGGTCAACGACCTCGACGCCGATCCGGCGCACGAAACGGTCGAAGCGTTGAAGAAGATGGGCGTGGAAGCCGTGGCCTGCGTCGGCAACGTGACCGCGCCGGATCTCGCGGATCGCTTTGTCGGCACCGCGCTGAAGGAATTCAAGGGCATCGACATCATCGTCAACAACGCGGGCTATACGTGGGACGACGTGATCCAGAAGATGAGCGACGAGCAGTGGTACGCGATCATCGACTGTCATATGACGGCACCGTTTCGCATCCTGCGCGCCGCGTATCCGCATGTGAAAGCGCTGCACGCCGCCGACAAGGAAGCGGGCCGCGAGGTGTATCGGAAGATCGTGAACATTTCGTCGGTGTCCGCGCTGAACGGCAATGCCGGCCAGATGAACTACTCGTCGGCGAAGGCGGGCGTGATCGGCATGACGCGGGCATTGGCGCGCGAATGGGGACGCTTCAATGTCAACGTCAACTGCGTGGCGTTCGGTCTGATCCACACGCGAATGACTTCGGCGGATGCGCATGCGGGCGCGACGGTCAGTATCGACGGGCGCGATATTCGTGTTGGCCTGAACCCCGACATGCTGAAGTCGCACGCGCAGCGTAATCCGCTTGGCCGTGGCGGCACGCCGGAAGAAGCGGCTGGCGGCGTGTATCTGTTCTGTTCGCCTGAGTCGAACTACATCACGGGGCAAACCATTGCGGTGGCGGGGAACCTGCAGTAACTGCTTTGCGTGGAAGTCCGGCTATTCACCGGAACCGGCCGGACTTTTTCAAGGCGTCTCTGTTGTTGAGACGCCTTTTTTTGCTTCGTGCTGTGAGCCGCCAGCGGCGAGACAGCCGCCGCCGGCAACACCTTTATATCGACGAAACCAGCTTCGGCACCGCGTCGAACAAATCAGCTTCGAGACCATAATCCGCGATGCTGAAAATAGGCGCTTCCGGGTCCTTGTTGATCGCGACGATCACCTTCGAGTCCTTCATGCCTGCCAGATGCTGGATCGCACCCGAGATGCCGCACGCGATATACAACTGCGGCGCGACGATCTTGCCCGTCAGACCGACCTGCCAGTCATTCGGTGCGAAGCCCGCATCGACGGCTGCGCGGCTCGCGCCGAGCGCGGCGCCCAGCCGGTCGGCGAGCGGCGTCAGCACTTCGTCGAAGCGCTCGCTGCTGCCGAGCGCGCGGCCGCCGCTCACGACGATCTGCGCATCGGCGAGTTCGGGACGCTCGCTCGTCGCGACGCGCCGCTCGACGAATGTCGAGAGGTTACTGTCGCTCACGGTATCGATCGCTTCGATCTGCGCGCTGCCACCTTCCGGCGACGCCGCGTCGAAGCTCGTCACGCGCACCGTCGCGACCTTGACGGGATCGCTGGAACGCACGGTCACGAGCGCATTGCCCGCGTAGATCGGGCGCTCGAACGTATCGGCGCTCACCACGCGCACGACGTCGGAAATCTGCGCGACATCGAGCAGCGCCGCGACGCGCGGCGTGACGTTCTTGCCCATGCTCGTCGCAGGAAACAGGATGTGGCTATAGAGCGCGGCGACATGCATCACCTGCGCGCCCATGTTCTCGGCGAGACCATGGGCGAGTTGCGGCGCGTCAGCAACCAGCACGCGAGATACGCCCGCGATCCGCGCCGCCGCATTCGCCGCGCCCTGCACGCCATGTCCCGCGACAAGCACATGCACGTCGGCGCCGCATTGCAGCGCGGCCGTCACGGTACACAGCGTTGCGCTTCTGATCGATGCGTTGTCGTGCTCGGCAACCACCAGCACGCCAGTACGTTCAGTCATATTTGTCTCCTCACAGTACCTTGGCTTCCGTTTTCAGTTTCGCGACGAGCGCGGCCACGTCAGGCACTTTCACGCCTGCACCCCGTTGCGGCGGCTCGGCTGTCTTCAGCACCGTCAGGCGCGGCGCGATATCCACGCCGAGTTGTGCGGGCGTCACCGTATCGAGCGGCTTCTTCTTCGCCTTCATGATGTTCGGCAACGTGGCGTAGCGCGGCTCGTTCAGCCGCAAGTCGGCGGTGACGACAGCGGGCAGCGCGAGACGCACGGCTTCCAGTCCGCCGTCGATCTCGCGCGTGACGATCGCGAACTGATCGGCTATCTCGACCTTGCTCGCGCACGTTGCCTGCGGCAAGCCCGCAAGCGCGGCCAGCATTTGCCCTGTCTGGTTGCAGTCGTTATCGATTGCCTGCTTGCCGAACAACACGAGTTGCGGCTTTTCCCTGTCGACCAGAGCGTTGAGCAGCTTCGCGACAGCGAGCGGTTCGAGTTCCGCGTCCGTTTCGACAAGAATTCCTCGATCCGCGCCGATCGCCATTGCCGTGCGCAGCGTCTCCTGACACGCGGCCACGCCGCACGACACCGCAATAACCTCGCTCACGACGCCCCGTTCTTTCAGACGCACGGCTTCTTCGACCGCAATTTCGTCGAACGGATTGATGCTCATCTTCACGTTGGCGAGATCGACGCCCGAGCCATCGGACTTCACGCGCACTTTCACGTTGAAGTCCACCACGCGTTTGACCGCGACGAGTGCTTTCATCTGTTGTCTCCTGTCGTTCGATTAACCTGCCGATACTTCAGCCTCGAAGCCGAGTCCGCAAGCCGCCATCCGTTCGATGGCGGCATCGTCGAAGCCCCAGTCGTGCAATGCGCGCAAGCGGCCCTGCCCGCGCTGCGGCGCGGGTCCGTCGATATGCGACGGCGTGGCCGAAAAGCGCGGCGCAGGTGCGGGCTGCACGACGCCCGCCACTTCGACGAAGCTGCCGCGCGCGCGATGCTGCGGGTGATCCGGCGCCTCGGCGAAGCCGAGCACAGGCGCGACGCATGCGTCGCTGCCATCGAACGCCGCGCACCATTCATCGCGCGTACGCGAAGCGAATGCAGCGGCGAAGGCTTCGCGCAGAACGGGCCAGCCACCGCGATCGTGCTGCTTCGGAAGGCCTGCATCGGCGAGGCCAAGTTTGTCGAGGAATTGCGCGTAGAAACGCGCTTCGACTGCGCCGACGGCCATGTAGTGGCCGTCGCGCGTGCGGTAGCTGTCGTACCACGGCGTGCCGCCGTCGAGCAGATTGCTCGCGCGTTGCTCGCGCCAGTTGCCCGACGCGAGCAAGCCCCAGATCACCGCGCCGAGTTGCGCGGCGCCTTCCGTCATCGCCGCGTCGACAACCTGGCCCGATCCGCCGCGTTGCACATTGAGCAGCGCCGACACGACGCCGAGTGCGAGCAGCATGCCGCCTCCGCCGTAATCGCCGACCAGGTTGAGGGGGACGACGGGCGCACCATCGGCAGGTCCGATGCCGGACAACACGCCGGACAGCGCGATGTAGTTCAGATCGTGGCCGGCGCGCGCCGCGAGCGGGCCCGTTTGACCCCAGCCCGTCATGCGTCCGTAGACGAGCTTCGGATTGCGCGCGAAGGCCTCATCGGGGCCGAGTCCGAGACGCTCCATCGTGCCGGGCCGATAGCCTTCGATCACGACATCCGCGCGCGCCATCAGATCCAGCGCCGCTTCCGCCGATGAAGGCTGCTTCAGATCGAGCGTGACCGAGCGGCGTCCGCGGCCCGTGATGTCGATGCGCTTGCCGTTAGTTTTCGGCCCGAGATCGTCGGGCGCAGCCGGCCTGTCGATGCGCAGCACGTCCGCGCCCATATCGGCGAGCAGCATCGCGCCGAAGGGCCCGGGACCGATCGCCTCGAATTCCAGCACTCTGATTCCGTTCAAAACGCCCATCGTCCACCTGTCTCCATGGAATTGAGGCCCCGCTGACGGATGCCAACCGGGCCTTGCTGTCTGTTGTGAGTGCCGGGGCGACAGAATGCCCCTTGATCGTAGTAAGCCCTGGCGGGCAGCGGACGGGACCACCCCGAACGGGTGGCGAAGGGATTAGGCGTTTTGTTTCGATGGATACTGGCAAATGCGGGCATTACCGCAATTCATCCATTAATTCGGATGGCGAATTAATGGATGCCAAAAAGAAAAAGCCCTCACAAGTGAGGGCTTTTCATTGATTCTGCGCTTGCCGGTTTTTCAAACGCTTACCGGATCACGCAACAAAGACTTACGCGAAATTCTTTTCCGCGAAGTCCCAGTTCACGATGTTCCAGAATGCTTCAACGAACTTCGGACGCGCATTGCGGTAGTCGATGTAGTACGCGTGTTCCCACACGTCGATCGTGAGGAGCGCCTTTGCGTCCGTGGTCAGCGGCGTGGCGGCGTTGCTCGTCGACACCAGATCCAGCGAACCGTCTGCCTTCTTCACGAGCCATGCCCAGCCCGAGCCGAACGTGCCAACTGCCGTCTTCGTGAATTCTTCCTTGAATTTCTCGAAGGAACCCCACTTCGCGTTGATCGCTTCGGCGACCTTGCCCTTCGGCGCGCCACCACCTTGCGGCGACAGGCTGTTCCAGAAGAACGTGTGATTCCAGATTTGCGCGGAGTTGTTGAAGATACCGCCCGACGACTTCTTGACGATCTCTTCCAGCGACAGGTTCTCGAACTCAGTGCCCTTGATCAGATTGTTCAGGTTGGTCACATAGGTCTGATGGTGCTTGCCGTAGTGAAACTCGAGCGTCTCTTCCGACATGTGCGGAGCGAGCGCGTTCTTCGCGAACGGCAGCGGCGGGAGCGTATGTTCCATGGTGCTATTCCTTTGTATCTGTTTATGGGGAGTCTGCGGATAACGCTGCGGGAGCACTCGATTGTAGGCGAGTTGGAATAACCCCGCAAACGCAAGCCCTTTATGGCACGCATTGCGAAAACGCGCTGCGCGGGCAGCGTAATTAATGCTCGCGCAGCGGCTTTTCGCCTGTCATATGAAGGTCAAAACTACTGTGCCCAATGACGCTTCAAAGCACGACTAAAAGCCTTCCGTAAGACGCGGCTGAACATCCGACAGCGCGATATCCGCCGATCCTTCAGCGAGGTGAACGGTCATGCGGCGGCCCGGCTTCAGTGCCGATGGCGCGCGCACTGCGCGGCCGTTTTGCGCATCGAGCAATGCCGCGTAGCCACGTTCGAGCGTGCGTTGCGGGCTCAGCACTTCGAGCCGCGCGGCAAGCGTTTCCACGCGCGCAATGTGTCTTTCATGTTGGCGCAACAATGCGCGTTCCATCCGTTCGGCGAGGCCGCTCACTTGCGAACGTTGCAGCGAGAGATCGGGACGCCAGCGCTGCCAGCGCATCTGCACGAGCGCGAAACGCCCGCGCGCATCGCGCACGGGCCGCGCGCCCGCCGATGCGAGCCGCACGCTCAGTTGCTGCAGATGCGTGCGTTGCCGCGCGAGCCTTTCGGCCGGCGACACGAGACGCCGCGCGAGCCAGTCGAGCTGTTGCGCGCGCCGCTCCATCATGCGGCCGAAGCCGCGTGCAAGCGTCGCGTGACGATGATCGAGGTCGCGCAGCAGCAGCACGCGTTGCGGGCTGACGAGTTCGGCGGCGCCCGTGGGCGTGGGCGCGCGGACGTCGGCGGCGAAGTCGGCGATCGTGAAGTCGGTTTCGTGACCGACGCCGCTCACGACGGGCATCTTGCTCTCCGCAATCGCGCGGGCCAGCACTTCTTCGTTGAAAGCCCACAGGTCTTCGATCGAGCCGCCGCCGCGACACACGATCAGCACGTCCACTTCACCGCGCCGGCTCGCCGTCTCGACCGTCGCGGCCAGCTTCGCGCTGACGCCCGCGCCCTGCACGGGCGCGGGATAGACGATCACGGGAATGTGCGGCGCGCGGCGCGCCAAGGTTGTCAGTACGTCGCGCAATGCGGCCGCCTGCAACGACGTGACGATGCCGATCGCGCGTGGATGCGCGGGCAGCGCGCGCTTGCGTTCCGCGTCGAACAGGCCTTCTGATTCGAGTTGCGCCTTCAGCCGCAGGAACGCTTCGTACAAACGGCCTTGGCCCGTACGGCGCACAGCCTCGACATTCAGTTGCAGTTCGCCACGCGGCTCGTACATCGTGACGAGCGCGCGCACTTCGATCTTGTCGCCTTCGCGCGGCGTGAACTCCGCATATTGCGCGCGGCCGCGGAACATCACGCAGCGCATCTGCGCCTGCGCGTCCTTGATCGAGAAATACCAGTGCCCGCTCGCGGCACGCGTGAAGTTCGACACTTCGCCGGAGACCCAGACGAGCGGGAACGAGCGTTCGAGCATCGTGCCGATCGCGCGGTTGAGTACCGAGACGGGAACCACGGCATCGCCGGCCGCGCCAGCGGACGACGAGAAAGGACTTTCGGAATTCATGCGAGGAATGGGTTTAAAACAGGCCGGACAGACGATAGACCGATCGGCCAGTCAGGTCCAGCGCGTTCTAAACGTCTTTCGCCGGATTGTTAAAAGTGTCCACATGTCGGGAGTGTCGCGGAGAGCGGACTCAAAACGGCCCCAGAGCCCACTTAATACCATCTAACCCATTGATTTTTATCATATTTTTACTCTATAAAAGTTCCCCATTACCGAGCCGATGCTTGCGCGACGGCCTTCCCGACAAAATGCAAGGCACGTTCTCCACAAAGTTATCCACAGGCTATGGATAAAGCATTGCTCGTGCGAGAGCCGCGTGTGGTGGCCTTTCCGACTTGCAGCTTACGTCGCCCGCGCGCTAGAGTGCCGGGTTCTGGCGGAATCTGTCGGACGCGGCGAGCGCGCATGCGCGAATGGGTGCGAAGGGTTTTCGCCGCCTCCGTTGTCCTGTTGTCCTGTTGCTGTTCCGTCGTTGTCCGCGTTTCGTGATTCTCGTAGTTCCCTTGGTCTTTCAACCGTCGGTGCAACCGACCGCCCGGAGATGCCTGCTGATGCTCGCCCTGTCCGTCCTGTCTGACGCGCCGCGCAAGCCGGCCGCCTGCCGATGAGCGAACTCGCTTCCCGCCTCGAAGCGCGCATCGCGCGCGAGTGGCAGCAGCGCGGCCCGCTCGCGTGGGCGATGACGCCGCTCGCCTGCGTGTTCGGCGCGGTCGCGCTCGCGCGCCGCGCGGCGTTCAGGCTCGGCTGGCTGAAGTCGGTGCGCGTTCGCGTGCCCGTCGTGGTGGTCGGCAACGTGACGGTCGGCGGCACGGGCAAGACGCCGACGGTGATCGCGCTCGTGCAGGCGCTGCGCAGCGCGGGCTTCACGCCAGGCGTCGTGTCGCGCGGCTACGGCGTGAAGATCACGCTGCCGACGCTGGTCACGCCGACTTCGAAAGCGTCGCAGGCGGGCGACGAGCCGCTCCTGATCGCGCGCCGCACGGGTGCGCCCGTGTTCGTCTGCCCGGATCGCGTCGCCGCCGCCGAGGCGCTGTGCAAGGCGCACCGCAATGTCGACGTGATCGTCAGCGACGACGGCTTGCAGCACTACCGGCTGCAGCGCGACGCCGAGATCGTCGTGTTCGATCACCGGCTGGGCGGCAATGGCTTCCTGCTGCCCGCCGGCCCGTTGCGCGAACCGCTGTCGCGCGAGCGCGACGCGACGTTGATCAACAATCCGTACGACCGCGCGCTGCCGCCGTGGCCGAACACGTTCTCGCTGGAACTCGCGCCCGGCGACGCGTGGCATCTCGACAATCCGCGCCTGCGCCGCCCGCTTGCGCAGTTCGCCGGCGAGCGCGTGCTCGCGGCGGCGGGCATCGGCGCGCCCGAGCGCTTCTTCGCGACGCTGCGCGCGGCGGGCCTCTCGCCGCAGACGCGCGCCCTACCCGATCATTACGCGTTCAGCACGAATCCGTTCGCCGATACGGACGCCGATGCGATCCTGATCACTGAAAAGGATGCGGTAAAATTGGGGTCCTGGCATGATGCGCGGCTCTGGGTCGTCCCCGTCGAAGCCACGCTCGATCATCGCCTCATTGCACTCGTTGTGGAGAAAGTCCGTGGACGCTCGCTTGCTTGAAATTCTCGTTTGCCCGATCTGCAAGGGCCCGCTCAGCTACGACCGCGCCGCGCAGGAGCTGATCTGCAACGCAGACAAGCTCGCCTATCCGATCCGCGACGGCATTCCCGTGATGCTCGTCGACGAAGCGCGGCAAACGGTCGAAGGCACACCCGTCGATCTGAATCCTGGTTCTGTTGCCTGAGCGACGCTGCGCGTGACGCGGTGCATCGAACGAAGCATTGCCCATACGCCGCCTCTGAACACCTACCCCGCGCCGCCGATCAGGCGGCGCGTCTTTCTCGGCCCGCACAAGGCCTGATGTGACGCTTCCGATGAACGACACCCTGCACACTCCGCCCTTCATCGCCGTCGTCCCGGCACGCCTCGCTTCGACGCGTCTGCCGAACAAGCCGCTGGCCGATATCGGCGGCAAGCCGATGGTCGTGCGGGTCGCGGAACGCGCGCTCGAATCGGGCGCGCAGCAGGTGCTGGTCGCGACCGACGCGCAATCGGTATTCGACGTCGCGCGCGCGCATGGCATCGACGCGATGATGACGCGCGCCGATCATCCGTCGGGCACGGACCGTCTCGCGGAGGTCGCTGCGCATTACGGGTGGAGCGACGACACGATCGTGGTCAATGTGCAGGGCGACGAGCCGCTGATCGATCCGGCACTGGTGCGCGGCGTAGCGTCGCACCTCGCATCGACGGATGGCTGCGCGATCGCGACAGCCGCGCATCCGATCCACGAGCCTGCGGAGATATTCAATCCGAACGTCGTCAAGGTCGTGCTCGATGCGCGCGGCGTCGCGCTGTACTTCTCGCGCGCGCCGATTCCATGGGCCCGCGACGCCTACCAGCCGCATTGGCCGAATGTCGCGCAGATGCCCACTCCGCCTGCACCCGCTGCCGTGTATCGACACATCGGGCTGTATGCGTATCGCGCGAAATTCCTCCGTACTTACCCGAACCTGTCTATCTCTCCGATCGAGCAGGCCGAAGCACTCGAACAGTTGCGCGCGATGTGGCACGGCGAGCGTATCGCGGTACTCGTCACGCACGACGCGCCGCTGCCGGGCGTCGACACGCCTGACGATCTGGCCCGTGTACAGGCGTTTTTCGGGTCGTCGGCGTAAAAAGCCATGGCATAATCGATCGTTCGCGCGATTCACCCGATATCGATGCGCGTTGATCGATATCACCATTCGCCCGTTTTTTTATCTGCCTGTTTTGCCGTTTGCTTCGCAGCGCCGCTCATTGCGTGCAGCGCGAAGTCGGCAGCGAAAAGCTGCCCGGCCATAACAGCGGCAACAAAGAATCAAGAGCGTCGACCGCAGCATGCATGTCATGACTCGCGGCGCGCCACACAGAATTCACATAGATCTGGAGATATCACATGCGTTTGATCCTGTTGGGCGCACCTGGCGCGGGCAAGGGCACCCAAGCCAACTTCATCAAGGAAAAGTTCGGCATTCCGCAAATCTCGACGGGCGATATGCTGCGCGCCGCCGTCAAGGCAGGCACACCGCTCGGCATTGAAGCGAAGCGCTACATGGATGCGGGCGAACTCGTCACGGATGAACTCATCATCAATCTCGTGAAGGAACGCCTGCAAGACTGCGACTGCGAAAACGGTTATCTGTTCGATGGTTTCCCGCGCACCATTCCGCAAGCGGAAGCGATGAAGAACGCGGGCGTGGCCATCGACTACGTGCTGGAGATCGACGTGCCGTTCGACGAGATCATCACGCGTATGAGCGGCCGCCGTATGCACCCGGCGTCGGGCCGCACGTATCACGTCAAGTTCAATCCGCCGAAGGTCGAAGGCGTCGACGACGTGACGGGCGAGCCGCTGATCCAGCGCGACGACGACAAGGAAGAGACGGTGAAGAAGCGCCTCGACGTGTATGTTGCGCAGACCAAGCCGCTGATCGAGTACTACAACAGCTGGGCGCAGAAAGGCGATCCGTCGTCGTCGCTGACAGCGCCGCAATATCGGCGTATCTCGGGCTTGGGTTCCGTCGACGAAATCCGTGCGCGCGTGTTTGAGGCGCTGAAGTAAGTTTTTTTGTCTTGCGACGCTGGGTGGTTTGCTTTTGTTTTCGCGGGCATCCGCGATGCGTTAGCTCACTTCACGCGTCGCCCCTGTGCGGGGCGGCACCTACTTTTCTTTGCCGCCGCAAAGAAAAGTAGGCAAAAGAAAGCGGCTAACACCGCCAACATTTCTTCCTGCCTGAGGGCCCCCACGGGTTCTTACGCTTCACACGGCAATCACGTCATTCGTGCTCGTTGCCAGCGCTCTGAATGTGCGCCTCACCCGTTTCACACTCCCTCACAACAGCATGCCGCGCCAGACAGTCCACCGCCGCCCAGGTGGTGTACTGTGTGTAGGTTTCCTGTACTTCACACGCACCACTCCACACCGATCGCACATGCGCTCCACCCTGCAAGAGCGCGAACGCATACGACGCGACAACCTGCACACAGTACACCACCTGGGCGGCGCATACGATTCGCTGCCCCCTGCCGTGCTACGGGTGATTGAAGCGGGTGATGCCTCTTTTCGAAGCGTTGGCAACGGGCAATGACTGGTGCGTTGCCGTGTACAGGATGGGGCCGCTGGGGGCCCGTGGGCAAGAACAAGAATTGGCGGTGTGAGCCGCTTTCTTTTGCCTACTTTTCTTTGCGGCGGCAAAGAAAAGTAGGTGCCGCCCCGCACAGGGGCGACGCTTGAAGCACGAAGGCAAAGCGCGGATGCCAGCGAAAACAAAACACTAGCAAACCCCAACCGCCCGCGCGATTTGACGCACAAGACCGACCCGTTAAAATCGTCCAGCGACAACTATTCCAATCACGCGATCACCGCATCCATCAAGGAGAAGACATGGACATCAAGGACAACGTGTTTCTGGTCACGGGCGGCGCGTCCGGTCTGGGCGCCGCAACGGCGCGCCTGTTCGCGCAGAACGGCGGCAAGGTCGTGCTCGCGGATCTGAACCACGAAACGGGCACCGCGCTCGCGCAGGAACTCGGCGGCGTGTTCGTCAAATGCGACGTCAGCCGCGAAGACGATGCCGTGCTCGCCGTCGAAGCCGCGACGAAGCTCGGCGCACTGCGCGGCCTCGTCAATTGCGCAGGCGTCGCGCCAGCGATGAAGACAGTCGGCAAGGACGGTCCGCATCCGCTGCACTCGTTCGCGCGCACGGTGTCGATCAACCTCGTCGGCACGTTCAACATGATTCGCCTCGCGGCCGCGGAGATGGCAAAGCTCGAACCGAATGCGCTCGGCGAGCGCGGCGTGATCGTCAATACGGCGTCCGTCGCGGCGTTCGACGGACAGATCGGCCAGGCCGCGTATGCGGCGTCGAAGGCGGGCGTCGCGGGCATGACGCTGCCGATTGCGCGCGACCTGTCGCGCAGCGCGATCCGCGTGATGACGATTGCGCCGGGCATCTTCGAAACGCCGATGCTACTCGGCATGCCGCAAGAAGTGCAGGACGCGCTCGGCGCGATGGTGCCGTTCCCGCCGCGCCTCGGCAAACCGAACGAGTACGCGATGCTCGTCAAGCAGATCTTCGATAACCCGATGCTCAACGGCGAAGTGATCCGTCTGGACGGCGCGATCCGCATGCAGCCGAAGTGAACGCGTCTGCCGCGCGTTACGTCGCGTCGCGCGACGGCATGCCGCTGAAATGAAAAACGCCTGCGTATTCAAACTACGCAGGCGTTTTTTGTCTGAAGCAGCCGTTCGAACGCGCGTCAGTCGTGATCGTCGTGTTGCGTGCGCTGCCGCAACTCGTGCAATTGCGATTCGACGACGGTCGCGTCGTCCGCATCCGGGCGGTCGCCGAGATAGCGTTCGAGATCTTCGAGCGCGGGCCGCAGGTAATCGAGCCGCGCATACGCGAAGCCGCGATCGCGCACTTCCTCGATGCTCTCCGGCAGCAGAATCACGAGACGCTGCTGCACGGCAAGCAGCCGCTGCCAGCGCTCGGTTTGCAGATACGTCGCCTTGAGGTTGCGCAGCATGCGCGCGATGATCTCGCGGCGCGTCGCCGGTTGCAGCAGCATGCGCAGCGCGCGGCTCACCGATTCCCCCGCCTTCGCCACATAAGGCTCGAGCATCTCGACCATCTCCGCTTCCGACAGCGGATGACCCGTGGTCGGATCGATCATCGCGTCGCCTTCGGGCAGCGTGATGCGCAGCAGAAAGTGCCCCGGGAACGATACGCCGCGCACGGGGATGTCCACCTGCGACGCCATCTCCAGATACAGCACCGCCAGCGAGATCGGAATGCCACGCCGGCGCTTGAGCACCATGTTCAGATGGCTGTTGTCCGGGTCGTAATAGTCGTTGACGTTCGCCGCGAAACCCAGCTCGCGGAAGAAGTAGCGGTTCAGAATGCCGACGCGTTGCTGGATGTCGGCGTCGTCGGGAATGCGGCGTTTGACGCGCAATGTGAGCTCGTCGATCTCCGCGAGCACCGCTTGCAGATCGAGGTCGGGATAGGCGTCTTGCGCGAGCGAGAGCGCCGCTTCCGTTAGTGGAAGGCCATCGTCCTCGGCGACAAGCGCGCTGAAATAGTCGAGAACCCGGGTCATCGTGATCACTTCGCTCGCCTTCTGAAATACGCGTATTTGAAGCCCATCGCCCAAAGCATACCGAAATATAACGCCGCGAACAGCACGAGGCACGCTGCAAGCAACACCATGCGCCGCACCGGCTCAGCGTGCATGCCTATCCAGTCGAAGCTGATAGCGAACCAGTGCATCACGCCCGCGAGCACCAGGCACGCGCCGACCAGTTGCACGAAAAACACCGACCAGCCCCGTGACGGCATATAGATGCCGCGCCGCCGCAAACCGATGAACAGACACAGCGCGTTGACACAGGCGCCAAGCCCGATCGACAGCGTCAGCCCCGCATGCGAGAAGATCGGCACGAACACGTAGTTGCTCAACTGCGTGACGATCAGCACGCCGACGCCGATCTTCACGGGCGTCTTGATGTCCTGCTTCGCGTAAAAGCCAGGCGCGAGAATCTTGATCAGGATGATGCCGATCAGTCCGATGCCGTATGCCGCCAGCGCGCGCCCCACCATCACGACGGCATTACCGTCGAACTTGCCGTAGTGGAACAGCGTCGCCGTGAGCGGCTCGGCGAAGAAGAACAGCGCGACGGCGCTCGGCGCGGCAAGCAGGAACGTCACGCGCAAGCCCCAGTCGAGCAGCGCTGAGTATTCGTGCGTGTCGGCGTCGACGTGCGCTTTCGACAGGCTCGGCAGCAGGATCGTGCCGAGCGCGACGCCGAGCAGCGCCGTCGGGAATTCCATCAGACGGTCGGCGTAGTTGATCCACGACACGGCGCCCGGCCCGATGTGCGATGCAATGTTCGTGTTGATGATCAGGCTGATCTGCGCGACGGAGACCGCGAACATCGCCGGCAGCATCTTCGCGAGCACGCGTTTGACGCCGCGATGCGCGAGCGCCTTGATCGGATTGAGCCCGATGCGCGGGATCATGTCGATCCGTTTCAGGCCCGGCAACTGCACGACGAACTGCGCGATCCCGCCCGCGATCACCGCCCACGCGAGCGCGTACACGGGCACCTTCATCAGCGGCGCGAAGAACACGGCCGCGATGATGAACGCGACGTTCAGCAGCACGGGCGCGAACGCGGGCAACGAGAAATTCTTGTACGTATTCAGCACGCCCGACGCCAGCGACGTCAGCGAGATGAACACGATGTAAGGGAACATGATCCGCGTCATCGACACGGCGAGCGTGAACGCCTGGCCGTCGCTGCGCAGGCCCGACGCGACCACCAGCACGACCCAGGTCGCGCCCGCCACGCCGAGCAGCGACAGCACGGCGAGCGCCCAGGCGAGCACAGTCGAAGTCGCGTCGACGAGCGCCTTGGTCGCGTCGTGACCTTGCTGGTTCTTGAACTCGGCAAGGATCGGCACGAAGGCCTGGGAGAAGGCGCCTTCCGCGGAAATGCGGCGCAGCAGATTCGGAATGCGGAACGCGACGTAGAATGCGTCGGTGTATTGGCTCGCCCCGAATGCGCGGGCGATCAGGGTCTCGCGGGCCAGTCCGGTCACGCGCGAAAGCAACGTGAAGCCGCTGACCGTCAGCAGGGCACGGAATAGATTCATGGGGCGCTTATTATACGGGTGCGTCCAGGGCGGTCAGCATGTCAGGGGCATGATTCGTGGCAATTCGAAGCGTTTGGGACCGATTTGCGGCAAAGACGTTCGATTTGACGACGAATTTGTGGGGAAATGTCTCGCCCGACGGGTCTCTCGTGTACGCACTGCCTTGCCTTCGCACCGCTGCGCCAACGCAAACGCGCGCCCTCCACGCCGCCTCGGGCGAACTCGCCTCGAAGGTCGGCAAGCCGCGCGGTTGCCACGTGCCTGATTTCGTTGCTATAATCGCCGGTTTCGAAGCTCGCTCAGCCTTTTGCCTCGCCTGCCTTGTTCAAATTCAGGGCAATCCGAGCCGGAAAGAGCGGGATTTCAAGTAGTTCTCAGTCGTTTGTCTATTTTGCGCCCTTGAGCAATCGCTCTCAGGGGTACGATCTAAAAGCAGCGCCTGCCTTCGTATGAAAGCGGGCACTGGAAACAGGAACAGGATAAGGAAACCGTCATGGCTAACTCCGCACAAGCACGCAAGCGCGCCCGTCAAGCCGCCAAGGCTAACTCGCACAACTCGGCGCTGCGCTCGAAGTACCGCACGGCTGTCAAGGCTGTCCGTAAGGCAATCGAAGCCGGCGACGCAGCGCAAGCCGCTGAAATCTTCAAGGCATCGGCAAAGACGCTGGACATCATTGCCGACAAGAAAATTGTTCACAAGAACAAGGCAGCTCGCCATAAGAGCCGCCTCGCTGCAGCCGTCAAGGGTCTGCAAGCGTCCGCAGCGCAGTAAATTTACGAATCCGGTGGCTCGCTCACACGAGCCGCTTCCTGTTTCCGCTGCGTCATGAAAGCCCGCTTTTGCGGGCTTTTTTGTTTTCTGCGCGCAATCTCAGACGCACGCGGACACAAAAAAACCCGCCGATGCGGGTTCCATTGCGTTCACTTTCCCTGCCGATACCGCGAAACGCGGCGCCCAACGCTACTTCGATTTGCGTGCTTCATGCTCCGGTGGAAGTTCGCAAGCCTCGGTGACGAGCAGATCGTTGTCTTTCGCGAAGTTCATCACGAAGTCGAACGCCATCGGCTCGATGTCCCGCAACCGCGAATCCACGATCACAACCTTCACGTCGCCGATCAGCGTAGGGCGAACGTAATGAGAATACTGAAGGCGGGCATTCGGCCCTCTCGCGCCCGGACCGTAACACGACATCACGCCCGCCAGCCGCTCCGACCAGTCGCTTGGACGAAACTTTCGCCCATTTGACGTGATGCCTTGAATGAAAAACTCGGTTGGGGGTGTGTCGGCCATGTACGAAACCCTGAGTGACTGCCCAGCGATCTGCCGGTAAAGAGCCCGCGAAGGATGTTGCCAGAAAACGCTGTCGAAATACGTTTCGCGATCACGCGAACCAGCAGTAAGCCTGTTGTTCGTTTGTCGCGGAAAGCCGGCGAGGGCACCTTGGGCAGCAGCCATGAAGGCACACTGCGCGATGCATACCAAAAGTACGCCAGCGAGTGCGCGAAAGCCGTGTCCTGCAAGCGTGGAGCCTGCCCGCCGGGCTTTGAGAAAACTCCGAGATTATAGCGCAGTGAGGGTTTTTCCGCACCGCACCCAGGCCCCCTGGAACAGTCCTTTGCAGCTTCCGATAAGTGGGACACGCCTTCTGGCTGACTCGTCAAAACATTCAAAATCCTTTATGCTGGACTGAGTTACCACAAACAACGGCGGCCCAGTCCGGCAATTTCGCCCGGCTGAATCCGCCGTATTTGTTTCATGACCGCCAAGAAAATCCGCCACTATCTGCAGTTCAACGATTTCTCGCTGGACGACTACGAGTACGTGCTCGAACGCGCGCGCATCCTGAAGCGCAAGTTCAAGAACTACGAGACGTATCATCCGCTGCACGACCGCACGCTCGCGATGATCTTCGAGAAGAACTCGACGCGTACGCGCCTGTCGTTCGAAGCGGGCATCTTCCAGCTGGGCGGCCACGCCGTCTTCATGAGCACGCGCGACACGCAGCTCGGCCGCGGCGAGCCGATCGAAGACGCGGCGCAGGTCATCTCGCGGATGGTCGACATCATCATGATCCGCACGTTCGGCCAGGACATCATCCAGCGCTTTGCGGAAAATTCGCGCGTGCCCGTCATCAACGGTCTGACGAACGAATATCACCCGTGCCAGGTGCTGGCCGACATCTTCACGTTCTACGAACATCGCGGGCCGATTCGCGGCAAGACGGTCGCGTGGGTCGGCGACGCGAACAACATGCTGTACACGTGGATCGAAGCCGCGCAGATTCTCGGCTTCAAGCTGCGCCTGTCCACGCCGCCGGGCTACAAGCTCGACCGCGCACTGGTCGCAGCTGAAAGTGCGCCGTTCTACGAAGAATTCGACGATCCGAACGAAGCCTGCAAGGGTGCCGACCTCGTCACCACGGACGTCTGGACCAGCATGGGCTTCGAAGCGGAAAACGAGGCACGCAAACAGGCGTTCGCGGACTGGTGCGTCGATGCCGACATGATGTCGCGCGCGAACAAGGACGCCCTCTTCATGCACTGCTTGCCCGCGCATCGCGGCGAGGAAGTGAGCGCGGAGGTGATCGACGGGCCGCAGAGCGTGGTGTGGGACGAAGCGGAAAACCGTCTGCACGTGCAAAAGGCGCTGATGGAATTCCTGCTGCTCGGCAAGCTGAATCACTGAGCTTTCCGACAAGCAGATCAAACGAAAATCGCCGGCTCGAAGCCGGCGATTTTCGTTTCAGGCGCGGCGCAGACCGCTCACAGACAAACCGGCTCCGCCTCCAGCTCGACGCCGAACCGCTGCGCGACATCCTGCTGAATGGCCTTTGCGAGCGCCAGCACCTCTGCCCCGCTCGCGCCGCCGTGATTCACGAGCACCAGCGCCTGCCGCTCATGCACGCCCGCCGCGCCCATCGTTCGGCCTTTCCAGCCGCACCGGTCGATCAGCCAGCCAGCCGCGAGCTTCACGCGCCCATCCGCCTGACGATACGAAACGACCTCCGGCTCCTTCGCGCGCAACGCGTCGAACTGCGCCGCCTCCACGACGGGATTCTTGAAGAAGCTCCCCGCGTTGCCGAGCGCGAGCGGATCGGGCAGCTTCGCGCGCCGCACCGCGACGACGGCATCGAAGATCGCCTGAGGCGACGGCGTCGAATCGCCGAGGCCGACGGCGGCAAGTTCGCGCGCGATGTCCGCGTAACCCGCGCGCGGTACCCACGCCTTCGGCAGCCTGAACGTCACCGACACGATTACGAAGCGCTCCCGCCCTTCCTGTTTGAAGAAGCTGTCGCGATAGCCGAAGCGGCAAGCGTCGGCATCGAGTTCGATGGTTTCGCCCGTCGCCAGCTCGATTGCGCGCAGCGACACGAAGCGCTCGCACATCTCCAGCCCGTACGCGCCGATGTTCTGGATCGGCGCCGCGCCGACCGTGCCCGGAATCAGCGCGAGATTTTCGAGGCCGGGCATGCCCTCTGCGAGGGTCCACGACACGAACTCGTGCCAGTTCTCGCCCGCCGCCGCTTCCACGTACCATGCGTCATCGTCTTCGCGGATCACCTTACGGCCGCGCAAGCCGACCAGAAGCACGATGCCGTCGAAATCGCCCGTCAACACGACGTTGCTGCCGCCACCCAGCACGAGCCGCCGCAAGCCCGCAGCGCGCGGATCGCGCACGGCGGCAAGCAGCTGCGCCTCGCTTTCGATATGGCATGCAAGCCGCGCGCGCACGTCGAAACCGAACGTGTTGTGCGGCTTCAGCGGGAAGTCGGCGATGAACGAAAGGGGATCGGACTGGGACATCAGGCGTTCTGGCAAGCGCTCACGAAACCCGCGTGGCATGAACACGACCCGCGCGAGCCTTGGGCAAATAGGGAAGGCGTCGGTAAAATGACACCGGTCCGTGATTATAGCGAGTGCATCGCGCGCAGCCTTGCGCGCCGCGCGCTTTGAAACAAATGGGAGAAAGCAATGCCATCGTTTGACGTCGTCAGCGAAGCCAACATGATCGAGGTGAAGAACGCCATCGAGCAATCCAACAAGGAAATCTCGACGCGCTTCGACTTCAAGGGCTCGGATGCCCGCGTCGAGCAGAAAGAACGCGAACTGACCGCGTTCGCCGACGATGAATTCAAGCTCGGCCAGGTAAAGGACGTGCTGGTGTCGAAAATGGCCAAACGCAACGTGGACGTGCGCTTCCTCGACTACGGCAAGATTGAGAAGATCGGCGGCGACAAGGTCAAGCAGGTCGTCACCGTGAAGAAGGGCGTGTCCGGCGATCTGGCCAAGAAGATCGTCAGGCTCGTGAAGGACAGCAAGATCAAGGTTCAGGCGAGCATTCAGGGCGACGCAGTGCGCGTGACGGGCACCAAGCGCGACGATCTGCAAAGCGTGATCGCGATGCTGCGCAAGGATGTGACCGACACGCCGCTCGACTTCAACAACTTCCGCGACTGATTCTCGCGCTCAGGTTCTGCCCGTCGTGCAGCGCTGAGGATGACGGGCGGCAGCAAAGCGGCTTCGCCGCCCCGCTCCCTGCGGGCTCAGTGCTTGTTCGAAGCTGCCCGCGCCGCCGCTTCCGCTTTCTTCTTGTCGCCGATGCGGCTCTCCTGCCCGGCGACCAGCTTCGCGATGTTCGCGCGGTGACGCCAGATCAGCAGCGCGCTCATCGCAACGATCGCCACCGCGATCACGTTCGCGCCGAACAGAAAGCCGTCGAACAAAGGCGCGAAGATCGCCGCGCACAGCGCGGCCAGCGACGAATAGCGCGTGAAGAACGCGACGATCAGCCAGGTCGCCAGCGTCGCGATACCGAGGATAGGATTGATCGCAAGCAGCACGCCCGCTGCCGTCGCGACGCCCTTGCCGCCCTTGAAGCGGAAGAAGACGGGATACAGGTGGCCGACGAACACGGCAATTGCGGCAATCGCGACGGACGTGTCGTCGAGCCCGAAGTGCGCCGAGAAATGCCCAGTAAGCCACACGGCGAGCCAGCCTTTGAACGCGTCGCCGAGCAGCGTGAGGATCGCGGCCTTCTTGTTGCCGCTGCGCAGCACGTTGGTCGCGCCGGGGTTCTTCGAGCCGTACGAGCGCGGATCGGCGAGTCCCATCGCGGCGCTGACGACCACGGCAAACGACACCGAGCCGATCAGATAAGCCACGACGGCGACAATCAGGTTTTCCATGTTCAAACTCTTATCAGTGTCGGAAAGCGTACCAGGCGACGCTGGTCTCCATGCGCCACACGCGCAAGACGCGCCGGCGCAACGGCGCACATTCTACCGAACCCTCCAGTTGCTTCCACAGGCCAGTACAACGACAGCGCGCGTCATTCGACGATCGCGCATTGCACCGGCTTCGCAGCCAGCAGCGACGTCACCACGGCGGGCTCGATGCTGACCAGAAAGCCGCGCCGGCCGCCGTTGATGAAAATCCTGTCGAGTTCGAGTATGGTCGATTCGACGTACACGGGCATCGCCTTCTTCGTGCCGAACGGCGACGTGCCGCCGATCATGTACCCCGAATGACGGCTCGCCACTTCCGGCTTGCACGGCTCGACACGCTTCGCGCCGATCTGACGCGCGAGGTTCTTGGTCGACACGGTGCGGTCGCCGTGCATCAGCACGATCAGCGGCTTCGCGCTTTCGTCTTCCATCACCAGCGTCTTGACGACCTGATGCTCGTCGACACCCAACTGCCGCGCCGATTCGGCCGTGCCGCCGTGGTCGACGTAGTCGTACGGATGCTCGCCGAACTCGACCTTGTGGCGACGCAGGAACTGCGTGGCGGGGGTCTCGGAAACGTGTCTGGATTTGCTCATCGGCGCATTGTAATGGCCGCGCGACACGTCGACCATTGGCCGAACGGCCAATTGTGCGTGCTCCGAGGCTATGGCACGATCGTTCGGAACTGTTCTGGCGCAATGGAACGCAACAGCCACTCGCGTCGAGATCGCGTGCTTTGCATGGGACGGGAGTAAGCGCTAAAGCGCTAACTCCCGTCGACAAAGGAGACATCGTTGAATTCAGCCCAGTACTCGCCGGCCGGCGCGCAGCACGTCGATGTTGCGGCGCTTCTCGCCGCGCTCCCCGAACGCATCGCCGATATTCCGGCGCTCATCGCCGCGCGCGCCCCACAGCATCCCGCGTTGATCGAAGACGACCGGCATCTGACGCGCGCGCAACTCGCCGAAGCCGTCGATGCCGTCGCCGCCTTGCTCGCCGCACAAGGCATGCGCGCTGGCGACCGCGTGATGATCGTCGCCGAGAACAGCGTCGTGCAGATCGTACTGCTGTTCGCGGCCGCGAAACTCGATGCATGGGCGCTGGTGTCGAACGCGCGGCTGTCGGCGGCGGAACTCGATACGATCCGTGCGCACGCGCAACCCCGTCTGGTCGCATATGCCGTCGATGCATCGCCCGATGCGCGGCAGCACGCCGAGCGCCACGGCGCCCAGCCGGCCCGCCAGATCGCGGTGGACATCGGCGGATGGTCGTACGCGCTCGACGATAAAGCGCAAGTGGAACCCGTCGAAACCGCCAGCGACCGCCAATGCGCCGCGCTGATCTACACGACGGGCACGACGGGCTCACCCAAAGGCGTGATGCTGTCGCACCGCAATCTGCTGTTCATCGCGGCGATGTCTAGCACGCTGCGGCGCGTCAATGCCGACGACGTCGTCTATGCGGTGCTGCCTGTCTCTCACGTGTACGGCCTGGCGTCGGTGTGTCTCGGCAGCCTGTATGCGGGCGCGACGCTCAGGCTCGCGCCGCGCTTCGTGCCGGATGCCGTGCGCCGCGCGCTCGCCGAAGAACGGGTGTCGATCCTCCAGGGCGTGCCCGCGATGCACGCGAAGCTGCTCGAATACCTGCAGGCGCAACGCTTGCCGTGGTCCGCGCCGCGCCTGCGCTTCGCCTACTCCGGCGGCTCGCCGCTCGACGCCGCATTGAAGTCACGAGTCGAAAGCGTGTATGGCGTCGCGCTGCACAACGGCTATGGGATGACCGAAAGCAGTCCGACCGTTTCCCAAACGATGATCGAAGCGCCCCGAACCGACTGTTCTGTCGGCCAGGCAATTCCTGGCATCGATGTGCGCTTCGTCGGACTGGACGGCGCCGACGTCACGCAAGGCGAAGTCGGCGAACTGTGGGTGCGCGGGCCGAACGTGATGCTCGGCTATTACCGTAATCCGCAGCAGACGCAGGCGGCCGTCACCGTGGACGGCTGGCTCAAGACAGGCGATCTCGCACGCCAGGACGCGGACGGCGCGCTGCATATCGCCGGGCGCAGCAAGGAGCTGATCATCCGCTCGGGCTTCAACGTGTACCCGGCCGAGGTCGAGCACGTGCTGAATGCGCATCCCGATGTCGTGCAGTCGGCGGTGATCGGGCGGGCGGTCGAGGGTAACGAGGAAGTCGTCGCGTTCGTCGAACTGACGGGCGGCGCCAAGGCCACGCCCGCCGATCTCGCCGCATGGTGCGAAGCGCGCCTCGCGCCCTACAAGCGGCCCGCCGAAATCAAGGTGCTCGCGGCATTGCCGGCGGCATCGACGGGCAAGATTCTCAAGCACCGCTTGCGCGATCTCGCCTGAGCCGCGCGCAAACGAGGCAGAAACTCAGCCGCGCGGGTGATGCGCGGCGTGCAGCGTCCTGAGCCGCTCGCGCGCGACGTGCGTGTAGATCTGCGTCGTCGAGATATCGGTGTGGCCGAGCAGCAGCTGTACGACGCGCAGGTCCGCGCCGTGGTTCAGCAGATGCGTCGCGAACGCGTGGCGCAGCGTGTGCGGCGACAGCGGCGCGTGGACATGCGCCGTCATCGCGTGGCGCTTGATGATGTTCCAGAACTGCTGGCGCGTCATGCCTTCGGCACGCGCAGTGACGAATAGCGCGTCGGCGGCACGCTGGCCCAGCAACGCCGGGCGCGACTCGCGCAGATACCGCTCGATCCAGCCATGCGCCTCTTCGCCGAACGGAATCATCCGCTCTTTCGAGCCCTTGCCCATCACGCGCACGACGCCTTCGTTCAGGCCCACTTCCACGGTCTTCAGCGTGACCAGTTCGCTGACCCGCAAGCCGCTTGCGTACATCAGCTCCAGCATCGTGCGATCGCGCAGGCCCAACGGCGTCGTCACGTCGGGCGCGCCGAGCAGCGCTTCGACCTGCGCTTCCGTCAGCGTCGACGGAAAACGCGGCGGCTGTTTGGCCGAGCGGATACGCAATGTCGGGTCTGCCGATGCCCGATGCTCGCGCACGGCCCATGCGTAATAACGTCGAAATACGGAGAGACGCCGGTTCGCCGAGGTCGACTTGTCGGCCGACCGTGCGGCGCTGTATGCCGTCAGATCGGCTTCGCTTGCCGTGTCGAGCGACGTGTCGCGCGCGCTTGCGAGCCATTCGGAGAACAGCCGCAAGTCGCGCCGGTACGCGTCGAGCGTGTTGCGCGCGAGGCCATGTTCGAGCCACAGCGCGTCGCAGAAGGCGTCGATCGACGCGCCGCTCGTCAGCAGCAAAGGCGACGCGGGCTGCGCGTCTCCGGTCAGCACATCAGTCATGCGTAAGGTACGCCCTCGTGTTTGAGTAGCCAGCGTTTGACGTTGCGATAGTAGCCGTCGCCGCCCGTATGCGCAAAGCCGCCGATGCCGCCCGCGCCGACCACGCGGTGACACGGAATCACGATCGGAAAGAAGTTCGATCCGCATGCCTGGCCCACCGCGCGCGGCACGCTGCCGATCTGCTTCGCCAGTTGCCCGTAGGTCATTACGACGCCGGGCGGGATCTCGCTGATCGCTTTCCACACGCGCCGCTGGAACGGCGTACCGACGTCGGCGAGCGGCAGATCGAAGCTGGCCGACGCATGTTGCAGGTACTGTTCGATCTGCTCGACGGCCTGCTTCGCGAGCGCCGAATCCGGCTCGACGTTGGGCACCGAGTCGGGCAGATAGACGATCTCGCGCACCGCCTCTCCTTCCAGGCGCACGCCGATCTTGCCGAACGGTGCATCGATCACTGCGTTGAACATGATGTGTTCACTCCTCTCATTCGAACGGCGCGCTCACGCCGCTTCCAGCGCCCACTCGACATGCTCGCGCACGAGCGGCGAGGGATCGTCGGCACGCTGGCGCAGCGCGTCGACGATGGCCGCGCGGGCATCGGCGGAAAGCGTATCGCGCGCGGCGCGCAGCGCGTTGCCCATGCCGACGGCGAGATTGCGCAGCCAGCACTCGTAGCCGATCCGGCGGATCGCGCTGCCTTGCATGCGCGTGTCGAAGTCGCTGGCGCTCCAGCCGAACAACTCGACCAGCGACGCGCGATCCAGCCCGTGACGCACATCGAAATCGGCGACGGGCGCGGCTTGCGCGAACTTGTTCCACGGACACACGAGCTGGCAATCGTCGCAGCCATACACACGATTGCCGATCAGCGGCCGCAAGTCTTGGGGAATACTGCCCTTCAGTTCGATCGTCAGATAGGAGATGCAGCGCCGCGCATCGACCTGATAAGGCGCGACGATCGCCCCCGTCGGACATGCGCCGATGCAGCGCGTGCAACTGCCGCAATGCGCGCCGGGAGTTTCGGGCGCGCTTTCGGGCGATGTTTCGGCATCTGTCGGCAATGGCACGTCGACGAAGATTTCACCGAGGAAGAACAGCGACCCCGCATCCCGCTGCAGCAGCAGCGTGTGCTTGCCGCGCCAGCCCGTGCCCGCCTTTTGCGCAAGCTCGACTTCGAGCACGGGCGCCGAATCGGTGAACACGCGATAGCCATACGGCCCGATCTCCGCCTCGATCCGCTCGGCCAGTTGCTGCAAGCGGTTGCGCATGACCTTGTGATAGTCGCGGCCCCGCGCGTAGATCGACACGACGGCCGCTGCCGGGTCTTGGAGACGCGCGCGTTCGTCGAGACGCCAATCGTGTTGAACGTCGGCGACGGCACTTTCATCGCCCTTTCGCGCCCCTGAAGAAGCCGGCAAATAAGCCATGCGAACCGAGATCACGCGTCGCGTGCCGGCCACAAGCTCGGCTGGCCGCGCACGTTTCATCCCATGTTTGGCCATATAATCCATCTCGCCGTGGCAACCCGCGTCGAGCCAGGCTGCAAGGCCCGCTTCAGCGTGCGACAGATCGATATCGCTGATGCCGACCGCGCCGAAACCCAGTTCGCGTCCCCAGTCCTTGATACGCGAAGCAAGCGCAGCCAGTTGCGCATCATCATGGCGACGCGTGACGGGTGCTTCATCATTCGTCGTTTCGAGCGGCGAATGGGGATCGCGATGTGGGTCCGACATGGAATGCTGCTGGCCTTGGTTCATTACGTCATTTTACGAGAATGCCCGATCACACCGGTCCCGCAAATCGACCTTCCGCCGCTGTCCTGCTCGAGCGCCAGTTTGCGCTCGCGGACGAAGCCGCGACGATGGCATTCGGCGAGCGCTTCGCGCATGCGATCGACGGCGTGCGCAGCGAAGCCAGCGCGACGGTCCATGACGGATTCAACGGCCTCCAGGTGCAGTTGCACGGCGACCTGGGCGCCGGCAAAACGACACTCGTGCGCGCCACGTTGCGCGCGCTCGGACACGCGGGCCGCGTACGCAGCCCGACCTATACGCTCGTCGAACCTTATGCGGTCGAACGGCCGGATGGGGAACTCGAGCTATATCACTTCGATCTCTACCGTTTCACCGATCCGGCCGAATGGGCCGACGCAGGCTTTCGCGAATACTTCGACAGCGGCGCTATCTGCCTCGTCGAATGGCCGGAACGCGCGGGCAGTCTGCTGGGCGTGCCGGATCTCGTCTTCTCGCTCGACGTCGACGGCGATGGCCGGATGCTGATCGCCCGGGCGTATAGCGAACCAGGAAAGGCATGTCTCGAAAGATGTTGATCAAACCGTTCCGCTCGATCGAATCGGCGGCCACCGCGACGCACAACTGGCGCCGCCGGCAGATTCTTCGCGCGGGCGCTTCCACGCTCGTCCTCGGGCTTGTCGCGCCGCGTCTGGCGTGGGCGCAGTCGGTGCTGGGCGTGCGTGTGTGGCCCGCGCGCGACTACACGCGCGTGACCATCGAGTCCGACCAGCCGCTGCAGAACACGCAGCAGTTGCTGCAAGGGCCCGACCGGCTGGTGGTCGATCTGAACGGTCTCGACCTCGACCAGGCGTTGCGGGACCTCGTCTCGAAGATTGCGCCGAACGATCCGCAGATTCAATCCGTGCGAGTCGGGCAGTATCAGCCGCACGTCGTGCGGATGGTGTTCGACCTCAAGGGCTCGGTGAAGCCGCAGGTGTTCACGCTGCCGCCCGTGGGCACGTACAAGTATCGTCTGGTGTTCGACCTGTATCCCGCCATCGCGCCCGATCCGCTGATGGAACTGCTCGCGCAGTCGGAGCGCAAGCAACAGCAACTGGATGACAACGCCGCGCCGAACACCGCGCCGCCCGCTGCGACGTTGAGCGGCCCGTCCGCGCCGCCCGCCGACAACACCGACGCGTTCTTCGAGAAGTACGCGCAGAACAACGCGCCTTCGTCGCCCTCACCCGCGCCGCGTCCGCCCGTCCATGCAGCGCCGGCGCCCACGCCGCATGTGCCTTCGAAGCCCGCGCCGACGCCTGTCCCGCCCGTCATCGCGCGCAACAACGACGCCGATACGGATAGCGACGGCGACAGCGGCGACGACGCCTACAAGTTCACCAATCCGAAGAAGAGCAGCAACACGGTGCGCCTGCTGACGGTCGCGATCGATCCGGGCCACGGCGGAGAGGACCCGGGTGCGATTGGCGGCAGCGGCACGTATGAGAAGCACGTCGCGCTCGACATCGCGAAGAAGTTACGCGCGAAGATCGATGCGCAACCGAACATGCGCGCGATGATGACGCGCGACGCCGACTTCTTCGTGCCGCTGAACGTGCGTGTGCAGAAGGCGCGGCGAGTCGGCGCGGATCTGTTTGTGTCGATTCACGCGGATGCGTTTACTACGCCGGAGGCGAGTGGCTCGTCGGTGTTCGCGCTGTCGGAGCATGGGGCGTCGAGCGCGGCCGCGCGCTGGATGGCGAACAAGGAGAACTCGTCGGATCAGATTGGCGGTATCAACATCAAGTCCGCCGATGCGAGCGTGAATCGCGCGTTGTTCGATATGTCGACGACGGCGCAGATTCGCGATTCGATGAGGTATGGCAATTTTGTGCTGAAGGAGATTGGCGGGATCAACAGGTTGCATAAGGGGTCTGTTGAGCAGGCTGGCTTTGCCGTGCTGAAGGCGCCTGATATTCCGTCGATTCTTGTTGAGACCGCTTTTATCAGTAACCCGGATGAGGAGCGTCGGCTGAATGATGATGCTTATCGGGAGAAGATGGCTAGCGCGATCATGACCGGGATTAAGCGGTATTTTGCGGCTAATCCGCCGCTGGCTAAGAATCGGATGACTTGATCTGGGTTTTTGGTTTTGTCTGCGACGCTGGGTGGTTTGGTTTGGCTTTGCGATGGCATCCGCGTTTTGCCTTCGTGCTTCAAGCCCCGGTAAGTTTGCCTTTTCGCTGGCATCCGCGTGATGTCTTCGCGCTTCAAGCGTTGCCCCTGTGCGGGGCGGCACCTACTTTTCTTTGCCGCCGCAAAGAAAAGTAGGCAAAAGAAAGCGGCTCACACCGCCAGCTCTTGTTCTTACCCACGGGCCCCCAACGTCCCCACGCTTCACATGACAGTGCCTTGGTCGGTGCTCGTTGCCAACGCTTCGAATGAACGCCTCACCCACTTCAAACACCCGCGCACGTGCGAGCGGCAGCGAATGGTTTCTGCAGCCCAGGTGGCAAACTGTGTGTAGGTTGTCGCGTCGTATAACTTGGCGCTCTTACAGGGTGGGACGTGTGCGCTATCGGTCTGAAGTGAGGCGTGTGGAGCACTTGGGCCGACACACAGTTTGCCACCTGGGCGGCCGTGGAATATCTGGCACGGCGCGCTGTAGTGCAGGAGCGTGAAGCGGGTGAGGCGCACTGCAAGAGCGCTGGCAACGAACTTGAATCGAGAAGTTGCCGCGTGAAGTGAGGGACCGGTTGGGGTCCCTCAGGCGGGAAGAAATGTTGGCGGTGTTAGCCGCTTTCTTTTGCCTACTTTTCTTTGCGGCGGTGTATGGACCGGGGACATGGGTAACGGGTGTGCGGGGACATGGGTAACACCTTGTCCGTTCATTCTGGCTCATCCAGGTTGATGGTTGTCAGTCGGTGATGCATGAAATACACGTCATAGCCGTTCTCGAGACCTGCATGTGGCCGCATGGCAATGGGCATGTTGTGCAGGGCATTTGATACCTTGAAATGTCGTGACCTGAAGCGCACCTCGCCATTGCATCCCACGCGCACAACCGTGTCGTTGCTGCCGTATTCGATAGGCGGCAGTTTCTCGGGATAGGTCCGCGCACTGACGCGATATCGGGTAGCTGGCGTGGCCATGCCCAAGGCCTGATGCGGACGCTGATGGTTATAGACGGTGCGCCATGCATCGAATGCGTTCTGCGCGTTGCGCAGGGTACGGAAGTGCTGGCCATTGAGGACTTCCGCCTTCAAGGTACGGTGAAACCGTTCGTCCTTGCCATTGGTTTGCGGATGCAACGGGCGGCTGTGGGACAGTCGCACGCCCAGACGAACAAGCCAGACTCCCAGCGCGGTAAGCTGTCCCGGCTGGCTTGGACTGCCCCACGGCGAACCGTTGTCCGCGTTGATGCGCGACGGCAGACCGTAGCGACGGAAGGTCTGCCGCAAATGAGTGAG
This sequence comes from Paraburkholderia terrae, assembly GCF_002902925.1. Lineage (GTDB taxonomy): Bacteria > Pseudomonadota > Gammaproteobacteria > Burkholderiales > Burkholderiaceae > Paraburkholderia > Paraburkholderia terrae. The sequence goes on along the minus strand of NZ_CP026111.1, from coordinate 586,546 downwards.
CACGATGCGGGTATCAGTCTTGCCACAGGCATCGAGCACAAGACTAAAGCGTGAATGATCGTCCAGTACCGTCAGCGGCGAGCAGCGTCGACCGTCCTGCAACTCAAACCAGCCCTTGAAATCCATTTGCCAGAGATCGTTGGGCTGCGCGTGCTCGAAACGCTGCCAGGGCGTGGCGGCATCGGAGGCCTCGGGGCTGATCAGGCCGTGACGGTGGAGGATGTCAGTAATGGTGCTGGGCGCGGGCACCCCGACATGGCCCTGATCACGCAGGCGCTGGCCGATCTTGCGCCCACCCCAGGCCGGATGCGCCTGTCGCAGGGCAATGACGTCCTGTTCGAGCTGCGATGCCGTGCGCCCCGGGCTCTGCTGCGGGCGACGCGAACGATCGGCCAGCGCGGCGTCGCCACCCTGCGCGTGACGCGCCAGCCACTTATAACCGGTCTTGGGACTGATCCCGAAGCGCCTGCACAGTGCACGCCGGTTGGCGCCTTCCTGCGAGGCGAGTTCAACGAATTCCAGACGGAGGTTCATGGTGTTTCTCGGGTTCCAGGACATGAGCGGCTCCGGGCGAATGGTTCGCCCAGAGTGTTACCCATGTCCCCGCACACCCGTTACCCATGTCCCCGGTCCATACACGGCGGCAAAGAAAAGTAGGTGCCGCCCCGCACAGGGGCGACGCGTGAAGCACGCTAACGAATCGCGGATGCCAGCGCAAACACCAGCAAACCACCCAGCGTCGCAGACACAAAAAAACCATCACCTCGCGAGAGAAAACCTCTCCACGACCCACCCGCCAAACACATTCACAGCAAGCCCCACCATCACCAAAACCGCACCACCAACCTGCGCACCCGACAACGACTCTCCAAGAAACAGCGACGCCGACGCCAGCCCCACAATCGGCACGAGCAACGAAAACGGCGCAACCTGCCCGGCCGGATATCTCGACAGCAGCCGGCTCCATAGCCCATACCCAACCAGCGTAGCAACAAACGCGAGATAAACGATCGCGAACACGGACGAAGCGCCGATGCCCGTCAGTGCAGCCCCGATCCGCTGCGGCCCCTCGAGCAGATACGACAGCACGAAGAACGGCACAGGCGGAATCAAACTACCCCACACAACGAGGCCCACCAGATCGACCTTACCGACTTTCTTGGTGACGATATTGCCGAGCGCCCACATCACAGCCGCGCACAGCGTGAGAATGAACCCGGCAAGCGTCATCGAGGCTCCGCCCTGCATACCGATCACAGCAAGCCCGATAGCCGCGACAACGAGCCCGAGCACGTTCTGCAAGCGAAACCGCTCATGCAAAAACAACGCGGCAAACAGGAGCGTAAAGAACGCCTGCGCCTGCAGCACCAAAGAAGCAAGGCCAGCCGGCATACCGACATACATCGCCGAAAACAGAAACGCGAACTGCCCGAGCGAGATCGTCGCGCCATAGGCGATGAGCCAGCGCCACGGCATCTGTGGCCGTTTGATAAAGAACACAGCGGGAAAAGCGGCAAGCATGAAGCGCAGCGCGCCGAGCAGCATCGGCGGAACACCATGCAGCCCAACCTTGATAACAACAAAGTTCACGCCCCACGCAACGACGACGACCAGCGCCAGCAGCAGGTCTTTTGGTGACATCTGCATTCCTGTGTTTGCCTGTATCAGAGCATGAGAGTGTAGCCGAGCAGCGGTGGACGCATCGCCTGCTTCGCCCAAGGCGAATATTTCCACGACTCGAGCCCTTCGATACATGCAACGGGGACGGGCAGTAAAATGATCCACCCTGTCCCCACCAACCGAGCCCGTCATGTCCTCATCGATCAAAGCGGTTCTGAAGCCCCACGTCCGCGACATCGGCAATCTGGCCGTGCGGCGCGTGCTGCCCGCGATGGCCGCGCGTCTCGTCGGCCCGTTCATCTTCTTCGACCACATGGGCCCCGCCACGCTGCCTGCCGGCACGGGGCTCGACGTACGCCCGCATCCGCATATCGGACTCGCTACAGTCACCTATCTGTTCGAAGGCGCGATCATGCATCGCGACAGCCTCGGCTCCGAACAGAAGATCGTTCCCGGCGACGTCAACTGGATGACGGCGGGCCGCGGCATCGTTCACTCGGAGCGCACGCCGGAACCCGACCGCACGAATGGCTCGACGGTACACGGCATCCAGACCTGGGTCGCGCTGCCGCTCGCCGACGAAGACGCCGAGCCGTCGTTCGAACATCACGCGGGTGCCACGCTACCGGAAATCGAACGCAACGGCGTCACGCTGCGTATCATCGCGGGCACGTCGTTCGGCCAGACGTCGCCGGCGCGCACGTTCTCCGGCACGCTGTATGCGGCCGCGCATTTCGCACCCGGCAGCGTGCTCGCGCTCGAACCGGAGCACGACGAGCGCGGCGTGTATCTCGTCGACGGCGACCTGTCGCTCGATGGCGAACCGCTCGAAGTCGCGACGATGGCCGTGCTCACGCCCGGCGAAACCGTGACGCTCGCGAGCGCGAAAGGCGCGACGGTGATGCTGCTCGGCGGCGAGAAGCTGGACGGCGAGCGCTTTATCGAATGGAATTTCGTCGCGAGTTCGCGCGAGAAGATCGAGCGGGCAAAGCTCGCGTGGACGAACCAGGAAATGGGCAAGGTGCCCGGCGAGACCGAATGGATCCCGCTGCCCGAGCGCAAGCCGCGCTAGACTGGCAGACATCCGCGGGGAGCGGCGCAGCGGCGCGAAAGGGCCGATGAAGCCCTGTATTGAAACGACTCAGGCCGCCCCCAACTACTTCGCCTACCGATCCAAGGAAGAGACAGCAATGGACACCACCCTCGCCACTTTCGAAAAGGACGTCATCAGCGCGTCGATGCTCGCGCCCGTACTCGTCGACTTCTGGGCGCCGTGGTGCGGACCGTGCAAGACGCTCGGCCCGATGCTCGAAAAGCTCGAAGCCGAGTACGAAGGCAAATGGCGGCTCGTGAAGGTGAATGTCGACGAAAACCAGGAACTGGCCGCGCATTTCCAGGTGCGCAGCATTCCGCACGTCGTCGCGTTCGCGGACGGACGGCCCGTCGATCAGTTCATCGGCGTGCTGCCGGAAGGCCAGTTGCGCGAGTTCCTCGACCGCCTCGTGCCGGACGGCGCGGAAGCGTCGCGCGCGGAAGCGGCCGCAGCGATCGCCGAAGGCCGCCGCGAGGATGCGTACGACGCGCTCAAGGCCGCACTCGCCTATGACCCGGGTTTCGACGAAGCACGGCTCGATCTGATGGAGCTGCTGCTAGAAGACAACCGCGCCGAAGAAGCGCAGAAGGAAAACGATCTGCTGTCGCCCAAAACGACGCAGGGCATCGACGCGCGCTACAACGCGATCAAGACGCGGCTCGATGCCGTCGACGCAGCCTCCGACCTGCCGCCCACGGATGCGCTCGAAGCCGCCGTCGCAAACAATCCCGACGACCTCGAAGCGCGCTTCGATCTGGCAAGCGCGCTCATTGCCCGGCGCAAGTATGACCCCGCGCTCGAGCATCTGCTTGCCATCGTCACGCGTGACCGCACGTTCCGCGAAGACATCGGCCGCAAGACGATGTTGTCCGTGTTCGATCTCGCCGCGCATCAGCCGGAACTGGTCGCGAAATGGCGCCGCAAGCTGAGTGCGTCGTTGAACTGATCGTTCTTCTCGCTAGACCATGAAAAAACGCGGCCATGTGCCGCGTTTTTTCATTCAGGCGAAGAAGCGTACGCCGCCGCGCTTCAGGCCGCGCTCTTCGCCAGCGCGCGTAGCACATGCGCCACGGCCGCAAAGCCGAAGCTCGCCGTCACGCACACGCTCGATCCAAAGCCCGCGCAATTCAGACCAACAGGACCATGATGACCGGGCGACGTCGTGACGTGCTCGGCTTCTTCGTCGATATCGCAGACAGCCGCTTCCGGATAGATCAGCGGCTCGTCCGAATACACCGCGCTCACCTTGAACTTCGCTTTCGGCCCACGCGGAAAGCCATGTTGCTTGCGCAACTGGCCGCGCACCTTCGACAGCAGCGGGTCCTGAATGGTCTGCGCGAGATCGTCGATACGGATACGGGTGGGGTCGAGCTGGCCGCCCGCGCCGCCGACCGTGATCAACGGCTGCTTGTGCTCGACGCACCATGCGATCAGCGCCGTCTTCGTGCGCACGCTGTCGATCGCATCGACCACGTAGTGGAAGCCGCCGCCCAGCACCGTATCGAAGTTGCCCGGTTCGATAAAATCTTCGATCACGCGCACATCGCACTGCGGATCGATCAGCCGGATGCGCTCGGCCATCGCATCGACCTTGGGCTTGCCGTAGTTGCCGTCGAGCGCGTGAATCTGCCGGTTCGTGTTGCTCTCGGCGACGTTGTCGAGATCGATCAGCGTGATCCGGCCGATCGCCGTGCGCGCGAGCGCTTCCGCCGCCCACGAGCCGACGCCGCCAATGCCGATCACGGCAACGTGCGCGCGCTCGAACGCGGCGAGCGCCGGCGCGCCGTACAGGCGCGCGACGCCGCCGAAACGCCGGGCGCGGTCGGCGGTTTCATGCGCGCTGGAGTCGGTAGTAATATCGGAATGCTCGGTGACGAGAGGCGTGGACATGATGGGTAGCTTCGCTGATTCGGACTACGGCATTGCGATATCCTGCGGATGTCTGCATGCTTTCAACCCTGTATTTTGCCTGATCGCGCCGGCGCACGCCCGCGGATTGCGGCGTCAGCAGCTTCAACGCGCGGCCCACACGACACGCCTCAACGCAGAAAACTTTGTCCTTCGCTATACTGGTTCCACACTGTAGCGCTTGCATAAAAAAATGAGCACTCTTGCCGACCTTCGCAAAAACTATTCGCTCGGTTCGCTGGACATTGCCGACGCCGACCCGAACCCGTTCCGTCAGTTCGACGTATGGTTCAAACAGGCCATCGACGCGCAACTCCCCGAACCGAACACGATGACGCTTGCGACGGTCGACCCGCGCGGCCGGCCTTCGGCGCGCATCGTGCTGATCAAGGCTGTCGACGAGCGCGGGTTCGTGTTCTTCACGAACTACGAGAGCCGCAAGGGCCTCGAACTCGCGCAGAACCCACACGCAAGCCTCCTTTTCTACTGGATCGAACTCGAGCGCCAGGTGCGCGTCGAGGGCACCGTCGTCAAGACGAGCGACGCAGAAAGCGACACGTACTTCGCATCGCGTCCCGTCGGCTCACGCATCGGCGCATGGGCGTCGGAGCAGAGCAAGGTGATTGAAAGCCGTGCCGCTTTGGAAGCGCGGGAACGCGAATTCATTGCACAATACGGGGACAATCCGCCCCGGCCCCCGCACTGGGGCGGCTATCGCCTGATTCCCGACGCGATTGAATTCTGGCAAGGACGGCCTTCACGTCTGCACGACCGGCTGCTCTACACGCGTAGCGGCAACGCCGACTGGACGATCGCCCGTCTGTCGCCCTGACACATCGATAAACCGGCGCGCGGCCCGTCGTGCCTCATAGTGCATGACGCGTTGCGCGGACGGCAGAATCGCGTGCGCGCGGCTCGACATCGAATAGCGCGGCCAAGGACGGCTCGCGCGCTGCGCACTGTGGTTCGGCAGGCTTTGCTTTGATTCATTGGACACGGAGAAATCACATGTTCTGGGAGAAGAAGCTGGCGCAGTGGGTAGACGAAGTAAAAACGAAGGCCAATATCCCGGCGCGCCTGGTGCTATGGGATGGCCAGCAGCATGACTTCGGCACGTTCGCGGCGCCGGCGGTCACGCTGAAAGTGAATAGCGCGTCCGCGCTGCCGCTATTGCTCGAACCGAGCCTGGACAATCTGGGCGAGGCGTACGTGAAGGGCAAGATCGACATCGAAGGCAAGCTGTCGGACATCATCAACATCAGCTATTCGCTGGCGCGAAGCACGGTGACGAATGCGAGCAAGCTCGCGCGCGTGCGACGCTATTTCAATCACACGAAAACGTCGGACAAGAAGGCGATCCAGTATCACTACGACGTCTCGAACGAGTTCTACAAGCTGTGGCTCGACGAGAACATGGTGTACTCGTGCGCGTATTTCGAGAACGGCGACGAAGACCTCGCCACCGCGCAGATCAAGAAGATCGATCACATCCTGACGAAGATCCAGGTGCAGCCGGGCCAGCGTCTGCTCGATATCGGCTGCGGCTGGGGCGCGCTCGTGCTGCGCGCGGCGCAGAAGTTCGGCGCGAAGTGCGTGGGCGTGACGCTGTCGCAGAACCAGTTCGATCTCGCGACGCAGCGCGTGAAAGCAGCCGGTCTCGAAGGCCAGATCGAAATCCGGCTGCAGGATTATCGCGACGTCCAGGGGCAGTTCGACCGCATCACGAGCGTCGGCATGTTCGAGCATGTCGGCCGCAAGAATCTGCCCGGCTACTTCCAGAAGATCCACGACCTGCTCACGGATGACGGCATTGCGATGAATCACGGCATCACGTCGACGGATTACGACAGCGGCGAAACGGCGCTCGGCGGCGGCGAGTTCATCGACAGATATGTATTCCCCGACGGCGAGTTGCCGCACATCAGCCTCGCGCTCGAAACGATGCAGCGCGGCGGGCTTGAAGCTTTCGATATCGAAAGCCTGCGCCGCCACTACGCGCGTACGCTCGACATCTGGGCCGAGAACTTCGAGGCGAAAGCGGCAGAAGCGAGGTCGCTCGTCGACGACGAGAAATTCCGCATCTGGCGCGTGTACCTCGCGGGCTGCGCGTATGCGTTCGAGAACGACGACGTGTCGATCTATCAGGTGGTGTGCCGCAAGGCGGGCCGCAGCGCGACGACGCTGCCCTGGTCGCGCCGCTTCATGTACGAGAAGGCGCTGTAAAATCGCGGGCTGGATACCGCTTCGGGCCGCGCGCTACGGTTGGCCCGAAGCGGCGTGATTCATCCGCGTCAGCGCAATGTCTCTCGTAACGGATCGATGGAAGAAGAAGCGGCACCCGAAGCGCCCGACGGCACCCTGCAACTCGACATGTTCGGCAATCACGTCGAGCAGGCGCCTGTCGCCGTAGCTTCCGCGCCCAAAGCCTCGTCGGAAACGGCTGCCGCGCCCAGCGACGCGCCACCGAAAAAGCGCCGCGCCCGCGATGTTCTCGCCGCGTCGCCTTCCGATGAAGTCATTCACCTCGCCAGCCAGTTGCCGCCGCAAGTGCATCTCGGCACCTCGACATGGTCCTTTCCCGGCTGGAAAGGCATCGTCTACGGCGACGACTACAGCAACAGCAAGCTCTCGCGCGACGGCCTCGGCGCCTATGGCGCGCATCCGCTGCTGCGCACGGTGAGCATCGACCGCTCGTTTTACGCGCCGCTCACGCTTACCGACTATCTGCGTTACGCGCAGCAGGTGCCGGACCATTTCCGCTTCATCGTGAAGGCGCCCGCGCTCGTCACCGATGCAACCGTGCGCGCCGAACGCGGCGAGCCGGTGTCGGAGAATCCCTGCTTTCTGAACGCGCAACTGGCGATCGACGAATTCGTGCGGCCGTGCATCGACGGGCTTGGCGCGAAAGCGGGCGCGCTCGTTTTCCAGTTCTCGCCGCTGCCCAATGAAATGCTCGCGCGGCCGGCCCTCTTCGTCGACCGGCTGACGGCGTTCCTGGCGGCGCTGCCGCCGCTCGAAGGCGATACCTGCTACGCCGTCGAAATCCGCGATGCGTCGATGCTGACGCCGCGCCTGATTCGCGCGCTGAAGGCGACGGGCGTGCGCTACTGCGTCGGCATTCACGCGCGGATGCCCGATCCGTCGCGGCAGGCCGCCGCGCTTGCGTTGCTAGACGAAGCGCCGTCGGGGCCGCTGATCGTGCGCTGGAGCCTGCATGGCGGTTTCAAGTACGAACAGGCAAAAGCGAAGTACGAACCGTTCGACAAACTCGTCGACGAAGACCCCGACACCCGCGTCGCACTCTCCGAGCTGGCCGCGCGTTACGCGATTGCGGGACAGCCGGTGCTGATCGCCGCGAACAACAAGGCCGAAGGCTCCGCGCCGCTGACCTGCGTGAAGCTCGCGGCGCAAATCGCGGCTGCGTGCGAGCGGCTTCGCCGCGCACAAAAAGAAAGCGCGGCGCAGTCCGCGTAGGACCTGCGCCGCGCAAGCTGCTACATCAATGCACCAGGATCAGCCCGCGCTCACGCGCCCGCCTTGATCCGATGCGCGAACTTCTGCCGGAACTTCGCCACCTTCGGCGCGACGACGAACGCGCAATAGCCCTGATCCGGATGCTGCGCGAAGTAGTTCTGGTGATACGCCTCGGCAGCAAAGTAGTTACCGTCCAGCGGCAGCACCTGCGTGACGATCTGGCCGTCATAGATGCCTTCGGCGCCGATCTCGCGGATCGCCTGCAACGCCGTGTCGCGCTGCGCGTCCGAGTGGGTGAAGATCACCGACCGGTATTGCGTGCCAACATCGTTTCCCTGGCGGTTAAGCTGGGTCGGATCATGGATCGCGAAGAAAATATCGAGGATCTCGCGGTAGGTGATGCGCGCCGGATCGAACTCGACGTTGACGACTTCCGCGTGCCCCGTGTCGCCGTCGCAGACCTGCTCGTACGACGGATTGTCGACCTGACCGCCCGCATACCCCGATTCCACCGACGTCACCCCATCGACGCCCAGATACACCGCCTCCAGACACCAGAAACACCCGCCGCCCAGTGTGGCGGTCTCGACTGACTGACTCATGCTCGCTCCTTGAATTTGGCTCGCCGCGACGCTTGCCCTCCGGACAAAACGCGCTGGGCTCGCCGCAGTCACTGTGGACACCCGATGCTTCACCGCATCCGACCGGCGCAATACTCCGCCCTTTTCGGGATTCATGCAGCCCGCACGCACCATCCGTACCATGCGGCCGCCCTTGTCCCGCCACGCGCTCGCGCCTGGCTCTCTGCGATTGCAGTTAAAATTGGGACAATTCGCCGAATTTCTACATGACCTTCGAACCGTTTTTTTTCCTCTGGTCGCTTCATCAAGCGGTCCATTCGCCAGAATGCATCAGCCGATGAAGCACGCCAACCCGCCCAATTTCGACAACGGCGCTTTTCGCCGCGCGCTCAGCCAGTTCGCGACGGGCGTCACCGTCATTACGACACGCGCGCCGTCGGGCGCGTTGATCGGGATCACGGCCAGTTCATTCAATTCCGTCTCGCTGGCGCCGCCGCTCGTGCTGTGGAGTCTCGCGACACGCTCGGCCTCGATGCCCGTGTTCCGCTCGAACAGTCATTATGTCGTCAATGTGCTGGCCTCGACGCAGCTCGATCTGTGCAAGCGCTTTGCGACCGTCAAGGGCGACCGCTTCGAAGGGGTGTCGCATGCGGCGGGAGACACAGGCATGCCCGTGCTCGACGGCGCGCTCGCGTGGTTCGAATGCCATAACCGCAGCCGCTACGACGAAGGCGATCACGTCATTTTTGTCGGTGAAGTGGAGCGCTGCGGCGTCCACGATCAGGCCAGCGAAACCGAACCACTCGTGTTCCAGAACGGCGATTTTCATGGCCTGAAGCGGCTCGGCTGACCGGCCGGCGCTTTTGCGTGCGGCGAGAGGCGCGGTTTTCCGCCCGCCTCGGCGCCGCTAGCCTGGTTGTTGCGCCTTCGAGCTCGCTACCAGTGCGACGGGCACGCCCGAATCTTCCTTCAGCGTCTGCAGCACGATATTCGAGCGGATGTCCAATACGCCCGGCGCCTTGTACAGCCGGCTGAGCACGAAATCCGAATAGTGCTTGAGATTGTGGGCGAGCACCCGCAGCAGATAATGCGTCTCCCCCGTCACGACGAACGCGCCGACCACTTCCGGCCAGTCGCGCAGCGCGTCGGCGAAGCGCTCATGCCAGTTCTCCTGGTCGTTGCGCATCGATACCTGCACGAAGGCTTCCAGTTCGAACCCCAGCACTTCGCGGTTCAGACACGCGCGGTAACGCTCGATCACGCCCTGCTCTTCCAGCAGGCGTAAACGTCGTAGACACGCGGACGGCGAAAGCGAGATGCGCTCCGCCAGATCCAGATTGCTGATTCGTCCTTCGTGCTGCAGCACCGTCAAGATACGGCAATCGGTGGCGTCCAGTGAGATCGCGTTCATTTTCGGTCTCCCTTTCCCGTTTGCCTCAAATTATGTTCCAAAGGGGGCGAAATAAACAGTTTTTTTAGCAAGCACATTTCGTCTGATGCCGCCTATCATCCAAAGAAGGTTGCAGAACAACGGTACTTGCATGGGACCAGAGTAAGACGCTGAGGCGCCAACTGTGGTCAATAGGAGACGCATGGACACGCTTTGGGACATCACGCCCGCCGTCGATACGGCGACGCCCGTCTGGCCGGGCGACACGCCCGTGGCCATCGAGCGCGTGTGGCGGATGGAGGCGGGCTCGCCCGTCAATGTCGCACGGTTGACGCTCTCGCCGCACACGGGCGCACACACCGACGCGCCGCTGCACTACGACGCCGACGGCGCCGCGATCGGCGCGGTGCCGCTCGATGCGTATCTCGGCCGCTGCCGCGTGATCCACTGCATCGGCGCGACGCCGCTGGTGAGCCGGGAGCATGTTGCCGCGTCGCTCGATGGCGTGCCGCCGCGCGTGCTGCTGCGCACCTACCGCGAAGCGCCCGTCACGGCGTGGGACAGCAATTTCTGCGCAGTCGCGCCCGACACGATCGATCTGCTCGCCGCGCACGGTGTGAAGCTGATCGGCATCGACACGCCGTCGCTCGATCCGCAGGAATCGAAAACGATGGCCGCGCATCACCGCATCCGCGCGCACCGGATGGCGATTCTCGAAGGCATCGTGCTCGACGCCGTCGCACCCGGCGACTACGAGCTGATCGCGCTGCCGCTCAAGCTGACGACGCTCGACGCCAGCCCGGTACGCGCCGTGCTGCGCGCACTGCCTGAACAACGACCTTCCGCTTAAACGTACTCTTTCGACCGAACGAACACCATGAATCAACGTGAAGAAGCACTCGCGCTGGATGCAGCCGACCCCCTCGCGCCGCTGCGCGACCAGTTCGCGCTTGCGCCGAACGTCATCTATCTGGACGGCAATTCGCTCGGCGTACCGCCCGCCGCGGCCGCGCAGCGCGCGCAGACCGTGATCGGCGCCGAATGGGGCGAAGGACTGATCCGCAGCTGGAATACGGCCGGCTGGTTCTCGCTGCCGCGGCGTCTGGGCAACAAGCTCGCGGCGCTGATCGGCGCGGCGCACAACGAAGTTGTGGTGACCGACACGATTTCGATCAACCTGTTCAAGGTGCTGTCGGCGGCGCTGCGCATGCAGGACAAGCGCGACCCGAAGCGCCGCGTGATCGTGTCGGAGCGTTCGAACTTTCCGACCGACCTGTACATCGCGCAAGGGCTGATCAAACAACTGGATCGCGGTTATGAGTTGCGCCTCGTCGATGATCCGTCCGAATTGCCCGCCGCCATCACCGACGATGTCGCCGTCGCGATGATCACGCACGTCAACTACCGCACGGGATACATGCACGACATGGCCGCGCTGACGAAGCTGATCCACGACAAGGGGGCGCTCGCGCTGTGGGACCTGGCGCATTCGGCAGGTGCCGTGCCTGTCGATCTGAATGGCGTCGGCGCGGATTGTGCCGTCGGTTGCACGTACAAGTATCTGAATGGCGGTCCGGGTTCGCCTGCGTTCGCGTGGGTGCCACATCGTCACCAGAGCGATTTCGAACAGCCACTGTCGGGCTGGTGGGGACATCGCGCGCCGTTTGCGATGGACCCGACCTACGCAGCTGACGACGGTATCGGCCGCTTCTTGTGCGGCACGCAGCCGATGGTGTCGATGGCGCTCGTCGAATGCGGGCTCGACATTTTTCTGCAAACCGACATGCAGGCGATCCGCAAGAAGTCGCTTGCGCTGACGGATCTTTTCATCGAACTGGTGGAGACACGCTGCAAGGAATTTCCGCTCACGCTGGTGACGCCGCGCGCACATGCGCAACGCGGTTCGCATGCGAGCTTCGAGCATCCGCACGGCTATGAAGTAATGCAGGCGCTGATCGCGCGCGGTGTGATCGGCGATTATCGCGAGCCGCATGTATTGCGATTTGGTTTTACGCCGCTGTACACGCGCTTTGTCGACGTGTGGGATGCCGTCGAGCATCTGCGACACGTGCTCGAACACGAGATCTGGCGCGCGCCTGAATTTGCCGCACGCGGCGCCGTGACCTGAGGAGCGCGCGATGACCGACCATATGAAGATGACCGAAGACAAGCCCGCGCAAGGCTGCCCGTTCGGGCATGGCGGCACGCAGACGCCGCGCGAGACGCACGCGTCGCACATGGCCGCCGATGAGACCGAAGGCTGGCACGACGCGCAACTCGATTTCTCGAAGTCGATGAGCTACGGCGATTATTTGTCGCTGGGATCGATTCTGCATGCGCAGCATCCGTTGTCGCCGGATCACAACGAGATGCTGTTCATCATCCAGCATCAGACGAGCGAGTTGTGGATGAAGCTGGCGCTGTATGAATTGCGTGCCGCGCTTGCTTCAGTGCATCGTGATGAGTTGCCGCCGGCGTTCAAGATGCTTGCGCGTGTGTCGCGGATTCTTGAGCAGCTTGTGCAGGCGTGGAGTGTGTTGTCGACGATGACGCCTTCGGAATATACGGCGATGCGGCCGTTTCTTGGCAGTTCGTCGGGGTTTCAGTCTTATCAGTATCGTGAGCTGGAGTTTATGCTCGGGAATAAGAATGAGCAGATGCTCAAGCCTCATGCGCATCATGCCGATGTGTTTGCCGAAGTGAAAGCTGCACTTGAGGCGCCTTCGTTTTATGACGAAGTGGTTCGTCTGTTGGCACGGCGAGGGTTTGCTATTGATGCCTCACGGTTGGAGCGGGACTGGACGCTGCCTACTCAGCATGATGCTTCGGTTGAAGCCGCCTGGCTTGAGGTTTATCGGAATCCTTCCCAGCATTGGGAACTGTATGAGATGGCTGAGGAGCTTGTCGATCTTGAGGATGCCTTTCGGCAGTGGCGGTTCAGGCATGTGACTACTGTTGAACGGATTATCGGGTTCAAGCAAGGGACTGGTGGGACTGCAGGTGCGCCTTATCTGCGTAAGATGCTTGATGTTGTGCTGTTTCCTGAGCTTTGGCATGTGAGGACTTTGCTCTAGGTTTTTTTGTCTTGCGGGTGCTGGGTTGGTTTGCTGGTGTTTGCGCTGGCATCCGCGATTCGTTAGCCTGCTCCAAGCGTCGCCCCTGTGCGGGGCGGCACCTACTTTTCTTTGCCGCCGCAAAGAAAAGTAGGCAAAAGAAAGCGGCTAACACCGCCAATTCTTCTTCCTGCCTGAGGGCCCCCAAAGGATCTTACGCTTCACACGGCAACGTCCTTGTTTGCGTGCGTTGCCAACGCACTGAATGAGCGCCTCACCCACTTCAAACACCCGTACAACGGCTGGCGGCGGCGAATGGTATGTGCCGCCCAGGTGGCAAACTGTGTGTAGGTTGTCGCGTCGTATAGGGTAGCGCTCTTACAAGGTGGCATGCGTGCGCTTTCGGTCCGAAGTGAGGCGTGTGGAGCACAAGGGCCGACACACAGTTTGCCACCTGGGCGGCGGCGGACTATCTGGCACGGCGTGCTGTAACGCGGGCGCATGAGGCGGGTGAGGCGCACCGCAAGAGCGCTGGCAACGGACATGGGTCACGTGATTGCCGTGTGAAGCGTAAGACCCGTTGGGGGCCCTCAGGCAAACACTAGAACTGGCGGTGTTAGCCGCTTTCTTTTGCCTACTTTTCTTTGCGGCGGCAAAGAAAAGTAGGTGCCGCCCCGCACAGGGGCGACGCTTGAAGCACGCTAACGAAACGCGGATGCCAGCGAAACCACATGCAAACCAGAAAGCTGGCGCAGCAAACACCGCCCTCCGGATGCCAGCGCAAACACCAGCAAACCACCCAGCGTCGCAGACAAAACCAAACCCAAGAAAATCACCTTGCGGTATACCCGCCATCGATTGGCAAAGTCACGCCAGTGATCATAGAAGCCGCATCACTGAGCAAAAACAAAATCGGCTCAGCAACTTCCCGCGGTTCAGCAAACCGCTTAAGCGGAATAGCCTGGAGAGCAGGATCGCGCTTGGAAGGCTCGCTCCATGCCTTCACCGCCATCGGCGTCAGCGTGACAGTCGGATTAACGCTATTCACGCGAATCCCATACCCCCCAAGCTCGACACACAAAACCCGCGTAATAGCATCCATCGCTGCTTTAGAAGCGCAATAACTCAAATGATCCTCAAGCCCAACAAGCGCCGCCTGGCTAGAAACATTAACGATACTGCCCGCGCGCCTGGCATCGATCATCGCCCGCGCAACATGCCGCGCAACCAGTATCGCGCCGCGAGCATTAACGCTCATCACAGAATCAAAGCTCGCCGCAGTCGTATCAATCGCCCGCTCAAGCATCGCCGTGCCCGCACAATTCACGAGCCCATCGAACACATCGAGCGACGCAAGCGCCTCATCAATCGCAACTTCATCGCCAACATCGAGCACCAGCGGCTCACACCCCGTCTCCTCCGCAAGACGAGCAAGTTCACCAACATTGCGCGCCGCCGCAACAACCTGCGCACCGCTAGCGCACAACATCTCAACAGTCACGCGGCCAATGCCGCTCGATGCCCCCGTCACAAGGATCGAGCGCCCGGAAAAATCGAAGGTCGTCTTCATTTCGCTTGCAACCGATGCATGACCGGCTTCAACGCCGGATACAGGTCCGTATAGATGCCAAAGCGCTCCGCGTACACCGCCTGCCGCGCCGGATCGGGCTTCGCGCGCTCGATCAGTTTCACCCAGCCGCCGCGCGCCGTTTCCTGCGAAATCAGCTTCGTGCCGTACGCGGCGAGCAATGCCGCACCCATCGCCGCTTCCACGTCCTGCTCGATCGTGTAGACGGGAAAGCCCGTGATGTCCGCAATGATCGACATCCACAAGTCCGAATGCGCCGCGCCGCCGACGACGATCAGCCTATCGTCGAGTGACTTCGCGCCCTTGCGCCCCGCGACGATGTTGTGCTGCAACGCGTACGCAACGCCTTCGAGCACCGCGCGATACAGATGCGCCCGCGTGTGATACAGGCTCAATCCGACAAACGCACCGCTCGCCTTCGCGTCCCACACCGGGCTGCGCTCGCCCATCAGATACGGCAGGAACATCACGCCATCCGAACCCGCCGGAATCTGCGCCGCGTCCTCTTCGAGTAATCGATGCGGATCGCCATGTGGGATCGCCTTCGCCGCTTCGATCTCCGCATGGCAGAACTGCTCGCGATACCACGTCACCGACGCGCCCGCCGTGATCGCGCCGCCGAACACATAGATATCCTGCAACCCGTTGAACACGTGCGGCATGCTGATAAGGCCATGATGCGCGTCGACGCTCTGATTGATATAGCCCCAGCACATGCTCGTGCCGATCATCGCGACATGCTGGCCCGCGCGCGTGACACCCGCCGCATACGTGGCCATCGCCGCATCGACACCGCCCGCGACGATCGACGTGCCCGCTTCGAGTCCAAGCTGCTCCGTCCATTGCGACAGCAACCCACCCACTACATCCGACGATTCGACCAGATGCTCCGGCATCATCGTCGCGGGAATGCCGAGCATGTCGAGCGCCTCGTCGGACCAGTCGCGCTTCGCGATGTCGTACACGCCGCCGATGTTACCCGCTGAGCTGTGATCGACAGCCACTTCGCCCGTCAGCAGATAGATCACATAGGCATTCGGCGGCAGGAAGAAGCGCGTGTTCGCCCACACGTTCGGCTCGTTGTCGCGCAGCCACAGCATCTTCGTATAGCCGTAGTAGCTGTCGACGCCATTGCCCGTGATCGAATACAACCGTTCAAGATCGACGTTCGCACGCACCGCTTCGACCTGCGCCGTCGCGCGACGGTCCATCCAGATCAGGCAGGGATACAGCGGCTTCATGTCGCTATCGACGGGAATGCCCGAGCCGCCATACAGACTGCTCACGCACACGGACTTGATCGCATTCGACGCGACGCCCGCTTCACGCGCCTTCGCCACACAGCGCGAGATACATTCGATCACCGCCTTCATCCATACGGTCGGCCATTGCTCGGCCCACAGCGGCTTCGGCGTGTCCGGGTGATAGCCACTCGAATGCTGCGCGACGATTGCGCCGTTCTGGTCGACGAGCACGGCCTTCGTGCTCTGCGTGCCGATATCGACGCCGATGACGTAATTCATAGTGTCTCCGTGTGCGCGCCTCGAACGACGCGCACTGTTCATTTTTTCGGACTATCGGGCCGGCTTCATCAACACCTTGATCGAGTCGAGCGAATTCGCGACCTTGATCGCTTCGTCCCACTCTTCGAGCGAAAAGCCATGCGTGACGATGCCTTTCGATGTGACGAGCCCGCGCGCCAAAAGATCGATAGCAATCGGATAACAGTAAGGGCCCAGATGCGCGCCGCGCACGTCGAGTTCCTTGCGGTCGCCGATGATCGACCAGTCCATTGTAGTCTCCGCGCCGAACACGGAAAACTCGACAAAACGCCCGAGCTTGCGAATCAGGTCCATGCCCTGATTCACGCCCACCGGCACGCCCGTCGTTTCGATGTAGACGTCGCAGCCGTAGTTGTCCGTCAGCGATTTGACGATGGCCAGCGCGTCGTCGTTCTTCGGATTGATCGTCACGTCCGCGCCGTATTCGCGCGCCAGCTCCAGCCGTTCTTCGACGAGATCGATCACGACCAGTTTCTTCGGCGTCTTCAGGTGCGCGACCTGCGTCATCATCAACCCAAGCGGCCCCGCGCCCGCGATCACGACCACATCGTCGAGTTGAACGTCACCGCGATTGACGGTGTGAATCGCGCACGCGAGCGGCTCGATGATCGCGGCATCTTCGAGCGAGATGCCGTCGGGAATCTTGTGGACGATGGCCGTCGGTGGAATGCGCATGTATTCGGCCATGCCGCCGTCCGCGACCTCGCGCTGGAAGCCGAAGATGTTGTGTACTTCGCACATCCAGTACTGGCCGGATTTGCAGTAGCGGCATTTGCCGCACGGCACGATCTGTTCGGCGATCACGCGGTCGCCCTTCTCCACGCCGAAATGTTCGGCCGCGCCTTCGCCGATTTCTTCGACGTAACCGAAAAATTCATGGCCCGGAATCACGGGCGCTTTCACCCATGGGCTCGGGCCGCCCCAGAACATTTTTGCGCCGGAATGGCACTTGCAGTCGCTCGCGCAGATGCCGCACGCGGCGATACGGATCACGAGTTCATGCGCGCGCGCCTGCGGCTTCGTCACGCGTTCGACGCGATAGTCTTCCGGCGCGTGACACACGATCGCCGTCATGCTTTTGCTGTTGTCCTGAGTGGTCATTGCATTGCCTTGCGATTAATGGAAACAGAGGAATGTGATTTCACTTCTTGCGTTCGCGGCTGATGTAGATCGCGAGCAGGATGATTCCGCCCTTGATCACGTTCTGCACGTACGGATTCACGCCGACCATGTTGAGGCCGTTGTTCAGCACGCCAAGCAACAGCGCGCCGATCAGCGTGCCGATAATCGAGCCGCGTCCGCCCGATATCGATGTGCCGCCCATCACCACAGCCGCAATCGCATCGAGTTCGAAGCCGACGCCCGCGTTCGGCTGGCCGCTCATCAATCGCGACGTAAGCACGATGGCCGCGAACGACGACGTCAGGCCAGACAGCGTGTAGACGATCAGCTTGACGCGCGCAACACGCACGCCGGACAGGCGCGTCGCCTGTTCGTTGCCGCCTATCGCGTACACATAGCGGCCAAACGGCATGCGTTCGAGCAACAGCCATGCAATCGCGTAGATCACGAGCATGATCAGCACGGGCGCCTGAATACCGAGCACCTTGCCGCTGCCGAAGAAGCTGACCCAGTCCGGCAGGCCGTCGATCGGATAACCGCCCGTATAGATCAATGCGAGGCCGCGTGCGATACCCATCGTCGCCAGCGTGACGATAATCGGCGGCATGCCCGCGAACGCGACGAAAAAGCCATTCCCAAAGCCGAAGCCAAGCCCCACGGCAATGCCGATCGCGATCGCCGCGACGCCGTTGAGACCAGCCACCATCAGACCCGCCGCGAGCGTGCCCGACAGCGCCATCACCGAACCGACGGACAGATCGATGCCGCCCGTCAGGATCACGGCCGTCATGCCGACGGCGATGATCGCGTTGATCGACACCTGGCGCAGCACGTTCTCGAGATTCGCCGCGGACAGAAAACTGTCGCTGGCGAACACCATCACGATGCACACAACAAGCAAACCGATAAATGGATAGAACAAGGTCGAGCGTTTGATGCTCGCCCAGTTCAGGCGAAACGGCGCGCCCGGCGTATCGGATGCGACTGCCGATGTCTTGGGAGAAGTATTAGGTGTGTTCATGCAGTGTTGCTCCACGAGTTGCAGCCGATGCACCAGCCGTTGCATAAGTCATCACGGCATTCGATTCGATCTGGTCCCCTTCGAGAATCGCTTCGATGCGTCCTTGCCGGAACACGGCGACGCGATCGCACATGCCGACGATCTCCGGCAATTCCGACGAAATCATGATGATCGAGTAGCCGCGCGCCGTGAGTTCGCGCATCAGCAGATAGATTTCCGCTTTCGCGCCGACGTCGATGCCGCGCGTCGGCTCGTCGAAGATGAGGATGTTCGTGTGGTGATTCAGCCAGCGCGCGATCACCACTTTCTGCTGATTGCCGCCTGACAGCGTCGCGACTTCGGTGTGCATCGTCGGTGCCTTCACGCCGACGCGCTTCATGATGTCGGCCGTTGCCTTCGCTTCGCTGCGGTGATCGATGAAGAAGCGGCCCGTGCGGTACTTGCCGAGGTTGTTGATCGAGATGTTCTGCTTGATCGAGAACGATGTGATCAGCCCTTCCGTCTTGCGGCTTTCCGGCAGAATGCCGATGCCGGACTTCAGCGCATCGGCGGGATCGGACAGGTTCGCCGCCGCGCCGTTGATGCGAATGTCCTTCACATGCGCGGCATCCGCGCCAATCACGGCGAGTGCCGTCTCCGTGCGGCCCGAGCCGACCAGTCCCGCGAAGCCGAGAATCTCACCTTCGCGCAGCGTGAAGCGGTTGATCGGTCCGTCTTTGTGCAACTGCAATGCGTTCACTTCAAGCACGGCTTTTGCGTCGGCGGATAGCACGGGCTTCGGCGGAAAACTGTTTTCGATCTTGCGCCCGACCATCATCTCGACGAGCCGGCTCACATCCGTCTTCGCCACGTCCGTCATGCCGACATACTGGCCGTCGCGCAACACGGTGATGCGGTCGCACACTTCGAAAATCTCTTCGAGGTGATGCGAGATGAAAATCATCGCGACACCTTGCTGCTTCAGATCGCGCATGATCGTGAACAGATGCTCGGCTTCGGCGGGTGTGAGCGTGGCCGTCGGCTCGTCGAGAATCAGGATGCGCGCATTCAGCGACAACGCCTTGCCGATTTCGACGAACTGCTGCTGCGCAACTGATAGTTCGCGGATCGGCAAGGACAGATCGATTGCGACGCCGAGCCGCTCGAAAATCTCCGCCGCCGCGCGCCGCATCTTTGTCCGATCGAGCATGCCGAGCCGGTTGCGCAACTCGCGTCCGAGGAACATGTTCTCGACGGCATTCAGATACGGAATCAGGCTGAACTCCTGAAACACAATGCCGACGCCCGCCGCGACGGCATCGTGATAATTTGTGAAGTGCCGTTCCTGTCCGTCGATCACGATCGTGCCGTCGTCGGGCTGATAGATGCCGCTCAGAATCTTCATCAGCGTCGACTTGCCCGCGCCGTTCTCGCCGAGCAATGCGTGAATCTCGCCGCGCGCGATGGCCAGGTGTATGCCTTGCAGCGCCTTCACACCCGGAAAGCTCTTCGTGATGTTGTCGAGTTTGAGAATCGTGTCCATCGCGTTTCCTTTGCGTTTCAAGGCGTGACGCAGGGCTTCCCCTCCGTCACCCGTGCGCAACACGTCGCTTACCAGCTGAAACCCTTCGCGTTGTCCTTGTCGACGAGCTTCACGTCGACGGGAATCGTCTTCGGCACATTTGCGCCCCACTTCTTCGCGAGCGCCACGCCGATTGCGAGGCGAATCTGGTCGCGCGGAAATTGCGCGGACGTTTCGATGAACTTCGAGTTCGGCTTCTGGAGCGCGGTGATCGCTTCCGGCGCACCATCGACGCTCGTCAGCTTGATGTCCTTGCCCGACGATTCGATCGCGGACAACGCGCCCATCGATCCGCCGTCGTTCACGCTGAAGATGCCCTTCAGGTTCGGATGCGCCTGGATCATGTTCTCGGTGACGGACAGCGCCGTTGCGCGTTCCTGCTTGCCGTTCTGCGTATCGACGATCTTCACGTTCGGAAACTTCGCGAGCGCCGCCTTGCAACCGCGCACGCGTTCGAGAATCGGCACGACGGGAATGCCGTCGAGTATCGCCACTTCGCCGCTGCCGCCAATCGCTTTCGCAAGGTATTCGCACGACATCTGGCCAGCGTCGAAATTCTTCGAGCCGACGAACGAATCGACGGGACCGTTCGCGTTCGCATCGACGGCGACGACCACGGCGCCCGCCTTCTTCGCCGACGCGACGGCGGATTGAATGCCCGTCGAATCCGTCGGGTTCACAAGAAGAATGTCGATCTTCTTCTGCAGCATGTCTTCGACGTCGCTTACCTGCTTGCTGACGTCGTGGTGCGCGTCGGTGACGACGACCGTCGCGCCGATCGATGCGGCAGCATCGTTCAAGGCCTTTTGCATCGTCACGAAGTACGGGTTGTTCAGTTCCTGGAACGTCATGCCGATCTTCAGCGGCGCGGGTTCGGCGGCGTGCGCAACGAGCGGCGCGCCGAGCATCACGGCGGCAAAAGTCATCGTGGCCCGTAGGCGCAAGGCGTGCGACTGAAGTGAAATGTTGTGCGTCATGGCTTGTCTCCGTTTTTGAGGATGAGTGCGTCCCTCACGCGGTTTCAGCGCGTGATCAGACGATGCAGCGGTGAGCTACAGAAACGCTAGAGAAAGTGCCCTAGGTCGTCGCGAGCGGCGAGCCGTGAGGCGGATACGCCGCGGGCGCGGCGCGCGGCTGGCCGTGCGTATGACTGGGCGTCTGCGCGGCCGGCACGATCGAAGGCGCGTTGGCGATGCCCTTGCCAAGCGCCGCCGCCGCTTCCGAAGCGACGCGGCTCGCGTCGTTCAGTTGCTGGAAGCGGCGGAACTTCGACGGAGGGATGCCTTTCGCGGTGAGAAACTGCCGGTTGAAGTTCGACAGATTATTGAAGCCGACCTTGTAGCAGATGTCGGTGACGCTCAACCCGTCGTCCATCAACAACTGGCACGCGAGATTGATGCGCATGCGGTTGACGTACTGCACGAACGGCAGGCCCGTATGGCGGCGGAAGTAGCGAGAGAACGCGCTCACGCTCTGGCCTGCGAGTTGCGCGAGGTCTGATTCGCGTAACTCCGAAGCGAGGTTCTTGCCGATATACGACAGCACGTGATTGATGCGCGTCGACGCGTAGCTGGTCGGATCGATCTGATACGCGGGACTCGCGAGCAGTTCGCGATCGCTCGCATTCAGCAGGATTTCCATCATCGACAGGAACAGCACGATGCGCCGCAGGCCGCGCGCTTCGAGCAGTTCCATGAAGAGCGGCTGGATCAGTGCGCTGGTCTGCGGTCCGAACGACACGCCGCGCCGCGAATCGGCGAGCAGCGCTTCGAGCGTACGCCATTCGGGGAAGCTCTCCGTGCAGTGCGCGACGAAGTCCTGGCCGAACTGCACGACGAGGTTGCGCTGCGCGATCGTCACGCCTTCGGGCACTTCGCTGACCCAGTTGTGCGGCAGGTTCGGCCCCATCAGCACGAGATTGCCCGGCGCGAAGCCGCCGATGTAATCGCCGACGAACATCTTGCCCGTCGTCGCGACGATCAGATGGATTTCGAATTCAGGGTGGAAATGCCAGCGTACCGTGCGGTAAGGAAAGCCGTGATACCACGCTTTGAATGACTCATCGCGGCGCACGCTGACCAGTTCGAGATCGGGTTGCACGTCAGTCTCCTGTGGCCGCGGTTCAGACGGAGGGCCGCGCATATTGCGCGCATTCCGCGCGACGCACATGCAGATCCGCATGTCGATGCGCGTGCAACCAGGTAACCGTCGTGACGATGCCCTTCATCTGTCTTCCTCCTGTTTCTTCGTCCAGCAGCGCAAGCTGGAGGCTCGCGGCATGAACATGTTTTATTGCTCTTGTCGTGTGTACCGAAAGTTAGACCCATGGCGCAACGGCGGCCACTAGAAATGAGACCGCCGACCGATACTTTTTTGCATTCGGGTTAGTCCTGGCCTCTGCGCTGTCAAATTTGATGCAATGCAACAGCCACGCGATCGCTTGTGCGGCAGCATTCCGCGCATGTCGCGTGTACTGGAGAAGCCCGTCCCACCGCGCTGCGCCACGAAAAGCCGTCTGCTGTGCCTTGACTTTCAATCGGCCGAATACGATCATTAGTTCAAATGCAGAGCAAATGCTCTCATATTCTTCTGACATCGGCTCACAACGCCGGGACACCTTCTAGACTTATCCCAAGGAACGCACGCGAAAGACCGTGCGCATTTAGGAGACACATATGAACAGCGGCCAAAGCAGCGGCGCAAGCAAGCAGGTGATCCTGCATATCGGCGCGGGCTCGTTCCATCGCGCGCATCAGGCCTGGTATCTGCACCGGCTCAATGAAGCGCGCAAGCCCGGCGATCCGCATTGGTCGCTGACCGTCGGCAATATCCGCAGCGACATGAACGCCGTCGCCGAAGCGCTCGCCGCGCAGAACGGCGTCTACACGCTCGAAACCGTCACGCCGCAGGGCGAGCGCGCGTACGAGACGATCCGCTCGATCGAACGCGTGGTGCCGTGGTCGCAGAATCTCGATGCGCTCGTCGAAGCGGGCGCCGATCCCGAATGCAAGATCATCGCGTTCACCGTGACGGAAGGCGGCTACTACCTCGACGAGCACGACAAGCTCGACACCGCCAACCCCGACCTCGCCGCTGACCTGAACGGCGCGCGCACCACCATCTATGGCGCACTCGCGGCGATTCTCGAAGCGCGCATGCAGCGCAACGCGGGCGCCGTCACGCTGCAAACCTGCGACAACCTGCGCAGCAACGGCGACCGCTTCCGCGCCGGCATGACGCAGTTCCTGGAGCGGCGCGGCGCGAGCGAATTGCGCAAATGGTTCGATGCGAACACTGCGTGCCCGAATTCGATGGTCGATCGCATCACGCCGCGTCCCACGCCCGACGTGCGCGAGCGCGTGAAGGCCGCGACGGGCTTCGACGATGCATGCCCCGTGATGGGCGAATCGTTCATCCAGTGGGTGATCGAGGATCACTTCATCGCTGGGCGGCCGGCGTGGGAGCAGGTCGGCGCCGAGTTGGTCGAATCGGTGCTGCCTTACGAAGAAGCGAAGATCCGCATTCTCAACGCGACGCATAGCTGTATCGCTTGGGCGGGCACGCTCGCCGGCCTTTCGTATATCCACGAAGGCACGCTCGACGCCGAGATTCGCCAGTTCGCTTACGACTACGTGACGCAAGACGTGATTCCATGCCTCACGCCAAGTCCGCTCGATCTCGCGAAGTATCGCGACGTCGTGCTCGAACGCTTCGGCAATCCTTATATCCAGGACACGAATCAGCGAGTCGCCGCCGATGGTTTCTCGAAGATTCCAGGCTTCATCGCGCCGACGCTGTCCGAGTGCTTCGAGCGCAACGTCGAGCCGAACGCGACCGCGATGCTGCCCGCGCTGTTCTTCTGCTTTCTCGACAAGTGGCAGCAAGGCAAGCTGCCGTACACGTATCAGGATGGCGTGATGGACGAAGGCGTCGCGCGCGGCTTCTTCAATGCGGCCGATCCCGTGCAGGCGTTCTGCGCGGACAAGCTGCTGTGGGGCAGCATGGCGGGCACGGCATCGCTCGAGAAAGTGGTGCGTTCGGCCCTCGTGCGTGTCGTTGACTGGTACGAGAGGCTCAACGGCTAAGCGCCGCCGCTTAAGCCATTCATCCCGGCCGCGCATGGCGACGAACCACGCGCGGCCGATCCCATTGAGCGCCGTATCCGATGAATGCGATACATGCGATGCGTCAGGTCTTTTGCGCATGGCATCGCACGCGGCATGCGGCTAAAGTAGCGCATCTCCTACCGACGAAGGTTTCGCGCCCATGTATCTCGGCATCGACCTCGGCACGTCCGAAGTAAAAGTTCTGCTGCTCGCGTCCGACGGACGCGTGGTCGGCACGGCAGGTTCTCCGTTCACCGTTTCGCGTCCGCATCAGCGCTGGTCGGAGCAGAACCCGTCCGACTGGTGGCAAGGCACGCGCGCCGCACTCTTCGCGCTGCGCGACCGCTACCCGGAGCAGTTCGCGCAGATTCGCGGCATCGGGCTGTCGGGACAGATGCACGGCGCCGTGCTGCTCGACAACGAAGACCGCGTGCTGCGTCCCGCGATCCTCTGGAACGACATGCGTGCCGTCGAGGAATGCGAAGAGTTGCTCAGGCGCGCGCCGGATCTGCATCGGATCGCCGGCAATCTGGCGATGCCCGGCTTCACCGCGCCGAAGCTGCTGTGGGTTGCGCGTCACGAGCCGGAGATCTTCCGTCAGACGGCCTGCGTGCTGCTGCCGAAGGATTATTTGCGCCTGCAACTGACGGGCGACAAGGTCTCCGATCCGTCCGACGCCGCCGGCACGCTCTGGCTCGACGTCGCGCAGCGCGACTGGTCCGATACGCTGCTCGCCGCCTGCGACATGAACCGCTCGCACATGCCGCGGCTCGCTGAAGGCAGCGCGCCGTCGGGCATGCTGCGGCCCGAGCTCGCGCGCGAGCTGGGCTTGCGCGAGCCCGTCGTGGTCGCGGCGGGCGGCGGCGACAACGCGACGAGCGCAATCGGCATCGGCGCGACGCAACCGGGCGACGGCTTCGTGTCGCTCGGTACGTCGGGCGTGTTGTGCGTGATCGGCAACAGCTTCCGCCCGAACCCCGAATCGGCCGTGCATGCGTTCTGTCATGCGATCCCCGACCGCTGGCATCAGATGAGCGTGGTGCTGTCGGCGGCGAGCTGTCTGCGCTGGGTCTGCAAGCTCACCTCGACCGACGAGCCGACGCTGCTCGCCGAAGTCGAAAAGCTACCCGACGATGCGCTCGCAACCGCGCCATTGTTCCTGCCGTATCTGTCGGGCGAACGCACGCCGCACAACGATCCGTATTCGCAAGGCGTGTTCTTCGGCATGACGCACGCCACCGACCGCGCACTGCTCGGCTACGCCGTGCTCGAAGGCGTGACGCTTGCGCTGACGGACGGCCTCGACGCGCTGCGCGCGGCGGGCACCGAAGTACATGCGCTGTCGCTGCTGGGCGGCGGCGCGCGCAGCAACTACTGGGCGCAACTGCTCGCCGATTCGCTGAACACCACCACGCGCAAGCACGGCGGCGGCGAAACGGGCGCGGCGCTCGGTGCGGCGCGTCTGGGCTGGCTCGCGGCGGGCGGCGATCCGGCGAAGGTGCTGACCAAGCCGCCCGTCGAAATCGAATTCACGCCGAACGCGCGGCGCCATGCGATGCTGCGCGAGCGGCTCGCGAGTTATCGCGCGCTGTACCGTCATGTGAAGCCGATGTTTGCGCCAGCGCCCGAAGCAGACGCGGCGTGAACGCGTGAACCACCCGTGAAGACAGCGATGAATGTCCACGGCAGGCAGCGCACCAGATCGCCTGACACTGGCTTCCTGGTGACATATCGACGTTGTGCGCATTAGAGACATTAAGACCGACAACATCGTGCCCAAGTCCACTGAAAAGCTCGATCTCGCGACGCGCGCCGCCTGGCTCTACTACGTCGCTGGCAATACGCAAAACGAGATCGCGGAAAAACTGCAGGTGTCGCGGCCCGTCGCGCAACGCCTCGTCGCGTTCGCCGTCGAGAAGAACCTGATTCGCGTGCGCGTCGATCATCGGCTGGCGGACTGTCTGTCGCTCGCCGATCAGCTCTCCAAGCGCTATGGCCTGTCGATGTGCGAAGTCGTCCCCGTCGACAACGACAAGCCCGAAGAAATCGACCGCAAGCTCGCCGTCGCGGGCGCGCAGGTGATGGAACGCTATCTCGGCGAGGAAAAGCCGATGGTCGTTGCCGTGAGCAGCGGCCGTACGCTGAAGGCCGTCGTCGATCAGGTCGGGCAACTGGAGCGGCCGCAGCACCGGCTGGTGTCGATGGTCGGCGCGATTGCGCAGGACGGCTCGTCGAACCGCTACGACGTCGCGCTGCACATCTCGGAGAAGACGGGCGGCAAGCACTTCCTGCTGCCCGCGCCATTGATCGCCGACAGCGAAGCGGAGCGCGCGCAGTGGTGCAATCACCGTCTATACCGGATCGTCGAATCGCTGTCGGGCGACGCGGATGTCGCATTCGTCGGGATCGGCAATATCGGGCTGCGTTGCCCGTTGCATGAAGACGGCTTCATCACATCGGATGAAGTGGAAGAACTGGTGTCGCTGGGCGCCGTGGCGGAACTGCTCGGACTGCCGATCGATGCGAACGGCGCGCGCGTCGAATCGCCGACGGGGCGCCGCGTGACGAGCTTGCGGCTCGATTCGCCGCCCAAGCGGCCCGTGATCGGCTTCGCGGGCGGCGAACGCAAGCGCAATGCGGTGATTGCCGCGTTGAAAGGCGGCTGGCTGTCGGGGCTCGTCACCGACGAGTTGTGCGCCCGCGCCGCGCTGAATCACGGCGCTGGTTAATCCGCGCCCGCGTGCGGTTCGCTCGCGCTAGAGCGCTTCGAGCGCACCGCGCAGCGCTTCGACGACGGGCGACCAGTCGCCCAACACCTGTTGCCGGAAAAGCCGCGTGGTCGGATACCACGGATTCCTCTCACCCGACATCATCCAGCGCCAGTCGGCCTGCTTCGGCAGCATCACCCATACTGGCTTGCCTAGCGCACCCGCCAGATGCGCGACGGATGTATCGACGGTGATGACGAGATCCAGTGACTGGATCACAGCTGCCGTCGTGTAAAAGCTGTCGAGCAACTGGCCCAGCGCGCAGATCGGCCAGCGATGCGCAACGCCATCAAGTTGCGTCTCTGGCGCGCCCTTCTGCAACGCGAACCATGCGAGGCCGCCGACCGATGCAAGCGGTTCCAGCGCCGCGAGCTGCGCCGAACGGTAGACATCGAGGTAATGACCCGGATTGCCCGCCCACACCAGGCCGATTTTCTTGCGCGACCCTGCGGCCTGTTCGAGCCGCGCGCGCCATGCGGCAACCTGCGTGTCATCCACGGACAGATACGGCACCGCGTTCGGAATCGCGTCGTCGTTCAGCCACGCGGGCACGCTCATCATCGGGCAGTAGTAGTCGTAACCGGCGCCATGGGGCAACGCCGTCAACACGTCGTTCACGCCGCGCACGCGGGCAAAGAGCGGAGCCAGCTCCTCGCTGGTCCACACGTCGACGGTTGCGCCCATGTCGTGCAGCACGCTCGCATAGCGAATGAACTGCAACTGATCGCCTGCACCCTGTTCACGCGTCAGCAGAAAGCGCTTGCCTTCGATCGGCTCGCCCCGCCATTCGGGCATCTCGCACTTTGGGTAATCGCGCAATCCGCTCGGCGTCGTCTTGCGATACTCGTAGTACTCCCAGCCCTTGCGAAAATTTCCGCGCCGCAACTCCGACATGCCGAGCAGCTTGTATGCGTTCGAAAGATCCGGCGTGAGTTCGATTGCGCGTCGCAGGTGATGATCCGCTTCGTCGTAACGCGACATGCACGTCAGCGTGAACGCGACGTTGTTGTGCAGCGTCGGCGAATCGGGCAAGGCTTCCAGCGCGCGCTGATATCTGACGAGCGCGTCCTCGAACTTCAACTGGCCATCCGTTGCAAACGCGATCCCGAACAGCGCATGCACGTTTTCCGGTTCCTTTTGCAATGCTCGTTCGAAACAAGCTTCCGCTTCGGCATGGCGGCGCACGGCGTTCAGCGTCAAGCCGAGACCCAGCAGCACGCGTAGATCGTCGGGCGCGTAACGTGCGGCGTATTCATAGGCAGCCACGGCATCATGTGGACTGGAAAGGACTTCGTGCATATCCGCGCTGCCGAGCGCCGCTTCGAACAAGTCGTGATCGAGAGCAAGCGCGCGCTGGAAGTGGTTCAACGCTTCTTCAGGTTTGAGCAGACGCCGCAGCGCCTTGCCCAGGTTGCAGTGCGCGAGCGCATCTTGCGGCGCGCATTCGACTGCTCTTCGAAAGAAATCGGCCGCGCCTTCGTTGTCGCCGCGCGAAAGCGCCGCGATGCCGCGATCGTTCAGACAGTCTGCGTCGTCAGGCCGTAGCGCGAGCGACGTATCGAAGCATTCGATTGCACGTTCGACGTCCGAGCGCTGCAAGTACAGCACGCCAAGCATGTAGGACGTGTTCGCATCGTGGGGCTGTGCGTCGAGGATCGCGCGATACGCCAGTTCGGCGCGATCGAACTGTCCGGCGCGATGCAGGGCGAGCGCGTGGTCGACAGCCGGTGTCGAGGCGGTTTCTTGAGGTGTGAGAGCGGAAGCGTTGTGCATGGCGTCTTGAGTCGGCCGCACACGCATGGTCGCGCGATCTTGAGAGCATTCGCGCGGATGACGTGTTCGGGGCAATGGACGGAGAACGGACAGAACCCACCTGAAGAACCGCTCAGATGCGCGCTGTCAGACGATGCACAATTTTGATATGAGATAAGTAGCAGATAAATCGGAGAAGTCCGAGTCTGCAAATAGGAAAGGCGCCGTTGCAAAGCATGCAACGGCGCCCTCTTTGCGTGCCGGATCAGGCCGCGAGTACTTCGACGATCTTGCGATGGAACGCCTGCCCATCGCTGTCGAACAGATGGCAGTGATCGGGCGTTGCGCCGACCCGGATCGTCCCGCCCTTCTCATGCCGCTCGAGCGGCGGAATGCGCGCGATCAGGCCATCCGGCGCGACGCTGCTTTCGGCGTACAGATACGCCGCGTCGCCGAGCGATTCGATCGCCATGACGCTGGCCGACACGCCATTGTCGGGCAGGTCGAGATGCAGATGCTCGGGGCGAATGCCGACAGTCACCTTGTCGCCCTCTTTCGCGCGGCCCGGCTCGACCAGCACGAGTTGCGTCTCGCCCGTTTCGTACTTGACGAGCACGCCGCTCGCTGACACCGACTGCACGACGCCTTCGAGGAAGTTCATCTTCGGCGAGCCGATAAAGCCCGCCACAAACCGGTTCGCCGGCGCGTGATACAGCATGTTCGGGCTGCCGACCTGCTCCAGATTCCCCGCCGACAACACGACGATCTTGTCGGCGAGCGTCATCGCTTCGACCTGATCGTGCGTCACGTAGATCATCGTGGTCTTCAGTTCGTCGTGCAGGCGCGCGAATTCGAGGCGCATCTTCACGCGCAGCGCGGCGTCGAGGTTCGACAGCGGTTCGTCGAACAGGAACACCTTCGGCTTGCGCGTGATCGCGCGGCCGATCGCCACGCGCTGACGCTGCCCGCCCGACAGCTGCTTCGGCTTGCGTTCGAGCAGATGGTCGATATGCAGGATCTTCGCGGCGTTGCGCACGGCGGCGTCGATCTCCGGCTTCTTCGTGCCCGCGAGCTTCAGCCCGAACGCCATGTTGTCGTACAGCGTCATGTGCGGATACAGCGCGTACGACTGGAACACCATCGCGATGCCGCGCTTGGCGGGCGGCACGTCATTCATGCGCGTGCCGTCGATATTCAGGTCGCCGCCCGAGATGTCTTCGAGGCCGGCAATCATCCGCATCAGCGTGGACTTGCCGCAGCCGCTTGGGCCGACGAACACGACGAACTCGCCGTCCTGGATGTCGAGGTTGATGTTGCGCATCACCTCGTTGTCGTCGTAAGCCTTTCTGATGTTGCGCAGAGTTACGCTTGCCATGATGTGTCTCCGAAATTCACTGCTGCTTTCAATCGTCTTGTCCCGAAACCCGCGTGCTTTCTCACGCGACGGTCACGCGCTGCAGCCATCGCGCGACCAGTTCCGGCAGTTGCGTCATGTCGTCGAATACGTGTTGCGCGCCCACGCGGCGCAGCGCGCCGACCTGATCCTCGCTCGCGTGGCCGCCGCCGATGAACCCATACACCGTCATACCCGCGGCCGTCGCAGCCGTCACACCCGCCACGCTGTCCTCGATCACGAGGCACGCTTCCGGGTTCACGCCCAGCCCGCTCGCGGCGGCGAGATAGACGTCGGGCGCCGGCTTCGGATGCGCGACGGAATCGGCACAGAAAAGCCGGTCGCCGAAATGCTTCACGAGGCCCGTGCGCGCCAGCGCCGCTTCGACATACGCGCGAAAGCTGTTGCTCGCGCAGGCCTTCGTCAACGGAATGCTCGCGAGCGCGGCCTCGATGCCGTCGACCATCGGCGCCTTGACGGCCGCCCGCTCGACGGCGCTGCGAATCGCTTCGACGTCGACTTCGGCGAGCGTCCTGCCGAGCGCCGAAGCCGTGCCTGCCAGCACGCGTTCCGTGCGCAGGCCGAGCAGCGGCATCACGACGGGCGCGACATCCGTACCGGGCCAGCGCGCTTCCAGCTCCTCGACGAGCACCGCGGCCGCGACGGCTTCGCTGTCGATCAGCACGCCGTCGCAATCGCAGATGAGCGCAAGCTTCGCCTCTGTTCTGATTTCCGTCACTTGACCGCCCCGAAGGTAAGGCCACGCACCAGCTGTTTCTGCGAAACCCAGCCGACGATCAGGATCGGCGCGACGGCCAGCAGCGACGCCGCCGACAGCTTCGCCCAGAACAAGCCTTCAGGACTCGAATACGACGCGATGAACACGGTCAGCGGCGCGGCGTTCGAACTGGACAGGTTGATGCTCCAGAACGCCTCGTTCCATGACAGGATCACGAGCAGCAGCGCCGTCGACGCAAGCCCCGGCAGCGACATCGGCATCAGCAGATAGACGATCTCCTGCCACGTCGCCGCGCCGTCGATGCGTCCCGCCTCGAGAATGTCGCGCGGAATTTCCGCGAAGTACGTGAACGACATCCATACCGCGATGGGCAGGTTGATCAGTGTGTAGACGATCACGAGGCCGCTCACGGTGTCGAGCAAGCCGCTGTTCTTCCACAGCAGATAGATCGGCACCAGCACGCCGACAGACGGCATCATCTTCGTCGACAGCATCCACAGCAGCACTTTCTGTGTGCGGCGCGTCGGGAAGAACGCCATCGCATAGGCGCACGGCACGGCCAGAATCAGGCACAGCAGCGTGACGCCAACCGAGATCAGGATCGAGTTCCACGCGAAGCCGAAGTAATTGCTGCGCGCGAACACTTCGCGAAAGCTTTCGAGCGTCGGCATGAAGAACAGCGACGACGCGTAAGCCTGCTGCTCCGTCTTGAATGCCGTGATGGTCATCCAGAAGATCGGAAAGAACAGCAGCAGCGCAATCAGCCACGCAAGGATACCCGGAATGCTGCGCCGGACGATGGCCAACGGCGAGTTCGTTTTCGAAAGATTCGTCGTAACAGGTGTAGCGGCGACCTGGCTCATTTTTCGTACTCCCCTTTCAGGTTCTTCGCGAGCATGCGCACGAGGAAGAACGACACGATATTCGCGAGCACCACAGCGAGAATCCCGCCTGCGGACGCGAGGCCAACGTCGAACTGTTGCAGGCCGAGCGCGTAGATCAGGTACGACAGGTTGGTCGTCGCGTTGCCCGGACCACCGCCCGTCGTCGTGTAGATTTCAGCGAAGATCGACAGCAGGAAAATGGTTTCCATCATCACCACGACCGCGATCGCGCGTTTCAGGTGCGGCAGCGTGATGAAGAAGAACATCGCGAACGGACCGGCACCGTCGATCTTCGCCGCTTCCTTCTGCTCCTGATCGAGCGACTGGATCGCCGTGAACAGAATGAGGAACGCAAACGGCAACCACTGCCACGCGACGATGATGATCACGGCGATCAACGGATAGTCGGCGAACCAGTCGATCGGTGTCATGCCCAGCGCGCGCATGCCTTGCGCGATGAGCCCGTACACCGGATGCAGGATCATGTTCTTCCAGATCAGCGCGGAGACGGTCGGCATCACGAAGAACGGCGCGATGGCGAGCAGCCGCGCGACGCCCTGCCCGTAGAACTTGCGGTCGAACAGCACCGAGAGCAGCACGCCGCCGACCACCGTGATCACCAGCACCGAGATGATCAACTGCATCGTGTGCAGGATCGACGGGCCGAAGGACGGGTCACTGGCAAGAAACTTGTAGTTTTCGAGACCCGCGAATCCCTTTACGTCCGGATTCAGCAGGTTGTAGCGCGAGAACGAAAACCAGATCGTCATCGCTAGCGGTATCGCCATCCATAAGACGAGGACGCCTACGGACGGCATGGCGAGCCAGCGCGCGTGCGCGGCTTTGCGCTCTTCGCGCTCGTGTTCGGTTTGGGGATGGGCATGCATGAGGGGTAGACGCAAGTGTTGACGCATGATGGACCACCTCTTCGGTAGTGCGCGGTCCGCGGGGCGTGCGGCACGCTGTGCTGCCAGGGTCCGGCTGACGATGCGCTGTCAGCCGGCGCTTTCCATCTGATCCGGCTTACTGACTTAGAGGCTGCGATTCAGCTCCTGGACACGCCGTCTGCGCGGGGATCGAGCAGACGGCGTTCCATTAGGCTTTGACGCTTACTTCTGATAGCCGGCCTGCTTGACGGCGCGATCCGCCGTCGCGTTGCCGGCTGCCAGCGCCTGATCGACCGTCATCTGGCCTGCCACCGCGCCCGAAATGCTCTGACCGACCACCGTGCCGAACGACTGGAACTCGGGGATGCCAACGAACTGCACGCCCGTGTACGGCACCGGCTTCAACGTCGGATGATCCGGATCGGCAGTTTCGATCGCCTTCAGCACGAAGTCGCTGAACGGCGCGGCCTGCTTGTACTCGGGGCGTGCGTACGTCGACTGACGCGTGCCGGGCGGCACCGAGGCCCAGCCTTCATCCTTCGCGGCGAGCTCGATGTACTGCTTCGACGTCGCCCACGTGATGAACTTCTTCGCCGCGTCCGTCTGCTTCGACGACTTCGGAATCGCGAGCGCCCACGCCCACAGCCAGTGCGAGCCCTTCGGCGTGACGGCCGTCGGTGCGGCGGCAAAGCCGACCTTGTCGGCGATCTGCGATTGCTGCTTGTTGTAGAGCATGCCGGCGGCAACCGTCGCGTCGATCCACATCCCGCATTTGCCCGATGACATCAGCGTGAGGTTTTCGTTGAAGCCGTTCGAGCTGGCTCCCGGCGGGCCATACTTCTTCAGCAGATCGACGTAGAACGAGATCGCCTTCTTCCATTCGGGCGTCGTCAGTTGCGCGTTCCACTTTTCGTCGAACCAGCGGCCGCCGAACGTGTTCACGACCGTCGTCGCGTAGGCCATGTTCTCGCCCCAGCCCGCCTTGCCGCGCAGACAGATGCCGTAGACGCCGTTGGCCTTGTCCGTCAGCTTCTCGGCGAACTGGGCGATCTGGTCGTAGGTCGGCTGATCGGGCATCTTCAGGCCCTTCGCCGCGAACAGATCCTTGCGGTAATACGTCATCGAGCTTTCGACGTAGAACGGCAGCGCGTACAGCGAGCCGTTGTACGACAGGCCGTCGCGCGCCGTTTTCACGACGTCGTTCAGGTCGTAATCAGCGGGCAGGTTCGTGAGCGGCGTGAGCCAGCCGCGCTTGCCCCATTGCGGCGTCTCATAGGCGCCGATCGTCATCACGTCGAACTGGCCGCTGCCTGTCGTGATGTCCGTGGTCGCGCGCTGACGCAGCACGTTTTCTTCGAGAATCACCCAGTTGAGCTTGATGTCGGGATTCGCTTTCTCGAATGCCGGCGACAGCTTCTTCAACTCGATCATGTCGGGGTTGTTCAACGTTGCGATCGTGACGGTCGCCGCGTTCGCGCTGAATGCGGCGCACGCGAGTGCCGCTGCGCCGAATACGTTGAGCGCGGGTTTGCAGGTGGGCTTCATCGTTTGTCTCCTTTATTCGTACTTGCGTTTTGGTACTTGATCGGTACGTGAGCGGCGCTTGCGTTCGTTTGGCGCCGTAGTGCGGATGCCGGTGGATGAATGACGGTCAGCTCATCCAGTTGCCGCCGTCGACGTTCAGGGTTTGCGCGGTGATGTAATCCGCATCCGAAGACGCGAGGAACAGCGCCGCCCCCGTCAGATCCGCGGGCAGCCCCATCCTGCCCAGCGGCACCGCTTCACCGACGAGACGCTTCTTCTCGCCCAGCGGCCGGTTCTCGTAACGCGCGAAAAGCGCATCGACCTGTTCCCACATCGGCGTATCGACGACGCCCGGTGCGATGCCGTTCACGTTGATCTTGTGCGGCGCGAGCGCCAGCGCGGCCGATTGCGTGTAGCTCAGCACGGCTGCCTTGGTCGCGCAGTAGTGCGACACGAGCGCCTCGCCGCGGCGGCCCGCCTGCGACGACATGTTGATGATCTTGCCGCCGTGGCCCTGATCGACCATGCGCTGCGCGACGGACTGCATCAGAAAGAACATGCCCTTCACGTTGACCGCGAAGAGCTTGTCGAAGATGTCCCAGGATTCGTCGAGGATCGGACGCATGTCGAACAGCGCCGCGTTGTTGAAGAGAATGTCGATCTGGCCGAAGCGCTGTACCGTCTGCTCGACGATGCGTGCGATGTCCTCGCGCTTAGTGACGTCCGCGCTGAGCGTCAGCACGCGGTCGCCGTCCGTTTCGCGCAGTGCGTGCGCGAATTCGTTGGCCGGCTTCACGTCCACCAGCACGCAGCGCGCGCCCTCGTCGAGATACCGGCGCGCCACCGCTTCGCCGATACCGCTCGCGGCGCCCGTGAGAATCGCCACCTTGCCTTGCAGTCGGGCTGTCACAACCTGTCTCCGGTTCGTTTGATTCTTCGATTCAACCTGAGCTAACGCTCGGCAATCGAGCAATTGCTCTCGTTGTGATCGAATGATCGGATACGTGTCCGGTCATGTCAAGGCGCGCCGCGCACTTTCGATGGTGCAGCGCGGCAGCACCGGAATGCGCGCCTACGGTTGTTCCTTCCTAAGAATCGGCGATGACTTTGCAACGGGCAATGACATTTTTTCGAGATACGTTATATCATTGCGCCTTCGTTCAATCTGACGCTGTCCGGAGTTCGCGCCATGGCCCGCTCATCCGATGCTCATGTTCATCCTGTCGCTGATCCTGCACAGCAAGCTGCACGGCTCACGCACAAGCTCGCGCGCGCCGATGCGCTCGCCGCCGAGCGCGGTCTTGCACTGACGACGCTGCGTCGCCAGGTCTACGCGCTTATTGCGCAGAGCGAGCGTCCCATCGGCGCGTACGACCTGCTGGCCGCGCTGGAACCGCAGCGCGGCCGCGTGCCACCCACTACCGTCTATCGCACGCTCGATTTCCTCGTCGAGCATGGCTTCGTGCATCGGATCGAATCGAAGAATGCGTTTTTCGCGTGCTGCCAGATGGGCGAGCCGCATCAGAGCCAGTTCCTGATGTGCGATTCATGCGGCGAAACGGTCGAGATTCCCGGCGACGGACTGGCCGCGCAACTCTCGGGCAGCGCGCCCGCGCATGGATTCGAAGTGCATCACCAGGTCGTCGAGCTGAGCGGGCTGTGCGGCGCATGCAAGCACGGCCATCCCTGACCCAAACAAACCGTTCCATTCAACCCAGACGCCTCTCACGCAACAGGTCATCACGATGAAGAAGAACAATTCGATGTGGAAATTTCTGATGCGCGCCGTCGCTTCGACGGTTTTCGTCTTTGCATTCGGCCAGGCCGCGCACGCGCAGGACACGAAGATTCCCGTGGTCGCCGCGGAGAATTTCTACGGCGATGTCGTGCAGCAACTGGGCGGCGACCGCGTCGACGTGACGAGCATTCTCAGCAATCCGGACCAGGACCCGCATCTCTTCGAAGCCAGCCCGAAGACGGCGCGCGCATTGCAGCACGCAAGCCTTGTCGTCTACAACGGCGCCGACTACGATCCGTGGATGACAAAGCTGCTGAACGTATCGAAAAACGACAAGCGCAAGACGATCGTCGCGGCAGAACTCATCGGTAAGAAAAGCGGCGACAATCCGCATCTGTGGTACGACCCGTCGACGATGCCCGCTGTCGCACGCGCGGTGAGTGCGGCGCTCGCGTCGGCTGATCCGGCGCACAAGGCGGCGTATGATGCGAACCTCGCGAAGTTTCTCGACTCGCTCAAGCCGATCGCCGACAAGGTCGCCGCGCTGCGCAGCCAGTATGCGCACGTGAGCGTGACGGCGACCGAGCCGGTGTTCGGCTACATGTCGGAGGCCATCGGCCTGGACATGCGCAACCAGCGCTTCCAGCTGGCCGCGATGAACGACACGGAAGCGAGCGCGTCGGATATCGCCGCGTTCGAGCGCGATCTTCGCGAGCGACGCGTGCGCGCGCTGATCTATAACAGCCAGGCAACCGAGGCGCTGACCAAACGCATGCTGAAACTCGCGCAGCAATCGCATGTGCCGACGGTGAGCGTGACGGAGACGCAACCGGCCGGCAAGAACTACCAGCAATGGATGCTGGCGCAACTCGATGCGCTCGGCAACGCGCTCGCCGCAGGCAGCGCGAACAAGGGAACGACTCAATGAACATGTCGTCGGGCAACGCGCCCGTGCTCGAACTGGATCGCGTGACGCTCGAACTCGGCGACCGCACGATTCTGCGCGACACCAGCTTCACGATCCGCCAGGGCGAATTCATCGGCGTGCTCGGGCCGAACGGCGCGGGCAAGACGACGCTGATGCGCTCGGTGCTCGGCCTCGTCCCGGCGGCGAGCGGCACCGTGCGCGTGCTCGGCGAGCCCGTCGTGCGCGGCAACCCGTCGATCGGCTACATGCCGCAGACGCGCAGCGCGCTTGCCGGCCGTCGCGTGCGTGGCCGCGATTTCGTCGCGATGGCCGCCGACGGTCATCGCTGGGGCTTGCCGCATGCGGATGCGAAGGCGCGCGCCGATGTCGAGCGCGTGCTGGAGCTGGTCGGCGGCACGGCGCTGGCTGCGCGTCCGTTGTCGGAGCTGTCGGGTGGCGAGCGGCAGCGGCTGCTGCTCGCGCAATGCCTGCTTGGCAATCCGCGTCTGCTGCTGCTCGACGAGCCGCTCATCAGTCTCGATCCGCATCATCAGAAGACCGTCGTCGAACTGGTGAAGCGCGTGCAGCAGGAACTCGGCATCGCCGTGCTGTTCTCCGCGCACGAACTCAATCCGCTGCTGCATGCGCTCGACCGCGTGCTGTATCTCGGCAATGGCGTCGCCGCGCTCGGCACCGTCGATGAAGTGATTACGAAGCCGGTGCTCTCGCGCCTGTACGGCTCGACCATCGACGTGATGCGCGTGAATGGCCGCATCTTCGTGATGTCGGGCGACTTCGACGTCGAGAAGCACGATCACGAGCACGAAGACGACGACCATCAGCATGGCGATCCGCATGGCCACGGGCATTCGCATGGTCACGCGCATGGGCAAAAGCATGCCCATCATCACGCCTCAAGCGACGGACACACGCACGATGTTTGAATACGATTTCATGGTGAACGCGTTCGCGGCGTCGGGGATCGTCGCGGTGCTGTCGGGCATCGTCGGCTACTTCCTCGTGATGCGCGGGCAGACCTTCGCGGGGCACGCGCTGTCGCACGTCGGCTTCACGGGCGCGACGGGCGCCGTGCTGATCGGCGTTTCGCCGATCTGGGGGATGATCGGCTTCACGCTCGCAGCGGGCGTCGGCATGGGCGCGCTGGGTGAAAAGCTCGCGGGGCGGGATGTGGCGATCGGCGTGGTGCTGTCGTTGGCGTTGGGCTTCGGCTTGCTGTTTCTGCACTTCTTCACCGCGTACGCGACGCAAGTCACGGCGCTGCTGTTCGGCAACGTGCTCGGCGTGAGTTCGTCGACGCTGGTGGTACTGGCCGCGCTCGGTGTCGTCAGTCTGGTTGCGCTGGCTGCGATCATGCGGCCTTTGCTGTTCGCTTCGTTGCAGCCGGAACTGGCCGAAGCGAAAGGCGTGTCGCTGCGGCTCGTGTCGGTGCTGTTTCTCGCGATCGCGGCGCTTGCAGTCGCCGCATGCACGCAGATCGTCGGCGTGCTGCTCGTGTTCACGCTGATGGTCGGACCGGCGGCCGCGGCGCAAAACCTGTCGACGCGTCTTTCCGTCGGACTCGTACTCGCCGCGCTGCTCGCGCTCGCGCAGGCGTGGATCGGCGTGACGCTCGCCTTCTATACCGACTGGCCAACGAGTTTCTGGATAACGCTGCTTGCGGCGCTCGTCTATGGCGCGAGTTTGCTGGCACAGCACATGCGCCGGTAATGCAAACGCAGCTTTGCTGGCACGAAACACGCGCTGGTGATGCCGATAAAAAACGGGGTGGCTCGCGAGGCCACCCCGTTTTGCTATGGTGCCAACGACACCAAAAGATCAGCCGAGCAACACCTTCGCGTGATGCCCGAGATGATCCTCGATGAACGTCGAGATGAAGAAATAGCCGTGGTCGTAGCCTTCATGCCGACGCAGCGTGAGTGGCTGTCCGGCGGCCTTGCATGCGGCTTCGAATACGTCAGGGTTCAGTTGCTGGGCCAGAAACTGGTCGGCCATACCCTGATCGACCAATATCCCTTCCGCAAACTTGCGCGTCGCCTTGCCCACGAGTTCGCTCGCGTCGTATTGCTTCCACGCTTCGCGATCCGCGCCCAGATAGCCGCTGAACGCCTTCTCGCCCCACGGACAACGCATCGGCGCGGCAATCGGCGCGAACGCCGAAACCGACCGATAGATGTCCGGATTGCGCAGCGCGAGCATCAGCGCGCCGTGGCCGCCCATCGAGTGGCCGAAGATGCCGAGCCGCGCGCCATCGACAGGCAACTCGTTGATGACCGTCTCGCGCAGTTCGTCCCGCAAGTACGAATACATCCGGTAGTGCTTCGACCAGGGCGCCTGCGTCGCGTCGACATAGAAGCCCGCGCCGACGCCGAAGTCCCACGCGTCCGTCTCGCCCGGCACGCCTGCGCCGCGCGGACTGGTATCCGGCGAGATCAGCGCGATGCCGTGTTGCGCGGCGAACCGCTGTGCGCCCGCCTTGATCGGAAACGTCTCTTCTGTACTCGTCAGCCCGGCTAGATAGAACAGCGCCGGCACCTTCTTCTGTGGTGCCGCTTCAGGCATGAAGACCGAAAAGCGCATCGGCAACCCGATCGCCTTCGACTCATGCTTATAGATACGCTGCGTGCCGCCGAACGACGCGTGCGATTCGATCAGTTCGAGCATCGCGCCACTCCTTTAGTAGATGACGACCGAGCGGATCGACTCGCCCTTCTTCATCAGATCGAAGCCTTCGTTGATCTGGTCGAGCTTCAGGTGATGCGTGATCAGGTCGTCGATGTTGATCTTGCCTTCCATGTACCAGTCGACGATCTTCGGCACATCGGTACGGCCGCGCGCGCCGCCGAACGCCGAGCCCTTCCATTGACGCCCCGTGACCAGCTGGAACGGCCGCGTGCTGATTTCTTCGCCCGCCGCCGCCACGCCGATGATGAACGACTGGCCCCAGCCCTTGTGAGTACATTCGAGCGCCTGGCGCATCAGCGTCGTGTTGCCGACGCATTCGAACGAATAGTCCGCGCCGCCATCCGTCAGTTGCACGATGTGATCGACGACGTTCTCGACTTCCTTCGGGTTGATGAAGTGCGTCATGCCGAACTTCTTCGCGAGTTCGACGCGGCCCGGATTGATATCGACACCGATGATCTTGTCCGCACCTACCATTTTGGCGCCCTGGATCACATTCAGACCGATGCCGCCCAGACCGAACACGACGACATTCGCGCCCGCCTCGACCTTGGCCGAATAGACGACAGCGCCGACACCCGTCGTCACACCGCAGCCGATGTAGCAGACCTTGTCGAACGGTGCGTCTTCGCGGATCTTCGCGACGGCGATCTCCGGCACCACGATGTAGTTCGAGAACGTGGACGTGCCCATGTAGTGGAACAAAGGCTTGCCGTCGAGCGAGAAGCGCGACGTCGCGTCGGGCATCAGACCCTTGCCTTGCGTCGAGCGGATCGCCTGACACAGGTTCGTCTTGCGCGACAGACAGAACTTGCATTGGCGGCACTCGGGCGTGTAGAGGGGAATCACGTGATCGCCCTTCTTCAGCGTGCCGACGCCGGGACCGGTATCAACGACGACGCCCGCGCCTTCGTGGCCGAGGATCGCCGGGAAGATGCCTTCCGGATCGGCGCCCGACAGCGTGTAGTAGTCGGTGTGGCAGATGCCCGTCGCCTTCACTTCGATCAGCACTTCACCCGCGCGCGGCCCTTCGAGATCGACTTCTTCGATCGTCAACGGTGCGCCTGCCTTCCATGCGATTGCTGCTTTCGTCTTCATCGTGAATGCTCCTGTGGTTCTGTAGATCCGTTACCTAAAGCTGATGATCTTTGAATCTGTCCGTTACTGCCGTGAACCGTTGCGGCCCGGATTGTCCCGCATGTTCGCGCGCCGCGCTGTGAACATGATCGCGCAAATGCAAGGCTCGTGAATGGCACGCCGCGCCGCGCGATTGTCCTCATGCGACGGCGCATGGCGAGCGCACGTCATGCGGACGGCGACGCAAACCAAGGTTCGACGCGGCCATACAGATCGATAAAGCGCGCATAACGCGCAGCGAGTTCCGTCTCGTCACGCGGCCCGGCGACGCGCGTCGCGGCAGGCGCGAGCGCTGCAAGATCGCCTGTGTTCCAGTGACCCACCGCGATGCCACCGAGCATCGCTGCGCCACGCGCCGCCGCGTTCGGACAATCGACGGCATGCAGTTCGACTTGCAACGCTTCGGCGAGCAACTGCCGCCAGCGCGCATCGACGGAACCGCCGCCCGCGAGACGCAGCGCCGGCACGCGCGCGCCGCTTTGCCGGATCGCGTCGAGCCCCGCGCGCAACGAAAACGCGACGCCTTCGAATGCCGCGCGCATCATCGCGCCGCGCGATGTGCCGAGCGCAAGACCAAGCCATCCGCCGCGCGCGGCCGGATTGAGCCACGGCGTGCGCTCGCCGGTCAGATACGGCAAGAACGTGAGGCCCGGGGCTGCCTCGAACTCGAAGGCATCGCGATACGCGTCATTCCATTCATACGACAGCCAGCCACGCACGGCTTCGAGCGCGACGCCGACGTTTTGCATCGCGGCCATCCGATACCAGTGATCAGTCGCGGCCCGATAGCGATGCAGGCCCGGCGCGGCGTCGGGTTCGTCGGTGGCCAGCACGAGAATCTGGCCGCCCGTACCCGTGGTGAGCAGCGCGTCGCCGTCGTTTGCAAGACCGCTGCCGAGCGCCGCGCACGGCGTGTCGCCGGCACCCGTGGCAAGCGCGATGCCGGCGCGCAAGCCAAGCGCATTTGCCGCTTCGGCGGACAGCGTGCCGCACGCGGCATACGACGCAGCGAGCGGCGCGAACCAGTCGCGCGGCAGCCCGAGCCGCTCGAGCAACGCGTTGTCCCACGCACCGGATGGATCGGCAAGCGCGGTCGCGCATGCATCAGAGGGATCGGTTGCGATCGTGCCGCCCAGCCTGAAGCGCAGCCAGTCTTTCGGTTGCAAAGCCCAGCGCGCTGCGTGCATCGATTGCGGCTCGTGCTGCGCGACCCATCGCAGCAGCGGGCCGGCCATGCCAGGCGCGACGGGGTTGGGTTGCGGCGCGGGCCATGCATCGAGCAGGGGCAATGCGCGCGTGTCGGGCCAAAGCATCGCAGGACGCATGGCCTTGCCTTGCGCGTCGCTCAGCACGACGCCATGCATCTGACCGGAAAAACCGACCGCGCGCACAGCACCGCGTTGCGCATCGGGGAATCGCGATGCCGCTTCGCACAGTGCGCGCCACCAGACCTGCGGATCGATTTCCGCCCAGCCGGGGCGCGGCGTATCGATTGCATACGCGACGCTGGTCGCGCATTGCTCGCGGCCTTCGTCGTCGATGATCGCGAGTTTCAGCGA
Source organism: Paraburkholderia terrae (assembly GCF_002902925.1). Lineage (GTDB taxonomy): Bacteria > Pseudomonadota > Gammaproteobacteria > Burkholderiales > Burkholderiaceae > Paraburkholderia > Paraburkholderia terrae. Next base: position 544,476 of record NZ_CP026111.1, on the reverse strand, counting down.
GCCTGTGCCGAGATCGATACCAAGAAAGGACATGAATGCGGTGCGTTGATTAGGTGGTTGCTGTGGAGGTTATTGCACGCGTGCGCCTGCTTCGCGCGGACCGGACGGCGGACGATCATTTTCACACGTCACCGCCCATTGGCGCGGGTTAACCCACCCCAAACGCGGCGCACCCCGAAAACGCATTATGTGCGAACCGCAATACACATCATATGGGCACGCGTACGTGGCAACGGCGCGCCGGATTGATGAAATTCCCGCAAGCCACCACGCCACAAGGACTTCCGGCGAATTTCTCCAATCTCGCATAGCGGAGCCGTTCCAAATCTGGTCCACGCATATCACCCCGGCAAAGGTTGAAATAGGAAGCAGTGGTCTTGTCGCGCTTTTTCGTCCCGCATACCTTGGAGTCATCCCAAAACCAGATGTGGAGAGAGACAAGATGCACTCGAACACGGTTCATCCGTGCGACGAGCGACTGCCCTTCGGGCAGTTGCTGACGCTCGGCATTCAGCACGTACTGGTGATGTACGCAGGGGCCGTTGCCGTGCCGTTGATCATCGGCAGCGCGCTCAAGCTGCCGAAAGAGCAAATCGCCTTTCTCATCAGCGCCGACCTCTTTTCCTGCGGTATCGCCACACTGATCCAGACGCTCGGCCTGTGGATCTTCGGCATTCGCTTGCCCGTTATCATGGGCTGCACGTTCGCCGCCGTTGGGCCGATGATCGCGATCGGCACGAATCCCAGCCTTGGCATACTCGACATCTTCGGATCGACGATCGCGGCGGGTGTGATAGGCATCATCGCCGCGCCGATGATCGGCAAGATGCTGCGCTTCTTCCCGCCCGTCGTGGTGGGCGTGGTGATCTCGGTGATCGGGCTTTCGCTGATGGAAGTGGGCATCAACTGGGCAGCGGGCGGCGTCGGCAACCCGGACTACGGCAATCCCGTCTACCTCGGGCTGTCGTTCGTCGTGCTCATGCTGATTCTGCTCATCAACAAGTTCGGTAAAGGCTTCGTCTCCAACATCTCGGTGCTGCTCGGTATCGTGGCCGGCTTCGTGATCGCCGCGCTGCTGGGCCGTGTGAACATGGAAGGCGTGACGAATGCACCGTGGGTCGGCTTCGTGATGCCGTTTCACTTCGGCTTGCCGCACTTCGATCCGCTTTCGATCGCGACGATGGTCACCGTGATGTTCGTCACGTTCATTGAATCGACAGGGATGTTCCTCGCGGTCGGCGACATGGTGGACCGGCCCGTCAACCAGAAGACGCTCGTGCGCGGCTTGCGCGTGGACGGACTCGGCACGTTGATTGGCGGCCTCTTCAACTCGTTCCCGCATACCTCTTTCTCGCAGAACGTCGGCCTGATCGGCGTGACGGGCGTCAAGAGCCGCTTTGTCTGTGCGATGGGCGGCGTGATTCTCGTGCTGCTCGGCCTGTTCCCGAAGATGGCGCAGGTGGTCGCGTCCGTGCCGTCGTTCGTGCTGGGCGGCGCAGGCATTGTGATGTTCGGGATGGTGGCGGCGAACGGCATCAAGGTGCTCTCGAAAGTCGACTTCGTGAAGAACCATCACAACCTCTTTATTGTCGCGGTCAGCATTGGTCTTGGTCTCGTGCCCGTCGTCTCGCCGCACTTCTTCTCGAAGCTGCCGCCCGCACTGTCACCGCTTTTGCATAGTGGCATTCTGTTGGCGTCGGTTTCGGCCGTCGTGCTGAACCTGATCTTCAACGGTGTGAAGGGCGAACGCGCCGCGACTCGCGATATTCGCCGCGCCGGCCACGACTTCGACGGACGCGGCGGCAAAGACGACGCCATTGCCGGCGACGACATGCTGCGTGCCGCCGATATGCACTAACCGATAGCCATAGCCATCTCTACCGCGTGCGCATGACCCCGAGTCGTGCGCACGCCGTCAGCCCACCGCACCCGCGCGACCATCACGCGACCAGATTGTTGAAGTGTCGCGTCACCTTCGGCTCCAGATTGCGAGCCTCCTTCATCAGATTGAGCTGTTTCGCCGACCTCGCGACTTCGAAGACTTCCGGCGCGATATCATAATCGCCACGATCGTGCATCCATTCGAGCACGTCCGATAGATGCCACAATGACGTGCTGCCCTCGTGGACAGGCGCGGGGAATTCCGTGGCATGCGACTGCATCAGCTTGCGCATGTTCTGGCGCGACACGCCCGCCACTTCCGCGACATCCGTCAGCCCGACGAAGTCCGGCGCGGCCTCGACCAGTTGCGCCGTGGGCACCGCGCGAAGTACGTCCTTCAACGCGCTCACGAGTGCATGTGTCGCGCTCTTCGCCTCGCGCGCGAACGCGAGTGCAAGCCGCCCCGCTTGACCGACACCCACGGTGGCATCGTCGCAACCCTCGGCCGCGAGACGCTCGACGATCTCGTCGAAATCGCAGTCTTCCGCGCTCAGACGATACTTCAACGTGAAGGTGTATTCCATGTTTGCTCCTTTTCCTTCCCTGGTTGCTGCTCCTGTTGCTGCCCGTGCTGATCCTGCTCACGAGTGCGCCGTTTTGATTCAGCGATCACACGCAACGAGATGACCTTCTGACGATGCGGCGCACAGTTCTCGACAATGCGACGCAACGTTCTTGCGTGACCGGTCGCATTGCGCGGCGTACACCAGATACTGGCGATGCAGAACTCGCCGCATCTGCAATCGGTGTCGTTGTATGGGCAATACATGCGCCCCCACGCGTGCCCGGTGCCCGTACCAGGCACGACGCGCCAGCCGTTTGCTTCCGCATGGCCGAGCGCCGACTCGATTTCCTTCTTCGAATGACTTCGACGACTCATCAGTAACTCCAGTGTAGAGCGCCCTCAATTAGTTGTCAATTGACAACCAAACTGCGGATCATCAATCTTGGTTGATCCGTACGAAATGCTAACGGCTAACTCTGCACAAAAACGATCTGGAGAACTGAACTGGCCATCTGGACAAGGTTTGTAGGAGAGCAGCTCAAAAAAAACGCCACGGCATGCCGTGGCGTTTCGTACTGCAAGCAATGAGAAGCTGCTGTCGCTCGAGTCTGATGCGTTCAGCCTGCCGTCGCCGCCGAAGCGGCAACGGGCGCGCTCGCTGCGCCGTAGTCGACGGGTGCGTCGGCGGGACGCGGCTGTTCGCCCGCATGCTCGATCCATCCGCCGCCGAGTGCCTTGTACAGATCGACGAGGTTCGTCAGGCGCGCCGCGCGTGCCGTGATGAGCGACCGCTGCGCGTCGTACAGGCCGGTCTGCGCGGTCAGCACGGAGAGATAGCTGTCGACGCCGTTTCGGTAGCGCAGGTCCGACAGATCGAGACGGCGCTGTTCCGCAAACGTGTTGCGCTCGAGCGCCGCGATCTGCTGATCGTACGTGCCGCGCGCGGCCAGCCCGTCCGCGACTTCGCGGAATGCGGTCTGGATCGCCTTCTCGTACTGCGCGATCTGGATGTTCTTCTGCACGGTCGCGAGATCGAGGTTCGCCTTGTTCTGGCCGCCTTCGAAAATCGGCAGCGTGATCTGCGGCGCAAAGCTCCACGCCGCCGAGCCCGGCTTGAACAACCCGCCAAGCGTCGGGCTCAGCGTGCCGAAGCTGCCCGTCAGCGAGACGCGCGGGAAGAACGCCGCGCGCGCCGCGCCGATATTCGCGTTCGCCGCGAGCAGGTTCTGCTCGGCTTCGGCGATATCGGGACGGCGCGTCAGCAGATCCGACGGCAAACCGGCGGGAATGTCGGTCAGCAGGTCCTGGTCGTTGAGCGCGAGACCGCCCGGAAGATCAGGCGGCAACGGCTCGCCGACCAGCAGAACGAGCGCATTCTCAGCCTGTGCGCGCAGACGCGCCTGCGACTGCAGATCCGCTTTCGCCTGCTCGACGACCGTCTCAGCCTGACGCAGATCCAACTCAGAACCCGTGCCCGTGTCGTACTGCAGCTTTGTGATGCGATACGACTCTTGCGCGGTCTTGAGCGTGTTTTCCGTGACTGTCAGCAGATCGTCAAAGGACAGCACCGTCAGATACTGATCCGCCACCGATGCAACAAGCGTAATCTCCGCCGCCTTGCGCGCCTGCGCCGTCGACAGATACTCCGCGAGCGCCTGATCCTTCAGGCTGCGAATCCGGCCAAAGAAGTCGATTTCCCACGACGCGTTCAGGCCAACCGAATACTGGTTGGAGATCGTCTGGCCCAGGAACGACAGATCCTTCGGCGTACGCGATTTCGACTGTGACGCGGACGCGTCGAGCGTCGGCATCAGCGCCGCGCGCGCGATCTGATACTGAGCGCGCGAAGCCTCGATGTTCAGCACCGACACGCGCAGATCGCGGTTGTTCTTCAGCGCGATCTCGATCAACTGTTGCAGGCGCTGATCGGCGAAGAAGTCGCGCCAGCCGATGTCGACGGCGGCCTGACCGCTCGCCGAGCGCGCGCCCGCGCCAGGCGCCGGCTGCGTCGCGTAGACGCCGTCGCTCGGGAAAGCACCCGACACGGGCGCGGCCGGCTGGTGGTACTTCGGCTCCATCGTGCAGCCCGCGGCGACCAGCGCGACGGCCACTGCCATCAAAGAATATTTAGGCATCTCAATGTCCTTAGCTGGCGTTGCCCGGGCCGCTGCCACCCTGCGGGTCATGCGGATGGTGCTCGTTGTAGTGCTTCATCGCTTCGTCCGGGTCTTCCTTGTCGCCGGTGAACTTCGCGCGAATCACGACGAAGAACATCGGGATCATGAAAATCGCGAGGAAGGTCGCCGTCAGCATACCGCCGATCACGCCCGTACCGATCGCGTGCTGGCTTGCCGAGCCCGCGCCGTTGCTGATCGCGAGCGGCAGCACGCCGAGAATGAACGCGAGCGACGTCATCAAGATGGGGCGCAGCCGCAGACGCGCCGCTTCGAGCGCCGCTTCCACCGGCCCCATGCTTTCGCCCTGCTGCAACTCGCGCGCAAACTCGACGATCAGAATCGCGTTCTTCGCGGACAGACCCACCGTTGTCAGCAGACCGACCTGGAAGAACACGTCGTTTTCCAGCCCGCGCAGCGTCGCGGCGAGCAGCGCGCCCAGCACGCCGAGCGGCACCACCATGATCACCGAGAACGGAATCGACCAGCTTTCATACAGTGCGGCCAGACACAGGAACACGACGAGGATCGAGATGCCGTAGAGGATCGGCGCCTGCGAACCGGACTGGCGTTCCTGGAACGACAGGCCCGTCCATTCGTAGCCGATACCCGCCGGCAGCTTCGCCGCGAGCGCTTCCATCGCCGTCATCGCCTGACCCGTCGATTTGCCCGGCGACGCCTGACCCTGGATTTCGACGGCCGAGATACCGTTGTAGCGCTCGAGCTTCGGCGAACCGTAGGTCCACTGGCCGCTTGCGAACGACGAGAACGGCACCATCGTGCCTCCCGAGTTGCGCACGTACCAGTCGTTCAGGTTTTCCGGCGTCATGCGGAAACGCGGGTCGGCCTGCACGTACACCTTCTTGATCCGGCTGTCCGTATCGAGGAAGTTGTTCACGTACTGCGACGCCCAGGCAATCGAGAACGTCTGGTCGATGGCCGCGAGGCTTACGCCTTGCGATGCCGCCTTCTCGTGATCGATCGACACCTTGAACTGCGGCGTGTCGTTCAGGCCGTTCGGACGCACCTGCGCGAGCATCGGGTCCTTCCCTGCCATGCCGAGCAGCTGGTTGCGCGCCGCCATCAGCTTTTCGTGACCGAGACCCGCGCGATCCTGCAGTTCGAAGTCGAAGCCCGACGCCGTACCCAGTTCGGGAATCGACGGCGGATTGACCGGGAACACGGTTGCGTTCTTGTAGCCGACGAAGTGCATGAACATCCGGCCCACCAGCGCCTGCACCTTCTGGTTCGCATGCTGGCGTTCCGCGTAGTCCTTCATCCGCACGAACACGAGACCGGCGTTCTGACCGCGGCCGGCAAAGCTGAAGCCGTTCACCGTGAAGGTCGATTCGACGATGCTCTTTTCATCGTTCAGCAGGTAGTCGGACACGTCCTTCAACGCGCGCGCCGTGGTTTCCTGCGTCGAACCCGACGGCGTCTGCACCAGCACGAACATCGTGCCCTGGTCTTCGTCCGGCAGGAACGACTTCGGCAGACGGGCGAACAGCAGACCCACCGCGACGATCACCACCAGATAGATGATGAGCCAGCGGCCCGAGCGCTTGATCACGTGATGCACGCCCGAGTGGTACTTGTCGCGGCTCTTGTCGAAGTTGCGGTTGAACCAGCCGAAGAAGCCCTTCTTCTCTTCGTGATGGCCCTGCGGAATCGGCTTGAGGATCGTCGCGCACAACGCCGGCGTCAAAATCAACGCGACCAGCACGGACAGCACCATCGCCGCGACGATGGTCAGCGAGAACTGACGGTAAATCGCGCCGACCGAACCGCCCGAAAACGCGACGGGCACGAACACGGCGGACAGCACCAGCGCCACGCCGATCAGCGCGCCCGTGATCTGGTCCATCGCCTTGCGGGTTGCTTCGCGTGGCGACAGCCCTTCCTCGGACATCACCCGCTCGACGTTTTCCACAACCACGATCGCATCGTCCACCAGCAGGCCGATCGCGAGCACGAGACCAAACATCGACAGCACGTTGATCGAGAAGCCGACGGCGCTCATGATCGCGAACGTACCCAGCAGCACCACCGGCACCGCGATCGTCGGGATCAGCGTGGCGCGCAGGTTCTGCAGGAACAGATACATGACCAAGAACACCAGCACGATACCTTCGAGCAGCGTCTTGACCACTTCTTCGATCGACAGGCGCACGAACGGCGTCGTGTCATACGGATACTTCACGACGAGACCGTGCGGGAAGTATTTCGACAACTGGTCGATCTTGTCGCGCACGGCCTTCGCCGTCGCCAGCGCGTTTGCGCCCGTCGCCAGCTGGATACCGAAGCCCGCCGTCGGCTGACCGTTGTACTTGGTGTCGAAGTTGTAGTTTTCGCCGCCCAGGTCGATGTGCGAGACGTCCTTGAGGCGCACCTGCGAACCGTCCTGGTTGACCTTCAGCAGGATGTTGCCGAACTGCTCAGGCGTGGTCAGCAGCGTTGCTTCGCTGATGGTTGCCTGCAGCAGCTGGCCCGGCACCGACGGCGTGCCGCCGAGCGAGCCGCCCGCCACCTGGACGTTCTGCGCCTGCAGCGCGGCCTGGACATCCACCGGCGTGAGGCCGAAGTTGGTCAGCTTGTTGGCGTCGAGCCAGATCCGCATCGCGTACTGCGTGCCGAACAGCGTGACGGTACCCACGCCGTCGATACGGCTGACAGGGTCCTGCACGTTCGACGCGACATAGTTCGCGAGGTCGTACTTGTTCATGCTGCCGTCGGTCGACACGAACGCCATCACCAGCAGGAAGCTGCTGCTCGACTTCGTCACCTTCGTGCCGAGCTGCTGCACCGCTTGCGGCAGCAGCGGGGTCGCGAGCTGCAGCTTGTTCTGCACCTGAACCTGCGCGATGTCGGGGTTGGTGCCCGCCGCGAACGTCAGCGTGATGGTGGCCGTGCCCGAGTCGTCCGAAGTCGACGACAGGTACAGCAAGTGGTCGAGGCCGCTCATCTGCTGCTCGATCACCTGCGTAACGGTGTTTTCAACCGTCTTCGCCGATGCGCCCGGATACGTCGCGCTGATCTGCACGGCCGGCGGCGCAATCGTCGGATATTGCGCGACCGGCAGCGTGAAGATCGACGCCAGACCCGCCAGCATCAGAATGATGGCGATCACCCACGCAAAAATCGGGCGATCGATAAAAAACTTTGCCATGAGGCAGGCTCCCTTTGTTTACGCGCCCGATGCAGCGGAGGCCGCGGCTGCGCCGCTAGCTGGCTGTGCAACGGCCGGAGCCGATGCGGCTGCGTCCGATGCGGGCGACGGCGGCAGTTGGCCCGGCACGGCCTTGGCCGTTGCACCCGGACGCACCTTGTCGACGCCGTTCACGATCACGCGGTCGCCCGCATTCAGGCCACCTTCGACCACCCAGTACTGGCCGTAGGTCGTCGTGGCCTGCAGCGTGCGCAGCTCGACCTTGTCTTCCTTATTGAGGACGAGCGACGTCGGCTGGCCCTTCTGGTCGTGCGTGACGCCGATCTGCGGCACCAGCAGCGCGTTTTCGTTGACGCCTTCCTCGATGCGCGCGCGCACGAACATGCCCGGCAGCAGCACGTGATCCTTGTTCTGGAAGATCGCGCGGATCGTCACGGAACCCGTGGTCTGGTCGACGGTGACGTCGGTGAACTGCAGCTTGCCCTTCTCCGAATAGACGCGGCCGTCTTCAAGCACCAGTTCGACCTTCGCGGCGTCCGGGCCCGAGGTCTTCAGACGGCCAGCCTGGATTTCGCGACGCAGCTTCAGGCCCGCGAGGCTCGACTGCGTAACGTCGACGTAGACGGGATCGAGTTGCTGCACGGTTGACATCAGCGTCGCCTGGCTCGCCTGCACGTAAGCGCCCGGCGTGACCTGCGAGATACCGACCTGGCCCGTGACGGGCGACACGACGTCCGTATAGCCGAGGTTGATCTGCGCGGTATCGACAGCGGCCTTGCCGGCTGCGACGTCGGCCGCGGCCTGGCCTTCGGAAGCGACGGCGTTGTCGTAGTCCTGCTTCGACACCGCGTTCGCCGCGACCAGCACCTTGAAGCGATTGGCCTGCGCGGTGGTCGACACGAGGTTCGCCTGCGCCTTCGCGAGCGACGCCTTCGCGTTGTTCAGCGTCGCGATGTACGGCGCCGGATCGATCTTGTAGAGACGTTGCCCCGCCTTGACCTGCGTGCCTTCCGTGAACTCGCGGCGCAGCACGATGCCGTCGACCCGCGCGCGCACCTGCGCGACGAGGAACGCGCTAGTGCGGCCCGGCAGTTCGGTGACGACGGGCACGGCGTGAGGCTGGACCTCGACGACGCCGACTTCAGGGGTTTGAGGCGGAGGTGCTGATTGTTTTTGTCCGCATGCTGCCAGCATTACGGCAGCCGTCGCGGCAGTGAGTAAGCGGAATGGAACCCGTTCGACGCGCATGGAGCGACCTCTGTCAAAGACTGAGAAGGAAAAAATGCGTGCATCTCTCTCCGGAGAAGGCTGCGCAAATTGGCGTCTCGAAGACGCCATGACCGGACGCTCACGAATGCTTTTCCTGCGGGCGCATTCACTGCGAAATGCGCCAAACCGGGAAATGCCGCACCGCGCCACTCATCTCTTGAGATGGCGCAAAGATGCTTGCAAAGACAACAGTGACGGATCTTATCCGTTCACCCAAACGTAAGCCATCCGATCGATGGGGTGCTATTATATATACATTCATGAATGCACGTAAAAGTGTGTTAAACCGGGAAAAAGGGTTTCCTCCGGAAGATCTGCCAGGCATTAACGTGCGCGCGGAATGATCTTTATCAGGCGCGTTTAAAAACGTCAGGGGAAACCCCGCATTTATTGCAGGGCAATACGAATGGTCCGTCGAACCAAGGAAGAAGCGCAGGAGACGCGCACCCGCATCCTCGATGCAGCAGAACAGGTGTTTTCGGAGAAAGGCGTGTCGCGCACTTCGCTCGCCGACATCGCGCAGACGGCAGGCGTCACGCGTGGCGCGATCTACTGGCACTTCGCCAACAAGGGCGAGCTCTTCACGGAAATGTTCGACCGCGTGCTGCTGCCGCTCGACGAACTGAAAGCCGCTTCCGTCGATCCCAACGAGGCCGATCCGCTCGGCCGCCTCGTCGATATCTGCACCGTCTGCCTACGCGACACCGCGAACGATCCGCACCGCCGCCGGGTGTTCGACATCCTGTTTCACAAGTGCGAGTTCGTCGAAGAGATGGGGCCCGTGATGGCGCGCTATCAGAACACGATGCGCGAGAGCCTCACGAGCATCCAGGCGGGCATGCGCAACGCGATTTCCAAAGGGCAGTTGCCCGCCGACATGAACGTGCCCGTGGCGGCGTCGATGGTGCATGCGTTCATCAGCGGATCGTTGAAGGACATGCTGTTCGTGCCGGAAGTGCTGGACTTCGGCCGGCACGCGCGGCAGATGGTCGAAAGCATGATCGATGCGTTGCGCAGCCCGGCGCTGCGCATGGGCGCCTGAGAGCGCTTTCGCAAGACTTCACAGCGGTGCCCAGCCCTGAAAGCTGATGCGCCGCATGGGCGCCGGCAAGCCGGCCGCCCTTTTACCTTCATTTTCCGTTCACTCAGGCTGCCGTCTTCGCCCGCGCCTTCTGGTTCGACGCATAGATCGAGCCGCGTTCCAGCTGACCACCCGACTGCACGGCCCCGATCCATTGCTGCGTGCTCGCGACGGCCGCGAAGCGCGACTGCAGCACGACGCTGAACACGCGATGGATCTCCTCCGCGCTTGCCAAACCGGCGCTGTTTTCATATGGAACGGAACCCGTCGCGTCGTGCAGAAACTCGACGGCGAGGCCCATGTGCAACGCGTGAACGATCGTCGACGCGTCGCAGTTGTGCGTCATGTAGCCGGTCACGGTAAGCGTGTCGATCTCGCGCGTGGCGAGCCAGTCGGCCAGATCGGTGTCGGTGAACGCGCTCGGCAGTGCTTTCTCGATGTGGTGATCGTATTTGCGCGATGCGACCACGCTGTGAAGTTCCGCGCCTTCGCTGCCGCGCGCGAAGATCGGCGAGCCGGGCGGCGTGAAGTTCTGCACGACGACCACGGGAATCTGCGCAGCGTGCGCCGCGTCGATTGCGCGGCCGATGTTCGCGAGCGACGTCTGCACGTCCGGATATTCGATCGGCAGGTCGCCCGTCACATATTCGTTCTGCACATCGATGACGATCAGGGCTCGGCGGGGCGTCGGCATGGCAACTCTCCTTGATGGTTGAAGTTGGCGGCTGGCGGTTGCAGCCGCGATGTGCGCATTGTTCGCGTTCCGCCTATCGCGCGACAGTGACCCGAATGACAATTTTCGCTAGGATTGGGCCATTCGCACTTTCGAACGGGAGGCCGCGATGGCCCGCTCCGCTGTCCGTGCCGCTGCAACGCCTGCGTCAAAAGCTGCTTCAAAACCCGCGAAGCAGCGGACCTCCCGCGCGAGTCCTCAACGCCAGGAAACGCAGACGTGCCGGACCGCCCCGAAGACACCGCATGTCGTGGCGGCCATCGCCTTCGACGGCATCAGCCCGTTCCACCTGTCCGTGCCGTGTGTCGTGTTCGCCGAGGATCGCAGCGACGGCGGCGTGCTCGGCTTCGAGTTCCGGGTCTGCTCGATCGACCCCGGGCCACTTTCGACGACAGCCGGCTTTTCGATCGCCGCGACGCACGGTCTCGACGCGCTCGCCGCCGCCGACACGATCATCGTTCCCACCTGGCGCGATCCTGACGAAACACCGCCCGCCGCGCTGCTCGACGCATTGCGCGCCGCGCACGCACGCGGCGCGCAACTGGTCGGCCTGTGTCTGGGCGCCTACGTGCTCGCCGCCGCCGGCCTGCTCGACGGACGTGCGGCGACCACGCACTGGGCGTGGGCCGCCGACTTCGCCCGGCGTTTTCCGAACGTGAAGGTCGATCCGCAGGTGCTGTATGTCGACGACGGCGACATCCTCACGTCGGCGGGCACGGCGGCGGGGCTCGATTGCTGTCTGCATGTGGTGCGCAAGCTGTGTGGGGCGCAAAGCGCGAACTACATCGCGCGGCGCCTCGTCGTGCCGCCGCATCGTCAGGGTGGCCAGGCGCAATACGTCCAGCAGCCCATGCCGCCCGACCTGCGCGGCGACCGCTTATCCGCGCTGCTCGACTGGGTACACGGCACGCTCGACGCGCCGCATACCCTCGATTCCCTCGCCGGGCGCGCCGCGATGAGCCGCCGCACGTTCACACGGCACTTCAAGGCCGCGACGGGAACGACCGTGAGCGCGTGGCTGCTGGCGCAACGGCTCGCGCGCGCGCAGCAGCTGCTCGAAAGCACCGACGAGTCGATCGAGTCGATTGCGGGAATGGCGGGGTTTGGCTCGACGGCGTCGCTGCGCCAGCATTTCACTGACGCGTTCAGGACGTCGCCGTCCGCGTGGCGCAGAGAGTTTCGCGGCGTGTGAGCCGCCGCGCGCAAAGCGAAGGTAAAGACTAGCCTTGCGTGAAGTACCGCGCGACGTAAAGCAGCAGCGCGACGAAGAAAATCATCGCCGCCCACGCCCAGTTCGGCAATACATGCGGATCATGCTCGTGATGCAGGCCGTGCAGCAGCGAATGCGCCGCGCGGCCCGTCAGCGTGCCGCCTTGATGATGGTCGTGCAGCCGCGCGCGGCGCGCCACGCCCGAAAGGCTGATCGGCCGCAGAAACACGTGCTGGCGCCGCCCTTGCGTGCCCGTCGCGCGGTTCGGCCCTTTGCCGTGCTTCGCCTGGACGACGGCGCAGAACTCGGTGAAGAAGTCGTCGGCCAGTTCGTGCAGCGCGTTTTCGATCTGCCGCGCGGGCAGTTGCGCGAGCGGTCCCGTCGACGTCGCCCACACTGAATAGTCGATGCGCGTGCTCGGGCCACGGCCGGGAAGATGCAGATGAAGGTGATCGTCGGTGCGCAGCGACACGTCGATCTGTCCGCGCAGCGAGCCGACGCCCTCGGCGCGCGCCTTGAAGTTGAGCGTGCGATGCGGCTTCGCGCTGTTCACGCCGTCCTCGCTCGCGACGTGCGCGCGTATGTGATAGTGCGCGCGCAACGGTCCGAGCGGCACCGTCATTGTCAGCAGATATTCGCCGCCCTGGAGCCGGCGCAAGGACTCGCAATTGTCGAGACTCGCGCGCAGCAACGCGAGATCCTGCAGCGCGTCCCAGACTTCGGACGGCGCCAGCGGCACTCTCAACGCGTCGTTCAATTCCATGGCAGCCTCCCCGATAACCGTGCGACTGCGGGATCAGGATGTCTGATCGATGCGGTCGACACTCGATGCGTAAAACGCAAGATACCCCGCGATCTGCTTCACCCGCTCCAGAGGATTTTCGTAGCTCCAGACTGCATTCTCGATCGTCTCGTCTTCCGTTCGCAGATGGTAGTACGACGCTTCGCCCTTGAACGGGCAGTGCGACGTGTGAGTCGATCGTTCGAGCCGCGCCATGTTGACGTCGGCCCTGGGAAAATAAAACACTTCGGGACAGCCGGTCTCGCACAGCGTGAACCCGGCATGCGTGTCCGCGAAGGTCACGCCCTGGTGGATCACCCGTACCCGATGCCGGTTGGCCTTGATGGAAATCGTATGCCCCGCTTCGGCGTCGCCTCCGTGCGCTGGCGCACCGCCAGATGCATGGCCGCCGTGCCCGGCGCTACCGCTGTCCGCGTCTTCGGCGCTTCCGCCGGATGGGGCATCGTTCATGTGATCCGCTCCGCTGCTGGCACGTTCGCGCACGCTCCGATCAGCCGCCTGGCTGAACCGTCAGCCCGGCACCCTTGGCACGCGCCGCGTCGTTGTCATTGTGCGGCGCGCGTCTTCCGGGCCGCGCAGCGTCGGCTCCGAAATGCGGAAGCCACGGAGCGTGTCCGTGGCTTCATTATTGACCAAACGCGCCGCGATTGCGCGGCCTTCGTTGGAGCATCGGGTCTCTACCGATTGCAGCGGCGCGCGCGTTGCGTCGCGGCCGTTGCGAGCTGCCCCGGCGGCGATTCGACGCGTGCATTCCCGCCTTGTTTCCGCCGCCTTCTTGCCCGTTTCTTTCGGGCCGCTTACTGCGTCTTCCAGTAGAACGCGGCCTTTGCCGTACCCTTTGCCGGAATGGTGATGGGTTTCGACTGATCGTTTTCCTTGTACGCCGCGTGGACCGTGTACCGGCCCGGGCGCAGCTTGACGAGCATGTACGGCCCGCGCGACGTGGTGTCGAGCACGCTGCCGCCGTGTGCGTCGACGATTTTCACCTTCACATCGGCGAGATAGTCCGAACCGGGGCCCGTGAAGCGCAGCGACAACGGCCACTGGCTCTGCGCGGACTGCAGCGCCTTCGATTCATCGAGGCCGACGCCGCCCGACGTGTACGACACGTCGCCCTGTTGCTGCACTTGCGGTAGGCCTTCTCCGTTGACGTTGCCCGCGCTAGTGTTATCCGAGGTGGTACCGCCCGTGGTTTCGCTTGCCTGCTGCGCGTATGCGCCGCCCGACAGGCCGAGCGTGAGAACTGTCGCTGCCGCAACCGAAACGGCGCGGGCGACGATACGACGATGAGTCATTGCGTGGCTCCTGGTTTGGCAAACCCAAACGGTTCTGACGCCTACCCAGACGCAATCTGCATGCCCATCCCGCCCCATCAAGTCCCACAAACAGAACAGGCCCGAAAATCGGGCCTGTTCTGTTTGCAACGCGCGTCGCGTGCGCGAACTGTAAACCTTCCATTTTTTCCATCACCGGCAGCTTTTACCGGCCGGCGCCTGTGGCGCCGGCCAGCACGACGAGTTTCCGGCCTCAACCGAGATCGACGGGCACGAAGATCTGCGAGTTGTCGCGCTGGATCAACAGCGCGATGCTGTTGCCCGCCGCCGACACCGCCTGCTTCAACTGGTCGATGCTCGATACCGACCGCCCGTTGACGGCCAGAATCACGTCGCCCGGCTGGATACCTGCGCTGGCGGCCGCGCCGCTCGCATCCTGCACCAGCAAACCGTGCGACACGGACGCGCCGCTCTTTTCCTGCGGCGTGAGCGGACGCACGGCGACGCCGAGGCGACCTTGCATCTGTGCCGGGCCGCTGTCGGCGTTCGATGCAACCTTCGCGTCCGACAGCGAGCCGATCGTCACCTTCAGATCCTTGGTCGACTTGTCGCGCCACACCTGGACGTTAGCCTGCGTGCCCGGCGCGATGCCCGCGATCTGCGACGGCAGCGCCGACGAGTCCGCAACATCGACGCCATTCACCGACAGGATCACGTCGCCCGGCTCCAACCCTGCCTTCGCGGCCGGACCGCCCGGATCGACGGAACTCACGAGCGCGCCTTGCGGCTTCTTCATGCCGAACGAATCCGCGAGCGTCTGGTTCACGCTCTGCACGGCGACGCCAAGACGGCCGCGGCTCACGTGGCCCGTTTTGACGAGATCGTCCTTGACCTTCATCGCCTCATTGATCGGGATAGCGAACGAAAGGCCCTGGAAGCCGCCCGTCTGCGAATAGATCATCGAGTTGATGCCGATCACTTCGCCCTGCAGATTGAACAGCGGGCCGCCCGAGTTACCCGGATTCACGGGCACGTCGGTCTGGATGAACGGTGTGTAGTTCTCGTCCGGCAACGAGCGCGACTTCGCGCTGATGATGCCCGACGTCACGGTGTTATCGAAGCCATACGGCGAGCCGATCGCGACGACCCACTGCCCGACCTTGCTCGAGCGCGGATCGCCGATCTTCACCGTCGGCAGATCCTTCGCATCGATCTTCAGCACGGCAACGTCCGACTGCTTGTCCGCGCCGACCACTTTCGCCTTGTATTCGCGCTTGTCGGTGAGCTTAACGGTGACGACGTTGGCGCCGTCGACGACGTGCGCGTTGGTCAGCACATAGCCGTCACTGCTGATGATGAAGCCCGAGCCGAGGCTCGCGCTCGGACGGTCGCCGTCATCGCTACCGCCGCCACCCCCGGGGCCGCCCGGCATCTGGCCGAAGAAGTGCTTGTAGAACTGATAGAACGGATCGCTCGGATCGATGGGCAACTGGCCGGCGTTACCGCCATTGCCGCCGCGCATCGCGGTCTGCTTCACGACATGCTTCGCGCTGATGTTGACGACCGCGGGGCCATACGTTTCGACGAGACCCGAGAAATCGGGAATGCCCGTTTTCGCCGCGGCTTCCGCAGGCATCATCGCGGCGGCCGCTGGCGAGATCACCTGGGGCGCGGGCACGTCGCGATGACCGGCCACGTAGCCCGCCGACAATGCGATAACGACGGCCGCTGCAACGGCGCTACGGGTCAGTATTTTTGCTTGCATCGTGTACTCCTGATTGGGAGAGTTGACTCTTTGATGAGTCGAAGAGTACGTGGCGTCGCTTAAATCAATCTTAAACAATGCCAACTAGATGAAAGCCTTGCGCAAACCCTTGCTGGACAAGGGATTCAGAAACGCACGTTGACCCGCAGACCGCCCGACGCGGAGTCGTCGAGTGTGACATTCGCGTGATGCTGAAGCGCGATGCGCCGCACGATCGCGAGACCGAGGCCGCTGCCCGCAACGTCGGTGCGCGCGCGGTTTGCGCCCGCGCCAACGCGGTAGAAGCGATCGAATACGCGGTCGCGTTCGTCGGGCGGAATGCCGGGGCCGCTGTCGGCGATCTGCACGAGCGGCCGGCCGTCTTCGACGCGCAGGCAGACATCGACGCGCCCGCCGTCCGGCGTGTATTTGGTTGCGTTGTCGATCAGGTTGTTGAGCATCACGCGCAGCGATTCGGCATCGCCTGTGACGGTTGCGGGCTCGCTAGCCTCGATGCCGAGATCGACGCCGCGCTTCTGCGCGAGAGGCAGGTGAGCAGTCACGCATTCATGCACGAGCGCGTCGAGATCGACACTGCCCGTTGCCGCGTGTCCATCCGGCTCGGAACGCGCGAGCGCGAGTAGCTGCTCGGCAAGACGCGTCGCGCGCGTGACACCCGCCTGCAGATCGACCAGCGCTTCGCGGCGCTCGGTTTCGTCATGCGCGCGCGCCACCAGTTGCGACTGGATCTGCACGGCGGCAAGCGGCGTGCGCAGTTCGTGCGCGGCATCGGCGACGAAGGCCTTTTGCGTATCGAGCGCAATGGCGAGCCGTTCCAGCAGGCCGTTCAGCGCGCGCACGAGCGGTTGTACTTCGAGCGGCAGGCGCGAATCGGGCAGAGGATCGAGCGCTTCGGGATGGCGCGTATCGAGCGCGCCCGTGACGCGCCGCAAAGGCGCGAGCCCGCGCCCAACCACGCCCCACACTGCAACGCCCATCAGCGGCAGCAGCACGATCAGCGGCCACAGCGTACGTAGCGCGACGTTCGCCGCGAGCCGGTTGCGCACCGACAGCGGCTGCGCGAGCTGCACCACGTTATCGCCGACGATCGCACCATACACGCGCCAGTCGCCGCGCTCGGTGCGCTCCGTCGAAAAGCCGAGTTCGGCGCGCGGCGCGAGCGGCGCGCGCGGATGCGAGTAGTACATCAGCACGCCGTTGCGATTCCAGATTTGCAGCACGATGCCTTCGTCGCCTGTATCGCGCGAGCTGAGCACTTGCGAGAACGGCTCGGCAGGCAGCGCGGCCGCGATTTCCTGCAACTGGTAATCGAACAGTTCGTTGGCTTCGGCGAGCGCCTGTCGGTAGATGAGCCAACCCGCAATGCCGACGCCGAGCAACACGATAGCGAGCAGCCAGAACAGCAATTGACGGCGAATCGAACGCATCGTGTCAGGCTTCCTTGGCGATCATGTAGCCGAGACCGCGCACGTTGCGTATCAGTTCCGCGCCGAGCTTCTTGCGCAGCGCGTGAATGTAGACCTCGACGGTATTGCTGCCGATCTCCTCGCCCCAGCCGTACATCTTCTCTTCGAGCTGGCTCTTCGACAGCACCGCGCCCGGGCGCGCGATCAGCGCGGCGAGCAACGCGAACTCGCGCGCGGACAGCGCGACGGGCGCCCCGTCGAGCGTCACCTGATGCGAGGCGGGATCGAGCGTGAGATTGCCGTGGCGGATCGTCGATTCGCTGCGCCCCGACTGGCGGCGAATCAGCGCGCGCATCCGCGCGCCCAGTTCGTCGAGATCAAACGGTTTTACCAGGTAATCGTCGGCGCCCGCATCGAGTCCTTTCACGCGATCCGCGACGGCGTCCCGCGCGGTGACGATCAGCACGGGCAACTGATGACCCCGCGCGCGCAGCGTGCGCAGCACATCGAGGCCGTCACGCTTCGGCAAGCCGAGATCGAGCAGCACGAGATCGTAAGGCTGGCCCGCGACCGCGTTCAACGCCGATTCGCCGTCCTGCACCAGGTCTACCGCGAAGCCTTCGCCGCGTAGCGCCTTGCGCACGCCCTCCGCGATCATGCGGTCGTCTTCAACGAGAAGTATGCGCATCGCTATCCATCCGCTCCGGCTGTTCCGGCACTCGCGTCCCGGCCATGTGTTTTCGATGCCAGCATTCTAGCGCCCGAGTGCTTTTTTCATCCCTGATGGATGCTGGCTGCATATCGGCTTTGCACGCTGCGCCGCGATTGCGTGACGCGCACGAAACACACGACATCATTTTTTTCGCGACGTCATCGCAACTCTCTACAATGAGCGCTTTTGCACGGCGCAGCTGATTTTGCAGGCCTGGCGTGACATTCGTTGCACTCGTCGCGCTTGCATTTGGCTTTCCGCGCCGCCCGCCGCGCATCGCTATTTCGCTGCTATTTCGCTGCTTTTTGCCGATCCTGTCCGTACATGCCGCTCGCCTTCGTTTCACTTGCCTCGTCGTATGCCTGTTCGCTCGGGCGCCGCTTCAGGACGCTGACGTCCGCTCACGCTGACCCGGCGGCTGCGCTGTCCACAACCGGTCGCGCCGTCACGCCGACGCCGTCACTTTCGCCTTCCCACCGCCGCGCCGCCGCGCGCGCTGCTGCCGTTCTGTTCGCATGCGCCGCGCTCGCCGTCGCCGCGCCCGCCGACGCGCGCAAGAAAGCGCAGCAACCCGCCGTCAACGTCACCACCGTATTGCCGCCTGCCGTGATGGCGGGCCTGCAACGCGCGCACGTGCCGCTGTCGTCGATCAGCGTGGTCGTCGAGAAGGTCGGCGACCGCACGCCTGTGCTCGCGCTGAACGCCGGCAAGCCGATGATGCCCGCCTCGACGATGAAACTCGTCACCACCTACTCGGGCCTGTCGCTACTCGGCCCCGACTACCGCTGGAAGACGACGGCGTACGCGCAGGGCAACATCGACGGCAACGGCGTGCTGCACGGCAATCTGTACATCCAGGGTACGGGCGACCCGAAGCTCGTGCCCGAAGAGCTGATCGATCTCGTCCAGAAGATTCACAAGGCGGGCATCACGGGCATCGACGGCGCGCTCGTGCTCGACAAGCGCTTCTTCGATCCATCTACTCGCGATCTGCCCGCCTTCGACAGCGACGTCAATTCGCCCTATAACGTCGGCCCCGATCCGCTGCTGTACGCGTTCAAGTCGCTGTCATTCACGATGTCGCCGTCCGAGGACGGCAAGGTGCAGATCGACGTGCTGCCCGCGCTCGCGCAATTGCAGATCGACAACGAATTGCATGCGACGCGCGGCCCGTGCCGCGGCGAACTGGTGACGCCCGCCGTCACACCGGCGGCGAATGGCGTGGTCAATGCGTCGTTCATCGGTGACTATCCGGTGCGCTGCGGCGAGCGCACCGTCAACGTGGCCGTGCTCGATCACACCACGTTCTTCGCGGGCGGCTTCCTCGCGCTGTGGCAGCAGACGGGCGGCACGTTCAACGGGACGACGCGCGAAGGCCCCGTACCCATCGACGCAAAACTCGTCGCGACCCATCAGGGGCCGATGCTGTCCGACATCGTTCGCGACATCAACAAGTTCAGCAACAACACGATGGCGCGCAATCTTTTTCTGACGATCGGCGCCGTCATCAACCGGCCGCCCGCGACGCCCGCGAAGTCGGCGGAAGCAATCGAATCGTTCCTGCATCGCAGCGCGATGCCGATGGAATATCTGAGCCTCGACAACGGCTCGGGCCTTTCGCGCGACGAGCACATCACCGCGCTCGCACTCGCCGATCTGCTGCAAAGCGCGAACGCCAGCCCCGTCGCGCAGGTGTTCGTCGATTCGCTGCCTATCGTCGGTGTGGACGGCACGATGCGCAATCGCCTGACGTCGAAGCCCGTCAACGGCAACGCGCACATCAAGACGGGCACACTGCGCGACGTGCGCGCGATCGCAGGCTATGTCGCATCGTCCGATGGACAAAGCTATGTCGTCGTCAGCCTGATCAACGATCCACACGCGGAAGCCGCGCGCGCCGCGCATGACGAACTGCTCGAATGGGTGTATCAGGGGCCGTCCGCGATGCTCGCCAGCGCCGCCGCGCCGGCCACGACAGAAGCCGCGGACGAGCCGCGTCGCAAGATCAGGAAAAACCCTCAGAAGCGCGGCGCGCACTGAGGATTCCTTCTATTGAAGCGGTGCGCGGCGCGTCGCGAGGCGTTGTACGCTGTCGGGCAGTATGAAAAAGGCGCAGACAAACAAGCATGACGGCGTGCGCCACAGGCGCCGCATGATGAACAGCGCCGCATTCAAACAATAAAGACAATGCCGGCCTCCTCGAGGAGGCCGCAGGGACCCTCGGAGGGAGACGTCAATGCAATTCGATGCCGAATTGCTTCTGCTCGCCATGGCGCCGATCTTTCTCGCGTGCATCGGCTGGGAGGCGTGGCGCGCGCAGCGCACACAGCCCGAAGCGCGCATGTACAGCTGGCGCGACACGTTGTGCAATACCGCGCTCGCGCTGATGCACCAGGGCGCCGACAAGCTCGCGTGGCTGTTCGTCATTCCCGTCTATGCGTATTGCTACGAGCACTACCGCCTGCTCGACTGGCATGCGGGCTGGGTGTCGTTCGTCGTGCTGTTCGTCGCGCAGGATCTGCTCTACTACGTGTTTCACCGCTGCAGCCATCGCGTGCGCTGGCTGTGGGCCGCGCATGTCGTGCATCACTCGTCGGAGCGGATGAACTTCTCGACGGCGTTTCGCCAGAGCCTCATGTATCCCGTTGCGGGCATGTGGCTCTTCTGGATTCCGCTCGCGTTTCTCGGCTTTCCGCCGAAGCAGATCGTCGGCGTCGTGCTGATCAATCTGGGGTTTCAGTTCTTCGTGCATACGCAGTCGATCGGCAAGCTCGGCTGGCTCGAATACGTGCTGAACACGCCGTCGATCCATCGCGTGCATCACGCGCGCAACGACCGGTATATCGACCGCAACTATGCGGGCGTGCTGGTGATCTGGGACCGGCTGTTCGGCAGCTATGTCGACGAAGATCCGAATGAGCGACCCGTGTATGGGATCGTCGAGCCGCTTCATACATTTAACCCGTTGAAGGCGACGTTTCATGAATGGGCTTCGATGGCGCAGGACTTCGTGCAGGTGCGCGGCTTGCGCAACAGGCTGAGCGCGCTATTCGCGCCACCCGCGTGGGCCGTGCAGTATCACGCGAGCCTGCGCGGCGGCGAGCTTGCGCCCGATACCGCTGGACACACACAACAGA
The DNA here is from genome assembly GCF_002902925.1 of Paraburkholderia terrae. Lineage (GTDB taxonomy): Bacteria > Pseudomonadota > Gammaproteobacteria > Burkholderiales > Burkholderiaceae > Paraburkholderia > Paraburkholderia terrae. The sequence goes on along the minus strand of NZ_CP026111.1, from coordinate 523,301 downwards.
ACAACAACGCGGCCGTCTAGAGGCTGCGATAACAGGGAAGGCTTTGCAGGTTCGTCGCCGCGTCCAGACGACGCCTGCATCAAATGGCTCACGAGACACCAGACTCAGGCCAGATACATACGAGGAGATAAGGACCTTATGAAGCAAGCATCAAACAACACGGGCGTCGTGCGCTACGCGCGCATCGCCGTCGCCTGCGCGGCATTCGCCATGCTCGTCGCATGCGGCGGCGGCAGTGACAACAACAATAACAACAACGCGAGCGCCACGCCTGCGGGCGGGGTCAAACTGCAGGTGGTGTCGTTCGGGGACAGTCTGTCGGATGTCGGCACATATTCGCCCGTGATCACATCGAGCTTCGGCGGCGGACGCTTCACGACGAACCCCGGTGAAGTGTGGACGCAGAAAGTCGCCGAGTACTACGGCGATACGCTGACGCCGGCCTACCTGGGCGGCTTCGGCAAGCCGCTCGCGGCAAATGGCGGCTTCGGCTACGCACAGGGAGGCTCGGATGTGTCGCGCGTAGACGGTAATGGCTTCGCGCCTAACAGCCAGGCGGCCACGACGTGGCCGGTGACGCAGCAGGTTCAGCAATACCTGACCGATCACGGCAGCTTCAATTCGAATCAGCTCGTGCTGATCAATGGCGGCGCCAACGATATCCTGCAGAACCTGTCCGCAATGCTGACGTCGATCTCGACGCAGGTCGCGGCCAATCCGACTCAGGCTTCGCAAATCGTGCAGTCGGTCGCGGCGAGCACCGTCGGCCCGATGGCGCAGACACTCGCGACGCAGATCGGCACGATCCTCGCGAAAGGCGCGACGCATGTGGTCGTGATGGACGTGCCCGATATCGGCAAGACGCCGCTGGCTGCGCAGCTTGCCACGCAGTTGGGGTCGACGCAGGTTCCTTCGATTGTTTCCGGCATCGTCGCGACTTATAACGGCGTGCTGCAGCAGGCGCTTGCCGTTGGCGGCCTGTCGACCAAGGTGGTCTTTGTGTCGACCAGCGGCTGGCTCACGCCGCTGCTCGCCAATCCGTCGGCGCAAGGGTTCAGCAATACGACGGGCACGGCCTGCAACATCACGCAGATGGCCGCGAACGCAACGGCTTACGCGACGGCGAACCCTTCCGTGCTGGTCGGCGGCATGACGGCTGCGCAGTATGGCCAGCAATTCGCGTCGTCGCTGTTCTGCTCGCCGAACACGTTGACGGTCGCGGGCGCGGACCAGTCGTATGTGTTCGCCGACACGATCCACCCGACGACGCATGCGCATGCCGCGTTTGCGACGTATGTCGAAGGGAAGATCGCGGCGACGGGTCTCGGCAAGTAAGCGGCATCCGGCGGGTTGCCCCGCCGCTTTCAGTTTCGCTCGATGTGAAAAAAGCCCGGCTCTCACGAGTCGGGCTTTTTGATTGGGTACGTCTGCTTTTGCGATTGCGTTTTTGATCGCGCGGCATGCGTGCCGCGCGTAGCCGAACGTCAGGCGTCGTGCGCCTCGAACGCCGCGGCCGCGCGTCCCAGCCGGTCGTTGACGGCGATCCACTCGATCGTATCTGGCAACTTCTCGATCAATATCCGCGTGACATTCGCGCGATCCAGCGCACGCAGCAAGCCATACAGATCGCGCGCATACAGATGCGGATCTTCCGGCGCGGCGACAAAATGCACGCCCTCCGCTTCTGCCCACTGCCCTGCGCGCGAAACACGCGCGACCAGCGCAACGCGTTCGCCGGGCGCCCGCGCGGCCAGCAACGGCTCGAGCACATCGAACGGCAGCAACGCAAGCGGCGTGCGCGGCGCATAGTGCGCCTTCAACGTACCGGATGCACGCGGCGCGCTCGCGTCCGAGCCGTCGGGCAGACGCGGCATTTCGCCGAGCACGTCGGCGATGTCTTGCGGCGTCACGTGTCCCGGCCGCAGCAGCGCGGGAAAGCCGCGCGACAGATCGACGATCGTCGATTCGATGCCCACATCCGACGATCCGCCGTCGAGCACGTGAATCGCATCGCCGAATTCCTCGCGCACATGTTGGGCAGTAGTCGGACTGACGTGACCGAAGCGGTTCGCCGACGGCGCAGCCACGCCGCCATGTCCATTACGCAACGCACTGAACGCCGTGAGCAATGCCTGCGCAACAGGATGCGACGGACAACGCAATCCAACTGAATCCTGGCCGCCGCTCACTGCCGCCGGAATATGCGCGGCGCGTTTAAGAATCAACGTAAGCGGACCCGGCCAGAACGCGTCGATCAGACGCTGCGCATCGGACGGCAGTTGTTCGACCCAATAGTTCGGATCGCCGCCCGGCGCCAGATGCACGATCACGGGATGATTCGCCGGCCTGCCCTTCGCCGCATAAATGCGTGCGACAGCATCAGGACTTTCGGCATCGCCGCCCAGCCCGTAGACGGTCTCCGTGGGAAACGCGACGAGTTGCCCTGCATCGAGCAGCGCCGCAGCACGCGCGATCTCGTCGGCGCCGACGCTCGATGTCACGTCGGCAGGTTTCGTTTGATCCGGCATAAAGGCTCGTGCTCAGCTCGTCGGGATATGCAACAGGCGCGCACAATCGCGTGCGGCCGCGCGCGCGTGTTCGAGCGTCGCGGCCGTGAAGTTCACGTGGCCCATCTTGCGGCCGGGACGCGCGTCTTCCTTGCCGTATAGATGCAGACGCGCTTCCGGCATCGCAGCCACTTCGTGCCACGGCGGCGTGACCGCGGCGCTGGGCCGCTCGCCCTTCCCGTTGACCGGGAACCACACGTCGCCGAGGATGTTCAGCATCACGGCGGGCGAATGCTGGCGCGTGTCGCCGAGCGGCATGCCTGTCATTGCGCGCACCTGCTGTTCGAACTGGCTCGTCGCGCAGGCGTCGACCGTGTAGTGGCCGGAGTTGTGCGGACGCGGCGCCATTTCGTTCGCGACCAGCGTGCCGTCTTCGAGAATGAAGAACTCGACGCACAGCACACCGACATAGCCGAGCTTGTCCGCGATCTGCAGCGCGGCCTGCTGTGCCTGCTCGACGAGCGTCGCGCTCGCGTCTGGCGCGGGAACGATGGTGTGCGACAGCACGCCGTTGCGATGCGTGTTCTGCGCGAGCGGATACACGGTCGAGCAACCCGTCGCGCCGCGCGCGATCAGCGCCGACACTTCGAACTTCAACGGCAAACGCTTTTCGAGCACGCACGGCACGCCGCCCAGCGACGCATGCGCCGCGCGCACTTCGGCCGCGTTGCCGACCCGCACCTGCCCCTTGCCGTCGTAGCCCATGCGCGCAGTCTTCAGAATGCCGGGCAGCACGGCTTCGAGCGCGGCATCATTGAGCGCAGCGAGCGCATCCGATGATTCGATCACGACATGCGGTGCCACGGGCACACCCGACGAAGCGATGAAGCGCTTCTCCGCAATGCGATCCTGCGCAACGGCGACGCAGCGCCCTGCCGGGCTGACGAACGTGGTGCGCGCAAGGAAATCGAGGCTCGCGGCCGGCACGTTCTCGAACTCGGTCGACACCGCCGCGCATAGCCGCGCGAGTTCGGTGAGAGCCGCTTCGTCGTCGTAGGCGGCACGCAGATGGCGATCGGCAACAGCGCCCGCCGGACTGGTCTCGTCCGGATCGAGCACGGCGACGCGATAGCCCATCGCCTGCGCGGCGAAGCAGAACATGCGGCCGAGCTGGCCGCCACCGACCATGCCAAGCCATGCGCCGGGCAGAATCGGTGATACCGGAGTGTTGTCTGGATTCATCTTGGTGGTCGGTCGCGGCCGATGTGGGGATCGGCCGGGTGAAACATTGAACTGCGACATTGGAGTACGACGTTGCACTGCGACGCTGGACTACAACGTCTGACTGCTACGCGTTACAGCGGCGGCAGCGTCATCGCGTGCGCTGCCTGGTTCTGGCGCACGCGGAACGCGGCGAGCTTCTCCGCATATTCCGGCGACGTGCCGGAGAGTAGCGACACCGCGAACAACGCAGCATTCGCGGCACCTGCTTCGCCAACCGCGAACGTCGCGACGGGCACGCCCTTCGGCATCTGCACGATCGAATGCAGCGAATCGACGCCCTTCAGATACTTGCTCGCGACGGGCACGCCCAGCACGGGCACGGTCGTCTTCGCCGCGAGCATGCCCGGCAAATGCGCCGCGCCGCCCGCGCCCGCGATGATCGCGCGGATGCCGCGTTCGCGCGCGCTTTCAGCATAGGCGAACATTTCGTCCGGCATGCGGTGCGCGGACACGACCTTCGCTTCATACGGCACGCCGAATTCCTGCAGGATCGCGACCGCGTTCTTCATGACGTCCCAGTCGGAACTGGAACCCATCAGCACGCCGACGAGCGGCGCGCTGTGCGTGTGTGCTGTCTGAACTTCACTCATCTTGCCTGTTTTCCGTATGCGTGGCGCTCAGGCCAGTTTCTGACCCGTCAAGCGCTCGAGCGCTTCCTGATACTTCTCGGCCGTCTTCGTGACGACTTCGTCCGGCAGCTTCGGCGCGGGCGGCTCTTTCTTCCACGGCTGCGTTTCGAGCCAGTCGCGCACGAACTGCTTGTCGAACGACGGCGGGTTCGTGCCGACCTGGTACTGGTCCGCCGGCCAGAAGCGCGACGAATCCGCCGTGAGCGCTTCGTCCATCAGGTACAGCTGGCCCTTGTCGTCCAGACCGAATTCGAACTTCGTGTCGGCGATGATGATGCCGCGCGTGGCCGCGTAGTCGGCCGCTTCCTTGTACAGGCGGATCGAGATGTCGCGGATCGTCGCCGACAGTTCGGTGCCGATGCGGCGCTCCATCTCTTCATACGTGATGTTTTCGTCGTGGTGGCCCATCTCGGCCTTCGCTGCCGGCGTGAAGATCGGCTCGGGCAGCTTTTGCGCGTTCTGCAAGCCTTCCGGCAGTTGCACGCCACACACGGAACCCGTCGCCTGATAGTCCTTCCAGCCGCTGCCCGCCAGATAACCGCGCACCACCGCTTCGACGAGAATCGGCTCGAGGCGCTTGACCACGACTGCGCGGCCCTTCACCTGCTCGACCTCGTCGGGCGCGACGACCGTTTCCGGCGCGACGCCCGTCAAATGATTCGGCACGACGTGCGCGAGCTTGTCGAACCAGAAATTGGCCATCTGGTTCAGCACGCGACCCTTACTCGGAATCGGCTCGCCCATGATGACGTCGAACGCGGACAGACGGTCCGTCGTGACGATCAGCAGCTGGTCGTTGCCCACCGCGTAGTTGTCGCGGACCTTGCCGCGGCCGAGCAGCGGCAGCGAGCGGAGCGTGGATTCGTAGAGGGTAGACATCGTCGTGATTCACAAAAATGGGGCAAAAACTGCCCGGAACAAAAGGGAAACGCCGTTCCCCTGATCATGCGGGAACGGCGATCTGACGACAACCTGGCCAGATGGCCAGCTGCGTACTACTCAAACAATACGCAAACAGCGAACAAACGGGCGCCAGACAGGCATCCAAGCGCGCCCGCCCGCCGCTTAGCGAACGACTTGCGCGAGCTCGCCCGCCTTGTACTTCTCAGCGATCTTTTCCAGCGAGACCGGCTTGATCTTCGACGCCTGGCCTTCGCAGCCGAACGCCAGATAACGGTCCACACACACCTTCTTCGCGGCTTCGCGAGCCGGCTTCAGGTAGTCGCGCGGATCGAACTTCGAACGGTTTTCCGCCATGTAGCGGCGGATCGCGCCCGTGATGGCAAGACGCAGATCGGTGTCGATGTTGACCTTGCGCACGCCGTACTTGATGCCTTCCTGGATTTCCTCGACGGGCACGCCGTAGGTTTCCTTCATGTCGCCGCCGAATTCGCGGATCTCGGCGAGCAGTTCCTGCGGCACCGACGACGAACCGTGCATCACCAGGTGCGTGTTCGGAATGCGCTGGTGAATTTCCTTGATGCGTTGAATGGACAGGATATCGCCCGTCGGCTTCTTCGAGAACTTGTATGCGCCGTGCGACGTGCCGATGGCAATCGCCAGTGCGTCGCATTGCGTGAGCTTCACGAAGTCGGCGGCCTGCTCGACGTCCGTCAGCAGTTGCTCGCGCGTCATCGTGCCTTCCGCGCCGTGGCCGTCTTCCTTGTCGCCCTTCATCGTTTCCAGCGAACCGAGCACGCCCAGTTCCGCTTCGACTGTCACGCCGATCGAATGCGCCGCTTCAACGACCTTGCGCGACACATCGACGTTGTACTCGTACGACGCCACCGTCTTGCCGTCGGCTTCGAGCGAGCCGTCCATCATCACGCTCGTAAAGCCGCTGCGGATCGCGGCCATGCAGACTGCCGGCGATTGGCCGTGGTCCTGGTGCATCACGACGGGAATGTGCGGATACGACTCCACAGCCGCTTCGATCAGGTGACGTAGGAACGGCTCGCCCGAGTACTTACGCGCGCCTGCCGACGCCTGCATGATCACGGGCGCATTGACCTGATCCGCCGCCGCCATGATGGCCTGCACCTGCTCCAGATTGTTTACGTTGAATGCCGGAAGTCCATAACCGTGTTCGGCGGCATGGTCCAGCAGTTGACGCATTGATACGAGAGGCATTGATTACTCCATAGATTGAAACGAAATCTGTGCCGACGGCATCTATTTATGCAATTTCGTGCAATTTTATCGCGAAGCAGACCGTGTCCCGAGCGCACTCTCCCAAACTGGGTGCGCCGCCTCTTTCGGGGACACGGCACTCTGCTTCACGCGTGCCGTTCAGCCGTGCCGTTTCCGGCTTGCTGTAACTCGCTCTGACGGCGGTTTATGGCTGGCTCATCAAACGCCGATCAGACCGGCTCGCCGACGCGCACGATCTTCAGCGTGTTCGTGCCGCCCGCCTGGCCCATCGGCTCGCCGACCGTCAGCACGACCATGTCGCCGCGTGCGGCATAGCCCTTGCCGACTACCACTTCGAGCGCCTGCGCAAGCGCGATGTCGCGGTCGCTGCTGGTGTCGAGATGCAGCGACGTCACGTTGCGGTAGATCGCCATGGCGCGCTCGCTACCCGTACGCGGCGTGAGCGCGAAAATCGGCACATGCGTCCAGTGACGCGACATCCACAGTGCGGTCGAGCCCGATTCAGTCAGCGCGACGATCGCCTTTGCACCCAGGTGGTAAGCGGTGAACAGCGCGCCCATCGCGATGGACTGGTCGATACGCGTGAACGTGCGGTCGAGAAAATCCTTGTCCAGTTCGACATGCTCGGACTTCTCGGCTTCGACGCAGATGGCAGCCATCGTTTCGATGGTCTGCACCGGGTACTTGCCCGCCGCCGATTCCGCCGACAGCATCACGGCATCCGTGCCGTCCAGCACCGCGTTCGCGACGTCCGACACTTCGGCGCGCGTCGGCACGGGCGCGTGGATCATCGACTCCATCATCTGCGTGGCCGTGATGACGAACTTGTTCGCGTCGCGCGCCATCTTGATCATGCGCTTTTGCAGCGCGGGCACAGCCGCGTTGCCGACTTCGACCGCGAGGTCGCCGCGCGCGACCATGATGCCGTCCGATGCTTCGAGAATGCCTTGCAGCGCCGGGATTGCCTCGGCGCGCTCGATCTTCGCGATCATCTTCGGCTTGATACCGTACGGCGCGCCCGCGATATTCGCGAGCTGGCGCGCCATTTCCATGTCCGTCGCGTTCTTCGGGAACGACACGGCCACGTAGTCCGCGCCGAGCGACATCGCCGTGCGGATATCTTCCATGTCCTTCGCGGTCAGCGCCGGCGCCGTCAGGCCGCCGCCCTGGCGGTTGATACCCTTGTTGTTCGACAGGTCGCCGCCGATCTTCACGACGGTGTGAATCTCGGTGCCGATCACGCGCGAGACGTTCAGCACGATCAGGCCGTCGTTGAGCAGCAGCGTGTCGCCGGGTTTCAGGTCGCGCGGCAGATCCTTGTAGTCGAGGCCGACGCGGTCGTCATTGCCAAGCTCGCACTCGGCGTCGAGGATGAAGGTGTTGCCGGCAATCAGCGTGGTTTTGCCGTTTTCGAATTTGCCGACACGAATTTTCGGGCCTTGCAGGTCGGCCATGATGCCAACCTCGCGGCCTGCCTGCCGGGCCGCTTCACGTACGAACTCCGCGCGTTGACGATGGTCGTCGGCGGTGCCGTGCGAGAAGTTGAGACGCACCACGTCGGCGCCCGCCTGAATCATCTGCAGCAAGATGTCCTGCGTGCTGGATGCGGGTCCGATGGTTGCGACAATCTTGGTGGCGCGATGCATGAGTCTCCTCGTCTGGATAAGATCGCTGGGATGAACGTTGGGAGTCGGATGCGGAGGCTGCGCAACGACCGGTGCTACATGGGGTGGTGCGCCGTTCGTTCCCTTCGAACCTTGAAGGCCCGGCGTCGAATCGTGGGGGACTGCTGCGATATCTGCTGCCCGCGGTGCTTCGTGCGCCGTGGGTCGAGATGCATCGGCTTCGGTGTTTGAGGCGAGAGACACCGTAGCGGTTGAACCTTCTGCCGCGTCTTGTTGCGCGACATCGATCACGGCCAGTTCGGTATTCATGTCTTCGGCGACGGCTGCGGTCTGTGCCACTGGCGCGTTGCCGGAAAGTTGCGAGGCCGCCTGTTCGGCGCCCTCGGGTTGCAGCGCTTGTGCGGAGCGCGCTGCGCGCTCCCCTGCCGCTGCCGTGCGCGACGCGTTGCGCGTCTTCTGAGGCTTGTTGGGGGAGCGCGTCGCCATTATCAGGCCCGTGATTCCAGCACAGCGACTGCGGGCAGCTTCTTGCCCTCGAGGAACTCGAGGAAAGCGCCGCCGCCCGTCGAGATATAGCTCACCTTGTCGTGGATGCCGTACTTGGCGATGGCCGCGAGCGTGTCGCCGCCGCCCGCAATCGAGTACGCAGACGACTTCGCGATGGCTTCCGCAAGCGTCTTCGTGCCGTTGCCGAACTGATCGAACTCGAATACGCCGACCGGGCCGTTCCAGACGATCGTGCCGGCCTTTTCGAGCTGCAACGCGAGCGCCTTCGCTGTTTCCGGTCCGATGTCGAGGATCAGGTCGTCGTCCTGGACGTCGGCGACCTGCTTGATTTCGGCCTTGGCCGTCGGCGAGAACTCCTTCGCGGTGACCACGTCCGACGGAATCGGCACCGATGCGCCGCGCGCCTTCGCGGCTTCGATGATGACCTTCGCTTCTTCGACGAGATCCGCTTCGACCAGCGACTTGCCGATCTTCAGACCGGCCGCCAGCATGAACGTGTTCGCGATGCCGCCGCCGACGATCAGCTGATCGACCTTGTCGGCCAGCGACTTCAGAATGGTCAGCTTGGTCGACACCTTCGAGCCCGCAACGATCGCCACCAGCGGACGCTTCGGCGCGCCGAGCGCCTTGCCGAGCGCTTCGAGTTCAGCCGCGAGCAGCGGGCCGGCGCAGGCAACGCTCGCGTACTTCGCGATGCCGTGCGTGGTCGCTTCGGCGCGGTGCGAGGTGCCGAACGCGTCGTTCACGTAGATGTCGCAGAGCTTCGCCATTTTCTGCGCGAGCTCGTCGGAATCCTTCTTTTCGCCCTTGTTCACGCGGCAGTTTTCGAGCAGCACGACCTGGCCGGGCGCGACATTCACGCCGTTCTCGACCCAGTTCTGCACGAGCGGCACGTCGCGGCCGAGCAGTTCGGCCAGACGCTTCGCGACGGGCGCGAGCGAGTCTTCAGGCTTGAAGTCGCCTTCCGTCGGGCGACCCAGGTGCGACGTGACCATGACGGCCGCGCCCGCGTCCAGCGCGGACTTGATGGCGGGCACGGAAGCACGGATACGGGTGTCTTCGGTGATGTTGCCGGCGTCGTCCTGCGGCACGTTCAGGTCGGCGCGGATGAACACGCGTTTGCCGGATAGTTTGCCTTCGGCGATCAGATCGGAGAGACGCAATACCTGTTTCATGATTGATATGCGAGTTGATTGGAAGGCGGTGCGGACGCTGCGCGAACAGCCAATCGAGAACGGTGCCGGCGGCTTCGCGCGTGTTCCGGGAGACAGCCATTTTAACCGATCGACGGACCGATCTAAGCCCGTCCGAGCGAATCCCAGTATTTGCCGGCTACAGCGGGCGTTGCGCGATATTGCAGCGCAACATCCGCACGTGCGTTCGCTTGCATCCCGTCAAACGTCTCAGAAAATCAACCGCAGCGCCGTGAACACCAGCATCCCGACGACGATCGTGCCGAGCATCGTCCGCCGCCACAGGAACCACGCAAGGCCCGCCAGCGTGCCGTACAGCTCGTGATTCGACAGCGCGACGGACACGCCGCTGTCCGTCACGAGCACGTCCGGCACGACCACAGCCGCGAGCGCCGCCGCGGGCGCGTAACGCAGCATCCGTTGCGCGCGCTCCGGCAACACCGTGCGCTCACCCCCGATCAGAAACAGCGCGCGTGTCAGCGCTGTGACAAACGTCATCCCGATGATCGCGAGCCAGATCTGCAGCGTGCTCATCGCGTATCTCCTGGATGGCCCTGGCTTCCCGGCGTTCCCGCTCTGTTGCGGATGCGGCGCAGGTCGGCGCGCTCGACCAGCGCGTCCGCGGCGGTGCCCGCGAGGATCGCCGTCACGACGGCGAGCGGCAGCGCGAGGCGATACGGCAGATCGAACGCGACCAGCGCGACGATACCCGCAACGCTCACGGCCGCCAGCGTGGAGCGCGACGAGATCGCCGACACCATCACGGGAATCAGCGCGAGCGTGCCCGCGAGCGAAAGGCCCCAGTTATCGGGAAAGAGACTGGCCAGCAGAATGCCGATGATCGACGAGACCTGCCACGACAGCCAGCTAGAGACGGCCATACCCCAGAAATACGCTTCCTTGCCGGGCACGTAGCCTGGTTTGAAGGCCTTCTTCTGGAACAGCAGATAGATGACGTCGCCGTTGAAATAGCCGACCAGCAGCCGCCGGTACAGCGGTAGATACGAAAAGTGAGGTGCGAGACCCGCGCTGAAGATCACGAAGCGCGTGTTGACCATGGCAGCCGTCAGCAGGATCGTCCAGACGGGCAGCTTGGCGAGCATCAGCGGCAGCACGGCCAGTTGCGACGAGCCGGCGTAGACCAGCAGCGACATCGCGAGCGACTGCGGCACGGTCATCACCGACTTGCTCATCGCGATGCCCGTCACGAGGCCCCAGGAGAAGATCGCCATCAGCGTCGGCGAGTAGGCGCGCGCGCCATCACGGAAAGCGCGGCGATCGAGATCGGACAAACGAGCGAGCATGAGGCGAATGCAGCGCAGCGCGATAAGCGCCACGATGACAGGAGGTCAGCGCCAGATCGTGTAGCAGCCGCTGGCGCATCCGGTTAGTTTTCAGCGACCGCCGGATTATAGCGTCCGGGGTGCCCGCAAATGCCCGTTGATTGTGCAAAAGACGCTAAAATATCGCTTTTCGCTGCGTGGCCCGAACGCATCTGTCGTGGTCTCGCCACGCGCCGAACACTGAAAACCGACGCCACAGTCGAACGTCACTAGCGACGTCACGATCGGACGTCAGAATCTGAACCCGCGAACCCGCACCGCCTGGAGAATCGTATGTCAATGGCCGACCGCGACGGCAAGATCTGGATGGATGGCAAGCTCATCGACTGGCGCGACGCCAAGATCCACGTCCTCACCCATACGCTGCACTACGGCATGGGCGTCTTCGAAGGCGTGCGCGCCTACAAGACGGCTGATGGCGGCACGTCGATCTTCCGTCTTCAGGAACACACCAAGCGCCTGCTGAACTCGGCCAAGATCTTCCAGATGGACGTCCCTTTCGACCACGAAACGCTCGCCGCCGCGCAGCGCGAAGTCGTCCGCGAGAACAAGCTGGAGTCGTGCTACCTGCGCCCGATCATCTGGGTCGGCTCGGAAAAACTGGGCGTGTCGGCCAAGGGCAACACCATTCACGTCGCGATCGCCGCCTGGCCGTGGGGCGCGTATCTCGGCGAAGACGGCATCAAGAAGGGCATCCGCGTGAAGACGTCGTCGTTCACGCGCCATCACGTGAATGTCTCCATGGTCCGCGCGAAGGCGTCGGGCTGGTACGTCAACTCGATTCTCGCGAACCAGGAAGCCACGGCCGACGGCTACGACGAAGCGCTGCTGCTCGACGTCGACGGCTATGTGTCGGAAGGCTCGGGCGAGAACTTCTTCCTCGTGAACAACGGCAAGCTGTACACGCCGGATCTCTCGTCGTGCCTCGACGGCATCACGCGCGACACCGTGATCACGCTGGCGAAAGATGCGGGCATCGAAGTGATTGAAAAGCGCATCACGCGCGACGAAGTCTATACGTGCGACGAAGCGTTCTTCACGGGCACGGCCGCCGAAGTCACGCCCATCCGCGAACTCGACAACCGCACCATCGGCTCGGGCACGCGCGGCCCGATCACGGAGAAGCTGCAAACGGGCTTCTTCGACATCGTGAACGGCAAGAGCGCAAAGTACGCGCACTGGCTGACGAAGATCTGAATCTGAACGGGCACGTCGCGGCAGGCAGAAAGCCGGGCGCGCCCGCATTGTGCATACAACGAGAAAGTCCCTATGAGCGAAATCAAGGAAATGCCGCTGGTCGAACTGTCGGCGAAAGATCTTCCCGCGTATTGCCCGAACCCGTCGATGCCGCGCTGGAGCAACCATCCGCGCGTCTTTATCGACGTGACGCACGGCGAAGCGCGCTGCCCCTACTGCAGCACGCGCTACAAGCTGCGCGACGGCGAAGTGATCAAAGGTCACTGATCCGCTGCACTGCTTCGTCTGCCGCCTGGGCTGCGGCACCGCGCATCGCTCGATGGAGCAGGCGGAAGGCTGAACTTCCTGCCGCGCGCGCCGATATAGCCTGAGCTGCAGTCCATATTCCCTGACAACCCGGCACCGCGCGCCTCGAGCGCGCGGCGCCTTATTTTCGACATCGGAAACTCACCCTGATGCGTCGCGCGTTGGTTATCGCACCGAACTGGATCGGTGACGCATTGATGGCGCAGCCGCTGTTTGCGCGCCTCGTGAAATTGCATCCGCGTATCGCGATCGATGCCGTCGCGCCCAGTTGGGTCGCGCCCGTGCTCGAACGGATGCCGGAAATCCGTGATGTCTACGCGACCGATCTCGCGCACGGCAAGCTGCAGATGCTGCGCCGCTGGCAGCTCGCGAGCGACTTGCGCGACGTCGGTTATGACGCGGCTTACGTGCTGCCCAATTCGCTGAAGTCCGCACTGATTCCGTGGATGGCGGGCATTCCGCTGCGCATCGGCTACACGGGGGAAAGCCGCTACGGGCTCTTGAACGTGCGGCACGCGAACCCGCGCAAGGACGAGCGTCCGCCGATGGTCGGCCAATACGCGGCGCTTGCGTACACGCCTGGCGCGAAAGCGCCCGACGAACTGCCGCCGCCCCGGCTCGACGCCGACCTGAACGAAGCGTCGCGCGTGTCGACGCGCTTCAATCTGGACACGCGCGTGCCGCTGCTGGTGTTCTGCCCAGGCGCCGAGTACGGTCCGGCGAAACGCTGGCCGCCCGAGCATTTCGCGGCGCTTGCGCAGATGGTCGGCCAGTCGTTCCCGTACACGAAGATCATCGCGCTCGGCTCGCCGAAAGACGCGCCAATCGCCCAGGCCATCGCCGACCGCGCGCCGAACGTGCGCAACCTGTGCGGCCAGACGGCGCTGGGCGAAGCCTGTGCGCTGATCTCGCGGGCGAGCGCCGTCGTCACCAACGATTCCGGGCTGATGCACGTCGCAGCCGCGCTGCGCCGTCCGCTGGTCGCCGTGTACGGATCGACCGATCCGCGCCACACCCCGCCCTTGTCGGACCTCGCAAAGGTACAATGGCTGCATCTCGAGTGCAGTCCGTGCTTTCAGCGCGAATGTCCGTTGGGCCATCTGAACTGCCTGCGGCAACTGAGCGCCGAACAGGTGTTCGACGATCTACGTGGAATGTTGCTCGCGCAACGCTGAGCGTTGGACCGTCGGATCGTCGAAGCGCCTGCTGCGCTATCCGTCGAGCTTCGCGCGGGGCGCCGTCCCGTGCGCCTGCAGCGTCATGCCCGCGTCTTGAGGCGCGAGCATGCTGGCGGATGGCCTGCTGCACATCACTGACCCGCAACCGCGCGCCTTGCGCGCAAGAGGCTGACGAGCCATGCCACGTTTTGCCCACATCTTCGAAGCCGCTGCGGACACGTTGAATGCCTATTACCAGGCAGTCGCGGAGGTCAATATCGACAGTTTGATGGGCTTGTGGATCGACGAGGAATTCGTCAGTTGTATCTGCGCCGACGGCTCGCATCTGCATGGGCTCGACGCGATCCGCTCGGGGCTGACCGTTCAGCTCGAAGCGCAGCCGGTGTCGATCGAACCGCTCGACATCCGCGTTTACGACAGTCTCGGCACCGTTGTCTACGCGATTGCTGAAGCGCATCGGCCCGCCGACCCCGCTGCCATCCCGGCAATGGTCTTCACGACCTACGTGATGGTCCACGAGCGCGGCGAATGGAAGATCGCGCATATTCACGCGAGTGCGATGCCGAACGAAACTGCCTCACAGTTTGCTGCGAAAATGAGACATGGTCAGGGCGCGCTGCACTGACGCGCCCCGCGAGACCAGCTTGACGGAAGTCCCGGCAAAGACCATGGCTCGGGGCTTCGACTGAATACCGGTGTTGGCATGAGCACGACCCACGACAATAAAGTTTCTTCCAGACCGGCCCTCGATGCAGCCGCGGCTGCGGTTGGGGCTGCCGTGGGCACGTCAGTCGAGGCGACTGTCGACATGCTTTACCGCGCCCCGCTCTGGCTTCCCAACAGCCACATCCAGACCATTGTTCCCGCGCTGTTCGGCCGCCCTCCCGAGGTGACCTACCGGCGCGAGCGCTGGGATACGCCGGACGGCGATTTCATCGATCTCGACTGGCTCGTGCCCGATCCGCTCGCGGCCTCTCCCGCAGCCGCCGATGCGCCGCTGTTCGTGCTGTTTCACGGGCTCGAAGGCAGCTCGGACTCTCACTATTCACGCACCTTGATGGCGAGCGCCCAAATGCGCGGCTGGCACGGCGTCGTGCCGCACTTTCGCAGTTGCAGCGGTCCGATGAACCTGTTGCCGCGCTTCTATCACCTCGCCGACAGCAACGAAGTCGACTGGGTGTTGCGGCGGCTGCGCGAGCAGCACCCGGGGCCGATCGTGGCGGCCGGCGTGTCGCTGGGCGGCAACGTGCTGCTGCGCTGGCTCGGCGAGCGCCGCGAAGACGCGTCGATCATCGCGGCGGCGGCGGCGATCTCCGCGCCGCTCGACGTCCACGCGGGCGGCCGCGCGCTGTCGCAAGGCTTCGGGCTGATCTACACACGCAGCTTCCTGAAGACACTCAAGCTGAAGGCACAGCAAAAGCTTGAGCAGTATCCCGGCCTGTACGATCTGAACGACGTGCTCGCCAGCCGCACGATGCATGAGTTCGACGAGGTCGTAACCGCGCCGCTGCACGGTTTTCGCAACGCGGACGACTACTGGACGCGCTCGACCACGCGCCCGCTGCTCCCCGAAATCACCGTACCGACGCTCGTCCTCAACGCGCGCAACGACCCGTTCCTGCCGGGGGCGGTGTTGCCGTCGCGCAGCGAGGTATCATCGACGGTGGAACTCGATCAACCGGAGCATGGCGGACACGTCGGCTTCATGACGGGCCCCTTCCCCGGCCGGATCGACTGGCTTTCGCGCCGGATCTTCGGCTACCTCGACCCGTTCACGCGACATGGATGACATCGTCAAGCAGGCATTGGCCAAATGGCCGAACGTGCCGCATTGCACAGGCTGGCTGCTGCTCGACCGGCGCGGCAACTGGCGTATGCGCGACGAAGCGGCGCAAGCCGCAGGCGCGCCCGGCGAACCGATTCGGCATACCGCCCTGCTCGGCTTCATCAACCGCAACTACGAACCCGACGAGGCAGGCCAATGGTTCTTCCAGAACGGGCCACAGCGCGTGTATGTCGAACTCGGCTACACGCCGTTCGTCGTGCGGCTCGCTCGCGATGACGTAAGCGGAAAGCTCTTGCTGACGGATCAGGGTAGCAAGGCGTTCGAACCGGCCGCCGCGTATCTCGATGACGAAGGCGGCATTCTTTTCATCGATCGCTCCACACCCGCGCGTACCGCGGTGCTGCACGATCACGATCTCGATCTCTTCTCCGAGCACACGGATCTTGCGAGCGACGGCCAAAGCGGTGACTTCCGCTGGCGTGACAGTGAGATCTTGAAGCTCGAACCCTTGCGCAAGGCCGAGGTTGAGAAGCGCTTCGGATTCGTCGCAAGTCCTGCAGCGCGTGTCGCTGCGGGCGGCACCTCCTCCTAAGACAACCGCTAGCTGCTGTTCTTCTCGTCCTCGCGCTCTTCCTTATAGCGCGCCTCGAACTCATGCAACCGCGCGTCGATCGTCGCGAGGTCGTAGTAACCGACCGATTTGATGTCGCGCGCTTCCTTCAACTGCCGGATCGCCGACGGCCACGCCCCTTCCAGCGCGAACTTCTCGGCGAGCGCGCGATGCTGCGTCAGCGCGTCCCCCGTACCGACGCTCGCCTGCGCGAGATAACGCCACCAGACGGGCTGCTGCGGATCGGCGCGCGTCTCACGCTGTGCCTGCGCTTGCGCTTCGCCGAAACGGCGTGCGGTAAGCAGCGTCTGCAGACGCATCTCGATGGCCGCGTGCGATTGCGGCCAGCGCTTTTGCGCGATTTCCGCGAGACGCACGGCTTCGTCGTTGCGTCCGGCGCGCCGGGCGATATCGACGGCGAGCACATCGAGGCTCGGCGAACTGCGCGAAGTATCGCCCTCGGCGCGCACGTTGGCGTCGAACGCAGCCCGCGCGGTCGCCAGGGAAGCCGAAGCGTCGTCATAACGTTCCAGCAGCATCTGCGCGTACGCGATGCCGTACCAGTTGCCCGCCACGTTGAGCGCGGTGCGATCTTCGATCTCGGAGCGCATCCGCGAGATGTCGTCCGCGTATTCGCTGCGCGAGCGGTCCTGCAGCACGCGCGCCCGCGCGCGCACGAACGTGTATTCCGACGACTGGCGCGGCTGCCGGTACGGCGAGCGGCGCGCGCGATCGGACATGTCGGCGATACGCTCGCCCGTCAGCGGGTGCGTGCGCGCGTAGGCGGGCGCGCCCGCGTCGCTCATCGACGCGCGATCGAGCCGCTCGAAGAACGACACCATCCCGTATGGGTCGTAACCCGCGCCCGCGAGCATCTGAAAGCCGACGCGATCCGCTTCGTGCTCGGCCGCGCGCGAGAAGCGCAACTGGTTGTCGACGGCATAGGCCTGCCCGCCGATGGCGATCGCGCTGCCCAGGTCGCCGCTATGCGCGAGGACACCCGCCAGCACGCCGAGCAGCATGCCTGCGAGCGCGGCGTAGCCGCTGTGCTCGCCCGCCGTGATCATCCGCGCAATGTGCCTTTGCAGCACGTGACCCATTTCGTGTCCGACGACGGACGCGAGCTCCGATTCCGTCTGCGTCGCGACGATCAGCCCGGTGTTCACGCCGATAAAGCCGCCCGGCAGCGAGAACGCGTTGATCTGCGCGTCGCGCATCGCGAACAGATCGAAGTCCGGACGATAGCCGCCGATAAACTGCGCACTTGCAGCCGCCGCGAGCTTTTCGGAAATCGAGTTCAGATAGTCGCGTACGAGCCAGTCGTCGATATAGTCGGGATCGGCGCGTACTTCGCGCATCACGCGTTCGCCGAGCTTGCGTTCGGCTTGTGGGGTCAGCGAGCCGCCCGAGCCGTCACCGAGATCGGGCAACTGTTGCGTCGACATCGGCGCGCGCAGGCTCGCGTTGCCGCCGGGATTGCCCGAGAAGCGCGACTGCGCGCCGCCGTAGAGGCCGAACACGCCTGGCGCGATGTCGTGCGGCACGGCTGTCGCGCCGTACGTGTCGAGCGGCCCGGTGACGAGCGGCAGTTCCGACAGGTTCGACGGCTGCGCGATGATCGCGGGCGGGACGGCGAGCGTGACGGACAACAATGCAGCGAGAAACCGTTTCAGACGCATTGCGGACGATGTGCGAAATCGAAAGCGGCGTAAGGTGCCGGAAGGAATGGGCCTTGTTTTTGATTGTACCGGGTGATGCGTGCGCTTCGGCTTCCTCGTCAGTTCATGGATGGCGGGTTGCCCACAGTCGGGCATCCGCACGCTTTGTGCGCTATCGTGACTCTTCGCCGTCCTGCGCCCGACTGCCCCGCGGCGCTCACGCTGCTATGATAGGCGCCCTCTGTAGGAGCCAACCATGCCCGAACTCACTCATTTCGATGCAGCCGGCCAGGCGCATATGGTCGACGTCGGCGGCAAGGCGGAGACGAAACGCATCGCGATCGCGCGCGGAACGATCCGCATGCTGCCCGCCACGTTCGATCTGATCCGCAAAGGCGAAGCGAAGAAAGGCGACGTGATCGGCATCGCGCGTATCGCCGCGATCCAGGGCGCGAAGCGCACCGCCGATCTGATTCCCTTGTGTCATCCGCTGGCGCTCACTCGCGTTGCGGTCGATTTCGAACTCGACGAGTCGGGCCCAGCGGTGCATTGCCGCGTGCAGGTCGAGACGCTCGGCAGGACGGGGGTCGAGATGGAAGCGCTGACGGCCGTGCAGGTCGGACTGCTGACGGTCTATGACATGTGTAAAGCCGTCGATCGCGGGATGACCATCACCGATGTGAAGGTGATGGAGAAGCATGGGGGAAAGTCGGGGGATTGGGTGGCAGAGTGAGGTTTTACGGCGCGCTTGCCGCCAGACCTGGCCTCACTCTTCGCTGAATCAGCGGCGCGTCCGACGCGCCGCATTCGTATTTGACGGCCGACGCGTCAATCCTCGTCGTCGCCCTCTTCGTCGTCGTTGTTGATGTCCTTCGGCGGCGTGCCGTACTTCTTCATCAGTTCCGCCTTGAACGCCCCCAGCGTTTTCTGCTGATCGCACAAATCGTACAGATACGCGAGCTGCGAAGGCCAGTCATGCAGCTCCTCGGCGAAGATCTTCAGACGGTCGACGGTATCGAACGCGCCGTTGGTGTCGCCGCTCAACGCCTGCAACACGGCATAACGGCGCAGCACCGTTTCGCCCGGCAACAGCGCCATTGCCTGGCGATGCATCGCGAGTTTGTGCGGCAGATCCTGCGAGTTCATCGGCAGGAGCGTCGCCATCCCGTACTCGCCCCACGCGCCGAACAGGAACGACGGGTCTTCACGATACTGATCGAACGGATGCGAGCCGTAATACAGCACTTCGGAGCGCGCATAGTCGCGATAGATCGGATACAGCGCAGCCAGTCCGCCGAACACGATCACAAGGAACGCGCCGAACGACATGCCGCCCGGAATCAGCCGCAGCGGCTTCGTGTCGAGCAGGCCGATCACGAACATCGCCGGCAGCAGGAAGAACATGTACTGCTGCGGATACTCGACGAGCGCATGCATCACCAGCACGCCGATCAGCGCAAGACCGAACACGCGCGCGGCCGTATGTGGCGCGCGCACGACGCGCACGAACCACGCAGCGAGACCGAGCAGCACGATACCCAGTCCGATCAGGCCCGTCTTCGCGAGCAGATCGATGAAGATGTCGTGTGAGTTATTGGCAATCTCGACGCCGCCCAGCGCTTTCGCCAGATCGAACTGATAGCGCGGAAATTCGCCCCAGCCGACGCCCAGCAACGGATGCGTGCGGAACATCGTCCAGCCGTACTTCCACAGCGCGAGACGCGGCGCGATCTGGCTCGAATCCTTCATGCGCTCGGCAGCCGACTGGGCCAGACCGAGATCGTAGTGAACGTTCGCCCAGCGGATCGCCGCATTCACCGCGAAAAACAACACGGCAAGCACGACGGGAATCAGCCACTCGCGATTGCTACGACGGCGCGAAGGATTGCGGCGCTGCTCGGCAAACGCCATCCAGAAACCGGCGACGACGATCACGCCCATCTGCAGCCAAGGTCCGCGGGACACCGTCAACGCCAGGCCGCCCGAAAAAATCGCCGTCACGAGCAGCCAGATAAACACGTTGATACGCCGCGTCTGCACGAGGTACATCGCGCCTGCCGTTGCGAACGCGATGTACGTCGCGAGGTGATTGGCCTGCGCCATGTTGCCGAACGGACGGCGCTCGGTCATCACGCTGTAGGCGACCACGAGTGGAGTCACCTTCACCTCGAGGTGAAACAGCTGGATCGTCTGGCAGAACACGGCAAAGAGGCCGCCCACGACCAGCGCGAACGCCGCCACCGTGAACGCGTTCTCCGCCAGATTCGCCCTACTGAAACCGAAGCCGGCGTGTGTCGCCATGAATGCGGCGAGCAGGAAGCCGGCGCCGAGCCAGTTCATCGACGGTTGCGCGACGGGCAGCACGAGCGACTGCGCGACCAGCACGAGGCCGAACCCCAGCGGCACCAGCGCGACGACGGGCGAAGCGAACGCGACGCGCGGCCGTGCCGTCGACACCAGAAACGCGATGCCCGCGCCCAGCAGCAGATAGAGCGACAGCGCCGTAAACTCGGCGTAGAAGGTCGGAATCGGATACGTGTGGTTGACGACTGCATACGGCAGGATCAACGCACACGCCAATAGGAACAGTGAAAGATAGCGTGCGAAAGGGTTGGGCATGAGTAACCGGGGACGTCAGCAACCGGCGCACTATACAAAAAAATCCTTACGCTGTGCGCCGGCTCGGCGGAAATAACCCGGAATCCGGCCGTGGCATGGACACTTTTGCCACGGCCTTTGATGCGGGTTCGGTTTATACCGGGCTCATACCGGGCTCATGCCCGACTTACGTCGCGAATCTTCCACGTCCGCTCAGCTGCGGCATTCGGGAGGCGCGAGATTCGACGGCAGCGTCGGCGCATCGGCGGGCAACGGACCCGCTCCCGGAGCCGGCAGCGACGAGGCAGCCTTGCCGCCCGCAAAGCATTCCCACGTGATGGTCCCCTTCTGCGCCGCGCCTTTCGTCAGCGCGACGCGGGCTGTGGGCGTGTCGGCACTGTCAGGCGCAGACGGCACGAACACGATCGTGTTCGCGCCTTCGTCCGAGACGCGCGCCGTGAACGCGACGGTAATCTGGCCCGTGTCGTCGTCGATGTGGATCGACTGCACGTTGCGTGTGGCGGGCGGCGACGCGTAGCCGCTGCCGAATGCATTGCCGCTGCCGGCGTTCTCACCGACGGTCAACTGCGCCGCCGACGCCAGCGACAACCCCTCGCCGACGCGGCTTCGCGCGAGATAGTCCTGATACGCGGGAATCGCATACGCGGCGATCACGCCGACAATGGCCAGCACGATCATCAGCTCGATCAGCGTGAAGCCCCACCAACGCCTGACGCGAGCAAGCGGTACAGGCCATGTGCGCGGCGAGTGGGCGCGCAGCCAGGGCGCACAAAACGTGGACAACGAAGCAACGGCAACGATAGCGGTCATCAGCAGACTCCTCAAAACGAAAGCGCCTGCCCCGGGGAATCAGGACAGGCGCTTCGATCGTAGCGAGCCGCGAATCGCGCCGGCAGTCGGCCGAATGGCTAATGGTGCGCGGGCGGATGCATCGGTAGAGTGAGTGCGGTCAATGCGTTCCCGGCGGCGTGTCGCCGGCGATGCGGTGGGCGTTGCGCCGCTTCATCGCATAACCAAGGATCACGACGAACAGCGCGCAAGCGATGCTCATGCCGTACTCGGCAACCGGCGTATCGAGCACGGGCCAACGGTCGCCCGCCGGGTCGTTGATGATGAGACCGCCCGCGATCCAGCCGAGCAGCGCGCCACCCAGCGTAATGACGAAGGGATAACGGTCCAGCAGCTTCAGCACGAGCTGGCTGCCCCAGACGATCAGCGGAATGCTGACGATCAACCCGAACACGACGAGGGCGATGCGGTGATGCGGCTCGGCGGCCTCGGCGGCGCCGGCAATCGCGATCACGTTGTCGAGGCTCATTACGGCGTCGGCCACGATGATCGTCTTGATGGCCGCGACCAGCTTGTCGGCGGGTTTGACATTCGCGTGCGCGTCGGGCGCGGGTGCCAGCAGGCGCACGCCGATCCACAGCAGCAGCAGGCCGCCCGCGAATTTGAGCAACGGCACGTCGAGCAGCGCGACGGCAAACGCGATGAGCGCGACACGCAGCACGATGGCGCCCAGCGTCCCCCACAGCACGCCTTTCGTGCGTTGCGCGGGTGGCAGGTTGCGGCAGGCGAGCGCGATCACGACAGCGTTGTCGCCACCCAACAGGATGTCGATGACGATGATCTGGAAGACGGCGCCCCAATGGAGCGTGGTGAGGAATTCGAGCATGGAAAGCAGGATAGAAGGTAGCGAAAGCGAACGGCAACAAAAAAGCGAGGCAGCAATTGCTCGCTCCCTCGCTTGTCGTCGCGTCTTACGAAAGGCCTTCGTAAGAGTATCAAAAAACGTCAGCAATAGCCGACGTTTCTTGAGCTTATCGCAACACTTCTTACAGCATCGCCTTCAGAAGACGCGCCATTTCAGACGGGTTCTTCGTGACCTTGATACCGCAGGCGTCCATGATTTCCAGCTTCGCGTCGGCCGTATCCGCACCACCCGAGATCAGCGCGCCGGCGTGGCCCATGCGCTTGCCCGGAGGCGCCGTGACGCCAGCGATGAAGCCAACCACCGGCTTCTTCATGTTGTCCTTGATCCAGTACGCAGCGTTCGCTTCGTCCGGGCCACCGATTTCACCGATCATGATCACGGCGTCCGTTTCCGGATCGTCGTTGAACATCTTCATCACGTCGATGTGCTTCAGACCGTTGATCGGGTCGCCGCCGATACCGACTGCCGACGACTGGCCGAGGCCGATCGCGGTCAGCTGGCCAACTGCTTCATACGTCAGCGTGCCCGAACGCGACACGACGCCGATGCGGCCCTTGCGGTGGATGTGACCCGGCATGATGCCGATCTTCAGTTCGTCCGGCGTGATCGTGCCCGGGCAGTTCGGTCCGAGCAGCAGCGTCTTGCGGCCTTCGCGACGCATACGGTCCTTGACTTCGATCATGTCGCGAACGGGGATGCCTTCCGTGATGCAGATCGCGAGATCGAGATCGGCTTCGACGGCTTCCCAGATTGCAGCAGCGGCGCCTGCGGGCGGCACGTAGATGACCGAGACGGTCGCGCCCGTTTCTTCCTTGGCTTCCTTCACGCTAGCGTAGATAGGAATGCCTTCGAAATCTTCGCCAGCCTTCTTCGGGTTCACGCCCGCGACGAATGCTTCGCGACCGTTTGCATATTCACGGCATGCGCGCGTGTGGAACTGACCGGTCTTGCCGGTGATGCCCTGCGTGATGACCTTGGTGTCTTTGTTGATCAGAATCGACATGTATTGACCTCTGTTCGTTTGGTGGCGTGCTCAATGGCGTTGCGCGCAGCAAATACGCTTTGCCCGCGCCGCTCGCACGCCGCCATTCGTAATCCGGTGATAAGCGCCGGGGCGATCAGGCCTTGCCTGCGGCAGCCGCGACGACCTTCTGCGCAGCTTCTTCCATGCTGTCTGCCGAGATGATCGGCAGGCCGGAATCGGCCAGCATCTTCTTGCCGAGGTCTTCGTTCGTGCCCTTCATGCGCACGACGAGCGGCACTTGCAGATCGACCGCCTTCGAAGCTGCGATCACGCCTTCCGCGATCACGTCGCAACGCATGATGCCGCCGAAGATGTTCACGAGAATCGCCGTCAGGTTCGGGTTCTTCAGCATCAGCTTGAACGCTTCCGTGACCTTCTCGGTCGTCGCGCCACCGCCGACGTCGAGGAAGTTCGCCGGTTCGCCGCCGAACAGCTTGATCGTGTCCATCGTCGCCATTGCAAGACCGGCGCCGTTCACCAGGCAGCCGATGTTGCCGTCGAGCGAGATGTACGCGAGGTCGAACTTCGACGCTTCGACTTCAGCCGGATCTTCTTCGTCCAGATCGCGATACGCGACGATTTCCGGATGACGGAACAGTGCGTTCGAGTCGAAGTTGAACTTGGCGTCCAGCGCGATCACCTTGCCGTCACCCGTCAGGATCAGCGGGTTGATTTCGGCCAGCGATGCGTCCGTTTCCCAGAATGCCTTGTACAGGCCTTGCAGGATCGCGCGCGCTTGCGGGATCGATGCGTCGGGCACGCCAATCTTCTTCGCGAGTTCGTCAGCTTCGGCGTCTTTCAGACCCGTCGACGGATCGACCGCGATCTTGTGGATCAGCTCGGGCGTCTTTTCCGCGACTTCTTCGACGTCCATGCCGCCTTCGCTTGACGCCATTACGACGATCTTTTGCGAAACGCGATCGATCACGAGACCGACATACAGTTCCTTCTTGATGTCAGCGCCTTCTTCGATCAGCAGGCGATTCACCTTCTGGCCTTCCGGGCCAGTCTGGTGCGTGACGAGTTGCATGCCGAGGATCTGGTTCGAGTACTCACGAACCTGGTCCAGCGACTTCGCGACCTTCACGCCGCCACCCTTGCCACGGCCACCCGCGTGGATCTGAGCCTTGACGACCCACACCGGGCCACCAAGCTCTTGAGCGGCCTTGACCGCATCATCCACCGAGAAGACCGGCTTGCCGCGCGGTACCGCGACTCCGAATTTCCGCAGGATTTCCTTACCCTGGTACTCGTGAATCTTCATGCGTGATTCCCTTCAGTCTGAGAGTTGGATTGAACTTCGCTTCCGGCTGGACCGCTTACTCCGGACGCGCCGTCTTCACGGCCTGTCCGTTGGGTGCGGCATCCGCGCGATCCGCTGAACGCGGCGCGTGGCCGTACCAGCGCGGATAAAACTGTCGCACCGCCTCGCCGTCGAACCGCAGCGCATGGCAGCGGCCCAACTGGAATGGCGGTTTGTCGTTTGATTGCTCGCTCGCCTGTTCGCTTGCTTGCCCGCTCGAAGCGTTGTCTTGGGCGTCTTGTCCCGTGCTGCCTTGCGTGCCTCGGGTTGAACCGTCTGCCGGCCCACTGGATGAACCTGCTTGCTCCTCGCTTCCTGGCCTGCCTTTGTCGGTATTCCACACGTCGCCCGCGAACGCCTGGATGGCGGCAGTCGGCAGGATTGCGCACAACTCGGTGAGATGCGTACAGCCTGTCGTGCCGGCCAGCAAACGGGCAGCATCGCGACGGAAGTTTTGCAACAGATTGAGCCCGATGAGGGCGCGATAGGCGGGATTGGAGACTTCACACAGACCGGGATACGGAACCCAGTCGGACGACGCTTCAGCGTCGACGACATTGAGCTTGCGATCGATCGTGATGCGGAGCCAGAGTTCATGGATCGGCAGGCCGTTCGGCCGGACACCCGACGCAAGCTTAACGTCACGCGGCTTGTCGTCGGTGAGGCATGCCTCGATATCCCACAGGCCATCTTCACGCTCGTATGCGTCCGCTCGGATTGCGCGGCGATGGCGCAACTGTCGGGACACTGGCGGGGAGAGCGGCATGCGAGAACAAAGGCCGGATTTAAGAACCGTTGAATTTTAGCATACTGGGTATTTGAGACTGGCCGAAGCCCGCAGAGGCTTGATGGGCCCGGGTTTGAGCGGTCTCGATGATGGCGTGGCAGCCTGATGTTTCGTGCAGTGCGTCATTTTCTTGCGCGCCGCATGCCGCCCTATTCGGACGGTCAGTCTTCGTCGATTCCCTTGAGAATCTTCCCGATGATCCCCTGAGAAAAACCCCGCGTGGCAAGAAAGCGCACCTGCTTCGCGCGTTCGTTGGGCGTTTCGGGCAAGGTGCCGAACTTCTTGAGCCACACGGCCTGAGCCCGCGCCAGTTCGGTTTCGCGTAACTGCGCGCTCACCTCTTCGACCAGTTCCTGTCCGACCGAATGACGCTTGAGCTCATTGACGATGCGGCCCGCGCCCATGCGCGACGCACGCCGATTAAGCAGGCTTTCTGCGAAACGGGAATCCGACAACCAGCCCTCGCTTTCGAGTGAATCCAGCAATGTGTCGATTGATTCGCCCTCTTCCGCGTACGGCGCGAGCTTGCGCGACAACTCCGCGCGACTGTACTCGCGGCGCGAAAGATAGCCGAGCGCACGGCCTTTGAGAGAGCGTGTGGGACGTTGCGAGGCGCGGCTCGCTGTATCAGCGGGTTTGACTTCGCCTGGCTGGCGACGCGAGCGCGTATAGGTGACTTCTTCGCTGCTGGCATCCGCATCCGGGCGATCACGCGAAGTGGCACCCAGACCGGCGGCACGATCGTGAGCATCGAACGATTCGAATGGATCGAAATCGTCGGATGACGAGTGCTCTGAAAACGATGCTGCCGTAGAAGCAGACGGGCTTGAAGACAAGCGTGACGACGATTCGAATGCATCGTCGTCACGCGGGCCGCCCCCGTTGCGTCCCGCGCCCGTAGTCGAGGAAGCAGAGCGGCCCTTGCGTATCACGCGACGATTACTCCTCTTCGCCCACTTCCTCGTCGGCACTGACGGCAGCGCCCGCCGGCATGGCATTCACGCCCAGCGATTCACGGATACGGTTTTCGATTTCGCGTGCAATGTCCGGATTCTCGCGCAGGAATTCACGCGCGTTGTCCTTGCCTTGACCAATGCGTTCGCCGCTATAGCTGTACCAGGCGCCCGCCTTGTCGACGATCTTTGCCTGCACGCCGAGATCGATGATTTCGCCCTGACGCGAGATACCTTCTCCGTAGAGAATGTCAAAGATCGCTTCGCGGAACGGCGGCGCCACCTTGTTCTTCACCACCTTCACGCGCGTTTCGTTGCCGATCACTTCGTCGTTCTTCTTGATCGAACCGATACGGCGAATGTCCAGACGCACCGACGCGTAGAACTTCAGCGCGTTACCACCCGTCGTGGTTTCCGGGTTGCCGAACATGACACCGATCTTCATACGGATCTGGTTGATGAAGATCACGAGGCAGTTCGTGCGCTTGATCGTGCCCGTCAGCTTGCGCAGCGCCTGCGACATCAGACGCGCCTGCAGACCCGGCAGCGAATCGCCCATTTCGCCTTCGATTTCGGCCTTCGGCACCAGCGCCGCAACCGAGTCGATCACGATCATGTCGATCGAACCCGAACGCACCAGCGCGTCCGCGATTTCGAGCGCCTGTTCGCCCGTGTCCGGCTGCGAAACCAGAAGGTCGCTGACGTCCACGCCGAGCTTTTGCGCGTACTGAATATCTAGCGCGTGTTCCGCGTCGATGAACGCTGCCGTGCCGCCAAGCTTCTGCATTTCGGCGACGACCTGCAGCGTCAGCGTGGTTTTACCCGACGATTCCGGCCCGTAGATTTCCACCACACGGCCACGCGGCAGACCACCGACGCCCAGCGCGATGTCGAGGCCCAGCGATCCCGTGGAGACCACCTGGATATCTTCGACTGCCTCACCCTGGCCGAGCCGCATGACCGACCCTTTGCCGAACTGCTTTTCGATCTGCGCAAGCGCGGCCGCGAGTGCCTTGCTCTTTTCCGCAGTCAGTCCAGCCGAGCCTTTCTTGCTTTCTTCCATGAATCGTCCTTTGCTATGATGAACGGCGTCTGAGGCAGGTGTGCAGGCCGTTGTGAACCCGGTTCGACCAACCAGCACGCTAAACGCAGACACTGTATAAAAAAACAGTAGTCTTGGCAAGCCCGATTCGCATGTGGACGTCCACATGTGCAAACGGACAACACCGACTACCGACAAAATTTTTCGGAGACGCTGTGCGCCGGGCGCCCCGGTGCCGGCCGGGCAGGGCGCATCATGCGAATTCTCATTGCCGAAGACGACAGCATACTCGCGGACGGTCTCGTCCGATCACTCCGCCAATCGGCATACGCCGTTGACCATGTGAAGACGGGAGCGGAAGCGGATACCGCGCTGTCGATGCAGACTTTCGACCTCGTCATCCTCGATCTCGGCCTGCCGAAAATGTCTGGCCTCGAGGTGCTGCGGCGTCTGCGCGCGCGCAATTCGAACGTGCCCGTGCTGATCCTGACGGCAGCCGACAGCGTCGACGAGCGCGTGAAGGGCCTCGATCTCGGCGCCGACGATTACATGGCCAAGCCCTTCGCGCTGAACGAGCTCGAAGCGCGCGTGCGTGCGCTCACGCGGCGCGGCGCGGGCGGCGGACCGACTGTCGTCAAGCACGGCTCGCTGTCGTTCGATCAGGTCGGCCGGATTGCCTATACCAACGAGCAGGTTATCGATCTGTCCGCGCGTGAGCTAGGATTGCTCGAAGTTCTGTTGCAGCGGATCGGGCGGCTGGTGTCGAAGGAACAGCTGGTCGATCACCTTTGCGAATGGGGCGAGGAAGTCAGCAACAACGCGATCGAGGTGTACGTGCATCGGCTGCGCAAGAAGATCGAACCGAGCGGCGTGCGCATCATCACCGTGCGCGGGTTGGGTTACTGTCTGGAGAAGGCCGCGCCCCAGACCCCGGCGCAGCAGTCCGAGCCGTCCGACGCGCCCGCTGCCATGCCCGCAAGCCACTACTTCAAGTAAAGGCGTTCCATGTCCGTCCGCGCACCGCGCGCCACGGCGCACGCGGCGGATCTCGATGAAGTCCGCGACGCGCGCTACGCGAATCCTTTCGCGCCGCCCGATGAAACCGAGGCGGCTGCGGAGACGCGTCCGCGTTCGCTCTTCGGCGAAATCCTCGACTGGATGCTCGCGCCGTTGCTGCTGTTATGGCCGATGAGCCTTGCCGTCACGTACCTGGTCGCGAAGTCGATTGCGAACGGACCGTTCGATCGCGCGCTCGAAACCGACGCCTATGTGCTCGCGCGGCAGATTCACCCCGTCAATGGCATCGCCGAACTGACGCTGCCCGATTCGACACGTGATTTTCTTCGTGCCGACAATATAGATAGCGTGTTCTATCAGGTGCTCGGCACGCGCGGCGAGCTGGTTGCGGGCGACCGCGACATGCCGCTGCCGCGCGAGGAAGACCGGCCGCAGCCGGGCATCGTCGAGTTTCGCGACGACATGGTGCGCGGCAACGACATCCGCGTCGCCTACACCACCGTCGAGTTTCCGCAGACGCCGGGCGCGCAGCCCGTGCTCGTGCAGGTGGCCGAGACGCTCGACAAACGCAGCGCGCTCGCCAACGACATCATCAAGGGCGTGATCCTGCCGCAGTTCGTGATCCTCCCGCTCGCCATCCTGCTCGTGTGGTTCGGGCTGTCGCGCGGTCTTGCGCCGCTGCATGCGCTGCAGGCGCATATCCGCGCGCGGCGCCCCGACGACCTGTCACCGCTCGAAGCACGCCGCGCGCCGCCGGAAATCGAACCGCTCGTCACGTCGTTCAACGATCTGCTGACGCGCCTCGAACAGAACATGGAACTGCAAAAGCGCTTCATCGCCGATGCCGCACATCAGATGAAGACACCGCTCGCAGGCTTGCGTACACAAGCCGAACTGGCGCTGCGGCAGGATGCGTCGGCGGAAGTGCATCGCTCACTCGAGCAGATCGCGACGAGCTCGGAGCACGCCGCGCGGCTCGTCACGCAGTTGCTTGCACTCGCGCGCGCGGAGAACCGGATGTCCGGCCAGATCTTCACGCCCGTCGAGATTGGCGACGTTGCCCGCAGTGCCGTGCGCGACTGGGTCCAGCCCGCGCTCGCGAAGCAGATGGATCTTGGCTACGAAGGTCCGGAAACGCCCGAAGAAGCGATCGAAGTGGAAGGCAACCCAGTGATGTTGCGCGAGATGCTGTCCAACCTGATTGACAACGCGATCCGCTACACGCCATCTGGCGGACGGATCACCGTGCGTGTACGGCGCGACGACGTCGCACACATGGCTCATCTGGAGGTAGAAGACACGGGCCTTGGCATTCCCGCCGCCGAGCGTGAACGCGTGGTCGAGCGCTTCTACCGGATTCTCGGGCGCGAAGGCGACGGCAGCGGGCTGGGTCTGGCCATCGTCCGCGAAATCGCGACGATGCACGGCGGCACGCTCGCCATCGAGGACAACGTCTATCAGACGTCGCCGCGCCTCGCCGGAACCCTCGTTCGCGTCAGTTTAAGGATGATGGATCGTGTACGGGATTTACCCTAATCCGTCAGTTTCACGCATTTTAGTCGGCACTAACATGCCACCAGTTTCGCCGCAATAAAGCATGCAATAGCCGATGTTGCGAACATCAAGCCCGAAATTCCACGATTTTCGACACTCCCAAACAAACCCTTCCCGAGTCAGAACGCCGTAAGTTTCCACTCCAATAATCGCTACACGGACACGCCCGACCTGGCGAGCCGCGACTTATATCAATACTGGAGACGACATATGGCTACCGTAAGCGGGCAAATCTCGCACGCGCCGATGACGAAAGAAGAGAAACGGGTAATCTTCGCGTCATCGTTGGGCACGGTTTTCGAGTGGTACGACTTTTATCTGGCCGGCTCGCTCGCGGCCTTCATCAGCAAGAGCTTTTTCTCAGGCGTCAATCCGACAGCCGCGTTCATCTTTACCCTTCTCGGCTTCGCAGCCGGCTTCGCGGTGCGTCCGTTCGGCGCGCTAGTGTTCGGGCGACTCGGCGACATGGTCGGCCGCAAGTACACGTTCCTGATCACGATCGTGATCATGGGTCTGTCGACCTGCGTGGTCGGCTTCCTGCCGGGCTATGCGGCGATTGGCATGGCGTCGCCGGTGATCTTCATCGCGATGCGTCTGCTGCAGGGTCTTGCCCTCGGCGGCGAGTACGGCGGCGCAGCGACTTACGTCGCGGAACATGCGCCCGCCAACCGTCGCGGCTTCTACACCGCGTGGATCCAGACGACGGCGACGCTCGGCCTGTTCCTGTCGCTGCTCGTGATTCTCGGCGTGCGCACGGCAATGGGCGAAGACGCATTCGGCGCATGGGGCTGGCGCATTCCGTTCGTCGCATCGCTGGTGCTGCTCGGCATCTCGGTGTGGATCCGGATGCAACTGCACGAGTCGCCGGCTTTCGAGCGCATCAAGGCTGAAGGCAAGACGTCGAAGGCACCGCTGTCGGAAGCGTTCGGCCAATGGAAGAATCTGAAGATCGTCATTCTGGCTCTGATTGGCGTGACGGCTGGCCAAGCAGTTGTCTGGTACACGGGCCAGTTCTATGCGCTGTTCTTCCTGACGCAGACGCTGAAGGTCGATGGCGCTAGCGCGAACATTCTGATCGCGATCGCGCTGCTGATCGGCACGCCGTTCTTCCTGTTCTTCGGTTCGCTGTCCGACCGGATCGGCCGCAAGCCGATCATCCTGGCCGGTTGCCTGATCGCGGCGCTGACGTACTTCCCGCTCTTCAAGGCACTGACGCACTATGCGAACCCGGCGCTCGAAGCCGCGACGCAGAAGTCGCCTATCGTCGTGATCGCCAATCCGGACGAGTGCTCGTTCCAGTTCAACCCGGTCGGTACGTCGAAGTTCACGAGCTCCTGCGATATCGCGAAAGGCGCGCTGTCGAAAGCTGGCTTGAACTATGACAACGTGGCGGCGCCGGCGGGCACGCTCGCGCAGATCAAGGTCGGCGACACGACTATCGATACTTATGACGGCAAGGCCGCCGACGCCAAGGACGCGGGCAAGGCGTTCGACAAGAACCTGGGCACCGCGCTGAAGACGGCCGGCTATCCGCCAAAGGCCGATCCATCGCAGATCAACTGGCCGATGACCGTTGTGATCCTGACGATCCTCGTGATCTACGTGACGATGGTGTACGGACCAATTGCGGCAATGCTGGTCGAGATGTTCCCAACGAGGATCCGCTACACGTCGATGTCGCTGCCGTATCACATAGGCAATGGCTGGTTCGGCGGCTTCCTGCCAGCGACGGCGTTCGCGATCGTCGCGGCGAAGGGCAATATTTACTCGGGGCTGTGGTATCCGATCATCATCGCGCTGGCCACCTTCGTGATCGGTCTGCTTTTCGTGCGGGAGACCAAAGACTCCAATATCTACGCTCAGGATTGAGCGCGGCGTAGGTAACCGGAGTTCTCGCAAAAAGTTGTCGCGCGGGGGTTGACAGCCCCCGCCGGCATCTTCATAATCTCGCTTCTTTCGGCGAATTAGCTCAGTCGGTTAGAGCGACGGAATCATAATCCGCAGGTCCGGGGTTCGAATCCCTGATTCGCCACCAGCTTCAAAAAAAGCCGCTGTTTCTCACGAAACAGCGGCTTTTTCATTTCCAGCTCAGTTCTAAACTCAGCCCGGAAAATTCGAAGACCGCGCAACCGATCCAGACAAGCGCACACGCCTCACTTGTCGACGATCCTCGTCAAATTCCCCCGCACCTTCTGCAGCAACGAAATGAGCTGCTTCGTCTCCTCGTCGGTTAGCCCGCTCAGCCCTTCGGCCGCGACCTGATCGCCGACCCGCTTGGCTTCATCGAGCGTCCGTTCCGCCTTCTCCGTGATCCTGATCTGCTTCTCGCGCCGGTCGCGCGGATTGCCCAAGCGCTCGATCCAGCCGCCCTCCTCCATCCGGTCCAGCAACCGGCCAGCCGAAATCGGCGCGACTTCCAGCAGGTCCGCGAGCCGCGCCTGGTTGATATCGCCGTAAAACGACAGATACGCGAGCGCCCGACACTGCGCGCGCGTCAGATCGACCGACAACCGCGCGAGGTCGTCGAAACGCTTGCCGACCAGCCGGCCGACATCCGAAATGAGAAAGCCGAAGCGCTCGTCAAAATGGGTTTTCATCGCGCGATTATACGAAGCGGCGCGCCAAGCCAATTTCCCCGGAGCACGCACTACGCCCAAAACCCGCAGCGTACAACGACTCCGGGAAACTCAGCGTATGCATAAAAATCTTCGACCTATACAATAAGCATGCTTACTATTCTGAAGACTCCGCCT
Organism: Paraburkholderia terrae; assembly: GCF_002902925.1. Lineage (GTDB taxonomy): Bacteria > Pseudomonadota > Gammaproteobacteria > Burkholderiales > Burkholderiaceae > Paraburkholderia > Paraburkholderia terrae. The sequence goes on along the minus strand of NZ_CP026111.1, from coordinate 490,561 downwards.
CATGGCCTCCGATTCGCCGGCAGCAAAACCCGCCGTCGAGCTGAACCGTCCGATGATCACGATCGCGATCATGCTCGCGACGCTGATGCAGACACTCGACAGCACCATCGCCAACGTCGCGCTCCCGCATATGCAGGGCACGCTGTCGGCATCGCAGGATGAGATCACGTGGGTGCTCACGTCGTACATCGTGGCCGCCGCGATCGCGACGCCGCTCACCGGCTGGCTGTCCGACCGGCTCAGCGTCAAGCGCCTGCTGATGTTCGCAGTGGGCGGCTTCACGATCGCATCGGCGTTGTGCGGGCTGTCCGAAACGCTGACGCAGATCGTCGCGTCACGGCTGTTGCAGGGCATCTTCGGCGCGTCGCTCGTGCCGCTGTCGCAGTCGATCCTGCTCGACATCAATCCGCGCGACAAGCAGGGCCAGGCGATGGCCGTGTGGGGCATGGGCGTGATGGTCGGCCCGATTCTCGGCCCGACGCTAGGCGGCTGGCTCACCGACAGCTACAACTGGCGCTGGGTGTTCTTCATCAACGTGCCGGTCGGCGCCTTCGCGCTATTCGGCATATTGACGTTCCTTCCGTCGCGCGAACCGAAACATGACGCCAAATTCGATGCGTTCGGCTTCGCGACGCTCGGCCTCGCGATCGGCGCGTTGCAGGCGATGCTCGATCGCGGCGAACAGCTCGACTGGTTCGGCTCGCATGAGATCGTGATCGAAGCACTGATCGCGTCGATCAGTTTCGCGTTCTTCATCGCGCATACGGCGACCGTCGGCAAGACGTCGTTCTTCAAGTACGAACTGCTGAAAGACCGCAACTTCGCGACGGGCACGTTTTTCATCTTCATCATCGGCGCAGTGATGTACGCGACGCGCGCTCTGCTCCCGCCGATGCTGCAGAACCTGATGAACTATCCCGTCGCGACGACGGGTCTCGTGACAGCGCCCAGCGGCGCGGGCACGATGATCGCAATGCTGTTCGCGGGACGCCTGCTCAAACATATCGACGCGCGCCTGATGCTGCTCGCAGGCTTCCTCGTATCGGCGTTCGCGCTGTGGCAGATGATGCAATACACGATCGTACTGTCGGAGTCGGATATCGTGTGGCCGGGCGTGATTCAGGGATTCGGCCTCGGTCTCGTGTTCGTGCCGTTGAGCGCGCTGACGTTCTCGACGCTGACGCCCGCGTTGCGTGCCGACGGCACCGCCACGTATAGCCTGATGCGCAATATCGGCAGCAGTATCGGCATTTCGATTGTGCAGACGCTGCTCACGCGCAACACGCAGGTCTCGCACTCGGATCTCGCGGCGAACGTGACGGCGTTCAATCCCGTGGTTGCGCCGATCCTCGCGACGGGTTCGCGCATGGATATGGCCGTGCTCGATGTGTCGATCACGCAGCAGGCCGCGATGATCGCGTATCTGAACGACTTCAAGCTGATGTTCGTCGCGACGCTGGCCGTGATCCCGCTTGTGCTGCTGATACGCCCGTCGCGCAAAATACCGGATGAATCCGTCGCGCACGCGGCGATGGACTGAGCCGCACGCGGTCCTTTTCGCGAAGATCAGCCTTCGATCCGCCCGCGCGTCACGCCGAGCAACGAAGCCATCGCGTGACGCGCGCGCGGCGCATCGCGATCGCGGATCGCTTCGAACACGGCCGTATGCTCGGCCAGCGACGCGTTGAACACATCGGCGCGCTTCGCATTCAGCCGTAATTGCGCTTCCAGCGTGCGTTCGATCAGCGTGCCGAGCGGTATCAGCAGTTCGTTGCTGCACGCGGCAAGCACGCTCAGATGGAATTGCAGATCGGCGCGCACCCATTCGTCGACATTGCGCGCTGCGACCATCGCCGAATGCGCGGCGTCGAGCGCGCCGAAGGTCGCGTCGCTGTGTGAGGCGGCGGCGAGCGCGGCCGCATACGGCTCGATCATCTCGCGCATTTCCTGCAGCTTGAGCGCGAAGTCCATCGCGGGCGCCACGCGGGAATACCAGTCGAGCACATCCACATCCAGCAGATTCCACGCGGGCTTTGGACGCACACGCGTTCCCACGCGCGGCCGCGATTCGATCAGCCCTTTCGACGTCAACGTGCGCAACGCTTCGCGCAGCACCGTGCGGCTGACGCCGAACGCCTCCATCAACTCCGCTTCGCGCGGCAGGATGGATTCAGGCGCGTAGTCGCCGCGCAGAATGGCTGTGCCGAGCAGATACGCCACGCGGCCATGCAGATCTCGCTGAATGTCGGTTCTCCTGATGCTGATTGTGGGTTGGTCTTGTGCTTCGCACCGCGCGTCCTGCAAACGCGGACCGCCCGCGATTATCTTCGATCGCATCCGCGAAACCCATCGCTGCCGGACAAAACCTTTCGCTGAATAATACTATTAATAGTATTTAAAGGCGATTTTGTTGTAGGATGTGGCTCCTCAACTGCCGCGCCGCCAGCGTCCAATTAACGGGACGAACAGGCGCGCCGCGGCCATCAACTGCGATTGGCTTTGCAAGCAAAGGAGACGCTCCCGCCATGAAGATCACCAAAATCGAGACATTCATCGTTCCGCCGCGCTGGTGCTTCGTGAAGATCGAAACCGACGAGGGCATCGTCGGCTGGGGCGAGCCGGTTGTCGAAGGCCGCGCGCACACGGTCGCAGCCGCCGTCGACGAACTCTCGGACTATCTGCTCGGCAAAGACCCGCGCAATATTGAAGATCACTGGCAAGTCATGTACCGCGCCGGCTTCTATCGCGGCGGCCCGATTTCGATGAGCGCGATTGCGGGCGTCGATCAGGCGCTGTGGGACATCAAGGGCAAATTCCACGGCGTGCCCGTGCATACGCTGCTCGGCGGCCAGGTGCGCGATCGCATCAAGGTGTATTCGTGGATCGGCGGCGACCGCCCGAGCGACGTCGCGAACAATGCGCGCGCCGTCGTCGAGCGTGGCTTCAAGGCCGTGAAGATGAACGGCTCCGAAGAGTTGCAGATCATCGACACCTTCGACAAGGTCCAAGGCGTCATCAACAACGTCGCGGCTGTGCGCGAAGCGGTCGGCCCGAATGTCGGCATCGGCGTGGATTTCCACGGCCGCGTCCACAAGCCGATGGCGAAGGTGCTCGCGAAGGAACTCGATCCGTTCAAGCTGATGTTCATCGAAGAGCCCGTGCTGTCGGAGAACGTCGAGGCGCTGCGCGACATCGTCAACCAGACGAGCACGCCGATCGCGCTCGGCGAGCGTCTGTACTCGCGCTGGGACTTCAAGCACATTCTCGCGGGCGGTTACGTCGACATCATCCAGCCGGACGCGTCGCACGCGGGCGGCATTACGGAGTGCCGCAAGATCGCGTCGATGGCGGAAGCCTACGACGTCGCGCTGGCGTTGCACTGCCCGCTCGGTCCGATCGCGCTCGCCACCTGCCTGCAGATCGACGCCGTCAGCTACAACGCGTTCATCCAGGAACAGAGCCTTGGCATTCACTACAACCAGGGCAACGATCTGCTCGACTACATCAAGAACCCGGAAGTCTTCAAGTACGAAGACGGCTTCGTGTCGATCCCGCAAGGGCCGGGTCTCGGCATCGAAGTGAACGAGGAGAAGGTGCGCGAAATGGCGAAGGTCGGCCATCGCTGGCGCAACCCGGTATGGCGTCATGAGGACGGCAGCGTCGCCGAGTGGTAAGCAAGCAGACGCGATATCGCGAATGAAACACAAACGCCGCCTTCGGGCGGCGTTTGTCATCTGACAACCCGTAGTCTCTTCGAAGACGTTACGGCCGCATGCCGCGCGCGCGGCGTATCAGTAACGTTACACAGTTGACGCGCGACGCCTTTCGACGCCTCGCGCAGTGTTGGCGATCAACACGAAAACCCTTGCTGGACAAGCGTTTCCGCCCGATGCACCGGTGCTTCGCAACGCTTGGCCCACTCCTTGCTGAATGGTATGCAAACAACCATTCGAACGGGGGCTGTCATGGGCGAATTCCTTCCCGACTATCTGATCCGTGAACAGGCCGCCATCGGCGCGCTGGTCGTATTCGGCGTGCTGCGCTTGATCGGCGCGGTGCTCGCGTTTCAGCGTGGCTGGCGCATCTCGACGGTCGAGCAGTGTTTCATCGCTGCAGCATTTATCTATTGCCTGCCACAGCTGCTGGATCTGCTCACGCACATGACGAGTTCACACGTGGCGGCAGCGGAACTCGAAGGCAAGGTCGCGGGCTGCGCGATCGGTCTGTTCTTCGCGCCCGTCGTCGGCCACAAGCTCGGTTACGAATGATCGCTTGCAGGCGGCGACTGACCCGACCCGCTTCGTCGCGCTCAGCCGAGCGCCGCGAAACCCGGCACGCTATGCGACAGGACAGCGGCGGCCGCGAAGATGCCGAGCATCGCGAGCGCTTCGAGATACAGCAGGTTGGCGAACGTATGCGCGTCCATCGTCGATGCAGTGCGACGCAAGCGCGGCAACGCCGAAAAGCGGTTCAATCCGCCTAGCACCAGCGCCAGCGCAACCAGCGCGAGCTTGAGCATCAGCACGTGCCCCCAGGTACTCGTTTCGATCGCGAGAAACGAATTGCCCGAACCGCGCGCCGCGTTGAACACGCCTGAGAGCAGCACGAACACGACAGCAACGAGCGACACATTCGACAACTGCGTCGCCGTACGGATCAGCACGCCGCGCGCGATCGACGTTCCGAGCGCCGGCAGCACCGAGAACCCGGCCGCGAGCACAAGGCCGCCCCATACCGACGTCGTAAGCACGTGCAGCGTGTGCATGCCGATGGCCGCCGACGCCACGCCCGCATCCGCCGCGTGACCCAAGGTCGCCTTGCCGCCCGCAATCGCGATCACGGCGAGCCACAGCAGCGCGTTGCGCAACACATTGGTCTGCCGTGCAAACGACACGAGCAGCAGCACGAGCGCGCCTGCAAACGCGACACTCCAGCCGAAGCCGACGTGCGTTTGCGACAGCATCGTCGGCACGACGCCGAACGCTTCCGGCAAGCGCACGCCCGCCATCTCGGCCGCCTGATAGAGCAGCCAACCGAGATCGGCGAGTACCAGCACGATCGCGGAAGCCTGCATCGACCGCTGCGCGCGCAACCATGCGGGACGCGCGGGCGCGATCTTCGCCTGCGCATCGTTGACGAGCCACGCGCTGAGCAAGGCCGAACCGACGGCAAACGCAAACGCGACGTTCATGAGCGCGGCCATCGCGACCTGCCCGATCCACAATCCGTCGACTCTCATTTGACGCTGAAGGCGTAACTGCCCTTCGTCCGATGTCCGTCTTCGGCGACAGCCGTCCATTGCACCGTGTAGCGCCCCGGCGTGAGCGGCTGCAGCGCGAGATGCATGGTCTTCGTGTCCTGCGGATCGACCTGCGAGGCGGCTGAAGCAGCCGGTTTGTCGTTGGCATCGACGAGCGCGAGCTTGCTGAACGCCGGCTCGAGCGGCTCGCTGAAGTGGATCGTCACAGCCGAGGGCGCGGCGACTTCAGCGTCAGGCGCGGGATCGCGCGACGTGGGCGTCGCGTGGGCAAAGGCGTTCGACGCGACGGCGAGCGTCACGCCACACGCCGCGAGCCAGCGAAGCGGCAAGCGGGAAAGCAAGGAGAAAGTCATAGGCTGGCTGTAGATGGAAAACGTGAGGACGGTCCGGATAGTACGCTTCGATGTTTTGCCGCCCTGTCAGTTCAACAAGGACTCGGCCTTGCCCGAAGCAAAGCGCCTACACGAATTCGCTCAAAACTGGAACATCGAGAGGCAACAAAGCGACAACGGCCGTCGATGCAAAATGCGCAATCTTAAATTAGTTGGAAGCGCTACCGCCAGGCCGGCACTCAAGCGGAGGCGCGCCAGGTAGGCGAAAGATGGCGGCGAATCGCGTCAACTTGTCGCATCGGGCGTGTCGCTCGGGCGCGTCAGGCATGAAGTTCGTCGCATGTGGCAAATAGTCATCATTACCCATCGATGATAGAATGCGAGGTCGCTGCGCACCGTCCGCCGCATTCATCGCGCTGCACACACCGATCCGTTCGAAGTTCGGCCAGGCCCCCGATAATGATGGAGTTACGCGTGTCTTCAAGACGCATTTTTCGACCGCTGCTCGCCCTGTTGCTGATCGGGTGTGCAGGCATATCTGGCGCTGTACAAGCGCAAACCCAGCCTAAAGCTCCGGACACGATGGAAGCGCGCGTGCAAGGCTGCACGGCGTGTCACGGTTCGAAAGGTCAGGGCACGGATAACGACTATTTTCCGCGTCTCGCCGGCAAGCCGGCCGAGTACCTGTACAACCAGTTGAAGAACTTCCGTGAAGGTCGGCGCAAGTACCCGCCGATGAACTACCTCGTCACGTATCTCTCCGACGACTACCTTCACGACATTGCAACGTACTTCTCGCAGCAGCGTCCGCCGTATCCGACGCCGTCGAAACCGACGGTCGCCGATTCCGTGCTCGCGCGCGGCAAGGAAATCGTGCTGAACGGCGACGCGTCGAGGCAGATTCCCGCTTGCGCGGCGTGCCACGGCAAGTTGCTGACGGGCATGGAACCGGCTATCCCGGGTCTGGTCGGCCTGCACATGGACTACATCAGCGCACAGCTGGGCGCATGGCGTTCGGGTTCGCGTCACGCAATCGAGCCTGACTGCATGCACACGATCGCCACGCGCCTGACGGACGCCGACGTGAACGCAGTCGCCGCGTGGCTGTCCACGCAGCAGGCGCCGCAGAACCCCGTGCCGGCACCCGCCAAATCGTTGAAGACTCCGCTTGCCTGCGGCAGCGAACCGCAATAAGGCACCGGGAGAGACAAACAATGAAACGCAAGTCTTTGTTCGCGCTTTCGGCCGTCGTCGTGGTAGCGGCTGCCGCGCTGGTTCCCGTCCTGTGGTCGGGCAGCGACTATCTGCATAACGGCACCGCCGTCGCAGCCACGCCGGCAGACCAGGCTGCAATGATCAAGAAGGGCGAGTACCTCGCCCGCGCTGGCGACTGTATCGCCTGCCACACGGTGCGCGGCGGCAAGGAATTCGCCGGCGGCCTGCCGATGGCCACACCGTTCGGCACGCTGTTCACGCCGAACATCACGCCTGACGACCAGTACGGTATCGGCAAGTGGTCGCAGGACGACTTCTATCGCGCGATGCACACGGGCCGTTCGAAGGACGGCAGCCTGCTTTATCCGGCCTTCCCGTTCACGAGCTACACGAAAGTCTCGCGCGCCGACGCGGACGCGATCTACGCGTACCTGCGTTCGGTCCCGCCCGTCGCGGTGCCGAGCCGTCCGCACGAACTGAAGTTCCCGTTCAACAACCGCAACCTGCTGATCGGCTGGCGCACGCTGTTCTTCCGCGAAGGCGAGTACAAGGCGGACCCGACCAAGTCGGTGGAATGGAACCGCGGCGCGTATCTGATCGAAGGCCTCGGCCACTGCGGCATGTGCCACACGTCGATCAACGCGATGGGCGGCCCGGTGAACTCGGCTGCGTTCGCGGGCGGCCTGATCCCGCTGCAGAACTGGTATGCGCCTTCGCTGACGTCGAACAAGGAAGCCGGCCTCGGCGACTGGGACATCAAGGACATTTCCGATCTGCTGAAGACGGGCGTGTCGCAACGCGGCGCGGTGTTCGGTCCGATGGCTGAAGTGGTTCACAACAGCTTGCAGTACATGTCGGACGAAGACATCCACGCCATGTCGACGTACCTGAAGACGATTCCGCAGAAGGACGAAGCGCCCGAGCATCTGCAACTGGAGACGTCGCAACAGTTCGGCAGCGAACTGTTGAAGCAAGGCCAGAAGATCTACGCTGACAACTGCGCGAAGTGCCACTCGGAGAACGGTCTCGGTATGCCGCCGTCGTTCCCGCCGCTCGCGAACAATCCGTCGATCCAGATGCCGTCTGCCGTGAACCCGATCCGTATGGTGCTGAACGGCGGTTATCCGCCGAGCACGGGTGGCAATCCGAAGCCGTATGGCATGCCGCCGTTTGCGCAAGCGCTGTCGAATCAGGAAGTGGCAGCCGTTGTGACGTACATCCGCCAGTCGTGGGGCAACCACGGCACGGCTGTGTCGCCGCAACAAGTGTCCGATCTGCGTTCGGCGCCGCTCGACTAAGCGTCGTCTGCGGGTTCAGGGCGCGGCCTGCGATAATCGCGGCCGCGCCCTTCGCTTTTTTCAGGAGCGAGGTTTCGAAGTTGATCGACGTCGCAGACATCCGCATATCGGGCGTATAACGTTGGTCCCGTGTTGATTGTCGGATGAGATGGGCATCATGCAGGAGGAAGTGCCGTGCAAATCGGGGAGCGTCTGAACAGCATCACCCACCTCGTCGGCGCCGTGCTGTCGGTGGCGGGGCTGGCGACGCTCGTGACGATGGGCGCGCTCGACGGCGATGCGTACAAGGTCGTGAGCTTCAGCGTCTATGGCGCGATGCTCTGCGTGCTGTACGGCATCTCGACGATGTATCACAGCGTGCGTCGTCCGCGTCTGAAGGCGATCTTGCAGAAGTGCGATCACTCTGCAATTTATCTGCTGATCGCGGGCAGCTACACGCCATTCACGCTGGTCACATTGCGTGGGCCATGGGGATGGTCGCTATTCGGAGTAAGCTGGGGGCTGGCGGCGCTCGGAATCGTGCAGGAACTGACGCTCGGGCGACGCACCCGCAGCGTATCGATGGTGCTGTATGTGCTGATGGGATGGCTCGCGCTCGTTGCCGTCCGTCCACTGGTCACTGCATTGCCGGCCGCGGGTACGGCCTGGTTGCTGGCTGGCGGAATCATCTATAGCGCAGGCATCTACTTCTTCATCAACGACGAGCGCATCCGGCACGGACATGGCATCTGGCACCTGTTCGTACTCGCCGGCAGTCTGTGTCAGTTCGTCAGCGTCGCGCGTTATGTCGCATGAGGCGCATGACGGCGGATGCAACTTAATGCCAGTCGACGTGTCTGCATAGCTCGTCGAGCAATTCGGCACGCGTCACGCGTGCCGCCGATTTCTCCGTGAACGGTGACTGTCGGGCGAGCGACCATGCGAATCGCCCGCGAACGCGCCTTCTGGCAGCGTTCGACACCGTTTGCACAATTGCATTGCAAAGAGTTTTTATGTCTTTTGATTCCCTCGGCTTGTCCGAACAGCTGGTCCGCGCAGTCAACGAACTCGGCTATACATCGCCGACTCCGATTCAGCAGCAAGCCATTCCCGCCGTGCTCAACGGCGGTGATCTGTTGGCCGGTGCCCAGACGGGCACGGGCAAAACAGCTGGCTTCACGCTGCCTATCCTGCAACGTCTTCTCACCATGCCGCCCGCGCCCGGCGGCAAGCGCGTCGTGCGCGCCCTGATCCTCACGCCGACGCGTGAACTGGCCGCGCAGGTCGAGGAAAGCGTGCGCGCGTACGGCAAGTATCTGAAGCTGAAGTCGACCGTGATGTTCGGCGGCGTCGGTATCAACCCGCAAATCGACGCGTTGCGGCGCGGCGTGGATATCGTCGTCGCGACGCCGGGGCGTCTGCTCGACCACATGCAGCAGAAGACCATCGACCTGTCGCATCTCGAGATTCTCGTGCTCGACGAAGCCGACCGCATGCTCGACATGGGCTTCATTCACGACATCAAGCGTGTGCTCGCCAAGCTGCCGCCGAAGCGCCAGAACCTGCTGTTCTCAGCAACGTTCTCCGACGAGATCAAGGCGCTCGCCGACAACCTGCTCGATTCGCCCGCGCTGATCGAAGTCGCGCGTCGCAACACGACAGCCGAATCGGTCGCGCAGAAAATTCACCCGGTCGACCGTGACCGCAAGCGCGAGATGCTCACGCATCTGATCAAACAGCACAACTGGTTTCAGGTGCTCGTGTTCACGCGCACGAAGCATGGCGCGAACCGTCTCGCCGAACAGCTGACGAAGGACGGCATCAGCGCGCTCGCGATCCACGGCAACAAGAGCCAGTCGGCCCGCACGCGCGCGCTGGCCGAATTCAAGAACAACACGCTGCAGGTGCTCGTCGCCACCGACATCGCGGCGCGCGGCATCGATATCGACCAGTTGCCGCACGTCGTCAACTTCGATCTGCCGAACGTGCCGGAAGACTACGTACACCGTATCGGCCGCACGGGCCGCGCGGGCGCGACGGGCGAGGCGGTGTCGCTGGTGTGCGTCGATGAGCTTCAACTGCTGAAGGACATCGAGAAACTCATCAAGCGTGCCGTGCCGCAAGAAGTGATCGCGGGCTTCGAGCCGGATCCGAATGCGCGGCCCGAGCCGATCCTGCGCCGCGGCCAAGGTGGTGGCGGCGGTGGCGGCCGTCAGCCGCGCCAGGGCCAAGGTCAAGGCCAGCGGCAAGCTCAGGGGCAGCAAAAGCGCGAAGGCTCGGCCAACGGGAACAATGGCGCATCGCGCGGCGGCCAACGGGCTTCGGGCGACAAGCCCAAGCAGCAAGCCAAACCGCAAGCGGCCAAGCCCGCGCAGGCGCGCGCCGATGGCTCGCGTCATCAGGACAACAAACCGCGTGCCGTCGCGCATGACGGCAACGCGCGTGCTCCGCACGCACCGCGTAAGCCGCACGGCGCCAATCCGGGTGCATTGCTCGGCGGCGGCGGCAAGCCGCGCTCCGGCGCGCCGCGCGGCGGTCAGCGCGGCAACTGACGCAACACGGAGACGCCCGGCATTTTCAATGCGGGCGTCTCACACTTGTCCGACTGCTATCTGCCAGCCGCCGCGCCGCCGGCGGCTTTCTTCAGGTACTCGATCTGCTGCGTCCAGCGCTCGAGCACTGCATCTCTCCCCTCTTCCAGGTCGAACGTGATGCCCGCCGTCAGGCGCGCATAGCGCACGCGATGCGCTTCGCCGGATTCGATCGAGCCCGCGAAGCACGCAAGGCCTGCAGCATCCGCGCTCAACGGCGCGAGCGCGAGCTGAATCTGATAGAACGCCTCATCGAACACGAACGTCAGCGCGGCACGGCCGCTGCGCGCAATCGCCTGCGCGGCGCGCGACTGCGGCCACAGCGCGACGCATAGCGTGCGCGAGTCCGGCGCGTACAGTTCGCCGATGCCGAGCAGCGACGTACGCAAATGCGCGCCGCTTTCATCGACGGTCAACAGCGATGCCGTAAAGCCGACCTTCGATGCGAGCGCCGAGCCGTCGAATAGCGCGCGCAATTCGACCGGCCATTCGTCGAAAATCTGTTGATCGAGTGCGCGGTTTCGCTCCGCGGATGCGGTCATGGGTGATTCCTCCGTCGTAGGCACGCTCGCGCGCGGCGTTCAGCGCAAATGCAAATGGCCCGCTTGCAGGGCGGGCCATTCATGCGTCAACAGTCCAGGCCTTCGGCCCGGCTGCGTGTCGCAACGCTCAGCGGAAAAAGACGTGCTGCGTGATCTTCGCGAGCGGGTAATGGACGCCTGGCTGAATCTTCGCCGGCAAATCGAGCGGCTTGAGCAGCATCTTCACACACATATCGGCCGACAGGTTGTGCCGCACCAGCTTGTTCACACGCGCAGCCTTGTCGCGGTTATACACGGGATCGTTGACGCGCTCGGGATAGCGAATCGCGAACACGTGACGCAGTGCGATCTCCGAGTCTTCGTTCTTGATCTCCATCACGCGCCGCATCAACGCGCCAAGCACGGCGAGCCGGCCATTGCCTTCGATCTTGTTGTACTTCTTGAAGTACTTGAAAAAGTGCTTGTAGTGACGGACTTCGTCGGTGCGGATGTTGTCGGTGATTTCCTTCAACACGGGCTCGTCCGAACACACGCCGATCGCCCGATACAGCGTGGCCGTGCCCGTCTCGACGACGCAGCGCGCGACCATCTCCAGCGCGCGGGTCTTCTCGAAGTCTTCCATGTCGCAGGTCTTCGAATACTCTTCGAAGAAGTTGTGGAACGCCGTGTCCCAATCGAACTCGGGCCACACATGCGCGATATACGCCTTCAGCGCGCGGCCGTGCTGCATCTCTTCGGGCTCCCACTCGTTGTTGAGCCACGCCGACACCTCGGGGTCGCCATTGAAGAACCTGCTCAGATTGCTCGTGTAAAGATCAGTACCGCTTTCGATAAACGAGGCTGCGCAAAGCAGTAACAAGAGGTCTTCATTGGCGACCGCGCGTTGACGGTCGATGCGATTGAGATCGATGTCTTCGATGCGCCAGGGCATCACGTGACCAGCCTCGTTGTGCATAAAAGTTCGCTCCGAAAACCGTAGCGCCTCATGCGCGGGCTGAACCGCGCCTATCCCGGTTCGACCGCCGCCCTTGACGCCTACAGTGCCTTGCAACATTGAATTTTTATCTTCATCTTAGTCGCTGCTCTGCAAATTCGCAGACAACACAGCAGAGACCATGCCGGATCGACGCAGTTCCACCCGAACCTTGATTGATCGTGCGAATGCACAAAAGACTACATATCGGATGATTCGAACACCCTGGCAAGCGCAAAAGTCGCACGACAAAGCTGCATTGCGCAGGTGCCTTACGCTTCCTTTCGACCAGCGTGCTCCGCGAGATCGAAAAAATCCGAACACAAACCAACGACGACGAACACAACGAAGGTCTTACAATACGGCCAAGCCAACCTTCGCCCGCTTCAGGTGCGGCGCTCACAAAAACATCATGACACGAGACCCCCGCCTCACGCTTAACGCACGTCAACAGGAACTGCTGGAGTGGGTGCAACGCGACGGCTTCGTCACGGTCGACGATCTGGCCGCGCATTTCGACGTGACGCCGCAGACGATTCGCCGCGACGTCAACTGGCTCGCCGACATGAATCTGCTGCGCCGCTATCACGGCGGCGCGAGTCTGCCGACCAGTTCCGAGAACGTCTCGTACAGCGCGCGGCAGCGGATGTTCCACGACGAGAAGCGGCGTATCGCGGCGCTGGTCGCCACGCATATTCCGGATCAGGCGTCTCTCTTCATCAATCTCGGCACGACGACGGAAGAAGTCGCACGCGCGCTGAACCGGCATCGCGGGCTGCGTGTGATCACGAATAACCTGAACGTCGCGAGCATGATGAGCGGCTATCCGGATTGCGAGGTGCTGGTGACGGGCGGGATCGTGCGTCCGTGGGACAAGGGTATCGTCGGCGAACTGACCATCGACTTCATCCGCCAGTTCAAGGTCGACTTCGCGATCATCGGCACGTCGAGCATCGAAACGGACGGCACGCTGCGCGACTTCGACACGCGCGAGGTGCGCGTCGCGGAGGCGATCATCGAACATTCGCGCACGGTCTTCCTCGCCGCCGACCATTCGAAATTCGGCCGCCCGGCGCTCGTGCGCCAAGGGCATCTGAACCAGATCGACTCTCTCTTCACCGACGCGCCGCCGCCGCCCGACATGACGGAAACGCTGACGAACGCGGGCACGCAGGTCTATATTGCCGAGTGACCTTGGATACGGCCAGCGACGCGAAGGCTGACGCGGGCCGGCAGCGTCGCAAGCCCGTTTCCGCCATGCTGCACCGCACGCAAAACCTCCAGTGAAATCAAGGATTTGCCGCGCCCAGTAGACCGCCTCTCACGCGCGGCGCTGTCAACGGGAAAATTTACAGGGGCCCATTTGGACTTCCGGCCGCCATTGACTACACTCCAGTTCCCCAACGTCCTTAAATGTCCTTGGACTGAGCGGAATGCATTGGACATGGGGTGAAGCAAGCACAACTTCAGGCCTGATCCGCGGGAATCGCAGCCCGCTGGATCCTCCGTCTGCCGGCAGGGCCGTCGGCGGGCGCAATGGCCACCCGACTACGCTTGACATGGAGAGAAACGATGCTGAGTCCGCATGAATTCGCCACGTTGTTGCTCGTCAAGGACGCCCCTAACCAGGTCGATATGGAACGCGAAGAACTCGACGCACTGCTCGAACGGCAGCTCGTGGAGCTCGAAAGACTCGCGTCGGGCTTGCAACAATGGCGCATCACGGAATCGGGAGATACGGCTCTTCGCGCGATCAAGCGCTTTTCCTGACGGCAATCGAGCGAATCTAACGCGCTTGCCAGTCATATCACTGCGGCCGTAGGCGTGTTCGCAACGGACACGCAAGCATACGGACGCCTGGACGGTCACGCGGCTTGCCCGCCTGGCCGTCTTTATGTTTTCAGGCTTGCCCCGTCATCGTTGAACGGCGCGCCCGCGCGCGCCAGTCGCGGCCTCAGCCGCTACGCAGCGTCGGATCGACGGCTGCGCGCCAGCTCAGCGCCTTTACGCGCTGAGCATTGAAGAACTCCACCCACTGACGACGCACCTGCGGGTCCGCGCTCGCGCCCTGCGCCGCGTAGCGCTGCGCCAGCGCCGTCTGGAACGCGCAGTAATCCGACTTCGACAACCCGCCGCGCTTGCTCGCCACATAGGCATCGAACAGTGTCACGTAGACGGATTGCGCGTCGCTGCCGTAGTCGGCCGGCTGGCTTCCGCACATCGCCTGCAGATCCGCGAACGACGGCGCGCCCAGCGTTCCGTTCAGGCTCGGCGTGCTGACACATCCCGTCAGCACCGCCGCGATCGATAGCGCCGCCGCGCCCGTTTTCCAGAGTTCACGCATGAAATTCACCTTGTATCGCCGCAATCCGGCTCGTTGCCGGAAGTATCGTCTGCGCGCGGCAAACGTGCCACCGGCGCGCGGAATCGCGCACCAATCCAAGGCAAGTCGAACTTTACTTTTTCGAATATGTTCATTAAAGTTTCGAAAACGAACATTACGACTTTACATCAACCCTACTTTTTCCTCCGTCAGGGGCATTCCGGGTGACGCAAGACTCCATTTATGACCTGCTCGTCGTCGGCGGCGGGATCAACGGCGCGGGTATCGCGCGCGACGCTGCGGGCCGCGGCCTGTCCGTGCTGCTGTGCGAACAGGACGATCTGGCTGCGCATACATCGTCGGCCAGCACCAAGCTGATTCACGGCGGCCTGCGCTATCTGGAATACCGCGAGTTTGGGCTCGTGCGCAAGGCGCTGCAGGAACGCGAGACACTGCTGCGCGCCGCGCCGCACATCATGTGGCCGCTGCGTTTCGTGATGCCGCATATGCCCGATCTGCGGCCCGCGTGGCTGATCCGCGCCGGTCTCTTTCTATATGACCATCTCGCGCGCCGCGAATTGCTGCCCGGTTCGCGCGGCATCGACATGCGCAAGCATCCGGCGGGCAAGCCGCTAATCGATTCGATCAAACGCGGCTTCGTCTATTCGGACGGCTGGGTCGACGACGCGCGCCTCGTCGTGCTGAACGCGCTCGACGCACAGGAGCGCGGCGCGACCATTCTGACGCGCACGAAGCTCACAGGCGCGACGCGCGTGAATGGCGAATGGCATGCGCAACTGCTGCGCGCGGACGGCTCCACTTCGACAGTGCGCGCGCGTTCGATCGCGAACGCCGCTGGCCCGTGGGTCGGCGACCTGCTGCGCGGGCCGCTTGCACGAGAAGCGAACTACAGTGTGCGACTCGTGAAGGGCAGCCATATCGTCACGCGCCGCCTGTTCGAGCACGATCACGCCTACATCTTCCAGAACCCGGACAAGCGCATCATTTTCGCGATCCCTTATGAGCGCGACTTCACGCTGATCGGCACGACGGACCTCGAATACAACGGCGATCCGTCGAAGGTCGCGATCGAGCCGTCCGAAACGCAGTATCTGTGCGACTCGATCAACCGTTACTTCAAGCAGCACATCGCGCCGCGCGACGTGTACTGGACGTACTCCGGCGTGCGTCCCCTGCTGGAGGACGAGAACGCGGACAACCCTTCCGCCGTCACGCGCGACTACCGGCTCGAAATCGATGCGCCGGCGGGCGAGGCACCGCTACTGTCGGTGTTCGGCGGCAAGATCACGACGTTTCGCAAGCTCGCGGAAGAAGCCGTCGACGATCTCGCGCGCGTGTTGCAGCACGACAAGCCAACCTGGACTGCGGGCGCACCGCTGCCGGGCGGCGATATCGCGCACGCGGACTTCGAGCGCTTCGCGACGCAGTTCGCGCAACAGCACGCATGGCTTCCTGCCGCACTCGCGCGCCGCTATGCGCGGGCTTATGGCACGCGTGCCGAACGCGTGATCGGCGCCGCGCGCTCGCTCGCCGATCTCGGCCAGCAGTTCGCGCCCGGGTTGTATGAAGCGGAACTGCGCTATCTGCGCGAAACGGAATGGGCGACGACGGCGCGCGACGTGCTGTGGCGCCGTTCGAAGCTCGGCCTGCATGTCGAGCCCGGCACGCTCGAAAACGTCACGCGCGACATCGACGCGTGGTTCACCCGCGCGACAACCAAGCAGCACGCCTGACGGGCGCGCGCACGCGGACATGTGGCAGCGCGCGGCGATTCCGCCGCGCCGCCGCGCATGCAACAATCCGCGCAGGCACTATATTTCGCGGGACCTGAGCGCGCCGCCGCGCCGGTCCGACAAAAAACGCATGGAGAAGAGACGATGCAGGATCAGTACATCCTGGCGCTAGACCAGGGCACCACGAGTTCGCGCGCGATGCTGTTCGATCGCAAGGGCAATGTCGTCTCGGTCGCGCAGAAGGAATTTAAGCAGATATATCCGCATCCTGGCTGGGTCGAGCACGATCCGCAGGAAATCTGGGCGACGCAGGCGGGCGTCGCAGCCGAAGCCGTCACGCATGCAGGCCTGAACGGCACGTCGATTGCCGCGATCGGCATCACCAATCAGCGCGAGACGACGATCGTCTGGGATCGCGAAACGGGCCATCCCATCTACAACGCGATCGTCTGGCAGGACCGGCGCACGGCCGACTTCTGCGATCAGCTGAAGGCGCAAGGTCTCGAACAGACATTCCGCGCGAAGACCGGCTTGCCCATCGATTCGTACTTCTCCGCAACGAAGATCCGCTGGATTCTGGACAACGTCGATGGTGCGCGCGAAAAAGCGCGGCAAGGCAAGCTCGCGTTCGGCACGGTCGACAGTTGGCTGGTGTGGAATTTCACCAAGCATGAGTTGCACATCACCGACGTGACCAACGCGTCGCGCACGATGCTCTTCAACATCCACACGCTGCAATGGGACGACGAGTTGCTCGACGCGCTCGACATTCCGCGCAGCCTGCTGCCGGAAGTGCGTCCTTCGTCGGAGGTGTATGGGCCGACCAAGACGACCGTGTTCGCGTCGAAGATTCCGCTTGCGGGCATCGCGGGCGACCAGCACGCCGCACTGTTCGGCCAGATGTGTACGCGCTCTGGCATGGTGAAGAACACCTACGGCACCGGCTGTTTTCTCGTGATGAACACGGGCGCGAAACCGATCGAGTCGAAGAACAATCTCGTGACGACGATTGCCTGGCAGATCGGCGATCAGGTCAACTATGCGCTCGAAGGCAGCATCTTCATCGCGGGCGCTGTCGTGCAGTGGCTGCGCGATGGCTTGGGCATCATCCGCAGTGCGTCGGAGATCGAGGCGCTCGCGCGCGGCGTCGAGCATAGCGACGGTGTGTACCTGGTGCCCGCGTTCGCCGGCCTCGGCGCGCCGCACTGGAATGCGCGCGCTCGCGGCACGCTGTTCGGCGTCACACGCGGCACCACGTCCGCGCACATTGCACGCGCGGCGCTCGATTCGATCGCGTATCAATCCGTCGACGTGCTCAAAGCGATGGAAGCCGACTCGGGCATTCACATCGACGAACTGCGTGTGGACGGCGGCGCATGCGCGAACAATCTGCTGATGCAGTTCCAGGCTGACATTCTCGGCGTGGATGCCGTGCGTCCGCAGGTCAGCGAAACGACGGCGCTCGGGGCCGCGTATCTCGCGGGACTCGCGACGGGCTACTGGAAGGACATCGACGAATTGCAGAGCCAGTGGAAGCTCGAACATCGCTTCTCGCCGTCGATGCCGGGCGATCAGGCGAAGGCCTGCCTCGACGGCTGGCAACGAGCGATTCGCGCGGCGAAGGCGTGGGCCGACGCGCCCTGAATTGATGCACGTCCGTGCGCGGCGTGTCGCGCGAGCCGTCCGGCGCGCGCCGGGCCGCAATGCACGTATCATGTCGCTTTCGGCCCGCTGTGGTGCTTGCGTATTGGCTCTCGCGGGCTGCGCTTTCGTTCCATTTTCCGCATGATCGATCATCTCATTTGCGACTGCGACGGCGTGCTCGTCGACAGCGAAGTCATCGCCGACCGCGTGATGCACGACACGCTCGCCGCCACTTTTCCCACGCTCGATTTCCACGAGATCTGCAAGACCGCGTTTGGTCAGCAGACTTCGCGGTTTCTGGAGAGCGTTCAAGCGGCATTCGATATCGAGCTGCCCGCCGATTTTTTGCAGACCGTCGAGGCCAATGTCGAAAGCGAGCTTGCGTCGTCGCTGTCGGCGATTAGTGGCGTGCGGGATGCACTGCTGCGCGTGTCGCTGCCTGCTGCTGTCGTGTCGAATAGCCGGATGATGCGGGTGAGCGCGTCAGTGCGCCGCGCCGGGCTGGCAGAGATTTTTGGAGCGCGGGTGTTTAGCGCTGAGCAGGTCGCGCGGCCGAAGCCTTATCCCGATGTGTATCTGTTTGCTGCGGAGCAGTTGGGCGTCGAGCCGTCGCGGTGCGTTGTGGTTGAAGACAGCGTTGCTGGGCTGAATGCCGCGCGCGCGGCGGGGATGATGACGATTGCGTTTGTTGGGGCTAGTCATATTCCTGATGGCTATGCCGATGTGCTCCGGAATATGGGGATCACGCGGATCATGCAGCATATGGATGAGTTGCCCTCAATTGTTCAGGCGGGGATGCGGGGAGAGTTTGGAGGCGTGCAGTCGTAGCTGCGGTTTTTTTGTCTGCGACGCTTTGGTTTGAGGCTTGTCGCCGGTATTCGTTTTTGCGGCTTCGCGGCGCGGGCGGTTTGGGTTTTTGTTTTGTTGTCTGCGACGCTGGGTGGTTTGCTTGTGGTTTCACTGGCATCCGCGTGATGGTGTTTGCCGTTCAAGCGTCGCCCCTGTGCGTTTGCCTTTTCGCTGGCATCCGCGCATTGCCTTCGCCCTCCACGCGTCGCCCCTGTGCGGGGCGGCACCTACTTTTCTTTGCCGCCGCAAAGAAAAGTAGGCAAAAGAAAGCGGCTCACACCGCCAGTTCTTATGTTTGCCTGAGGGCCCCCAACGGGTCTTATGCTTCACACGGCAACGTCTCTGTTGGCGCTCGTTGCCAACGCGTCGAATGAGCGCCTCACCCACTTCAAACACCCGAACTTGGGCTAGCGGCAGCGAATGGTTTGTGCCGCCCAGGTGGCAAACTGTGTGTAGGTTGTCGCGCCGTATAGCCTGGCGCTCTTACAGGGTGGCATGCGTGCGCTTTCGGTCCGAAGTGAGGCGTGTGTGCCTCTACGGCCTACACACAGTTTGCCACCTAGGCGGCGGCGGAATATCTGGCACGGCGTGCCGCAACGCCGGCGCGTGGAGCAGGTGAGGCGCTCGTTCAATGCGCTGGCAACGAGCGTGGGTCACGTGATTGCCGTGTGAAGCGTAAGACCCGTTGGGGGCCCTCAGGCAAGAACTAGAACTGGCGGTGTGAGCGGGGCTGTCATAGATTTTGTGTTCAAGGCATAACATGTAGCTCAAGGAGCATGTATGCCACGCAAACCCAAGACGACCACCGAAGCGCAGACAGCGTTGCCGTCCATTCCGAAGGAACTAATCGACCAGTTCGTGAAGGGGCCGATGACGGCCGAAGCGGTGCATGCCGCTTCGGCGGCGTTCAAGAAGGCGCTGATCGAGCGGGCGCTGGGCGCCGAACTTGGACACCATCTGGGCTATCCGGCGGGTGCCGTGCGGCCAGAAGATGCGACCAACCAGCGCAACGGCAAGAGCGGCAAGACAGTGCTGACCGACGACGGTCCGCTACGCCTGGAGATTCCCCGTGACCGCGACGGCAGCTTTGCGCCGATCCTGATTCCGAAGCACGAACGGCGTTTTACCGGCTTTGACGACAAGATCATCGCGATGTACGCCCGTGGCATGACAGTGCGCGAGATCCAGGGGTTTCTGGCCGAGCAGTACGGTACCGATGTATCGCCGGAATTCATCAGTTCGGTGACCGATGCCGTGATGGACGAGGTGAGTATCTGGCAGGCGCGTCCGCTCGAGCCGATGTACCCGGTAGTGTTCTTTGACGCGCTACGCGTCAAGATCCGCGAGGAAGGGATGGTGCGCAACAAGGCGATCTATCTGGCGCTGGGCATCCTGCCGGACGGCACACGGGACATCCTGGGGCTGTGGATCGAGAACACGGAAGGCGCGAAGTTCTGGATGAAGGTATTCAGCGACCTGAAGGTGCGTGGCGTGCAGGACATCCTGATCGCAGTCACCGATGGACTGAAGGGCATGCCTGAAGCACTGGGCGCGGTGTTTCCGGCCACCACGCTCCAGACGTGCATCGTGCACCTGATCCGCCACTCGCTGGACTACGCGAGCTGGAAAGACCGGCGGGGGCTGGCTGCTGCCCTCAAGCCGATCTATTCGGCAACGGGCGCTGAAGCTGCGCAGACCGAACTGGATGCGTTCGAACAGGGTGAGTGGGGCCAGAAATTCCCGACGGTGGTGGCCGCCTGGCGTCGGGCCTGGGATCGCGTGATCCCCTTCTTCGCGTTTCCGCCAGCGGTTCGCAAGGTGATCTACACGACCAATGCCATCGAAAGTGTCAATGCCCGGCTACGCAAGATCGTCAAGACGGGTGGGCACTTCCCGACGGACGAGGCCGCGACCAAACTGCTATGGCTGGCCTTGCGCAATATCACGGCTGACTGGAGCCGTGCCGCGCATGACTGGAAAGCCGCGATGAACCAGTTCGCGATCCTCTACGAGGATCGCTTCACAAGGAATCATTTGTAGAATGCAATTGACGAGCCTGCCAGATGGCAGGCTTTTATCTGCCTTGCACACAAAAATTCAGACACTCCCGTGTGAGCCGCTTTCTTTTGCCTACTTTTCTTTGCGGCGGCAAAGAAAAGTAGGTGCCGCCCCGCACAGGGGCGACGCTTGAAGCACGAAGGCAAATCGCGGATGCCAGCGCAAAACACAAGCAAACCACCCAGCGTCGCAGACAACAAAACAAAAAAACATCAAACCTCGAAACAAGCCTCCCGCGCGAAGGCCATCGCGCGCCGAAACTCGACCAATTCCGCGATAGTAAGCATAGGCATATCGTGCTGAGCAGCGAAACGCTCAACATCAGCCCCTCGCATCATCGTGCCATCAGCATTCATCAACTCACACAAAACCCCAGCGGGCTTCAGCCCCGCCAAAGTCACGAGATCGACAGTCCCTTCCGTATGCCCGCGCCGCGCCAACACTCCGCCCGGCATCGCCCGCAACGGATACACGTGCCCCGGACGCACAATATCCGCAGGCTTCGCGTTATCAGCAATCGCGGCACGAATCGTCGTGAGCCGGTCAGCGGCAGACACACCCGTCGACACACCTTCGCGCGCTTCGATCGACACCGTGAACGCCGTCGTGTTGCGGCTTTCGTTATGAGCGGTCATCGGCGGCAATTCGAGCGCGCGCACCCTGTCGTCAGTCAGGCACAGACACACGATGCCGCTGCACTCGCGGATAAACAGCGCCATCATCTCGACGCTCATACGCTCAGCCGACATGATCAGATCGGCCTCGTTCTCGCGATCGTGATCGTCCTGAAGCACGACAGCACGGCCCTCGCGTAACGCGTCGAGCGCGGCGGCGATGCGCGGCGGAATGGGTTCGGTGGCAAGCAGGGGAAGATCGGCGGCCGCGTCCTCAGCAACGACAGACGGCGCAGGCCAAACGAATGCAGCAGATGTAGATACTACGGACATGTGAAACGCTCCTCGCAAGAGTGTGGGCGAAAAACGTTTCAGGGCATTGCAAACAGACAAACGCGTCCCGCGAGCCGCAAGCGGCTGCCATGCAACAAATGGACAGCGCATTCACGCGCCGCTCGAAACGAGCAGCACAGCAGCGGCCATTCCGCACGGGACCGAAGTAAAGCGCACATGCGCCAACCCGGTCGACAGGAGACTCAGATGACTATCTGCACATCTTCTTCCATCCGGAC
Organism: Paraburkholderia terrae; assembly: GCF_002902925.1. GTDB lineage: Bacteria > Pseudomonadota > Gammaproteobacteria > Burkholderiales > Burkholderiaceae > Paraburkholderia > Paraburkholderia terrae. The sequence continues at coordinate 468,557 of NZ_CP026111.1, read as the reverse complement.
TCTAACCGTCGGCTCTGGCCTCTCACCAGATCTGCTGACCCTGCAACTCAAACTACAACGCAGGCGCTCGCGGGCTCGCAGACTTGCGCTTCGTAAAGCGCCGCCTGCATACCGCCGGTGGGGAATTTCGCCCCGCCCTGAAGACGTACTGATTACCGGATCGATCCGGCTCGCAAAGCATACAACAACCGCGCGTGGCGTGCAGCCAGCGCGTGCTTCAGGTTTCAGACTTCGGAATGCGCGTGCGCGAGCGGCGCATCATGCGGCACATCCCAGCGCGGCGGCGTCTCCGCATTCACGGTCACGCGAAACGCACGCGCTTCCGTGTCGCCGGGATTGCGCAGGCTGTGCGGCTGGTCGGCGTCGAAGACGATCGAATCCCCTGTCGCCAGCAACTGGCGGCGATCATGCACGCTGACTTCGAGCGTACCCACGCTGACGACGAGATTCACCGTCGTCCCCGGCGCGCGTCGCGTGCCCGGCTCGGTATGCAGCGGCGCTATACGCAGTTCGTGAAACTCCGCGGTCGACGGCTCGGAATCGGGGTGCAGCGCGCGCGTCCAGTAACGCCCATTCGACGTGACGACGCGCGCCGAGCGATCCGCCGGCAAATGCTCGAACCCGTTCACGGCATGCTGGCGCAGGAACGCCGCGACCGACACCTTCAACGCCGCCGCGACCTTGCACAGCACCTTGATCGACGGCACGCTGCGCGCCGACTCGATCTGCGCGAGCATCGCGCGCGACACTCCCGACGCACGGGCCAAAGCATCGAGCGACAACTGACGCTCCGCGCGCAACCGCGCGAGGTTCACGCCGACGCGGTGTTCGAGCGCGTCGAAATCCGAGGAACGCGTATCGTCGTGGGCGTGGGCTGCGTCGTGACCTTCGGACGCGCGGTCGCGCACGAGCGCAAGCGGTGACTGCATGATGACCTCCAGAAGCCCCACATCGGTGCGGAGCAAGCACTAGTGGAGGCAAGCCTAGCACCCGGTTTTCGCGCGCCCAACGAAGTTATCTTCACACTGTTATCACGATCGCAGAGGACCCTTATGCGCTGGCGTGCGATGCGTTCAGCACGCAGCATCGGCGGTGGCGCGCGGACTTCATCGGCCTAAGACGTAAAAACAGATGCCCACGCATCGCTGCGTGGGCATCGGATACATCACATGAAGCGCAAGCGCGCGCTCGCCAGACTCAAACCCGCTCGCGCACATCCCGCGCGATGACAGCGGCCGGCGCATCCATCCGCGCCGCGATCCATGTCAGCGCCAACGCAGCCAGCGCGACGAGAGCAGCCACATATGGCAACGCGTCGAGCCCGTAACCATGGCTGATCGCCAGCCCGCCGAGCCACGCGCCGCCCGCATTGCCGACGTTGAACGCGCCGATGTTGAGCGTCGACGCAAGATTCGGCGCTGCCTTCGCCTTTTCGACAACGCGCATCTGCAACGGCGGCACGGTCGCGAACGCTGCGATTCCCCAGATGAACACAGTGACGGCCGCTGCGATCTGCGAATGGCTGGTGTGCGCAAACACGGCCATCACCACGGCGAGCGCGATCAGAATGCCCATCAGCGAGGGCATCAGCGAACGGTCCGCCAGCTTGCCGCCGATCGTGTTGCCGACCGTGAGCCCGACGCCGAACAGCACCAGAATCAGCGTGACGCCGTGCGGCGTGAAGCCGCTCACCTGCTCGAGAATCGGCGCGATGTAGGTGAACACGACGAACACGCCGCCGAAGCCGAGCACCGTCATCGTCAGCGCGATCCACACTTGCGGGTCTTTCAGCACGCGCACTTCGTGGCCGAGGCTCGCCGGGCCCGTGTCATGACGGTTCGGCACGAGCGCCGTGACGCCCGCGAGCGACAGCACGCCGAACGCGGCGACGATCCAGAACGCGACGCGCCATCCGAACTGCTGGCCGACGAACGTACCGAACGGCACGCCGAGCACGTTCGCCAGCGTCAAGCCCGTGAACATCAACGCGATCGCGCTTGCACGCTTTTCCTGCGGCACCAGTGACGCAGCCACCACCGCGCCGATGCCGAAGAACGAGCCGTGCGCGAACGACGTCACGACGCGCGCGATCATCAGCACCGAGTAGTCGGAAGCGATCGCGCACAACACATTGCCGACGATGAACACGCCCATCAACAGTTGCAGCGCGAGTTTGCGCGGCATCTTGCTGGTGACGACGGCAAGCAGCGGCGCGCCGACGGCCACGCCAAGCGCGTAGCCGCTGACAAGCAGGCCGGCGGAAGGAAGCGAGACGGCAAGATCTCTCGCCACGTCGGGCAGCAAGCCCATGATGACGAACTCGGTGGTGCCGATGGCGAACGCGCTGATCGCGAGCGCAAGCAAGGGAATGGGCATGGAAAGCTCCAGACGACGATTCAGAAGGACGCGCGCCGGACATTGCGCGCCGCCGTCACGAACTCGATGACGACGGACGATGCCAGCGCGACGAACAGTTGCACTTCACCCGAGAGCGGCACATCGGCGGTCTGATAGGCGACGCCGGCCTTCTCCAGCCGCGCGAGCAGCGCCTGCCACTGCCTGTCGTCGTCGAGACGGAACGCGATGTGGTCGATGCGAGGCGTCACACGACCCGAGTGACCCGGCAACGTCGAATCGACGAGGTGGATCACCGGGCGACCATCGGCATAAAGCCAGTAGCCGCCGACGCCGAACGGCGGCCGTGCGCCCTCCTCCAGCCCGACGACATCGACGAAAAACCGTCGGGTGGCGTCGAGATCAGGGGTGACGATCGTCGCGTGGTCGAGATGCATGATGCGGGCTCCGGGTAAACGCGGATGTCGCGTTTTCAGGATCGGATTGTCCGCGAACCTCACTGGTTTGATAATTGGCGTACGATTTGAAGGATTTTCAAATGGTGTCGAATAATGACCGACAACCTGGGTGACATCCGGCTATTCGTCGAAGCGGCGCAACTGGGCAGCCTGTCGGCGGCGGGCCGCAAGCTCGGCCTCACGCCCGCGGCGGCCAGCGCGCGCCTCGCGAAACTCGAGGGCGGACTGAAAGCGCGGCTGTTTGAGCGCACCACGCGGCAACTGCGTCTCACCGATGAAGGCCGTCTCTACCTGAACTGCTGTCAGCAGGCGCTGCGCGCGCTCGACGACGGAGAAGCCGCGCTTCAGGCCGGCCAGAACGCGGTGCGCGGCAAGGTGCGGATTTCCGCGACATCGGATTTCGGGCGCAATCTGCTGATGCACTGGCTCGACGAATTCAATCGGCTCTACCCGGACGTCACGTTTGCGCTGACGCTGTCCGATTCGCTACAGAATCTGGTGCAGGAAGACATCGACCTCGCCATCCGCTTCGGTGTGCCGCAGGACAGTTCGCTCGTCGCGCGCTGGCTCGCGCCGAATCCGCGGGTGTTGTGCGCGTCGCCGGAATACATCGCGCGGCGCGGCGAGCCGAAAGATCCGCTGGATCTGCCGCGCTTCGACTGCATCGTGCTCGGCACCGCGTCGGGGCCCGTCAACGAATGGCGCTTCACGCGCGGCGACGAAACCGTCACCTACACGATTCCGCTCGAATCGGCGCGCGAAACCAATGACGGCGCGGTCGCCCGCGAATGGGCGCTGCGCGGCTACGGCATCGTGATCAAGTCGATGTGGGACGTCGAAGCCGACCTGAAAAGCGACGGTCTGCGCGTGCTGCTGCCCGAATGGCGTTATCCCGATGCGCCGCTGCACGCGCTCTATCACCGCAACCGCTTCATGGCGCCGCGTGTGCGCGTGCTGCTGGATTTTCTCGCCGAGCGCTTCACCAAGGTGACGGGCGAACTGGAAGCGCAACTTGGCTTACCGCCGCCGGGCGGCGCCCGAAAGACGCCCGCGCGCACGCGCAAACCGCCCGCCAGCACGGAAACCGGCGCATGACGCCACCCCGGCACGCCACCAAAGCCCCACGCAGCAAAGGGCTATAATGTTGGACTACGCTGTAAAAACGCGTTTCGGGCGCTTCGGACCCGCTTACCGTCCGATTCTCCGCGCTGCGGCGCCACGCGTTTTTGTCTCTTCACCTTTTACTGACGCCCCCAGGTTAACCACTGCGACCGGCGAACACCCGATGACCAAGAAAGTTTATGTAAAGACCTTTGGCTGCCAGATGAACGAGTACGACTCCGACAAGATGGTCGACGTACTCGGTGCGGCTGAAGGCCTCGTCAAGACCGACACTCCCGAAGACGCCGACGTCATTCTGTTCAACACCTGCTCGGTGCGCGAAAAGGCGCAGGAGAAAGTCTTCTCCGATCTCGGCCGCGTGCGCGAACTGAAGGAAGCGAACCCGAATCTGCTGATCGGCGTGGGCGGCTGCGTGGCGAGCCAGGAAGGCGCATCGATCGTCGCGCGCGCGCCTTATGTGGACCTCGTGTTCGGCCCGCAAACCTTGCACCGTCTGCCGCAGATGATCGACCAGCGCCGCGCGAGCGGCCGTCCGCAGGTCGACATCACGTTCCCGGAAATCGAGAAGTTCGATCACCTGCCGCCTGCGCGCGTCGATGGCCCGAGCGCGTTTGTGTCGATCATGGAAGGCTGCAGCAAGTACTGCAGCTACTGCGTCGTGCCGTACACGCGCGGCGAGGAAGTGTCGCGTCCGCTCGACGACGTGCTGACGGAAATCGCCGGTCTCGCCGATCAGGGCGTGCGCGAAGTCACGCTGCTCGGTCAGAACGTGAACGCCTTTCGCGGCGCGATGACGGTCGGCTCGACCGAAATCGCCGACTTCGCGACATTGATCGAATACGTCGCGGAGATTCCGGGTATCGAACGGATTCGCTACACGACGTCGCATCCGAAGGAATTCACGCAGCGCCTGATCGACACCTACGCGAAGGTGCCGAAGCTCGTGAGCCATCTGCATTTGCCCGTGCAACACGGCTCGGACCGCATCCTGATGGCGATGAAGCGCGGCTACACCGTGCTCGAATACAAGTCGGTGATCCGCAAGCTGCGCGCGATCCGTCCGGACCTGTCGCTGTCGACGGACATGATCGTCGGCTTCCCCGGCGAGACGGAAGAAGACTTCGACAAGATGATGCAGCTCGTACACGACATGAGCTACGACACGAGCTTCTCGTTCATCTACAGCCCGCGTCCCGGCACGCCCGCCGCGAACCTGCACGACGACACGCCGCGCGAAGTGAAGCTGCGCCGCCTGCAGCATCTGCAGGCGACCATCGAGGAAAACGTGCAGCGCATCAGCGCGGCAATGGTCGGCAAGATCGAGCGGATTCTGGTCGAACGCCCTGCCCGCAAGGACCCAAACGAACTCGCAGGCCGCACCGAGAACAACCGCGTGGTGAATTTCCCCGCGCCCGTTGATTCGCACGCGCGCCTGATCGGGCAGATGATCGACGTGAAGATCGTGCATGCGTATCCGCACTCGTTGCGCGGCGAACTCGTGATGGTGTACGACACCGCGCCCGCCACTCATTAAGCTGTAGCGCACTGACAGGACCGAACTCAAGCCTTGAAGACCTCTCAGCAACATCTGGAATTCACTGCGCCGCGCGAAGACAACGCGCGGCTTGCCAACCTCTGCGGACCGCTCGACGAAAACCTGCGGCAGATCGAGCAAGCGCTCGACGTCACGCTGCAACGACGCGGACACCGCATCAGCATTCGCGGGCGCGGCGCGAAAATCGCGCTCAATGCGCTCGAAAACTTCTACAACAGCGCGCGCGATCCGATCTCCGTCGACGACATCCAGCTTGCGCTCGTCGAAGCCCGCCACCCGGGCACCAACGGACGCGCGGGCGGTAACGGTGAGGCAGCAGCCGACGCGCGTTTTCGCGGCGACCCCGATCATCCGTTCGACGAACCGGCGCATGAAGGCGTAGAGGACGAGGAAGAACTCGGTCCGAAGCTGTACACGCGGCGCGCCGATCTGCGCGGCCGCACGCCGGCGCAGCGCGAGTATCTGAAGCAGATCGTGTCACACGACGTCACCTTCGGCGTCGGCCCTGCGGGCACCGGCAAGACGTATCTGGCCGTCGCGTGCGCGGTTGACGCACTCGAGCGCGATCAGGTGAAGCGCATCGTGCTGACGCGCCCCGCCGTCGAAGCGGGCGAGCGGCTCGGCTTCCTGCCCGGCGATCTCGCGCAGAAGGTCGATCCGTATCTGCGTCCGCTGTATGACGCACTTTACGATCTGCTCGGCTTCGACAAGACCGCGAAGATGTTCGAGCGCCAGATGATCGAGATCGCGCCACTCGCGTACATGCGCGGCCGCACGCTGAATCACGCGTTCATCATTCTCGACGAAGCGCAAAACACGACGCCCGAGCAGATGAAGATGTTCCTGACGCGTATCGGCTTCGGCTCGAAGGCGGTCGTCACGGGCGACACGACGCAGATCGACTTGCCGCGCGGCCACAAGAGCGGGCTGATCGAAGCGCAGCGCGTGCTCGAGGACGTGCGCGGCATCGCGCTCACGCGCTTCACGAGTGTGGACGTGGTGCGTCATCCGCTCGTCGCGCGTATCGTCGAGGCGTACGACGCGGCGTCGCAGAAGGAAGCGGCCGCCGCCGAAGCCGCCAACGCAGCGAAGTAACGCGGACATGACCCGGACGAAGAACGACGCATGAGCCGCGCCCCGAAACTGTCACTGAACCTGCAATTTCCCGCTGGAAAAGCGTGGCCCGAACACAAGGCGCTGTTGCCGAAGGCAACGGTCGCCGCGTGGATCAAGGCCGCGCTCTTCGCGGACGCCGAGTTGACCGTGCGTTTCGTCGACGCCGACGAAGGCCGCACGCTGAACCGCACGTATCGCGGCAAGGACTACTCGACCAACGTGCTGACTTTCGCTTATGCGGAATCGGAAGACGATCCCGTCACGGGCGACCTGATCTTGTGCTGCCCTGTCGTCGAGAAGGAAGCGAACGAACAGGGCAAGCCGCTCGAAGCGCATTACGCGCATCTGCTGGTCCACGGCACGCTGCACGCGCAAGGCTACGACCACGAAGACGAGGCCGAAGCCGAAGAAATGGAAGCCATCGAAACCGAGGTGCTCGGCAAGCTCGGCTTCCCCGACCCGTACGAATAAGGCTCGATAGCAGGAATGTTGAGCCGGCATCGCCGCCTGGTCGATCGCGGGCTCTGACAACCCAGACAGCCAACCGATCGAATCAACGTGAGCCAACCCCTTTCATCTCCGACGCCGCGTCAACCGTGCCCCGACTATCCGCCGTCGCTCGGCGAGTCGCGGCTGTTGACGGACGATGAACTGCGCGCGTCGCTTGAGTGTTCTCTGCGAGACTGGGATCGCAAGAGCGACTTGTGGCTGTTTGGCTATGGGTCGCTGATCTGGAATCCCGGTCTGCCGACTGTCGAGGCGTTGCGCTCGCGGGTGCATGGATATCATCGCGGGCTGTATTTGTGGTCGCGGGTTAATCGCGGGACGCCGGAGCAGCCGGGGCTCGTGCTTGCTTTGGACCGTGGCGGATCGTGTAGCGGGATTGCGTTCAGGCTCGCCGCTGAGGGCGCGATGCCGCATCTGGAAGCGCTCTGGCGGCGCGAGATGGCGATGGGTTCGTATCGGCCGGCGTGGCTGCCGTGTGTGCTTGCCGACGGGCGGCGCGTCGATGCGCTCGCGTTTGTGATGCGGCGGGATGTGGCTTCTTATACGGGCAAGCTGTCTGATGACGTTGTGAAAGCGGTGCTTGGGTGTGCTTCCGGGCGATATGGCACGACGCTTGATTATGTGAGTCGTACGGTTGCGGCGCTGCGGGAGAGTGGTATGCCCGATAGAGCGCTCGAGGCGCTGTTGGCGAGGTGTCGGGGGTAGGTTTTTTTTGTCTGCGACGCTGCGAGGTTTGCTTGTGTTTTCGCTGGCATCCGCGTGTTGCCTTCGTGCTTCAAGCGTCGCCCCTGTGCGGGGCGGCACCTACTTTTCTTTGCCGCCGCAAAGAAAAGTAGGCAAAAGAAAGCGGCTAACACCGCCGGTTCTTGTTACTGCCTGAGGGCCCCCAAAGGTTCCTACGCGTCACACGGCAGCCTTTCTGTTTGCGTGCGTTGCCAGCGCATTGAACGAGCGCCTCACCTGCTCCACGCGCCCGCGTTGCGGCACGCCGTGCCAGATATTCCGCCGCCGCCCAGGTGGCAAACTGTGTGTAGGCCGTAGTGCCTCGCGCGCCTCACTTCGGACCGATAGTACACGCGCGTCCCACCAGGGAAGAGCGCCGAGCTATACGACGCGACAACCTACACACAGTTTGCCACCTGGGCGGCACATACCATTCGCTGCCGCTGGCCCGAGTACGGGTATTCGAAGCAGGTGAGGCGTTCATTTGAAGCGTTGGCAACGCACGCAAACAGAAAGGCTGCCGTGTGAAGCGTAAGACCCTCTGGGGGCCCTCAGGCAAAAACTAGCACTGGCGGTGTGAGCCGCTTTCTTTTGCCTACTTTTCTTTGCGGCGGCAAAGAAAAGTAGGTGCCGCCCCGCACAGGGGCGACGCTTGAAGCACGAAGGCAACACGCGGATGCCAGCGAAAACACAAGCAAACCTCGCAGCGTCGCAGACAAAAAAACCCAAACCGCTGCCCCGCGACAAAAACCTAATTTTGACCACACGCCCCCCAACCCCCAGATATCAGTTAGGATAAAAGCGAGCGTTTTCCGCCGAAAATCATCGTGCCCCCGGTGGAACCAACCGGCCCAAACCGGAAAATACGCCCGGCACCACGCAGTGGCCCCAGGACACGGTCCTGCCACGCACGTGGTGTATCCTTAACACTCTGCAACAGCGCGCCCAGCTTTCCGGGCGCACCACCATGAACGATTCGTATCCCAGTCGACGCCATACCAGCGACAAACCCCAGGAAAAGCGCTCCCTCCTCGAGCGATTGACCGACTTCATCTCGCCCGAGCCCGATTCTCGCGGCGAACTTCTCGAAATCCTGCAGGACGCGCACGAACGCAATCTGATCGACGCAGATTCGCTGTCGATGATCGAAGGCGTGTTCCAGGTTTCCGAGCTCTGCGCGCGCGACATCATGATCCCGCGCTCGCAAATGGACGCGATCAACATCGCGGACGCCCCCGACGAATTCATTCCGTACATGCTGGAAAAAGCGCACTCGCGCTATCCCGTGTACGAAGGCAATCGCGACAACGTGATCGGCGTGCTGCTCGCGAAAGATCTGCTGCGCTACTACGCCGAAGGCGAAGCGGACGTGCGCGGCATGCTGCGCCCCGCCGTGTTCATCCCCGAATCGAAGCGTCTGAACGTGCTGTTGCACGACTTCCGCGTCAACCGCAATCACATCGCGATCGTCGTCGACGAATACGGCGGCGTCGCGGGCCTGATCACGATCGAGGACGTGCTGGAGCAGATCGTCGGCGACATCGAGGACGAATACGATTTCGACGAAGAAAGCGGCAACATCATCGCGTCGCCGGACGGACGCTACCGCGTGCGCGCGCTGACCGAGATCGAGCAGTTCAACGAAGAGTTCGGCACGCACTATTCCGACGAAGGAGTCGACACGATCGGCGGACTTGTCACGCACCATTTCGGACGCGTGCCGCATCGCGGCGAGAAAGTGAAGCTCGACGACCTGATCTTCGAAGTGCTGCGCGCCGACGCGCGCCAGATCCACATGCTGCTCGTGCGCCGCGATCCGCTCGCTGGACAGCGCGAACGCGACGCCCAGCACGTGCAAACCTGATTTCCCCCGTTTCCCTGAAGCCGACCACGCAAGAATGGCCGACCCGATCACTTCCCGTCTGCGCCGCGGCGTGACGTCCGACGCAGCCGATGCAAACATCGGGCGCGCCCGGACGTTGCCGTGGTGGCACTACCTCGCCGCCGCAGCCGCCGGCGCGCTCAACACGCTATCCTTCGCGCCCACGCCGCACGGCGGCTGGCTCGAACTTGCGATCTTCGTTTTCTTCTTCGTGTGGCTCACGCGCACCACGGGCTGGAAAAGCGCCGCCCTCACCGGCTTCGCGTTCGGCTTCGGCAACTACGTGTCGGGCGTGTGGTGGCTGTACGTGAGCATGCACTTCTACGGCGGCATGCCGGCGCCCCTCGCGGGCACCGCACTCGTGCTGTTCTCGCTGTACCTCGCCGTCTATCCGGCGCTCGCGGCTGGCGTCTGGTCCTTCTGCGCAGGACACGCGCGCAACGGCAAACTCGTCGACGATCAGCCGTTTTCGCCGACCTGGCACGGCGCCTTTGCGTTCGCGAGCGCGTGGGCGATCGGCGAATGGCTGCGCGGCACGGTGTTCACCGGCTTTCCGTGGCTCGCGAGCGGCTATGCGCAGGTCGACGGGCCGTTTGCGGGATTCGCGCCGATTGTCGGCGTATACGGCGTCGGCTGGGTGCTCGCGCTGGCCGCCGCACTGATCGCGCAGGCCGTGCTGCGTTCGCTCACATCGAAAAATGGCAATGCACTCGCTGCGCCGCGAACCGCGCGCGTTGCGGTGCCCGCCGTCATCGCCGTTGCGCTGATCGCAGCGGGACTCGTACTGCCGCTCGTTTCGTGGACGACGCCCGCCAACGCGACGCTGACCGTGCGCCTCCTGCAAGGCAACGTGAAGCAGGACATGAAGTTCGAAGAGTCGGGCGTAAAAGCGGCCATCGACGAATATCAGCGGATGATCACAGCAAAGCCCGCCGATCTGATCGTCACGCCGGAAACAGCCATTCCCGTGCTCGCGCAGGCGATCCCCGAGTCGTTCGCGCTCGCCGTGCGCCATTTCGCGGATTCGACGCATTCGTCGATTCTGTTCGGTGCGGTCGGCGGAACGATCACGCCGGAAGGACGCGTCGTCGATTACACGAACAGCCTGTTCGGCATCACGCCGGGCCAGACGGGCGTGTATCGCTATGACAAGCATCATCTCGTGCCGTTCGGCGAGTTCGTGCCCTGGGGCTTCCGCTGGTTCGTGAACCTGATGAACATTCCGCTGGGCGATTTCGCGCGCGGCGCGCCCGTGCAGAAGCCGTTCGTCGTACACAATCAGCCGGTCGCCGTCGATATCTGCTACGAAGACATCTTCGGCGAGGAAATCGCGCGCACGGTGCGCGAGAGCGACATGCCGGCGGGCGTGCTCGTCAACTCGACGAATCTCGCGTGGTTCGGCGACACGATCGCGCTCGATCAACATCTGCAGATTGCACGCATGCGCTCGCTCGAAACCGGCCGTCCAATGCTGCGCGCGACGAACACGGGCGCGACGGCTGCGATCGACGCGCACGGCAACGTCATCGCGCGCTTGCCCACATTTACCCAAGGTTCGATCGAAACGACCGTGCAAGGCACGACGGGCTTCACGCCGTACGTGACGAGCGGCAACAACACCGTGCTCGCCGTTTCACTGCTGTTCCTCGCATTCGGTTTTGCGTTCGGTCCGGGCCGCGATCAGTCGGGCCGCGCCAAGGTGCGCAACGGCACGAACAGCGTAAGCACCGACACAAAGCGCGACGACAACGCCTAACATCAAGTCATACGGGCGGCGCAACGCGAAACAACACAACGACGCGCCCCCGTCGACTCACCAGGCCCCAGAAAGTCTCAAGCCACCGGCAATCCGGTAAAATTCAGGGTTTTACAGCACTGGGCCGCGCAACCGGCCGGCTATGGAGCGGACGGCCAGCACGACCGGCACGCCCCCAGGCCGCACGGCATCCGCGTCCTGCCTGAAAGGCACCCTTCAAGGCACTTCATGCTCACGTTTCAGCAAATCATCCTGACGCTGCAATCCTATTGGGACAAGCAGGGTTGCGCGCTGCTCCAGCCGATCGACATGGAAGTCGGCGCGGGCACTTCCCACGTCCATACGTTCCTGCGCGCGGTCGGCCCCGAGCCGTGGCGGGCAGCGTATGTCCAGCCGTCGCGCCGTCCGAAGGACGGCCGCTATGGTGAGAACCCCAACCGTCTGCAGCACTACTACCAGTATCAGGTCGTGCTGAAGCCCGCGCCGGAAAACATCCTCGACCTGTACCTCGGCTCGCTCGAAGCGCTCGGCTTCGACCTGAAGCAGAACGACGTGCGCTTCGTCGAGGACGACTGGGAAAACCCGACGCTCGGCGCGTGGGGCCTAGGCTGGGAAGTGTGGCTCAACGGCATGGAAGTGACGCAGTTCACGTACTTCCAGCAAGTGGGCGGCCTCGATTGCAAGCCAGTGCTCGGCGAAATCACATACGGTCTCGAACGCCTCGCGATGTATCTGCAGAAGGTCGAGAACGTCTATGACCTGATCTGGACCGAGTGGGAAGAACAAGGCCCGAACGGTCCGGAAATGCGCCGCCTCACGTATGGCGACGTGTATCACCAGAACGAAGTCGAACAGTCGACGTACAACTTCGAGCACGCCAACACCGATCTGCTGTTCACGTTCTTCAACAGCTACGAAGCCGAAGCAAAGCGGATGATCGAAGTGCCGCTCGCGCTGCCCGCTTACGAACTCGTGCTGAAGGCCGCTCACACCTTCAATCTGCTCGATGCGCGCGGTGCGATCTCCGTGACGGAACGCGCGGCCTATATCGGCCGCATTCGTGCGCTGTCGCGCCTCGTCGCGCAGGCTTACTACGACTCGCGCGAAAAGCTCGGCTTCCCGATGCTCGGCAATCCCGTGCATGGCGTACCCGGCCTCACCACCGACGAACAGGACGCCGCGATGCCCACGTGGGCGCCGCCGCTCAAAGTCGAACGCAAGATCGACCAGGACTGACGAGACCAAGAAGACATGACGCAATCCCATCAAGCCACCCTGCTCGTCGAACTGCTGACCGAGGAACTGCCGCCCAAAGCGCTCGCGCGCCTGGGCGATGCGTTCGCGGAAGGCATCGCGCAACGTCTCGCCGCGCGTGATCTGATCGAAGGCGAATTGCAGTTCGAGCGTTACGCCACGCCGCGCCGCCTCGCCGTCACCATCAAGAACGTGCGCAGCGTCGCGCCGGAAAAACACGTGCGCGAAAAAGTGCTGCCCGTTTCCGTCGCGCTCGATGCGAACGGCCAACCCACGCCGCCGCTCGCAAAGAAGCTCGCGGCGCTCGGCTTCCCCGATTTCTCGGTGAACGATCTCGAACGCGCGAACGACGGCAAGGCTGATGCGTTCTTCCTGCGCTATGCGGCGCCCGGCGCGACGCTCGCCGAAGGCCTGCAGACGGCGCTCGACGAAACGCTCGCCAAGCTGCCCATTCCGAAGGTCATGACGTATCAGCGCCCGGACGGCTCGAACGTGCAGTTCGTGCGTCCCGTGCATCGTCTGACGGTGCTGCATGACAAAGAGGTCGTGCCCGTCACCGCATTCGGCATCGATGCCGACGACACCACGCTCGGTCATCGCTTCCTGTCCGAAGGCTTCGTGCAGATCCAGCATGCGGATCACTACGCCGAAACGCTGATGCATCGCGGCCACGTCGTGCCGAACTTCTCGGACCGCAAGGAAACCATCCGCACGCATCTGCTCGCTCAAGCGAACGGCGATCAGGTCGTCATGCCCGAGTCGCTGCTCGACGAAGTGACGTCGCTGGTCGAATGGCCCGTCGTCTACGCGTGCACGTTCGAGGACGAGTTCCTGCAAGTACCGCAGGAATGCCTGATCCTCACCATGCAAACCAACCAGAAATACTTCGCGCTCACCGACGCGAACGGCAAGCTGCGCTCGCGCTTCCTGATCGTGTCGAACATCGAGACGAAGACGCCAGCCGAGATCGTCGAAGGCAATGAGCGTGTGGTGCGTCCGCGCCTCGCCGACGCGAAGTTCTTCTTCGAGCACGACAAGAAGAAGCCGCTCGCGAACCGCGTGCCGCAACTCGCGAACGTCGTCTATCACAACAAGCTCGGTTCGGCGCTGCAACGTGTCGAGCGCGTCGAAGCGCTGGCAGGCGCGATCGCGCAGATGATCGGCGCGGACGTCGCGCTCGCGAAGCGCGGAGCGCATCTCGCGAAGGCCGACTTGCTGACCGACATGGTCGGCGAATTCCCCGAGCTGCAAGGCACGATGGGCACGTACTACGCGCGCCACGACGGCGAGCCGGAAGAAGTCGCGCTCGCGTGCTCGGAACACTATCAGCCGCGCTTCTCCGGCGATGCGTTGCCGTCGACCGTGACGGGCACGATCGTCGCGCTCGCGGACAAGCTCGAAACGCTGGTCGGCATCTGGGGCATCGGCCTGCAACCGACGGGCGAGAAAGATCCGTTCGCGCTGCGCCGTCACGCACTCGGCGTGCTGCGTATCCTCGTCGAAAAGCAATTGCCGATCGATCTCGTCGAACTGCTGCGCGTCACCTACGCGCAATTCGCGAACGTGCCGAACGTCGCCGATTCGACACAAGCTATCTACGAGTTCTGCATCGACCGTCTGCGCGGTCAACTGCGCGAACGCGGCTACTCGGCGGGCGAAGTGGATGCCGTGCTCGCGCTGAACCCGACGCGTTTCGACGATATCGTCGCGCGTCTGGATGCCGTGCGTGAATTCGCGACGCTGGCGGAAGCGGCGTCGCTCGCGGCGGCAAACAAGCGCATCTCGAACATCCTGAAGAAGTCGGAAGGCGCGAACGCGAGCGGCGTGCAGATCGCGCTGCTCGTCGAAGCCGCCGAAAAGGCGCTGTATGCGCAGCTCGAACAGGTTGCGCCGCGCGTGCAGTCGCAACTGGCCGAGCGCCAGTACACGGGCGCGCTGTCGGCGCTCGCCGCGCTGCGCGAACCCGTCGACACGTTCTTCAACGACGTGATGGTCAACGCCGAAGACCCGGCGCTGCGAGCGAACCGCCTTGCGCTGCTCGGCGCGCTCCATCAACAGATGAACTGCGTCGCGGACATTTCGCGTCTCGCAGCCTGAGCGACGCATCATGCCGACTGCAAAGAAACTGGTAGTGCTCGACCGGGACGGCGTGATCAACGCCGACTCGGACGCGTTCATCAAAACACCCGACGAGTGGGTCGCGTTGCCCGGCAGTCTCGAAGCCATCGCGCGGCTCAACCAGGCCGGCTATCGCGTGGCGATTGCGACGAATCAGTCGGGTATCGGCCGCGGCCTGTTCGACATGGACGCGCTCAACGCGATGCATCTGAAGATGCATCGCGCGGCGGCCGCCGTCGGTGGGCGCATCGACGCCGTGTTCTTCTGCCCGCACACCGCCGACGATCACTGCGAATGCCGCAAGCCGAGGCCCGGCATGCTGAAGATGATCGCGGAGCGCTTCGAGATCGAACCGGAGGAGACGCCTTGCGTCGGCGATTCGTTGCGCGATCTGCAGGCAGGCGCCGCGCTCGGTTTCGTCCCGCACCTCGTGCTGACGGGTAAGGGCAAGAAGACGCTTGAAGCAGGCGGCCTCCCCGAAGGTACGATCGTGCATAACGACCTGCGCGCGTTCGCACTCGACTTTCTCGCCGAAGAACAAGAATGATGCGTGCCTAGCACGCCCTCACCTCACTGACCACGCCGATGCGCTTCATCCGCTCGCTGTTGCTGCTGATCTTTTTTGCGGTCTTCACGATTCCCTACGCGACCGCGTGCTTCATCGCGTTTCCGTTCATGCGCGCCGATAACCGCTACTGGATGGCTGTCGGCTGGTGTCGCACGACGCTCTCTGTCGTGCGCTGGCTGAACAACATCCGCTACGAAATACGCGGCATGGACAACCTGCCGAACGGTCCCACCGTGTTGCTGTCGAAACATCAATCCGCGTGGGAGACGCTCGCGTTTCCCGCGTTGATGCCGCGGCCGCTGTGCTACGTGTTCAAGCGCGAGCTGTTGTATGTGCCGTTCTTCGGCTGGGCGCTCGGCATGCTGAAGATGATTCACATCGACCGCAAGGAAGGCAAGAATGCGTTTGCATCGGTGACGCGGCAAGGCGCGCGACGCATGTCCGAAGGCGCGTGGGTCATCATGTTCCCGGAAGGCACGCGCACGCCCACGGGCAAGCAAGGCAAGTACAAGACGGGTGGCGCGCGCTTCGCGGTCGCGACGGGCGCGGCCGTCGTCCCCATCGCGCACAATGCGGGGCGCGTGTGGCCGCGCAACTCGTTTATGAAATATCCGGGTATAGTCACAGTGTCGATCGGCAAACCGATCGACACTACCGGGCTCACGCCCGACGAAGTGAACACGCGCGTTGAAACGTGGATCGAGGCCGAGATGCGTCGTATCGATCCGGCCGCTTATGGCGACGAGCAAAGCACGCCCGCCGCCGCCCGTATCTGACGCGCCACGCTGCAATGCGCACATACGCGCGTTGCAGCGTATCAGCGCGAAGTGAGTCCGATGCAGAAGTCTTCCAAGCCGCAGCCTGCTGCGGCGCTCGATAGCCGGCAACTGGATCTGCCGCTCTTCGACGAGCCGGGCAAACCTGCCGCGCCGCCGCAACCCAAGTCCGCTGCTCCCCTCGCTCCCGATGGTTCGAAAATGCGCAGCGTCACGCTTGGTGCGCGCACGTTGCATTACGGGCTGAAGCGTTCGTCGCGGCGCTCGATCGGGTTTGCGATCGACAGCACGGGGCTGACTATCACCGCGCCGCGGTGGGTCACGCTCGCTGATATCGAAACGGCGATCGCCGAAAAGCAGCGCTGGATTTTTACCAAACTCACTGAGTGGCAGACCCGTACCGAGCAGCGTGTGATGCCGCGCGTCGACTGGAAAGATGGCGCTGAGTTGCCCTATCTTGGGCAGACTGTGCGCGTGACGCTTGCGGCTGCGAATGGTCAGCTTGTGTACGATGCTGCGGGGAATATGCTCGCGCTGCCGCTGCCGGCGCAGGCTGATCCGCAGCAGATCAAGGATCGCGTGCAGGGGTGGCTGCAGAACGAGGCGAAGCGGATTTTCGGTGAACGTCTTGTTGTGTATGCCGAGAAGCTTGGGGTTTCGTATCGGGCTTATGGGCTTTCTTCCGCCGCTACGCGGTGGGGTAGTTGTTCTAGTGATGGAAAGATTCGCCTTAACTGGCGGCTGATTCACTTTCCTTTATCCGTTATTGACTACGTCGTCGCGCATGAACTCGCGCATTTGCGCGAGATGAACCATAGTCCTAAGTTCTGGCAGACGGTGGAGTCGATTTTTCCCGAGTTTCGGGAGGCTAGGCAGACGTTGAAGCATCATCCGCCGGAGCTTTTGCCTACTTTGTGATTTGGTTTTTTTGGGGTTTGTCTGCGACGCTGGTGTGGTTTGCTTGTGGTTTCGCTGGCATCCGGAGGGCGGTGTTTGCTGCGCCAGCTTTCTGGTTTGCATGTGGTTTCGCTGGCATCCGGAGAGCGGTGTTTGCTGCGCCAGCTTTCTGGTTTGCATGTGGTTTCGCTGGCATCCGGAGAGCGGTGTTTGCTGCGCCAGCTTTCTGGTTTGCATGTGGTTTCGCTGGCATCCGCGCTTTGTTAGCCTGCTTCACGCGTCGCCCCTGTGCGGGGCGGCACCTACTTTTCTTTGCCGCCGCAAAGAAAAGTAGGCAAAAGAAAGCGGCTCACACCGCCAGTTCTTCTCCCTGCCTGAGGGCCCCCACAGGGTCTTACACTTCACACGGCAATCACGTGACCCACGCACGTTGCCAGCGCACTGAACCAGCGCCTCACCCGCTTCACGCACCCACAATCCAGTATGCCGCGCCAGACAGTCCACCGCCGCCCAGGTGGCAAACTGTGTGTCGGCTTCCTGTGCTTCGCACGCATCACTTCGGACCGATTGCGCATGCGTCCCACCCGGTAAGAGCGCTACCCTGTACGACGCGACAACCTACACACAGTTTGCCACCTGGGCAGCACATACCGTTCGTTGCCGCTAGCTCATGTACGGGTGTTTGAAGTGGGTGAGGCGCTCATTCAGCGCGTTGGCAACCCCCGCGAACAAGAACGCTGCCGTGTGAGGCGTGGGGACGTTGGGGGCCCGTGGATAAGAACAAGAATTGGCGGTGTGAGCCGCTTTCTTTTGCCTACTTTTCTTTGCGGCGGCAAAGAAAAGTAGGTGCCGCCCCGCACAGGGGCGACGCTTGAAGCACGCTAACGAATCGCGGATGCCAGCGAAACCACATGCAAACCAGAAAGCTGGCGCAGCAAACACCGCCCTCCGGATGCAAGCTCAAAAACAAGCAAACCACCCAGCGTCGCAGACAAAACAAAAACCCTTAAGACTTCCGCTGAATAAACTCGATCTTATACCCGTCAGGGTCAGTCACAAACGCGATAACAGTCGTACCGTGCTTCATAGGCCCGGCCTCCCGCACAACCGTCCCGCCCTGCTCCTTGATCTTGGCGCACGCGGCATACGCGTCATCCACCTCAACCGCCAGGTGCCCAAACGCATCTCCCAGATCGTACGACTCAGTATCCCAATTGTGAGTCAGTTCGATAACCGTGCCATCTTTCTCATCTTCATACCCAACAAACGCAAGCGTAAACTTACCCTCAGGATAATCATTTCGACGCAGCACTTTCATCCCGAGCAACTCGGTATAAAACTTGATCGAGCGGTCGAGATTGCCGACTCGAAGCATGGTGTGAAGAAGGCGCATTGTGTACTCCAGTATTGTGTAGGGATGTCGAGGGCGTAAATGTACAGAAAAACCGAAAACGCCGCGCGCTCGCCAAACCCAGTCCGGCGGCGTCCACACGCCCCATAGGCAAAACTTTAGAACAGATGCCGCAGCCCTGTCATCAGCCCAATCTGCGTACCCTTCTGCGCCAGCCCGACCCCATTCACACCCTGCAATTGCGCGCCAATCAGATCTCCGCGATACAGCGCGTAATCGCCTTCCACATAAACATCCGTGCGCTTGGACAAACTGTAATCAGCTACGAGCTGATACTGCCACGCAGAGCCATCCTGCGCCGGCGTCTTGCCGTCCTGCAATGTCCGCCACACATTCGCTGCGAAATGCCAGGCAGCGCCCACCTGCTGCGTGATACCGCCCATTATCATCCGACGTCGTGAAAAGTCCGTGTACTTGAGCGCCGCAAGCACAGGCGCCGTAAACGGTCCGTTCGCGAAATTCGAGAAGCCCGCGTCGTTCTGATTGACGATGTAGCCAAGCGCGAAGCGCGTCTGGTTCCACGTGTACGACGCCCCGAACGTCCACGCTTTCGCCGCGCTGCCATTGACGGAATCGCGCGACTCCTCATACGCGCCGCCCATATTCACAGGCCCGCCACTAGGCGCATAAGCAACAGCCGCGCCGTACTGCGAACCATACGACTGGTGCCCCGCGACGCCGCCGAACGCGTACCCGATCGACAACAACACGTCATGCGCGCGCGCCTGATACTGCACCTGATTGCTCGTCCAGATACCGCCCGACATCGTCACTTCCGGCTGGAAACTGAAGTCGTAAGGAATCCACGGGTTGCTGCCATAGCCACCAATCGTGATGCCTTCGATCAGCACGTTCGGCATCCGCCCAAAGATCAGCTTGCCGTACGACGACGACTGCACACCGACCTGCGCCTCGTTGAAAAACGGCAGCGTCGGATCGCTCTGACCACTGTTGATGTAGATACGGTTTTCGAGCTTGAAGAAGGTCGACCAGCCGCCGCCCAGGTCCTCGACGCCGCGCAAGCCCCAGCGGCTCTCGGACATGCCGCCGTTGCCGAGGCCGACGCTCGAGTCACCGTTCTTGTTCACGTGCGTCATATAGCGGACGCTTTCGTCGACAATGCCGTACAAGGTGACGCTCGATTGCGCGTGTGCCGTCGCGCACGTCAACGCGGGCGAAAGCGCCGCCCACGCGCAGAACCTCAGTCTCTTGCTCCCCTTCGTCATACCGTCTCCTGATCCATCCTGCATGCGTTAGTGCGTGGGATTTTCTTAAAGCGGTGCGGCGTCGCTGGCGCGCAAATAGGCGAACGCAAGCAAGCGTAAGATTAATCTGTATGAAGAGTCGGGAAGATAAAAGAAAGCCCGCGTGTTGCGGGCTGTCTACAGTGGCCTTTGCAGATTCAACGAGTCGTATTTGTGACTTGACTCGCTGCGTTTCCAGCTACTTCGGAGAAGCCGCCGATACGGCCTGCGCAACCGACACATACTCTGCGACGGGCACGTCCTCCGCGCGGCGCTGCAGATCGAAGCCGAGCGCTTCGAAATCGACGGTATCGCGATATGCGGAAAGCGTATTTCGCAACATCTTGCGACGCTGCGAGAACGCCGCGGTGACGAGTTCACCGAGCGTCGCTTGATCGACGGAAGGCAGTTCGTGCGGCGCGTACGGAATCATGCGGACGATCGCGGAATCGACTTTCGGCGGCGGCTGGAACGATTCGGGCGGCACGTCGAGCAGCTTGTCGATCACATAACGGTACTGCAACATCACAGACAACCGGCTGAACGCCTTGGTGCCCGGCTCCGCGACCATCCGCTCGACCACTTCGTTCTGCAGCATGAAATGCTGATCGATTACGCGATCGGCGAAAGTGGCGAGATGAAACAGCAACGGGCTCGAAATGTTGTAAGGCAGATTGCCGACGATACGCAGCGTGGGCTTTTCGCCCGCTTCCGCGAGCGCGCCGAAGTCGAACGCGAGCGCATCACCTTCATGCAATTCGAGTAGCTCGCCGAACTTCTTCTTCAAACGCCCGATCAGGTCGCGGTCCAGTTCGACGGCGTGCAGCGGCGCTTCGGGCGTCGCGAGACGCCCGATCAGCGGCTCCGTCAGCGCGCCCAGCCCCGGTCCGATTTCGACCATGCGCTCGCCGCGTTGCGGACGGATCACGTCGACAATCGAATCGATGATGCCCAAGTCGACCAGAAAATTCTGTCCGAAGCGCTTGCGCGCGAAGTGGCCCTGGTGCTGTTTGCTTGAACTGTTGGACATCGATAGAAGCTACAAAAAAATCATGCGGCGCGACGGTTGCGCGCCATGGAAACTGCGGTGTCGATCGCGGCGATCAGGCTGCCCGCATCCGCGCGGCCTGTGCCGGCGAGATCGAGCGCCGTGCCGTGATCGACAGACGTGCGAATGATCGGCAAGCCGAGCGTCACGTTGATGCCTTCGCCGAACGTCGCGTATTTCAGAACGGGCAGGCCCTGATCGTGAAACATCGCGAGTACGCAATCGGCTTCGTTCAGATAACGCGGCTGAAACAGCGTGTCGGCGGGATACGGGCCGCGCGCGTCGATGCCCTGGCCGTTCGCCTGTTGCAGCGCCGGCGAGATCACGTCGATTTCCTCGCGGCCGAGATAGCCGTTTTCACCCGCATGCGGATTCAGGCCGGTGACGAGAATACGCGGTGCCGGCAGGCCGAAATGGTGCCGCAAGTCATGGTCGATGATACGCAGCGTGTCAACGAGGCCGTCGACCGTCAGCGCCGCCGACACGTCCTTCAGCGGCAGATGCGTCGTGGCGAGCGCGACGCGCAGCGGCCTTGCGCCCGTGCCCGCCAGCATCATCACGACGCGCGGGGTGTTGGTGCGCTCCGCCAGATATTCGGTATGACCGGTGAACGGCACGCCGGCATCGTTGATCGTGCTCTTTTGCAGCGGCGCGGTGACGATTGCGTCGAACGTGCCCGCGAGCGCGCCATCGATCGCTGCATCGAGCAGGCCGAGCACATACGGCCCGTTCTTTACGTCGAGCTTGCCGGCGTGCGCGGGCGCGGCGAGCGCGTGATGCTGCGTGGCGATGTGGCGGCCCTGCTGCGCCGCCCAGTCGATCCCTACTGCTTTCGCCCGTTCGGCCATCAAACCGCTGTCACCGAGCACCGTGAAGTGCGCATCGGGCCAGTGCGCGCCCGCCGCGGCGAGCGCCTGTGCCGTCAGTTCAGGACCGACGCCAGCCGGCTCGCCCGTGGTGATCGCGATGTTCAGCGGTGCGTTCGAGGGCTGGGCAGCGGTCATGACGATTCCAGAGTTATTGCGCGGAGGTACCCGTGATCGGGTTTGCCTTGTAATCGACATACGCGGTGTCGCGCAGCTCACGCAGCCAGTCGGCATACGCCTGTTCCGCCTTGCGCTGGCCGATAGCCTGGCGCGCGAGGTCCATCTGCTGCGAGACCGAGCCTTCCGCTTCGCGCCGGCCGAGCACCTGGATCAGGTGATAGCCATATTCGCTTCGCACGGGCTGGCTGATCTGGTTGTCCTGCAGCGCGTTCATCGCGCGTTCGAACTCGGGCACCGTTTCGCCTGGGCTGATCCAGCCGAGATCGCCGCCTTGCGACGCCGAACCGTCCTGCGAATAGGTGCGCGCAAACTTGTCGAAATCGCCTTGGCCCGTTTCGATCTCCTGGCGGATTTCGAGCAGCTTCTGGCGCGCCTGCGGCTCCGACATGCCGTCGCCGACACGCAGCAGGATGTGGCGCACGTGCGTCTGCGTGAGCTTGGTCGAATCGGCGGAAGTCGCGCCCTGGCCAGAGCGGCGATCGACGAGTCGCACGATCTCGAAGCCGTCGTTGGTGCGGATCACGGACGGATTGACCTGGCCCGGACGCAGCGTCGAAGCTGCCGTCACGAATTCAGCCGGCAGTTTGGACGGTGACTGAAAGCCCAGGTCGCCGCCCTTCGATGCATCCGCCGCCTGCGAATTGGCCTTCGCGAGCTTCTCGAAGTTGTCGCCCTTCAATGCTTCCTGCAGCAGCCCATTCGCCTTCGTCTGCGCCGCTTCGATATCCGTCTGCGACGCGTTGAGCGGCGCCTTCAGGAGGATGTGCTCCAGGTGCAGATCGCTGGTGAGGCCGGCCGTCGGCCCACGCTGGCTCGCGATGTAGTTCGCCACTTCCGCGTCCGACACGGTGACCTTGCTGTCCACTTCCTTCTCCCGCAGACGCGAGAGGATCAGCTCCGTCTTCGCGTCGCCCGTGAAGGTCGACCAGGGCACGCCTTGCGCCTCGATACGCGCGCGATACATTTCGAGCGGCATGTTGTTGGCCTGCGCGAGACGTTCGAGCGTGCGCTGCACCTGCGCGTCGTCGACGTTGATGCCGTCTTCGCGCGCCCTCTGCAACTGGATGCGCTCCAGCACCATCTGATTGAGCACCTGCTGGCGCAACTGATCGGCAGGCGGAATCGGCGCGTGCTGCTGGTTCAGCCGCTTCGTGATCAGGCCGACGCGCATGTCCAGCTCGCGCTGCGTGATGACGCCGTTGTTGACGACAGCCGCGATCGTATCGACCGTTTGAGCATTGCTGTTGCCGCCCAGCGCCTGCGCGTGCGCAGGCGCTGCCAGCAGAATGGAAGCGGCCGCAGCGAAGCCGGTCGCGAACGTTGCCAGGCGAAGCTTTTTCATGATTGCCACAGATACTCCAGTGATGTCGGGCACGCTCGGCCCGTCTTGTCTGTTCTGCGAACGACGCGGCATCGATCTGTCACTCGCGACTCGCTCATAGGTGACCCCGTCATTCGCGACCCCGTCATTGGTAGTTGTTGAACTGCGATTCGGGCGGCGGCGGCGGCGGTGGCGGCTGATAGCCAGCAACGCTTGCGCGGAACGCAGACATCAGCCCGTTGTCGACGCTCGACAGGCCCTTGAACGTCAGCTGCGCAAGCACCCGCGTGCCGGACGACGTACCACCCGTCGAGTTCACCCCGTTTGCATAACGCTGAAAACCCACGCCGAGCGTCCAGCAATCCGCGTCGTATTGCATGCCGAGAAGCGCGTCGACGACGCGTTGTGCTTTCAGGTCGTAGTTGATACGCCCTACGCCGAACACACGGTGCATCAACGGCCACTGGCCCGAGATCAGCAACTGGTTGATCGGCTGGTTGTCCAGCGTCGTGTTGGCACGCGTGTAACGGTAGCCAAGGTTGATGACCTTGCCTGCTGCCGGGCTGTACCCGAAACCGATGCTGGTCTTGACCAGCTGGTTGTTGTCCGCATTATATTGGAACGCCGTTTCCGAAGCGAAACCGGCTCCGAGCTTCAGCGACGCGCCGAGAATCAGGTCCGAATGCGTCGCCTGTTCCGAAGACTGCGGCGTCTGGTTCAGCGTGACGCGCTGATCGCGGAAATAGTACTGCTGCGCGATCACGAAGCGCGCTCGCTCGTCGCCCGTCGCCGGGTTCAGGAACCGCGTGGTGATGGCGGCCGTCACACGGTTCGCATCGGCGATACGGTCGTTACCGACGAACGTATTCGGCGTGAAGATTTCCGCGAGGCCGAAGTCCGACTCAGCGGTGTCGAACAGCGGCGCGAAGTTCTGGTTGCGATACGGCGTGTAGACGTAGTACAGACGCGGTTCGAGCGTCTGGATGAAATCCTGCCCGAACAGACGCACCGAGCGGTCGAAGATCAGGCCGGTGTCGAACGAGAACGTCGGGATCGACTCCGTGAAGTTCTTCGGCTGGTTCGCGGGCGAGCCCGTGCCGATGTTGCTCAGGTCATACGACGCGAAGTGCCATTGCACCTTCGGCGTGACGAAGTAACCCGGACCGATGACGGAGTACGACAGGTACGGATTGAAGACGACGCGGTCGCCTTCCGTCGCGTCCGCCGTCGTGATGCGAAAGCGCGAGTAGTCCGCTTCCGCGCCGAAGTCGAAACCGCCGACATTGTACTTCGCGTACTTCACGTTCAACTGCGGTTCGCGGCCGTACGGCGCGGTGGACGGCGAAAGCGTCTGCCAGTGCTGCTCGCGCGCAAGCACGGACCACGGCCCGTTGTTGTACGTGAGACCGGCTTCCTGCTGGTACAGCAGCTGGGTGCCGTTCAGGAACTGGTTCGTCGTCGACGACAGGTCTTCCGGATAGGTGTTGTCCGAGACCTTGTTGTAGTAGATGTACCCGCCGAAGCCCGAACCGAAGTTCTGGTTGTGCTGGATATACAGCGCGTACCGGTTCGTGTGGGTGATCTTGTCGTCGGGCAGATACTCGCCCGTGATCGAGCCGCTATAGGTCGGCGACAGATAGCGGAAGTTCGCCTGCAACTGCACGCCGCGCTTCGACAGGATGCGCGGCGTCACCGTCAGATCGCGGTTGGGCGCAATGTTGAAGTAGTACGGCAGCGCCAGTTCGAAACCGTTGGTCGAACTGAGCGATGCCGTCGGCGGCAACAGG
Source organism: Paraburkholderia terrae (assembly GCF_002902925.1). Lineage (GTDB taxonomy): Bacteria > Pseudomonadota > Gammaproteobacteria > Burkholderiales > Burkholderiaceae > Paraburkholderia > Paraburkholderia terrae. Next base: position 443,613 of record NZ_CP026111.1, on the reverse strand, counting down.
CCGCTGCGCCGCGCGCCCGACAACGGGAACGACAGCCACGGGCTCGCGAATACAGGAACGCCCTGGAAGAACAGCACGCCGTTGTGCGCGACGCCGTCATCCGCGCCCGTATCGAAATCGAACTCGCTGCCCTTGATGTACCACGCGGGATCTTCCGCGCACTGGCACGCCGTGTAGGTGCCGCGCGTGAACACCGAGCGCTCGTTATCGAGCAGATCGACGCGCTCCGCACTGCCCGAACCGCCCGTCACCGTGAAGTGATACTTGGGCGTGGTCATGAAGCCTTCGCTCGACTCGATCTTCATGTGCGCTTCCGGGCCCGAAAACGTGGCCCCGTTGCCCGACAGATGGACATTGCCGTAAGCATCGGCCATGTCCGTATCCTGATCGTAATGAAGCGCGTCGGCTTTCAGCGCCGAATTGGTGCGGCGGACTTCCGCTGCACCCTTGGCCGCGATGTCCTGGTCGGCCGTGCCCGTCGTCGAGTCGCCCAGCACGAAGGTGGCGGGGCTCTGGCCGTTGGGTGTCGAATGTTCTTCGAGTTGTGGAGCCAGCCGCAGGCCCCACGGCGCGTCTATCGGCTGCGCCTGCGCCGCCTCTCCCGCCAGCTGCGCGTGCGAGAGCGCGGGCAGCAGACCCGGCACGGCGACCAGCGCCGCTGCGAGCCGCCTTCTGCGCGGCAGGGCGTCAGAGGAGGAAGTGGTTCGGAAAAGCTGTCTAGGCGGCATGTATCGTTTGGCGTATCGGCCCTGCTGTCAGTTCATGTGCCCGGCCATCAGTCACGAGTTGCCGCCTGTGCAATCGGGCATCGAATGCACAACTATTGACGATTCATGCAGCGGTAAGGCGGGCGATCCAACGAGATGCGCGAGAACTGACGCGAGTCGCGTCAAAAAAGTCGTGGGGTATTATATGGCAAGACGTTGCCCACCCCGATTTTGTCACCGGCTTTTCATGACGCTTCCCCCCGTATCTTCCCTTACATCCGCTTCTTCGACGGCGGACGCCCGGCTCGAGCTTCTCGGCGCCTGGCTGCAAACCCACGCCGGCCGCTACGGCCTCGACCTCGCCACGCTGAAGCCCGCTTCCGCCGATGCGAGCTTTCGCCGCTACTTCCGCCTCGCGGGCAGCGGCGCGGAGCTTGTCGCGGGTGGCGCGACGGTGATCGCCGTCGATGCGCCGCCGCCCGAAAAATGCCGCGAATTCGTGCAGGTGGCGGGTTTGCTGGCCGACGCGGGCGTCCACGTGCCGCGCGTGCTGGAAGTCGATCTCGATGCGGGCTTCATGCTCGTCACCGATCTCGGCACGCAGTCGTATCTGTCGACGCTGAAGCAGAGCAGTCCCGCCGAAGCCAAAACACTGATGCGCGACGCGCTAGATGCGCTGATCCGCTGGCAGCTCGCCTCGCGCGAAGACGTGCTGCCGCCGTTCGACGAAGCGTTCCTGCGCCGCGAGATGGAGCTGATGCCGGAATGGTTCATCGGCCGGCATCTCGGGCAGGAAGTGGATAAGAACACGCGCGGCGTGCTCGATCGCACCTTCGCGCTGCTGGTCGCGAGCGCGCGGGCGCAGCCGCAGGTTTTCATGCTGCGGGATTTCATGCCGCGCAATCTGATGATCGCCAGCCCGAATCCCGGCGTGCTCGACTTTCAGGACGCGGTGTACGGTCCGATCACGTATGACGTTGCGTCACTGCTGCGCGATGCGTTCATCGGTTGGGACGAAGAGTTCGAGCTGGACTGCTTCGTGTACTACTGGGAGCGCGCGAAAAAAGCGGGGCTGCCCGTCGATGCCGACTTCGGCGAGTTCTACCGACAGCTCGAATGGATGGGCCTGCAGCGGCATATCAAGGTGCTCGGCCTGTTCTGCCGGATCAACTATCGCGATAGCAAGCCGCATTACATGGCGGATCTGCCGCGTTTCATCGGCTATGCGCGCAAGGTATGCGAGCGTTATCGGCCGCTCGTGCCGTTCGCCAGGCTGCTCGATGACCTCGAAGGCCGCGCCGTCGACGTCGGCTACACGTTCTGACGGGTGAAGAACTTGAATAAAGCGATGATCTTCGCCGCCGGGCGCGGCGACCGGATGCGGCCGTTGACGGACACGTGTCCGAAGCCGTTGTTGAAAGTGGGCGGCAAGGCGCTGATCGAATGGCAGATCGAGCGGCTGGCAGACGCCGGTTTTACGACGATTGTCGTGAATCATGCCTGGCTCGGCGCGCAGATTGAGGATGCGTTGGGCGATGGTTCGCGGTTTGGTGTCGAGTTGCGTTATTCCGCCGAGCATGAAGCGCTTGAAACGGCGGGTGGGATTGCCAAGGCGTTGCCGCTGCTGGAGGACTCAGGCAGGCCTGAGGTGTTCGTCGGCGTCGCGGGTGATGTGTACGCGGATTTTGATTATTCGACGCTGCGCGCGGCGGGTGCTCGTCTTGCGGCTGCGGATTCGCCGGGGATGCATCTTGTGATGGTGCCGAATCCTTTGTTTCATCCTGCTGGGGATTTTGTGCTCGGCGGCGATGGGCTGTTGGCGCTTGAGGGCTCGCCACGGTATACGTTCGGTAGCATCGGGCTCTATGACACACGGATGTTTCGGGATCTCCCCGTTGGGACGCGGCGCGCGCTTACGCCGTTTTATCGCGAGACTATTGCGCAGGGGCGCGCTACTGGGGCGCTGTATGACGGGTTGTGGGAGAACGTTGGGACTCCGGCGCAGCTTCGGGCGCTTGATGAGTTGTTGAAGGTGTAGGTTTTTTTGTCTGCGACGCTTGGGTGGTTTGCTTGTCTTTGTTCTGGCATCCGGGTGGCTGGGTTTGCTGCGCAAGCGGTTTGATGTTTTTGGCTTTTCGCTGGCATCCGCGATTCGTTAGCGTGCTTCAAGCGTCGCCCCTGTGCGGGGCGGCACCTACTTTTCTTTGCCGCCGCAAAGAAAAGTAGGCAAAAGAAAGCGGCTCACACCGCCAAATTCTGGGAGTGTCTGAATTTTTGTGTGCAAGGCAGATAAAAGCCTGCCATCTGGCAGGCTCGTCAATTGCATTCTACAAATGATTCCTTGTGAAGCGATCCTCGTAGAGGATCGCGAACTGGTTCATCGCGGCTTTCCAGTCATGCGCGGCACGGCTCCAGTCAGCCGTGATATTGCGCAAGGCCAGCCATAGCAGTTTGGTCGCGGCCTCGTCCGTCGGGAAGTGCCCACCCGTCTTGACGATCTTGCGTAGCCGGGCATTGACACTTTCGATGGCATTGGTCGTGTAGATCACCTTGCGAACCGCTGGCGGAAACGCGAAGAAGGGGATCACGCGATCCCAGGCCCGACGCCAGGCGGCCACCACCGTCGGGAATTTCTGGCCCCACTCACCCTGTTCGAACGCATCCAGTTCGGTCTGCGCAGCTTCAGCGCCCGTTGCCGAATAGATCGGCTTGAGGGCAGCAGCCAGCCCCCGCCGGTCTTTCCAGCTCGCGTAGTCCAGCGAGTGGCGGATCAGGTGCACGATGCACGTCTGGAGCGTGGTGGCCGGAAACACCGCGCCCAGTGCTTCAGGCATGCCCTTCAGTCCATCGGTGACTGCGATCAGGATGTCCTGCACGCCACGCACCTTCAGGTCGCTGAATACCTTCATCCAGAACTTCGCGCCTTCCGTGTTCTCGATCCACAGCCCCAGGATGTCCCGTGTGCCGTCCGGCAGGATGCCCAGCGCCAGATAGATCGCCTTGTTGCGCACCATCCCTTCCTCGCGGATCTTGACGCGTAGCGCGTCAAAGAACACTACCGGGTACATCGGCTCGAGCGGACGCGCCTGCCAGATACTCACCTCGTCCATCACGGCATCGGTCACCGAACTGATGAATTCCGGCGATACATCGGTACCGTACTGCTCGGCCAGAAACCCCTGGATCTCGCGCACTGTCATGCCACGGGCGTACATCGCGATGATCTTGTCGTCAAAGCCGGTAAAACGCCGTTCGTGCTTCGGAATCAGGATCGGCGCAAAGCTGCCGTCGCGGTCACGGGGAATCTCCAGGCGTAGCGGACCGTCGTCGGTCAGCACTGTCTTGCCGCTCTTGCCGTTGCGCTGGTTGGTCGCATCTTCTGGCCGCACGGCACCCGCCGGATAGCCCAGATGGTGTCCAAGTTCGGCGCCCAGCGCCCGCTCGATCAGCGCCTTCTTGAACGCCGCCGAAGCGGCATGCACCGCTTCGGCCGTCATCGGCCCCTTCACGAACTGGTCGATTAGTTCCTTCGGAATGGACGGCAACGCTGTCTGCGCTTCGGTGGTCGTCTTGGGTTTGCGTGGCATACATGCTCCTTGAGCTACATGTTATGCCTTGAACACAAAATCTATGACAGCCCCCCAATTCTTGTTCTTATCCACGGGCCCCCAACGTCCCCACGCCTCACACGGCAGCGTTCCTGTTTGCGTGCGTTGCCAACGCTCTAAGTGAGCGCCTCACCCGCTTCGAATACCCGTACACGGGCTAGCGACAGCGAATGGTTTGCGCCGCCCAGGTGGCAAACTGTGTGTAGGTTGTCGCGTCGTACACGTTAGCGCTCTTACAGGGTGGGACGCATGCGCAATCGGTCCGAAGTGACGAGTGCGAAGCACAGGAAGCCTACACACAGTTTGCCACATGGGCGGCGGTGGACTGTCTGGCGCGGCATACTGGATTGTGGGTGCGTGAAGCGGGTGAGGCGCTGGTTCAGTGCGCTGGCAACGTGCGTGGGTCACGTGATTGCCGTGTGAAGTGTAAGACCCTGTGGGGGCCCTCAGGCAGGGAGAAGAACTGGCGGTGTTAGCCGCTTTCTTTTGCCTACTTTTCTTTGCGGCGGCAAAGAAAAGTAGGTGCCGCCCCGCACAGGGGCGACGCGTGAAGCAGGCTAACAAAGCGCGGATGTCAGCGAAAAGACAAAAACATCAAACCGCTTGCGCAGCAAACCCAGCCACCCGGATGCCAGCGAAAACACAAGCAAACCACCCAGCGTCGCAGACAAAAAAACTCACTCCCCATCCGTAGGCAAATCCAAAACCTCTTCCGCGTGCGCAGCACGCTCCTGCTGCAAGGCCCACATCTGCGCAAACAACCCACCAACGAGAATCAGTTCAGCAAAAGTCCCGCGCTCGACGATGCGCCCCTTATCCATCACGATAATCTGCTCCGCATGCACAACCGTCGACAGCCGATGCGCAATAATCAAAGTCGTCCGCTCGCGAGCAATCAAATCCAACTCGTGCTGAATAGCACGCTCCGACCGCGAATCAAGCGCTGAAGTCGCTTCATCGAACAGCAGCACAGGCGGATTCTTCAGCACGGTCCGCGCAATCGCAACGCGCTGCTTCTCACCACCAGAAAGCTTCAGCCCACGTTCGCCGACCGGCGTGTCATACCCCTTGGGCAAGCTCTCGATGAACTCATGAATATGCGCCGCGCGCGCCGCCGCGATCACTTCGTCGCGCGTCGCCGAAGGCCGGCCATACGCGATGTTGTAGTAGATCGTGTCGTTGAACAGCACAGTATCCTGCGGCACGATGCCGATCGACGCCCGCAACGAATCCTGCGTCACATCGCGAATATCCTGCCCGTCGATGCGAATCGCACCGCCCGTCGCGCGATCCAGATCGTAGAAGCGAAACAGCAGCCGCGCGAGCGTCGATTTGCCCGAGCCGCTATGGCCAACCACCGCCGTGGTCGTGCCCGCAGCAATCGTGAAACTCACGTCATGCAGAATCGGACGCGCCGGCTCGTAGGCGAAGTTCACATGCTCGAAGCTCACCTGCGCACCACTCACGACGAGCGGCAACGCATCGGGCGCATCGGGCACTTCGCGCGCCGCGCCAAGCAGCGTGAACATCCGGTCCATATCCGTGAGACTCTGCTTCAGCTCGCGATACACGACGCCAAGAAAATTCAGCGGAATATACAGCTGCAACATGAACGTGTTGATCAGCACGAGATCGCCGAGCGTGAGCCGCCCTGCCATCACGCCTTGCGTCGCACGCCACAGGATGAACACGAGCCCAGTACCGATGATCGCCTGCTGCCCGAAGTTCAGCGCCGACAGCGAGTTCTGCGACTTGATCGCCGCTGCGCGATAGCGCTTCAGGTTCTCGTCGTAACGCTGCGCTTCCCACTCTTCATTGTTGAAGTACTTGACCGTCTCGTAGTTCAGCAGCGAATCGATCGCGCGCGAGTTCGCCTTCGAATCGAGCTCGTTCATCGTGCGGCGAAAGTGCGTGCGCCACTCGGTCACCTTCACCGTGAACGTGATGTACGCAGCCAGCGCGATGAACGTGACGATCGCGTAGTACGCCTCGTATTTGACGACGAAGAAGCCGAGCACGAGACCGACTTCGACGAGCGTCGGCAGAATGCTGTAGAGCGAGTACGAAATCAGTTGCGTGATGCCGCGCGTGCCGCGTTCGATATCGCGCGACATGCCGCCCGTTTGCCGCTCCAGATGAAAACGCAGCGACAGCGCATGCAGATGCCGGAACACTTTCAGCGCCAGTTGACGCACCGCGCTTTCCGTCACCTTCGAGAAGAGAATTTCGCGCAGCTCAGTGAAAAGCGACGTCGACAACCGCACGACGGCATACGCGACCACCAGCAGCCCCACGCCGCCCAGCAGCACGATGCCCGGCGCGTTCGTCGCGCGGCCGAGCGCCGTCAGGTGCTGCACGGAAGCAAGACCGTCGACGATCCGCTTCATCACGATCGGCACGCCAAGATTGGCAACCTTCGCGCCGATCAGGCAGCTGAGCGCGAACACCACGCGCCATTTGTAGGTCGCAAGGTACGGCAACAGCGAGACGATGGTTTGCCAGTCGTTGCGCGGCAGATTCGAAATCGGCGACGGTTCGGACGAAGCGGAAGAGCGACGCATGGTTCTATTGTGGGGAAAGGCTGCACGCTTGACGCGTGACTCGTGGGGAATGTGACGGGCAAGTGCGTTCGACGAACAAAACGGCATCCCGAACGCGACACGCCAGCAATAAGTGCCAACGTGCGCTTTCCCGTACAATTCCTGATCTAGCAACATTGTCGCAGAAGCCGGCTGGCGCCGCTTTCGCCGCGCTGACACTGGTCTTCCGGTCATGCCGTCGTCGCGAGCGCCATCCCTGTCGACCCAACTGAATTCATGGATGCCCCGATGACCCAGACTCTCAACCTCCCGCAGAAACCGTGCGCGCTGCGCGTCGTCCCGCAACCGTCGGATGCGAACGTCCATGGCGATGTGTTCGGCGGCTGGATCATGGCGCAAGTCGATATCGCCGGCTCGATTCCCGCAAGCCGACGCGCGAATGGCCGCGTTGCGACCATCGCCGTCAATTCGTTCGTGTTCAAGCAGCCGGTATTCGTCGGCGATCTGCTGAGCTTTTACGCGGATATCGTGAAGACGGGCAACACGTCGGTCACGGTCGCCGTCGAGGTCTACGCGCAGCGCATGAGCCTCTCGGAAGAAACCGTGAAGGTGACGGAAGCGACCCTCACCTATGTCGCGACGGACAGCGACCGCCGCCCGCGCGCGCTGCCTGAACTGGACTGAGTTGCCGGATCGAATCCGGCGTGCCGCGCCCACACAGCGCGCGGCCTTCGATCCGCCCGTGAAAGCCTGACGATCAGGCGTTCGCCGCGATCATCGCCGCGTTCTCGGCGCCCCGCTGCAGCATGCCGGGAATCGCATCGTGCGGCAGCGGCTTCGCGAAGAAATAGCCCTGCATCTCGTCGCACGCGCGCTCCTTGAGGAAGTCGAGCTGCGTCGACGTCTCCACGCCTTCCGCAATCACCTGCAGATTCAGCGAGTGCGCGAGCGCGATGATCGCGGACGTGATCGTCTCGTCGTCCGACGATTCACCGATATCCGACACGAACGACCTGTCGATCTTCAACCGGTCCACCGGGAAACGCTTCAGATAGCTGAGGCTCGAATACCCCGTGCCGAAGTCGTCGATCGCAAGACCGATGCCGAGCGCGTGCAGTTCGTTGAGCATCGACACGGCCTCTTCCGCGTTGCGCATGATGGTGCTCTCGGTCAGCTCCAGCTCAAGATACTGCGGATCGAGCCCGGTTTCCTCCAGCACCTGCATCACGAGTTTCGCGATATCGCGCTGCTGGAACTGCCGCGCCGACAGGTTCACCGACACGCGCGCGGGCGGCAAGCCTTCGTCCTGCCACGCCTTGTTCTGACGGCACGCCTCGCGCAGCACCCATTCCGACAGCGGCCCGATCAGCCCGCTTTCCTCGGCGACGGGAATGAACTGCGACGGCGGAATCAGCCCGACTTCCGGGTCGCTCCAGCGCACCAGCGCTTCCATGCCGACCACCTGCCCCGTTTCGATATCGACCTGCGGCTGGTAGTGCAACAGGAACTCGTTGTCGCGCAGCGCGCGGCGCAGACGCCGCTCCAGGTTCAGCCGCGCGCCCGCCGACACGTTCATCTCCGGCTGATAGAACTGGAACGTGTTGCGGCCCATGTCCTTCGCGCGGTACATCGCGAGGTCGGCCTTCTTCATCAGCGTTTCGGCGTCGTCGCCGTCCTGCGGGAACAGGCTCGCGCCCATGCTGCAGCCGACATACAACTCCGTGCCGTCGAGCCACACTGGCTCCGAAATCGACGCGCGCACGCGTTCCATCCAGGCGATCAGCGACTGCTCGTCGACGGTATCCGTCATCACGATCACGAACTCGTCGCCGCCATGACGCGCGACCGTGTCGCTGGCCCGCGCGCAGCGCGCGAGACGGTCCGCCACCACCGACAGCAGCCGGTCGCCGACGCTATGGCCGAGGCTGTCATTGACATTCTTGAAGCCGTCGAGATCGATGAACACGACGGCCACGCCTTTGTGATGCCGCTGCGCGACGATCAGCGCATGCTGCAGCCGGTCGCGCAGCAGATTGCGGTTCGGCAGGCGCGTGAGGCTGTCGTAGTTCGCCTGATATTCGAGCTGTTCCTGATACCGGATCAGCGCCGTCACGTCGTTGATGACGGCGATGTGGTGCGTGGTCTGGCCGTCAGCGTCGGGCACGGGCGCGATATACAGCTGATTCCAGAACAGCGCGCCGTCCTTGCGGTAATTGCGTAGCACCGCGCTCACTTCGCGGTTCGCCGCGAGCGACTGGCGGATCGCCGCGATGCCTTCCTGATCGCGGTCGTCGCGCTGCAACAGGCGGCAGTCCTGGCCGATCACTTCCTGCGGATCGTAGCCCGTGATGCGCTTGAACGCCGGGTTCACGTACTCGATCAGATTGCCTTCCTTCGAAGGCGCCGTAATCAGGATCGCGTTGACGCTCGCATCGAGCGCGCGGCTTTGCAGGCGCAGCGCGAGGTCCGCCCGCTTGCGCTCGGTGATGTCGGTGTACGAGCCGAGCACGCCGATCACGCGGCCGTCGCTGTCGGTGAACGGCAGCTTGCTGGTCACCGTCGTGCGATGCACACCGTCGATCACCATGTCGGTTTCGTAGTTCATCTTCGGCACGCCGGAGGCCATCACCTCGGTATCCTGGCGGCTAAGCTCGTCGGCGAATGCGCGCCACGGCATGTCTTCGTCGCGCTTGCCGATCACCTGCTCCGGGTAGGCGAGGCCCGCGTCGCGCGCGAACGCCATGTTGCAGCCCAGATAGCGCAGCTCCTTGTCCTTCCAGAAAATGCGCTGCGGGATGTTGTCGATTACCGTTTCCAGCATCTGGTTCGAACGCTGCGCTTCGGCTTCGGCGTTGATCTGCTCGGTGACGTCGTCGGCGAGCACGAACAGCGCGGGCCGGCCCATGAAGGTCATCGCGTGATACGAAATGTCGGCGCTGATCTGCGAGCCGTCCTTGCGCCGGTGATGCCAGATGCCCGCCATCGTGCGCGGGCCGCCCGGCGCCACGTCGCTGCGCTGCAAGTGCGATTCGAGTCGCGCAACCTCCGTGTGCGGGCGGATCGCGCGCACGGTCATCGCCAGAAATTCGCTCTCCGAGTAGCCGTATTGCTGCACGGCCGCCGTGTTGACGGCGAGAAAGCGCAGCGTGTCGCGGTCGAAAATGTACATCGGCACGGGATGCTGCTCGAACAGCCCGCGAAAGCGCTCGTCGTGCCGATGCAGCGCCTTCGCGATGCGCAGTTTTTCGCGCGCGACATTTTCCCGCGCGCCGAAGGTGTAGATCAGCAGCCCGCTGCCCGCGAGCATCGTCACGATCAGGAACAGCATCGCGTAGCGAGAGTCGCGCATCGATGCGTCGAGTGCCGCTTTCAGCGAGAGGTCTTCCTGCGCGCGTAACTGGTCCATCCGCGCTTCGAGCCCGTCGACTTCCATGCCGAGGCGCGTATAAGTCTGCGCGGCCCATGCGCGCGAGCCGTCCTGTTCCGGCGCGGTGGTTTTGGCGAGCGCGAGTGCGATGTCCTGCTGAAGCCGCGTGCCATCGGAAGTGAGCTGCGCGAGCGCACTACCGACGTTCGGCTGGTTCGCCAGTTGCTCGTGCAGCGCCCTGTCGATCTTCGCGAGCGACGCGGACATGGCGGGCACCGCATTGGCGGTCGCGGGCTCGGCCGTTGCCTCATAGCGACCGAGCATGTCGAGGCCGTCCTCGAGCGTCGCGCGATAGGCTTCCAGATTCTGGCGGATAGCCGTCGAGCGGACCGTGCGCGCATCGGCGTCGCGCTGTCCGCAAATCTGCGTGTACGCGACGAAGGCGTTCGCGCCGACCGCCGCGGCGACGACCGCGAGATTGATCAGCAGCCGCTTCGATAGAAAAGAGATCATAGGTTCCGAACGTCGTTCGATCCTGCAGGCGGGGGCGCGCGGGAAGCCAGTCAGATGCGCGGTCACTCACATAGGGCACGCACGGACGACGCGGACGAACGAGCGCAGCCGGGCGCAGCGCTTTACGCGCCAACCTTTGGATAACGGCAGCGATCGGAAGAGATTGAGGGTAAAAACGAAAAAATCTTGCGCCAGATTCAGCTGGCGAGGCCAAATTCCTTCATTGCCGGCAGGAAATCATGGTTGCTCGCCGTCTTGCGCGACAGTTTGGCGAGCACATAGCGCTGAAACGGCTCGAGCCGCCCCCACTGCGCCGCGCTCGGCGCAGGGAGATTCGCGAGTTGCGCCTGATTCAGAACGGTATCCGGCACGACTGCAGTGTCGCGCCATGCCGGGTTATCCTCAGGCGTGAACCATTCGGGCTCGATATTCGCGTGCGTGCGCATCATCTCGAAGAGGGCGTGATCGAAGTTCGGCTCGATCGCGGTGTCGTCCTCGACGGGAAAGCGCGCCAGCAACACGCGGTCTTCGTGTGGCAGCATCTGCCATTGTTCGAGCGAGATCCGCAGCCCGAAACGGTCGAGATTGAATCGGACGACCATCGGAATGAATTTCAGATTCTCCGAAGATTCAACCTCGAAGTTGAACAGCAGGGGCGCATCATTGAGTCCCATGACAGATTCCTCTTGTTCGGCGGGCAACGCGCTATGCCGGTCTGAGGTATTTTAGAACCATATTGGCGGCGCGGCGGCCCTAAGCCGGGTCGCGCATTCGTGCAGGAGTCAGCAGGTGAACGAACTGGAAACGGGCGAACAACCGGGCATCGTCGAGCAGGCGGTGCGCCGGCACCGTGGCGGCACGGTCGAGAGCGTCGCCGATCATGTCGGCCAGGAGTGGCCCGTTGCGCTCGTCTTCAACGGCATTTCACACGCGGTGATGATGTGTACGCCGCGCGACCTGGAAGAGTTCGCGGTGGGTTTCGCGATTTCGGAAGGGATTGTCGAGCGCGGCGCGCACATTCAGGACATCGAGGTTGAGTTCCGCGACGGCAAATTGCCGCATGCGGAGGTGCAATTGACCGTCGTGCAGCAGGCGTTCGTCGCGTTGAAGGAAAAGCGGCGCGCGCTGTCCGGGCGGACGGGTTGCGGCGTGTGCGGAATCGAGAGCATTGATCTGCTCGATCTGGCGCCGGAGCGCGTGCCCGACACTGGCTTTCTGCAGCGTCTCGCGCCGGATGCCATTGCTCGCGCCGCGAAGGAACTGCCCGCTCACCAGGCGCTCACGAAGATGACGGGCGGCCTGCACGCCGCCGCGTGGTGCGACGCGACGGGCGCGATCCAGTATGCGTTCGAGGACGTGGGCCGTCACAACGCGCTCGACAAGCTGATCGGGCGGCTGTCGCTGGATCGCGTCGATACGAAGGAAGGCTTCGTCTTTCTGTCGAGCCGCGCGAGCTACGAGCTGGTGCGCAAGGCGGCGCGCGTGGATATTCCGATGGTCGCGACGATCTCGGCGCCGTCGTCGCTGGCAATTACGATTGCGCGTGAGGCGGGGGTGCGGTTAGTGAGCTTCTGTCGCGAAGCGGGCTACGTCGATTACGACACTGTCTGACGCGGCCGCCTCGTTTCCCGTTTAGCTGAACTGGCGGAAGTCCGGTTTGCGCTTCTCGAAGAATGCCTTGAACGCTTCCTTCGCTTCGGGCGCGAGCAGCATCTTGGCGAAATGCACGGCTTCGTCGGTCATTTGGGTCTGGATTTCGTGCTGCGCGGCGCGTTTCATGAGCTGCTTGGTGACGCGCAGCGATGACGCGGGCAAGGCGGCCAGCTTTTGCGCTTGCTGCAGTGCGAATGCGTCGACTTCGGCCGCGGGCAGGATCCGGTTCACGAAGCCCATGCGTTGCGCTTCTTTGGCGTCGAACGGTTCGCCGAGCATCAGCTTTTCCGCCGCCCCCTGATAGCCCGCGACGCGTTGCAGCAGCAGCGACGATGCGGCTTCCGGGCACAGGCCGAGTTGCGCGAATGGCAGCGAGAAGGTCGCTGTGTCGGCGGCGTAGACGAGGTCGCAATGCAGCAGCAGCGTTGTGCCGATGCCTACGGCCGCGCCGGCTACCGATGCCACTAGCGGTTTTTCCGCTGAGCTGATCGCGCGCAGGAACTGGAAGACCGGCGCGTCTTCGCTGACGGGCGGCTGCTTCATGAAGTCTTCGAGATCGTTGCCGGCGCTGAAGATTCCCGCGCTACCGCGGATGAGCACCGCGCGGGTGGCCGGGTCTTGTTGCGCTTCGACCAGCGCGTCGGCCATCGTTTGGTACATCGCTGCAGTGATCGCGTTTTTCTTTTCCGGGCGAGCGAAGGCGATTGTTAGCACGTCGTGCGTGCGGGTGATTTCGATGTCCATTTGTCACTCCTCCATGTTGGTGCTTTTGCGGTGCGTTTTGGCCTTTGCGCTGGCATCCGCGTATTGCCTTCGTGCTTCATGCGTCGCCCCTGTGCGGGGCGGCACCTACTTTTCTTTGCCGCCGCAAAGAAAAGTAGGCAAAAGAAAGCGGCTAAAACCGCCAATCCTTGTTCCCGCCTGAGGGCCCCCAACCGGTCCCTCACTTCACACGGCAACTTTCCTGTTTGCGTTCGTTGCCAACGCTCCAATCCAGCGCATCACCCACTTCACTCACCCGCGTCACAGCATGCCGCACCAGATATTCCACGGCCGCCCAGGTGGCAAACTGTGTGTAGGTCCCAGGTGCTCCGCACGCCTCACTCCGGACGATAGGGCAAGCGTCCCACCCTGTAAGAGCGCCGAGTTATACGCCGCGACAACCTACACACAGTTTGCTACCTGGGCGGCACATACCATTCGCCGCCGCTAACACGTGTACGGGTGTGTGAAGTGGGTGAGGCGTTCATTCAAAGCGTTGGCAACGAACATAAGTCACGTGATTGCCGTGTGAAGCGTAAGAACCTTTGGGGGCCCTCAGGCAAACACTAGAACTGGCGGTGTTAGCCGCTTTCTTTTGCCTACTTTTCTTTGCGGCGGCAAAGAAAAGTAGGTGCCGCCCCGCACAGGGGCGACGCTTGAAGCACGCTAACGAATCGCGGATGCCAGCGCAAACACCCAAAAACCAAACAGCTTTGCGCAGCAAACACCGTATCGCGAATGCCAGCGAAACCAAATGCGAACCGCTATCACACCAGCGGCCCGCAAGCAAAACCCCACCCCACTCAAACCCGCTCAATAATCCCAGCCGCACCCATCCCGGTGCCCACACACATTGTGACCATCCCGTACTTCAAATTCCGCCGCCGCAGGCCATGCACAACGGTAGCAGCACGAATCGCCCCAGTCGCCCCCAGCGGGTGCCCCAACGCAATAGCCCCACCCAGCGGATTAATCTTCGAAGCATCGAGCCCAAGATCGTTGATAACAGCCAGAGACTGCGCAGCAAAAGCCTCATTCAACTCGATCCAGTCGATATCGTCCTGCTTGAGCCCTGCGGCCTTCAGCGCCGCCGGAATCGCTTCCTTCGGCCCGATACCCATAATCTCCGGCGGCACACCGCGAACCGCGAAGCTGACAAACCTGGCCAACGGCGTCAGATTGAACTGCTTGAGAATCTTCTCCGACACCACGATCAACGCGCCCGCCCCATCCGAAGTCTGCGAACTATTGCCCGCCGTCACCGAACCCTTGTTCGCAAACACCGTGCGCAACTTCGCAAGCCCTTCCATCGACGTATCCGCGCGCGGACCTTCATCAAGCCTCACCTCGCGCGTCTTCACCTTCACTTCACCCATCGCAAGATCGGGAAAGCGCTCGGTGATCGTGTAGGCCGCGATCTCGTCGTCGAACTCGCCCGCCTGCTGCGCAGCAACCGCCTTGCGATGCGACTCGACCGAAAACTGATCCTGCTGCTCGCGGCTCACCTTCCAGCGCTCCGCAACCTTCTCGGCCGTCAGGCCCATGCCGTACGCAATGCCCACATCTTCATTGCGATCGAAAATATGCGGCGACAGCGACGGCTTGTTGCCCATCATCGGCACCATGCTCATCGATTCGCATCCGCCCGCGATCAGCACGTCCGATTCGCCGACGCGAATGCGATCCGCCGCCATCGCGAGCGCCGTCACGCCCGATGCGCAGAAGCGGTTCACCGTCACGCCGCCGACCGTATTCGGCAAGCCGGCGAGCAACGCGCCCATGCGTGCCACGTTCAAACCCTGTTCGGCTTCCGGAATCGCGCAGCCGACAATCGCGTCTTCGATCAGCGATGTGTCGAGGCCGGGCACCTGCGCGACGGCCGAGCGGATCGCATGCACCAGCAGTTCGTCCGGGCGCGTGTTCCTGAACATTCCGCGCGGTGCCTTGCCGATCGGCGTGCGGCTCGCGGCGACGATATATGCGTCCTGCAATTGCTTGGTCATTTTTGAGGTTCTCCTGTCGACCAGAGTTGGCGCTTTAGCGCCTTACTCTGGTCCCACGCCACGTCGAACAGAGTTAGCGCTTTAGCGCTTACTCTGATCCCTTGGTGAGTCGACCAGAGTTGGCGCTTTAGCGCCTTACTCTGGTCCCATGCCATGTCGAACAGAGTTAGCACTTCATCGCTTACTCTGGTCCTATGGGGAATCGATCAGTTGCGCACCGGCTTGCCCGTCTGCAGCATGCCCATGATCCGTTCCTGCGTCTTCTGCGTGCCGAGCAACTCGACAAACGCGCGACGCTCCAGCGCCAGCAGCCATTCTTCATCGACGAGACTGCCCGCCTCGACGTCGCCGCCGCACACCGCTTCCGCGATGCGGCTCGCGATCAGGTAATCGTGCTCACTAATGAAGCGGCCATCGCGCATGTTGACGAGCGACGCCTTGATAGTCGAAATCGCCGAACGTCCGGCAACAGGCACCTGCGTCACGCGCAGCGGCGGACGATAGCCCGCGGCGGCCAGCGCGCGCGCTTCTTTCTTCGCGGTATCAAGCAGTTCGAAGACGTTGAAGACGATCGTGTCCGACGGCTTCAGGTAGCCCATCGCGCGGGCTTCGAGCGCCGAACCGGAGACCTTCGCCATCGCTGCGTTCTCGAACGACTTCTGCAGGAACTTGAGCAGATCATTGGTCGCGCCGACTTGCGTCGCGGCCTCAGCCGCGCGCAATGCCGCTTCCTTCAGACCGCCGCCCGCCGGCACGAGACCGACGCCCACTTCGACCAGACCGATATAGCTCTCGACATGCGCAACGCGCTTCGCGCTATGCAGCACCAGCTCGCACCCGCCGCCGAGCGCGATGCCCGACACGGCCGCGACCACGGGCACGTTCGAGTACTTCACGCGCAGCATGCCCTGCTGGAACTTCTTCACGAACGGCTCGATGCCCTTCGCGCCGCCCATCATGAACGCGGGCATCGCCTCTTCGAGATTCGCGCCTGCAGAGAACGGGCCGCCCGGCGCGCCGAGTTTCAGCGACGTCGGTTGCCAGATCACGACGGCCTTGTAGTCCTTCTCGGCGACGTCGATCGCCTGCGTGATGCCGTCGATCACCGACGGTCCGATCGTGTTCAGCTTGCTCTTGAACGACACGATCAACACGTCGTTCTCGCCCGCGCGATCATCAACCCATGCGCGCACGGCATCCGTCTCGAACACGGTCTTGCCGTACGTCTTCGGATCGGCACCCGTTTCACCTGCGAGCGGCGCGCGGAACACCTGCCTGTCGTACACGGACAGCGACGAGCGCGGCACGAAGCGCTTTTCAGCCGGCGACCACGAGCCTTCGTTCGTATGCACGCCGCCCTTTTCGGCGACAGCACCTTCCAGCACCCACACGGGCAGCGGAGCGTTCGACAACGCCTTGCCTGCCGCGATGTCTTCCTGCACCCACTCGGCGATCTGCTTCCAGCCCGCCGTCTGCCAGCCCTCGAACGGACCTTCGTTCCAGCCGAAGCCCCAGCGGATCGCGAGATCGACGTCGCGCGCGTTGTCGGCGATCGACTCCAGATGCACACCGATGTAATGGAACACGTCGCGGAAGATTGCCCACAGGAACTGCGCCTGCGGGTGTTCGGATTCGCGCAGCAGCTTCAGACGCTCGGCGGGCGGGCGCTTGAGAATGCGGCCAACCAGTTCGTCCGCCTTCGCGCCGCCATCGACATAGCTGCCCGACTTCGCGTCGAGCACCTTGATCGCCTTGCCTTCTTTCTTGTAGAAGCCCGCGCCCGTCTTCTGCCCGAGCGCGCCCTGCTTCACCAGCGCGGCGAGCACGGCAGGCGTTTCATACACCGGGAAGAACGGGTCGTCGGCGAGGTTGTCCTGCATCGTCTTGATGACGTGCGCCATCGTGTCGAGACCGACCACGTCCGCCGTGCGGAACGTCGCCGACTTCGCGCGGCCGAGGCGGCTGCCCGTCAGATCGTCGACTTCATCGAAGCGCAGGCCGAACTTCTCGGCTTCCTTGATGACCGCGAGAATCGAGAAAATACCGACGCGGTTCGCGATGAAGTTCGGCGTGTCCTTCGCGCGCACCACGCCCTTGCCGACGACGCTCGTCAGGAACGTTTCGAGTTGATCCAGGATTTCCGGGCGCGTCGCCGTGGTCGGGATTAGCTCGACCAGATGCATGTAGCGCGGCGGGTTGAAGAAGTGTACGCCGCAAAAGCGCGCCTTCAGTTCGTCGGAGAAACCGTTCGACAGTTCAGTGATCGACAGGCCCGACGTGTTGCTCGCGAAGATCGCGTTCGGGCCGATATGCGGCGAGACCTTCTTGTAGAGATCGTGCTTCCAGTCCATGCGCTCGGCGATCGCTTCGATCACCACGTCGCATTCGGCAAGTTTCGCGATGTCGTCGTCGTAGTTGGCGGGCTGGATGTATTGCGCGTCGTCCTTCACGCCGAACGGCGCGGGCGACAGCTTCTTCAGGTTTTCGATCGCCTTCAGTGCGATGCCGTTCTTCGGGCCTTCCTTGGCTGGCAGGTCGAACAGCAGCACGGGCACCTTCGCGTTGATCAGGTGCGCAGCGATCTGCGCGCCCATCACGCCGGCGCCGAGTACGGCGACCTTGCGAATGATCAGATTGCTCACGTCGTTCCTCCGGGGCGTTATGCGGTGTCGCGAGTCACCGCGCGCGGGCTTCGATGGGCGGCGCGCGGCGTATGTGTGTGGGTGTGGCGGCGGCGCATGACCTGTCGTGCGCCGCCTCGCGATGGCTTTAGAACAGCGCTTCGTCGACATCCATCAACGTCTTCGAGCCGGCCCGCGCGGCGCGGATCGTCGAGGCCGTTTCGGGCAACAGCTTCGCGAAGTAGAAGCGCGCGGTGGCGAGCTTCGACTTGTAGAACGGATCGCCTGATGCTTCGTTGTCGAGCGCGATGCGTGCCATGCGGGCCCAGAAGTACGAGAACACCAGATGGCCGACCGTGCGCAGGTACGGCACGGCCGCGGCGCCGACTTCGTCCGGGTTCTGCATGGCCTTCATGCCGATTTCCATCGTCAGCTTCTGCACCTTGTCGCCGATATCCGCGAGCGGATTGACGAACTCCTGCATCTCCGGCTTGATGCCCTCTTCCTCGACGAAGTCCGTCACCAGCTTGCCGAACTTCTTGAGCTTCGCGCCCATGTCACCGAGCACCTTGCGGCCCAGCAGATCGAGCGACTGAATCGAGTTCGTGCCTTCGTAGATCATGTTGATGCGCGCGTCGCGCACGTATTGCTCCATGCCCCACTCGGTGATGAAGCCGTGGCCACCGTAGATCTGCATGCCCATGTTCGTGCCTTCGAACGCGTTGTCCGTCAGGAAGGCCTTGATGACGGGCGTCAGCAGCGCGACGAGGTCAGCGGCGTCCTTGCGCACGGATTCGTCGGCGTGTGACAGCTCCTTGTCGATGTTCAGCGCAGCCCAGTACGTGAACGCGCGCGCGCCTTCCGCGTAGGCCTTCTGCGTGAGCAGCATGCGGCGCACGTCGGGATGCACGATGATCGGATCGGCGGCTTTCTCAGGCGCTTTCGGACCCGTCAGCGAGCGCATCTGCAAACGCTCTTTCGCATAGACGAGCGAGTTCTGGTACGCAATTTCCGTCAGCCCCAGACCTTGCATGCCGACACCCAGGCGAGCCGCGTTCATCATCACGAACATCGCGTTGAGGCCCTTGTTCGGCTCGCCGACCAGCCAGCCCTTCGCGCTGTCGAGATTGATCACGCACGTCGCGTTGCCGTGGATGCCCATCTTGTGTTCGATCGAACCGCACTTCGCGCCGTTGCGCTCGCCGGGGTTGCCGCTTGCGTCGGGAATGAACTTCGGCACGACGAACAGCGAAATGCCCTTCGTGCCTTGCGGCGCATCCGGCAGTCTAGCCAGCACGAGGTGAACGATGTTCTCGGCGAGATCGTGCTCGCCGCTGGAAATGAAAATCTTAGTGCCGCTGATCGCGTACGAGCCGTCGCTATTCGGCTCGGCCTTCGTGCGCAGGATGCCGAGGTCGGTGCCGCAATGCGGCTCGGTCAGGCACATCGTGCCCGTCCATTCGCCCGACACCAGCTTCGGCAGATAAGCCTGCTGCAGCTCCGGCGTGCCGTGCGCGTGCAGGCACTCGTAGGCGCCGTGCGACAGGCCGGGGTACATCGCCCAGGCCTGGTTCGCCGAGTTCATCATTTCGTACATCGCGTTGTTGACGAACGCGGGCAGGCCCTGGCCGCCGAAGTCAGGATCGCAGCCGAGCGCGGGCCAGCCCGCCTCGACATACTGCCGGTACGCTTCCTTGAAGCCCTTCGGCGTGGTGACGACGCCATCGCCTTCGTATTTGCAGCCTTCCTGGTCGCCGCTCTGGTTCAGCGGGAACAGCACTTCCGAGCAGAACTTGCCGGCTTCCTCGAGCACCTGGTTGATCGTGTCGGCATCGAGATCAGCGTGCTTCGGCATCTGTTTGATCTCGGCTTCGACGTTCAGCAGCTCGTGCAATACGAATTGCATGTCGCGCAACGGCGCGGCGTACTGTCCCATGAGTCTCTCCAATCAATCCAAAGGTGTTGGCTCGAGCTCCGCCGCCAGTCTCCCCGCCGTCTGGATCCATCCGATGAGGACCCAACCAGCCTCGCTAGCGGCTTGCGCTCTCGCTCTGATACGAAACAATCAGTTTTTCCAGCGCGGCCCACGTCAAACGCACGGCATCGGGCAGATGCAGGAAGCGTGCGTCATGATGCAGGCCGAGCGTGAAGCTATACAGTTCGAAAAGCATCAGTTGCGGATCGGTGTCCACACGCAGATGCCCTTCTTCCATTGCCTGCGAAATGGCTCGCGTAAGCGCCGCGCGCCACATCGTGACGCTCGCGACCAGTTGCTCGCGCACCGCGCTTTCCGCGCGATCGTCATACTCGACCGCGCCGCTGATGTAGATGCACCCAGTCGTCACTTCCTGGATGCGCTTCTCGATCCAGCGCGAGATCATCGCGCGCAAGCGCGGCAAGCCTCGGGGCTCGCGCAGACTCGGGAAAAACACCTCGTCCTCGAAACGACGGTGATATTCGCGCACCACTTCGACCTGCAGGTCTTCGCGCGACCCGAAATGCGCGAACACTCCGCTCTTGCTCATCTGCATGCGCTCGGCAAGCAGACCGATCGTCAGACCTTCCAGTCCGTCGCGGCTTGCCAGATCGAGTGCTGCATCGAGAATCGCGGCTCGCGTTTGTTCGCCTTTTCGCATAGCTGTGTACCGTCTGATTTGATCGAAAGAAAAATCGAACGGTCGTACCATTATTGTGGGCGACCGTCCGAGAGACAAGGACTTTATTAGAAACGGGTTTCTAACACGTTCTGATTTTCCGTCATTCGCCTATAAGAGGATGCGGAATTTTTAGAATCATTTGCCAGAACTGATCTGAGTTGTCTCCGATTATTGATTATTATGAATAGGCTTTTGTCTGCCTTTTTCTGTATCGCCTCTTAATCGTAGCCGCCCACTGTCAGCAGCTTCATCGCGAGCCGGTAAGTGTTGTACGCAAACCAGTTCAGCAGACGCTCGCCGGCGGGACGCGCCGCATAGTGTTTTTCGTCGATGCGACGCCCCTCGTCGAACGCGGCGACGATCGCGGTGCGCAGCTGGTCGATCTCCGGATGCAGCACGAGCACGACGTTCGCCTCGTTGTTCAGCATCAGGCTCAACGCGTCGAGATTCGACGAGCCGACCGTGCCCCAGTTCGAATCGACCACGGCGACCTTGCCGTGCAGCATGGTCTTTTCGTATTCGGCGATCTTCACGCCCGCCTTCAACAACGTGCGGTACAGGAACGGCACCGCGTAATCGAGCATCGCGAATTCCTTCCTGCCGATCACGAGACGCACGTCGACGCCGCGTTGCGCCGCGTAGATCAGCGCGCGCCGCAGCTTGCGTCCGGGCATGAAGTACGGATTGGCGAGCAGCACTTCGGAGCGCGCCTGGCCGATCGCAGTGAGATACGCCCTTTCGATCGCGCGGCGGTTGACGAAGTTGTCGCGTGCGACGAACGCGACGCACGGCTCGGCCATCGCGCGCATGTCGGCCGTTCGGGTGCTGCGGCGCACGCGCACGAAGCGTTCAGTCGCGGCCTGCGGCGTCGCCCCACCGACGGGCGGCGGCACGAGCGCCGGACGATGGCCGATGCGGATGCGCTCCCACTGCACGTCGAACGCTTCGAGCACGTCGGCCACGACGGGGCCTTCCAGCTCGACGGCGAAGTCCCAGCGCGCGTAAGGCAAACGCGTGCCGTTCTGATCGTAGTCGTCGACGACATTGATGCCGCCGCAATACCCGAATTGGTCGTCGACGACGGCGAGCTTGCGGTGCGTGCGCGAGAAGCCGAACCGCCCGAAGATATGCGGGTTGTAGATGCGATGCTCGATACCCGCCGCCTGCCAGTCGTTGAACATCGGCAGGCGCTCGGTGCCGACACCGTCGGTGATCACGCGCACGCGCACGCCGCGCGTGGCGGCGCGGATCAGCGCGTCGGACACGGGACGGCCGGAGGCGTCGTCGCAAAAGATGTAGGTTTCCAGCGCGACGTTGCTTTTCGCTGCGTCGATCCGTTCGATCAACGCGGCAAAGTACGTCTCGCCCGCCGTGAACAGGCGCACCGAGTTGCCGGAACAAAAGCGATACCTGGACCAGTAACGCCGGCCGGGCAAATGCTGTGTCAGCCGGTCGAAGCGACGGCCGTCGCCGCCGCTCATCGGCAACGCTCCTTCACGCGTTGCGGCAGTTGCAGGATCGCGTCGCGGTTGGACCACGAGAAGCAGCGCTCGGCTGCCTCTTGCCAGGGCAGCCACAGATGCGCGGTGTGCTCGAGCGGCGCAAGCGTCACTTCGAGACGCTGTGGCACCTGCAGGCTGAACCAGTGCTCGGTGTTGTGCGTGACGCCGTCCGCATAACGGTGACGCCAGGTCGGGAAGATTTCGAAGTCGATATGGTGATGCCAGTCTACGAGCGCCTCACGCGGCACGACCTCGCCGCCAATCACGATGCCCGTCTCTTCTGCGACTTCGCGGATAGCCGTCTGCGCGATCGGTTCGTCGGTGTGGTCCTTCGAACCCGTCACGGATTGCCAGAACGCCTCCCGGTCGGCTCGTTCGATGAGCAGCACGTCGAGATCGGGCGTATGAATGACGACGAGTACGGATTCCGGAATCTTCGGCGGTTTCGGCATGGTGATAAAGCGGTGCGCGGTTTTGCTGACTGAACCGCGCGATTGCATGTCGGACGGCAGAGCTTACAACGACTGTAACGCAAAAAGCGAAAAAGGCGCATAACGCGCCTTTTTCACTAGTCGTTTCGCGGCACGTCGTTGTTTTAACGACGCAACCGCGCAAACGGTCACATTTACGCTTTCTGCTCGGGCTGACGCAGGCGGATGTGCAGTTCCTTCAACTGACGCTCGTCGACTTCGCTCGGCGCCTGCGTGAGCAGATCCTGCGCGCGCTGCGTCTTCGGGAACGCGATCACGTCACGGATCGAGTCTGCGCCCGCCATCATCGTGACGATGCGGTCCAGACCGAACGCGATGCCGCCGTGCGGCGGCGCGCCGTACTGCAGCGCGTCCAGCAGGAAGCCGAACTTCAGACGCGCTTCTTCGGCACCGATCTTCAGCGCTCGGAACACCTTGCTCTGCACGTCTTCCTGGAAGATCCGCACCGAGCCGCCGCCGATTTCCCAGCCGTTCAGCACGATGTCGTAGGCCTTTGCGAGGCAACGGCCCGGGTCCGTTTCCAGATACTCGAGGTGCTCGTCCTTCGGGCTCGTGAACGGGTGGTGCGCAGCGACGTAGCGGTTTTCTTCTTCGTCGTATTCGAACATCGGGAAATCGACGACCCACAGCGGCTTCCAGCCCTTCTCGACCAGACCGTTGGCCTTGCCGAACTCCGAATGACCGATCTTCAGACGCAGCGCGCCGAGGCTGTCGTTGACGACCTTCGCACGATCCGCCGCGAAGAAAATGATGTCGCCGTCCTGCGCACCCGTGCGCTCGATGATCGCCGCGATGGCCGCATCGTGCAGGTTCTTGACGATCGGGCTTTGCAGGCCGTCACGGCCCTTCGCCACTTCGTTGATCTTGATCCACGCCAAGCCCTTCGCGCCGTAGATGCGCACGAATTCCGTGTAGCTGTCGATGTCGCCACGCGACAGCTCGCTGCCCTTCGGCACGCGCAGCGCCGCGACGCGGCCGTCCTTCGTGTTCGCGGGCGTGCTGAACACCTTGAAGTCGACGTCCTTCATCGCGTCCGTCAGTTCGGTGAACTCGAGCTTGACGCGCAGGTCCGGCTTGTCCGAACCAAAACGGCGCATGGCTTCCGAATACGGCATCACGGCGAACTTCGCGTCGAGGTCGACACCGATCGTTTCCTTGAACACGTGGCGCGTCATGTCTTCGAACAGGTCACGGATTTCCTGCTCGCCCAGGAACGACGTTTCACAGTCGATCTGCGTGAATTCCGGCTGACGGTCGGCGCGCAGGTCTTCGTCGCGGAAGCACTTGACGATCTGGTAGTAACGGTCGAAGTTCGCGACCATCAGCAGCTGCTTGAAGAGCTGCGGCGATTGCGGCAACGCGAAGAACTGGCCAGCGTTCACACGCGACGGCACGAGGTAGTCGCGCGCGCCTTCCGGCGTGCTCTTGGTCAGCATCGGCGTTTCGATGTCGATGAAGCCGCGCGAATCCAGGTACTTGCGCACTTCCATCGTCACACGATAACGCAGGCGCAGGTTGTGCTGCATCTGCGGACGGCGCAGGTCCAGCACGCGGTGCGTGAGGCGCGTGGTTTCCGACAGGTTGTCGTCGTCGAGCTGGAACGGCGGCGTGACCGACGCGTTCAGCACGTTCAGTTCGTGGCACAGCACTTCGATCTTGCCGCTCGTCAGGCTGGCGTTGGTCGTGCCTTCCGGACGGTTGCGCACGACGCCCTTCACCTGGACGCAGAATTCATTGCGTACGCCTTCGGCTGTCTTGAACATCTCAGCGCGATCCGGGTCGCAGACGACCTGAACGAGGCCTTCGCGATCGCGCAGGTCGATGAAGATAACGCCGCCATGGTCGCGGCGCCGGCTCACCCAGCCGCACAGCGACACGGTTTGACCCAGCAGGTGTTCGGTCACCAGACCGCAGTATTCAGATCTCATCGACATGATGTTTGTCTTTCGTTTTGCATTGGTTGAACGGCGCGCGCCGCACCGTGTGACGGGCGGCGCAAGCCGGCATTACAGCGGTGGCTCGACAGGCGTGCGGCGCTCCGGCGCCGGCTGATTCGCGGGCGGAGCAACGACGCCCATCGAGACGATGTACTTGAGTGCGGCGTCGACGGTCATGTCGAGCTCGATCACTTCGCTTTTCGGCACCATCAGGAAGAAGCCGGACGTCGGGTTCGGCGTGGTCGGCACATAGACGCTGACGTGCTCTTCCTTGAGATGGTTGACGACGTCGCCGCCGGGGATGCCCGTCAGGAACCCGATGGTGTAGGACCCTTTGCGCGGGTATTCGATCAGCAGCGCCTTGCGGAACGCATTACCGCTCGACGACAGCAGCGTGTCGGACACCTGCTTGACACTGGTGTAGATCGGGCCGACGACGGGAATGCGCGCGACGATCAGCTCCCACCAGCCGACGAGCTTCTGCCCAACGAAGTTCTGCGTCAATAGACCGACGACAAAAATGAAAGCGAGCGTCAATACGGCGCCGAGACCCGGCAGGCGGAAGCCGAGCGCCCGCTCCGGCTGCCACGAACGGGGCAGCAGCAGCAGCGTTTGATCCATCGTGCCGATGATCAGGCCGAGCACCCACAGCGTGATGGCAAGAGGCACCAGCACCAGCAGGCCAGTCAGGAACACCGATTTGAGCGTCGTCTTTTTCGTCGTCATGTATACCGCCAGAAATCCGCGCGACTGCGTTGCGCGGCGTCTACGTCACCTCACGGTGGCGAAACTGCTAGGTGCCCGAGCTGCTCGCGGGAGCGGGCGCCGCTGCCGGTGTCGGCGCGGCAGCCGGCGTAGTCGCGGAAGCTGCGCTGTCGGACGAACCCGTCGCCTCCGGCTTGCTCTCCGTTTTGGACGCCGACGCGTCCGGGGCGTTGCTGGCTGCGCCGCCCGACTTGTTGCCCGAATTGCCGCCGCGGAAGTCCGTGACGTACCAGCCCGAACCCTTCAGCTGGAAGCCGGCGGCGGTGACCTGTTTGCGGAAAGCATCGGTTCCGCACTCCGGGCATTGCGTCAACGGGGCGTCGCTCATTTTCTGGAGCACGTCCTTCGCGAAGCCGCATGACTCGCAACGATAAGCGTAGATCGGCATGACCTTGTCCCTACTGAAAACTCTTTGAACGCTTGCAAAGCCTTGAATTATAGCCGCAAACAATGGCACGCCCCGGAATTCGGGGTGGAACGGCCGACGCAGCCGCCACTCCTTAGATGAGGTCGGCGGAGTCGGGAATCAAGCCCTTGCCGCGTCTATGCACCGCGCCGACGCAAGGTCAGCCAGCGCTCGCGTCCGGCGAAGACGGGGATCGAGTCGGCGACGGGTTCGTCTTCCAGCAACTCGAAATGGGCCGACAGCAGCGCGTCGAGTTCGGCCCGCTCGATGATGAATGGCGGGCCTTTTGGCGAGCCGGTCGGCGTGCCTTTAGGCAAGCCCTCGCCGATGAAAAAGAAGCCAGCGAGCAATCCGCCCGCGGGCAAGAGTTCAGCCATGCGCACCAGCCAGTCCGTGCGCCGCGACGGCGGCAACGCGCACAAGAACGCCCGCTCGTAGATCCAGCCCGGCTCGAATGGCGGCGTGTACGTGAAGAAGTCCGCCTGTTCGACAAGGCTCGCATGCGCGCCTAACTGAGCGCGCGCGGCTTCGACGGCATGGGCCGCAAAGTCGATCGCCCGAAGCGTCCAGCCTTTTTCGGCGAGCCACCACGCTTCGTACGCGCTGCCGCAGCCGGGAATGAGCACCGGCATCGGCGCGTGCCGGTCGACGAACGCCTTGAACGCCGACGGCACGCCCGCCTGATCCCACGGCGTGAAGCCGCGTTCGAAGCGCTCGTCCCAGAAGCCGGGCGCGTTTGGATCGCGGCTTTCGAATGCCGGCGGCGCGGGAGAAAGATTCGGCTTGGGATCGCTCATCGGTAGACCTCGTGCAACGCGTTCAATAGCCGCCGTACGCAATGGCGAGCCATGCGCGCGCCAGCACCGCACCGACGCCCACGGCCACGCCGAACATCAGCAGACCTTGCAGCAGCCGGTTGGTGCGCTTCTGCTCCAGCAGAATCTGGCGGATGGTTTCGTCGTTGATACCGCGCTGCTGCGCGTCGTGACGCTGAGCCAGCATGTGATGGATCAGCCGCGGCAGCTGCGGCAGCGTCTTGCTCCACTGCGGCGCCTCGATCTTCAGCCGCTCGTACCAGCCTTTCGCGCCGATCTGCTCGTTCATCCAGCGTTCCAGATACGGCTTCGCGGTCTTCCACAAGTCGAGTTCGGGATCGAGCGAACGGCCCAGCCCTTCGACGTTCAGCATCGTCTTCTGCAGCAGCACCAGTTGCGGCTGGATTTCCACGTTGAAGCGGCGCGACGTCGAGAAGAGCCGCATCAGCACCTGGCCGAGCGAAATGTCTTTCAGCGCGCGATCGAAATACGGCTCGCAGACCGCGCGGATCGCGCTTTCCAGTTCTTCGACGCGCGTCGTGGGCGGCACCCAGCCGGATTCCAGATGCAGCGTCGCGACACGGTGATAGTCGCGCTTGAAGAACGCGAGAAAGTTCTGCGCGAGATAGTTCTTATCGAAGTCCGACAGCGCGCCGATGATGCCGAAATCCAGCGCGATATATCGGCCGAAATGCACCGGATCAAGACTGACCTGAATGTTGCCGGGGTGCATGTCCGCGTGGAAAAAACCGTCGCGGAACACCTGCGTGAAGAAAATCTCGACGCCCTCGCGCGCGAGCTTCGGAATATCGACGCCCGCCGCCCGCAGCGTATCGACCTGGCTGATCGGCACGCCGACCATCCGTTCCATCACGAGCACGTTTGCCGCGCAGTACTCCCAGTACATCTCCGGCACGAGCAGCAGATCGAGGCCCGCGAAGTTGCGCCGCAGCTGACTGCCGTTCGCGGCTTCGCGCATCAGGTCGAGTTCGTCGTGCAGATACTTGTCGAATTCCGCGACCACTTCGCGCGGCTTCAGGCGCTTGCCGTCCGCCCACAGACGCTCCGCCCATACGGCGATGTCGCGCAGCAGCGCGAGATCGGAATCGATCACGGGAAGCATGTTCGGCCGCAGCACCTTCACGGCGACCTGCTTGCCCGCGTGCTGGCCCGTCTTCAACGTCGCGAAGTGAACCTGCGCAATCGACGCGCTCGCCACGGGCACGCGCTCGAAGTCGTCAAAGATCGTATCGACGGGCGCGCCGAGCGATTTTTCGATGATCGCAATTGCCACCGCCGAGTCGAACGGCGGGACCTGGTCCTGTAGCTTGGCAAGCTCGCTGGCGATGTCGGGGCGCAGCAGGTCGCGGCGCGTGGACAGCACCTGACCGAACTTCACGAAAATCGGCCCGAGGCTTTCGAGCGCGAGACGCAGCCGCACACCCGGCGGCTGGTCGAACTTCCGGCCGATCGTGGTGATACGCAGCAACATCCGCACGCGGCGGTCGTTGATGCGACTCAGCATCATTTCGTCCAGCCCGAAGCGGATGACGGTAAAGAAAATCTTGAGGAAACGCAGGAAACGCATGGTTGAGCCCGGTGACTAGCGCGTGCCGCGCGACGTGGCGGCGCCGCCCGGCGCATTGGCGCCGCGGGCTTCGACCTTCTGTTCGAGACGCTCGATGCGCTTCTCGACGCGCGCGAGCGCGTCGCGGGCGCGCGCCAGCTCGACGTTGAAGTCGTCGAGCGCGGCGCGGCGCACGAGCTGCGGGTTTTCGTCCAGCAGATATTCGGCTACCGATTCGACCAGATTGCGACCCGTGCGCAGCGCATGATCGCCGACCGTGCGCGCCACCGATGCGATCCGCCACGCGGGCCCGTCGCCGATCAGTTTCGCCAGATCTTCTTCCGGCTCCCAGCGCAAATGCTCGGCGAGCTTCGCGATGGCCGTGGCGAACTCGGCGTCGCCTTCGATCTTCACGTGCTTCATCACGGCCGCCTGGCCGCCTTGCAGGAACGCGGGGACGGCATCCGAAGGCACGGCGACGGTGACGTCGAACGCGTTGTGCGCTTCGCTTTCGTCGACGGCGCTCAGATAGCCGTCCGGCTGCACCAACAGGATCAGTGTGACGGGAGGACAGGACAGCCGCGCAATCTTGCCGGCGTACGGGGTGAGACGTTCGCGCGCCCACGTTTCGCGAGCGAGCAGATGGTTGACGGCAGCAGCGAAGGGCTTGGCGGCAAGGGTCATCGGCAGTGGAAAGAGAAAACCCGCGCCGGCGACTGCCGACGCGGGTTCCTATTGTAACGTCCGTTCGCTTCGAGCCTGGCTCTGCCGAACGGCTAATCCTTTACGGGATCAGTGAAGATTCACTTGCTGGATGCCTGCGAGCAGCCAGCCTTCGCCAGTGCGCTTCGACAGGTTCCAGATTTCCTCGAACGGCTCCGCCGCACTGCCCGACGTTTCGCGGATCAGGCCGTGGAAGCGCACGCTCGCGAGATATTCGCTGCCGCGATCCTCGACGCCCAGCAGATCGGCGTTCAGCTTCACGACGTCCGTCTGGTTCTTTTCGGCGCCGCGCGAGCTCAGGTCGACCTTCACTTCGGCGAACATTTCAGGCGTCGTGAACTCGCGGATGTCGTCCATGTTGCCCGCGTCCCACGCAGCCTGCAGACGCACGAAGTAGACCTTCGCGTTGCGCAGGAACGCTTCAGTATCGAAGCCTGCCGGAACGACCGGCGCGGCTGCGATTTCAGGCGTCGTCAGCGGGTTGCCTTGCGGCCCGAGGTACGAGCCAGCCGGCGGCGCCGTGTAGCGCGGCTCCTGCGCGTAACCCGTGCCGCCCGCGTTCAGCGTCGGCGCGCCGCTCGCGTAAGCCGGCGTCTGCGCGTCGCGCTTGCGGCCCATGAACTTACGGATCAGCCAGATGGCGACGAACGCGATCAGCGCGATCACGATCAGGTTCGACATCATGCCGGCGAACGCTTCACCAAGACCGAAGTGCGACAGCAGGGCCGCGATGCCAAGACCCGCGGCGAGACCGGCGATCGGCCCGAGCCAGCGCGAGCGGTTAGGCTGCGCGGCCGGCGTGGGCGGCGGCGTGGCGGGACGCTGCTGCTGCATGGCTTGCGACGGCGCGCCCGGCGACTGCGAGGGCGCCGACTGCTGTGACGGCTGGGTGATGTTCGACTGACGCCCGATACTGCGGCCGCCGCCCATGCGTTTCGCTTCGGCGTCGAGCGAGGCCAGCGTGCCGATCGAAATCAGCCCGACCATCGCGATCAGTCCGATTCTCCTCGCCCATGCCCCCTTTACCTTACAACGAGATGACAGATTCGAATCAGACATTTCTGCAATTTCCTTTTAAAAACGAGAAGTTAGGGACATTAGTATTTTGTCCCCACATGTAAGGCTACCACGCCAGCTGACAAATTGTAATATTTGACGGCTTCGAGGCCAGCTTGTTCCATCATCGTTTTCAAAGTTTCTTGATCCGGATGCATGCGGATCGATTCGGCCAGGTAGCGATAGCTCTCGGCGTCCTTCGCGAAGCGCTCGCCGAGCCACGGAAGCACCTTAAAAGAATAGACGTCGTACGCCTTCTTGAGTGGATCCCACACTTTCGAGAACTCCAGCACGAGCACGCGGCCGGCCGGCTTCAACACACGGCGCATTTCCGCGAGCGCGGCGTCCTTGTGCGTCATGTTGCGCAAGCCGAATGCCACCGTCACCACGTCGAAGTAGTTGTCCGGAAAGGGGATTTTTTCGGCGTCGCAGAGCAGCGTCGGGGTGATGATGCCCTTGTCGATCAGGCGGTCGCGGCCCACGCGCAG
The DNA here is from genome assembly GCF_002902925.1 of Paraburkholderia terrae. GTDB lineage: Bacteria > Pseudomonadota > Gammaproteobacteria > Burkholderiales > Burkholderiaceae > Paraburkholderia > Paraburkholderia terrae. The sequence goes on along the minus strand of NZ_CP026111.1, from coordinate 413,432 downwards.
CATCGATTCATTGATGTCCGTGTGCCACACTTCGCCCGTCTCGCCCGCCTGCTTCGCGAAGGTCTTCGACAGATCGCCCGTGCCGCCCGCGATGTCGAGCACCCGGTAGCCGGGCCGCACGTTGGCCTGCGCGATCGTGAACGCCTTCCACGCGCGGTGCATCCCGCCCGACATCAGATCGTTCATCAGGTCATAGTTGGAGGCGACCGAGTGGAACACGCCGGCCACTTTCTTCGCTTTTTCCTGTTCGTCGACTGTCTGATAGCCGAAGTGGGTTTTGGTCATCGCGCTTCGTCCTTTCGCGTATTCTGAGATATTGTTGCGCCGCATCAAGCGACGGGAAGGCGGGAATCGTATCAGTGTCTGTGGCCGTGCGCAGGGCCGGATACGGGCATCGGCGCGTCCCGGTCGACGCCTGCCGCCTTAAGTTTGTCGAAATAATCGGCCCAGAGTTCGTCCTGACGGGTCGCGAGATCCCACAGCAGGTCCCACGAATAGATGCCCGTGTTATGGCCGTCAGAGAAAGTCGGCTGCAACGCATAGTTGCCGACGCCTTCGAGCGCCGTGATCGACACCTCGCGCTTGCCTGTCTGCAGTGTCTCCTGGCCCGGGCCGTGGCCGCGCACTTCCGCCGACGGCGAATAGACGCGCATCAGCTCGAACGGCACGCGGTAACTCTTGCCGTCCGCGTACTGCAATTCGAGCACACGCGACACGGCATGAACGACGACGCCGGCGGGCACCGGCGTGTCGGGTTTCAATCCACTCATGATGACCTCAGGCGAGAGCGTGTTCGATTTCGCCGCGTACCGCTTCGCGCAGCAATGTGGCCTGCGCGCGGCGCTGCGACAGCATCGCCTCGGAAACGGTGCGCTGGCGCGGCGCCCAGATGGGCAGCGGGAAATGCGCGTCGTTGGAGAACCGCGGGATCACATGCCAGTGTACGTGCGGCACCTGGTTGCCGAGACTCGCCAGATTCACCTTGACGGGTTGCAGGATGCGCCGGATTGCGCGCTCGACGGCATACACCACGCGCATCACGCGGTCGCGCTCGCCGTCGCCCAGATCGGAGAACTCGGCGACGTGCCTGTTCCAGATCACGCGGCAAAAACCGGGGTAGTCATGTTCGTCGGCGAGGACGACACGCAGCGTGTCGTCCTGCCACAGTACATCGCCACCGTCTTCACGGCAGAAGATACAGTCCATCGTCGTCCTCGAACGGAACCTTTATCGCGCCATTAGACCAGCACGCGCTCGATTCCGCCATTGTTCGCACGCTGCACATAGTCGGCCATCCAGTTCTCGCCGAGCACGTGTCGCGCGATTTCGACAACGATGTAGTCCGCTTCGATATTCGCGTCTTCGTTGTAGCGCGACAGGCCTTGCAGACAGGACGGGCAGCTCGTCAGGATCTTGACGTCGGTCGCTGCGCCGTTTGCACCGTTGGCGCCGTTCCCGCCGTTCGGTTGCGGGCCGTCACCCGCCTTCAGCACCGAACCCGGCTGCGCGTTCGCGCCCGCATCGGCGACAACGGGAATGCCGCGCAACTTCGCCGCGCCCTTGCGGATTTCCTCTTCCTTGCGGAAGCGCACCTGCGTCGAAATATCCGGACGCGTCACAGCCAGCGTGCCCGACTCGCCACAGCAACGATCGTTCTTCTCGATCTTGTAGCCGTCGTTCTTCTCGGCACCCATCAGTTCGTTGACCAACTTGACCGGGTCCATCGTCTTGATCGGCGTGTGGCACGGGTCGTGGTACATGTAGCGCGTGCCCTTCACGCCCTCGAGCTTGATGCCCTTTTCCAGCAGGAATTCGTGGATGTCGATGATCCGGCAGCCCGGGAAGATCTTCTCGAATTCGTAGCCAGCCAGCTGGTCGTAACACGTGCCGCACGACACCACCACCGTCTTGATGTCGAGATAGTTCAGCGTGTTCGCGACACGGTGGAACAGCACGCGGTTGTCCGTGACGATCTGCTCGGCCTTGTCGAACTGGCCCGAGCCGCGCTGCGGATAGCCGCAGCACAGATAACCCGGCGGCAACACCGTCTGCACGCCCGCTTCCCATAGCATCGCCTGCGTCGCGAGACCGACCTGCGAGAACAGGCGCTCGGAACCGCAACCGGGAAAGTAGAACACTGCTTCCGAATCGACCGTCGTCGCCTTCGGGTTGCGGATGATCGGGACGATCTTGTTGTCCTCGATATCGAGCAGTGCGCGGGCCGTTTTCTTCGGCAGGTTGCCCGGCATCTTCTTGTTGACGAAGTGGATCACCTGCTCGACCACGGGCGGCTTGCCCGTCGTCGCGGGCGGATGCGCCGTCTGCTTCTTGGCGAACTTCTTCAGCACGTCGTTGCCGAGGCGCTGCGCCTTGTAGCCGACGCCCATCATCGCGGTGCGCGCGAGATTGATGGTCTGCGGATTGGTCGCGTTGAGGAAGAACATGCCCGCCGCGTTGCCCGCGTTGAACTTCTTCTTGCCCATCTTGCGCAGCAGGTTGCGCATGTTCATCGTGACGTCGCCAAAGTCGATCTTCACCGGGCACGGCGTCACGCACTTGTGGCAAACGGTGCAGTGATCGGCGACATCGTTGAACTCGTCCCAATGCTTGATCGACACGCCACGGCGCGTCTGCTCCTCATACAGGAACGCCTCGACCAGCAGCGACGTAGCGAGAATCTTGTTGCGCGGGCTGTACAGCAGGTTCGCGCGCGGCACGTGCGTCGCGCAGACGGGCTTGCACTTGCCGCAGCGCAGACAGTCCTTCACCGAATCGGCGATCGCGCCGATGTCGGACTGCTGCATGATCAGCGATTCATACCCCATCAGCCCGAAAGAAGGCGTGTACGCGTTGCGCAGATCCGCGCCTTCAAGCAGCTTGCCCTTGTTGAAGCGGCCATGCGGATCCACGCGCTGCTTGTACGCGCGGAATTCGCCGATCTCTTCTTCCGTCAGGAATTCGAGCTTCGTGATGCCGATGCCGTGCTCGCCGGAAATCACGCCATCCAGCGAACGCGCGAGCTTCATGATGCGTGCCACCGCGTGATGCGCGTCCTGCAGCATCTCGTAGTTGTCGGAGTTGACGGGGATGTTCGTATGAACGTTGCCGTCGCCCGCGTGCATGTGGAGCGCGACGAACACGCGGCCGCGCAGCACCTTTTTATGAATAGCCTGCGCCTCGTCGAGGATCGGCTTGAACTCGCCGCCGTTGAAAATCTGGCGCAGTTCCGCGCGGATTTCCTGCTTCCACGACACGCGCACCGTGCGGTCCTGGACGATATGGAACACGTTCGCGTCCGGCTGATCGTCGACGCGGTCCGCGAATTTCTCCGCGAGCCCCGCATAGCCGAGTCCCACCAGATAGTGCTGCGCTTCACGCAACGACAAATCGAGCTTGTCGCGCAGGAATTCCCAGCGCTTCTTCACGTGGCCGAGCAGTTCGAGCGCCTGCTGCACGCGGTCTTCGAGCAACTCGGCGCTCGGAATTTCATTCGCGTCGTCGCTCTTGCCGAGTGGCAGCTTGCCGCTCTTGAAGAACGCTTCGAGCGCGTCGATCAGTTGCAGCTTGTTCTTGATCGACAGTTCGATGTTGATGCGCTCGATGCCGTCCGTGTATTCGCCCATGCGATTGAGCGGAATCACGACGTCTTCGTTGATCTTGAACGCGTTGGTGTGCTTCGCGATCGCGGCCGTGCGGCTGCGGTCGAGCCAGAAGCGCTTGCGCGCCTCGGCGCTGACGGCGACAAAACCTTCGCCGCTCTTGCCGTTGGCCATGCGGATCACTTCCGACGTCGCCGTTGCAACCGCGTCGGCATCGTCGCCGACGATGTCACCGATCAGCACCATCTTCGGAAACGCGTTGCGCTTGCTCTTGGTCGCGTAGCCGACCGCGCGCAGATAACGCTCGTCGAGGTGTTCGAGGCCCGCGAGAATCGCCCCGCCCTGCTTCGACGTTTCGAACAGATAGTCCTTGATTTCGACGATGCTCGGAATCGCTTCGCGCGCCTGGCCGAAGAACTCGAGGCAAACGGTGCGCGTGTGCGCGGGCATCTTGTGCAGCACCCAGCGCGCGGACGTGATCAGGCCGTCGCAGCCTTCCTTCTGGATGCCCGGCAGGCCGGCGAGGAATTTATCCGTCACGTCCTTGCCGAGACCTTCCTTGCGAAAGCGCCGGCCTTCGATGTCGAGCATTTCCGTGCGCAGCAACTTTTCGCCCGGCGCGTATTCGCCGTCGAACCACTTCAGTTCGAAGCGCGCGACGGGAATGTCGTGAATCTTGCCGAGGTTGTGATCGAGGCGCGTGACTTCGAGCCAGTTCCCTTCCGGGTCAACCATGCGCCACCACGCGAGGTTGTCGAGCGCCGTGCCCCACAGCACGGCCTTTTTGCCACCCGCGTTCATCGCGACGTTACCGCCGATGCACGATGCGTCCAGCGACGTCGGATCGACGGCGAACACATAGCCCGCCTGTTCGGCCGCTTCCGTCACGCGGCGCGTGACGACGCCTGCGCCGGAGAAGATCGTCGGCACCTTGTGCGCGACGCCGGGCAATTCGGTTAATTCGACCGCGCCGAGTTGTTCGAGCTTCTCGGTGTTGATGACGGCCGAAAACGGCGTAAGCGGCACCGCGCCGCCCGTGTAGCCCGTGCCGCCCCCGCGCGGAATGACGGTCAGGCCGAGTTCGAAACACGCCTTGATCAGACCGGCGATTTCGGCTTCCGTGTCCGGCGTCAGCACGACAAACGGATATTCGACGCGCCAGTCGGTTGCGTCCGTGACATGCGAGACGCGCGCGAGGCCGTCGAAGCGGATGTTGTCCTTCTGCGTCTGGCGGCCCAGCACTTTGGTCGAGCGGCGGCGCAGGTCGGCCATCTTTTCGAACTCGCCCGCGAAGGCATCGACGGCGCGGCGCGCGGCGGCGACCAGCGTTTCGACACGCGCCGCGCGATCGACGCCCGCGTCGTCGCCATGTTCGACGAGGTCGGCGCGGCGGCGTTTTTCGATTTCGGTCAGACGGTGATTCAGCGCTTCGATCAACAGCGCGCGACGCTTCGGGTTGTCGAGCAGGTCGTCCTGCAGGTAAGGATTGCGGCGCACGACCCAGATGTCGCCGAGCACTTCGTACAGCATGCGCGCCGAGCGGCCCGTGCGGCGTTCCGCGCGCAGTTCGTCGAGGGCGGCCCACGCTTCGTCGCCGAGCAGACGGATGACGATTTCGCGGTCGGAGAACGACGTGTAGTTGTATGGGATTTCGCGCAGACGCGGTTCGGCGTCGGCGGCAACGGTGGCGGCGGCGCCGTGCGGATCGAAAACTTGAGGTGCGTTCATGTTTGGACGACTCGGTAGGTCAGCGGCGTGCGCTCATCGTTGAGGCCCGCTGACAGTGCGCGTGGGGCGCAATGCTGGAAATCTTTCTAGTGTGCGAAGCCGCAACCGGCAGGCCAGCGCCCGGGATCGCCGGGGATATGGCTGGAACGTGGGTGGCCGGTCGCCTCGCGGCGCTCAGAGGCAGCTACACGATCGTGCATGCCGCACGTGCCGCTGCGCCGCGGGACGAGACTCGCGCGGTACGGGCATCAAATGGGCGATCCGAGGCTGCCAGTGCATCTTCCGATCCTTGTTCCAAAATAGGATTCTACCGCATGATCCCATTGCGCGTTGACGCCCGAATGTAAGCGTGACAAGCCTTTGCGCGTTCGCTTGACAGAATTCGCCACGAAATTGCCAGGTGACGACGCACCCAAAATGCATCGCATCCGTGCCCACGCTGAGTCCGATTTTTCGACCGTCCGGTCGGCTGGCCAAGCTTGCCGATAAAGCGAACGCAATCGGACAAATCCCGGATCAGCCGCGTCCGGACAGACGGTTGGCGCTATCATTGATCCTTTCCTGTCCGAAATAGCGCATCGCGCGTGACCCGCATGGCTTCCCACGACTACCTGAAGAAAATCCTCACCGCCCGCGTCTACGACGTCGCGCGTGAGACCGAACTCGAACATGCGCGGAATCTGTCCGCACGGCTGCGCAACCCGATTTACCTGAAGCGCGAAGACAATCAGCCCGTCTTCTCGTTCAAGCTGCGCGGCGCCTACAACAAGATGGCGCACATTCCCGCCGACGCCCTCGCGCGCGGCGTGATTACGGCTTCGGCGGGCAACCATGCGCAAGGCGTGGCGTTGTCGGCGGCACGGATGGGCGTGAAGGCGATCATCGTCGTTCCCGTGACGACGCCGCAGGTGAAAGTCGATGCCGTGCGCACACATGGCGGCCCGACCGTCGAAGTCGTGCAGTCGGGCGAATCGTTCAGCGACGCCTACGCGCACGCGGTCAAGCTGCAGGAGCAACACGGCCTGACCTTCGTCCATCCGTTCGACGACGAATACGTGATCGCCGGCCAGGGCACGGTCGCGATGGAAGTGCTGAGCCAGCATCAGGCGCCCATTCACGCGATCTTCGTGCCCATCGGCGGCGGCGGTCTCGCGGCGGGTATCGCGGCGTACGTGAAGTCGGTGCGCCCGGAGATCAAGGTGATCGGCGTGCAGACCGACGATTCGTGCGCGATGGCGCAATCGCTGAAGGCGGGCAAGCGCGTGACGCTGAACGAAGTCGGCCTGTTTTCGGACGGTACGGCTGTCAAGCTGGTCGGCGAAGAGACGTTCCGCCTGTGCCAGGAATATCTCGACGAAGTGCTGACCGTGGACACCGACGCACTGTGCGCGGCGATCAAGGACGTCTTCCAGGACACCCGCAGCGTGCTTGAGCCGGCCGGCTCGCTGGCCGTCGCGGGCGCGAAGCAATATGCGGAGCGTGAAGGCATCGAAAATCAGACGCTGATCGCCATCACGTCCGGCGCGAACATGAACTTCGACCGCATGCGCTTCGTCGCGGAGCGCGCGGAAGTCGGCGAGGCGCGCGAGGCCGTGTTCGCGGTGACGATTCCCGAAGAGCGCGGCAGCTTCAAGCGTTTTTGCGAACTGGTCGGGACGCGCAGCGTCACCGAGTTCAACTACCGTATTGCCGATTCGGCGTCGGCCCATATTTTTGTCGGCGTGCAGATCCGCAATCGCAGCGAGTCTGCGCAGATCGCCGGCGCGTTCGAGGCGCACAACTTCGCCACCGTCGATCTGACGGGCGACGAACTGTCGAAGCAGCACATCCGCTATATGGTCGGCGGACGCTCGCCGCTCGCGCACGACGAGCGCCTGTTCCGCTTCGAGTTTCCCGAGCGGCCGGGCGCGCTGATGAAGTTCCTGTCGTCGATGGCGCCGAACTGGAACATCAGCCTCTTCCATTACCGGAACCAGGGCGCGGACTACAGTTCGATTCTCGTCGGCATTCAGGTGCCTTCGGCAGAAGATTCGGAATTCGCGCGCTTCCTTGCGACACTCGGCTATCCGTATTGGGAAGAGACGTTGAACCCGGTGTATCAACTGTTCCTTGGATAACGAAGCACGCGCATGGCCTTTTCGCTCGATGACAAACTGGTAGTGGCGATCTCCTCGCGCGCGCTGTTCGATTTCGAGGAAGAGAACCGTGTGTACGAGGACGGCAATCTGCGCGACTACGAAGCGCTGCAGCGCGAGCGGCTGAACGTGCCGGCCAAGCCGGGCGTCGCGTTTCCGCTGATTCGCAAGCTGCTTGCACTCAATATGGGCGCGCACTGCGTGGAAGTGGTGATTCTGTCGCGCAGCGATCCCATTAGCGGCTTGCGCGCGTTCAGTTCGTGCCGCGAGCATGGGCTGGCGATCGAGCGCGGCGTTTTCACGCGCGGCCGCGCCCCGTTCGCGTATCTGAAGCCGCTGAATGCGTCGCTGTTTCTGTCGGCGAATCAGGACGACGTGCGCGATGCTTTGGCCGCCGGATTTCCCGCTGCACGCGTGTTGCCCGAATCGGCGAAAATGGCGAGCAAGTATCCGGACGAAATCCGCATTGCGTTCGACGGTGACGCCGTGCTGTTTTCCGACGAAGCGGAGCGCGTGTTTCAGAAGGACGGCTTGGGCGCGTTCGTCGGTCATGAGATCGACAACAAGGATTTGCCGCTTGCCGATGGACCGCTGAAGCCTTTGTTGAAAGCGCTGCATCGACTGCAGACGCTGGCTGACGAAGCCGCGCCGATGCACATTCGCACTGCGCTGGTGACGGCGCGTTCGGCGCCCGCGCACGAGCGCGCGATACGCACATTGATGGCCTGGAACATCGAAATCGACGAAGCGATGTTTCTTGGCGGGCTGGACAAGAGCGCGTTTTTGCGCGAGTTCGAGCCGGACTTTTTCTTCGACGACCAAATTCGCCACTGCGAATCGGCCCGTGACGTGACAGCGATCGGGCACGTGTTGAGTGGCATCGTGAACGCATCATGACACCCGAACAATCACCGCTGGGCAAACCGTCCAGCTACACCGAACAGTACGACGCATCGCTGCTCTTTCCGATCGCGCGGAAGAATGCGCGCGAGCAGATCGGTATTGGGGCGACGTTGCCGTTTTTCGGCACGGATATCTGGAACGCGTATGAGCTGTCGTGGCTCAATGCGCGCGGCAAGCCGCAGGTTGCGATTGCCACTTTCTTTATTCCGGCGGATTCGCCGAATATCGTTGAGTCGAAGTCGTTCAAGCTTTATCTCGGATCGTTTGCGCAGACTTCGTTCGATTCCATCGAGACGGTTCGCGACACGATCAAGCGGGATGTTTCTGCTGCGTGTGGGTCTTCTGTGTCGTTGCATCTTTATCCGCCTGCGGAGTTTTCCAAGCTCGCGATGGATGAGTTTGAAGGGACTTCGCTGGATCGGCTCGATCTGGATACGGATGTTTATCTGCCGGATGCTTCGTTGCTCAAGGCTGCGCTTGATGAGGCGCCTGTTGAAGAGACACTGTTCTCCAATCTTTTGAAGTCGAATTGTCCGGTGACTGGGCAGCCTGATTGGGGTTCGGTGCAGATCCACTACGTGGGGCCGCAGATCGATCAGGCTGGGCTGCTGCGGTACATTATTTCTTATCGAAACCACACGGGGTTTCATGAGCAGTGTGTCGAGAAGATCTTTCTTGATGTGCTCAAAGTTTGCCAGCCTGTGAAGCTGGCTGTGTATGCGCGCTATACGCGGCGTGGTGGGCTGGATATCAATCCTTTCCGTACTAACTTTAATCTGCCGATGCCGGATAATTTGCGGACTGCAAGACAGTGATTTGGGTTTTTTCTGTCTGCGACGCTTGGGCTGGTTTTTTTGCCTTTTCGCTGGCATCCGCGATTCGTTAGCTCGCTTCAAGCGTCGCCCCTGTGCGGGGCGGCACCTACTTTTCTTTGCCGCCGCAAAGAAAAGTAGGCAAAAGAAAGCGGCTAACACCGCCAGTGCTAGTTCCTGCCTGAGGGCCCCCAAAGGGTCCTACGCTTCACACGGCAATCACGTGACCCACGCTCGTTGCCAGCGCATTGAACGAGCGCCTCACCTGCTCCACGCGCCGGCGTTGCGGCACGCCGTGCCAGATATTCCGCCGCCGCCCAGGTGGCAAACTGTGTGTAGGCCGTAGAGGCACACACGCCTCACTTCGGACCGAAAGCGCACGCATGCCACCCTGTAAGAGCGCCAGGCTATACGACGCGACAACCTACACACAGTTTGCCACCTGGGCGGCACAAACCATTCGCTGCCGCTAGCCCAAGTTCGGGTGTTTGAAGTGGGTGAGGCGGTCATTCGAAGCGTTGGCAACGAACGCGAACAGAGATGCTGCCGTGTGAAGCGTAAGACCCGTTGGGGGCCCTCAGGCAAGGAGAAATGTTGGCGGTGTTAGCCGCTTTCTTTTGCCTACTTTTCTTTGCGGCGGCAAAGAAAAGTAGGTGCCGCCCCGCACAGGGGCGACGCTTGAAGCAAGCTAACGAATCGCGGATGCCAGCGAAAACACAAGCAAACCACCCCGCGCCGCAAGCAAAAAAACCTTACGCCGCAGGCTTCTTATAAGCAACGCAGTCAACCTCAACTTTACAGTCGATCACCATCGACGACACCACACATGCCCGCGCAGGCGGATTCGCCCCAAAGTACTCCTTGAACACCTTGTTAAAGGAAGCAAAGTCACGCGGATCATCGAGCCACACCCCACACCGCACGACGTGCTCCGGCCCATACCCGGCCTCGGTCAAAATTGCCAGCACGTTTTGAATCGTCTTGTGCGACTGCTCAACGATCCCGCCATTGATCACTTCGCCGTTTTCCATCGGCGTCTGCCCCGACACGAACAGCCAGCCATCCGCCTCGACCGCACGCGCAAACGGCATCACCTGACCGCCCGTACCTTTGCCACCTTCAACGCCATAACGCTTCATCGTTCAACTCCTGTAACGTAAGCGCGTCCGCACCCAATGCGAACGCAAAAATTCAGAAACCCTGCGTAAGCTCGGCCCGCGACGCCGCCGTCGCCCCACGCGCCACAAACCTGCCCGCGCGCTCGCCCGTCGGCTTGCCATCGAGATACGACAGCACGCCATTCACCCACACGGCATCGATGCCATCCGCCGCCTGCTGCGGCTTGTCGAACGTCGCCGCGTCGCGCACGCGCGCCGGGTCGAACAGCACGAGATCGGCGTGATAACCGATGTGTACTTCGCCCCGCTCCGTCAACCCAAAGCGTCGCGCCGACAAACTCGTCATCTTGCGAATCGCCTCTTCCAGCGGAATCAGCTGCTGATCGCGCGCATAGTGGCCCAGCACGCGCGGAAACGCGCCCCACAAACGCGGATGCGGCAGCGGATCGTTCGGCAGGCCATCGGAGCCGACCATCGTCGCCGGATGCGAAAGGATGCGCCGCACATCGTCCTCGGACATGTTGTGATAGACGGCGCCCGCCGGTTGCAGCCGCTTCGCCGCTTCCTGCTGCGGCACGCCCCACTCCGCCGCGATCTCCTTCACCAGCTTGCCCGCCATCTCGGGATGCGGCGTCGACCACGTGATCGTGATGTCGATATCGCCCGTCACCTGCTTGACGTCGAGCGTCGACGAGCTGCGGTTGTACGGATAACAGTCGCAACCAACAGGATGAAACTGCCGCGCGCCTTCCAGCGACGCCAGCACCTCGACACTGCGCCCCCAGTTAGACGGCCCCGCGCATTTCAGGTGCGAGATGATGACGGGCACGCGCGCGTGCTTGCCGATGCGGTACGCCTCGTCCATCGCATCGAGAATCGCATCGAACTCGGTGCGCATGTGCGTCGTGTACAACGCGCCCGCCACCGCGAGCGGCTCGGCGAGCGCCATCACTTCTTCCGTCGGCGCGGCGAACGCGGAGCTATACGCGAGCCCTGAACTCAACCCCAACGCGCCATTCAAGAGCGCCTCTTCGAGCTGCACGCGCATCCCGTCGATTTCCTCGCGCGTCGCCGCACGGTCGAGCCGGTCCATATGGTTGTTGCGCAGCGCCGTATGTCCGATCAACGCGCCGACGTTCACGGACGGCTTCGCTTCATTCACGGCATCGACATACGCGGCGAACGTCGGATACTGAAACGCATCGCGCGGGCCGAGCAGGTTCATCGGATCGGGTGGATCACCCTTGAGCGACACAGGCGACGCGCTGATCCCGCAATTACCGACGATCACCGTCGTCACGCCCTGCGTGATCTTCGGCAGCATTTGCGGCGAGCGGATCACGTGCGTGTCGTCGTGCGTGTGTACGTCGATGAAGCCCGGCGCGAGCGCGCGGCCGTTCGCCTCGATCACCTCTTCGGCCAGCCAGTTCGACAGGTTGCCGATCGCAGCGATCTTGCCGTTGCGCAACGCGACGTCGCGTTCGGCAGGCGGCGCGCCCGTGCCGTCGTACAGTTGCGCGCCGACAATCAGCGTATCGGCGGCTTCGGGGTGCGAGTGCATGAATCAGTCTCCTAGCGGTTGTCGGTCGCCGCCGCCGCGATGCGCATCGAGCGCATGCTTCATGCGGCGCAGCAGTTCGCGGCTCTCGTCGCCGAGGCTCACGGCCAGTTCGGTGACGAGCACGTCGAGCGCCATCATCATCGCGTAACGCGACGACGACGGCTTGTAGATGAAATCGGTTTCGAATGCGACGATGGGAATCACCCAATCGGCCATCTTCGCAAGCGGCGACGCGGGCGCCGTCAACGTGATGAGCGTCGCGCCATAGCTGCGCGCGATCTTGCAGCTGTCGACCATTTCCGGCACGCGCCCTGTCGTCGAGAGCGCGATCACCACGGTATCGCGCGAGACCGTCGATGCAACCATGCGCTGCAGCAAACCGTCCTGATACGTCGCAACCGGCCTCCCCAGTCGCACGAGCCGAAAGCGCATTTCATCGGCAAGCGCCGTCGAGCCGCCGCCCATGCCGAACACGTAAATCATGCGCGCTTCGCGCAACGCAGCGGCGGCCTGCGCCACGGGCGCCTGACACAGCAACTGATGATTGTGCGTAAGCGCCGTCTGCAACTCGTCGAACACGCGCGTCGCCAATGGCTCGGGTGTGTCGGCCTGCGCGCCCGGTTGCAGGAACCGCTGACCGACGGCGGCCGCCTGCGCGAGCCGCAGCTTGAGTTCTCGCACGTCACGGCAGCCAACCGCTTTCGCGAAGCGCGTGACCGTCGCGACGCTCACTTGCGCCCGCTCGGCCAACGCGCCGATGCTCGCGCGCGACGCGCCCGTCAGATCGTCGAGAATCAGCGCCGCGACCTTGCGCTCGGCCGAGCGCAATTCGGGCGCGCATTCTGCAATGCGGGCGACAATGTCGAAAGCAACGGGTTCGGCGGTGGAATTCATGGCTCGCAAGCGCCGCGCGCCGCCGGTAACATTGCTCGACGCACGCGTGGTACTAAATAACATTTCATCAAACATCGTACTTTCGGTAACATACGAAAGTCAACTTCGATTCGATTTAACTGGCCGATGGAGCAGGATGACATGAAAGTTACAAACTATCAGGGAGCCACGATCGACCCTTATAGCAAGGGCTTGGGCAACGTGCCGGGCGCGAGCATCCAACTGACGGACGCGACGCGTCTCGAATGGAATCTGCTCGACGAAGACGTGAGTCTGCCCGCCGCCGTTCTGTATGCGGACCGTATCGAGCACAACCTGAAGTGGATGCAGACGTTCGTTGCCGAGTACGGCGTGAAGCTCGCGCCGCACGGCAAGACGACGATGGCGCCGCAACTGTTCCGCCGCCAGATCGAAACGGGCGCGTGGGGCATCACGCTTGCCACCGCACATCAGGTGCGCGCCGCGTATCACGGCGGCGTATCGCGCGTATTGATGGCGAACCAGCTAGTCGGCAAGCGCAACATGCTGATGATCGCGGAACTGCTGAGCGATCCGGATTTCGAGTTCTTCTGTCTCGTGGATTCCGTTGAAGGCGTCGAGCAGCTTGGCAACTTCTTCGGCTCGGTGAAGAAGCAGTTGCAGGTGCTGGTCGAACTCGGCGTGCCGGGCGGTCGCACAGGTGTGCGCGATGACGCGCAAACCCATGCCGTGCTCGATGCGATCGCGCGTTACCCGGATTCGTTGAAGCTCGCGGGCATCGAACTGTATGAAGGCGTGTTGAAGGAAGAACAGGAAGTGCGCGACTTCCTGCGCAGCGCCGTGAAGCTCACGCTCGAACTGTCGGACCAGGGCCGCTTCGCGCGCACGCCGGCCGTGCTGTCGGGCGCGGGATCGGCGTGGTACGACGTGGTCGCGGAAGAGTTCTCGAAGGCGTCGCGCAAAGACCGCATCGAGATCGTGCTGCGGCCGGGCTGCTATCTGACGCACGACGTCGGCATCTATCGCAAGGCGCAGACGGATATCTTCAAGCGCAATCCCGTCGCGAAGCGCATGGGCGAAGGGCTGCTGCCCGCGCTGCATCTGTGGGCGTATGTGCAGTCCATTCCCGAACCGGATCGCGCGATCATCGGCCTCGGTAAGCGTGACTCGGCGTTCGACGCCGGCTACCCCGAACCCGCGAAGCATTATCGTCCGGGCACGCCGGCGCCGCGCGATGTCACCGCCGATGATGGCTGGGAAATTTTCGGCTTGATGGATCAGCACGCCTATCTGCGGATTCCCGCGGGCGCCGATCTGAAAGTCGGCGACATGATCGCGTTCGACATCTCGCATCCGTGCCTGACGTTCGACAAGTGGCGTCAGGTGTTGGTGGTCGATCCGTCGTATCGCGTGACGGAAGTGATCGAAACGTTCTTCTGATTCTTCTTCGATCGAAACGGCGCTGCGTCTCACGACACAGCGCCGTTTTTTATTGGCCGATTGTTGGCTCAGCGCCCGGCTTGCGCGGTCTCCGCGTCCGTCGCCGCAGCTACTTCGCCGATGCGCGCCTCGAGCATCGTCAGCGCGGCCGACAGGCCGGCCAGCACATCGTCGGGCAAGGCGGCCATCGTGTCGTGCAGAAACGCATTGCGGTTCGGCAGGCTCGTTTCGATCGCGGCGCGGCCTTCTGCCGTGAGCTTCACGTTCGTGATGCGGTTGTCGCGCTCGTCCATGCTGCGCGAGATCCAGCCCATCGCTTCGAGCGACTTCAGCTGTCTCGTCAGCGCGCCCGGATCGATACGCAAGCGCTCGACCAGCTTCTTCTGCGACGACTCGCCCGCCTGCTCGTACAACGCGAGCAGGATCCGCCAGCGCGGCATCGGATGCCCGACGCGGCCTTCGAACGCCGACATGAACGCGCGATACGTGCGTCCAAACTGATGCAGGATAGCGACGCGGTCCTGTTCTTCCATGATCTATCTTCGATTCAAAAGCGCTTACATTCCCGTCAATCCGCGTGGATGACCGGCTCGATCTGCTTGCGCAGCTTGACGGGCGGCACGCGCCGGCTCTGCCAGATCGCGAACAGCGACACCAGCGCGCCGAGCATCAGGCCGATATGGATCGCGCCCACCAGCGATTCGCGCGCCGACTCCAGCAGCACGGCGCCATTGTGCCCTGCCTTCGCGAGTTCGCTCAAAAGTGTGTGCTGCGCGTCGCGGTTCACGAGGATCTGCGGATCGCCGAGATCGGCGAACCATTGGCTAGCCTGGTCGCCGTCGAGCGCGCTGCGCACGCCGCTCGCGTACATGTGCGTGACCAGCGTGCCTGTTAGCGCCGTGCCGATCATCCCGCCGATCATACGCAGCGATTGCAGCAGCGCCGTCGCGATGCCGAGATGCTCGCGGCCCGCCGTCTGCTGCGCGAACACGGTCAGATTCGGCAGCACGAAGCCGAGGCCGAGGCCGCCGAAGGTCATGAACAGCATCAGCAGCCAGTGCGGCATCGAGCGCGTCGCGATCACCACGCCGAGCGACGCCGCCGCGAACAACGCGAAGCCGATGAACAGCATCACATTCGGATTGGGCACACGCGACACGATGCGCCCATTCGCAATACTGCCGATCGTGATGAACACGACGAGCGGCGTGATCACGAGCCCCGCCTCGTTCGGCGTCATGCCGAAGCCACCCTGAAACAGCAGCGGCGCGTAGAACAGCAGCGAGAACATCGCGAAACCGCCGAGCACGGCCAGCACGAACAGCGCGGACAGGCTCTTGTTACGGAACATGTCGATGGGAAGAATCGCTTGCGGGAAGCGCTTTTCCCACTTCCACAACGCAATCGCACACGCGACGCTCACGACGAGCAACGCAAGCGCCGAAGCCGTGACGCCATGCTTCGGCAGCAATTCGACGAACATCTGCAAGCTGCCGAGCGACAGCGCGATCAGCAACGCGCCGGGCCAGTCGAGCCGCATCTTGCCTTCATGGACGACGTGCCGCAGGTGCGGCAGATAACGCCACACGAAAAACAGCGACAACAGGCCGACGGGCAGATTCACATAGAACACCGAGCGCCAGCCGTAGTACTGCGTGAGAAAGCCGCCAAGCGACGGACCGATGGCATTCGCAATGCCGAACGCCGTGCTCATCAGTACCTGCCAGCGCAGCCGGACCACGGAATCGGGAAACAGATCGGGGATGCAGGCGAACGCGGTGCCGACCAGCATGCCGCCGCCGATGCCCTGCAAGCCGCGCGCGATCACCAGGAACAGCATGTTGTTGGCCGCGCCGCAGAGCACGGAAGCCGCCGTGAACAAGACAATCGACGCGATGACGAACGGCTTGCGCCCGTAGTAATCGCCGAGGCGCCCGAAGATCGGCACGGTGATCACCGACGTCAGCAGATACGACGTCGCGACCCACGCGTACAGTTCGAAGCCTTTGAGATCCGCGACGATCGTCGGCAGCGCGGTACCGACCACCGTCTGGTCGAGCGCGACGAGCATCGAGACGAATGAGACGCCGAGCATCGCCAGTAGCGACTCCCGGAACGGTAAAACTTGCCCACTCGAGTGGTGGGCGGCGGTATGCACGGCCATTTTTGATCGAACAACAGTTGACGCGTCAACGATAAGGAATCATACCACGCTGAATGGCTCTAATCCGGGTGCGTCGATTGCGACCTTCGTTGCTACCGTTTGATCCGACGCTTCTAAGAATTCCGAAAAATCAGGGAGATTCATGGAATCAACTACGCTCGCCGCCGCGCCGCTTTCCGCGGACGATCTCGCGGCCCTGCGCCGCGCCAAACACGAGCTCGAAAGCCCGGCGCTGACAATGAAGCTCGCCAGCATCGTCGGCTCGCCGATGGAAAAGCTGATTTCGCGCATGCCGGCGATTGCCAGCGACAAGGTCAACGACGCGACGCAACTCGCGCTGCGCAAATGTCTGCAGATAGCGCTGCGCACGCTCGGGCGTCCGATGGCTGGCGCGCCGCTCGGCGTCAGCGACCGGCCGAGCAATCTGTTACACAAGTTCGCGGTCGCGACGACGGGCGCAGCGGGCGGCGCATTCGGGCTGTTCGCGCTGCCCGTCGAGTTGCCCGTCACGACCACGCTGATGTTCCGCTCGATCTGCGACATCGCGCGCAGCGAGGGTGAGGATCTGACTTCCGTCGATACGCAACTGCAGTGTCTGACGGTGCTCGGCATGGGCGGCACATCGAAAGCCGATGACGATGCCGATTACGGCTACTTCATCATGCGAGGCGCGTTGGCGCAGGCGGTGTCGAAAGCGTCGTCGGAAATCGCGACGAAGGGGTTCACGACGCATGGGTCGGCGGCGCTGCTGCGATTGTTGAACACAATCGCGGCGCGCTTCTCGGTGCAGGTGAGCGAGCAGATCGCCGCGAAGTCCATTCCGGCGATCGGTGCGGTGCTCGGCGCGATGGTCAACACCGTTTTCATCGACCACTTCCAGCAGGTCGCGCACGGCCACTTCACCGTGCGCCGGCTCGAACGCCAGTACGGCACGGACGCCGTGCAGGCCGCGTATCAGGCGATCGACCTTTCGCTCGCCGGATGAACGTCGCGCGGACCGCTCGTCACGCGCGCGACGAAGCGCGCGGCGAGATCGAGCGCGCGGCGCGCTTCGGGAATGAACGGCGCCCAGAGCTGCCACACGTGCGGCATCTTGCGCCAGATCTCGAAGTCGATATCGACGCCCGCGGCGCGCGCCTTGTCCGCGACGCGGCGCGAATCGTCTAGCAGGACTTCTGTGCTGCTCACCTGCATGAAGAGCGGCGACAGACCCTTCAGGTCCGCGTAGAGCGGCGATGCATAAGGATGCGTAGCCGGCGTGTCGCCGAGATAAAACCGCGCAGCCCGCGCGATGGAAGGACCGTGAAACATCGGATCGATGCCGTCGTTGGTTTGCAGCGACGCGCCCGTGGCCGCGAGATCGGTCCACGGCGAAAACAGGATCCCGCCTGCTGGCAACGGCTCACCCGCATCGCGCAACGCGACGAGCGTCGCGAGCGCAAGGCCGCCGCCCGCCGAATCGCCAGCGATCACGATCGAGTCGGGCTTCGTGCCGTCTTCGAGCAAGCGACGGTACGCGGCCAATGCATCGTCGAGCGCGGCGGGAAACGGGTTTTCGGGCGCGAGCCGGTAATCGAGCGAGAACACGCGCGCGCCGCTGCGCGATGCAAGACCAAAGGACGCCGCGCGATGCGTCTGTGGCGAACAGAAGTAATAGCCGCCGCCATGCAGATAGAGGATCGTCGCCGTGTGCCTGCCGTCGACGCGCGTCAGGCATTCGCCGCGCAATGGCCAGTCGCGCTCGCCATAGCGCTCATCCAGCGTCCAGCCCGACGGCACGCGCGGCGTGTACGCGCGCTTCGCCGTCATGCGGCGCGCGCGTTCGGCGCTGATCGTCGGATGCCGCGTCTGCGGATGAAACTGACGGCGCAGGAACCAGCATGCCAAGGCGCTTTGCCAACTCATCGGGGCACTCTCCATCGCGGGTTGAATCGCCATGGTACGTGGCTTTCAACGCGCTTCAATCGAAGGCGGCTTCTATTGGCGGCGTGGACAGGCGCGCGTCGTTTGAAAAGAAAAATGGCCGGAACCGCCGCTGACGGTTCCGGCCATCGTGCTCGATTGCGTGCTTCGTTTAATTCGCCGGCAACACCTGGCCGCGAATTTCACCTGTCGGATTCTGCGCGGTGTGAACGTTGAAGTACCACTGACCGCCCATCAGGTCGGTGACCTGTTGCTCCGTCAGCGTCGCGGAGCCTTTGATCGGACTGGCCAGCGCGTTCTTGTCGATGGGCACCTGCACCTTGGCGTTCTGCCCGACGGGCGCAGGACCGTGGAAGTGCGCCATCGTCACGGGACCCGATAGGCCCTCGTAAGTCGCGGTCCACTGGAGTGTTTTCGTCGAAGTATCGAACGTGGCGTTCAGTGCGCCATGCCCGTGACTCACGCGCGGCGGCACTTCACTCGACGGCTCGAGGTCGGCCTTCAATTCCACCGTATCCGCCAGTGCCACACCCGACGCCAGCGCCCACAAGACAGCAACCATGCTCAGCTTTTGAATTGTAATCATCGTTCTCTCCGGGTCTTTGCGCTCAGGATCGGCGTCGCTTCACGCGTAGTGCGTGAGCGGACGCCGTCTCATGCGCCAGCACATACTAGTGTAATTCGGAGCGCTGCGCGTGACGCACGCGCAGCAGCGCAAAGCGTTGCGAAGCCGGAAAAGGAACGGGAAGTCAGGCGAGCAGCGCCGCCTGCTCTTCAATGCCGTCGAGCATCGTATTGCACGTGCGCACGAGCGCAATGCCCTCGCTGCGCAGCGTGTCAGACGGCGCCGAGGTCAATTGCCGCCGGTACTGTTCGAGCGCGCCGAGCAGCGGCGGATACTGCAGCACACCCACCGCGCCAGCGACGCGATGATGCCATTGACGCAAGGCCGGGACATCGAGGTCGTTCAGCAGCGGCGGCAGCGCGCGCAAATCGTCGCGCACGGCCGACACGAATGCATCGAGCAGCGACTTGACCGTCGATTCACTGCCCCAGATCTGCGTCAACTGACTGAGATCGACGGGAACGAATGCGATGCTGCCGACGTTTGCAGGTTCCGCATCCGCGACGACAGCAGCCGTCGCGTCGCCTTGCGTGGCGGGCCGCGCGCTGTCCGCGCCGAACCAGCGGCTCAGATATTCACGCAAGGTGGCTAGGCGCGTCGGTTTGACGAGGCAATCGTCCATGCCGGCATCGCGACATGCCTTCAGATCTTCGGGCGCGGTGTTCGCGGTAATCCCGAGTATCGGCAGGTGTACGCCTGTCAGTTGCTCGCTTTCGCGCACGGATCGCGCCAATTCGTAGCCGGACATGATGGGCATGTGACAGTCGGTAATCAGGAAGCCGTACGGTGTCGCATTGAGTGCTTTGAGTGCCTCGGCGCCGTCATTGACGACGTCGCACGCGAAACCGAGCAGCGCCAGCTGATGACGGATCAGTTCCTGATTGACGGGATGATCTTCGGCGACGAGCACGAGACGCCCGCACGCAATCGCGCGCTCCCGATCCGGTGGCGCGGTGGCGGCTTCGGCTGCGCCGGGATGACGCGCAGGCGTCGGCGAAAGGCCCGTCAACGCGGCCGCGCACGCCGCGCTCAAGCCCCGCCACGAGATCGGGTTGATGCTCACACGCACGGCGTTATCAACGATCCGATAGCCTGTCGGCTTCGGCTTCTCGGTCAGGCTGATGATTTTCGCGCCGGACTGCGCGACGGCAGCCGGCAGGTGGACGCCGTCGCCGACGAATACGAGGTCCACACCTCGCAGCGCTTGCGGATCGCGCAACTCGGCAAGATCGGCACCGGCGCGACGCAATTCGATGCCGAGCGCCGCGCCGAAGTGCGCAAGCGCCCTCGCGACGCACGCATCCGGCGTCGCGACGACGCCGCGCTTGCCGCGCAATCCGCCCGCCGTGTATTGCTGCATTTCGAGCGGCATCCGCAAACGCAGCGTCATGTGCGTGCCTTTACCAGGCGTGCTCGACAACGACAGCGTGCCGCCCATCAACGCGATCAGTTTGCGGCAGATCGTCAGCCCCAGGCCCGTGCCGCCGAAGCGCCGCGTGGTCGACGATTCCGCCTGCACGAAAGGCTCGAAGAGGCGAGCCTGGACTTCAGGCGCGATACCAATACCCGTATCGACGACACTCATCTCGACCGTTTGTCCCGCCTCGCTCTCCTCGACTACCTTCACGTTTACATCGACCTCGCCCCGCGGCGTGAATTTGATCGCGTTGCCGAGCAGATTGAACAGGATTTGTCGCAGCCGCACGCTGTCGCCGCGCAGCGTTGCGGCGACCTGGGGATCGATATCGACGCGCACTTTGAGACCTTTCTCGTGCGCGCGCCCCGCCAACAGGCCAACCGCCGTATCGACCAGATCACGCAGGTCGATCGGCTCGGATTCGATGGTCAGTCGTCCCGCCTCGATCTTCGAATAGTCGAGGAGGTCGTCGAGAATCTGCAGCAGCGCACCCGCCGATTCGTGAATCATCCCGAGCATCTCGCCCTGGTCCGCATCGAGCCGGGTGCGCTCCAGGACTTCGACAAGTCCGAGCACGCCATTCATCGGCGTGCGGATTTCGTGGCTCATCATCGCGAGAAAATCGTCTTTTGCGCGCGACGCCGCTTCGGCCAGATCGCGCGCACGCGCCAGTTCGTCGGCACGCAGCCGTTCGATGCTAGCGTCGACCCAATAGCCGCTCCAGACGGTCGCGCCACTCTGCTCGCGACACGGCACGAGTTCCGCGCGAACCCAGCGCTGCTCGCCGGGACCGTCGATCCGAAACTCCAGGTGCAGCGGTTCCGACGTTTCGGCGGACCGCTCGAGTGCGGCGACGACGCCGGGACGGTCGTCCGCACAAATGGTGCCGAAATTGAGCGTAGCGCGCCGCATCAGAACGGCACTGTCGTATCCCAGCAACTGTTTGGTATCGCCGCCCACATAGGGGAACGTGTACTGGCCATCGAGCCCACGGCGCAACTGGAACACCACGGCCGGCAACGAGCTGGTTACGTCGACGAGGCGCCGCTGTGTTTCGCTTGCCAGCATTTCGGCGCGACGGATATCCGTAATGTCGACGAGCGTGCCGAGCACGCACAGCGGCGTACCGTCGACGCCGTTGCAGACGCACACGCAAAAGAGACCATGCCGGCTGTCGTACTGACTGTCTTCGAACTCCAGTTCGATCTGCGTGGCCGAGCCGCTTTGCAGCGCCTCGCGTGTCAACTGCTCGAGACGCAAGCTGTTGTCCTCTCCCCAGGCATGAACGTCCGCGCTCGTGCGGCCGATCACGGTTTCACGCCTGAGGCCCGTCGCTTCTTCATAGGCCCGGTTAACGCCGATGTAGCGCCCTTGCAGATCTTTTGCGACGAGCGGGTACGGGACCATTTCCATCATCGTCTGCTGAAAGTTCAGTTGCGATTCGAGCTCGCGCTCAGTGCGCTCGCGCCGGCTGACTTCGCGCTGCAGCAACACATACGCTCGCAACGTCAGCAACAACACGACGCCGATGCCGATCAGCACAGGCAGCAGCCGCAGTGCCGTCACGCTCCAGCCGCCTTGCGGCGGTGCGTCGCCTGTCACCCATTTCTGTCGGATGCGCTGTCGCTCCGACGCTGGCATCGCAAGCAGCGCGCGGTCGATCAGCCCCGCCAGCGGCGCAAGGTCGTCACGAACCGCGAAGCCGACGGGATCTGGCTCGCGCACTACGCCGACCACTTTCAGCACGCCCGCATATTCCCGTGTCAGCGCAGCGTCAATTTCGGCGACGTTGCCAACCAGCGCGTCGGCGCCGCCGGCGGCCAGCAGTTTCAGCGCCGCATCGAGATTTGGCGCGACCGTCGCGTGCGTCGCGACTACGCCGTACAACTCGAATGGCAACGCCCCCTGGCTATGAATCGACAACACGATGCGGCGCGCGGCAAAATCGTTGAGGCCGCGCGCAGCAGGTTCGGCTTCGCGCGCGACGATGACAAGCGGATACGTTTCGTACGCGTGGGTGAATGTCGCATGCTCCAGGTGCGGATCATTGCGCGTGGCAGTCGCGAGCAGCGCGACGTTGCCGCGGTTGAAATCGGCAACCGTGGTCGTCCAGTCCTTCCCCGGCGCGCGGTGGAACGAGAGGCCGAGCGTGCGGCCCAGATAGTCGAGATAGTCGGCGGCGATGCCCGACGGACGGCCGAGGTCGTCGAGCGTGCTGAACGGCGCCCAGTCGGCGTCGAAGCCGACGGAGAGCGGCGGAAGCGACCTGAGCCATGCCTGCTCTTCACGACTCAGCACGAGATTGGACGCCGCCGATGCAGGCCGCGCTTCGAAGCTGCCGCCGATCCAGCGCGCCCGGATTACGGCTTCGTCGTCCGGTCGCAACGCGGACAGCCCGCGGTCCAGCTTGTCGCGCAGGTCGCTTTTCCCGGCAGGCACGGCGAAGCGCATTTCGCTCGCCTGCCCCGTCTCCTCGAACGCGATACTCAGGTCACGGAATTCCGGATCCGCCAGATAATGCCGCACGGCAGGCGTAAAGCCGAAATAGGCGTCGTCGTCACCCCGCTTGATTGCGCGCAACGCGGCAAGCGTGTCGGCAAAACTATCGATACGTGCGCGCGGGAAGCGCTCGCGCAGCACGGCGCCGAGCGCGAACCCGCGCTCGATAGCGACGCGCGCGCTTTGCACCTGGGACTCGCTCGACAAAGCAATCGCATTGCTCGCCCGCGTCACGACGGAGGTCGATCCGCGGAAATACGGCACCGAGAATGACAGGCAATGCTCGCGCTCCGGCGTGCGGGCGATGCTCATCAGCACATCGACGCGATTCGCGCATGCCGCGGCGAGCAGTTGGTTCAGGTCTGAATACGACTTCGTCGTGATCTCGACGTCCGGCCCAACGACGGCGCGCAGATAGTCGACGCTCAGCCCGGTGAACCTGCCTTCCTGAAACATCTCGAAAGGCGACCAGCCGCTGGCGAGCACGCCGACTATCAGTTTGGGAGGAAACACTTGTGGACGCGCGCCGAGCGCGGCATGGGCCTGCTGACCGCTCAGCAGTATCAACAGCAACGCGAGGCTTGCCTTCAGCGCCAGGCGGACGCCGATCAGCCAGGCGCGATGTGTGGAATGAACACCGGAGCGAGCGAAAATGGGCGAACGATACATGTTCGTACGCTCACGCCGACTCGCCATGCCGGCTCTCACGGGGTGGCCGCGCGAAGATATCACCCGGGTCGCCGAACAGTCGCGAATGGACCAAGCCGGCGAGCATGCCGCCCGCCAGCGGAGCTGCCCAGAAAAGCCACAACTGGTCGAGCGCCCAATCGCCGACAAAGAGAGCCGGGCCGGTCGAACGCGCGGGATTCAACGACGCATTGGTGATGGGCGTCGCAATGACGTAGCTCAGCATCAGCCACAGGCCTGCGACGAGCGGATCGATCAGGTTCGCAGATTGGCCGCTGGACATCAGCATGCGCGCCAGCACGAATGCAAAGGACATGGTGATTTCGACGGCCAGCGCGGAATGAAGTTGATAGTCGTCCGGAGAATGGTCGCCATATCCGTTCGCGCCGAATTCACTCGCTGCGAGTTCGAAGCCGGGACGCCCGCTGGCGATATAGACGAGCAGCGCCGCGCCCGCGAGCGCGCCAAGCACCTGCGCGGCGATATAGGGCGCGAGATCGCGGACGGGAAACCGCTGCGCGGTCACGTAACCGACGGTGACGGCGGGATTGAAGTGAGCGCCGGAGAACCGCCCAAGCACGTAAGTCGCTGTCGCCAGCGCGAGTCCGAATGCGAGCGGCACAGCTAAAACGCTGTTACCTTGCGCGCCGGTGTTGAGCACGGCCGTGCCGCATCCAACGAACACGAGCCACGCCGTCCCGGCACCTTCGACAACCAATCGCTTTCCCAGCCCTGACATGCATCCTCCCGTAACGGCTGCTCGTCCCGACGACTTTCTGAGACGGCTTACATGCTTGCGCCTGGTGTCGATTGATTTGCATGGCAAATCAATGGTGTTGGCGCCGCTCCCTCTCGATCCGGGAGTCCAACAGAAGATTGTTGGGTCGGTGAACGAGATAGAGAATCGGACAACTCCGAAATCATTCAGGTGAGGCCGATCTGGCAGGCATAGTCGATTACGTCGGCCTCCGACTCGAGCCCCAGCTTGCGCATCGCATTGCGCTTCTGCGTGCTGATCGTCTTTGTGCTGCGGTTCAGCTTGGTGGCAATCTGGCCGATCGTCAGGCCGCTCACGTACATCGTGAAGACTTTCCATTCGCCTGCGCTCATCACGCCTGCCCGCGGTTGCGGTGTGCCCGCCTTCGCAATGGCGGCGCGCGCGTGATCTGACAAGTAACCCTGGCCAGTCAGCGCGGCGTCGATCGCGTGAACCAGCGACGCCGTGATATCGCGCTTGTCGACGATCGCGGCAACGCCGTGCTGCAGCAGCCCCATCAGGATCGACGGCTGATGGATCATTGTGAGCACGACAACCGGCAACTGAGGCGTGTGATGCAGCAGCCGCCGCAGGAACTGGATCGCATTGCTTTCTCCGTCGATGCCCGGCATGCCAATATCCGTTACGACGACGTCGCATGCGCACGCATCGAGCAGTTCGGCGAGTGCCTGCGTGCTCGCTGCTTCGCCGGCCACCGACACATGTGCGATCTGTTCCAGCAAACACCTGACGCCCATGCGCACGCACACGTGATCGTCGGCGACGATGACGCGAATCTTGTTTTCCATCTTGTTGTGATCTTGTTGATGGACCGTCACCGTACAGCGCGTTCCCCTCGAGGACGGTCACTTCGCCAGGGTCGCAGCTTCGCTGCGTCAGCCTCTTTTGCCGGACCCGCCTGGGCCACTTGATGGATCGTCAGGCACCAGACCATGTTCGACGGCGAACCGGAACAGATCGGCATCGCTCTGCAGCGACAGCTTGCGCATTGCAGTGCATTTCTGTGCGCTGATCGTCTTGACGCTACGACCGAGCCTCAGCGCAATTTCTGTCACGCCGCGCCCCGTCGCATAGTGCGTCAACACTTCGAGCTCGCGCCGCGAAAGAACCTGTCGGACATAGTCGATCCGGCGCGACAACGTTGCGTCGGCGAGCAACGCGCGAATGGCGGGACCGACATAGCATTCACGCGCCAACGCGGTAATGATCGCCACATGAATCAGATCGATACGGTCGCGCTTGCTGACGACCGCACCCACGCCCAGCGAAATCACCTTTTGCAGGGAATCCGCCGCAATTTCCATGGTCAGCACCACGACCACGACGTCGGGATGACGTTCCTTGAACTGTCGGACCATGTCGACGCCGTCGCCATATGTACCACCTGGCATGTACAGATCCATGACGACAAGCTCGCATTTGACACGCTGCGCCTCAGCGAACAACTCCGATGAGTCCGTTGCCTTCCCAACGATTTCGATATTCGGAAACCCCGACATCAGATTCTCCATCGCGAGTAGGACCAGTGGATGGTCGTCGGCGATGATGGTGCGGATTGGCAGTGTCACATCCTTTCTGATATTCACGCGTGGTCGCTCCCTGTGCTCTGTAGCTTGGTATTGATTCGGCGAGCCCATAGCCGGCTGAGGATCAGACATTCAACCGCTCCCCGACATAAGACTTCTCTGAATTTGGAAGAATCATTTAGCGATGACATTTGATTAGCGATCCTGCACAACCTTCTGCGCAAGACCATATGCCCGCACGAACGCAAAAAGCCCCGGATCATTGCTGACGCCCAGCTTCGCCATTGCGTCACGCTTTTGCCGGCTGACCGTCCGGACATCGCGCCCCAGGTCGCGGGCGATTTCGGAGATCGACTGGCCGCGCACGAACATGCGGATCACCTCGGCCTGGCGTGGGGAAAGATTGCGCATGGGCGACATGCCAAGCGGCTCACCACTCGCTTCTGCGAGCGTCAGCAGGATCGACTGGCTGACGTAGGAACGGCCCGCGCCCGCCGCGCGGATAGCCGCGGCCAGTTCGTCCATCGATTCGCTCTTGTTGAGCATGCCGATCACGCCGTCGGACACGATCGACCGGAGAATGGCCGCGTTGGTCAGACTGGTCAGCACGACGATGCGCACCTCGGGCCAGCCGCCGCGAATGCGCCGGATGAGCCGCAGCCCGTCGTCCGCGTCACCCGACGCATCCGGCATGGTCAGGTCCGTGACCAGCACATCGCATGAGGTCTTACCCATGAGTTGAACGAGCGACGAAGGGCTCGTTGCCTCGCCGACGATCGTGAATCCTCCGTGCGCCACGAGCGTGGCCCGGATACCGAGCAGAACAAACGGATGATCGTCTGCCAGCATGATTCGAAGATTCACTATTGCCGCCTTGTTATTGGTTTGTGTTTGTCGATGTCGAAACGCTCATTTCGCGGCAACGTCGAAACGAGCCCGCTTTACGACAACGCTCGCGACATATAACGAATCATGTTCTGACAAAATGAATCAAAACATTTGCGGCAAAAATGGAATATCAGAGAGTTCCGAATCAATGGCCGATTCAAAGACAAACTACAAGTTTCGTTGAGTAATTACCGATTTCAGACACTTCCATTGAGATAGTGCTTAACCATTTTCATCGCACTATTTCCGAAGTTTCCAAAGGCAGGTTAGGAAACCACAGCGTGCAGGATGCTGGCGCGCAGAGGCAATCGGCGCACCCGGCCGCCTCTCGCAAAATCACGCCAATGCATCTTAGATTTGCAGTGAATACGACGTACGCCACGAAATCATGGTCGCGCAAAATGCTCTAGAGAGAAGAACCCGCTTAGAAAGCGAAACCCACAAAAATCAACCTCTAAAATAATTCCTACTTTCACGACAGAAATATCAGACACATCACATCGATTTCCATCCATAGGGTGAATTCGATTAACTTCACCTTGAAGAAATAACACCAAAATAAAAAAGCGTCCGGCTCATGACCGGACGCAAAAAAGAGATGTTCAAGAAAGTGTCGACGCGATCACGCCCTGGCTCTCGACGCGTACCCCGCCGCGCGCACGGGCCTCGGGAAGACGGGCAGCGCAATCAGCGCGCACACGCTGGCGATTGCCCACACGGCCGGCCACGAGGTCGCCGCGAGCAGCGGCGGAATGGCAAGCGGTGTAACGAACAGGGTCATGAACGCACACGTGTTGCCCATCGCCAGAGCGGTGCCCGCGCGGCGCGTGCCCGCGAGCGTCGCAAGTTCGGTGTAGGCGACGCCGTGCCATGCGGACGCGCTCACGCCGCCGAGCACCACCATCGCCGCGAGCACGATCGTGATCGCGCCGTGCGCGCCGTTGGCGCCCGCGGCAAGCAACGCGAGTGTCGCGAACAGTAGCGCCGTCAGCACGCTGCAGGCGCGCATGTACTGGCGCCGGTTGCCGTGCCGGTCCGTCCAGCGCCCGCTCCACACGCGCGCAACGGCGGCGCCCGTCTGCACGGCGGCCATCGTCGCGCTGATCTCGAACACGCCTGCATGGCCAAAGTCGTGCAGAAAGACCGTCGCGAACGTCACGACGGCCAGTTGTGGCACGCACAGAACGCCGATGCCCAGCGCGACACGCCAGACGCCAGCATCGCGCAGCGGCGAAATCGGCGCGGCGGGCGCGGCAGGCGAAGCAGCGAGTTCGCCGCCAGCCGCTGCATGCTGCCCGCCCGACGCAGCCGCGACGGGCGGCTCGTGCAGCCAGCACCACGCGAACCACGCGGTCACCGCGCACAGCACGGCGAGCACGCCATACACGGCCACAAAGCCGAAATGCGCGGCAAGCGACGGCAACGCCAGCGCGCCTAATCCGCCGCCTGCCGGCACGGCTGTCTGCCGGATGCTCATCGCGAGGCCGCGCTCGCCTTCGCGAAACCACGCCATCACCGCGCGCCCGCTCGATCCGTTGACGCTGCCGCCCAGCAGCCCGACAGCCAGCAATCCGAGCGCGAGCGGCACGATGCCCGGCGCCACGGCGCCGTGCGGCACCACGAAGCCTGCCATCGCGGCAAGCGCGGCGGCCGTCGTCAGGAGGCCAAGCAGCAGCACGCGCCGGTCGCCCCAACGGTCGGTGAGCAATCCCCACGGCAATTCGCTGATCGCGATGCCGAGCCCCAACATGCCAAGCACGAGGCCCAGCCCGCCGTTGCCGATGTGATAGCCGTTGCGCAGAAAAATCGCCGTCGTCGGGATGCCCGAAAAAGCGGCCGAAAAGCTCGCGTTCGCGGCAAAGCCGACGCCCAGCACCTTCCAGCGGTGATTGCCGCCCATTCCAGATCCCTGTCCCACGATCGCCTCCAGTTGTATCGGTTGACGGCTATCGTAGGATTGGACGATCAATCGGAAAAGCGGGAAAATAGGATGTCATCCATCGGAGAATCCGAAACATGAACCAGCGTGCGTTCGACCTTGCGCAGTTGCGCACCTTCGTTGCCGTCGCGGAAGCGGGCAGCGTGTCGGCGGGCGCGGAACGCGTGTTCCTGTCGCAGTCGTCGGCTAGCGAGCAGTTGAAGAAGCTCGAAGAGCGTGCGGGCCAGCCGCTGTTCCTGCGCGGCAAGCAGGGCGTGACCGCGACGCCTGCAGGCGCGAAGCTGCTCGATCATGCACGCCGCATTCTGGCGATGAGCGAAGCGGCGTTCGAAGATCTGCAAGGCCGCTCGCTCGACGGCGAACTGCGCATCGCGATCACCGACTACTACCGGCCGCACGACGTCGCGCGCGTGCTGAAAATATTCTCAGAGCAGCATCCGCGGTTGCGTCTGCATGTGACTGTGCTGCCGAGCGCGGTGATCGACAGCAGCGTCGAAGACGACACCACGTTCGATATCGGCCTGTCGCTGCGCATCGTCGCGCCGGACACGAAGCGCGCGGCATCGAACAGGCCGCAAGCGGCGAGCACCGTCGTGCGGCGCGAGAAGCTGGTCTGGGCCATGTCCGCCGACGCCGATCCGCGACACGTCGCCGCGCCTTTCCATCTCGTGCTGCTGCCGTCCACTTGTCAGCTGCAGCGCTTCGTCGTCAGGTTGCTCGACGAGAACAAGGTGTCGTATCTCGTCTCGCATTCGGCATCGGGCATGGCGGGTCTTCAACTGGCGTTGAAGGCGGGGCTCGGCATCTCATGTCTGAATGAATCGTCGATCGGTTCGGGCATGGTGCTGTGTCCGCCGACGATCGGCCTGCCTCAGTTGCCAGCCGTCGAGTTTCATCTGCTGCCCGGACGTCCCGGCGAAAGCGCACGCGTCAGCGATGCGCGTGAAGCGTTCATGCGCCTGCTCGCGTGAATGCGATTGCAGTATCTGCACAAGTGCTTAGTTGACACGACAATTACTGCAACTGTTTTTGCTGCGTTGAAACGCGACCAATTGCCATCTATGATGATTGCAACGCCACCGTCATCGTGATGCCTTAACGTATCAATGCGTTTGCCTGATCGACGGCAAGCGCGAAGCATGCGCGCGCGTCAATCCGTACCCTCATCTGCATGCTTTTGCGGACTTGACTAGACTGTCGGCGCCGCGCATCGCGCATGTAAGAGCAGCAATCATTCGCATGTCATGGGTCGCTGATGCGGCCGCGGTAGAGAAGCAAAAGAGAAGAGCGCAATGCGTCTCTTCCCAAGGGTGCAACACAACGATATCTACAAACCCTATTTCCCTACGAGGCCAGTCGTGCATCGCAGAACCATCGGCTCTTCGATCCTTTTGCTGCTGTGCGCCCTTTGCGCGCGAGCGTCATTCGCGGCGTCGAACGACGCACCCGCGCCGTCGGCGATGGACGAGAAAATGCACGCCTGCACGACCTGTCACGGTGCGCAGGGCCAGGGGCGCAACAACGATTACTTTCCGCGTATCGCGGGCAAGCCCGCCGAGTATCTGTTCAACCAGTTGACAGCATTTCGCGACGGTGGCCGCACCTATCCGCCGATGGGTTATCTGCTTGCGTTTCTGCCCGACGAGTATCTGCGCAAGATCAGCCAGTACTTCGCCGATCTGCAGCCGCCGTATCCGAACCCCGACACCAACCCGGTGCCGCAAGCGACGCTCGATTACGGCAAGCAGGTCGTCATGCAAGGCGACACGAAGCGCGGCATCCCGGCATGCGCCGCCTGTCATGGCGAGCGGTTGACGGGCCAGCAACCGGGCATCCCCGGTCTGCTCGGTCTGCATGCGAGCTATATCGCCGGGCAGATGGGTACGTGGCGCTCGGGCACGCGTCACGCGCTCGCGCCCGACTGCATGCACACCATCGCCGTGAAGCTGAGCGACAAGGACATCACCGCCGTATCGAGCTGGCTCGCGCGCCAGCCGCGTCCCGCCGATCCGCGTCCCGTGCCGCGATTGCCCGGCAAGCTGCCGCTCGCATGTGGGAGCCAACCGGAATGAAGACTCTCTTCCTTAGCTCCGTGTCGATCAGCTCCGTGTATCGCATGCCACGCGCAGCGCGCGTCGCGCGCCGCATCACCGTGTCGCTCGCCGTGGGCGCCATGTTCACGCTCTTCGCGCTCGCGCCGCGTTCGCCGCTCATCGCCACCACCCATGCAGCAGAAGCCACGGCGCCTGCTGGCCCGGACACGCGCCCCGAGATCGTCAAGCGCGGCGAGTATCTCGCGCGCGCGGGCGATTGCGTTGCGTGCCACACGGCACCGCGCGGCAAGACGTTTGGCGGCGGCCTCGCGATGGAGACGCCGTTCGGCACCTTCTACACGCCGAACATCAGCTCCGACAAGGAGTACGGCATCGGCAAATGGACCGCCGACGAGTTCTTCAAGATGATGCGCACGGGCAAAAGCCCCGACGGCAAGCTGATCTATCCCGTGATGCCGATTGCGGCCTACACCAAAGTCACGCGCGAAGACTCCGACGCGATCTTCGCGTATCTGCAGTCAGTGGAACCCGTGCATCAACCGAGCCGCAAGCTGGAACTGCGCTTCCCATTCAATCAGCGCGAACTGCTGATCGGCTGGCGCTCGCTGTATTTCCGCGAAGGCGAGTACCAGCCGAACCCGAGCCGCTCGGTCGAATGGAATCGCGGCGCGTATCTGGTGGAAGGGCTCGGCCACTGTTCGATGTGCCACACGAAGATCAATCTGCTCGGCGGCTCGTCGAAGAGCGAGCAGTTCGCGGGCGGCCTGATCCCGGTGCAGAACTGGTACGCGCCGTCGCTCACGTCCGACAAGGACGGCGGTCTCGGTGACTGGAGCATCAAGGACATCGTCGATCTCTTGCAAGCGGGCATCTCGGATCGCGGCGCGGTCTACGGCCCGATGGCCGAAGTCACGTATCACAGCCTGCAATACATGACCGATGACGACGTGAAGGCGATGGCCGTCTATCTGAAGACGCTGCCCGATAACGACCCCGGCCGCAAGACGGGCCCGTCGGCGACTGTGAAGCCGGCCGTGTTCGAGAACGGCCAGCGCATCTATATGCAGAAGTGCGCGACATGCCATGGCGAGCACGGCGAGGGCCATCTGCAGCACTATCCGCCGCTCGCGCACAACCAGTCGATCGAAATGGACTCGGCCGTCAACCCGATTCGCATCGTGCTGAACGGGGGCTTCCCGCCCGGCACGCGGCGCAATCCCGAGCCGTATGGCATGCCGCCGTTCGCGCAGGAACTGAACGACGCCGATCTCGCCGCCGTCGTCACGTACATCCGCACTGCGTGGGGCAATCACGGCTTGCCCGTGACGGCGAAGCAGGTCAATGAATTGCGCAAGGCGCCGTTGCACTAGCCCACATCACTCGCATAAACCTTGTCCTCGGAGATATGGCAGATGGACCCTAACGTTCACTCCGGCGACCATTCCGGCAACGCTTCGGACGACGAAGTCGAACGCATCGTCGCGCAAGGACCGCATGGCGCGATCGCGGTCGCGGGCGTCGCGACCGTGGTGGTGCTGGCGATCTGGATCGGCTTCTACTTTCTCGTATTCGTGCCGCGCGGCGTCATTCACTGATCATGTCGACCCAACCTTCCCATTCCCCCGATAACGGCCATGGCATCGCCGAGCGCTCCGAAAAGCGCTGGGCGTACTTCGTCATCGCGATCGTCCTGTTCATGCTCGTGGTCGTCGTGTACTCAGGGCTGCACTACGCGATGATGCCGCCGTCGCGCGTCGAAACCATCGACCCGTCGCGGCTGCAGATGTCGGGCGAGTTCGTCGAAAGCAATCTGGGTACAGGCGTCGATCCCGACGGTACCGTCGTCGTGCGCTTCATCGCGCAGCAATACTCGTTCACGCCGCAATGCCTGGTCGTCCCCGCCGGCACCGACATCACCTTCCGCACGACGAGCGCCGACGTCGTGCATGGCCTGCTCGTCACGGACACGAACATCAACACGATGGTCGTGCCGGGCTACGTCGCGACGTTTTCCTCCTCCTTCGACAAACCCGCCGATCACCTGATGCCCTGCCACGAATTCTGCGGCTTCGGCCATCAGACGATGTGGGCGCATGTGAAGGTGATCGACAAGGCTGCCTTCTTCGAACAGGCAAAACAACATCGGAGGCTCAGCTGTGTTTCACGCTAAGCGACTCGTTCTCGCGCACTTCTGGCTCGCGTTCATCGCGTTCGGAATCGCGCTGCTGCTGGGCGCATGGCAGATGCTCGTGCGCAGTCCGCTGCATCCGTGGATCGGTGACCCGGAGCTGTACTACCGCTCGGTGACGGCGCACGGCACGGTGATGGCCTACGTGCTGCCGACGCTCGTCGCAATGGGCTTCGGCTACGCGATCGTCGAACTGGCGCTACAACAGGTGCTCGTCGGCCTGAAGTGGGCGTGGGCCGCGTTCATCCTGCTCGTGGTCGGCGCAGTGATGGCGATGGTGCCCGTTGCGGCTGGCCAGGCGTCGGTGCTCTTCACGTTCTATCCGCCGATGATCGGCAGTCCGTTCTATTACCTCGGCGTCGTGCTGGTGGTGGTCGGCTCGTGGATCTGGGTCGCGCTGATGGGCGTCAACCTGCACGTCTGGAAACGCGCGAATCCCGGCAAACCGGTGCCGCTCGCGATGTACGCGAACGTGGCGGGCGCGTATCTGTGGGCATGGACGGCCGTGGGCGCGGCGCTCGAAATCCTGTTCCAGATTCTGCCCGTCGCGCTCGGCCTGAAGTCGACCATCGACGCGGGCCTCGCGCGCGTGCTGTTCTCGTGGACGCTGCACGCGATCGTCTATTTCTGGCTGGTGCCGTCGTATATCGCGTACTACACGCTGGTGCCTCGCGCGATTGGCGGCAGGCTCTATAGCGATTCGATGGCGCGCGTGTCGTTCATCCTGTTCCTCGTGTTTGCGATGCCGATCGGCGTTCACCATCTGTTCGCCGATCCGCAGGTCGGTGCGGGCTTCAAGTTCGTTCACGCGGTGTTCACGGGCATGGTGTCGGTGCCGACGCTGCTCACCGTGTTCACGATCTGCGCATCGGTGGAAATCGCCGGGCGGCTGCGCGGCGGCAAGGGCGCATTCGGCTGGCTGAAAGCGCTGCCGTGGGACAACCCGATGATGCTCGTGATCGCGTTCTCGTTCATCATGCTCGGCTTCGGCGGCGCGGGCGGGCTCATCAACATGAGCTATCAGCTGAACGAAACCATCCACAACACGCAGTGGGTCACGGGGCACTTCCATCTGATCTTCGGCGGCGCGATCGTCATCATGTACTTCGCGATTGCGTATGAGTTGTGGCCGCAACTGACGGGCCGCGCGATCGGCTCGTTGCGTCTGATCCGCTGGCAGCTGTGGCTGTGGTTCATCGGCATGATGGTCGTCACGCTGCCGTGGCATTACGTCGGTTTGCTGGGCGCGCCGCGCCGCATGGCGTACTACGACTACAGCAATCCCGCGATCGCGCCGCAAGCTGTCTGGGTCGCCGTGTCGGCAGTCGGCGGATTGATTCTGGTGATCTCCGGGTTCCTGTTTCTCTACATTCTCGCGAAGGCGCAGTTCGGCGCAATCGAGCAGCCGAAGCAGTTCCGCTTCAGCGCGCCCGTGCATCCTGTCGAACGCGTGCCCGCTGCGTTGAACAGCTTCGGCCTGTGGGTCGCGCTGATGATCGGACTGACGATCGTCAACTACAGCGTGCCCATCGCACAACTGCTCGGCTTGCAGCAGACTTCTGTGCCGGCCGTATCGGTGGGAGCGCGGTCATGAGCGAAGAACGCGTCTTCAGCTTCAGCAACCGATGGTTCACGTCGAGCGTCGGCGGCGTGATCGTGATCGCCATCGTGGCGATTCTGATCGGCTTTATCTGGCTGCCGTCGAAGCATCCCGACTTCACGCAGCGCGGGTTGTGGGCGACGATCTGCAGCGCAGCGGGCGCACCGTCGACGTGGTTCACGCAAAGCGACAACATCGCCGGCCCCGCGCCGAGCAATGTACTCGTGCTGCCGCCTCTGCCGCCGTGGGGCCGCACGCGTCCCAGCGCTGACTCGATTGGCCGAGGCGCTACGCTCGCGCAGAACTGCTCGATGTGTCATGGCGTCGAAAGCCTGATCCAGGTCACGGCGCCCGTGCTCGCGGGACAATATGCGGACGTGGTCTACAAGCAGTTGCGCGACTACCAGAGCGGCCAGCGCGCAAACGCGATCATGCCGCCCATCATCGCGCATCTGAACGACCGCGATCTGCACGACCTCGCGAATTACTATTCGACACTGCCGCGCCCCGCCGCTGTCGAACAGGCCACCACCGAAGACGCGACCATCCGCAAGTTCGTCAACGAAGGCTCGCCGATGCGCAACATCGCGCCCTGCGCGGCCTGTCACGGCGATCGTGACCGCAAGGGCGCCGCGCCGTGGTTGGGCGGGCAGTCGTCGGTGTATATGGCGGCGCAACTGCGCGCGTTCGCTAATGGCGACCGCCATAACGACATCAACGAGCAGATGCGCAACGTCGCGCGGAATATGACGCCGGAGGAGATCGACGGGGTCGCGAAGTATTACGCTGAAAGGCAGCCTTAAAGCGTTAGGTCGAAAGTCAAACGGCGGTGCAAGCGTGAAGGCTTGCACCGCCGTTTGTTTTTTCATACGCAGCCACAGGACACAGCGGGCGCGATCTTACGCATTGCCCCCGCTACTTCACCGGAGTGACCGATGCCCGCCGCTTTCATGTGCGCCGACTTGACGTCGAGGCCGCACTCTTGACTCTCTTTTACATAACTAGGGGCAAGTGCCGGTTATCCTCGTTAGGCCACTTCTTCCATGGCTATTTGGCTTACGTGGAGACAAATCGATGCGTAGAAACAAGTACAACAAAGTTATTTTCTTTGCTCCGAGCGTCAGGGCGTTCACCTACACGTGCCGCGAATCTCGGGAGGTCGTATGACAACGTCGAGACTCGTCGCAAAAGGCGACATGACGACGACCAAAGGCCGTGTCATGGGCGGTTCGTCGACATGGTACGCAGACAACGGTCAAGCGTTGGCGCTGCATCACGACCTGGCAACGTGCGGGAATTGCAAAGGACTCTTCCCCATCTTGGGTAGCGCTCGAGACTGGATGGAAAACGGGAAGCCGATGGTAAAGCATATGGACCAGGTACTGTGTCCGTGCGGAAAAAACCTCGTACTTGCCAGCGGGGCTTCCTCGCTTCTGTACATGAGCGGCGCCGACACAACGACGACAAGCAATGCCTCATTCACGGCGCCGACAAGCTCGACAACCTGTGATGAACAGGTTCATGCCGTCGCTCGCATGGTGCTCGATTTCTACCCCTACTTCATCGAAACGGCAGACGGGAGAGCTTTCTCGGGCCGCGTCACCGAAGGTGGCGACCTTCCACGCGTTGCGACCGGCACTGAGACGGACTATCAGATCTACTGGGGTGACGAAGCGCTGGCCAGAGAACAAGGAATTGAATAATGCCGAACAGCAGAACCATTGTCAGGACGAATTCCACACCGGGTTCCATCAAGGACGTGCAACTCCGCGTGGTCACCTTCCAGGAGTTGTGGGACAACTATCCGTCGGGAAATCCTTACGACAATTCAGCGTACAAGGATCAGTGCGCAATCCGCATGAGTGTGATGTTTCATCGCGTCGGCATCGAGATGAAGTCGTTCTCGGAAAAGCTCGTCAGGCCTCTGTCGGATCAACCATCAATCGGGCGGATTATCCTCGACGGCAAAGCCACGGCCACTCGCGCCGACGAATTGGGAGAATGGCTGAAGTTGCAGCCGTTTGCGGGACTTCCAAAGGCCGAAGATATTACTGGCTCAGATTGGGAATCGAAGGTGAAGGGCCGCACGGGTATCGTTCAGTTCTCCCGTTATTGGACGCGCGCAGGTGAAACGACTTCCAATGCAAGCGGTGGCCACATCGACCTCTGGAATGGAGCACGCCTGACAATTAGCAGCGCGCCGGATGCCGTCGCAACGATTAGCCGCTATTTTGGCGGACAGTCATTCTTCCCGGGAACGGGTTTCGGCTGGTCCGACCTTCGGAACTCGAAGCAGATTCTGTTTTGGGAAATCAAATAATGCATCGCTTCCTCGGGACCTTGGGGTTTGCTGTCGTAGGCTTACTCAGTGTCTTTACTTGGTCCTTAATCGATACCCGGTTGTGTACCGCGTATGCCCGACTATGTATCCCGCGCGCCGGTGAATGCGGAGGTGGAGTGGACACTTGTCCTATCACGACGCAAGTGTTTGCCGACTTCGCCTTATATCTGCTTGCCCCGCCGGTTCTATTCGCAGGGCTAGGATATTTGCTATGCGCAAGACGCAGCAACTTTTCAGTAGTAGCAAAATGCATTGCGATTGCAATCGTCATGCACTGGCTCTCGACGTTCGTCGCTATGCGAGTCTTCCACATCTGAAAATCGCATCCAGGAAGCGAAAATGCCGCGCTCCCGCGCGGCATTTTCATATGGCGTGGATCGTTGGCGCTCCAGCCTGAATCGCCAACATCAATCGCGCGATGCATGAGGTACGAACTGCGCTGTGCATCAAACCGCTTCCACCGCCTCCATTTGCATCGCCACTCCCTGCTTCTGCGTCACAACCCGGCGCGCAGCACCCCGCGACGCCGACGCCTGCCCGCTATCCGTCCTGAACACGGCCACCGCTGTCGTCAGCCGGCGCGCCTGCTCTTCGAGCGAACTCGCCGCTGCCGCCGCCTGCTCGACGAGCGCCGCGTTCTGCTGCGTCACTTCGTCCATCTGCGCGACGGCGAGATTCACCTGATCGATACCCGTGCTCTGCTCGGTCGCGGCCTCGGCGATCTCGCTCATGATCGCGCTGACACGCGCGATTGCATCGACGATGTCCGTCATCGTCGAACCTGAGCGCTGCACAAGGTCCGCGCCCGCCGTCACGCGTTCGTTCGATTCACCGATCAGACCTTTGATCTCCTTCGCCGCTGCCGCGCTACGCTGCGCAAGCGAGCGCACTTCGCTCGCCACCACCGCAAAGCCGCGGCCCTGCTCGCCCGCGCGCGCCGCCTCGACAGCCGCGTTCAACGCGAGAATGTTGGTCTGGAACGCGATGCCTTCGATCACGCCGACGATATCCGCAATACGCCGCGAGTCATCGACGATCTTCTGCATCGTGCCGACCACCTGCTGCGTGAGATCGCCGCCCTGCGCTGCGAGCGTCGATGCGCCCTGCGCGAGCGAACTCGCCTGCTTGGCGTTATCGGCCGTCTGCTTGACGGTCGACGTGAGCTCCTCGATGCTCGCCGCCGTTTCTTCGAGCGATGCGGCCTGCTCTTCCGTGCGCTGCGACAGGTTCGTATTGCCCGCGGCGATTTCGCTCACGCCCGTATCGATGGAATCGGTGCCGTGACGCACGGTGTTCACCGTCGCGATCAGCGACTCCTGCATCTTGCGCAGCGCCGCCGCGAGACGTCCCATTTCGTTGTCGCTAACGTTGTCGATACGGCCCGTCAGATCACCGTTTGCGATGCGCTGGAATTGCTCGATGGTGGCATCGACGGGATGCACGATTGCGCGAACCATCATCATGCGTCCAAGCCACGCGAAGATCAGCGTAGCCGCCATGCCGACCGCGACCGCGACACTGATCGTGTAGAAGAGTTGCTGTGCTTCCTGGTAACGTTGCTCGGCGTGATCGAGCTGCAGCTTTTCGAGCGTCAACATCGCCTTTTCATAAGCGCTGTAGAGCGGCGACAGCTTGTGCGCCTGAAGTTGCTGGAAAGCCGCCTTGTCGCCGGACTTGAGCGCGGCGAGCGCGGGCTCGGCGCCTTCGTGCAGGAACGCATCGCGCTTGTCCTGCATGTCCTTGATGAGACGCTGTTCGTCGGCGTCGTTGCTGGCCTTGCTGATGTAGTGCGCAAGACGTTCGTTCGACACCTTCTGATACGTATCGAAACGCTTCAGCACCGCATCGGCGCCTTCCTGATCGTTCAGCTCGATCAGCGAAGAGTAGGTTGCGAGCGCCAGACGCAGGCGCAGCAGCTGGCCAGCGCTGCCTTCGAGATCCGCCACCGCTGGCGTGTCGACGGTGTACATCTGTTGCAACGACGCATTGCTTTCACGCAGCGATAACAGGCCCGCCGCCGCGCCGATCAGCAATACCACGCCGAACAGCACGACCATCAACGTGAGGTATGCGCGAATCGAAAGACCTTTCAACATGAAGCATGTCTCCTATGGCCGCCTGACGGGAATCTTCCGGTTCCACGGCAGGCTTGCTGCGCCCAGGCCGATAGGCAAGGTCCGCAACCCGATTAAAAATTAAGCAAACGCACCACATTTTCAGTTACGGCTGATTCGAGGAAAACTTTATGGCCTGTCAGGTCGCTTTCGGCCGAAACGCTCGCTAATTGATCTGGCGCATAGACATGCGTCGTCTTGCCAAATATTTCTTCTCGATATTTGGGTTTGGCGTACGTGATTTAACAATTCCGATCGACACTTGCCCGCGCTTCGAAGTTGTTGGACAGTAGCGAAGCGACGGCTACGCGGACCATGCTCATGCAAGAGACCTTGTCAGCGCTCGTGGTGTTCGCCCTGCTTCTGGCGGGAACAGGCGTCGGCTTTTTCGGCAAGGCTTATCTGCCTGAAGAGCATCGCAGGCACGAGACGCTTCAGCTGATCCAGCTCGTGATGACGATGCTCGTGACGTTCGCGGCGCTGGTGCTGGGCTTGCTCACGGCATCCGCGAAAAGCAGTTTCGATACCGTCGGCAACGACTTCCGCTCTTATGCCGCCGAGCTGATCCAACTGGACATGGCGCTGCGCCAGTACGGTCCCGAGGCGCAATACCCGCGCACGCTGCTGCGCGCGTACACGGCGGCGGCGATCGCCGCGACGTGGCCCGGGGAGGACCCGCCGTCGGGGGACTATCCAAGATTCAAGAGCGATCTGAGCCACGAGAAGCTCGAAGGTATCGGGCTCGGCCAAATGCTGAACGACGCGTTCGTCGCCGTGCGCAAGCTGCAGCCCACCGACAGCTACCAGCAGCACACGCAGGCCGAATGCATCGCGCGTTTCGAGCGCGTGATCCAGGCGCGCTGGACGTTGATCGAAGAAGCGCATAGCTCGATTTCGAAGCCCTTTCTCACCACGCTCACCTTCTGGCTGATGATCATCTTTCTATGCTTCGGCATCGTCGCGCCTCGCAACGCGCTGGCGCTCGTGATGATCATGCTGGGTGCCGTGTCGATTGCATCGGCCGTGTATGTGATCGTCGATCTCGACACACCGCTGACGGGCCCGATCGTTTCCTCCAGCCTGCCGATGCGCGATGCGCTCGCGCATCTAGACCGCGCTTTAGCGCAACCCTCAGGCGACCATTAGCCGGCTATCGACCGACCTTCAGCCGATCTTCAGCCCGCCCGCCGCGTCGAAGATCTCGCGCAGCCATTGTGCGAACACCCGCACGCGCGACGACAACTGACGGCTTTGCGGATAGAGCACGGTGACGGGCATTGGCGGCGGCGGAAACTGCGGCAGTACGACGACGAGGCGGCCCGCAGCGAGTTCGCTCTCCACGCGATAGCGCGGCACCTGCACAAGACCGAGCCCAGCGACGGACGCACCCGTGTACAGATCGGTGCCCGTCACGGAAACGACCGCCTCCAGATTCACCTCGACGATGCGTTCATCGACGGTGAATTCGAGCGGCAGCGCGTTGCCCGTCGCGCTCGACATGTAATTGACGGCTCGATGTGTGGTGAGCGCGGCGAGATCGCCGGGCACGCCGTGCCGTTCCAGATACGCCGGGCTCGCGACCGTCACCTGTTCGAGTCGCGCAACGCGCCGCCCGACCATCGACGAATCTTGCAGATTCCCCGCGCGCAGCACGCAATCGACACCCTCGCGCACCAGATCGACCAGGCGGTCGTCTTCGCCGATATGCAACTCGATGCCCGGATAGCGCGCGAGAAAATCCGGCAGCGCGGGCACGATGAAATGCCGCGCGAGCGTGCCTTGCAGATTCACGCGCAGCAGACCTTTCGGCGCGGCGTCGCGAAACGAACCTTCCGCTTCTTCCATGTCCGCGAGCAGACGTACGCAGCGGCGGTAGTACGCTTCGCCGTCGTGCGTGAGGCGCACGGTGCGTGTCGTGCGTTCGAGCAGCCGCGCGCCGAGCCGTTGCTCCATCCGTTTCATCAGGTTCGTGACGGTGGCGCGCGGAATCTGCAGATCGTCGGCGGCACGCGTGAAGCTCTGCCGCTCGGCGATGCGGACGAACACCTGCATTTCCTGAAAACGGTCCATGGCGGTACACGGCGGCTGGCTTCCGCACCATTGTTGAAGTGAATGGAATGATGATAACAACTTTCGGCTGATTATCTCTACGTCGAGATATCCGATCATCCTTCTCATCCACTCACCACTTCAAGGAATCGGATCATGAACAACGTCAAGAATGCACAGGTTGCGATCGTCACGGGCGCGTCGCGGGGTATCGGCGCGGCAATCGCGCGGCGGCTCGCCAGCGACGGGTTTGCGGTCGTCGTGAACTACGCGGCAAGCTCGAAGGAAGCGGATGCGCTCGTCGCTGAACTGAAGGCAGACGGCGCTGCGGCCATTGCGGTGAAGGCAGACGTCTCGAACGCCGACGACGTGCGTCGCATGTTCGAAGCGACGGAACAGCAGCTCG
This sequence comes from Paraburkholderia terrae, assembly GCF_002902925.1. Lineage (GTDB taxonomy): Bacteria > Pseudomonadota > Gammaproteobacteria > Burkholderiales > Burkholderiaceae > Paraburkholderia > Paraburkholderia terrae. The sequence continues at coordinate 372,065 of NZ_CP026111.1, read as the reverse complement.
GCAAGGTCGATGTGCTCGTCAACAACGCGGGCATCCTGAAGACGGTGCCGCTCGCCGAAACCAGCGACGCGCTGTTCGCGCAAACCTTCGATATCAACGTTCGCGGCACCTTCAACACGCTGCGCGAAGCAGCGACGCGGATGAATAACGGTGGACGCATCGTCAACTTTTCGAGCACGACGCTCGCGCTGAACATGCCGGGTTACGCGATCTACAACGCGACCAAAGCGGCCGTCGAATCGTTCACGCATGTGTTCGCGAAGGAACTGCGTGGGCGGAATATCACGGTCAATGCCGTGGCGCCGGGGCCGGTGGCGACTTCGCTGTTCCTCGACGGCAAGACGGAAGAGCAGATTCAGACGTTCGCGAAGATGCCGCCGCTGCAACGTCTGGGACAGCCGGAGGATATTGCTTCCGTGGTCGCATTTCTCGCAGGGACGGATGGCGCGTGGGTGAACGGGCAGATTCTGCGGGCGAATGGCGGAGTGGCTTGAGGCCCGGCGCCTGGCGCTTTACACCTGATTTGCGTTTGCGATTCGGCCGAAACGTCGGCATGTAAAAAAACACCCCGCTCGATGGCGGGGTGTTTTTGTGTTCGTTCGTCGACGCTTGCGGTCTGGGACGGCTTAGAACGGAATATCGTCATCCATCTCATCGAACCCGCCGCCGGCCGGCGCGCTCGGACGGCTCTGACCGCCGCCACCGCCGCCCGACACACGGCCGGCACCACCGCCGCCACCGCCCGACATGCGGCCACCACCACCGCCGCGCTCCATCGATTCGCCGCGGCTATAGCCGCCGTCATCGCCACCACCGGCGCCGCCCGCACCGCCGCGGCCACCGAGCATCTGCATCTGTTCAGCGACGATTTCCGTCGAGTAACGGTCGGTGCCGTCCTGCGCCTGATACTTGCGCGTACGGATGCGCCCTTCGATGTACACCGCGGAGCCCTTCTTCAGGTATTCCGACACAATTTCAGCAAGACGCCCGAAGAACGAGATGCGGTGCCATTCCGTCATTTCCTTGAATTCGCCCGACTGCTTGTCCTTGTAGCGATCGGTCGTGGCAAGGCGAATGTTCGCCACTGCGTCGCCGCTCGGCAGATAACGGACTTCCGGATCGGCACCCAGATTGCCGACGAGAATGACCTTGTTCACGGATGCCATGAGTTTCTCCTGTTGATTCCGTTGCAGGCGACGCGGCGCCGATGGCGCTTCGCGCCCCAGCCGCCTGTGTCAGTGAAACGGAAAGCGCGCCGCTGCGCCCCGATTGACCGCCGCCTTGTAAATTCGTGCCGTAAAAAAGCTTTATGCCTTGCGTGGCGGCTGTTTCATGCTGGCCGCGATTATAAGCCAGCAAGCGACAAGCCCTGAGCATGCAAAAAACACGGCGCTCTGTCCATCAACTTTCAAGAGCCAGCCGCCGATCACGCCGCCCATTGCAAGGCCGATCGACTGCGTGGTGTTGTAGACGCCGGCCGCCGCGCCCTTGCGGGTGCCCGGCGCCAGCTTCGACACCAGCGAAGGCTGCGAAGCCTCGAGAATATTGAAGCCGAGAAAGTAGACGAACAGAATCGCTGCCACAGTCAGAATGGTATGCGGTGCGATGCCGAGAAGTAACTGTCCGATCAGGATAAGACCAATCGCACCCAGCAGCACCGGCTTCATCTTGCCGCGCTTTTCCGCGGCGATGATCGCCGGGACCATCATCACGAACGCGAGGCCCATCACGGGCAGGTAAATCTTCCAGTGCGACGAAACGGGCAGGCCGCCCGCTTCCAGAATGCGCGGTACCACGAGAAACAGCGCCGTCTGCGTGGCATGCAGCACCAGCACGCCGAAGTTCAGACGCAGCAGTTCCTTGTTGTGCAAGACTTCGTGGAACGGCGCGGGCACATGCACGGGCTTCGGCGCATCGGGCACGATCCACAGCACGACGCCGATCGCGAGAATCGAGAAAATGCCGACCAGCGTGAACAGGCCGCTCATGCCGAGGTAGTGGAAAACGATCGGCGCGCCGACGATCGCCACCGCAAACGACACGCCGATCGAGCCGCCCACCATCGCCATCGCCTTGGTGCGATGCTCTTCGGCCGTCAGGTCCGCAATGAACGCGATCACCGCCGACGACACCGCGCCCATCCCCTGAATCACCCGGCCGACGATGATCCACGTCATATCGTGCGCGAACGCGGCAACGAAGCTGCCGAGCGCGAAGATCAGCAGACCCATCGCGATGACCGGCTTGCGGCCGATCATGTCGGAAACCCAGCCGTAGAAGATGTAGAGCAGCGATTGCGTCACGCCATACGCGCCAAGCGCAATGCCGACCAGCAACACGTTGTCGCCGCCCGGAATCGTCTTCGCGTAGATCGAGAAGACGGGCATGATCATGAAGAGACCCAGCATGCGCAGCGCGAAGATCGCGGCAAGCGACACGGTCGCGCGCAACTCGGGCGCGCTCATGCGTGTGGAGGTGGCGGACGGATTGGACATCGGGAACGATTATTGAATGACGGACAGCGGATCGCGAGACAGCACGCATGCACGACACATGCGCAACCTCCAGCGCTGGCCGAGCTTATAACGGGTGCCTGGTCTCTTGCAGAAGGCAGAAATCGCCCTCAACTACGAGGGCCTCCCCGCAACGCTGAACCGCGAAAAAACGACGCTTTCGTCTTTGTCAGCACGCCGTTTGCGCACTGTCAGGAAGCCGTAACGGCGGTCTGGAAAAGTCGTTATAGTAGCAGGTTTAGCCTTCTCCTCTTCCCGCCGGTTCATGGAACAAATCCGTATCCGTGGGGCTCGGACCCACAACCTGAAGAACGTCAATCTCGACTTGCCGCGTCACAAGCTGGTCGTGATTACCGGCTTGTCCGGCTCGGGCAAATCGTCGCTCGCCTTCGACACGCTCTATGCCGAAGGCCAGCGCCGCTATGTGGAGAGCCTGTCCGCGTACGCCCGGCAATTCCTGCAATTGATGGAAAAGCCGGACGTCGATCTGATCGAGGGTCTGTCGCCCGCCATTTCGATCGAGCAGAAAGCGACCTCGCACAACCCGCGCTCGACAGTCGGCACCGTCACCGAAATCCACGACTACCTGCGACTTCTTTACGCACGTGTCGGCACGCCGTATTGCCCGGACCACGAAATTCCGCTGGAGGCGCAAAGCGTCTCGCAGATGGTGGATGCCGCGCTCGCGCTGCCCGAAGACACGAGGCTGATGATCCTCGCGCCCGTCGTCGCGAACCGCAAGGGCGAGCACACCGAGCTGTTCGAAGACATGCAGGCGCAAGGCTTCATCCGTTTTCGCGTGCGCTCGGGCGGCGGTACGGCGAACGAAGGCGTCGCGAAGATCTACGAAGTGGAGTCGCTGCCGCAGCTGAAAAAGAACGACAAGCACACGATCGACGTCGTCGTCGACCGTCTAAAGGTGCGCGCCGACGCGAAGCAGCGTCTGGCCGAATCGTTCGAAACCGCGCTGCGTCTCGCCGACGGCCGCGCAATCGCGCTCGAAATGGACACGGACAAAGAGCATCTGTTCAGCTCGAAGTTCGCGTGTCCGATCTGCTCGTATTCGCTGCAGGAACTGGAGCCGCGCCTCTTTTCGTTCAACAATCCGATGGGCGCGTGCCCGGAGTGCGACGGCCTCGGCCAGATCACGTTCTTCGATCCGAAGCGCGTGGTCGCGCACCCGTCGCTGTCGCTCGCGGCGGGCGCCGTGAAGGGCTGGGACCGGCGCAACCAGTTTTACTTCCAGATGCTGCAAAGCCTCGCGGCGTTCTTCGAATTCGACATCGACACCGCGTTCGAAGACCTGCCGGAAAAGGTGCGCCAAATCCTGCTGTACGGCTCGGGCAAGCAGACAGTGCCGTTCTCGTACATCAACGAGCGCGGCCGCACGTCGGTGCGCGAGCATGTATTCGAAGGGATCATTCCGAATCTGGAACGGCGTTATCGCGAGACCGACTCGGTCGCGGTGCGCGAGGAACTGGCGAAGTATCAGAACAACCAGGCGTGTCCGTCGTGCGAAGGCACGCGTTTGCGCCGCGAAGCCCGTTTCGTGCGCATCGGCGCGGACGGTGACGCGCGCGGCATCTTCGAAGTCAGCGGCTGGCCGCTGCGCGACACGCTCGGCTATTTCCAGACGCTGCGGTTAGAAGGCTCGAAGCGCGAAATCGCCGACAAGGTCGTCAAGGAAATCGTCGCGCGTCTGATGTTCCTGAATAACGTCGGGCTCGATTACCTGTCGCTGGAACGCAGCGCCGAGACGCTGTCGGGCGGCGAGGCGCAGCGCATCCGTCTCGCGTCGCAGATCGGCTCGGGGCTGACGGGCGTCATGTATGTGCTCGACGAACCGTCCATCGGCCTGCATCAGCGCGATAACGACCGCCTCATCTCGACGCTCAAGCATCTGCGCGATCTCGGCAACTCGGTGATCGTCGTCGAGCACGACGAAGACATGATCCGCATGGCCGACTACGTCGTCGACATGGGGCCGGGCGCGGGCGAGCACGGCGGCATGGTGATCGCCGAAGGCACGCCTGACGAAGTACAGGCGGACCCGGCGTCGATGACGGGCCAGTATCTCGCGGGCGCGCGGCGCATCGAATTCCCCGATGACCGCAAGGCGCCCGACGAGCGCCATCTGCGCATCGTCGAGGCATACGGCAACAACCTCAGACACGTCACACTCGATCTGCCCGTCGGTCTTCTGACCTGCGTGACGGGCGTGTCGGGTTCGGGCAAGTCGACGCTCATCAACGACACGCTGTATCACGCGGTCGCGCAGCACCTGTATGGGTCATCGGCCGAGCCGTCGCCGTTCGAGGCGATCGAAGGGCTCGAGCATTTCGACAAGGTCATCAACGTCGACCAGTCGCCGATCGGCCGCACGCCGCGCTCGAATCCCGCCACGTACACGGGCCTCTTCACGCCGATCCGCGAGCTGTTCGCGGGTGTGCCCGCCGCGAAGGAACGCGGCTACGATCCGGGCCGCTTCTCGTTCAACGTGAAGGGCGGGCGCTGCGAATCGTGCCAGGGCGACGGCGTGCTGAAGGTCGAAATGCACTTCCTGCCGGACGTGTACGTGCCGTGCGACGTGTGTCACGGCAAGCGCTACAACCGCGAAACGCTCGATATCCAGTACAAGAGCAAGAACATCAGCGAAGTGCTGGAGATGACGGTCGAGCACGCATACGACTTTTTCAAGGCGGTGCCCGTCGTCGCGCGCAAGCTGAAAACGTTGCTGGACGTGGGTCTCGGCTATATCCGTCTTGGCCAGTCGGCAACCACGTTGTCGGGTGGCGAGGCGCAGCGCGTGAAGCTTTCGCTGGAACTGAGCAAGCGCGATACGGGTCGCACACTGTATATCCTCGACGAGCCGACCACGGGTTTGCACTTCCACGATATCGCGCTGTTGCTCGAAGTGATCCATCGGTTGCGCGATCAAGGAAATACCGTGGTCATCATCGAGCATAATCTCGATGTGATAAAAACTGCCGACTGGGTCATCGATCTCGGCCCCGAAGGCGGTGCCGGCGGCGGTCAGATCATCGCGCAAGGCACGCCGGAGCAGATTGCGAAGTCGAAGGCAAGTTTTACCGGGCGGTATCTCGCGCCGCTGTTGCAGCGCGACAAGGCGGCAGACGAAGCGGCAGCAGGCGCGGACTATGCGAAGCAGGTGGACAGCGAAGAATCTGACGGGGAAGCGGAGGCAACTGTCATCGAAGGCGCTGCAGAATCGGCGAAACCGGCCGTAAAACCGGCAAGGTCGAAAAAGGCCGTTGCCGCAGATGCGCCGAAACCGGCATCGAAATCGACAGCGAAACCAGCGGCAGGAACAGCAAGAGCAACGGGCAAGGCACCGGCGAAGGCCGGCAAGCCGAGCGTCAAAACCTGAGGTTGGAGACTATACAAAGCCATGGCCAAGCGTAATCCGGCCCGTGATGACGGGCAGGTGCAGGATCTGCGCCCTCGCCCGGTCAGGCTGACCAGCGACATGAGCCTGCCGAAACTGTCTGCGGTCGAAGTCGGCAGCTACATCGTCGCGCTCCTCGCGATGTGGGCGGTGCTCGAACTCAAGCTGCTGGGCGCGCTGCTCGCCGGCATGCTCGTGTTCCAGCTCGTCCATACGCTAGCGCCGCGCATCGAAAAACACATGTCGAGCGGGCGCGCGCGCTGGCTCTCGGTGGTGATTCTCTCCGCAGTGATAGTCGGCGCGCTGACGGGCTTCACTGTCGCCGTCATCGACCACTTCGAGAAGGACGTGCCCAGCGTGCAGAAGCTGCTCGATCAGGCAATGTCGCTGATCGATCAGGCGCGCGGCCGTCTGCCGCAATTCGTCGCGCAGAACCTGCCCGTTTCCACCGAGCAGATGAAGGAAAAAGCCACCGTGCTGATGCAGACGCATGCGAGCACGCTGTCGCAAGGTGGCAAGAACGCAGCCCGCATCTTCACGCATGTGCTGATCGGCATGATCATCGGTGCGATCATCGCGGTCGGCGCGACCCGGCATATACAGCGGCTGCCTCTGTCCACAGCCTTCATCACGCGCGTCAGCCGTTTCGCCGATGCGTTCCGCCGCATCGTGTTCGCGCAGGTGAAGATCTCGGCGATCAACACGGTGTTTACGGGCATTTTCCTGTTGCTGCTGTTGCCGCTCTTTCACGCGCCGCTGCCGATGGCGAAGACGCTTGTCATGATCACGTTCATCGTTGGCCTGCTGCCCGTGATCGGCAATCTGATCTCGAATACGCTGATCGTGGCTGTGGCGCTCTCGGTGAGCTTTCCGGCTGCCGTGACGGCGCTGATCTTCCTGATCCTGATCCACAAGCTCGAGTATTTCCTGAACGCGCGCATCATCGGCGGGCAGATCGAGGCGCGCGCGTGGGAACTGCTGATCGCGATGCTCGTGATGGAAGCCGCGTTCGGCATTCCGGGCGTGATTGCCGCGCCAATCTTCTATGCGTACATCAAGCGCGAACTGATCTATTTACGGCTCGTTTAACGCGACGAACGGCGTGTACGCGAACACAAAAGGCGACCTGAGGTCGCCTTTTTCATATCCGCGACGCGACGATAGCGCCTTGAAAACGTAACCGCGACATTTTGCCGCACCCCGAATGATTTAGATTGCGGCACCGCGCCGAATGCCGCTTCGCACAGAAATAGACGTCTTCCGTTCTTACGAAACTCTTGCGGCATCCTCATTCGCCCCATAAGATGCGAATCGTTCTTATTCGCAAGGCATCACGCCGTCATGTCCGCCATTTTTCCACCGCCCACGGCCGTCGCCTTTGACGGGATCTGCGCATGAGACCCGTGCTCGTGCGTTTGCATCGCTGGTTCGGCATCGGCATCGCGCTGTTTCTGTTCGTCGCGGGACTGACGGGTGCGCTGATCGCGTGGGATCACGAACTCGACGCGATGCTCAATCCCACCTTCTTCTATGCGCGCAGCGACGCGCAGCCGCTGCCGTCGCTGGAACTCGCGCGCCGTGTCGAAGCAGGCGATCCGCGCCTTCAGGTGACCTACCTGCCGCTATCCGTCGAACCGGGGCACGCGTTGCAGATGATGGTGCTGCCGCGCGTCGATCCAAAAACGAACCAGCCGTACACGCTCGACTTCAATCAGATCGCCGTCGATCCCGCGACGGGCGCAATCCAGAGCCGCCGTGAATGGGGCGCGCTGTCTGTCGCGCGGCTGAATCTGATGCCGTTCATCTACAAGCTGCACTACACGCTGTTCCTGCCGTTCACGGGGGGCATCGACATCGGCACGTGGCTGATGGGTATCGTCGGGATCGTGTGGATTTTCGATAGCGTGATCGCGCTCGTGCTGTCGTTCCCGAGCATGAAGGCGTGGAAGAAGTCGTTCGCGTTTCGTGTGCGGCGCGGCGGCTACGCGCTCACGTTCGACTTGCATCGCTCGGGCGGTGTCTGGATCTGGGGATTGCTGCTGATGATGGCGGTAACATCGGTGTCGATGAATCTGTCGACGCCTGTCGTGCAGCCCGTCGTCAAGTTCTTCTCGACGCTCACGCCGACGCCGTTCACCGATCCATCGTTGCTGCCCAACGCAAAGCCGAACGAAGCACCGATCGCGCGCGAAGCGATCCTGAAGCAAGCGATCCAGGCGCGCGCGGACAAGCACATCGAAGCGCCGCCGGGCGCGATCTACTACGCGCCGATGTTCCATGTGTACGGCATCGGCTATTTCGGCGCCGGCGACGATCACGGCGACGGCGGTCTCGGCAACGCGTGGACATACTGGAATGCGCAGAATGGCCAGCCGCTAGGCGCGCAGATTCCCGGCAAGGGAACAGCAGGCGACCTCTTCATGCAGGCGCAATTCCCGCTGCATTCGGGGCGCATTCTCGGCGTCGGCGGGCGAATCCTGATCAGCTGTGTCGGCGTGATGGTCGCCGTGCTGAGCGCAACAGGCCTCTTGATCTGGCTGAAGAAGATGAACGCGCGCCGCCTGGCGTCGAGTACACGCAAGACAAAGACGCGCGTCGTTCAGACGCAGACGGAAAGCGCCGCTTCGCGCTAACGCATCACCCGTTTCGCCAAACAAAAAAACCGGCGCTGCCGATCACGACACGCGCCGGTTTCGAGCAAAACAAAACGAATCAGCGGAACACGACCGTCTTGCTGCCGTTCAGCACGATACGGTGCTCGACGTGCCACTTCACCGCGCGCGCGAGCGTCACGCATTCGACGTCCCGGCCAATCGCCGTCAATTGATCCGGCGTCATGCTGTGATCGACGCGCTCCACTTCCTGCTCGATGATCGGGCCTTCGTCGAGATCCGTCGTCACGTAGTGCGCGGTCGCGCCGATCAGTTTCACGCCGCGATCGAACGCCTGGTAATACGGCTTCGCGCCCTTGAAGCTCGGCAGGAACGAGTGGTGAATGTTGATCGCGCGCCCGGCCAGCCGTTCGCACAGTTCCGGCGACAGAATCTGCATGTAGCGCGCGAGTACGACCAGATCCGCCTTGCATTCGTCGATCACTTCTAGCACACGCGCTTCCTGCTGCGCCTTCGCATCCTTCGACGTCAGCGGGAAGTGATGGAACGGAATGTCGTAGCTTGCGGCGAGCTGATAGAACTCCTTGTGATTCGAAATGATCGCCGGAATCTCGATGTTCAGTTGCCCCGTGCGATAGCGGAACAGCAGATCGTTCAGACAGTGGCCGATCTTCGACACCATGAGCACGACGCGCGGCTTCTCGTTCGCGTCGTGCAGTTCCCAGCGCATGCCGAACTGCTCGGCGAGCGTCGTGAACGCAGTGCGCAGCGCGTCGAGACCCGGATCGCCGCCCACCTGCTGGAAGTGGACGCGCATGAAAAATTCACCCGTGTGGCTGTCGCCGAATTGCGCGGAGTCGAGGATGTTGCTGCCGCGCTCGAACAGAAAACCCGACACGGCGTGAACGATGCCGGGCCGATCGGCGCACGACAGTTTGAGAATAAAGCTGTGTTCGGTCGACATGACCTCGGTGACTCCCTTCTTCAGTGCGTGTTTCGTGGTGTATCTTGCCGCGCCTCGCTGCGTCTCGTCGTCAGGCGAGAACGGGCGGTGCGAATAGCGCTTCGATGCCTTCGCATGCATCTTCGTCGATCCAGCGGCGGCGCAACAGGCAATCGAGCGTCGCGAGGCTTGCATCGACTGTCATCGCGCCTTCTTCGATCGCCTGTGCAACATCTTCGATGCGCGCCAGCCGATGCTCGCCGACTTCGCCGTCCTGATTGCGCGGCGCAAAGTCTTCAGGCAACGCGAGGTCGTAGATGAAGATCTGCTCGGCCTGCGTGCCTTCGGGCAACGACTGCAGCACATGCGCGGTGCGTCCGGCGACAGCGCGCGCGGCGATCTCTTCCGGAATGCCCGCTTCCTCCCAGCACTCCTTGACGATCGTCTCTGCAAGACTGAAGCCCCAGCCGATCCCGCCGGCGACGACATTGTCGAGCATGCCGGGATCGGTTGCCTTGGTGTCGCTGCGGCGCGCGATCCACAGCTGCGGCGCGCGATCCGCATATTCTACGACGCCGTTCAGATGCACCGCGTACGTCATCGTGCCGAAAAAGCGCGATGCCGCACGCTCGATATAAGCGAGCGGCGGCGCATCGAATGCATTGCGGATCGCATAGGTTTCGTCCCGCCAACCGGGAATGCAGCCCTCGGCGGCAAGCGCGCCGATCACGGAACCAAGCGCCGCGCTGCGCAGATCGACGGTGCTGAACCGCGGCGAAAGCGTGACCTGCTGCGCGTCGATATCGAACACGTCGGGCCAACGCTGGAGCAACGGCACATCGCTTGCACGAACCCAACCGACGCGCTCGCCGTCGATCACAAACGGAACATGCAAGGCGGGATCGAAACGGCGTGCGGCGACGATGCAAGGCAAAGACATGAAAACTCCAGACAGCGTGATGGATGAAGCGCGATAAATCAGTCGCGCAACGCGACGCGAATGCCGATTGCGATAAACGTCGCGCCCGCGAGCCGGTCGAGCCACACGCCCGCGCGCGGCCGGCGCTTGAGCCATCCGCCGATCATGCCCGCGCACACGCCGAACAGCGAGAACACAACGACCGTTTGCAACATGAACAGCACGCCCAGTTCGAGCATCTGCAACGTGACGCTCTGCGCGCCATGCGGATCGACGAATTGCGGCAGGAACACGACGAAGAACAACGTCACCTTCGGATTGAGCATGTTGCCGATCACGCTCTGACGGAAGATCGACGCGAGCGGTTGCGGCGGACGCTCGTGCGCCGTCGCGAGACCCTTGCTGCGCAGGGCCTTGATGCCGATCCAGATCAGATACGCCGCGCCCGCGAGCTTGAGGACCTCGAACGCAACGGGCGACGAACGCAGCACGGCCGCGATGCCGAGCGCGGCAAGCGTCGTGTGAAACGAAATGCCGGCCGCGAAACCGAGCGCCGCGACGAAGCCCGCCGCGCGTCCTTGCGAGATGCCGCGCGCGAGAACCTGCAGATTGTCGGGACCGGGCGCGAACGTGATCGCTATCGACGTCGCGAGGAACAGCAGGAAGTTGGGCATCGCGCTTACGCTCCGTTCAAAGAATGTTCAAAGCAATCAATGGCCGCCGAACGTCGTGACGGTGAAAAGCGGCAGGCCCGCTTCGCGCAGCAGCTTCGAGCCGCCGAGATCGGGCAGATCGACGATTGCCGCGCCTTCGATCACCGTCGCCCCGAGACGCTCGAGCAGCTTCTTGCCCGCCATCATCGTGCCGCCCGTCGCGATCAGATCGTCGACGATCACGACGCGGTCGCCAGGCTTGCAGGCGTCCTCGTGAATCTCGACAGTCGCCGTGCCGTATTCGAGTTCGTACGATTCGGACACCGTCTTGTACGGCAGCTTGCCGACCTTGCGGATCGGAATGAAACCGAGGTTCAGCTCGTACGCGAGAATCGGCCCGATGATGAAGCCGCGCGCATCAAGCCCCGCGACATAGTCGAGCTTCTGGTCGATATAGCGCTGCACGAACAGATCGATCAGCACGCGCAGCGTCTTCGGCTTTTGCAGAAGCGGCGTGATGTCGCGGAACTGCACGCCGGGCTGCGGCCAGTCGGACACCGTGCGGATCTGGCTGTTGATGTAATCGGCCGGATCGAAAGGCTGATTCGCAGGCGCGTTGGACATGATGACTCCAGACGGGTCCGTGAAGACCCAGATATTTCCAGTGAATTGCGTGAATGCAGCGCACGTTCGTCAAACGTGGGGAACGGCGCAGCGTGATCTACGGTGAAGAATGACAGCAAGCGTCAGGCCGCCGCCGCGCCCGCGCGCCGATGCTTCGACAGACGTTCTTCCGCTTCGGACAGCGCTTCGGGCAGGCCGCGCAGTACGACGATGTCGCTGGCGCGCAGCTTGGTCGACGGATCGGGCTCGACGCCGCGAATGCCGTGCCGGCGAATCGCCGTGACTTCGACGCCGAGATCGAACAGCCCGAGTTCTTCGAGCGTGCGCCCGACGGCATCCGCCTTTTCGTCGACGGGCACCGATTGTAGCCGCACCTGCTCGTGACCGTCGTCGTCCTCGACGTCGTCAGCGCCGTGGAAGTAGCCGCGCAACAGACTATAACGCTCGTCGCGCAGCTCCTCGACACGCCGCACGACGCGCCGCATCGGCACGCCCATCACGACGAGCGTGTGCGACGCCAGCATCAGGCTGCCTTCGACGATCTCCGGAATCACTTCCGTCGCGCCCGCGGCGAGCAGTTTTTCGAGGTCGGAGTCATCGACGGTGCGCACGATCACGGGCAGCGTCGGTTCCAGTTCATGGATGTTGTGCAGCACGCGCAGCGCGGACGGCGTGTTCGCATAGGTGATCGCAACAGTCGCCGCGCGATGGATACCCGCCGCGAGCAACGACTCGCGCCGCCCGGCGTCGCCGAACACGACTGATTCCCCAGCCGCTGCTGCAGCGGCGACGCGGTCTGGATCGAGGTCCAGTGCGACATACGAGAGCCCTTCGTGCTCCAGCATGCGCGCGAGGTTCTGCCCGGCGCGGCCGTAGCCGCAAATGATCACGTGGCCGCTCTGCTTCAGGCTCTGCGTCGCGATACGCGTCATCTGCAACGATTGCATCATCCATTCCGTCGATGACACGCGCAGCACGAGACGATCCGCGTTCTGGATCATGAACGGTGCGGCAAGCATCGACAGCAGCATCGCGGCGAGAATCGCTTGCAACAGCGTCGCGTCGACCAGATGTTTATCGAGAATCAGATTGAGCAGCACGAAACCGAATTCGCCCGCTTGGGCGAGCCCGATGCCCGTACGCATCGCCACACCCGGCGTCGCGCCGAAGAGGCGCGCGAGGCCCGTGATCATCACCGCTTTCAGCAGCACCGGGCCGATCAGGAACGCGAGCACGATCAACGGATGCTGCCAGATCACCATCGGATTCAGCAGCATGCCCGTCGTCACGAAGAACAGACCGAGCAGCACGTCGCGAAACGGCTTGATGTCCTCTTCCACCTGATGCCGGTAAGGCGTCTCGGCGATCAGCATGCCCGCGATGAACGCGCCGAGCGCGAGGGACAGGCCGAATTTATCGGTGATGAACGCGGCGCCGAGCGTCACCAGCAGCAGGTTCAGAATGAACAGTTCCTGCGAGCGCCGCCGTGCGACCACGTTGAACCAGCGCGTCATGAACTTCTGACCGACGATTAACAGCAGCGCCAGTGCGATCACGATCTTGATCGAAGCGATGCCGAGTGCCGCCATCAAGTCTTCCGACTTGCCGCCGAGCGCCGCGATGATGATCAATAGCGGCACCACGGCCAGATCCTGGAACAGCAGCACGCCGAAGATATTGCGGCCATGCTCGGTTTCGATTTCGAGCCGCTCCGCGAGCATCTTGCTGACAATCGCCGTCGACGACATCGCGAGCGCGCCGCCCAGCGCGACGCTCGCCTGCCACGAGATATGCACCCATCGCTCCAGCACGAAGCCGAGCGACACCGCGACGGCAATCGTGCCGAGCACCTGCAACAAGCCGAGGCCGAATACGAGCCGGCGCATCGAGCGCAATTTCGCCAGCGAGAATTCCAGCCCGATCGAGAACATCAGGAACACGACGCCGAATTCGGCGAGGTTCTGCGCGCCGACCGAATCCGGCACGATGCCCAATGCGTGCGGCCCGACCACAATGCCGACGGACAGATAGCCGAGCATCGGCGGCAGGTTCAGATAGCGGAACACGACGACGCCCACCACTGAAGCCAGCAGCAGGAACAGCGTCATTTCGAGCGGGGAAATCATCGGCAAAAGCGCATGGGAAAGAGCATCCTGGTTCGTCGGCGGAGCCACGCGCAAACGCCCGCGCAGCAAGGTTCAGGGGCCCGTGAAGGCAATGTCCGGAAAGGTCGTTCCCGGCGCGGCGAACAAGCGCCTTTGCTATACTCCCCGGATGATAGCGAAAATCAATGGCGACCGGGCACTTGCGCTCGCTCGCGACGTGCTGGACATCGAAGCGGACGCCGTGCGCTCCCTTCGCGATCATCTCGATGACGCGTTCCTCGAAGCAATCGACTTCATTCTCGGCTGCCGTGGACGTGTGGTCGTCTCCGGCATCGGCAAATCTGGCCATATCGCGCGCAAGCTCGCAGCGACGCTCGCGAGCACGGGCACGCCCGCGTTTTTCGTGCATCCCGCGGAAGCCAGCCACGGCGACCTAGGCATGGTGACAGCCGACGACGTATTCATCGGCATGTCGAATTCCGGTGAATCGGAAGAACTGGTTGCGATCCTGCCGCTCGTCAAGCGCCTCGGCGCGAAGATGATCGCGATGACGGGCCGCCCCGGTTCGAGCCTCGCCAGGATCGCCGACGTGCATCTATATTGCGGCGTCGAAAAGGAAGCGTGTCCGATGAATCTCGCGCCGACGGCCAGCACCACGGCCGCGCTCGCACTCGGCGACGCGCTCGCGGTCGCCGTGCTCGAAGCGCGCGGCTTCGGTGCCGACGATTTCGCGCGCTCGCATCCCGGCGGCGCGCTTGGCCGGCGTCTGCTCACTTATGTGCGCGACGTGATGCGCACGGGCGACCAGGTGCCGAAGGTTCTTTCGGACGCGACCGTCCGCGACGCGCTGTTCCAGCTTACGGCCAAACGCATGGGCATGACGGCCATCGTCGATGAAAACGAGCGGGTCAAGGGCATCTTCACCGATGGCGACCTGCGCCGCGTGCTCGAGCGCGACGGCGATTTCCGCGCACTGTCGATCGATTCCGTGATGACGCACGGCCCGCGCACGATCGGTCCCGACCGGCTCGCTGTCGAAGCCGTGGAACTGATGGAGCGCCACCGGATCAATCAGATGCTGGTCGTCGATGAAGCAGGCAAGCTGATCGGCGCGCTCAACATGCACGATCTGTTTTCGAAGAAGGTGATCTGATGGCTCCCGCCCTGACCGCAGCCGAACGCGCAAGCCGCGTGAAGCTGATGATATTCGACGTCGATGGCGTACTCACCGACGGCAGCCTGCTGTTTACGGCCGAAGGAGACACGATGAAGGCGTTCAACTCGATGGACGGTCACGGCGCCAAGCTGCTGCGCGAGGCAGGCATCGACACGGCGATCATCACGGGGCGCAAGTCGGGCATCGTCGAGAAGCGCGCAGAGAATCTGCGCATCACGCATGTGTATCAGGGCGTCGAGCACAAGCTCGCGGCATTTGAGCAACTGCTGAAGGAAACGGGCCGTACGCCGGAAGAATGCGGCTACATGGGCGACGACTGGGTCGATCTCGCCGTGATGCTGAAAGTCGGCTTCGCGGCCGCACCGGCAAACTCGCATCCCGAAGTGATCGCCCGTGCGCACTGGGTCAGCGAAGCGCGCGGCGGCCATGGCGCGGTGCGTGAAGTGTGCGACGCGCTGTTGCGCGCGCAAGGCCGCTATGACGCGCTGCTCGCAGCCGCATGCAGCGGCGAAGTGCAGCGGGGCCTCGTCGGATGAACCAGTTTCGCTGGACCTCGCTGATCCCGCTCGTCGCGATGGCGGCGCTCGCCGGCATCACGTATTGGCTGCTGCAGGCTACGCTGCCGCGCCAGGACGAAGGCGTGGTCAGGCCGAAACAGCACACGCCCGACTATTTCGCGGACAACTTTTCGATATCCGAACTCGATCAGTCGGGCGCAACGCAATACCGGCTCACCGCGTCGAAGCTCATCCACTATGAAGACGACGAAGTGAGCGACCTGACCATGCCCGCCATTCGCGCATTCCAGCCGGGCAAGCCCGTCGTCACGGCGACGGGCGACCGCGGCACGGTGAACGGCGACGCGTCGATCGTCGATCTGTACGACAACGCGCGCATCGTGCGCGACGCGGGTTTCGGCGACCCGAGAATGCAGGCCGATTCTTCGCATTTCCGCGTGCTCGTGAACGACGATGTCATCGAGACGGAAAAGCCGGTTAAACTTCAGCGCGGCCAGTCGATCATGACGGCCAGCGGTATGAACTACAACAATGTCACCCGGGTCATCCAGCTATTCGGCAACGTGCGTGGCGCCATCGCCCCCGTCGACTCCGGCAGTTCCCAGAAGCAACCCGGGTAAATCCAATTCCAGCGTGACTGCATGAACGAATCGTTCCCCCGTTTTGAGTCCGGCCGCATGCGCGCGTATCGCACGAGCCGCGCCGGGCTTGCGGCACTGTTGATCGCCTTGCCGCTTGCCGGTTTTGCGCCGCTTGCGCACGCCGAACGTGCCGACAAGGACAAACCGCTCAATATCGAAGCGGACAACATGACGTATGACGACCTCAAGCAGGTCAACATCTTCACCGGCCACGTGGTCGCGACCAAAGGCACGATCGTGATCAAGGCGGACCGCGTCGAAGTGACGCAGGACCCGCAGGGCTATCAATATGCAACGGGCACGTCGACGGGCAAGAACCTCGCGTACTTCCGCCAGAAGCGCGACGGCGTCGATGAATACATCGACGGCGATGCCGAACGCATCGACTACGACGGCAAGCAGGACCTCACCACGCTGACGACTCGCGCAACCGTGCGCCGCCTGCAAGGCCTGAACACGATCATGGACGAAGTACACGGCAGTGTGATCACGTACGACGGCCAGAACGACTTCTACACGGCCAAGGCCGGCAAGGACGTCGCAGGTCCGGGCAATCCGAACGGCCGTGTGCGCGCGATGCTGTCACCGCGCAATGGCGGCGCCCAGCCGATCAGCGGCCCGTCGGCGACGCTGCAACCGACCAACCAATTCCAGGGACAAGGATCGACGAAGCCGTGAGCGCCCCCGCCCTTCCCCATCGAAAGCCGGCAGGCACCAGCAGTTCGCTCGTCGTCCGCAATCTGAAGAAGCGCTATGGTTCGCGCACGGTCGTCAAGGACGTCTCGCTCGACGTGAAGAGCGGCGAAGTGGTCGGCCTGCTGGGCCCGAACGGCGCCGGCAAGACGACGTCGTTCTACATGATCGTCGGCCTCGTGCCGCTCGATGCCGGCGAGATCGATCTCGACGGCAAGTCGATCAGCCTTCTGCCCATCCACAAGCGCGCGTCGCTCGGCCTGTCGTATCTGCCGCAGGAAGCGTCCGTGTTCCGCAAGCTCTCCGTCGAGGAAAACATCCGCGCCGTGCTGGAGCTGCAGTTCGGCGAGGACGGCAAGCGTCTGTCGAAAGACGCGATCGCGTCGCGCACGGAAGCACTGCTCGACGAACTGCAGATCGCGCACTTGCGGGCGAACCCCGCGCTGTCGCTGTCGGGCGGCGAGCGCCGCCGCGTTGAGATCGCGCGCGCCCTCGCCACCAATCCGAGCTTCATTCTGCTCGACGAACCGTTCGCGGGCGTCGACCCCATCGCGGTGCTGGAAATCCAGAAGATCGTGAAGTTCCTGAAGCAGCGCAACATCGGCGTGCTCATCACCGATCACAACGTCCGCGAGACACTCGGTATCTGCGATCACGCATATATCATCAGCGACGGCAGCGTGCTCGCGGCCGGCGCGCCCGGCGACATCATTGAAAACGAGAACGTGCGCCGCGTCTATCTGGGCGAACACTTCCGCATGTAATACGCGCACGCGGCTCGTGGACGCCGCGTGCAGCGCCCTCCCGGCCTGATCCCAGGCCGTTTCAAAACACGGGTTCAGTAATTTTGACGGGCTACGCTGGAGTGTTACCGCGCGCGGTATCGCTCGGGTATCGCCCGCGTAATCGGCCGTCCGCGCCAAAATCTGGGGCACACGCGTTTTTGCGGGTGTCGCAAGGTATCGCGGTCGTGGCAAACTCTCTACAATGAATCACACATTGCCATGAAAGCCAGCCTCCAACTCCGCCTGTCGCAGCATCTTGCGCTGACACCACAACTGCAACAGTCCATCCGGCTGCTGCAGCTGTCTACGCTTGAACTGCAGCAGGAAGTGTCGATGGCGATCTCCCAGAATCCGCTGCTCGAAACGGAAGACGACTGGATCGCCAGTCCGTTGCGCGTCGCCGCCGACGGCACGGTCATCTCGCAGACGTCGCAGAACACCTCGCCGGAAGGGATGTCGAGTTCGCCGCCGTCCTCGTCGTCGTCCACTTCCTCCGGCGAAAGCCAGGAGAACGGCGAACCCCAGGGCGTCGACGAATACAACGGCATGGGTTCGGACTCGAACTCGGATGCCAACCAGTGGAATCTCGACGACTACGGCCGTTCGGGCAACGCATCGGACGACGACGATCTGCCGCCGCTGCAAATCCACGAATCGACCACGACGCTGCGCGATCACCTGACTGCTCAACTTCGTGTCACGGGAGCAAGCGCACGCGACCGCGCGCTCATCACGTTCCTGATCGAATCACTCGACGACGACGGCTATCTGACGGCCACCTTCGACGAAATCCTCACCGATCTCCCCGAAGAACTGGAGGTCGATACCGACGAACTCAACGCGGCCCTCGCCTTACTGCACAGCTTCGACCCAGCGGGTGTCGGCGCGCGTTCGGCGTCCGAATGCCTGCGTTTGCAGTTGTGCCGGCTCGAGCCCTCGCCCACGCGCACGCTCGCGCTCGACATCGTCGCGCATCATCTGGAGCTGCTCGCCGCGCGCGACTTCACGCGTCTGCGCAAATACCTGAAGGCAAGCGACGACGATCTGCGCGAAGCGCATGCGCTGATCCGCTCGCTGGAGCCATTCCCCGGCGCGGCCTACGGTAAGGCCGAAGCGGACTACGTCGTGCCCGACATCATGGTGCGCAAAACGGCACAGGGATGGCAGGCGGAACTGAATCCCGAAGTCGTGCCGAAACTGCGTATCAACCATCTGTACGCGAATATCCTGCGCAACAATCGCGGCGATCCGGGCAGTGGTTCGCTGCGGCAGCAACTGCAGGAAGCGCGTTGGCTGATCAAGAATATCCAGCAGCGGTTCGAGACGATCCTGCGTGTCGCACAAGCAATTGTGGAGCGTCAAAAGAACTTTTTCGCCCACGGCGAAATTGCCATGCGCCCCTTGGTTTTGCGGGAAATAGCTGATACGCTGGGTTTACACGAGTCGACGGTCTCACGTGTGACAACCGGCAAGTACATGCTCACCCCATTCGGGACGCTTGAATTTAAGTACTTCTTCGGATCGCACGTATCCACCGACACGGGGGGCGCGGCCTCTTCAACGGCCATTCGCGCACTCATCAAGCAACTGATAGGAGCGGAAGACACCAAATCTCCTCTTTCAGACAGCCGCATTGCCGAACTGCTGGCGGAACAGGGTTTCGTCGTCGCTCGCCGTACCGTTGCGAAATACCGCGAAGCACTGAAGATCCCAGCAGTCAATCTGCGCAAGTCTCTTTAGCCCGCTACGTCCTGTGGCGGGTATTTTCCGGCCGCGCCGCTGTTTGGCGGAGCAGGCTGGCCGATGCGACCTGCCAGCAGCCTGTCAAACGGGGGACGGCGTGGCAGATCGAGGGAATCGACCGGCGCTCGCGCGATTCATGCGGACCAGGCGGCCACTAGCTTGGAGAAGCACTATGAATCTGAAGATCAGTGGACACCATCTCGATGTAACGCCAGCGTTGCGAGAATACGTGATCACCAAACTTGACAGGGTGCTAAGACATTTCGATCAGGTGATCGATGGCAGTGTGGTCCTCTCGGTCGACAACCACAAGGAAAAGGAAAAGAGGCAAAAGGTTGAAATTAACCTGCATCTGAAGGGCAAGGACATTTTTGTCGAAAGCTGTGATGGCGACCTGTACGCCGCGATCGACCTGATGATTGACAAGCTGGACCGGCAAGTCATTCGTCACAAGGATCGCCTGCAGGGCCATCAACATGACGCGATCAAGTATCAGCCGCTGGCGGCACAACCCGAAGTGCCACCGCAGTAAGCCAGTAGAGGCTTTTACTTAGTCCCGCGAACCGCCCGATATCGGGCGGTTTTTGTTTAGGCGCATGTTGCTTGCGGCGCGTGGTGTTTCATGTGCGTGGTTCGCAGTCCCGCACGATCCGCAGGGCACGCCAATTTTGACTCATGGCGCGGCGCACCATCGGTAGCAACCCTGTTCTATAATAAATCGGTTACCTTCGGGGTCTTTGTCCAGCCCGAGCCCTGCACAAAGGGATCATTGCGGGTCTCAAGAGCAGGGCTCATCGCGCGTCGCTGGATTCGCCATGAGCAGCTGCGAGGCATGGAACGCTTTTCAATCGCCACAGCGAGGAGAATCCAGGCGACCTTTGCGCCTGTCAACATGAATCGTTTAGCCAAATATCTTCCCCTCGAAAACGTCGTCGTCGGTCTCGCGGTTACAAGCAAGAAGCGCGTATTCGAGCAAGCGGGCCTGATCTTCGAAAACCAGAACGGCATCGCCCGCAGCACAGTGACTGACAACCTGTTCGCGCGCGAGCGCCTCGGTTCAACGGGGCTCGGCGAAGGCGTCGCGATCCCGCACGGCCGCATCAAGGGCCTCAAGCAGCCGCTTGCCGCCTTCGTGCGCCTTGCCGATCCGATCCCGTTCGAATCGCCGGACGGCCAGCCCGTGTCGCTGCTCATCTTCCTGCTGGTCCCCGAACAGGCGACGCAGCAGCACCTTGAAATCCTGTCGGAGATCGCCCAACTGTTGTCGGATCGCGAAGCGCGCGAACGGTTGCACACAGAAGAGGACCGCGAGGCGTTGCATCGCCTGCTGACTCAGTGGCAACCTTGACGTATCGGCGGCATTTCGCGGCTGAAGACGTAGGAGCCACGGCGCCGGAGCACCGCGTTTGATTCGAGGCTTGCGGCGAAGTCCGGCAAACCGGCGTCGCCGCGAGCCGAACATGTTCAATGCACGGCGTCGCAACACTGGCAACAGCCGGCGCGCAGCGAGCAGGCGGCGAACATTAGCAGACCAGCAGCACCCTAGCGGCACATACGAGGTCAGGGAGTCAGGGATTCATGGATACGTCCAGCATCAACGCCCAAAGTATTTTCGACGACAACGCCGCCGCGCTGAAACTCAGCTGGCTGACGGGGCATGAGGGCTGGGAGCGCGGCTTCTCGGCGGAAACGGTTGCGACTGCAACGTCCAGCGCCGACCTCGTGGGCCACCTTAACCTGATCCACCCGAACCGGATCCAGGTGCTCGGCGAAGCCGAAACCAACTACTACCAGCGTCAATCCGACGAAGACCGCTCGCGCCACATGGCCGAGCTGATCGCGCTCGAGCCGCCGTTCCTGGTTGTCGCGGGCGGCGTCGCCGCGCCGCCGGAACTGGTCCTGCGCTGCACGCGCTCGTCGACGCCGCTCTTCACGACGCCGATGTCGCCCGCTGCCGTGATCGACAGCCTGCGCCTCTACATGTCGCGCATCCTTGCGCCGCGTGCAACGCTGCACGGCGTGTTTCTCGACATTCTCGGCATGGGCGTGCTGCTCACGGGCGACTCGGGCCTCGGCAAGAGCGAGCTTGGCCTCGAACTGATCTCGCGCGGCCACGGTCTGGTCGCCGACGACGCCGTCGACTTCGTGCGCCTCGGCCCGGATTTCGTCGAAGGACGCTGCCCGCCGCTGCTGCAGAATCTGCTCGAAGTGCGCGGCCTCGGCCTGCTCGACATCAAGACGATCTTCGGTGAAACGGCCGTGCGCCGGAAAATGAAGCTGAAGCTGATCGTCCAGCTGGTACGCCGGCCGGACGGCGAATTCCAGCGCCTGCCGCTCGAAAGCCAGACCGTCGACGTGCTCGGCCTGCCCATCAGCAAGGTCACGATTCAGGTGGCTGCCGGCCGAAACCTCGCCGTGCTGGTCGAGGCGGCCGTGCGCAACACGATCCTGCAACTGCGCGGCATCGACACGCTCCGCGACTTCATGGATCGCCAGCGCCTCGCCATGCAAGACCCTGACAGCCAGTTTCCCGGCAAGCTAATCTGACGCAATGCGCGCGAAGCCGCGGCGGCACAGCGGGTGACACCGGATGCTATGATGAACCCAACGGATTCCACGACTCCATGCGCATTATCCTGATCACCGGTATCTCCGGCTCCGGCAAGTCTGTCGCTTTGAACGCGCTCGAAGACGCGGGCTACTACTGCGTCGACAATTTGCCGCCGCGCTTTCTGCCCGACCTCGCCGCGTACCTCGCGGGCGATGGCCAGGACCGGCTCGCGGTGGCGATCGACGCGCGCTCGGGCGCCTCGCTCGACGACATGCCGCAAATGATCCGCGATCTCGCCGGCCTGCACGACGTGCGCGTGCTGTTCCTGAACGCCAGCACACAGGCACTGATCCAACGCTTTTCCGAAACACGCCGCCGCCATCCGCTGTCAGGCTCGCCCGCACACGATGCCGACGTCGGCGTGCTGACGTCGCTTGCCGAAGCGATCGAGCGCGAGCGCGAACTCGTCGCGGGGCTCGCCGAATTCGGCCACCAGATCGATACCAGCAACTTGCGGGCAAACGTTTTACGCGCGTGGGTCAAGCGTTTCATCGAGCAGGAGCACACGGGCCTCGCGCTGATGTTCGAGTCGTTCGGCTTCAAACGCGGCGTACCGCTCGACGCCGACTTCGTGTTCGACGTGCGCACGCTGCCGAATCCCTATTACGACCGCGAACTGCGTCCGCTGACAGGACTCGACAAGCCCGTCATCGATTTCCTCGATGCACTGCCCGTGGTTCAGCAGATGATCGGCGACATCGAGTCGTTCCTGCAGAAATGGCTGCCGCATTTCCGCGACGACAATCGCAGTTATCTCACCGTTGCAATTGGTTGTACGGGCGGACAGCACCGCTCGGTATTCATCGCCGAAACGCTTGCCGCGCGTTTCGCGAGCGAAGCAAACGTGTTAGTGCGGCATCGCGATGCGCCGATCAACGTCGACGACTCATCGAAACTGGTCGCCTGAGTTATCCGATGGTGGCCCGACCGGCCGTCGCTCGCAGCGGCGGCCCTAACCGAAGCGTTGCGCCATGTCCTCTACACCGTCCGTGCTTGCCGATGTGCCGCTGTTTCCTTTGCACACCGTTCTTTTTCCTGATGGACTGCTGCCGCTGAAGATCTTCGAGGCACGCTATCTCGACATGGCGCGCGACTGTTTGCGCGACAACACATCGTTCGGCGTGTGTCTGCTGAAAAGCGGCGGGGAAGTCGCGCAGCCCGATGAGCCGTCCGTGCCGGAGCACGTCGGTTGCCTCGCGGAAATTGACGTGTGCGATGTCGACGAGTTCGGCATGCTGCTGATTCGCGCGCGCGGCACCGCGCGGTTCCGGCTGCTGTCGCATCGTGTCGAACAAGGCGGCCTGCTCGTCGGGATGGCCGAGTTGATCGGCAGCGACGTGCCGCTCGAAGGCACCCATTACATGGAAAAGTTCGGCGCGTGTGCGGAAGTGCTGGAGCGCATCATCGCGACGATACGCGAGCGCGATGCCGAGAGCCTGCCGTTCCTCGAGCCGTTCAAGCTCGACGATCCGACCTGGGTGTCGAACCGCCTGTCCGAAGTGCTGCCTATCGCCCTGAAGGCACGGCAAAAGCTGATGGAGCTGCAGGACGCCGGCGCACGGATCGACATCGTGCATCACTACATGCAGCAGCATCAGCTGTTGTAACGCCGGCGTTCAGATCAGCGAACCCTGCAGGCCTTCGAGAAGCTTGCGCACGGGCGCGGGCACGCCATACGCGTCCAGTTCGTTCAGCGACATCCATACGGTGTCGGCGTCGCGAGCGCTCGCGACTTTCGCCGTATGATCGAACTCCGCAATGCGCGGCTCGATGTCGAGCTTGAAGTGCGTGAACACGTGCGTGAGCGGCGCGAGCGGTGACACATCCGCGGTCGCGCCGAAGTCGCGCGCGAGCTGTGCAAGCGACGCTTCATCCGCAGCTTCGGGCAGGCTCCACAAGCCACCCCAGATACCTGACGGCGGGCGCTTTTCGAGCATCACCGTGTCACCGTCGCGTAGCAGCAGCATCCATGTGCGGCGCGTCGGCACCGTTTTCTTCGGGCGTGCCGCCGGTAGTTCGCGCTGACGACCCGTCACGTTCGCCACGCAATCGACGGCGAACGGACAGCGCACGCAATCCGGCTTGCCACGCGCGCACAGCGTCGCGCCGAAATCCATCAGGCCCTGCGTGTATGCGCTGATGTCGTCATCGGTCGCATTCACGGGCAGCAGCGATTCCGCCAGCAGCCACATGCCGTTCTCGACTTTCTTCTCACCCGGAAAACCTTCGACGCCAAACACGCGCGCAAGCACGCGCTTCACGTTACCGTCGAGAATCGTCGCACGGGCGCCGAATGCGAACGATGCAATCGCGGCCGCCGTCGATCGTCCGATACCCGGCAACTCCGCGAGCGCTTCCACGCTCTCAGGAAACCGCCCACCGTGCCGCTCGATGACGACCTGCGCGCAGCGATGCAGATTGCGCGCGCGCGTGTAGTAGCCGAGGCCGGCCCAAAGCGTCATCACGTCGTCGGCGGGCGCGGCGGCGAGTGCGGCGACATCCGGAAAACGCGCGAGAAAACGCCCGTAGTACGGAATCACCGTCGACACCTGCGTCTGCTGCAACATGATTTCGGACAGCCAGATGCGGTACGGGTCGCGCGTGTTCTGCCACGGCAGGTCGTGACGGCCGTGTTCGCGCTGCCATGCGATCAGGCGCACAGAGAAATCGGATAGCGTGGGTATCGTAGGAAAAACAGTCGTGGAAGCGGGAACGGACATGAACGGATCAGCGCTGACAGGTCGGACAGTAGTAAGTGGAGCGTTGCCCCTGCACGATCTGTTTGATCGGCGTGCCGCACACGCGGCATGGCAGACCCGCGCGATCATAGACGAAATAGTCGAGCTGGAAGTAGCCGCTCTCGCCATTACTGCCGACGAAATCACGCAACGTGCTGCCGCCCTTCTCGATTGCGGCGGCAAGCGTGACGCGCACGGCGTCTGCAAGCAGACCGTAACGTACCAGCGAGATGCGCCCGGCGGCCGTGGTCGGCCGGATACCCGCGCGAAAAAGGCTTTCAGATGCGTAAATGTTGCCCACGCCGACGACGATGTCGCCTGCAAGCAGCGCCTGCTTCACCGAAATCTTCCGTCCGCGCGTCTTTCGATGCAGCAGCGCGCCGGAGAACGACGGCGCGAACGGCTCGACTCCGAGGTCCACCAGCAGCGGATGCTCGAGCACGTCGCCTGCCGAGCGCGTGTGCCATAACACAGCGCCAAAGCGGCGCGGATCGCGGAAGCGCAAAATGAAGTCGTCGAAAACCCAGTCGACGTGATCGTGCTTCGCAGCGGCCGGCGGATGCGGCACGTTGCGCAGGACCCTGAGCGTCCCCGTCATGCCGAGATGCACGATGAACCAGCCTTCGTCGATCTCGAACAGCAGGTACTTGCCGCGCCGCGCCACCTTGTGGACCAGCCGGCCCTGCAGCAGACGTGCGAAACCGGGCGGAATCGGCCAGCGCAGCGCCGGCGTACGCACTTCGACGCGCTTGACACGATGTCCGGCCACGTACGGTTCGATTCCGCGTCGGGTAACCTCGACTTCTGGTAACTCTGGCATGTTCAGGGCCTGTTATCGCTAACAACTGGCTTGCGCTCGACGTCCGAATGGCCGGGCGCAAAAAATGGAACGAAGTGGATACCGGACGTATCCACAAGGAACATGACGCGCGAATGGCCCTTCCGGCGGCCAGCCGCATAAAGGATTTTGCAATCGGCGGATCGCGCCTTTGCGGCCGCAAGCCCGTTATTGGCGCGGACGCGCACGACTGGTCTGCAACTTGCGTCCGCGGTTATGCGCTTATTGTAGCGAGCGCGTTACAATCGACTGAAACATTGAACGGATATGTATGAACCTGTCCATCGTTAAGCAGTTTTTGAAGCGCCGGACCGGTGCGAATGGCGTGCCGCACGCTGTTTCCGCACGCCGGCTGCTGGGTGTGGCCGCGCTGGCTGTCTGGGCGCTCGGCGCATTGCCCGCGCATGCGCAGGACCCATCGCCCGATACGGATGACAACACCGTCTCCGTGCAAGATGCTTTCGGCCCCGATTCCGCCGACGAAAAAGCCAATCTGCCCAGCGTCGCGTTGACGAGCCAGATCGTGTTCCAGGTGCTCGCGGCGGAAGTCGCGCTGCAACGCAACCAGCCCGCGCCCGCGTATCAAACCTATCTCTCGCTCGCGCGCGACACGCACGACCCGCGCATGGCGCAGCGCGCGACGGAAATCGCGCTCGCCGCGCAGAGCCCGTCGGATGCGCTGACGGCTGCGCAATTGTGGCAACAGTATGCGCCGCAATCGGAACGCGCCGCGCAACTGGATGCGTCGCTGCTTGTGCTGTCGGGCAAGCCTGACGACGCGAAGCCGATGCTCGCGAAAGAACTCGCGAAGATTCCGCCTGAAAACCGCGGCAACGGCATTCTCGCGCTGCAACTGCTGATCTCGCGCGGGCCGAATCGTATCGGCGGCCTGCACGTGCTGCAGGATCTGGTCGCGAACGACCTGAACCGCCCCGAAGCGCAATTCGCAATCGCGCGTCAGCAGCTCATTTCCGACGATGCGCCCGGTGCGCGCAAATCGCTCGAACAGGCGCTCAAGCTGAAGCCCGACTATCTGCCCGCCGCGTTGATGCTGTCGCAGATGGGACCGGAAGAGCGCAAGGAAGGCATCGCCTCGATCGAGAAATACGTGCAGGCG
Organism: Paraburkholderia terrae; assembly: GCF_002902925.1. Classification (GTDB taxonomy): domain Bacteria; phylum Pseudomonadota; class Gammaproteobacteria; order Burkholderiales; family Burkholderiaceae; genus Paraburkholderia; species Paraburkholderia terrae. Next base: position 345,429 of record NZ_CP026111.1, on the reverse strand, counting down.
AATCCGAAGTCGCACGAGGCTCGGCTTGCGCTCGCGCAAATGTATCTGGCCAGCGACCGCCTCGACGACGCGCAGAAGCAGTTCGAGTTCATGCAGAAGGACAACCCGAACGATCTGACGCCGCTGATGGCGCTCGCGCTCATCAAGATCCAGCAGAAGAACTTGCCGGAAGCGCAGAACTATCTGCAGCAATATGCGCAAAAGGCCGAGAAGACGCCGGGCGCCGATCCGGGGCAGGCGTATATCTATCTCGCGCAGTTGTCGCTGGAACAGAAGGACACGGCAGGCGCGAACCGCTGGTTGGACAAGATTCCCGCCACGAGCACGCAGTACATTCCGGCGCAGATCACGCGCGCGCAATTGCTGCAGCGAGACGGCAAATCCGATGACGCGCGCAAGCTGCTCGCGGGCATTCGCACGCAGGACCCGCATGAGCAGGCGTTGATCGCACGCACCGACGCCGCGATTCTGTTCGACGCGAAGCGCTACCCGGAAGCCGAAGCGCGTCTTGCCCAGGCCACCACCGATTTCCCCGACGACCCCGATCTCACGTACGACTACGCGATGGCTGCCGAAAAGAACGGCCATTTCGACGTGATGGAAACGCAGTTGCGCAAGCTGATGCGCACGCAACCAGACAACGCGCAGGCGTACAACGCGCTCGGCTATTCGCTCGCGGACCGCAACCAGCGTCTGCAGGAAGCGGACAAGCTGGTCGAGAAGGCGCTGGCGCTGTCGCCTAACGATGCGTTCATCATGGACAGCGTCGGTTGGGTCAAGTACCGGCTCGGCGATACCAACGACGCGATCAAGGTGCTGCGCAAGGCCTACGATCTGCAACCGAACGCCGAAATCGGCGCGCATCTCGGCGAAGTGCTGTGGAAGAGCGGCGACCAGGATCAGGCGCGCGCGGCATGGCGCGATGCCCGCAAGCTCGAACCCGACAACGATACGCTCGTCAAAACGCTCAAACGTTTTCAGGTGAACGATCTCTGATGCACTTTTCTTTTCCTGTGTTTTCCTTTCCAGCGCAGCGCCGCGCGGCGCTGGGTCTCGCAGCCGCAGCCATCGTCGCCTTGTCGGGCTGCGCGTCCGTACAGCCGCAAGGTCCGTCCACGTCGAATGCAGCAACGGCCGTCACCGCGCAGACCACTCGCGCGTATCACGGCCGCTTCGCCGTTCAGTACGTCGACCAGAACGGGCAGCAGCGCAATGCGTATGGCAATTTCGACTGGCAGGAACGCGGCGACACCGTGACGCTGCAACTGCGCAACCCGCTTGGACAGACAATGGCGATCGTCACGTCGTCGCCGTCGGCGGCCACGCTCGAACTGCCGAACCGTCAACCGCTGACGGCCGATAACGTCTCCACGCTGATGCAGAACGCGCTGGGCTTCGCGCTGCCTGTCGAAGGGCTGCGCTACTGGCTGCAGCCGTCGGTTGCGCCGACATCGAAGGCGAAGACCGAGAAAGATCCTCAGCAGGATACGCGTCTGAAGGAGATTCAACAGGACGGCTGGACGATCGACTACATCGCCTATGCCGATGCGCCTGCAACCGGCGTGAAGCGCGTGAATCTCGCGCGCACCGAACCACCGCTCGACATCAAGCTCGTGCTCGACCAGTAACCCGCACGCGCGATTAGCAAAGACTCATGATCGAAACGAACGACTCGCTGCGCGACTGCCTCGCTCCAGCGAAGCTGAACCTCTTCCTGCATATCACCGGCCGTCTGCCGAACGGATATCACGCACTGCAGACGGTATTCCAGTTGCTCGACTGGGGCGACACGCTGCACTTCACGCGTCGCGACGACGGCGCGATCACGCGCGGCACCGACATCGCCGACGTTCCCGCCGAGACCGACCTCACCGTTCGCGCGGCGAAGCTGCTGAAGGAACACACGGGCACGCGCCTAGGCGTGAACATCGAGATCGACAAAGTACTGCCGATGGGCGCGGGCCTTGGCGGCGGCAGCTCGGATGCCGCGACGACGCTGCTCGCGCTGAACCGTCTGTGGAAGCTCGATCTGCCGCGCGAGGAGTTGCAAGCGCTCGCACTGAAGCTCGGCGCCGATGTGCCATTTTTTGTTTTTGGAAAAAATGCATTCGCAGAGGGTGTCGGCGAAGCACTCGAGCATGTACAATTGCCGCCGCGCCACTTTCTGGTGGTGACACCGAGGGTTCACGTTCCAACGTCAGCAATTTTTTCAGAAAAAGCGTTGACAAGAGATACAAAGGCTCTCATAATTACGGACTTTCTTGCACAGCAAAGTTGCAGCGCAGAATGGCCTGATAGCTTCGGCCGGAATGACATGCAGCAAGTTGTCGTGGGAAAATACGCGGAAGTTGCGCAGGTGCTTAGATGGTTTGATAACATCGCGCCGGCGCGGATGACGGGATCAGGCGCAAGCGTTTTTGCAGCGTTCCGTAGTAGAGATGAAGCAGTCGCGGCGCAAGCCAAACTGCCAGTCGAATGGAATAGCGCAGTAACGGCAAGTCTGGATACGCATCCACTCTTTGCTTTCGCGGCATAAGTTTCGCGGCACTGAACGGCCTACACGTTCAGTGAAGCTCAAAGTTAGTGTAGGGGAGTCGCCAAGTTGGTTAAGGCACCGGATTTTGATTCCGGCATTCGAGGGTTCGAGTCCTTCCTCCCCTGCCAAAAATTCTCGCAGTTCCTCGCCTCCCACAGCCTGAAGCAGGTGCATGATGAGCAGCCATGACGGCCTGATGGTTTTTACTGGCAACGCAAATCCAGCGCTTGCACAGGAAGTCGTCAAGATCCTCGGTATTCCCCTCGGCAAAGCAATGGTCTCCCGTTTCTCCGACGGTGAGATCCAGGTCGAGATTCAGGAAAACGTACGTGGCAAGGACGTCTTCGTCCTCCAGTCCACCTGCGCGCCGACCAACGACAATCTGATGGAACTGATGATCATGGTCGATGCGCTCAAGCGCGCATCCGCTGGCCGGATCACTGCAGCCATCCCCTACTTCGGCTATGCCCGTCAAGATCGACGCCCGCGCTCGGCGCGCGTTGCCATCTCGGCGAAGGTCGTGGCGAACATGCTGGAAATCGCTGGCGTCGAGCGGATCATCACGATGGATCTGCACGCTGACCAGATTCAAGGTTTCTTCGACATTCCCGTCGACAACATCTACGCTACGCCCGTTCTGCTCGGCGATCTGCGCAAGCAGAATCACGAGAACCTGCTGGTCGTGTCGCCAGACGTCGGCGGTGTGGTCCGCGCCCGTGCGCTGGCCAAGCAGCTGAACTGCGATCTCGCCATCATCGACAAGCGTCGTCCGAAGGCGAATGTCGCCGAAGTGATGAACATCATCGGTGAAGTCGACGGCCGCACCTGCGTGATCATGGACGACATGGTCGACACGGCGGGCACGCTCTGCAAGGCAGCACAAGTGCTGAAAGAACGCGGCGCAACGAAGGTGTTCGCTTACGCGACGCACCCGGTTCTGTCGGGTGGCGCGGGTCCGCGCATCGCGGCATCGGCGCTCGACGAACTCGTCGTCACCGACACGATCCCGCTTAGCGAAGAAGCCCGCTCATGCACGAAGATCCGCTCGCTGACGAGCGCCGGTCTGCTAGCTGAAACGTTCTCGCGTATCCGACGCGGCGACTCGGTGATGTCGCTGTTCGCGGAAGGCTAAAGTATTCGCGAAGGCGCCGCATGATGAATGCGGCGCTTTTGCATTCGGCGTGAACGAACGAAGGTTCATGCCGGTTTGTCTGGGGTCTTCAACAAGGCCCGTTTTACTGCCTGGTCGCGGGCAGATAATGGAGATTCAAATGAAAGTAGTCGCTTTCGAGCGTAATTTGCAAGGTACGGGTGCGAGCCGCCGCCTGCGTAACTCGGGCAAGGCCCCGGGCATCGTGTACGGCGCTGGCGAACCGCAACTGATCGAACTCGATCACAACGCGCTGTGGCACGCTCTGAAGAAAGAAGCATTCCACTCGTCGATCCTCGAACTGGAAGTGGCAGGCAAGTCGCAACAGGTTCTGCTGCGCGACGTGCAATACCACCCGTTCCGTCAGATCATCCTGCACGTGGACTTCCAGCGCGTCGACGCGAAGAAGAAGCTGCACACGAAGGTGCCGCTCCACTTCATGAATCAGGAAACCAACCCGGCTGTGAAGACGGGTGGCGCGATCATCTCGCACGTCATCAACGAAATCGAAATCGAATGCCTGCCGGCCGCTCTGCCGGAATTCATCGAAGTCGATCTGGTGAAGATCGAAGCGGGTCAATCGCTGCACGCAACGGACATCGTTCTGCCGGCTGGCGTCGCACTGGTTTCGCACCTCGTCGCAGAAAACCCGGTGATCGTTTCGGCGCCGGTTCCTGCTGGTGCCCAGTCGGAAGAAGCGTCGGCTGAAGGCGAAAAGCCGGCTGCCGAATAAGACCGCTATCCTCTCGATCCGTTTCAATGGAACGGTCGACGTAACCCGCCGCGGTTCGCCCCGGCGGGTTTTTTTTCGTTTTTTTCAGGCTGCGTGGCATGCCGCGTGGCCCACTCGAACATGATCAAGCTGATCGTCGGGCTCGGCAATCCGGGCGCCGAATACACCGCGACGCGTCACAACGCCGGTTTCTGGCTCGTCGACCAACTGGCGCGTGAAGCCGGCGCGACGTTGCGCGACGAGCGGCGCTTTCACGGTTTCTATGCGAAAGCGCGTCTGTATGGCGAGGAAGTGCATCTGCTGGAGCCGCAGACGTACATGAACCGCTCGGGTCAATCGGTCGTTGCGCTCGCGCATTTCTTCAAGGTCCTGCCGGATCAGATCCTCGTCGCGCATGACGAACTCGATCTGCCGCCTGGCACCGTGAAGCTGAAGCTCGGCGGCGGAAGCGGCGGGCACAATGGCCTGAAGGACATTTCCGCGCATCTGTCGACGCAGCAATACTGGCGCTTGCGCATCGGCATCGGGCATCCGCGCGACCTGATTCCCGAAAGCGCACGCGCGGGCGCGAAGCCCGACGTCGCGAACTTCGTGCTGAAGCCGCCGCGCCGGGAAGAGCAGGACGTCATCGATGAATCGATCGAACGCGCGCTCGCGGTGATGCCGACCGTCGTCAAGGGCGAACTCGAACGCGCGATGATGCAGTTGCATCGCAATCCCTGACTGCAGGTTGCGACAGCTAAAAGAGGAGCAGAACTTGAGCCGCTACTGGAGCGATATCGTTCACCGGTTGACGCCGTACGTGCCGGGCGAGCAGCCCGCGCTCGCGCATCCCGTGAAGCTGAACACCAACGAGAACCCGTATCCGCCCTCGCCCGCCGTCGTGAGCGCGATTCGCAACGAGCTTGGCGATACCGCCGAGTCGCTGCGCCGCTATCCCGATCCGACGGCACGCGTGTTGCGCGAGACTGTCGCCGCGCATCACGGGCTCAAGGTGGATCAGGTGTTTGCCGGCAACGGTTCGGATGAAGTGCTCGCCACTGTATTTCAGGCGCTTCTGAAGCACGACAAGCCGATTCTCTTTCCGGACGTCACATACAGCTTCTATCCGACCTACGCGCGTCTCTACGACGTCGCGTACCGGACGATTCCTCTCGACGATGCCTTTCAGATCCGCATCGACGACTACACGCAACCAAACGGCGGCGTTCTCTTCCCCAATCCCAACGCACCAACGGGTCATGCGCTGCCGCTTTCGGATATCGAACGACTTGTCGCATCGAATCCGAATTCAGTCGTCATTATCGACGAAGCGTATGTGGACTTCGGCGCGCAATCTGCGATCTCACTGATCGGCAAGTATCCGAATCTTCTCGTCGTGCATACGACGTCGAAGTCGCGCTCGCTTGCCGGGATGCGTGTGGGCTTTGCGTTCGGCGATGCCGCGTTGATCGATGCGTTGAACCGCGTGAAGGACAGCTTCAACTCGTATCCGCTCGACCGTCTCGCGCAGGCCGCCGCGACCGCGGCATACAAGGACGACGCGTGGTTCCGGGAATGCACCGAAAAGGTCATCGCGAGCCGCGAACGAATGACGGCGCAACTGACGGCGCTGGGATTCGAAGTTGTGCCGTCGTCGGCGAATTTCGTGTTCGCGCGTCACGAAGGCTATGACGCAGCAACGTTGGCCGCGCAGCTCAGGGAACGGGAAATCTTCGTGCGGCACTTCAAGCTGCCGCGCATCGATCAGCATCTGCGCATCTCGATCGGCACCGATGCCGAGTGCGACACGCTGCTAGATGCGTTGAAGGATATTCTTGGCGGGTACGTCGGCTAAAGCGCCGGCAACAATACAAACGGCGCGCCGTGAATGACACGTACGGCGCGCCGCTTTCCGATGAATCAGTCGCCCTTCGCAGCCTGCAACCCGTTGTACTTCTCCATCAACTGGTCCGGCGTCTCCAGATGTTCCGGATTGCGCGGAATACATTCGACGGGACACACCTGCACGCATTGCGGCTCATCGAAATGGCCAACGCATTCGGTACACTTCTTCGGGTCGATCACATAGATTTCCGGGCCCATCGAAATCGCGTCGTTCGGGCACTCGGGCTCGCAAACGTCGCAATTGATGCACTCGTCGGTAATCATCAGGGCCATGCTGTTCTCACTTCATGCCGGCACGCGTGCTCTGCATGCCGGCTAACGTTCCGTAATCCGCAATTTTACGCCTGACGGATAGACCACGTTGAGCATCCGGTTATCGCGGACAACGCACGTACCACGCCGTCAGGCGCGGCCCGGATCACGGCTTGGCGGCGGCTCGCGCCTCTTCTAGTACGGCGACTTTGTCCTGCAGCCGCTTTTCGACGGACGGGAACACGAACTTGCTCACATCCCCGCCGAGTTGCGCGATTTCGCGGACGATCGTGCCCGAGATGAACTGATACTGATCGGACGGCGTCATGAACATGGTCTCGACGTCGGGCAGCAGATAGCGGTTCATGCCCGCCATCTGAAACTCGTACTCGAAGTCCGACACGGCGCGCAGCCCGCGCACGATCACGCGCGCATTGTTGACGCGGACGAAATCCTTCAATAGCCCCTTGAAGCTCATCACCTGAACGTTCGGATAGTGGCCGAGCACTTCGTTCGCAATCTCGAGCCGCTCTTCGAGGTTAAAGAATGGCCGCTTGTTGCGGCTATCCGCGACGCCCACCACCAGCGTGTCGAAAATGCTCGATGCGCGACGCACGAGGTCTTCGTGACCGCGCGTGAGCGGATCGAACGTACCCGGATACACGGCGACAACCATGGGATTTCTCCTCTCTACAGACTAGAAGGCGTGCCGGAACACGCCCCGCAGGACTCGTCTGACGACGATACCGCGCGCGTAACGGCAAGCCGCCCGGCGCTTGTTATGGAACGCGCATTATTCCTCATTTTCGCGCTGCAGCAAATGATAGTGGACGGCGCCTGCCTTGCCCTGCCGTACCACGGACCAGCCTTCCAACGCCGCATGTCCGGCGGCATCGAGCGATTCGCCCGACTCGACATACAGGAAGCCATCCGCGCTGACCAGCGGCGTGGCGAGTTCGAGCGCGCGGTCAAGCAGATCTTCGCCGAACGGCGGATCGAGGAACACGACGTCGAACGAGCCGGGCGCGAGGCTCGCGGCAAGACGCAACCCATCGGCTTCGGCAACTTCGATTGAGCCCGCCGCCAGTTTGGCCTGATTCGCCCGCAGTTGCGCCGCCGCGCGCGCATTGCGCTCGACCATCAGTACGCGCACCGCGCCACGCGACGCGGCCTCGAAGCCAAGCGCGCCGCTGCCGGCGAAAAGATCGAGACAGCGCTGGCCGTCGAGCCGCTGGCCGAGCCAGTTGAACAGCGTTTCGCGGACGCGGTCGGGTGTCGGCCGCAGACCGTCGAGATCGATCACGGGCAGCGGCGTACGCTTCCAGTCGCCGCCGATGATGCGGATAGTGTGCGGTTGGCCACGGCCGGAAGGCGCGCTTTTTGCGCCGTTTTTTGCACCGGTTTTTGCGCGTGAGGGGGAAGTACGGGACATGCGATTCGTGTGTTGAGCGTGCGCCCGCCGATCGTCGATAAATACCTCGATCGGGGGGCCGGAGCGCCAACGTTACCACACGCGCGCAGCCGCCTTCGCCAAAGTTCACTACGGCTGTGTACTCGTGCGGGCGCTCACGACGCCGCCTGACGCGCCTGATAAAATGTGCGGCTTCCAGCGCTTCGCATAATTCGCTGCCATGCGGACGCCGCCGAACTGTCGCGTGGCTCGCCGCCGTTCGTCGCCACGCGTTGCCGGGCCAAAGCAGGAATCCGGCGCAATCTCACTCCAGTCCAGACCATGTTCAGCTTTTTCAAACGATTCAAGGGTTCCAAGGCGCCCGACGACACGCCTGAAGCGCCGCAGGCCGATTCCGGCGCCGACGTCGACATGCAGGACGTGGCTGAGCCGGAAGCACCCGCCGCCGCGCGCTTGCAAGCCGTCCCGGACTCGGCCGATGCGCCTGAATTCGATCCCAATTACGTCCCTGACGCCACCGACTTCGAAGATTCGGACGACGAAGCCGCCGAAATCATCCCGCCGCCGGTGCCCGAAGCAGCCGAAAAGCGTTCGTGGCTGACGCGCCTTCGCAGCGGCCTGTCAAAAACCAGTTCGAGCATCACGGGCATCTTCGTCGGCGCGAAGATCGACGAAGACCTGTACGAAGAACTGGAAACGGCGCTGCTGATGTCCGACGCGGGCGTCGACGCGACTGAGTTTCTGCTCGAAGCACTGCGCGAGAAAGTGCGCGCCGAGCGCCTCACCGATCCGCAGCAGGTCAAGGGCGCGCTGCGCACGCTGCTGGTCGATCTGCTGAAGCCGCTGGAAAAGTCGCTAACGCTCGGCCATTACCAGCCGACCGTGATGATGATCGCGGGCGTCAACGGCGCGGGCAAAACCACCAGCATCGGCAAGCTCGCGAAGCATATGCAGCACTTCAACCAGTCGGTGCTGCTGGCTGCGGGCGACACGTTCCGCGCCGCCGCGCGCGAACAGCTCGCGATCTGGGGCCAGCGCAACAACGTGACGGTCGTGCAACAGGAAAGCGGCGACCCCGCCGCGGTGATTTTCGATGCCGTCGGCGCCGCGCGCGCCCGCAAGATCAACGTGGTGATGGCGGACACGGCCGGCCGTCTGCCGACGCAGCTTCATCTGATGGAAGAACTGCGCAAGGTGAAGCGCGTGGTCGGCAAGGCGATGGACGGCGCGCCGCATGAAGTGCTGCTCGTGATCGATGCCAACACCGGTCAGAACGCGCTCGCGCAAGTGAAGGCTTTCGACGATGCGCTCGGTCTTACTGGCCTGATCGTGACGAAGCTCGACGGCACGGCGAAGGGCGGCATTCTCGCGGCGATCGCGCGGCAACGTCCCGTGCCTGTGTACTTTATCGGCGTAGGCGAAAAGGTCGAAGATTTGCAGCCGTTCAGCGCCGAAGAGTTTTCGGATGCGTTGCTGGGTTGATGCCTTGATGTTCTGAAGCTGACAGCGGGTGAATAAAAAGGGCGTCATGCATTCGCATGACGCCCTTTTTTCATTGCTTCAGCGCTTCACTCGGCATCAGGCTGCACGCCGGGTTCCGCGCGCGCGAACGCGTCGAGCGTGTTCGCGTGTTCGCAGATGCGCCGGATGGTCGGATACGGACTCATATCGACATTGAAGCGGTTTGCGTTGAACACCTGCGGCACGAGGGTGATATCGGCGATGGTGGGCGTATCGCCGAAGCACAGCTTGCCCGCGCGGCCATCCGCAACGAGATATTCTTCGAGCGCGGCAAAGCCCGAGCTGATCCAATGGAGATACCACGCGTCCTTTACCTCGTCGTTCACGCCCACGGTGCGCTTCAGATACTTCAGCACGCGCAGATTGTTCAACGGATGAATCTCGCACGCGAGCTGCTGAACGATCGAGCGGACATACGCACGATCGACGGGCTTCGACGGCAGCAGCGGCGGCTCGGGATGCGTCTCTTCGAGATACTCGATGATCGCGAGCGACTGCGTGATCACCTGGTCGCCGTCCACCAGCGTGGGAACGATGGCATCGTGATTGAGCTTGCGGTACTCGGGCTTGAACTGCTCGCCGCCGTCGCGCAACAGATGCACGGGCAGGTACTCGTAAGGCAGGTTCTTCAGGTTCAGCGCGATCCGCACGCGATACGACGCCGAACTGCGAAAGTAGCTGTACAGCTTCATTGTCTTGTACTCCCCCTGAATGGCGCTGGCGATATCAGACGACGCGCACGCTGAACTCGCCCAGCCCGTCCACGCCACCCTTCATCAGATCGCCCTGAACGACCGCGCCGACACCTTCCGGCGTGCCCGTGAAAATCAGGTCGCCCGGTTGCAGTTCAAACAGCGTCGACAGATAAGCGATTGTCTCGGCGACGGACCAGATCAGTTGCGACACGTCCGAACGCTGCTTTTCCTCGCCGTTGACGGTCAGCCAGATCGCGCCCTTGCCGACCTGACCGACTTTCGAAACGGGATGGATCGGGCCGAGCGGCGCCGAATGGTCGAAGCCCTTTGCGGTGTCCCACGGACGGCCCAGCTTCTTCGCTTCCGCCTGCAGGTCGCGGCGGGTCATGTCGAGACCGAGCGCGTAGCCGTAGACGTGATCAAGCGCGTTGTCCGCCGAGATGTTCTTGCCTGCCTTGCCGATTGCCGCGACGAGTTCCATCTCAAAGTGAACGTTCTTCGACTGCGCGGGATACGGAAATTCGCCCGTTGCTCCGGGAGCGACATACAGCACGGCATCGGCGGGCTTGGCGAAGAAGAACGGCGGTTCGCGATCGGGATCATGGCCCATTTCGCGCGCGTGCGCCTCGTAATTGCGACCGACGCAGTAAATGCGTCGCACCGCGAATTGATCGTCCGATCCGACGACTGGCACTGCCGTCACCGGCGCTGGCGCAAACACGTAACCCATTCCGTTCTCCGTCTTTTGTTGAGCCGCTGCGACGCGGCGAAGCATTGAGTGTAACGCGGCGCCGATTCCCGCGTAGCCTGGCCGAACGGCCAGGTGGCGCGCGCTGAAGCCGTCCCGTAAGGTTCATGGCAGGCCATGAATTTGCTCGCATTCTGCAGGTACACCCGGCGTGCGATACTCGAAAGGAAACGCAGCGCGCCGTAGCAGCGCTCGCGGCGCGTGCGAAGCGTCGTTGCCCGCCGTCCCCCACATACCGATTTGCCCGATGACCGATCTCACCGACACCACTCCCTTTCCTTGCGCCCGATTCATCAAGGAAATCGGCCGCGGCCCCAACGGCGCGCGCGCGCTCACGCCTGAGGACACGCACGCGCTGTACGGCGCGATGCTCGATGGCCGCGTCTCCGACCTGGAACTGGGCGCGATCCTGCTGGCGTACCGTGTGAAAGGCGAATCCGCCGACGAGCTGGCCGCGATGCTCGCGGCCGCCCACGCTTCGTTTGCGCCCGTCAACGTGAAGCACGGTACGTATCAGGCCGTGTCGATTCCGAGCTACAACGGTGCGCGCAAGCAGCCGAACCTCGTGCCGCTGCTCGCGTTGCTGCTCGCGCGCGAAGGCGTGCCCGTACTGGTGCATGGCGTGACGGAAGATCCGGGCCGCGTGACAAGCGCCGAAATTTTTGCCCATCTGACCGTCGCGCCCGCGCAGACGCACGCGGATATCGAAACGAGCCTCGCAAACCAGCGGATCGCGTTCGCACCCATCGGAACACTCGCGCCGAAGCTGGCGCGGCTGCTGTCGCTGCGTCGGCGGATGGGCGTGCGCAATTCGACCCACACGCTCGTGAAGATTCTTCAGCCCTTCGCGCCGGCGGGCCTGCGGCTCGTGAACTACACGCACCCGCCGTATCGCGAGAGCCTGACCCAGCTATTCGTCTCGCACCCTGACATGGCTGTCGGCGGCGCGCTGCTCGCGCGCGGCACCGAAGGCGAGGCTGTCGCCGATACACGCCGCCAGGTGCAGATCGACTGGCTGCATGACGGCATCTGCGAAACACGCGTTTCGGCCGAGCGCTCGTCGCCGGATGCGCCCGAGGTCGACTTGCCCGAAGGTCGCGACGCGCCGACCACGGCTGCCTGGATCGCAGCCGCGCTGAACGGTGAAGCGCCCGTGCCGGCCGCGATCACGCGTCAGGTCGAATTGATTGTCGACATCGCGCGGAAGGCCGCCTGACAAGGGCTGACGGCCTTTCCGCTCGCCTCGGCGAACTCGCCTAGGAACGCATCGCAGCGAATGGCGGGTTGACAGCCCCCCGCCGCCTCGCTTATCTTGTAAAAATGCGTTCCATTCCGAACACCCTCCGAATTACCCTCGGCCGCCTAGCGCGGCCCCTATCGCTACGTCTAGCGTAAGCAAGGCGTAGCGCCGCACGCAGTCGCCACAGCGGCTCGCGGCGGTCCTCAAAAGCAGTCCCAGTTTCACCCCAATCCGTAGTTCCTTCAAAACCTGTAGTCGTCCGTATTCGTCCGTTTACCACTCGGACGAATCGCGAGGGTCAAATGCACGTTGCATGGGCTTCCGTTCCGATCGTTGCCTTCGTCGTCGTTCAGACGACGCTGTTTGTTCGCGCCCGTTCGTTGCTCCCGCTAGCGCCCGGCTTGCGGGACGTGCATCTGTGGCATCCCGCCAGCCGCTCGACGCCACCTCACCCAGCACACGACTAGACGAATCGAACGAGGCCTCAACATGTTGCGCAACCCTGCCGAGAAGTACCGCCCCTTCCCCACCGTCCGCTTGACCGGCCGCAAGTGGCCCACCCGTACGATCGAGCACGCGCCGATCTGGATGAGCACCGATCTGCGCGACGGCAACCAGTCGCTGATCGAGCCGATGAGCATCGCGCAGAAGACAGAGTTCTTCGAGATGCTCGTCGCGATCGGTTTCAAGGAGATCGAAGTCGGTTTTCCGTCGGCGTCGCAAACCGACTTCGATTTCGTCCGCAAGCTGATCGACGAAAAGCGCATTCCTGACGACGTGACCATCGAAGTGCTCGTGCAGTCGCGCGCCGACCTGATCGCGCGCACGTTCGAGGCGCTCGAAGGCGTGCCGCGCGCGATCGTCCATCTGTACAACGCGATCGCGCCGTCGTTCCGCAAGATCGTGTTCGGGCTGTCGCAGGACGAAGTGAAGGCGCTGGCCGTCGAGGGCACGCGGATCATCCGCGAACATGCCGACGCCCGTCCGCAGACGCACTGGACGTACCAGTATTCGCCAGAAACCTTCAGCATGACCGAGTTGCCGTTCGCGCGCGAAGTCTGCGACGCCGTCGCGCAGACGTGGCGCCCGACGCGCGATCACAAGATGATCGTGAACCTGCCCGCCACCGTCGAAGCCGCGACGCCGAACGTGTACGCCGACCAGATCGAGTGGATGGACCGCAATCTCGGCTATCGCGACAGCATCGTGTTGTCGGTGCATCCGCATAACGACCGCGGCACGGCCGTCGCCGCAGCCGAACTCGCGTTGATGGCGGGCGCGGACCGTATCGAAGGGTGTCTGTTCGGTAACGGCGAGCGCACGGGCAACGTCGACATCGTGACGCTTGCGATGAATCTCTATACGCAGGGCATCGACCCCGGCCTCGATTTTTCGGACATCGACGCCGTGCGCCGCGTGGTCGAGCGCTGCAACCAGATTCCCGTGCATCCGCGTCATCCGTATGCGGGCGATCTCGTCTACACGGCGTTCTCCGGCTCGCATCAGGACGCGATCCGCAAGGGCTTCGCGCAGCAACAGCCCGACGCCGTCTGGGAAGTGCCGTATTTGCCCATCGATCCCGCCGACGTCGGCCGCAGCTACGACGCCGTGATCCGCGTGAACAGCCAGTCCGGCAAGGGCGGCGCGACGTATCTGGTCGAGCGCGGCATGGGCTTCGTGTTGCCGCGGCGCGTGCAGATCGAATTCAGCCACGCGGTGCAAACGGTGGCGGATCAGTCAGGCGAGGAAGTGACGGGCGACGCGATCTGCGCGCTCTTTACCCGCGAATATTTCGAGGCGGACGGTCCGGCGCAGCGCGTCAGCGGATCGACGGTGCGCTGGAACAAGCGCGAGATTGCCGTGCCCGCGACGGCGGCGGCGAGCATCGACGGTCATGAAGCGTATGCGAAGGCAGTTGCGCAAGAAATGGCGACGGCTTCGAAGCAAACCATCGAAATTACATCGTTCGAGACGGCGCGCACCACGGACGGCCGCACGGTCGTGTTCGTCGCCAGCCGCGTGGGCGAACAGCCGATGCGTCACGGCATCGGCGTAGCGGAGGACGAAATGACGGCCGTCGTCGATGCCGTAGTGAGCGGCGTCAATCGCGCGGGTTGGGCGGCTGTCGACCGGCGCGTCGCGGCGTAACGGCAGCAGTCACGTAACGGCGAACCGAGGCAAGGCAAAAACGAACAGGCAAGACCGCAGAAGCGCAAACGCCGGCGATTCAACCGTCGCCGGCACGCACGGACCGCTCACGAGGCGGCTTCCGTCAGATAAAGAGTGATGGTGCGATCCGCGTCACTCGATTGCGCAACGCGTCGCCTGCCACGCGATCAGCTGCCATTTGCCGTCTTCCTGCGCCTGAATCGCCATGTAGGCGATCGGAAAGAGCAGCGCGCCGCTATTCGCTTCCATCTCGATCAGCGCGCGCCCCGTGACAACGCAAGTCTCGCGGCCGACAGGCAGCACGTCCTGCGACTGCACCTCGATCTGGCGATAACGGCGGCGCCCGGCCGTGATGGCGTCGATGAACTGCTGCTTCGACTCGCGCTTGCCGTTCGTGTGGACGTAAATGACGCTATCCGACAGCAGCGCGTCGAGCTGCGGTCCGTTTCCTTCCACCATCGCGCGAAAGCGATCGCGCTCGAGCCCGCGAATCGCTTCAATCACTTTTGCCGGCATCGCGTTCGCCCCTATCGACGACGGCGCCGACAACGGCAGCGGTCGTCAGAAGTTGTACTGCACGTAAATCTGCTGGAAATTTATACCAGGATTCGGCTCTTTGATACTTGCATTGGAGATGTGCTGAAAGCGGTAGCCAAATTGGTACTGCTGACGCGAGCCGAATTGCGCGCCGACGCCCACCATGTCGGCGAACTGGAATGCGGAACTGAGCGTGTAACTCGACGCGATACTCGGATGGGTCAAAACCCGTACACCAATGCCCGCCTCGATGAACGGACGGATCGCGCCCGAGCCCTTGATGAACCGCACGACCGGCGTCACGCCGAATTCCCCGATATTGTCGTGATCGTTGCCTTCGTCCGTATGCCACCACGCGGCGTGCGCCTCGCCGATCAGCGCGAAATGCCAGTCGCCGATTTCCCACCAGGTCAGATTAGGGTCCCAGACGAAGCCCAGGTCGAGCTTTCGAACGTGGTGCTCGGCGAGACCGCCCGCGATCTGAACGCCGAACTGGTCCGCCGAAGCCAGACCCGATACGCCGAAAAGCGCTGCAGCGACGGCACATTTAAGTGCCAGATTAGACGAGTGGTTGTTCTTTTTTTCCATCGTGCGTCCACCGGATACGAGGTTTTGCAAGGGCAACGTGCAGCGACATTCTAGAGACACGAGCAACTATCGGACCCTTTAATAACAACTGAAAACTCACAAATCACTGCTTCTGTTTCCGAAAAAATCTTACCGACGATTGCAGAATCATGCCGCAGCCGAGCAATGCTAAGCGTTCGGTGCCAAACCCGCAGATGAGGTACGATGCTATTGAACGTGCATTTTCGATAGGAAAGAGGGAACTTGCATGCCCCTATGGCTTCTAAGTATTAGCACTCGGTAAATGAGAGTGCTAACATCCATCGTGGTCCGCTTTGGCGGACATTTGTCTGAATAAAGGAGTCTGCTACGTGAGCAACACATTGACCCTTCCGAGTACTCTGAGCCCGTCGTCGGCTAAGGCCGCTCCGGCAGGTGCACTGGCGCTCTCGCACGCTTCTCTTCTGCCCGGCCAGCTGGGCAACATCGACGCCTACATCCAGGCCGTGAACCGGATTCCGATGCTGACGCCGGCGGAAGAGCGCCAGTACGCCACCGAGTACCGCGAGCAAAACAATCTCGGCTCGGCGCGCAAGCTAGTCCTGTCGCACCTGCGACTGGTCGTGTCGATCGCGCGTAATTACCTCGGGTACGGTCTGCCGCACGCCGACCTGATCCAGGAAGGCAACATCGGCCTGATGAAGGCCGTGAAGCGCTTCGACCCGACGCAGAACGTGCGCCTCGTGTCCTATGCAATGCATTGGATAAAGGCCGAAATCCACGAGTACATCCTGCGCAACTGGCGCATGGTGAAAGTGGCGACGACCAAGGCGCAACGCAAGCTGTTCTTCAACCTGCGCAGCCACAAGCAAGGGTTGCAGTCGTTCACGCCGGACGAGATCGAGGGCCTGGCCAAAGAGCTGAACGTGAAGCGCGAGGAAGTGTCCGAGATGGAAACACGGCTGTCGGGCGGCGATATCGCGCTCGAAGGCCAGGTCGAAGACGGCGAAGAAGCATTCGCCCCGATCGCCTATCTCGCCGATTCGCACAGCGAGCCGACAGCCGTGCTGGCCGCGCGTCAGCGTGACCGTCTGCATAGCGACGGCATCGCGAGCGCGCTGGAATCGCTCGATCCGCGCAGCCGCCGCATCATCGAAGCACGCTGGCTGCAGGTGGAAGACGACGGTTCGGGCGGCTCGACGCTGCACGAACTGGCCGACGAGTTCGGCGTATCGGCGGAGCGGATTCGCCAGATCGAAGCAAGCGCGATGAAGAAAATGCGCACCGCGCTGGCCGAGTACGCGTAACCTCAGAGAAGCAGCGGGCGCGCGCCAGTTACCGGCCGCCCTCGTTTCGAAACAGAGCCCTGCTCTTCGCAAGAAGGCGGGGCTTTTTCTTGCGCGTCGTCAAATATTGCGCAGATACGCGTCATTGTCGAGACATTGCCTTGACCTCGCGCAGTACGTGAATTATTAGTGATAGAGACGGACCACCTCGCGACACGATGACGCGGCCCCGTCCGTCATCCCATTCCTACAATGGTTGTGCATGCGCCAGTGCCGCGAGTGATGCGCACTGTGTCCTGCCGGGTCAACCGGCGCGATGTCGTTGCCCATAAAACATGGCCATAACGCTCAATCACAGGAATGCCACCCGCCGCACGCTCGCCAGCCGCATCGTCGCGTGGGCTCGCGGTCCGACCTTCGCCCGCGACATCGTGATCGTGCTCGCGATCAAATTCGCGCTTCTGTTCGCGCTCAAGTTCGCGTTCTTCAATCACCCGCAGGCGCAGAACATGTCGCTGCCGCCTGCGCAGGTCGCCCAGGCGCTGCTGTCGGTGCCAGTATCCGTCCCAACGCCGCCTTCGACTCAAGGTGTCAACCATGCCCGCTAGCGACGTCGTCGATCTCTCTCGCCTGCAATTCGCCGTCACGGCGCTGTATCACTTTCTATTCGTGCCGCTGACGCTTGGGCTGTCGTGGCTGCTCGTCATCATGGAAAGCGTCTACGTGATGACGGGCAAGCCGATCTACAAGGACATGACGCAGTTCTGGGGCAAGCTGTTCGGCATCAACTTCGCGATGGGCGTCACCACGGGTCTCACGCTGGAGTTTCAGTTCGGCACCAACTGGTCGTACTACTCGCACTATGTCGGCGATATTTTCGGCGTGCCGCTGGCCGTCGAAGGGTTGATGGCGTTCTTTCTCGAATCGACCTTCGTCGGGTTGTTTTTCTTCGGCTGGAACCGGCTGTCGCGCATCCAGCATCTGATGGTCACGTTTCTCGTCGCGCTCGGCTCGAACCTGTCCGCGCTGTGGATCCTGATCGCGAACGGCTGGATGAACAACCCGGTCGGCGCGGAGTTCAACTACGAAACGATGCGCATGGAGCTGTCGAGCCTGTTCGCCGTGATCTTCAATCCCGTCGCGCAGGTGAAGTTCGTGCATACGGTGTCGGCGGGCTATGTGACGGCGTCGATGTTCGTGCTCGGGCTGTCGTCGTGGTATCTGCTCAAGCGCCGCGACATCGACTTCGCGCTGCGCTCGTTCGCCGTCGCGGCCGGCTTCGGGCTGGCGTCCACGTTATGCGTGATCGTGCTCGGCGACGAATCGGGCTATACCACGGGCGAAGTGCAACGGATGAAGCTTGCCGCAATCGAATCCGAATGGGAGACCGCGCCGCCGCCCGCGCCGTTCACGATTGTCGGCATTCCGAACCAGCAGGCAGAGCGCACCGACTACGCGTTGCGGGTGCCGTACGCGCTCGGCATCATCGCGACGCGTTCGCTCGACGAGCCTGTCATTGGCCTGAAAGAACTGATGGCCCGCAACGAGACACGCATCCGCAACGGCATGCTCGCGTACGACGCGCTGCAAAAGATCAAGCAAGGCGACGCCAGCGACGCAACACACGCCGCCTTCGACCAGCACAAGCAGGACCTCGGCTACGGCCTGTTGCTCAAGCAGTTCACGCCGAACGTCACCGACGCCTCCGCCGAACAGATCAAACAGGCCGCAAAGAAAACCGTGCCGCCCGTTCTGCCCGTGTTCTGGTCGTTCCGGTTGATGGTCGGCCTTGGCATCCTGTTCCTCGCGACCTTCGTGCTCGCGTTCTTCTTCTGCGCGCAACGCTCGCTGCTGCGCGACAACCGTCGCTGGTTCCTGCGCTGGGCCGTGTGGGCGATTCCGCTGCCGTGGCTCGCGGCGGAGTTCGGCTGGATCGTCGCGGAAGTCGGGCGCCAGCCGTGGACTATCGCGGGCATTCTGCCGACTTCGCTATCGGCGTCGAGCCTGACGGCGGGCGATCTGTATCTGAGCCTCGCTGGCTTCGTCGTGTTCTACACCGCGCTTTTCATCATCGAGATCACGCTGATGTTCAAGTACGCGCGGCTTGGGCCTTCGTCGCTGCATACAGGGCGGTACCACCACGAGCAGACCGCGAAGCCGGCGGTCGGCGCGAACACGGCGGCATGAGCGGCATCGACAGTGACACCCTTGCCGTCGCAGGAAAACACGAGGAAACATCGCTATGGATTACGCAACCCTCAAAGTGATCTGGTGGGTGCTCATCGGCGTGCTGCTGATCGGCTTCGCGCTCACCGACGGCTTCGACATGGGCGCAGCGATCCTGCTGCCGTTCATCGGCAAAACGGATGCGGAACGGCGCATCGTCGTGAACACGGTCGGCGCGACGTGGGAAGGCAACCAGGTCTGGCTGATCACCGCGGGCGGCGCGATGTTCGCCGCGTGGCCGCTCGTCTACGCCGCATCGTTCTCGGGCTTTTACTTCGCGATGCTGCTCGTGCTGTTCGCGCTGTTCTTCCGCCCGGTCGGCTTCGACTATCGCGGCAAGCGCGATGATCCGCGCTGGCGCACCGCGTGGGACTGGGCGCTGTTCGTCGGCGGCTTCGTGCCGGCGCTGGTGTTCGGCGTCGCGTTCGGCAACCTGCTGCAAGGCGTGCCGTTCCAGTTCGATCAGGATCTGCGCGTCAGCTATCAAGGCAGTTTCTTCGAGTTGCTCAATCCGTTCGCTTTGTTGTGCGGCGTGGTGAGCGTGTCGATGCTCACCGCGCACGGCGCGGCGTTCGTCAAGATGAAGGCGGATGGCGTCGTCGCACGGCGCGCATCGATTGCGCTGCGCATCGCGTCGCTGGTCGCGGTCGCGCTGTTTCTGATCGGCGGCGTGCTGGTCGCGACGCTGGTCGGTGGCTATCAGATCACCGAACCCGCGCCATTCGATACCGTCGCGAATCCGCTGTTGAAAAACGTGATCGGCGCGCCGGGGCTGTGGCTCACCAACTACGCGACGTATCCGTGGATGATCGCGGCGCCTGTCGCGGGCGTCGTCGGCGGCGTGCTCGCGCTCCTCCTGGCGAGTTCGCGCTTCGAGCGCAGCGCCTTTCTGTCGACGTCGCTGATGGTGATCGGCGTGATCCTGACGGCGGGTTTTTCGATGTTTCCGTTCATCATGCCGTCGTCGCTCGATGGACGCAGCAGCCTCACCGTCTGGGATTCGACGTCGAGCCGGATGACGCTGCAGATCATGCTGATCGCGGTGATCATCTTTCTGCCGCTGATACTCATCTACACGAGCTGGGTGTATCGCGTGATGCGCGGCAAGGTTACCGCCGACGCGATCGAACAGAACCATCATTCGATGTACTGACACGCCGCGCGCAAGAGGGAGCGAACCATGTGGTACTTCAGCTGGATTCTCGGTATTGGACTTGCGCTCGCGCTCGGCATCATCAACGTGATGTGGCTCGAAGCGAACAACGCCGTCGACCCGGACGCCGATCCGGATAAACGGTAAGCGGGTAAACGAAAATCGGCGCCCCGCGGGGCGCCGATTTCCTTTGCAAGACTCAGGCTTAGACGAACGTCACGCCGTTGCCGTCAGGCGCGTCGACAATTGCTGCGCGTAACGCTGCGCATCTTCGCCGACAACGATGTGGAACGTATCCGTCGACACCCACGCGACGCTCAGCGTGTCGAGACGCTGGCGATCGACGGCCGACGCATCGCGCACGACGATACGCAGACGCGTCGCCGCGACGGCTTCGAGCGAAACGACATTCGTCGCGCCGCCGAACACCGCGAGCCAACGCAGCGGGTCCGGATCGAGCGGGCCGTTGCCCGTTGCCGCAGCGGGAGTCGAAGCGGCAGCAGCAGCCGGCTTGGCCGACACAGCAGCAGGCGAAACAGCCGCCACCGCACCGCCGCTCGCGATCGTCGTACGGATTTCATCGGCGATCATGTCCGCTTCCGGTCCGATGATCACCTGCACGTTGCCGCCACCGCGCTTCAACACGCCACGCGCGCCGATCGACTTCAGCTCGTTCTCCGACACCTTCTCCGAATCCACCACCGACAGACGCAGACGCGTCGTGCAAGCATCGACCACCGACAGATTCACCGCGCCGCCCAGCGCCGCGATATAACGCTGCGCGCGCGTGCCCGACACTGCCGCTGCACCTTCGACAGGCGCCACATAACCGGCAGACGCATACGACTCGTTGGCCACTTCCGGCGTTTCAGCCTCACGGCCGGGCGTCGCCATGTTGAACTTGCGGATGAAGAAGCGGAACAGCCCGTAGTAGACGATGGAATACGCGATGCCGATGGGAATCGCTTCCCAGCCCTTCGTCGACAGGCCGTAGTTCAGCACGTAGTCGATCGCGCCCGCCGAGAACGTGAAGCCGAGCTTGATCCCAAGCGCCGAGCAGATCGCGAGCGACAGACCCGTCAGCACCGCGTGGATCGCGTACAGCACAGGCGCGAGGAACATGAAGCTGAATTCGATCGGCTCCGTCACGCCCGTCAGGAACGACGTCAGCGCCATCGAGAACAGCAGGCCGCCGACCATTGCGCGGCGCTCCTTCGGCGCTTCGTGGAACATCGCGAGACACGCTGCGGGGAGACCGAACATCATGACCGGGAAGAAGCCCGTCATGAACGTGCCCGCCGTCGGATCGCCCGCGAAGAAGCGGTGCAGGTCGCCCGTTACAGCGGCGCCGCCCGGCGGCGTGAACGAACCGAACACGAACCACGCGAGCGAGTTCAGGATGTGATGCAGGCCCGTCACCAGCAGCAGACGGTTCAGCAGACCGAACACGAACGCGCCGACTGCGCCAGCCGTCGTCAGCCAGTGGCCGGCTGCGTCGATGGCGCCCTGAACAGGACCCCACGCGTAGCCGAACACGATGCCTAACACCAGACACGCCACCCCCGTGACAATCGGCACGAAGCGTTTCCCTCCGAAGAACGCGAGGTAATCGGGAAGCTTGATGTCCTTGTACTTGTTGTACAGCATCCCCGCGACGATACCGGCGATGATCCCCGACAGCACGCCCATGTTGAGCTTGTCGTTGATGTCCTTCATCACGGCCACTTCGATCAGATAACCGATCGCGCCCGCCAGCGCCGCAACGCCGTTATTGTCCTTCGCAAAGCCGACAGCGACGCCGATCGCGAACAGGAGCGGCAGGTTGTCGAAGATCGCGCCTCCCGCGTCGGCGATCATCTTGATGTTGAACACATCGGGCTGGCCGAGGCGCAGCAACAGGCCGGCGACGGGCAAAACCGCGATCGGCAGCATCAGTGCGCGGCCAAGGCGCTGAATCTTCAGAAACGGATTTCCATCCATTGATACCTCCACTCCTTTGTCTCGTGTAGTTGCGTAATTGCTTTACATGCTGGTTGAAATGTCGAGCTGACGGATCTGGCTTTTCAGACTGGTTGCGACGCAAGCGCCATCAGTCTTGCGGCCAGATTTCGCGGCTCAGGGCTCTTACCGCTTGTGCCGATTCGAGCGCCAGAGCGTCCTGGGCGCGCTGACGGCACAACTGATAATCGAGTTTGCGTACGCGCGCCTTGATGCCGGGCACGGATACGGGGTCAACGGACAGTTCGGTCACGCCGAGGCCCACGAGCAGCGGCACCGCGAGCGGATCGCCCGCCAGCGCGCCGCACACGCCGACCCACTTGCCGTGCTTGTCGGCACCCTGCACCGCCGCCGAAACGAGGCGCAGCACGGCCGGATGCAGGCCGTCCGCCTGCGCGGCGAGATCCGGCTGGCAGCGGTCCATCGCGAGCGTGTATTGCGTGAGATCGTTGGTGCCGATCGACAGGAAGTCTGCGTGCTTCGACAGCTGATCGGCGAGCAGCGCCGCCGACGGCACTTCGATCATCACGCCGACTTCGATCTTCTCGGCGCGGCCCGCTTCGGCGGCGAGTTCGTCGATGCGCTTGCGCAGCCGCACGAGTTCGCCCACGTCCGTGACCATCGGCAGCAGGATGCGCACCTTGCCGACGGGCTGAACTGCAAGCAGGCCGCGCAACTGATCTTCGAGCAGATCCGGGCGCACCTGCGCGAGACGGATACCGCGCAGGCCAAGCGCCGGGTTCGGTTCGGGCGGCAACGTCAGGTAATCGACTTCCTTGTCCGCGCCGACGTCGAGCGTACGGATGATGGCCGTGCGGCCCTTCAGCGCTTCGACGATCGACTGATAGCTCTGGCGATGTTCGTCGACGGTCGGCGCCGCCTGGCGATGGATGAACAGCAGTTCGGTGCGCAGCAGGCCTACGGCGTCCGCGCCGTTATCAACGGCCGTGGTTGCGTCGTCGAGTGTCGCGATGTTGGCGGCGACTTCGATCGCGCGGCCGTCGCTGGTGGCGGCGGCTTGCTGCGACGTGCGGCGATTCACTTCGCGCACGCCTGCCAGACGCTCACGCTCGTTGCGCGCGCGTTCGACATCGAGTGCGCTCGGTGCGTATTCCAGATGGCCCGCCGTCGCGTCGACCACGACCTGCGTGCCATCGGCGATCGCGTGCAGCGCGTCGCCCATCGCGACCAGCGCGGGAATGCCCGCCTGACGCGCGATGATCGCCGCGTGCGACGTAGCGCCGCCGCGCGCCATCACGAGTGCGGTGACACGCTTGCGATCCAGCGACGACAGATCGGACGGCGTGAATTCGTCCGCGCTCAGCACGGCTTCATCGGGTAGCGAGCGCGAAGCCGCATTCGAGTAACCGAGCACGCGCAGCACGCGCTTTTCGAGGTCGCGCAAGTCGGCGGCACGTTCGGCGAGCAGCGCGTCGTCGACCTTCGACAGCACGCCGATCTGCGCACGGATCGCCTCGCGCCACGCGAAGCCCGCGCTCTTGCCGAGGCTGATCAGATCGCGCGCGGCGTCGATCAGCGTCGGGTCTTCGAGCAGCACCCGATGCACCGCGAAAATCCCCGCTTCGCCATGCGCGCCGCGTTGCGATGCGTCGCGCACGGTCGTGTTCAGTTCCGCGTCGACGGCGGCGATCGCCTTGTCGAGCGCACGGCTTTCGGCGGCGGGCGTGTTGCCCGTCGTCTCCGGCGGATCGATGTCGGCATCGTCCCAACGCACGAGCTTGCCGACGGCGATGCCGGGCGCCGCGCACACGCCCGCGAGCGTGTTCGGCGCAAGCGCTTCACCCGTCTTCGGCACGGCTGCAACGGGCGCCGGCGACAGCTGGCGCGCGGGCTTTTCTTCCGCTTCGCCGTGCGCCTCGCGCGTCAGTTCGCGCACCACGGCCTCGACGGCCGCACCAGCCTGCGCGCCGATACCGACGATCTCGACCGTCGCACCCTGCCCCGCGCCCAGACCGAGCAAGCCAACGACGCTTTCAATCGCCGCCTTCTTCCCTTCGAAACGCACTTCGACACGCGCATCGAGACCGCGCGCCGCTTCGCGCGCCCGTGCAGCCGGACGCGCATGCAGACCGCCAGCATGTTCAAGCACGATCGTCTGGCGCGCTTCTTCGCTCACGCTCGACGCTTCGCGCGATGCCGCCACGGCCGCACCGTCGCGCACACGCAGCGTCAGGAGCGGCGACTGGCCTGCCTTGAGTACGCCATCAGCCGCAGCGCGCTCGACGATCTCGAACGCATCCGAGTTCGCAATCGCGATCACCGACACGAGACTCGGCGCACTGCGCGCAACCGCGTCCTGATCGAACTCGATCAGCACGTCGCCGGTGCGCACGGTCGCGCCCTGCTCGATCAGCGGCGCAAAGCCCTTGCCGTTCAGCTCGACCGTGTCGATACCGATATGCAGCAGGATTTCGGCGCCTTCTGCCGTCGTGATCGTGACAGCATGGCCGGTGCGCGCCAGATGCATCACGACGCCGTCGCACGGCGCAACGAGCTTGCCTTCCAGCGGATCGATACCGATGCCGTCGCCGAACATGCCGCCCGAAAACACCGGGTCGGGCACCTTCGCGAGCGGGACGACGGGACCCGTCATCGGCGCGAGCAGGACAATATGGCCTTCGGAATGGCTCTTCAAACGGGACTCCTCGACACGTCGCATCTGCATCTCTCGATCAATGAGTTTCGGTGACTTTCATCAGATGGCGCGGCGCATCAGGATTGCGTCCGCGAGCGGCGGCGAGGCCGGCAGCCATCACATAGAAAGAAAGGATTGCGGCAATCGGATCGAGCGCCGCGTGCGCCGTCGATACGAGCGGCAAGGTGGCTTCGGGTACGTCGTCCGGTGCGGCGAGCAGCACGCGAGCGCCGCGCGCCTGCATGTCGCGTGCGAGTTGCAGCAGCCCCGCCTGTTCCGGTCCGCGCGGGGCGAACACGAGCAGCGGATAGTCGCGGTCGATCAGTTCCATCGGGCCGTGACGCACTTCTGCGCTCGAAAACGCTTCGGCCTGAATGCCCGACGTTTCCTTCAGCTTCAACGCCGCTTCCTGCGCGATCGCGAGGCCCAGACCACGGCCGATCACGATCATGCGTTCGGCGTCGCGCAGTTCATCGACGGCCTTCGACCAGTCGAGTGCGCCCGCGCGGCGCAGTGCGTCCGGCAGCGACTTCAGGCCGTCGAGCAACGCTTCGTCCTTCTGCCAGTGCGCGACGAGTTGCGCAGACACCGACAGCATCGCGATATAGCTCTTGGTCGCCGCAACGCTCAGTTCGGGACCGGCGAGCAACGGCAGATAGAACTCGCACGCTGCTTCGAGTGGTGAATCTGGCACGTTGACAGCGGCCACGGTCAGCGCACCCGCTTCGCGCAGCGCCTGCATCGTGCCGACCAGATCGGGGCTCTTGCCCGATTGCGAAAACCCGAGCGCAAGCTGATTGCGCACCTGCAGCGGCGCTTGTTGAAGGGTCGCGACGGACATCGGCAGCGACGCGACGGGCAGGCCGACGCGGCTCATCGTCAGCGAGGCGAAGTAACTCGCCGCGTGATCCGAGCTGCCGCGCGCCACCGTCAGCGCGACGTGACGCGGCTCCTGTGCGAGCCGGGCCGCGAGCGCTTCCACGCGCGAGGTATCGTTGAGTTGCGCGGCGACCACGTCAGCGGACGCCAGCGCCTCTTTAAGCATATTCGACAATCGATTCTCCTTCGACGTAAGTCGCCGTCAACGCCAGTTCGCGATCGAACACGACGATGTCTGCCCACGCGCCGCGCGCGAGACGGCCGCGGTCTTCCAGGCCGAGATAGTCGGCGGCGAAACGGGACATACGGTTTGACACATCGGCCATTGGCAGGCCGAGCGATACGAGGTTGCGCAGCGCCTGATCCATCGTCAGCGTGCTGCCTGCGAGCGTGCCGTCGGCAAGGCGCACGCCGCCGAGGCACTTCGTCACGTGCTGGCTGCCGAGGCGATATTCGCCGTCGGGCATGCCCGTCGCCGACGTGCTGTCCGTCACCACATAGAGACGCGGAATCGCGCGCATCGCGGCGCGGATCGCGCCCGGATGGACGTGCAGCAGGTCGGGAATGATTTCCGCGTATTCGGCATGCGCGAGCGCCGCGCCGACCATCCCCGGATTGCGGTGATGCAGCGGCGACATCGCGTTGAACAGATGCGTGAAGCTGCGCGCGCCGTGCTTCATCGCGGCGACTGCGTCGTCGTATGTACCGAGCGAGTGGCCGAGCTGCACGCGCACGCCGCGCGCGTTGATCTCGGAGATGATCTCCATGTGGCCGGAGATTTCCGGCGCGATCGTGACAACGCGGATAGGAGCGATCGACAGATACTTCAACACTTCGTCGAGCACGGCCGACACGGCTGCGTCAGGTTGCGCGCCGAGCTTGCCGGGGTTGATATACGGACCTTCGAGATGCACGCCGAGCACGCGCGCGCCGCCAGGCACGCGGTTCTTCGCGACGTCGCCGAGACCCGCGACGACGGCCATCAGCTCGTCGCGCGGCGCCGTCATCGTGGTGGCGAGCAGGCTCGTCGTGCCGAAGCGCGCATGCGTGCGCGTAATCGCCTCGATCGCGTTGCCCGCTTCCATCACGTCGGCGCCACCGCCGCCATGCACGTGCAGGTCGATGAAGCCGGGCAGGATGTACGGCGCGTCGTTGGTCGACGGATCGGCGGCGTTGCCCGTGATGGCCGTGATGCGGCCGTTTGCGGATTCGATCGTGCCGTGGATCCAGCCTTCGGGGGTGAGTATGTTTCCGGTCAGCATGAGTCTCTCTGATGTTGCGTTATGCAGTGCGTGACTGATTCGCGCCGCGTGCGTTCCGTCTGTCTGTCGTCGCGCCGTTCAGCGCGCCGTGTCACAGCCGCAGTTCAGCGACGAAGTCGTAGTAGTCGTCCCGGCAATAGGTATCGGTGAGTTCGATGGCGCGCTGATCCGCGCTGTAGCCCACGCGCGTGATCAGCAGCAGTGCGCTGCCTTGTTCGAGGTCCATCAGCGTGGCGATCTCGCTCGACGCGTTGACGGCGCGAAAGTGCTGCAGCGCGCGCACGACTGGCAAGCCGCGCTGTTCGAGGTAGCTGTAGAGCGAGCCGCCGATGGCCAGCGGATCGGACACGATCGACACGGGCAGCGACGAATGCTCGACCGCCATCACGATGCCGTCGGCGCGGCGCAGGCGGCGCAGGCTCGCGACGGACGCGCCCGGCGACAGCCCCAGATGCACGATCTCGTCGCGCGTCGCGCTGCGGACCTCGCGTTCGAGCCATATCGAATCCGGGCGGAAGCCACGCTGCTCCATCTTCTTCGTGAAGCCGGTGAGACGCGACAGCGGATCTTCGACGCGCGGCGTGATGAAGCTGCCGGCGCCACGCGCGCGCCGGATCAAGCCTTGCTCGACCAGCAGCGCAATCGCCTTGCGCGCCGTGATACGCGACACGCCGATCGCATCGGACAACGAGCGCTCCGACGGCAGTGCTTCACCCGCAGACCACACGCCGCAATGGATCGCCGTCGCCAGATTGCGGGCGAGCTGCAGGTAGAGCGGCGTGACGTTGTGGACGTCAGGTGTCAGTGCGGACCAACGGGTTTCCATATGGCTCGGTCGGGGATCGTGAGGAGACGGGACTGCTTGGCCTACGAATTGGAGCCCATTATATAACCACCATAATACCAGTCAACGAGCTGGTATCTAGCTGGTCTACATCAAGCAAACCCTTGCCTGATAAGGAATTCCGCGAATTAAGCGGTTTCCAACTGACAGCCCGCTGGCATTAGGGCATACCCGTATCTAAGACCAGTCGCCCAACTGGTTCGCACGAATCGTCCGTCAAGTTACGTGCGTTAACCCGCAAATGTCATACCTCTTTATTAACGATCTGGTGCAAACTTCGAAATTCGCGAGCGATCACTCGATGGAAACAACATAGCTTGGTGAACCGAATGACAGGCCAATACGGGGAGCGGAAACGGTGAACGATCCCGCTATAGTCCGGGCGGAAGCCGTCCGCCATTTCAATCGTTTTTACACGCAGCACATCGGGGCGCTGCACGAACATCTGCAGAAAAGCCCGTATTCGCTGACCGAGGTACGGGTCATGCACGAACTGTCGCGCAGCGAGCATCAGACGGCGGCGGCGCTCGCGCGCAATCTCGGCATCGACAGCGGCTATCTGAGCCGGCTGCTATCGAGCTTCGAGCGGCGCAACCTGATTTCGCGGCGGACGTCGGAGATCGACGCGCGCCAGTCGCTCGTGTCGTTGACCGAGGCGGGGCTTGCCGCGTACCAGCCGCTCGACACCGCCGCGCTCGACGAGGTCGGCGCCGTTCTTGCGCGGCTCGCGCCGCATTCGCAGGATCAACTGATCCGCGCGATGAAGCTGATCGAGCGCCTGCTCGACGAGCGGCCGCGGCATAGCATCGTCACGCTGCGCGCGCCGCGCGCGGGCGAATACGGTTGGCTGGTGTCGCGCCAGGCGCAGCTGTTCGCATACGGCCATGGCTGGGATCACACATTCGAAGCGCTGCTCGCGCAGCAGGCCGCGCGCTTTGCGCAAGGTCACGACACGTTGCGCGAAATCTGCTGGGTCGCGGAACAGGATGGCTTGATCGTCGGATCGGCGCTCGTCGCGGCGGCATCCGACATGCAGGCGAGTGTGCGTATGCTGTATGTCGAACCGGACGTGCGGCGGCTCGGCATCGGCACGCAACTGATCAACGAATGCGTGCGCTTCGCCAAGCGCACGGGATATCGGACGCTCTCCGTCGAAAGCGAGAGTTCGCTCGACGACGCTCGGCGGCTCGTTACGCAGGCTGGCTTTACGCTGGTATCGACGGCACCCGAGCGGCGCTTTGGGCGCGATCTCGTCATCGAGCAATGGGAGCGCGCACTATAGCGGCAGCGTCTCGTGCCTTTGCGACGCGCATAAAAAAAGCGCCACGGTTTCCCGGGGCGCTTTTTTTTTCGCATCATGCGATCAGGTCGCTTAGAACGACGGCACGACCGAACCCTTGAACTCCGTCTTGATGAACTGGCGCACGTCTTCCGACTGATACGCCGCAACCAGCTTCTTCACCCACGGCTGATCCTTGTCCTTGATGCGCACGGCGATCAGGTTCGCGTACGGGCTGTGGACGTCTTCGAGCGCGATTGCGTCTTTGGTCGGCTGCAGGCCCGCTGCCAGCGCAAAGTTCGTGTTGATCGCGGCGGCATCGACGTCGGAGAGCGAACGCGGCAATTGCGCTGCGTCCAGTTCGATCAGCTTCACCTTCTTCGGATTGTCGGCGACATCGAGCGGCGTCGCGTTGCTGCCGTTCGTGCCCGCGCCCGCCTTCAGCTTGATCACGCCTTGCGACTGCAACAGCAGCAATGCGCGATTTTCATTCGACGGATCGTTCGGCACCGCGACCTTTGCGCCTTGCGGCAAATCCTTCAGCGACTTCAGCTTCTTCGAGTAGATGCCGAGCGGCGAGATGTAGGTCAGACCGGCGTTGACGATCTTGTAGCCGCGCTGCTTGATCTGGCTGTCGAGATACGGCTGATGCTGGAAGCTGTTCGCGTCGAGATCGCCCGCGTCGAGCGCGGCGTTCGGCTGCACGTAATCGTTGAACTCGATGACCTTCACGTTCAGGCCTTCGCGCTTCGCGACCTTCTGCACTACCGACCAGATTTGCGCGTCGGGGCCGCTGATCGTGCCGACCTTGATGACCTTGTCGTCGGCGCGTGCGCCGAAGCTCGTGACGAGCGCCGCCGAAGCGAGCGCTGCGGAAAAGACCTTGATGAGTGTTCTGCGCTGCATGTGATTCTCTCTTGACTGCCTTGTTTCGGATTCGTTTTCGACAGCGGGCACATTGACGTAGCCCGCGAAGTGTCGAGCCCTAAATCGTCTCACAGGCAGGCGTCGATGGGAAATACACGGTTCGCATATGGGTATGCGCGTTGTGCCGCGTGGTTTTGTCACGGGTTTGCATGGCGTGCCACGCTGCGCCTAGCGCTTTAGGAGTCGTCCTATGTAAGCATGCGCGCCGCTTTTTTAAGATAAGCCTGCCTTTCAAGCCCAATCGATTCGTCGGGCGCATCTCACCCTGCCTTCGTTGCGGACACTCCACTCACGATTCAAACGAGAAACACATGTCATATCCCGCTCGCCCCATCGCCTTCGTTCTCGCCTCGACCAACCACGGCAATATGATCGTCAATCGCAACGATTTCGCTATCAAACAGGACGGCGGCGTGTTCGGCGTCGGCTTTCAGTTGCTCACGGCATCGCAGTTCGATCTCAACGAAATCAAACTTGCACTCCTGATTCTCGACCTGCGCCGCCGCCATTTCGGCGACGGCGTAGTCGCGATCGACGGTGGCGCGAACGTCGGTGTGCATACGATCGAATGGTCGCGGCACATGTACGGATGGGGCGAGGTGCATTCGTTCGAAGCGCAGGAAGCTGTGTATTACGCGCTGGCCGGCAACATCGCGCTCAACAACTGCATGAATGTGCGGGCGCGGCTGGCGGCACTGGGCGAGAGCTGCGGAGAAATGAGCGTGCCGCGGCCGGACTATACGCGGCCCGCGAGCTTCGGCAGCCTGGAACTGCGTCAACGTGAAAATACCGAGGCCATCGGGCAGCCGATCTCTTACGACGCGCAGCACGGCGTCAAGGTGCCCGTGATCGATCTGCCTTCTTTGAATCTCGACCGACTGGACTTTTTGAAGCTCGACGTCGAAGGGATGGAAGTCGACGTGCTGCGGGGGGCACGCGCGGTGCTCGAACGACACCGCCCAGTCATGCTGATTGAAATGATCAAGTCTGATCGTGACGCGATTCAGACTTTTCTAACCGAACTCGGTTATCGTCAGTTCGACTATGGAATCGATCAACTGGCGATCCACGAATCCGACCCGACCTTGCAGCACATCCACCGAACCGAGAACGGCCTCGTTCTCGGTTGAGGTGCCGTTAGAAGGTAGTCCAATCGTCATCGGATGACGACGCCTTAACCGGACGCGCCGACGCGTCCGTCTTCACGGCCGGTCTCGCGGCCTCGCGCACACCGGGGTCCGCCTTCGTCGCCGTCGCAACTGCGGTGGCTACCGGCTTCGCGACTGGCTTCGCCGCCGCATTCACGACCTTCTTCGCTGCCGCGGGAACCGTCTTCGCAACGGCCATCTGCTCACCGCCATTTACCCGGAACGCACCGATCGTCTGACGCAGACGCGCCGCCTGATCCTGCAGCGATGCAGCAGCGGCCGCAGCCTGCTCGACGAGCGCCGCGTTCTGCTGCGTGACCTCGTCCATCTGCGTAACGGCACGTCCTACCTGCGAAATGCCGCTGCTCTGCTCTTCCGACGCCGCCGCGATTTCACCCATGATGTCCGTCACGCGGCGCACTGCCTGCATGATCTCGCTCATCGTCGTGCCCGCCTGCTCGACGAGCGTGTAGCCGTTGTTGACGCGCTCCACCGATGCGCCGATCAGTTGCTTGATTTCCTTCGCCGCCGTCGCCGAACGCTGCGCAAGGCTGCGCACCTCACCCGCGACGACCGCGAAGCCGCGGCCCTGCTCGCCCGCACGCGCCGCTTCGACGGCCGCGTTCAGCGCGAGAATATTCGTCTGGAACGCGATGCCCTCGATCACGCCGATGATGTCCGAGATCTGCCGCGAGCTGTCGTTGATCTCCGTCATCGTGCTGATCACGCGGTTGACGACTTCGTTGCCCTTCGTCGCGATGTCCGACGCGTTGTTTGCGAGGCCGCTCGCCTGGCGCGCGTTGTCGGCGTTCTGCTTGACGGTCGCCGTCAGCTCTTCCATGCTCGCCGCCGTTTCCTGTAGCGACGCCGCCTGCTGTTCCGTGCGTTGCGACAGATCGCCGTTGCCCGCCGCGATCTCCTGCGTCGCCGACGCAATCGACTCCGCCGACTGACGAATCTCACCGATCGTGTACTGCAAGCGGCTTTGCATCTCGTTCATCGCGGCCATCATGCTCGACGAATCGTTCGCGCGCACGGACACGATCTGCGTGAGGTCGCCCGTCGCGATACGCGCCGCGAGCCTGGCGGCATCCTGCGGCTCGCCGCCGAGGCTGCCGCGCACATTGCGGATGATCAGCAGCATCGCGAACGAAATCCCCGCGCCGATCACCAGCACGACGATGAAATGTTCGATCAGGTTCGCGTAGTAAGCGGTATCGATATCGCGCACGAATACGCCGCTCACGATGTTCCAGTCCCACGGCGCGAAACGCACGGCATAGCTGATTTTCGGCACAGCCTCTTCGCTATGCGGCAGACGTCCGCGATATTCGGCGAAACCTTTGCCCGTCGCCTTCGCCGCATCGACGATCGACACGTACAGCAGCTTGCCATCCGGGTCCTTGAAGTCGCCCACCGCTTTGCCGTTCATCTGCGGCAAGGTCGGATGCATTAGTACGACGGGCTTCGAATCCATCACGAACAGATAACCGGACTCACCGTAGCGCATCGTCGCGAGACGCGCGAGCGCTTCGCGCTGCGCATCGGCCTCGCTCATCTTGCCGGCCTGCGCGAGCGCGTAGTAGCCGCTCACGACACCCTCTGCGGCATCGACGAGATTCACCATGCCTGCCTTGCGTTCGTCGAGCATTGTCGAGCGGGTTTCCACCGCGCTCCACAATCCGACGCCCAGCAAGCCCAGCCATACGAGCACAAGCGATAACCACAGCTTGCGGTTCAGACTCATCCTACTCATTGTGTTGGTCTCTTGTGGTGTGGTCACATCTTTGGCAAATCTGCGGCGCCCGCTTAAGACAAAATGGGCGCAAACGATTGCTCTCTTGGATAACGGCAGATCGATGCGTCGACTTGAGGCGGCCTGCCAGTCACGCCCCGCGCCGTGTCAGCCGATAATGACGGGTTGCGGCGCCTACTCGCGCCGTCCGCCTCTTCCCCATTTGCGAGGTTTTTATGTATGTCGTCTCCCTCAGCTACACGGCATCGCTCGATCGTGTCGACGATGCGCTGGAAGCGCACCGCGCGTTCCTGACGCGTCAGTTCGACGCGGGCGTGTTCATCATGGCAGGGCCGAAGGTGCCGCGCGATGGCGGTGTGATCATCGCGGCGGGTATCGAGCGATCGAGACTCGACGAGATTCTCGCGAGCGATCCATTTGCGCAGCAGAAGGTCGCGCGCTATGACGTGACGGAGTTCAAGGCGACGCGGATGGCGCCGGGCATGAATCTGAAAGCACCGGAGTGAACTGGGGCTTGGAAAATGAAAAAGGCTGCACGATGTCGGGCAGCCTTTTTCCTTTCAATGTGCGACTTTCGCGCCGCTCGCTCTCGCTCAGCCGAGCAACAGCTTCAGATCGTGAACCCACGGCGATGCGCCCTGCCCGTCACGCGCGAAAAGTCGCAGCTTGCCGTCGGTATCGAACACGTAGCTCGCGGCCGTGTGATCCATCGTGTAGCTGTCGGGCGTCTTGCCCGGTACCTTCGCGTAGTAGACGCGGAAGTCCTTCGTCACCTTCGTCAGTTGCTCCTGATCGGCAGGGCGCAGGCCGACGAACGTCGGATTGAACGCGGGCACGTACTGCGACAACAGTTCAGGCGTGTCGCGCTCGGGATCGACGGTGACGAACAGCACTTGCACGCGCTTCGCGTCTTCAGGGCCGAGTTGCTGGAGCGCCTGCGAAAGCTCGGCCATCGTTGTCGGGCAGACGTCGGGGCAATGCGTATAGCCGAAGAACATCACGACGACTTTGCCCTTGTAGTCGGCAAGCGAGCGCAGCTTGCCGCTCGAATCCGGCAGCGAGAAGTCGGCGCCGAACTGCTTGTTCCCCGTGATATCGACGTTCGTGAACGCGGGCTGTTCCTTCCCGCATCCCGACATCAGCGCCGCGCCGCCGAGCGCGCACGCAACGAGAGCAACGCGCGCCGCGCGCGCGAAACGTTTAGTGAGCATGGTGTTACGCGCCGATCAAGGCACGCGCATAGTGGTCGATCAACAGCGCCGCAAACAGCAGCGACAGATAAACGATCGAGTAACGGAAGGTTTTACGCGCGAGGTCGTCGGAATATTCCCGATAAATCTTCCACGCATACGCGAGGAACACGGCACCCAACAGAACCGCCGACGCCAGATACACGATTCCGCTCATGCCCGAGATAAACGGCATCAGCGTGACCGCGAACAGAATGACGGTGTACAGCAAGATATGCAGACGCGTGTACTGCTCGCCGTGGGTGATGGGCAGCATCGGCAGGCCGGCGTTTTCGTAGTCCTTGCGGCGATACAGCGCGAGCGCCCAGAAATGCGGCGGCGTCCAGACGAAGATGATCAGCACGAGAATCCACGCGTCGCCTGGCACGGCGCCCGTCACGGCTGCCCAGCCGAGCGCCGGCGGCATCGCGCCCGATGCACCGCCGATCACGATGTTCTGCGGCGTATAAGGCTTGAGCAGCAGCGTGTAGACGATCGCGTAGCCGACGAACGTGGCGATGGTGAGCCACATGGTCAGCGCGTTGGTGAACGTGTAGAGCGTCCACATGCCAAGGCCGCCGAGCACGGCCGAGAACAGCAGAATCTGTGAAGTGGTGATCTCGCCGCGTGCCGAAGGACGCCACGCGGTGCGGCGCATCTTTGCGTCGACTTTTTGCTCGACGAGACAGTTGATCGCGAACGCAGCGCCCGCCAGCAACCAGATGCCGACTGCGCCGCCGATCAGTACCGTCCACGGCACCATGCCGGGCGTGGCCAGGAACATGCCGATCACTGCGCAAAACACGGCGAGCTGCGTGACACGCGGCTTCGTCAGCGCAATGTATTGAGAAATCCGGCTACCGGGCGAATGGGGGAGAGTTGTGCTGTCCATGTGGGTCACGCTGGCGCGGCGTCGCGCGCGTGAACGACGGCGCGGCCGGGACGGCTATAAGCGATTCGAAAGTTTAGCATAACGAGCAGGAGCAGCAGGATCGCGGCCCCGCCGTTATGGGCGACGGCAATGGGCAAAGGCCATTGCAAAACGATGTTCGACAGGCCCGTGATGAACTGGATCACGATCACGAGCAGCACGCCATTTGCGGGCCGCCGCAGCGACTCGAAGCGGCGCATTTTCAGCGCGAACCATAGCAGATACGCGACCACGACAAAGGCGAACGTGCGATGCGTCCAATGGATCGCGACCAGCGCGTCCTGCGTGATCATGTCGCCGTCGCCCGTCATGCCGAGCGCGCGCCACAGATGGAAGCCGTGCTCGAAGTCCATCGGCGGAATCCATTGGCCGTTGCAGGTCGGGAAATCGGTGCAGGCGAGCACCGCGTAGTTCGTGCTGACCCAGCCGCCGAGCGCGATTTGCACGATCAGCAGCGCGAGGCCGAACACTGCGGCAATACGCCACTGCGACGCTTCGGGTTCATGGGCGGGCAGCGGCGTCTGACGCGCGGCGAGCCAGCCGAGCGTGCCGAGCAGCGCGAGCCCGAGCAACAGGTGAATCGTCACGATCACGGGTTGCAGCTTCATCGTCACGGTCCATGCGCCGAACGCGCCCTGCACGAGGATCAGCAGCAGCAGCGACGTCGGCCACCACGGCGACACGTGCAGCGGACGGCGCTTGATGCGCGCGACCCACGCGATGACCGTCTGCGCGACGATCAGCACGCCGATCGCCATCGCGAAGTAGCGGTGAATCATCTCGATCCATGCCTTCGTCATGCTGACGGGGCCCGACGGCATCGCGTGATACGCGGCATTGATCGCCGCGTGCGCGATGAACGGCGACGACGTGCCGTAGCAGCCCGGCCAGTCCGGACAGCCGAGGCCCGAATCGGTCAGGCGCGTGAAGCCGCCGAACATCACGAGGTCCAGCGTCAGGAAGGTCGTGACCCAGACCAGCTTGCGAAACTTGTTGTCGTCGGCTTTCACCCACACGTACGACAGCGGCAGCAGCGCAATGCACAGCCCGATCAGTCCCAGTTGCAATACGAACATCTATCTTTCCTTCTCTCGCCACCAGGCGAGTTTCAACGTGCTCGCGGCACTTTAGCCGATACCCGAATTTCTGAGCAGTTTCGTGACATCACCCTTGATCTTGCTCGGGTTTGCGTCTTTCGGGAAACGCATCATCAGGTTGCCGTTCGGGTCGACCATGTAGATGTGATCCGAAACCTGCGTGCCTTCGTCGGCGGGCAGCCATGCGCTCACTTCCTTCGGATCGGCGATCAGCATCTCCGTGTCCTTGTACGCGTTGTCGACGACGTCGGGCACCTTGCCGGCATCCGTGCGCAGAAACACGTTGACGATGCGCTCGCGCTCGCCCGCTTGCGTCGCGCGCACCTGGCGCATGAAATACAGCTTCGTCACACAAGGCTTGTCGCACGCGCTGTTGTCGACGGAAATCAGCAGCCAACGGCCGCGCAAAGAGGCGAGCTTCAACGGCTTGCCGTCCTCGCCCGTGACGACGAGCGCGTCGGGGATCGGGCGTTGCGGTTCGATCAGCGTGCCGTAGCTCGTCGTGCTGCCCTTCGGCTTGATCACGTAGTACGTGAAATAAGACCCGATGACGGGCGCCGCGCAGACCAGCGCGATCAGCAGCAGCGTCCAGCGGCCGCGCTGCCACGAGCCTTTGCCGTTCGGCTGGCCCGGAACCTTAACCTGCCCGCGTTGCGCGGGTTGCTGTCCGGTTTGCTGCGAACGGGGGTTTTGCGTCGACACTCGTGATCCTCTTTTCATGATGGCGCTTGCATCACGCCTGTAAGCTGCACCCGAGCGACGCGCGAAGCATCACGCGTTGGGCGCCTGTCCGTTGTCGGCCACGTCGCCACCTTCCGGTCCCTTGCTCTCGATCCGATTCGCGTTCTTCGCTGCACGCCGGGCCGCATACAGGCCGAAAACCAGTGCGGCGGCGGCCATGCCCCACCACTGCGCCATATAGCCGTAGTTGCGTTCGACGCCCGACGTCGGCACAGGCCAGTCGCGCACGAGTTTGTCGCCGTCGTCGCTGGTCTGCTGGATCACGAACGGCTGAAGCGGCAAACCCGTTTCCGCCGCGTACGACGCGACATCGAGATTCTGGCGAATCGTCTGATGCGCGGCCGAGCCGCCCTCGCCAAGCTCATACGCGCGGGTCGCGTCGGCACGCGCGATACCTTCGATTTCGATCTCGCCCTTCGGCGTGTCGTACGGCGCGATCGCCGTGCGCTCGTTCATGTTGCGCGGCAGCCAGCCGCGATTGACGAGCACAACGCCGCCGTCGCGCAGTTTAAGGGGCATCACGACGTAAAAGCCCGGCTGGTCGTTATACGGGCGATTATCGAGGTACACCACTTGCTGCGGCATAAACTGTCCAACCGCACGCACGCGATGAAACTCGATGTCCTTCAGCGCGACGGGCGCGGCGCCCACAGTCTGCGCAGGCGCGTTCTCGAACTGCGTGATCTGCGCCTGCAACGCTTCCTTCTGATGCGCGCGGTCGCGCTGCCAGAAACCAAGCCGCACCGTCACCGCGACGACGATCAGAATCAGCAGCGCCGGTATGAGACGAATCTTCATCGTGCGATTCTGGTCGGAACACGAACCATTGCGCGCGGTGCGATAATGAAATCGTTGCGTTCGCTTTCCTGAATTTCAGTTGGTTCCATGCACATTCTCGTTCCCATCGCGTTCGTTCTGATCATCGGCAGCATGGTGTCCGCGCTGTACTTCATGATGCACGACCGGGGCAGAACGAAGCGTATGGTCTGGTCGCTTGCGACACGTGTCGGCCTGTCGATTACGCTGTTCCTGTTCATCCTGTTCGCGAACTGGATGGGCTGGATTCATTCGACGGGCATTCCGTACGGACGCTGACGGCACAGTTGCAGCACGTTCAGCAATGACCGCACGCCGCCGCGCGGTGCGCCGACCTGACGTGTGCCGTCTCAAATTGACGGCGAAGTATGCCACTTAATCTCGCGCCGATCAGGCAATACACCGTTACGCGATCAGCGAAATCCTCACACCATCGAAGCAAAACGCCGCCCTGACGGGGTCGAGGGCGGCGCTGTCCAAGTCTTTTCCGATACAGATCCCACACCAACGCGTTCGATGCTCCGACCGCGCCTGATGCCACCCGCTTGAAGGCTGCCTGCGGTGCCTCGATGCGTCGATATGACGCACGATTTGCGCAGGCTCCGTGGCGTTCGAACGACGCTTACAGCCAGTACACGACGATATACAGACCCAGCCACACGACGTCGACAAAGTGCCAGTACCACGCCGCACCTTCGAACGCGAAGTGATGGTCGGCCGTGAAGTGGCCGCGGATCATCCGCACCAGCACGACGGCCAGCATCGTACCGCCGAGAAACACGTGGAAACCGTGGAAGCCCGTCAGCAGGAAGAACGTCGATCCATACACGCCCGATGCGAGCGTCAGGTTCAGTTCGTTGTATGCGTGGAAATACTCGAAGCCTTGCAGGAACAGGAACGAGATGCCCAGCACCAGCGTGGCTGCGAGCCATGCAATCGCTTTCGTGCGGTGATTGTCGCGCAGCGCGTGGTGCGAGACCGTCAGCGTCGCGCCCGACGACAGCAGCAGCGCCGTGTTGATGGTCGGCACGGGCCACGGCGTCATCGACTTGAAGTGCGACACGAGATCAGCCGGTCCGATATTCGGCCATACCGCCGTGAAATCCGGCCAGATCAGCTTGTAGTCGAGACTGCCCAACTGATGCATCGCGATCTCGCGCGCATAGAACAGCGCGCCGAAAAACGCGCCGAAGAACATCACTTCCGAAAAGATGAACCAGCTCATGCTCCAGCGGTACGAGGCATCGACTTTCTTGCCGTACATGCCGCCTTCCGACTCGGAGATCGCATCGCCGAACCAGTGATACAGCGTGAAGAGCAGCCACAGCAGACCGACCAGCGCCGTGATGGGCGCCCACGGCTCGCCGTTCACCCACGCCGCAAACGATCCGAGCATGACCAGCAGGCCAATCGCAGCGCTGATCGGATGCCGCGACGGGTGCGGTATGAAATAGTACGGGCTCTCGTTTTGACCGCTCATCGTTGATTCTCCACTTCAGTCCAGTTGTTCTGCTTGGTCCGGTTGAATCCGCAGCCGACTGCGCTGCGCCCCGGCTCTATCTCCAGCGGCGCGCTGCGTTGCGCCGCCCTGCTCCATCCATTGAGTCCTGCCCCGCTCCAACGCTCGACTAGCCGACCACCACGCGCACGATCAGGATCAACACCCCGATGAAAATCGCCGCGCCGATCAGCGCCGCGATGATCACGTGAAGCGGATTCAACTGCGTGGCATCCGCTTCCAGATCGCGCCGTTTGCGCACACCGAAAAACGACCACATCACCGCTTTCATCGACTGGCCGAAACTGCTCTTCCTGCCGCGACCGCTATCGTTCATATCCTCGCCTTCTTTGGGCAAGCGTCGTTGGTACGCGTCAAGCCGGGTTCGTTGCTTTCGCTGCACCGTCCGCCGTCTGACCTTGCGTGCCGCGCGCCGCGGGTGCAGGCGCGTTCAGTTCGAAGAACGTGTACGACAGCGTGATCGTCTTCACGTCTTTCGGCAATTTCGGATCGACGACGAACACCACGGGCATCCGCTTCGACTCGTTCGCCTTCAACGTCTGCTGCGTAAAGCAAAAACACTCGATCTTCTTGAAGAACTCCGTGGCCTGCTTCGGCGCGTAGCTCGGAATAGCCTGAGCCTGGATCGTGCGCGCCTGCTGGTTGCTCACGTCGTACATCACCGTCGTCACTTCGCCCGGATGCACGTCGATACTGTTCTGCTCCGGCTTGAAACCGAGCGGTCCGCGCGCATTCGCGTCGAACTCGATCGAAATCGTGCGGCTCATGTCGACCTGCGTGTTCTTCGCCTCGCGCGCCGTTGCGTCACGCTGCACGAGGTTGTTGATGCCCGTGACCTCGCAGATCGCGCGATACATCGGGATCAACGCAAAGCCGAAGCCGAACATCAACAACGCGACGACGACGAGCTTGAACAGCATCGAACGGTTAAAAGAGCGATCGGCCCCGGCGGGCGGTTGCGTCGACATCGAACTTCCTCAACAGATCACATGCACAGGCGATCCCAACTCGTCACGGCAGGTCAGGTCATGTCACGAAGCAAACCAGACCTGCTTGACGACGGCACCCAGAAAAAAGACGGCGACGACGGCAAGCAGAATCAGACCGAGTCGCAGATTCCCTGCACGAATTTCTTCAGGCGTTCGGCTTTTTTGTGGATTCCGGGTCATGCTGAAGTTTCTTGATGCTGCGTTGCTGCGTGATGATTCGGTCCCGCTTCGGTTCCGCTTCGGTCCAGCCGACCCGCTCCGGCACTGCTCAGCCGGAGCGGACTTCGAAGATGGCTTATTCGACCGTCGGCGGATTTTCGAACGTATGGAACGGAGCCGGGCTAGGCACGGTCCACTCGAGGCCCGTTGCGCCATCCCACGGCTTGTCGCCGGCCTGTTCGAGTTCGCCGCCGCCGCGATACGCCGGCAACGCGACTGCGAACAGGAAGTACACCTGCGCGAGACCGAAGCCGAAGGCGCCGATCGTGATGACCTGGTTCCAGTCGGTGAACTGCGCCGGGTAGTCGGCATAACGACGCGGCATACCGGCGAGACCCACAAAGTGCATCGGCAGGAACGCGAGGTTGAAGAAGATCAGCGACGACCAGAAGTGGATCTTGCCGCGCGTCTCGTTGTACATCCAGCCCGTCCACTTCGGCGACCAGTAGTACCAGCCGGAGAACAGGCCGAATAGCGACCCCGCCACCAGCACGTAGTGGAAGTGCGCAACCACGAAGTAAGTGCCGTGATACTGGATGTCGAGCGGCGCCATCGCGAGCATCAGGCCCGTCAGACCACCGAACGTGAACACGAACAGGAAGCCCACCGCGAACAACATCGGCGTTTCGAAGGTCAGCGAACCGCGCCACATCGTCGCGACCCAGTTGAACACCTTCACGCCAGTCGGCACGGCGATCAGCATCGTCGCGTACATGAAGAACAACTGGCCCGTGACAGGCATGCCCGTGGCGAACATGTGGTGCGCCCAGACCATGAACGACAGGATCGCGATCGACGCCGTTGCGTACACCATCGAGCTATAGCCGAACAGCGGCTTGCGCGCGAACGCCGGGATCACCTGCGACACGATCCCGAACGCCGGCAAGATCATGATGTAGACCTCGGGGTGGCCGAAGAACCAGAAGATGTGCTGATACATCACCGGGTCGCCGCCGCCTGCCGCGTTGAAGAACGACGTGCCGAAGTGGCGGTCGAACAGCACCATCGTGATCGCGCCAGCGAGCACCGGCATGACGGCGATCAGCAGGTAGGCCGTGATCAGCCACGTCCAGACGAACATCGGCATCTTCATCAGCGTGAGGCCGGGTGCGCGCATGTTCAGGATCGTCACGACGATGTTGATGCCGCCCATGATCGACGACGCACCCATGATGTGGACCGCGAAAATCGCGAAGTCCATGCCCGGGCCCATCTGCGTGGACAGCGGTGCATACAGCGTCCAGCCGGCGGCCGTTGCGCCGCCCGGTGTGAAGAACGAACCGACCAGCAGCACGGCAGCGACGGGCAGCAGCCAGAAGCTGAAGTTGTTCATCCGTGCGAAGGCCATGTCCGATGCGCCGATCTGCAGCGGAATCATCCAGTTCGCGAAGCCGACGAAGGCCGGCATGATCGCGCCGAACACCATGATGAGGCCGTGCATGGTGGTCAACTGGTTGAAGAACTCGGGACGCATGATCTGCAGGCCCGGCTCGAACAGCTCGGCGCGGATGCCCAGCGCCATCACGCCCCCGGACAGGAACATGATGAACGAGAACAGCAGGTACAGCGTACCGATGTCCTTGTGGTTGGTGGCGTACAGCCAACGGCGCCAGCCATGCGGCGTCTCGTGGGCATGATCGCCGTGAACGTGCTCGTGCCCCGCGGCTACATCGTGTCCGATGCTAGACATGACAATCTCCTAAATCTCGAATGCTGCTTTTCTCTGACTGTGACACGTCAGGCCGCTGGGCTAATCTCGACACGGCGTGCTTCCTTCGCGTCCGCACCGCCCGTGATCGTCTCCGGCTTCTTCAGAATAATGTGGTCTTCGGCGATGCCTGCTGCTTTCAGCGCGTCGCGCACGGCTTCGGCACGCGCCTTCGCGAGCTTCGCGTTTTTATCGGCGGAACCCGTTGCGTCGGTGTAGCCCGACAACGTGAACTTCGCGTCCGGGTGCGCCTTCGCGTACGCAGCGGCTGCGTCGATAGCGGCTTTTGCGTCCGCGGGCAGCGTGCTCTTGTTCGTTTCGAAGTAGACGCTGGCAGGCAGCGACGCTTGCGGCGCCGATGCTGCCGCGTTGTCCGATGCGCCTGATGCAGCCGCGGGAGCCGATGCGCCCGCTTCGCCGCTAGCCGCAGCTGCGCCGCTCGCGCCTTCCGCGCCGCTCGCCGCGACGGCGTCCGACGCGGCAGCCGCCGCCGCGCCCGCCAGGTGATCGCCACCCGCCGGCAGACGGCCGTTGCGTGCGTCGGCGATCTGCTTCGGTTGCAGGATGTCGCCCGTGTGGTTGCCCCACGCGTTGCGCTCGAACGTGATGACGGATGCGATCTCGACGTCGTTCAACGTCGGCGCCCACGCCGGCATCGCGTTCTTGCCCTTCAGGACGATGCTCACATGCTCGGCGAGCGGGCCGTTTGCGACCTTGCTGCCGTCGAGCGCCGGGAATGCGCCTGCGCCCTTGCCCGTCGGCTGGTGACAGACGGCGCAGTTCGCCGCGTACACCTTGCCGCCACGCTCCGTCAGTTCGGCGAGCGTGTAGTTCTTGTTGGGATCGTCCAGGCCGGCGGCCATTTTCTTCTTCTGGTCGTCGACCCACTTCGCGTAGTCG
Source organism: Paraburkholderia terrae (assembly GCF_002902925.1). Lineage (GTDB taxonomy): Bacteria > Pseudomonadota > Gammaproteobacteria > Burkholderiales > Burkholderiaceae > Paraburkholderia > Paraburkholderia terrae. Next base: position 302,420 of record NZ_CP026111.1, on the reverse strand, counting down.
TCGTCGGACAGCACGGTCACGACCACGGGCATGAACGCGTGTTCCTTGCCGCACAGCTCGGTACAGAAGCCGCGATACGTGCCCGTCTTCTCCGCCTTGAACCACGTGTCGCGCACGAAGCCGGGAATCGCATCCTGCTTCACGCCGAACGCGGGCACGTACCACGAGTGAACGACGTCGTTGGCGGTGGTGATGATGCGAATCTTCTTGTTGACGGGAACGACAAGCGGATTGTCGACTTCCTGCAGATAGGTATCCGTTTTCGGCGCGCGGCCGTCGACCTGGCTACGCGGCGTGGTCAGCGTGGACAGGAAGTTGATACCTTCGCCCGGCCCCTTCACGTAGTCGTAGGCCCACTTCCACTGATAGCCGGTGACCTTGACGGTGAGATCGGCATTCGTGGTGTCCTTCATCGCGACGACCGTCTTGGTGGCGGGCAGCGCCATCAACACGACGATGATGAACGGGACGATCGTCCAGATGATTTCGACGGTGGTGCTTTCGTGGAAATGCGCGGCTTTGTAGCCCTTCGACTTGCGGTGCGCAAACATCGAATAGAACATCACGCCGAACACGCCGATGAAGATCACCGTGCAGAGAATCAGCATGAATGTGTGGAGGCTGTAGAGCTCTTCGGCAATCCTCGTCACGGGCGGCTGGAGATTGATCTCGTTGACGCGGGGGCCGCCCGGACTGTCGCCGATTGCATGGGCAGCGCCAGCGAACAACAGCCCGCTACACGCCAGCACGCCCACGAGGGCTCGCTTGATTGTTTTCATAGCTTCCTTACCCAAATTTTCCATTCAAACCCTCGACCCCGCTGGAAGGCTGCCTCTCGTCTTCTGGAACGGCGCGCGATTCGATACGCAACTTTTTACGCCTGACACTGCCTGAGCCACAGACGCAGTTCGTCGGCGAATTGTGCGCGCCGATATTGCGCAAGGTGCTGCCCGACCGCGACCGTCTCGCCACGCGAAACCAGTCTGATCCGGTCGCGCGGCGTCGCTCCTGGTTCTACCCGCACCCAGCACGGGTTGAATTCGAACTGCGTGAGATGCTCGGCGCTGACCTGTTCGATCACGAGCCGGTTGGGAAACAGCCGGATGCGCTCGTAATCGACAGCATGGCGTGCATAGATGGCAAATGCGACACCGACAGCGAGCAGCTCGATACCCGTGAACGGCAACACCAGCCATGCACCGCACAGGACCAGCAGGAATGCTATTAAGAGCGAGAATGCCGCGAGCGACACATAGAAGAACACGAATTGCCGCGGCGAAGCCGAACAGTTGCGCTTCATCAACCAGTCCTTGAGGACGGGTTCTGACTCAGCCAGCAGATCGGTTGCATTCATCGCTGCCTCCCGCGAACCGCCAGTCACCGCATACCGCCAATGCCATTCACGCCCAGCGCAACTACCGCCACCCGAACCGCAAAGGCCTCGGGCCTGTCGCTCCTATTGTGTGAGCTTTAAGCGACAAACTGACGCATTATAGGGCCGATCCAGGGCATCCACAAGCAACGCTCTATCGGCCGAAAAGCCAAGCCACACAAGCCTCTGCGCCGTTTTGACGCACTTTTCGAGCCGCTAATTTCGAGCATAACGGATGCCCTCTTTACCGCGTCAACGATTGCCCTGCCGCCCTCTTCCGATGTCTTCTATTCGCACTATTCCGTGCCCTTCGGGGGTCATTCTCGGCACCGCCTTCCATGCATGTCCGTAGATCACCTCGAAAGTCAGAGGGATCGTGCCATCGGCCCGCCGGCGCGCCTCCAGCGCGGCAAGCAGCGCTTTTTGCATGCGCCTCGACGCGACACCCGGCGACGCCTCGCGCCGGAACGGATAGGCGCCCCAGCGACGCACGTCGGCGAGCAGCGACTCCGGCGACTTGTATGTGATGGTCAAGGTCTCCTGGTCCATCACGGGAATTTCGAAGCCACTTTCGACAAGCATATCGCCCAGATCGTGCATGTCTACGAAGTCGATTACATGTTTGTGCGTATTGACGCCGTGCGCCGCTTCGATTTCGGCATACGCGCCGCGCAGTTCTTTCAGCGTGTCAGGCCCGAGCGTGCTGAACATCAGCAGGCCGTTGACCTTCAGCACGCGCTGCCATTCAGGGAAAACGAGGTCGGGCCGCGAGTGCCAGTGCAGCGCGAGATTCGACCAGATGAACTCGAATGCCCCCGATGCGAAGGGCAACGCGGAAAAATCGGCCTGAGCAAAGCGCGGACCGCGCGAGCCGAGCGCCTTGCCGAGCGACGCGGGCAGAAAACGGCGCCAGCTGGTGTCGGTAGCGTCGTGCTGGACCGCGCGCGCGAGCATCGCGCGGGAAAGATCGGTGCCGAACACGGGCGCCTCGGGGAAGCGCTCGCGCAACGCGGGGAGGTCGTCGCCCGCGCCGCAGCCGGCGTCGAGCACCTGCGCCGGATTGACCTTGATGTAGTCGAGCCGTTCGCGCATGCGTTGGGCGATCTCGCGCGGCAGGAACGCGACATCATTGAACGTCGCGGCCCGGCGGTCGAAAATCTTCCGGAGACGGCGCGAATCATAGGCCGGACGGCCAGTTTCGGTGGGAGACACGGTTATTCGAGTCGTGCGGACGAAGAGTGCGAAGTATACTCGCTCGATTCCGTCCCTTCAGCGTCAGCGGCCTTCGGAGGCGTGTCGATATGCCGAATTGGGCTTTTCGGTGGTCTCGCGCCACACTTTCCGGGCGACTGCTTCACGAACGGTTCATCGAGGTCGCGCAACGATCCATCTCGAAACTTCCGGCGCTCGCACGTTGCGCGCTGCCGAATCCGTGTGCGTTGTGCGGCAATATGTCGCATCGAACGCTGTGCGGCTTTTGCGACGAGGCGTGGTGGAACGAAGCAAGGCTGCGCTGCATTGTCTGCGCGATGCCGTTGAGCGGCTTCCGGCGGGCTAGCGTCATGCATTACCAGTGCGGCGACTGTCTCACCGCGCCGCCCTCGTTCGACGCGACCGTGGCGCTGGCCGATTACCGCGCGCCGCTGGACATGCTCGCCGTCGGCCTCAAGTTCCGCGCGCGGCTCGCGCTTGCGCATGAGTTCGCGCGGCGGCTCGCGTGGTCCGCGATGGATGCACTCGACGAACGCGATCGCCCGGACGTCGTCGCGCCCGTGCCACTATCGGCCCGGCGGCTGGTCGAGCGCGGCTACAACCAGGCGTGGGAAATCGCGCGGCCCTGCGCGAAAGCGCTCGGCATTCGCGGCGACGCGACGCTCGTGCGGCGCGTGATCGACACGGCGCCGCAGTCGAAGCTCGATCTCGATGCGCGCAGGCAGAATGTCGGCCGCGCGTTCGAAGTGGCAAGGCCGGTGACGGGCTTGCACGTCGCCATCGTCGACGATGTGATGACGACGGGCGCGACACTCGATGCGCTGGCCCGCACGCTGAAGGCAGCCGGCGCGCGGCGCGTGACGAATCTCGTCGCGCTTCGCACGCCGAAAAACTAGTTTCCGACTCACCTTGATATGTTCAACGTCGTTCTCGTCGAACCTGAAATTCCGCCGAACACCGGCAACGTGATCCGCCTGTGCGCGAACACGGGTGCGCGCCTGCATCTGATCGAGCCGCTCGGCTTTCCGCTCGACGACGCAAGAATGCGTCGCGCCGGCCTCGATTATCACGAGTACGCGCAGATGCGCGTACACCCAAACTGGGACGCGCTGATCGACAGCGAAGCGCCCGATTTCTCGCGCGTGTTTGCGTTCACGACGCGCGGCTCCAGCCCATTCCATTCGCACGCGTTCCTGCCCGGCGACTGGTTCGTGTTCGGCGCGGAAACGCGCGGCTTGCCGGACGCCGTGCTGAGTCGCTTCCCGTCCGAACAGCGCGTGCGCCTGCCGATGCGCCCCGGCAATCGCAGCCTGAACCTGTCGAACACGGTCGCCGTAGTCGTGTTCGAGGCATGGCGTCAGGCGGGCTTCGAAGGCGGAGCCTGAAGGCGTCGTTCGAGTTCGGACTTGTAGCGCATGTGCATCGCTTCGTCGAAGCACGCGAAGATCACGTGCTCGACCATAGGCGTTTGCGGCAGTGTGTCGATTACCGTTTGAACGGCGATACGCACCGCTTCGTCGGCGGGAAAACGGTAGACGCCGCAACTGATCGCAGGAAACGCGATGCCCTTCGCTTTGGCGTCGCGTGCCAGTTCCAGCGAGCGCCTGTAGCACGCAGCCAGCAACTTCGCCTCACCCCGCTCGCCGCCGTGCCACACGGGACCGACGGCATGAATCACATGACGCGCTTTCAGCCGATGGCCGCCCGTCATCTTCGCGTCGCCTGTCACGCAACCGCCCAGCGTTTCGCATTCACGCAGCAGTTCCGGGCCGGCCGCGCGATGAATCGCGCCGTCCACACCACCGCCGCCCAGCAATGATGTATTCGCCGCGTTGACGATCGCGTCGACGTCGAGCGTCGTGATGTCGACGACCCGCGCCTCGAGCGAGCAATGGCCAATGGTGAGCATGGGAAAACCTCCAGATTCGATGCAACAACGATAGGAGGTGGACAGCAAAAGAAACGAGCCGTTCGGCGTTGGCCATTACCGGCTGTGTAAAAGACCTTCAGGCAATTTGCTGCAATGGGTTGCGGGCCGCGAGGCCCGCTTCGGACAACGGCTTTTATTCAGCCTTCGCGTCGCGGCGCAGCAGCGCGCTGACGGCATCGCGCGGCGCCACGTTGTTGAACAGCACGTCGCAGACGGCTTCGGTGATCGGCATTTCGATCCCGTGCGACTGCGCGATCGACAGCACGCCCCGCGCGCAACGCACGCCCTCGGCGACGTGCCCGAGCGCGTTGAGAATATCGTCGAGCGAACGGCCGGTTGCGAGCTGCATGCCAACCGTCCGGTTGCGCGACAGATCGCCCGTCGCGGTCAGAATCAGATCGCCCAGACCCGTGAGGCCCGTGAACGTTTCCGCCCGGCCGCCCAGCGCCGCGCCGAGGCGCGACATTTCGGCAAGACCGCGCGTGATCAGCGCTGCGCGTGCGTTCAGCCCGAGACCGAGGCCATCGGCGATGCCCGTGGCAATGGCCAGCACGTTCTTCACCGCGCCGCCCACTTCGACGCCGACCACGTCGTCGCCGCTATAGATACGCATTGCGCCGTGATGGAACGCCGCGACAGTCCGCTCGCGGCATGCCGCCGACGCGCTCGCCACCGTCAACGCGACTGGCAGCCCCTGCCCCACTTCGCGTGCGAAGCTCGGGCCCGACAGCGTGCCGTTGCTCGCGTGCCCGCTCAACTCTTGAGCTACGACCTGATTCGGCAGCAGTTGCGTGTCAGCCTCGAAGCCCTTGCACAGCCACACGATGTGCGCCGGCACCTTGCCGATGTCGCGCATCGTGCGCAGCATCGCGCGCAAGCCCGCGACGGGCGTGGCGACCACGCACAGCGCGTCGTCGGCGAGCGCGTGATCTAACGCGAGATCGAGATTCGCTTCGAAGCGAAGCGCGGATGGCAACGCAACGCCCGCCAGATAGCGAGCGTTTTCATGCGACGTGGAGAGTTCGGCGATGAGCGCGGCGTCGCGCGCCCAGAGCACCGTGTCGTGCCGCGCGGCCAGATGGCCGGCGAGTGCGGTGCCCCATGCACCGGCGCCGAGAACGGCGACCTTCATACCCGGCACCGGCTGCGCGCGTCAGTGATGCGCAGCGCTGCCCGCGCCGGTTTCCTGCGTGGCGATCTGCGCGAGGCGTTGCTCGTACAGTGCCTGGAAGTTGATTTCGGCGAGGTGGATGGGCGGGAAGCCTGCGCGGGTGATCGCGTCGGCGATGTTCGAACGCAGATACGGGAACAGGATGGTCGGGCACGCAATGCCGACGAGCGGATCGATCTGCTCAGCCGGGATGTTGCGGATGTCGAAAATGCCTGCCTGCTTGGCTTCGATCAGGAACGCGACCTTGTCGCTGACCTTGGCCGTCACGGTGCCCGTGACGAGAATTTCGAACACAGTGTCCGCGAGGCGCTCAGCCTTCACGTCGACTTCGACTTCGACCGACGGCATTTCCTGCTCGAGGAAAATAGCCGGCGAATTCGGCTGTTCGAGCGACATGTCCTTCAGGTAGATGCGCTGGATATTGAAGAACGGCTGGTTGTTCTCGTCGGACATGAGTCTCTACTCCCTTAATTTCGTTGCGGCGGACGAATGCCGCCAGATCTCTTTACAAAGCGGGCCGCCCCGAAAGGCGGCATCCAGCCGGCCGGTGCGAACCCGGCCTTGTTTTTTCGCTACCGCACGCCGCTGCCTACGTAACCGGCGCGACGCAAAGGCAAAACCTCAGGCGACGGCTGCCAGCAGCGGCGTCAGACCGCCCGCGCGATCGAGCGCGGACAGATCGTCATAGCCGCCGACGTGCGTGTCGCCGATATACACCTGCGGCACCGTGCGACGGCCCGTGCGCGTCATCATTTCCTGACGGCGCGCCGGATCCTTGTCGATCAGCACCTTTTCGACGTGATCGACGCCGCGCGACTTTAGTAGACGTTCGGCCATCTGGCAATACGGGCACACCTGCGTGCTGTACATGATCACTTTGTTCACTTCGCAACTCCTTGTTTGACGACGGGCATGCCCGCCTGCTGCCAGGCGTTGACGCCGCCTTCCAGCACGTGCACTTCCGCATAGCCTGCGTCGCGCACAATACGTGCCGCCTTGTTCGACTGCTGTCCGTTCTGGCAGACGAGCAGCACCGGGTTGCTCTTATTTTTCACGAGTTGGGCGACTTTCGCTTGCAACTCGCCAAATTCCACGTGCCGCGCCGACGGCAGGTGCCCGCCGGCGTATTCCGCCGCGGAGCGCAGGTCGACGACCACGGCGTTGCGCCGATTGATCAGCTGGGTGGCGGCAGCCGCCGAAAGGCCGCCGCGTCCGCGCCGGGAAATCGACGGCCAGAGGAGCAACGCCCCAGAGATGAGGGCGACAGCGATCAGTACAAGGTTGGTGTAATCGGTGAAAAACTTCACGGAAGATCCGCCGGAAAAAGAGAAGAAATCGGGATAAATCGGAAAGGGCAATCCGACCATTATAAAATAACCGTCTGACGCGATGGCGACCGCCAGCAGAAGGCTGCGGTACCGCCCCGATTCCCGCTTCCTCACTACCGACCGGCAACGACATGTACAAACTCGTTCTCATCCGCCACGGCGAATCGACGTGGAACAAGGAAAACCGCTTCACAGGCTGGGTCGACGTCGACCTGACCGAACAGGGCAACCTCGAAGCGCAGCAGGCAGGCACGCTGCTCAAGGACTCGGGCTATACGTTCGATATCGCCTATACCTCGGTGCTCAAGCGCGCGATCCGCACGCTGTGGCACGTGCAGGACAAGATGGACCAGATGTACCTGCCCGTCGTGCATTCGTGGCGTCTCAACGAGCGCCACTACGGCGCGCTGTCGGGCCTGAACAAGGCCGAGACGGCCGCGAAGTTCGGCGACGAGCAAGTGCTGGTCTGGCGCCGCAGCTACGACACGCCGCCGCCCGCGCTGGAGGCGACCGATTCGCGCACGTCGTACGACGACCCGCGCTACGCGAAGGTGCCGCGCGAGCAGTTGCCGCTCACGGAATGCCTGAAGGACACCGTCGCGCGCGTCATGCCCATCTGGAACGAATCGATCGCGCCCGCGATCAAGTCGGGCCGCAAGGTGCTGATCGCCGCGCACGGCAATTCGATCCGCGCGCTGGTCAAGTATCTGGACAACATCTCCGACAACGACATCGTCGGGCTGAACATCCCGAACGGCGTGCCCCTCGTCTATGAACTGGACGAAGACCTTAAGCCGATCAAGCACTACTACCTCGGCGATCAGGAAGCGATCGCGAAGGCCCAGGCCGCTGTCGCGAAGCAGGGTAAGGCGGGCTGATCACGGCCAGTCCAATGATCGTGACCCGCCGCCATGCCGCTGCGGGTCAAGGCACGCGCGCTTCGCGCGTGCCGTGCGCTTGCCTGACAGCATTGCCATGTACCCGCCATGCTGGCGCCATCATGTGTCGTCGCGAGATGGCCGGACGTTTCGCTGCGATCCCTACACGCAAGCAATCCATACCGATGCGCACGCAACGGTATAGGCAGTTCAGCCCATGCGTGGCGGCACTTTTGGCGTTGCGGGCGTCCGCCAGCGCACAGTCGCTGCGCAGGACGGCAGCGATCCTTAGAACCTCGCAGCGCGACCGCTGTCGAAACCCGATCACCCATACGTACAGGCCGTGCAAGCGTCAAGTTATACTTGTCCGTCCTTTTTCCTTTGACGCTGCCACGCGCTTCCGACCGCAACACACTCTATGCGAAAGAACCTGAAAAATATCGGCCTTATCGCCGCGGGCCTGGCTACCGGCGTTTTTGCAACCCTGCAACTCAGCGCCTCGGCCCAGCAACCCGCATCGGCGACCGCGCCCTTGCCGCTCGACCAGTTGCGACTCTTCGCCGAAGTCTTCGGGCAAATCAAGCATGAGTATGTGGAGCCCGTCGACGACAAGAAGCTACTGACGGCCGCGATCAAGGGCATGGTGTCGAGCCTCGACCCGCACTCGTCCTATCTCGACAAGACCGACTACGAAGAGCTGCAGGAGCAGACCAAGGGCCGCTTCGCGGGCCTCGGCATCGAAATTTCGCAGGAAGACGGCCTCATCAAGGTCATCTCGCCGATCGAGGACACGCCCGCGTTCCGCGCCGGCATCCGTCCGGGCGACCTGATCACCCGCATCAACGACAAGCCCGTGCGCGGCATGACGCTCGACAAAGCCGTCAAGCAGATGCGCGGCGACCCGGGCACGAAGGTCACGCTGACCATCTTCCGCAAGACCGACGACCGTACGTTCCCGCTCACCGTCACGCGCGCGATCATCAAGGTCCAGAGCGTGAAGTCGAAGATCCTTGCGCCGGGCTACGCCTATGTCCGCATCACGAGCTTCCAGGAACGCACGGTGCCTGACCTCGCAGCCAAGCTACAGGACATCGCGCGCCAGCAGCCGAACCTGAAGGGCCTGATCCTCGACCTGCGCAACAACGGCGGTGGCCTGCTGCAAAGCGCCGTCGGCGTCGCGGGCGCGTTCCTGCCGCCGGATTCCGTCGTCGTGTCGACGAACGGCCAGATTCCGGACTCGAAGCAGGTCTATCGCGACACCTACGACAACTACCGTCTGCCGTCCTTCGACACCGATCCGCTGAAGAACCTGCCGTCCATCTTCAAGACCGTGCCGATGATCGTGCTGACCAACGCGTACTCGGCGTCGGCGTCGGAAATCGTCGCGGGCGCGCTGCAGGATCAGCATCGCGCGCTGATCGTCGGCAAGACGACGTTCGGCAAGGGCTCGGTGCAGACCGTGCGTCCGATGACAGCGGATTCGGCGCTGCGTCTGACCACCGCCTACTACTACACGCCGAGCGGCCGTTCGATCCAGAACAAGGGTATCCGCCCCGACGTCGCAGTGGATCAATACGCGGACGGCGATCCGGACGACGCACTCGTCACGCGCGAAGTCGACTACTCGAATCACCTTGCGAACACGCAAGACCCGAACGAGAAGAAGGAACAGGAACAGCGCGAACAGGAGCGCATGGACCAGTTGCGTCTGCTCGAAGAGCAGAACGACAAGAAGACGCCGGAACAGAAGCAGAAGGATCGCGACCGCAAGCCGGTCGAATTCGGTTCCAACGACGACTTCATGCTGCAACAAGGTCTGAACAAGCTTGAGGGCAAGCCGGTGCAGGAATCGAAGTCGCTGATGGAGCGGCGTCTCGCGCAGAACAAGCCGGCTCAATCGGCTTCGGCGCCTGTCGCTGTGAAGCCCGCACTGCCCGCTACGCCGACGGCGTCGAACCCGGCGGCGCCCGCTTCGGCTACGCAGCCCGCTTCGCAACCGGCAGTTCCGGCCAAGTAAGCGTCTGAGCTGTCCCAGTGTCTTCGCGGCCCACGTTGCCGCGAAGACACTTTCCTCCGCGCGATTAGAATAACGAGAACCTCGCGCCGTCTCTCTTCACAGCCAGCGCGACACCTACGACACACGCCGCGCCCCGCCATGAACGACGATCAACTCCTGCGCTACTCCCGTCACATCCTCGTCGATGAACTCGGCATCGAGGCTCAGCAACGCTTTCTCGACGCGCACGCCATTGTGGTCGGCGCGGGTGGTCTCGGCTCGCCGGCCGCGATGTATCTGGCGGCGGCGGGCGTCGGCAAGCTGACGCTGGTCGATGCCGATACCGTCGATCTCACCAATCTGCAGCGGCAGATTCTGCATGTGACGAAGTCGGTTGGCCGGTTGAAAGTCGAGTCGGGACGCGACGCGATTGCGCAACTGAATCCGGAAGTCGTTGTACACGCCGTAGCAGAACGCGTCGACGATGCGTGGCTGGACGTCAGCGTGCCGCAAGCGACTGTTGTACTCGACTGCACGGACAACTTCGCGACGCGTCATGCGATCAACCGCGCCTGCGTGAAGCACGGCGTGCCGCTGGTATCGGGCGCGGCGCTGCGCTTCGACGGCCAGATCAGCACGTTCGATTTCCGCAGCGAAAATTCACCGTGCTACGCGTGCGTGTTTCCGGAAGATCAGCCGTTCGAGGAAGTAGCGTGCTCGACGATGGGCGTGTTCGCGCCGACGGTCGGCATTATCGGTGCGATGCAGGCGGCGGAAGCGCTGCGCGTGATCGCGGGCATCGGCGAGCCATTGGTGGGCCGCCTGATGATGCTCGATTCGCTACGGATGGAATGGAACACGATGCGCATCGCGCGCCAGCCGGATTGCCCGGTGTGCGGCGAGCGGCATCGGTCGTAAATCTCGCCACTCGCCTCGCCGAAAGGGAAAGCGCGTCAGGCCTGCGCGACGCGATCCAGCGCCGATTGCACCTCTTCTGGTTCGAACGCCGCGAGCACGTCCGCCACCGGCTTTTCCAGCGTCTTCAGATGCGAGCGCAACACCTCCTGCTTCACGAGCAGCACCTGGCTCGGATGCATCGAGAACTCCGTCAGGCCCATGCCGAGCAGCAGACGCGTGAGCGTCGGGTCGCCGGCCATCTCTCCACAGATCGACACCGGCACGCCCGCGCGCTTCGCCTCGCGCAGCGTGAACGCGATCAGATGCAGCACCGCGGGATGCAGCGGATCGTACAGATGCGCGACCGCGTTGTCGGCACGGTCGATTGCAAGCGTGTACTGGATCAGGTCGTTCGTACCGATCGACAGGAAATCGAGTCGCTTCAAAAATAGCGGCAACGCGATCGCTGCTGCCGGAATCTCGATCATCGCGCCGACGCGCACGTTCGGATCGTACGCGAGGCCCGCGTCGTCGAGCTGACGCTTGGCTTCCTGGATCAGGTCGAGCGTCTGGTCGATCTCGCGCGCGTGCGCGAGCATCGGAATCAGGATCTTCACCGTACCGAACGCCGACGCGCGCAAGATCGCGCGCAGCTGCGTGAGGAACATGTGCGGCTCGGACAGGCTATAGCGGATCGCGCGCAGGCCCAGCGCCGGATTGGGCGCCGTCTCGTACTCGTCGCCGATCGAATCGAGCGGCTTGTCCGCGCCGACGTCGATCGTGCGGATCGTCACGGGCATGCCGTTCATCAGTTCGACGGCACGCCGGTACGCGGCGAACTGCTCTTCCTCTTCCGGCATCCCGTCCTTCTGGTTCATGAACAGGAACTCAGTGCGGAACAGGCCAATGCCCGTCGCGCCCGCGTCGAGCGCGGCCTGCGCGTCGTCGGGCAGCTCGATGTTCGCGCACAGGTCGATGCGCGTGCCGCACACCGTCTGTGTAGGCGAGAACTTCAGGCGCTGCAGCTTGCGCGCTTCCAGCGCCTTCTCGCTCTGCCGGTATGAATACTCTTCGAGCACGATAGGCGCCGGATCGACGATCACGATGCCATGATCGCCGTCGACGATGATGAGATCGTCCTGACGGATCAGCGCGCTCGCGTGCTGCACGCCGACCGTTGCGGGAATGCCGAGGCTGCGCGCGACGATCGCTGTATGCGACGTGCGGCCGCCCAGATCCGTGACGAAGCCCTGGAAGGTTTGCCCCTTGAACTGCATCATGTCGGCGGGCGCGATATCGTGCGCGACCACGATCATTTCGTCGCAGCGTCCATGAATACCGTTGACGAGCCCGCCCGTCGCGCCCGCCAGCGCCTTCAGCACGCGCTCGACGACCTGCTCGATATCGGCCTTACGCTCGCGCAGGTATTCGTCTTCCACTTCGTCGAAATGGCGCGTGAGACGTTCGAGCTGTTCGGTCAACGCCCACTCGACGTTGTAGCGGCGCGTGCGGATGAGGTCGATAGTTTCCTGAACGAGCATCGCGTCGTTCAGGATCATGGTGTGGACGTCGATGAAAGCGCCCATTTCGGAGGGCGCGTCGGCGGCGAGATCGGCGCGCAACTCGTCGAGCTCCCGATGCACGAGTGCCTGGGCCGTGCGAAAACGCTCCACCTCGCCCTCGATCTGTGTGGGCTCGATCAGATAGTGGTCGACGTCCAGTGCAGCCGGGGCGATCAGATATGCCCGCCCGATGGCGATACCGCGTGACACGGGAATTCCATGCAGCGTGAACGACACGCGCACCTCCTCTAGTTGTGTGATGCCGCGGCAAACCGCTGCAATGCTCTCAGACCCCGACGACCATTATAAATTCCGTACCGCATATCGTTGCTGTGCAGCGCAGCATCGAATGTCGCAGTAAGCCGCGTGCCGGCGTGTAATCCGGCGGACCAAAAGAAAACGCCGCGACATCGCGCGGCGTCTTGCATGCAGAACGAATGCAGCAGCGGATTTTTTATTGTCCCTCGCCGAATTTGTCGGCGATCAGTTTGAGCAGCGCGTCCATCGCGTCTTGCTCGTCGGCGCCTTCCGTTTCGATCACCACCGTGCTGCCGATTCCCGCCGCCAGCATCATCACGCCCATGATGCTCTTCGCGTTGATCCGCCGACCATTGCGGCTCATCCAGATTTCCGCCTGAAAGTTGGCGGCGAGTTGCGTGAGTTTGGCCGACGCGCGTGCGTGCAGCCCCAGCTTGTTCACGATAGTCGTTTCCTGTTGCAGCATGTGTTGGTCCGATGCGCTGGTGTTGATGTTATCGAGGTAAAGCAGAAATCTTGTGCGCGGTGCTCAGCTGGCGGTCCCGCTGCAGCCGGTGTCGCTGGCTGCCTTGCAGCTTTCGGCGAGCACCTTTTCCGGCGACGCGACGGGAAGACAATCGTCGGTGTTCGCGACAGCACAGGCGGCAACGGCCGGCGTCGCCGGTCCGACAGCCTGTACGCCTTTGGTCGCGCCCGCCAACGCCTTGTCGACGAGCACGTCGAGCGGCGTCGCGCGATAACAGACCGCGCGCACGAGCATCGGCAGATTCACACCTGCCAGCACCCGCACATCGGGAATCGACGCGAGCCGGCACGCGATGTTCGCCGGCGTCGCGCCGAACATGTCCGTCAGCACGAGCGCGCCGTTTTCTTCTCTAAGCCTGTCGATCTCCGCATGCGCGAACGCCACGACCTGGGCGGGATCGCAATCCGCCGACACGTCGATGACGCCGATGCGAGCGGGCAAGCCGCCGTAAATATGAGAGACACACTCGCGAAGCGCGGAGGCGAAGGGAGCGTGCGCAATGATCAGAATGCCTGCCATGTCAGCCTTGCTGCAGAAAACCGCCCGAAAATCGCGGCCGTACTTCCATTCCACTGTCCGGCAGCCGAAACAACGGCGCAGACGCGGCGAACAAAGCACGCCATCGAACTCGCCTGAGATCCGACCGCCAAGGGGCCGGATCGCGTGGGCCCTCGCGGGCCGCTTTCAGGGGAGCGGGCATTGTAACAGCCTCATTTTCGCGCTTTCGGCCTTTTCTCGCTTGGCTGGCCATCGCACGAACTTCCATAACGCAACATGGCGACGCACCCGCGCCGATTCAACCGACGGCCTTCTCTAGCGCGTCGATGAACATGGCCGCCACGTCGAAGCCCGTCTGATCCATGATCTCGCGGAAACACGTCGGGCTCGTCACGTTCACTTCCGTCAGCCAGTCGCCGATCGCATCCAGCCCGACCAGCAACAGGCCGCGCGCCTTCAGCACCGGCCCGAGCGTTTCGGCGATCTCGCGGTCGCGCGCCGTCAGCGGCTGCGCGACGCCCAGTCCACCTGCCGCGAGGTTGCCGCGCACCTCGTTGCCCTGCGGAATGCGCGCGAGCGAATAAGGCACCGGCTCACCGCCGATCAGCAGAATGCGCTTGTCGCCCGTCTTGATCTCGGGGATGAACTTCTGCGCCATCACCGAACGCGCGCCGTCGTGGCTCAGCATCTCGACGATCGAGCCGAGGTTCATGCCGTCCGCCTTCACGCGGAACACGCCCATGCCGCCCATGCCGTCGAGGGGCTTCAGGATCACGTCGCCATGCTCGGCGTGAAACGCGCGCAAACGTGCCGGATCACGCGTGACGAGCGTCGGCGCGACGAATTGCGGAAACTCGCCGATCGCCATCTTCTCCGAGTGATCGCGGATCGCCTGCGGCTTGTTGAAGATGCGCGCGCCCGCGCGCTCGGCCAGTTCGAGCAGCCACGTCGACGTCACGTATTCCATGTCGAACGGCGGGTCCTTGCGCATCACCACTGCGCCGAAGCGCGTCAGCGCGCGCGGCTCAACGGGTTGCGCTTCAAACCACACGTCGCGATGACCGTCCGACTGATCGCCGACGATCTCGAAGCGGTACACGTCCGCCTCGACGCCGCTGCCAGTCCACGCCAGATGCTGCGGCTCGCACGCGTATAGCGTATGACCGCGCTTCGCGGCCTCGGCCATCATCGCGTAGGTCGAATCCTTGTAGATCTTGAAGCGGGAAAGCGGGTCGGCGATGAAGAGAATGTCCATGGAGTTCCTGAGGCGCCCTCGCGGGCCACACATTGTTCGTTATAGCGTAAGGCGGAGGCGCTGACGACGCAGCGCATCCGCCTGCAAATGCTGCCGCGTTCGACGCGGCGGGAGCGTCAGCCTACCGCGAGCGCGCTCTACGCGCTTGCGGGGTGTCTGCGCCGAGTCGGGTGCGATCAGACCTGAATCGCCTCGGGATCGGTCTTCTCCAGTTCCACCGACGCCGCCAGCAGCCCCAGCCGCCCCACCACGCCATACATGTAGAAGCGGTTCGGCGGCGCGGCGCCCGGTTTCGCGTGCGCATCCGGCAGGGCCGTGTGCTCGAAGCCGAGCGGCACGAAATGCATGCCGGGCGCGTTCAGATTCTGGTCGCGTTCGCGGCTGCCATGCACGCGATAAAAGCCGCCCACCACATACCGGTCGATCATGTACACGACGGGCTCGGCCACTTCCTCGCCGATACGCTCGAACGTGTAGACGCCTTCCTGCACGATCATGTCATGTACGTCGAGGCCTTCCTTCGTGGTCGACATGCGGGTGCGCTCGCGCTTGGTGAGCGCGGCCACTTCCGACGCGTCATGCACCGTCATCACGCCCATTCCGTAGGTGCCCGCGTCCGACTTGATGACGACATACGGCCGTTCCGAAATACCGTACTCGCGATACTTCTTGGCGATCTTCTTCAGCACGCCGTCGATTGCATCGGCGAGCGCTTCCTCGCCCGTGCGCGCCTCGAAATCGACGCCTTCGACATGCGCAAAGTACGGATTGATCATCCACGGGTCGATCTCGACCATCTTCGCGAACTTCTTCGCGACATCGTCATAGCACGAGAAATGGGTGGACTTGCGGCGCACGGCCCAGCCCGCGTGCAGCGGCGGCAGCAGATACTGCTCGTGCAGATTTTCGAGCACGGGCGGAATGCCGCTCGACAGGTCGTTGTTCAGCAGAATCGAGCAGGGATCGAAATTCTTCAGCCCGATGCGGCGTGCCGAGCGCTCCAGCGGTTCCAGCACGATCTTCTGGCCGTCCGACAGCGCGATCGTGACGGGCCCGACGATGCTTTCGTCGAGCGTGCCGAAGCGGACGTTCAGGCCCGCCTGACGCATGATCGTCGCGAGCCGCGCGACATTCTCCAGGTAAAACGCGTTGCGCGTGTGACGCTCGGGAATCACGAGCAGGTTCTTCGCGTCCGGACAGATCTTCTCGATCGACGCCATCGCCGCCTGCACGGCAAGCGGCAGCGTCTCCTGCGGCAGGTTGTTGAACGCGCCGGGGAACAGGTTGGTATCCACGGGCGCGAGCTTGAAACCGGCGTTACGCAGATCGACCGAGCAATAGAACGGCGGCGTGTGCTCCTGCCATTCGAGACGGAACCAGCGTTCGATGGCGGGCGTGGCGTCGAGGATCTTCCGCTCGAGGTCGAGCAGCGGGCCGTTTAACGCCGTGACTAAATGCGGAACCATTGATCACTCGCAGACTGGAGAAAAAAGATTGTAGAGCAAATGCTTTGCCCATTTGGGGGCGCTTTCTCCATTCGCAAGTTATGGGTGGATGCATTCTCCCTATAGGAACGATAGCCGGAAAATCTGCTGTTTGTGAGACAAGATGACTGGGGCGTTTGTCTGCGACGCTGGGATGGATTTGCCTGGGCTTCTTTGCGGGTATCCGCGCTTTGTTTTTTGGTCCGCCTGGGCTTCTTGCAGGCATCCGCGCTTTGTTTTTGGTCTGCCTGGGCTTCTTGCAGGCATCCGCGCTTTGTTTTTGGTCTGCCGGGGCTTCTTGCTGGCATCCGCGCTTTGTTTTTGGTCTGCCGGGGTTGCCCCTGTGCGGGGCGGCACCTACTTTTCTTTGCCGCCGCAAAGAAAAGTAGGCAAAAGAAAGCGGCTCACACCGCCAGCTCTTGTGTTTGCCTGAGGGCCCCCAAAGGGTCTTACGCTTCACACGGCAACGCCCTTGTTCGCGTGCGTTGCCAACGCTTTGAATGAGCGCCTCACCCGCTTCGAATACCCGTACTCGGGCAAGCGGCAGCGAATGGTATGTGCCGCCCAGGTGGCAAACTGTGTGTAGGTTGTCGCGTCGTTTAGCCTGGCGCTCTTACAGGGTGGAGCGTTCGCGATCGGGTCCGAAGTGCGGCGTGCGAGGCACTACGGCCTACACACAGTTTGCCACCTGGGCGGCGGTGGACTACCTGGCAAGGCGTGCTGTAACGCGGACATATGAAGCGGGTGAGGCGCAGCGCAAGAGCGCTGGCAACGAACGTGGGTCACGTGATTGCCGTGTGAAGCGTAAGACCCTGTGGGGGTCCTCAGGCAAACACTAGCACTGGCGGTGTGAGCCGCTTTCTTTTGCCTACTTTTCTTTGCGGCGGCAAAGAAAAGTAGGTGCCGCCCCGCACAGGGGCAACGCGTGAAGTACGAAGGCATAGCGCGGATGCCAGCGCAGCGGCAGCGGCAGCGGCAGCGGTAAAAAAACCAGAAAAAAGCCCGCCATGAAGGCGGGCCAAAGTCGCTGCGCTTGTACCTTTTTCGTACCTTTCGTGACCCCGTCGCCGGGGAAAACCGGGTTTGCTGGACCTGTTACTCGACGTGTTCGCCGTGCAGGATCACGTCCAGACCTTCGCGTTCTTCTTCTTCCGTCACGCGCAGGCCGATCGTCACGTCGATGATCTTCAGCAGGATGAAGCTGATCACGCCGCTGTAGATGAGCGTCGTCAGCACGCCCTTTGCCTGCAGGATGACGCTGCCGTCCGCGCCGCCGATGTCCTTGACTGCAAACACGCCCGTCAGCAATGCGCCCACGATACCGCCGATGCAATGCACGCCGAACGCGTCGAGCGAATCGTCGTAGCCCATCTTGTGCTTGAGCCACGTTGCCGACCAGAAGCAGACCACACCTGCGATCAGACCGATCGCCAGCGCGCCGCCGACACCCACGAAACCCGAAGCCGGCGTAATCGCAACCAGACCTGCCACTGCGCCCGACACGATACCGAGCACCGACGGCTTACCCTTGGCGATCCATTCAGCGAACATCCAGCCGAGTGCAGCCATGGCCGTTGCAACTTGCGTCGTCATCATCGCGAAACCGGCACGGCCGTCAGCCGCAACTGCCGAACCCGCGTTGAAACCGAACCAGCCCACCCACAGCATCGAGGCGCCGATCATCGTCAGCACGAGGTTGTGCGGTGCCATCGAATCCTTGCCGTAGCCCGTACGCTTGCCGAGCACGAGACAGCAGACCAGACCCGCGATACCCGCGTTGATATGCACCACCGTGCCGCCCGCGAAGTCGAGGATGCCTGCGCTAGCCAGCCAGCCCGTCGGTTCCCAGACCATGTGCGCGATCGGCGAGTAGACGATGATCGACCACAGCGTCATGAAAATCAGCATCGCGGAGAACTTCATACGGTCGGCGAATGCGCCCGTAATCAGTGCCGGCGTGATGATCGCGAACGTCATCTGATAGACGAAGTAGACCGATTCCGGAATCGTCGAAGCGAGGTGGCTGACCGTCAGCGTCGTCGCCTTGTCGCCCTTGATGTAGGTCATGCCCGACATGAACACGCGCGAGAAGCCGCCAATGAACGAGCCGCCCGGCGTGAACGCGATGCTGTAGCCGACCACGGTCCAGATCACCGTCACGATGCAGGTGATCGCGAAGCTCTGCATCACCGTGGCAAGCACGTTCTTCTTGCGAACCATGCCGGCGTAGAAGAGCGCGAGGCCGGGGATCGTCATGAACAGCACGAGCGCGGTGGAGGTCAGCATCCAGGCGGTGTCGCCCGAGCTGATCTTCGACGAATCGACCGAGAACGGCGCGGTCGGCGCAGCCGGTGCGGCGTCCGACGCGGCAGCTGCTGCCGATGCGTCAGCGGGCGCGCTGGCGGCGGGTGCGGCCGAAGCGTCGGCAGCAGGGGCGCTCGCAGCGGGCGCAGCCGGCGCGCTCGCCGACGTGTCCGGGGCGGAAGCCGCGGCGGGAGCCGACGCGTCGTCCGCGAGGGCAGCGCCGATGCCGACCGTCAGCAGCGAGCCGGCCATCATCAGGGACATCAATAATTTACGCATCTTCAGTTTCCTCTTGTCGCTGTTTTTTACAGTGCGTCCGCGCCGGTCTCGCCGGTGCGAATCCGAATCACCTGTTCGATCGGCGTGACGAAAATCTTGCCGTCGCCGATCTTGCCCGTACGCGCCGCGCGCTCGAGGGCTTCGATCGCCTGGTCGACGATGTCGTCCGACACCGCAGCCTCGATCTTCACCTTCGGCAGAAAGTCGACGACGTACTCGGCTCCCCGATACAACTCCGTATGGCCCTTCTGACGACCAAATCCTTTGACTTCCGTCACCGTGATCCCCGAGACGCCGATCGCCGACAGGGCTTCGCGCGCCTCATCGAGCTTGAAAGGCTTGATGATTGCGGTAATGAGTTTCATGAAATCCTCGCTGTAGTGACTCAACCCGTTTGCGTGACTTGCATTTGCCTTGCGCCCTGCTTTCGGCAACTCCCCCGAAACCCCTAGCAATGGCGCTTCTCCAGACGGCGTCCCGCCGGTGCGCGGGGCAGTAACAGCAACGTCCATGCCATGTTTGTGGCAGACTCCCGCCGGCGCTTATGGCATAAGGCTTTGCGCGTTTTCTTGTCCGGATGGCCAGTTCAGGCCGGGCACGCTGGCGCGCTATCGGGATCGTTGCTAGAGTGTTTGCAGGCTTGGACAACAGGCGTGCGCACCAAAGGCGCCCATGCTGTAGCGGGTGACCGGGGAACATGCACCAGAAACGATCATTCAGTGTTACGAGGCACGCGCGTAACATCACATGCACATTTTTTGTGCAATTAAGGGGAATGAAATGAAACAACCAAACGACGTCTTCAATGACTTTCAGGCCAAGGTTTCCGAGTTATTCAAAAACTCACCGGCCAAAGATGTCGAACGCAATGTGCGCGCAATGCTGTCGCAAGGCTTTTCGAAGCTCGACCTGGTGACGCGCGAGGAATTCGACACGCAGACGCAGGTGCTCGTGCGCACCCGCGCGCGGCTCGAAGAGCTGGAGCGGCGCGTCGCCGAACTCGAGCAGAAGCTGCCCGTGAGCCAATCGTCCTGAGCACACCCTTCTGATCTGAACATCACAGGCAAGCGGCCCGTGACGTCATTAGCGCTTTAAGGTGAACGCGCCCCGCGGGCGCGTCGGGACGGGAGACAACATGTCGCTTGCCGTGGTGCGCAGTCGCGCGCCGGCCGCTGGCCGCGCGCCCGAAGTTACCGTCGAGGTTCACCTCGCCAACGGACTTCCCTCTTTTTCCATCGTCGGACTGCCCGATCTCGAAGTGCGCGAGAGCCGCGAGCGCGTGCGCGCCGCGCTGCTCAATTGCGGTCTCGACTTTCCCGTGCGCCGTATCACGGTCAATCTGGCACCCGCCGATCTTCCGAAGGAATCCGGTCGTTTCGATCTGCCCATCGCGCTCGGCATTCTCGCCGCGAGCGGGCAGATTCCGATCGAATCGCTCATGTATCGGGAATTTGCTGGAGAACTGTCGCTGACGGGGGCGCTGCGTCCGATGCGCGGCGCGTTCGCGATGGCGTGCGGTACGGCGCGCGGCCATCAGTCCTATCCTGAAGCTTCATCCGATACGCCGGAAGACGCCGCGAGCGGCCGCTCGCCGGAACTCTACCTGCCGCTGGCCAGCGCAAAAGAAGCGGCCCTCGTGCCCGGCGTCGCCGTGTACGGCGCGGCCGATCTGCCGTCGCTGTGCGCGCATCTGGCGGGCGACGCGGACGCGCGGCTTTACCCCATCGAGGCCGCGACCTTATCCGACGATGCGCGGGTCGCGCCGCCCGACATGGCCGACGTCATCGGCCAGCGCGGCGCCCGGCGCGCGCTCGAAGTGGCGGCGGCGGGCGGCCACCACATGCTGATGATCGGCCCGCCAGGCGCGGGCAAATCGATGCTCGCGGCGCGCCTACCCGGCGTTTTGCCGTCAATGACCGACGACGAAGCGCTGACATCCGCCGCGCTGCTTTCGGCGAGCGCGATTGGATTCACGCCTGCGCAGTGGCGGCAAAGGCCGTTTCGCGCCCCTCACCATTCGTCGAGCGCGGCAGCGCTGGTCGGCGGGCGCAATCCGCCGCAGCCGGGCGAGATCACGCTCGCGCATCTCGGCGTGCTGTTTCTCGACGAACTCCCGGAATTTGACCGGCATGTGCTCGAAAATCTGCGCGAGCCGCTGGAGAACGGCCGCATCACGATTTCGCGCGCCGCACTCCAGGCCGATTTTCCGGCCGCGTGTCAGTTGATCGCCGCGATGAACCCGTGTCCGTGCGGCTGGCGCGGCGACCCGGGCGGGCGCTGCCGATGCACGCCGGAAGTGGCCGCGCGCTATATGCGCAAACTGTCGGGGCCGCTGCTGGATCGCATTGATATTCAGATCGAGATTCCTGCGCTGTCGCCGGCGGAACTGTCGGCTCGCTCGACTGCTTCCGGCGAACCAAGCGCGCCGATCGCGCAACGGGTCGAGGCCGCGCGTGAGCGCCAGCTACAGCGGCAAGGCAAAACGAACCGCGAACTCAGCGGCCGGGAAGTCGACGCCGTCTGCCGGCCCGACGACGATGGCGAGCGTCTGCTGCGCGAAGCGGGCGAGCGCTTTGGCTGGTCAGCGCGCGCTTACTACCGCGTGCTGAAAGTGGCGAGAACCATCGCCGATCTGGCTGGCAAGGATGTCCCGAACGCCGCGCAGGTCTCCGAGGCGGTTCAGTATCGGCGGGTGTTCGGTGCCCAGTAAATGCTGCAGACGACAAAAAATGCATGTCAAGACTTGACTTATGCACATTTGCGCCTGCGCGATAGATTTTGATACAACTGAAAGCCTGTTGTGAGGCATCTCGCGAATGCCTTTGATTTTATTGGCTTTTTCAAAATGCCAAGATTCAGGGCAAACTGGCAACCTGCCCGTCCGATGGGCATTTGCGGCCTACCGCACAGAGTTACTAACAAAGTTATCCACAGATCCTGTGGGTAACAAAAAAAATCCCGTGTAAACGCGAGATTAGCGAAGTTTTTTGCGAAGGAACATTCACTTGGAACGGTGCGCCGCAGCGAACCGTATGACCCCAAATCAGTAAAGTTTGAACGATCCGAAGAATTGCTCAACTTGTTCCGGCGGCGGTTCCTTGCTCGCGATCACGGCCGCCTGATACACATGCCGCCCCTTCGCGACCAGGCGCGCATGCATGATGCGCGTTTCCTGGTTCGGCCCCGCCTTGCCGCTGAAGGTCATTTCCAGTCCCTGCACCTGGCCGCCCGCCGCGAGCGGAATCGCCGCCACGTGGGCATCGGGCGCTGAGCCGAGGTTGTGCGCGAGGCCCGAGCGCAGATAGTCAAGCGCAGTGCGCTGCACCTGTGGATCGTCGCTCGGCAGCATCACGGTGCCCACGGCGAATACCGCGTGGTCCGCCTCGGCAATCTGCATCGACATATTCATCGGCGTGCCGCCGATGTCGATCTGCCGCTGGTCGGTGGTCGGCTTGGCGGGCAGATCGACCGTGTAGCCGTTGTCGTTATTCATGATCGTGCGCCAGTCATAGGTCGGCGAGCAGGCGGCCAGCAGCCAGCCGGCGGACGCGACGACGACGGCCTTTGTTATCAGCGAACGGAAAGGGACGGACAACAAACCACGACGGCGGACGAACGAAAGGAGAGCGGAACGGAGCATGACGCGGCGAATGGAATCTACGTGACGGAAAGCATCATTATCGGACGTTATTCGCGGCTTAACCGCGCCGCCAACTGCGTCACAAGATTGCCGGTACAATATGAGACAAGTATCCGGGGCGCCCGGTTTCCGCTGCTGTTCTCGCAGCGTTCAAGCGCCTCAAGACGTGTGTTCCACGCGTTCTCCCGAGGTCTGTTCATGAGCCAAACCAACGTTTCCCGGCGTTCGAGCCCGATTCGCTACATCGCTGCCGCCGTCGTCGCTGGCGCGATCGCTGTGGCGGGCTACTTCGCGTTCGGCAGCCAGCAGCACGTGCCCGACGCGACGTTCACGCTGCTTTCCGGCCAGAAAGTGTCGACGGCCGATCTGAAAGGCAAGGTCTATCTCGTCAACTTCTGGGCGACGAGTTGCGACACCTGCATGAAGGAAATGCCGCAGATGGTCCAGACGTACAACCGCTTCAAGGACAAAGGGCTCGAGTTCGTCGCGGTCGCGATGAGCTACGACGCGCCGATGTACGTGACCAACTACACGGAAACACGCCGTCTGCCGTTCAAGGTCGCGATGGATGATGGTTCGGCTGCAAAGCAGTTCGGCAACGTGCAACTCACGCCGACCACGTTCGTGATCGACCGCAACGGCAAAGTGCTGAAGCGCTACGTCGGCGAGCCGCAGTTCGCAGAACTCGATCAGTTGCTGGCCAAGGCGCTCGGCACGTCCTGATCGCCCGGATTTCTCTCTTCTACGGCGGGCGACGCGCTGACAACTTCATAGCGCAACCCGCCGTCAGCCGCACCTCACTCCAGCTTCACCTCTCACTTTCCCCACGCGCCGCCAGGCCATAACGCTTGATCTTCTCGTAAAGCGTCGCCTTGCCGACTTGCAGCCTGTCCGCCGCTATCGCGACGGCGCCGCCCGTCTGCTCCAGCGCTTCGGCGATCACCGCCCGCTCGAACTGCTCGACGCGTTCCTTCAAAGGCTGCGTGATCGACGTCAGCGCATCGTCGGCGGGGGCCGCGACCGTATCGTCGCCGACGCCGAGCACGAAGCGATCCGCCGCGTTGCGCAACTCGCGCACGTTGCCGGGCCATTCGCGCTGCATCAGGTTCGTGCGCTGACGGTCGGTGAGAATCGGTGCGGGACGCTGATAGCGCACGGCCGCGTCCAGAAGGAAATGCTCGAACAGCGGCACGATGTCTTCGCGCCGTTCCGACAGAGGGGGCAACGCGATCGTCACCACGTTGAGCCGGTACAGCAGATCGCGCCGAAACGTGCCCGACGCGACATGGTCGGTCATGTCGCCCTTCGCCGCCGCGACGATGCGGCAATCGACGCGTATCGGCTGGTTCGACCCGAGCCGCTCCAGCACGCCATCCTGCAACACGCGCAGCAGCTTGACCTGCAACGCGAGCGGCATGCTTTCGATCTCGTCGAGAAAGAGCGTGCCGCCCGAAGCATGCTCGAGCTTGCCGATGCGCCGCTTCGCCGCGCCCGTAAACGCGCCCGGTTCATAGCCGAACATCTCCGACTCGAACATCGGCTCCGGCAGTGCGCCGCAGTTCACCGCGAGGAATGGCTTGTCCCGGCGCGGCGACAGTTCGTGCAAGCTGCGTGCGATCAGTTCCTTGCCCGCGCCTGTATCGCCGTTGATCAGCACCGACGCATCCGTCGGCGCGACGTTCGCGATCAGTTTGCGCACCTGCTCGATGGCGAGACTGCGCCCGATGATCCGCGGCGCGAGCGTCCCTTGTTCCGCCAGTTCGCGGCGCAGCGCGAGGTTTTCGAGCACCAGCGTGCGGCGCTCCAGCGCGCGGCGCACGGTTTCGATCAGCCGCTCGGAAGGGAACGGCTTTTCGATGAAGTCGTACGCGCCGTCGCGCATCGCCTGCACGGCCATCGAAATATCGCCGTGACCCGTGACGAGAATGATGGGCACGTCGGGCGCGCGCTCGCGGCATTGCGCGAGCAGGTCGAGACCGCTTGCGCCCGGCAGGCGGATATCGCTGACGATCACGCCGGAAAACTCCGCGTTGATCAGCTTCGCCGCCGATTCCACCGACGCATGCCCGACCACTTCGAACCCTGCGAGTTGCAGGCTTTGCACGCTCGCGCGCCGCACGAGTTCGTCGTCTTCGATATAGAGGACCTGCAAGCCCTTGATCATTGTGTTTCCCACACCTTGAATACGCTTTGAATCACGAGCCCGTCGTGACGGAGCCCGCGATATCGGTTGCCTGTGCCCGCGCGCGGCGCAGCGTCAGCATGAACTCGGCGCCGCCTTGCGCGTTGTTGCGCGCGACGAGTGAGCCGCCGCAATCACGTGCAATCGACGAACAGATCGCCAAGCCCAGCCCCAGACCCTGGCCCATTTCCTTGGTCGTGAAGAACGGCTCGAAAAGACGCGGCAACACATCGTCGGGAATGCCTGGACCATTGTCGCTCACGATGATCGCAAGCGATTCCTGCGACGTTTGCACGTCGATCGCAATACGCGGCGCAGACATACCTGCCACCGCATCAAGCGCGTTGCCGAGCAGATTGATCAGCACCTGTTCGAGCCGCAGATCGTCGCAATGCGCGACGAACCTCGGATCGTCGCTGTCGAGATTGAAGCGAACGGGCGCCGCGCCCTCGTCGATCAACGATACCTCGACCGTCACGCCCTGCAAGCGTTTCTGCAGCAGCGCCAACACATTGCGCAGCGCGCGCGCCACACCTGCGCGCGCATTGCGAGGCCGCGCACGGCCGACGAAGAGCTTCAACTGGTTCGTGATCTTGCCCATGCGCTCGGTGAGCGCGGCGATCGCTTCGAGGTTTTCCTTCGCCGATTCATGGTCACCACGTTCGAGAAACACACGCGTGTTGTCAGAGAAGCCGCGCAATGCGGCAAGCGGCTGGTTCAACTCATGTGTGATGCCCGCCGCCATCTGACCGAGTGCGGCGAGCTTGCTCGCCTGAATCAGTTCGTCGTGCGCGGCACGCAGTTCCTGCTCGGCGCGCGTGCGCTCGCTCACTTCCTTCGTCAGTTGCTCGTTCGCCTGCGACAGGTCGGCCGTACGCTCGGCCACGCGCTGGTTGAGTTCCGCATACGCCTTCTGCAACAGCGCGCGGCTGCGCATCACTTCGCGCACGCGCGCGCGGCGCATACGCCAATAGAACAGCAGCAGACATAGCGAGACATAGCCGAAGCCCGTCACGATCGTCGCATAACGCGCATCGGCGTTGACGGGATCGATGGGCGCCATCGTGATTAGACGCCAGTCCGGCTCGCCGAGCATGCGCTGCGATGCCAGGAAACGCGGCGCCGCATAGTTTCCGCTGCGCCCACCGCCGATGCGCACGATCTGCGCGCCGCCTTCGAGCGTGCGCACCACCGACATCGGCAGCGGCGCGATCGGCTGGCGCGCGTACTGGCGCGTGTCGAAGATCGACGCGATGACGTCGCTGGTTAGCGGCTTGACCGTGTGGTACTTCCACGCAGGCACCGACGACAGAAAGATCACGCCGTGATCGTCGGTGACGATGAGCGGCTCCGACGCGTCCGCGCCCTGGAACCATTCGAGATTCAGCTTGACGACCGCCACACCGACGATCTTGCCGTCGCGGCGCACCGGTTGCGAAATGTAGTAGCCCGGATCGAGCGAAGTCGTGCCGATGCCGAAGAAACGCCCGACCTTGCCCTTCACCGCCTCGACGAAATACGGCCGGAACAGATACTCCTGGCCGATGAAGCTGTCGGGCTGATTCCAGTTGCTCGCCGCCACGCAGCGGCCCGATGCCGTGACAATGTACGCGACATTCGCACGGGCACGGCGATTGAGGTCTTCGAGATATTGATTGGCGCGCGCGACGTTATCCGCATCCGGCG
The DNA here is from genome assembly GCF_002902925.1 of Paraburkholderia terrae. Lineage (GTDB taxonomy): Bacteria > Pseudomonadota > Gammaproteobacteria > Burkholderiales > Burkholderiaceae > Paraburkholderia > Paraburkholderia terrae. The sequence goes on along the minus strand of NZ_CP026111.1, from coordinate 275,962 downwards.
ACGCGAGCGCGTCTTGCACGATGGGATGTTCGCCGAGCAGATAGGGAAGCGACTCGTAGCGTTCGAGCGTGCTCTTGAGGGCGGCTGTGGTGCGGTCGGCGCGCACGGCGGCGTTGCGCCGCAGCGTATCGATGCCGTGCTGCCACGTGATGGTCCACGTGAGTCCGCAGGCCGCCACGAGCCCGGCGACGAGCGCGAACAGGATCAACAGGCGGCGCGTCACGATGGCGGGAGTCGTTCGATGAGGATCGCCTATTGTGTCATACCCGTCCTCATCGCCGGGCGCGTCGAACTCGTCGAGCGCTTCGGCTGCCGCACGCGCTTGCATCTGCGCGGACGGCGCCTGCGTTGCATGCGGCGCCGCGCCATGTTGCCGCGGCGCCGCTTTCATGGCTCAGACCTCAGCCGCTTCGCTAACCGACACATCGCGGCGCATCTCGCTACGCAGCTTCGCACGGTCCAGTTCCTTTTCCCAGGCCGACACGACGATCGTCGCCACACCGTTGCCGACGATGTTCGTCAGCGCGCGGCATTCGCTCATGAAGCGGTCGATACCGAGGATCAGCACCATGCCCGACAGCGGAATGGTCGGCACGACGGCGAGCGTTGCGGCGAGCGTGATGAAGCCTGCGCCCGTCACGCCGCTTGCGCCCTTCGACGTCAGCATCGTCACCGCGAGCAGCGTCAACTGCTGGCCCCACGTGAGGTCGGTGTTGGTTGCCTGCGCGATGAAGAGCACGGCCATCGTCATGTAGATGTTCGTGCCATCGAGGTTGAACGAGTAGCCCGTCGGCACGACGAGGCCCACCACCGAGCGCGAGCAGCCGAGCTTTTCGAGCTTCAGCATCAGTTGCGGCAATGCGGCTTCCGACGAACTCGTGCCCAGCACGATCAGCATCTCTTCCTTGATGTACGCAACGAAGCGCAGGATGTTGAAGCCGACCATGCGCGCGATGATACCGAGCACCACGACCACGAACACGATCGACGTCAGATAGAACGTGCCGATCAGCTTGAGCATCGGAACCAGCGAGCCGATGCCGTACTTGCCGATCGTGAACGCCATCGCACCGAACGCGCCGATCGGCGCCAGCTTCGTGATGATCTTCACGATGCCGAACAGGATGTGCGACAGGCTTTCGATGAAGTTCACCACCGGCTTGCCCTTGTCGCCTGCCGTTGCCAGCACCGCGCCGAACAGCAGCGCGATCAGCAGGATCTGCAGGATTTCACCCTGCGCGAACGCCGACGACAGCGTGTCCGGAATGATGTGCATGAAGAAATCGACGGTCGTCTGGCCGTGCGCCTTCGCGGCGTACGACGCAACTGCCTTGCCGTCGAGCGTGGCCGGGTCGATGTTGAAGCCGACGCCCGGCTTCAGCAGGTGCGTGGCCGCGAGGCCGAGCACCAGTGCGAACGTCGACACGATTTCGAAGTACAGCAGCGCCTTGCCGCCGACGCGCCCGACCTTCTTCATGTCTTCCATGCCCGCGATGCCCGTCACCACGGTGCAGAAGATGATCGGGCCGATCACCATCTTGATGAGCTTGATGAACCCGTCGCCGAGCGGCTTCATGTCGGTGGCGAGCGCGGGATAGAAGTGCCCCAGCGCAATGCCGATGATGATCGCGACGATCACCTGCACGTAGAGGACTTTATAGAAAGGTTTCTTCACGATGGTGTTCCTGCAATGGAGTAAGGCTTGGGTGGACCGGAGGCTGGCCACGCATCGCATGGACGAACGAATTGACGTGCGTCGTGCGCGCAGACAGAGCCGCGAACAGACGACGAAATCAGAGGGACCAGAACAGGAACTTGGGCATCGTTGTCTCCATGCGTTGTAGTTGACGGGCCTTTGCAGCCGCGCTTTCTTTTTGCAAGGTCGATGCCAGCGTACAACATGCGCTTAGCGCGTTGATTTTTAAGACACTTTGGGAACGCTGACGTTCGTAGACTTCCGGGTTTCCGGAAATCCGGAATCCGGGCGTCCGGAATCCCGAACGCCCTTGCTCGGCAAACCCAGGGCTAACCCTGAACGCCTTCTTCGAGCACCAGAAGGTTCTCATGCGAGAAACCGAGCGCCACCGGCTGACCGCGTTCGGGCAAACGGCGGTTCGGATCGTTGAAGACGTCGAGCGAAATCACCTCGTCTTTCACGCGGGTCCGGATGCGCACGATCGCGCCGAGAAAGCTCACGTCTTCGACGGTCGCCGTCAGCGTGTTGCGGCCCGCGACGGGCGGTTCCAGCACGATCGCCTCGGGACGCAGCGCGAGCATCCGCTTCTTGCCGGTATCGTCGGCGGGCAGCGCCTGCGTGGTGTGCAATTCCTGGCCGTCGACGGCCATGCGGCCCGTGGACGGATCGACCACATGCCCCGACAGAATATTCAGCGTGCCGACGAACGACGCAACGAACCGCGTGCGCGGAAAGTTGTAGATTTCGAGCGGCGTGCCGACCTGCTCGACGCGGCCTTCGTTCATCACGACGATACGGTCGGAAATCGATAGCGCTTCTTCCTGATCGTGCGTGACGAAGATCGACGTGATGCCGAGTTCGCGCTGCAGCGCGCGAATGTCCTGCCGCAGCGAAATGCGGATCTTCGCGTCGAGGGCCGACAGCGGCTCGTCGAGCAACAGCACTTGCGGCTTGCCCGCGAGCGCGCGCGCCAGCGCGACACGCTGCTGCTGACCGCCCGACAGTTGCCACGGATACCGCTCGCCCAGATGCGGCAGCTTGATTAGTTGCAGCATTTCGTCGACGCGCTGCTTGATCTCGCTTTGCGGACGATGCGCGATCTTCAGCCCGAAGCCGATGTTGTCCGCAACCGTCATGTTCGGAAACAGCGCATACGACTGGAACACCATGCCGACCTTACGCTGGCGCGTGCGCAGATGCGTGACGTCGCGGCCGTCGAGGCGGATCGTGCCGCGCGTCGGCGATTCGAAGCCCGCGATCATGCGCAGCACCGTCGTCTTGCCGCAACCCGACGGTCCGAGGAACGTGATGAACTCGCCGCGCTCGATCTTCATGTCGAAGTGATGCAGCGCTGTGTTCGCGCCGAACGCCTTGTGCAGATTGTCGATCTCAAGAAATGCCATGACGATGCCTCAATTCAACATCAGGGTTTTTGCGCGGCGAGCGTGCGCGCGGAGCCGAACACCTGTATCAGTCCCATCGACGCCCACGTGACCGCGAACGCGATGATCGCGAGCGCCGACGGCTCGTACGCGCGGTTCGCGCCGATCAGCTGCAGATACGGGCCGAACGCCGGCCGGTCCAGCAGGCTCGCGAGCGTGAACTCGCCGATCACGACCGCAAAGGTGAGAAACGCGCCCGACAGAATGCCCGAGCGGATATTCGGAAAGATCACCTTGAAGAGAATGGTCGGCCAGTTCGCGCCGAGGCATTCGGCCGCTTCCGTCAGCGAGCGGATATCGACGGCGCGCAGGCCGGCATCGACCGCGCGGTACATGTACGGCAACGACAGCGTCACGTAGCCGAACACGAGCAGCAGATCGGTCGCGCGTTCGTTCGACGTGAGCGGCAGGATCGAACTGCTGTTGTAGATGCGCAGATAGCCGAACACGATCACGATGGCAGGCACGACGAGCGGCAGCAGCGTGATGAACTCGACGATGCCGCGCAGCTTCGGCAGACGCAGTTGCACCCAGTACGCCGTCGGCACGACGAGCAGCACGCCGACGACGATCGTCAGTAGCGCCATCAAAATCGAATAGCCGAACGACGCCTGAAAATGCGGGTCGCCAAGCACAACCTTGTACGCATCGAAGCTGTACGTGCCGCGCCGCATGCGCAGACTGAATTCGAAGGTCGCGATCAGCGGAATCAAAAAGTACAGGGAGCCGACGATCATCGCCGTCCATGCGCCCACGCGCGATTGCCTGTTCATCGGCGCCCCCTTTCAACGCGCGAACGCAGCCAGATATAGCCGCCATTCGACAGCCCCGTCACGAGAATCATGCCGAGCGCGAGCGCATAGCCGAGATTCTGGTTGTGCAACACGTCGCCGCGAATCTGGGCGTAGAGCAGAATCGTCACGATGTTCAGCGAGCTGCCCGTCAACGCATACGCCGTCGCCACCGCGCCGAACGAGTTCGCGAACAGCAGCAGCGTCGCGCCTAGCACGCTCGGCCACAGCACGGGCAACGCGACATGACGCCAATACTGATAAGCCGTGCCACCGAGGCAATCGCACGCCTCGCGCCATTCGCGCTTCAGGCCGTCGAGTGCGGGCGTGATGATCAGCACCATCAACGGAATCTGGAAATACAGGTAGGTGATCGTCAGGCCCCAGAAGCTCAGGATGCTAAAGCCCGTCGAATAGAGATTGATGTCCGCGTACTTCTTCAGCAGCACGGTCACGAGACCGACGCGCCCCAATGTGCAGATGAACGCGAACGCGAGCGGCACGCCCGCAAAGTTCGAGGCGACGCCGGAGAACGTCATCAGCGTCGGTCGAATCCAGCCTGGCAGCTTGCCATGCACGGCCGCCCACGCGAGCAGCGAGCCGAGCACCGCGCCGCCGAATGCCGAAGCCGCGCTGACCTTGAAGCTGATCCAGTAGGCGTCCATCACGCCTTCCTGGAACAGCTCGCGCATGTTGGCGAACGTGAAATGGCCTTGCGCGTCCTGGAACGCGCCGACCATCAGGAAGCCCGTCGGCAGAATCAGAAACAGCAGCGCGAAGATGAAGAACGGCAGCACGCCGATCCATGTCCAGACAGGCGACGTCCGGCCCGGGCCGTCGACCTTCGGCGCAGGTTGCGGCACGGACGGAACCAGCAGGTCCGCCTGACCGCCCGGCCCGGCTCCCGATGAAGCGCTCATAACTCACCCTCGAACAAACTCAACCGCTTCGTCTCGCCGTTCCATCCGGCGCGCGATGCGGACCGAAAGCGCGGCCCGCATCGCATCATGCAGCGCTTACTTGACGTTCGCGCCGACCACGGAGTCCCACTGCTTCGTCACGACTTCCTTCGTCGCGTCCTGCTGCTGCAGTGTCGGGAACACCGCGTTCTTGTATGCCGATGCGGGCGGCAGCTTGTCGAGCAGCGCCTGCGGCACCTTCTTCTGCGACACCAGTTCGTTGTAGCGGATCGGGTGGCAATAGCCCGTCAGCCAACCGATCTGGCCTTCGTCCGAGTACAGGTATTCCAGCCACAGCTTCGCGGCGTTCGGATGCGGCGCGTAGGCGCTGATCGCCTGCACGTAGACGCCAGCAACCACGCCCGTCTTCGGCACGACCACCTGCACCTTCGGATTGCCCTTCAGCGTGTCGCGATCCGCGAGTGCGTTGTAGTCCCAGCGCACGATGATGGGCGTCGTGCCTTGCGCGAGCGATGCAGCCTTGCCGATCACGGGTACGAAGTTGCCGTTCTTGTTCAGATCGGCGAAGTACTTGAGGCCGGCTTGCGCGGCCTTGCTCGCATCGCCCTTGGCAGCGGAAAGACCGGCGGCGTATACGCCCTGGATTGCCTGGTTCGCCGAGCGCGGATCGCCCGCGAGCGACACGGCGTTCTTGTAGTCGGACTTTTGCAGATCGGCCCAGTCGGTCGGGACCTTGTCGATCATGTCGGCGTTCACTTCGAACGACAGCACGCCGTAATAGTCGCCCGTCCAGTAGCCTTCGGGGTCCTTGTTCTCGTTCGCGATCGACTTCCACGTCGACACCTTGTACGGCTGCAGCAAACCTTGCGCCTTTGCCGCCGGACCGAACGACAGACCCACGTCGATCACGTCGGGCGCCTGCGGACCCTTGTTGCCCTTGTTCGCCTTGATCGCTTCCACTTCATCGCCCGAACCTGCGTCCGGGTTCAGCTCGTTGACCTTGATGCCGTATTTCTTGGAGAAGTCCGCGATCATCGGACCATAGCCGCACCAGTCATGCGGCAGTGCGATCACGGTCAGCTGTCCTTCCTGCTTCGCCGCTGCGACGAGCGCATCGGGCGGCGCTGCGACGGCACTCCCCGCGGCGGCCACGCCGGCCAGCGCCGACGCCGAAATGAAACAACGCAACGTGGTCGGTTTCATAGTTTTCTCATCCTCTGCCGAAAATTGCTACGTTAGGAAAACTGCATGTCGACGTCTTTCGATGTGCGCGTACGCACGCTTTTGACTTAGTTCACGACGTCCGCGCCGATCATATCGAGGCGATCGGTACAAATCATGTCAACGCCCCACTTCGCCAGTTCACGCGCGCGGGCCGGCTCGTTCACCGTGTACGCGAGCACGCGCAGGCCGGCATCACGGATCGCGCGGATGTTCTGTTGCGTCAGATGCTTGTGGTCGGCATGCAGCGATACGCAGCCGAGTTCGCGCACGATGGCGAGCCAGTCGTCGGGCAGCGCCTCGAACAACATGCCGCGCGGCAGCGACGGCGCGGCGTCGCGCGCGGCTTTCAATGCTTCGAATGAGAACGAAGACAGGAGCGGCTTCTGCGCGCGCCACAGGTCTTTGGCCGCGAGCGCGACAAGGCGCCCCGTGATTTCGTCGCGGCCAGGACAAGGCTTGATTTCAATGTTCGCTGCAATCGCGTCGACCGCGCAGCGCGCCGCCACTTGTGAGAGCGTCGGCAGGCGTTCGTCTGCGAAGCGCGGATCGAACCAGGCGCCTGCATCGAGCGATGCCAGTTGATGCCATGTATGTTGCGCGGCGGGGCCGTGGCCGCTGGTCGTGCGGTCCAGGTCGTCGTCGTGCAGCAGGAAGATCTGGTCGTCGGAAGAGAGCTTCGCGTCGAACTCGATCATCTTGTAGCCGAAGCGCGCGCACATCTCGAAGCCCGCAAGCGTGTTCTCCGGCGCAAGCTTGCCCCCGATGCGATGCGCGACGAGCCGTGGATACGGCCAGTCTGCGATTAATGCCTGATCGATCCCGTTGCCCATCGTGCTTGCCTTCACAAAGATCTGATGGAACTGCGGCCTGCGTGCGCCGATGTATCTTATTCTGAGGATCGCGAATGGATGCTCCTCCATCCGCGAAGCGACGCAAGCTTGTCAATGCACGACATCCCGCTTGCCAGGAACATTGCGCAGCGGATATTTCATTTCGTTTTCGAAAATGCGCTGTTCGCGATGTTTCAAATCGGGCGCGAATGTCTCAAAATGCGAAGGCTAAATACAAATACCCAAAGTTGCAAGCTCCCAAAAAAATACAACCGCAAAGGACACAGGCAACCCATCTGTCATGCATTTTGACATCGCATCGACATAATCCGTTGGTAGTGGTTTATACCGAAACGCGCGCATAGCAAGCGGCGCAACGGGCCGCACGCAAAACGTTAAATACGACCAGGCGAGGGACGATACGCATGTGGCAGGAAGACCGTCATCAACGAATACGCGCGCTGCTCTCGACACTCAAACGCGTGTCGACCGAGCGCATCATGGCGGACCTGGGCGTATCGCGCGAAACCGTGCGGCGCGACCTGCTCGATCTCGAAGCGCTCGGCGAGTTGCGCCGCGTGCATGGCGGCGCGATCAAGCCCGCCGACGAAGCGCCCATCTCCGAACGCGCGCAGGCGCACGTGAAGTCGAAGAGGGCCATCGCGAAGGCGGCGACGGGTGTGGTCGCGAGCGGACAGACGCTTTTCATCGATGCTGGCACGACCACGGCGGCACTCGCCGATGAACTCGCGAAGCTTGCGAACCTGACCATCATCACCAACTCGATCGACGTCGCGATGAAGATGCGTGGCGCGCCGGACAAACGCGAGTCGTCGGCAAACGAAGTCATTCTGCTGGGCGGCTCGATCAGCGACCGCGCGTTGTCCACCACGGGCGAGACGACGATTCTCGATATCCAGCGCTATCGCGCGGATTTCGCGCTGCTGTCGCCTGTTGGCGTCGATCCGAAGCATGGCGCGAGCAACTACGACCGCGCGGAAACAGAAGTCGCGCGCGCGATGGTCGCCAATGCGGATAGCGTCGTGATACTCGCGGACTACAGCAAGATCGGCCAGCGCAGCCGCATCGCGTATTGCCCGCCCGAGAAGATCGATCTGCTGATTACCAATCGCAAGGCGACGGAAGTCGCGACGTTCGCGCAACTCAAGCGCAAAGTGGGCAAGGTGATACTTGCCTGATGTCGCGCGCGTGCCGCGTCAGATTTGCTGCGGCGCGTTCACGGCCGGCACCTCTTCATGCATGCGCTTGCGCAACCGCGTGTCGTGCAGCGCACCTGCAGCATCTAGCACCGGGTAAGCGGTCGAACAGAACAGCGAGTTGAGCCGCTTCATATCGCTGATCACGTCGAGATGCAGCGCGCTCGTTTCGACGCTGCGCAACGTCTGACCCGCGAGCCGGTCGAGATGCTTGTACGAATACGCGCGCTCGAGATCGCGGAAACGCTCCTTCTCCGCGAGCAGCAACTCCGCGCAACGCAGGTCGTTGTTCAGGAACACCGACATGCCCAGTTGCAGGTTGCCGACCAGCCGCGTGTGCAGATCGTCGAGTTCGCTCAAGCCCTCTTCTGAAAACGCGAGCCGGTGCGCAATCTTCTTCTCTTCGATGTCGGTGACGATGCGTTCGATGATGTCGCCCGCATGCTCGAGGTTGATCGTCAGCGCGATGATGTCGGTCCAGCGGCGGCTGTCGGCGTCATCGAGTTGCTCACGTGAAATGCGCGCGAGATAGGTTTTGACCTCGGCATAGAGATGATCGACGTCGTCGTCCATGCGAATCGTGTCGCGCGCCTTGGTCAGATCGTTGTGATGGATCAGATGCGAGACGTTGTCGAGCATCGCCCGCACGATGTCGCCGATGCGCAGCACTTCGCGCGCGGCATTCGACAGCGCGAGCGTGGGCGTCGCAAGTGATGCGGTGTCGAGATGAATCGGACGAAGCTGACCGTTCGGGTCCGGCCGCTCGGGCAGCACGCGGCAGCAAGCCCGCGCGACGGCATCGATCAGCGGCATGCATGCGCAGCAGCGCAGCGTGTTGTAGATCACATGGAAGCCGACTACGGATTCGCGGGGATTGTTGATCAGGACAGGCAAGCCACGCGCGAGCAGCGACGTGAACGGCAGGATCAGCAGTGCGCCCGCGAGCTTGAACGCGAGGCTGCCGAGCGCAAGACGGCGCGCCGCCGTGTTCTGCGCGACCGTGCCCGCCAGCGCGAGCAGTCCGCTGCCGAGGTTCGCGCCGACCACGAGACACAGCGCCACCTTCAGCGAGATCACACCCGACGAAGCTAGCGTCGCCGTCAGCAGCACGGCTGCGAGACTCGAATACGAAATGACAGCGAAAGTCGCGCCGACCAGCGCGTCGAGCATCGTGTCGCCCGTCAATGCGCCGAACATGACGCGCACGCCGGCGCCGTGCATCATCGGCTGCGCGGCTTCGACGATCAGATGCAACGCCAGCAGAATCAGCCCCAGCCCGATTGCCGTGCGGCCGACCTGGCCCAGACGGTTCTGCTTGCGAGAGAGAAAGAGCGGCACGCCGAAGACGATCAGAAACGGCGACAGCCACGACAGATCGAGTGTGAGAATGCGCGCCATCAGCGCCGTGCCGACATCCGCGCCGAGCATGATGGCGAGGCCGCTTGCTAGCGGCAGCATGCCTTGAGCCGCGAACGACGTGACGATCATCGCCGTGGCATTGCTACTCTGCACGAGACTCGTGACGCCGACACCTGCTGCGAATGCCTTTGCACGGCTATTCGTGCTGCGCGCCAACGCGCGTCGCAGATCGGCGCCCCACACGCGCAGAATGCCGGTGCGCACGATATGCGTGCCCCACACCAGCAACGCGACACCCGACAGCAAGTTCAACAGGATCAACATAGGCACGACGCTTCAGGACTTCCGCGATCGCCCGGAAAGCATGCGTCGTTGTTGCGGGACGCAGGCGTCCGGATCTCTTGATGACTAGTGTTGCATAGATTTGCGTTGTTGTAGTTTTGTGTGTTTTGGTTTTTTGTGGCATTTGCAACAGATGGGGGCTGCGCGGGCTTGTGTTGTTTGTTGTTGCGCGCGCACTTTTGGTGGTTTTGGTCTTGCTTTTGCGCTGGCGTCCGCGAATTGCTTCTGGTTTTGGTCTTGCTTTTGCGCCGGCATCCGCGCTATGCCTTCGTGCTTCAAGCGTTGCCCCTGTGCGGGGCGGCACCTACTTTTCTTTGCCACCGCAAAGAAAAGTAGGCAAAAGAAAGCGGCTAACACCGCCAGTTCTAGCTCTTGCCTGAGGGCCCCCACAGGGTCTTACGCTTCATACGGCAACGGCTCTGTTTGCGCTCGTTGCCAACGCGTCGAATGAGCGCCTCACCCACTTCTAACACCCGAACTTGCGCTAGCGGCAGCGAATGGTTTCCGCCGCCCAGGTGGCAAACTGTGTGTAGGTTGTCGCGGCGTATAGCCTGGCGCTCTTACAGGGTGGAACGCGTGCGCCATCGGTCCGAAGTGAGGCGCGTGAGGTACTACGGCCTACACAGAGTTTGCCACCTGGGCGGCCGTGGCATAACTGGCATGGCGTGCTTTAGTGCGGGAGCGTGAAGCGGGTGAGGCGCACCGCTAGAGCGCTGGCAACGAACTTGGGTCACGCGGTTGCCGTGTGAAGCGTAAGAACCTTTGAGGGCCCTCAGGCAAGAACTAGAACTGGCGGTGTGAGCCGCTTTCTTTTGCCTACTTTTCTTTGCGGCGGCAAAGAAAAGTAGGTGCCGCCCCGCACAGGGGCAACGCATGAAGCACGAAGGCATAACGCGGATGCCAGCGCAAAAGCAAAAACACCACCCAGCAACGTGCGATGAACCACAAAAAAAAGCCCGCTTGCGCGGGCATTTTCAGTCAGACGGCATCTGCCAATAAACTAAAACAAACCTCACACTACACCCGCATCGTGTGCCTGCACATCAGCGTGATAACTCGACCGCACCATCGCGCCAACGGCCGCATGCGTGAACCCCATCTTGTACGCTTCTTCCTCGTACATCTTGAACGTATCCGGATGCACATACGCACGCACTGGCAGATGGTGCTCCGACGGCTGCAGGTACTGCCCAATCGTCAGCATATCGACGTTGTGCTCGCGCAGATCGCGCATCACCTGCAGGATTTCTTCTTCCGTTTCGCCAAGCCCGACCATCAAACCAGACTTCGTCGCGACATGCGGATGCAGCGCCTTGAAGTCCTTCAGCAGTTTCAGCGAATGCGCATAGTCCGAACCGGGGCGCGCTTCCTTGTACAGACGCGGCACCGTTTCAAGATTGTGGTTCATCACATCAGGCGGCGCCGCATTCAGGATGCCGATTGCGCGATCGAGACGGCCACGGAAGTCCGGCGTCAAAATTTCGATGCGCGTTTCGGGCGACAGCTCACGCGTCTTCGCGATGCACTCGACGAAGTGCGCCGCGCCACCATCCCGCAGATCGTCGCGATCGACGCTCGTAATCACCACGTACTTCAGCTTCAGCGCGGCAATCGTGCGCGCGAGGTTCAGCGGCTCTTCCGGATCGAGTGGATCCGGGCGCCCGTGACCAACGTCGCAGAACGGGCAACGGCGCGTGCATTTGTCGCCCATGATCATGAACGTCGCGGTGCCCTTGCCGAAGCACTCGCCGATGTTCGGGCAGCTCGCTTCCTCGCACACCGTATGCAAATTGTGCTCACGCAAAATCTGCTTGATCTCGTAGAAACGCGAACTGCCCGTCGCCGCCTTCACGCGAATCCAGTCGGGCTTCTTCAGTTTTTCGATCGGAACGATCTTGATCGGAATGCGCGCGGTCTTGGCTTGCGCCTTCTGCTTGGCGGTCGCGTCGTAGGGCGCCGGAGCGGCGGCGTTGACAGGACTCGAGGCTGCGGGATTCGCGGTAACGTCAGTCATTCGTTCGTTCCAGTCAGGCGGTGATGGCACCGGCCTGCGGTAGGCCGACGGCTGCGGGGATGCCGTCGATGTTGGCGATGAGGCTTGCTGCAAGGGTTCGGGCTACGTCGTCCCAGCCGGCTGCGACGCCTAGCGTCGCCATGTCGACTGTTTCGAGCCCCGCGTAACCGCATGGGTTGATGGCGAGAAACGGCTGCAGGTCCATTTTCACGTTGAGGCTGACGCCGTGATAACTGCACCCGCTACGGATTTTCAGGCCCAGCGCGGCGATCTTCGCGCCAACGTGCAATCCGGCGTTCGGCTGCTCAGGCGCGACATAGATGCCCGGCGCACCCGCCTTGCGTGTACCGGCGAGATTATACGCCGCGAGTGTGTCAATCACGGCCTGCTCGATCCGCGTCACCAGCTCGCGCACCATCAGCTTGCGACGGCGCAAATCGAGCAACAGATAAGCGACCACCTGCCCGGGGCCGTGATACGTGATCTGGCCCCCGCGATCGACCTTGACGAGCGGAATGCGGCTGTCGGCAGTGAGCAGATGCGCGGGATCGCCGGCCTGGCCGAGCGTGAAAACAGGAGGATGTTCGACGAGCCAGATTTCGTCTGAAGTTTCAGGCGTGCGCGAATCAGTGAACGCGCGCATCGCGTCGAAGCTGGCCTGATAGTCTTCCGAGCCGCGCCAGCGCACGATCACCGGCTGCGCGGAGTGACTTTGCGCCGCGGCGTCGGACGCAACGGCGTCCGGCTGGATGGAACTCGAAGACTCGGGGGACGGTGAAACCGGCGTGGCACACATGATTCCGGCAGTTTACCGAAATCCTGCGCGCCTCGCCGGCCACGCGGGCAATAACTGGGATCAGAAGCAGAGATCAGACGGTGCGCCATCCGGCGCGCAGCCATGCGCCAAGGCGTTCGCTGACGCGCGCGGCCCAGTTGAGCGCCTTTTGTTCGGGCCGAGTCGGCACGTAAAACGCAACCCGCGCCTGCATGCCGCGCTCGACGGACAGCCACAGCCGCTCGCCGCGCCGCAGACGCAGCGTCTTGCCCGGTTCGAGCCAGTAATCTTCGACGTCGTCGCTGCGGGTCACCCACACCGCGCCGCCTGAAACAGCCAGGCGCGTGCTGCGCGTGATCTTCATCGGAACGGTTTCACCAGCTACGATCTCAAACGTGATGCTAGAGGAAATTTCTCGCATGATGGCCTCGCAAAAAATCGTTTCATGGCTACAATCGTATATGCGACAAGGGTTTACGCCAAACGATCAATTTTCACCCTTATGTGAGAAAAATTGCGATGGACCTCCGCCAGCTGCCTGCATTGAACGCGATCAAGGCCTTCGAGGCCGCAGCCCGTCATGAGAGCTTTTCGCGCGCCGCCGACGAGTTGTACGTCACGCACGGCGCCGTCAGCCATCAGATTCGCGCCCTCGAAGAAGAACTGGGCGTGAAGCTCTTCGCCCGCGACGGCAAGCGCGTGCGGCTCACCGATATTGGCCGCCGCTATGCTGCGCAGGTGCGCACGGCGCTGATCTCGCTGGCGGAAGCGACGCGCGAGATTCGCGCCGGCGACCGCGACCGGAGGCTGGTCGTGTCGATGCTGTCGTCGTTTGCGGCGCGCTGGGTGACGCCGCGCATCGGCCGGTTCATCGAGGCGAATCCGCAGTGGGATCTCGAACTGCTGTCGACCAACGCGCTCACCGATTTCGCCCGCGACGACGTCGACTGCGCGATCCGCTTCGGCTACGGCCCCTATCCGGGGCTGCATGCCGAGTTGCTACTCGAAGAGACATTCTTCCCGGCGTGCTCGCCGACTTTCAATGGCGGCAATCTGCCGAAAATGCCCATTGATCTCGCCAACGTCCCGCTCTTGCGCTCCGACGACGAACGATGGCGTCCGTGGTTCGACGCGGCCGGCCTCACGGACTGGTCTGAACCGAAGCGCGGCGTGCTGTATCAGGACTCGTCGAACTTGCTGCAGGCGGCCATCGACGGCCAGGGCATCGCGCTGACGCGCCGCTCGCTGGCGATGCACGAAGTCGCGGCAGGCCGGCTCGTGCGGCTGTTCAATATCGACGGACCGAGCCCGTGGCAGTACTACTTCATCTGCACGCCGCAGATGCTGCAGACGGCTCGCGTGAAGGCGTTCCGGGACTGGGTGTTCGACGAAGTCGGGCGCTTCAAGCAACTATTCGAGAGCGCGTGTAGCGAGAGCGCGAAGCGCTCGACGACGGATAAGACGCAGGGAAAGAAAGAGACACCAGCTGAGCCGGACGCGTTGCACGTCCGGAAAGCGGCGGCGCAGACGGAGCGCTGAGCGCGCCCTCGTCTACTCGCCGGAGCATCATTTACAGCACGACTTTCACCATCGGATGCCCGGTCAACGCCCGGTAGATATCATCCAGATGCTCGCGATTCAGCGCGCGCACCGTCACCGTCAAACCGGTGTAGTTGCCGCCGCTCGACGGCCGCACTTCGATACGTTCCGCATCGAAACCGCCGTCGAACTGGCGGATCACCTCGACGATCGTTGTCTGGAACTCGGGGTGCGATTTGCCCATCACCTTGATGGGGAAATCACACGGAAAATCTATCAATGATTCTTTCACGGCATTCATGCTCGACTCCTTTACTCACCGCACGCAATCACTCTATATGACTGCGCGCGGCGAAAAAGCAAGCCGGAGGTTTTCTACCTTTTACCGGCTTACTTCTTCTTGTTGAACATCAGCATCATCGAATCCCACACGCGGCCGACGATGCCCGCCTGCGGCACCGCCTGCAGCGCGACGAGCGGCACCTGCGCGAGCGTCTTGCCGTCGGCCACGAACTTCACGGTGCCGACCTGCTGGCCTTCGGCGATCGGCGCGATCAGCGGATCGACGTGCTCGACCTGCGGCTTGGCCTTGTCGGCCATGCCCTTCGGCAGCGTGATGTACTGGTCCGTCTTGACGCCGAGCTTCACGGTATCCTGCGAGCCCTTGTAGACACGCGGCGTCTCCACCACCTGATTCGCCTTGTACAGACGCACCGCGTCGTATGCCGAATAGCCGTAGTTCAGCATCTTCAGGCTGTCCTGCACGCGGTCGTGTTCTTTCTGCTCGCCCATCATCACCGTCACCAGACGGCGCGACGCATCGGGCACGCCCGGCAGCGGACGCTTCGCGCTCGCGATCAGGCAGTAGCCGGCCGCTTGCGTGTGGCCCGTCTTCAGGCCGTCGACGGTCGGGTCGATCCACAGCAGACGGTTGCGGTTCGGCTGCTTGATCTTGTTATACGTGAATTCCTTGACCGAGAAGATGTTGTAGTAGTCAGGGAAGTCGCGGATCAGACGCGCGGACAGGATGGCGAGGTCGCCCGCCGTCGTGTAATGCTGCGCGTCGGGCATACCGTTCACGTCGGCGAAGTGCGTGTTCTTCATGCCGAGCTTCTGCGCTTCCGTGTTCATCATGTTGACGAACTGCGCCTCGCTGCCGCCGACCAGCTCAGCCAGCGCGATAGCAGCGTCGTTGCCCGACTGGATGATCATCCCGTAGACGAGATCATGCACCGTGACAGGCTTGTTCGCCTCGATGAACATCCGCGATTCGTCGTTCCTCACGCGGCGCACCGCCTCGCTCGGATTGATCGACTGGTCCATCGTGATCTTCTTGGTCTGCAGCGCCTCGAACGTGAGGTAAGCCGTCATCAGCTTGGTCAGCGACGCCGGTTCGACGCGTTCATCCGGATTGCCCGATGCGAGCACCTGGTTGCTGGTTGCATCGACGAGCACCCATGAGCGCGCGTTCACGCCCGGCGGCGGCACCTGCGCGAACGCGGTGCCGGCGATCAGCGCGGCGGGCAGCGCAAGACCCAATGCCAGCTTGCTGGCGACGGATTGCGGAACGAAAGAAACGAGGCTGGGAAGGCTGACAGAGCCGGGATTCGAAAAGCGCATAGGATCGATTCGGGCAGAAATGGGCTGGTGCGCAGGATGCGCAGTTCGGATGATTCGCGTGATGCCGGACGGGCAGACTTCGCCGCGCGCGAGTGTCACAAGCGGTACAACTGAAAAAGTGACATAAGCGCGGCACGGCGTATTTTTGACTGCTCGTCAGACTGTCTGTCACGCGGTCGGTTCGCGCAGCGCGCCTCGCATCTCGCGCCGAATCCGCTGCCATGAACTCACGAGCGAGGCGATTCGATCCACCAGACGGGCAATGCTGCGCCCAAAAAAGAGCGCTCATTATACGTGCTGCCGCCTGACAATTTGCCGTACGTCATGGAGTTTTCCCGCATTTTTCGCGGGCTTTTTACAACATGAGCGGCACGCGGCCGCTCATGTTTTCGCGACGCACCGGCGCCGTGAAATCAGCGCCACGCGTCGACGATGATGCGCTTGAGGATATGCAGCTTGCGATGCAGGAAATGCTCCGCGCCCGGAATCACGACGACGGGCAGTTCCTGCGGCTGCGCCCAGTCGAAAACCGACTGGATGGGCACGGTATCGTCGGTTTCGCCGTGAATCACGAGCGTGTTTTCCGGCACGGGCGCGACTTCCCAGCGGCTCGCCGCCGTGCCGACGAACACCATCCGCTCGATTTCCTGCCCTTCTTCACGCAGCCGCGCGGCGACATGCGACAGCACGAACGTGCCGAACGAAAAGCCCGCGAGCACGAGCGGCAGGTCGGCGTGGCCGGGCTGCGCGCGCATGTGGTCGAGCACAGCGCGCAAATCGTCGCGTTCGCCGACACCGGCGTCATGCGTGCCTTGCGTTTCGCCGACACCGCGGAAATTCGTGCGATACGTGATGTAGTTCAGCTGGACCAGCGTGCGCGCTAGCGTCTGCGCGACCTTGTTGTCCATCGTGCCGCCAAACAGAGGATGCGGATGCGCGACCAGCGCGATACCGCGCGGCGCAGCGCCGCCGTCGCGGCTGGCGTCGGGCACGTCGACGGCGACTTCGATCTTGCCCACCGGGCCGTCGATCAGATATTTCTTTGTGTGTACGTTCATCTTGTATGGACGAGTGACGCGGTTGAAACGCCAGGGATCAGCGGTCGATCAGCAGGCGCTCGACGATCTTGCCGTTCGCGAGATGGGAATCGACGATCTCGTCGATATCGCTCTTGTCGACGTAGGTGTACCAGACGCCTTCCGGATACACGACGACAGTCGGCCCTTCCTCGCAGCGGTCGAGACACCCCGACTTGTTGATCCGCACCTGGCCGGGACCCGCAAGGCCGAGCTGTTTCACGCGTTTCTTCGCGTATTCCTGCATTTCCTGCGCGCCGCAGTTCGCGCAACTCGGACGCGTTGCGCCCTCTTCGCGCTGATTCAGACAGAAAAAGACGTGATACTTGAAGAAGGAATCCATGATGGCCGACGTGTGAGGTGCGTGGACGAAGCGCTGCGCCTGCATGACGCGGCTCGCCGTAAGCGGGGATAGGTGGTCCCGTCGATTATAACGACGGGGATCGAACATCGCAGATCGCTGCTGGCCTCGCGCATCGGCATCGATTCAGCATGCATGCCTGTCACGCGCGCGGCCCGCGCCGCTTCGACAGCAATGCGCGTTCCGCCGACAACCCGACCCACACGAGCGCGGCATACGGCCACATCCACGCGAGCCAGCGCGCGAGGCCGTTGAAATGCAGATAGCGGCCTTGCCGCCAGTCGGCGAGCACGACGTCGAAATACGGATTCACGGGCAGCAGATTCACGACCACAAGCGAAACGACCAGCGCGATAGCCGCGAGCGCAACGCGCGAGCTGCGCGGCAGCTTCAGCGTCAGCAGCATCGCGATGAAACCGCCGGCGAGACCGATCAGCGCGCCAGGCGTCGCCCAGTTGAACGCGAGGCCCGATTGCGATTGCAGAAACGTCGCCCCCGCCTTGACGGCGAGCGTCGCCACGACGAACGCGATCAGAAGACGCACGCGCGGCGCGCGCTCGCGCATCGGCAGCGAAGCGAGCGCGCCTGCCGCCAGCAGATTGAGCGCGGTGATGATGGCTTCCCAAGCATCGTCGGGCATCCATGCGGCGACCAGCGCAGGCCATGCCGGCACGTGCCACGCGGCGGGCGCCCAGGCGAGCAACGCATCCTGCATCGACGCGTCCGAGCGCAGCCACAGTTCGCGCGGCCATGAGCCCAGGCCGAGCAACAGCGGCGCCGGATACATCGTCGCGAACGGCCACAAGGCCGCCAGCCCGATCACGGCCGTGCTATCGCGCTCGAACCACAGGAAGCGCATCCGCCGCAGCATGCCGCGATCGAGCAGCGCGCCTGTGAGCGGCGACATCAGCGTCGCGCCGAGCAGCGCGCCCAGCGCGTTCGCGGCGAGATCGAGATTCGACGCGACGCGCGTCGGCAGATAGGTTTGCACGGCTTCCATCAAGCCCGACAGCAACGTGCCGAGCCCAAATGCGAACGCCACGGCAATCGCGCCGCGCCAGCGCGGATAGACGGCGAGCACGACCAGCGCGCCGAACGGCATATAGCCGAGCACATTCGTGACGACATCGAAAGCCGTCAGATACTGCGGGAAAGGATCGAACAGATAGTCGAGCGGACCGATGCCGAGCGAGCGCCAGCCAAAGAACGGATACCACGACCCGTAAACGATCAGCGCCGCGTACAGCACCAGCGCCTGCCTCGCAAACGCCGACGGCCGCCGCTGCCACGGCTTGTCAGCCATCCAGCGCTCCCGTGACTGCGCGACAACGCGTCATTGCTGCGCGACGAGCGCCTGCACGCCGAGCCAGGCGGAAATCTGCGCGACGAGGTCGTCGGTGGCCGCGGCGATTGCACGCGCGCCGCCGGCGGCATCGGCCGAACTCGCTGGCGCGCGGGCGATGAAGGTGCGCTGCCCAACCACCTTGCCGTCGACGAACAGCGTCGTGCGCGCGGTGACGGAGCCGTGGCTCTCCGACTGGCCGTCGAAATCCTGCTCGAACTCGTCGAGGTCCACCTTCAGCACAGGCGCACGCACGCCGTCACCGCCTGTAAGCACCGTGCCGCGCGACGACAGCGCGTTGCGCAGCCGCTGCGTGACGAGTTGCGCGGGCGGCATGGTCCAATGGCTGTTCGCGTACGAGGCCGTCTGCTGCGAGTCCGAATATGTCATGCGATAGATGAGCTTGTCGGAATCGAGCGTGGTCGGCGCGGTGACCTCGAGCACCTTGATGGCCGGCATCGTGCCCGTGCTGCCCGGCAGCGGCGCCGGGCCGAGGTCGTAGCGGATATCGGAGAGCGCGGCCGGATTACCCGCGCAGCCGGCCAGCGCGCCTAGCGCGAGCATCAGCGCAGCGAGCGCGGCGCGCGAGGTGAAGAGACGGTTGATCGAGCGTGACATGCTTGTTTCCTTTGAAATTCATTTGGCCGCGTGGCCCGCGGGCCACACGAAGCCCGGTTCGCCAGGACCGGGCGCGGCGCGCGGCGCGCCGAACAGCAAGCTGTTGGGCGCTTCGTCGAACGTGTTCGCGGCGCGATCGACGGAGCGCACGGCAGAGCGCACGTCTTCCGCCAGCGAATTCACGCGCGGCAACGTGTCGTAGCCGACGCGTGCCGAAATGTCCTGCAGCGTCGCGTTCATCGCCGTCAGCGCGTCGCCCGCCTGCTGCGCGGCCGTGCCGACCTTGTTCAGCGTCCCTTCCAGCGGACCGTCCGGACGGTTCAGGCTGGTGATCATCCGGTTCGTCGACGCAAGCGTCTGATCCAGCTGATTGAGCGTGCCCGGCAGCTTGCCGACGGCGGGGCCCATCTGCGCGGTGAGCGTGGTGACGCCATCGGCGGCGTGCTGCAGGCTCGCCGCCGTCGCCATCAACTGGTCGCGCATTTCCGGCGACAGCAGCAAGTCGACATCGCGCACGGTCTTTTCGATCTGCCGCAGCAGCACGTCGCCGCGCGCCTGCAACTGATCGAACAGACCCGGACGCATCGGCAGCTGCGCGACGTCCTTGGCCGACGACACGAGCGGCGCGACATCCTTCCCCGTATCGTCAAGCTGGATGAACGCGAGGCCCGTGACGCCCTGCAGCCCGAGCGTGCCGAACGTCGAATGGGTGATCGGTGCGTTCTTGTCGACGAGAATGCGGATCAAAATCTGCCCCGGATGCGCGCGATCGAACTTGATCGACTGCACCTTGCCGACGTCGAGGCCGCGATATCGTACCGCAGCATCCGGGTACAAACCTGTGACATTGGTCCGCGCAATCAGATCGAAAGGTATGCGCACCGACCTGTCGACATTGAAAAGAAACGCCGCCGCAGCGATCGCGACCACCATCACGACGGTGAAGAGCCCGGCCCAGAAGGCGTGTGATTTGTTTTCCATTGTCAGGTTCCTTCGGCGTTCATGGCGCGGTACGCAGCGGAATCGCTTCCGACGCGGGCTCCAGCGCTTCGGGCGGCAGCTTCGCGCGCCGCTCCGGCGACAATCCCTGTAACGCGAGCCGTCCGCGCAGCCCGAGAAAATACTCGTGGATGAACGGATGATCGAAGCCCGCCACCTGCTCGACGGGCGCCGCGACGATAACCTTGCGGTCCGCGATCACCGCGACACGCGTCGACAGCGCGACCATCGTATCGAGATCGTGCGTCACCATCACCACGGTCAGGCCGAGCGCGCGATGCAACGCGCTGATCAGTTCGACGAACTCGTCGGAGGCCTGCGGATCGAGGCCCGCCGTGGGTTCGTCGAGGAACAGCAGTTCCGGTTCGAGCGCGATTGCGCGCGCGATGCCCACGCGCTTGATCATCCCACCCGACAGCGCCGCCGGCATCTTCGACGCGTGCTTGCACGGCAGCCCGACCATTTCGAGCTTCAGCATCACGATGTCGCGCAGCAGATCGTCGGGCACCTTGCCGAGCTCGCGCAGCGGCTGCGCGATGTTGTCGAACACCGACAGCGACGAGAACAGCGCGCCCTGCTGGAACAGCATGCCCGAGCGCACGCGCATCAGCCGGGCTTCGTCTTTGTCGAGCGAGGACATGTCCTCGCCGAACACCTTGATGCTGCCCGACGTCGGCCGCTCCAGCCCGAGAATCTGGCGCATCAGCGTCGTCTTGCCCGAACCCGAGCCGCCGACGATCGACACGATCTCGCCGCGCCGCACGTCGAAATCCAGATGCTGATGGACGATGTTGCGTCCATAGCGTTTGGTGAGGTTGCGCACCTCGATCACGGTTTCCGCGATCTCCGGCAACGGCTGGTCCCGTACGGCAGTGGTGAGCGGCGCAATCATGACAGCCCCACGTTCTGAAAGAGAATCGCGAACACGGCGTCGGCAAGGATGACGACCGTGATCGACGTAACCACGGACGTCGTGGTGCCCTCGCCGAGACTCTGCGAATTGGCCTTGATGCGAAAGCCGAAGTGACAGCCGACGATCGCGATCAGCATGCCGAACACCATGCCCTTGCCGAGCCCGATCCACAGGTTGGCGACGGGCACGACGGTCGGCAAGGCGCGCGCGAAGTACGACATGTCGATTTGCAGCACGAGCTTCGCGGCAAGCGCGCCGCCGATCAGCGAGACGATATTGGTCCACATCACGAGCAGCGGCATCGCCAGCGACAGCGCGACCACGCGCGGCAGGATCAGGCGCAGACCGTGTGGAATGCCCATCACGCGCATCGCGTCGAGTTCTTCCGTCACGCGCATCACGCCGATCTGCGCGGTGATCGCCGAGCCGGAGCGCCCCGCGACGAGAATCGCCGACAGCACGGGCCCCAGCTCGCGCAACACCGACATCCCCAGAATATTCACGATGAACTGGTTCGCGCCGAACAGCCGCAGTTGCTGCGCAGACAGGTAGCTCAGCACGATGCCGATCAGAAACGCGACGAGCGCTGTGATAGGCAGCGCCTGCGTGCCCGCGCTGTAGACGTTCGCCGAAATCTCCTTCCACGGTGCGAGCTTCGGATTGCGCGCGATCACCAGCAGATCGAGGATCACACGGCCGAACATCGCGACGCCGCCATACAGATGCTCGAACAGCGCGAAGATGCCGAGGCCGAGCTTCGTGAACGGATCGAAGCGATGCACGGGCTCCGGGTTCTCGCGCGCGGTGTCGAGCAGCGCAATACGGTCGAAGATGTCGCGCTGCGTATCGTTGAGCGCGACGAGATCGACGGGCAGCTTGTAGCCCCACACGCGCCACAGCGCCTGGCCGCCCACGTGGTCCATCCGCTCGATTCGCGACAGATCCCATTGCGCGACGTGCGCGCGGCTGTCGATCAGTTCGCGCAGACGCGGCAGCGCCTTTCCGTGCAGGCGGTCGCGCGCGAGCGCGAGCGCCGTCCACTGGCCGGACAGGCGCACGATCTTGCCCTGGCTGCCTGCCGCGACTTCGAGGCCGGGAGGAGTGTCGTAGTTCAAGGATCGCTGGATGTGGTTATCGGATTAACGGGCATTGTAACGAAGCGTTCGAGATTGGGCCCTGGTGGGATGCCCGCCCGTGCGGCATGCCGCGCGCATCTTGTGAACAAAGCGCGGCCAGCTCATCTATCGATCACGACGACAGGCGCAGTGGCTAAAATACCCTTCATGAATACTCCACTCTCCCCCAGCCCTTCGGGCGACTGGCGAATCGACCGGCAGCGCGCCGTAGCGCTGTTCGGCCCGGCCGCCAATGACTGGCCGATCGAAATCGTCGAAGAAACCGGCTCGACCAACGCCGACCTGATGGCCCGTGTGAAGGCGCTGCCGCGCGAACCCGGCGCGCTCGCGCGGCCAATCGTACGCGTCGCCTATCTTCAGACGGCAGGACGCGGCCGGCGCGGCCGCCCCTGGTATGCGGAACCCGGCAATGCGCTGCTGTTCTCGGTTGCCTGCGTGCTGCCGAGGCCGCTCGAAGGACTCGCGGGGTTGAGCCTCGCGGTCGGCGTCGCGCTGGTCGACGGCCTGCGTTCGCTGCCCGTGGCCGGTCCCGGCCAGATCGCGCTGAAATGGCCGAACGACGTGCTGCTCGAAGGCGACAAGCTCGCCGGCATCCTGATCGAAACGGCATGGAGCACGCCGGACGCGAGCGCTGTCGTGATCGGCATCGGCACGAATGTGAAGGGCGCCGAGGAACTCGCCGCGAAGGTCGGCGCGCTCAATGCGGGCGTGCCTGCGCAGGCGCGCGGCGCGGCGCCAACGGCGCTGTCGCGTGCTTTGCCGAACGCGAATCTCACTGACACCCTCGCCGCAGAGCTGAACGCGCTCGAACCTGCCTTGCAGCGCTTCGGCGTAGAAGGCTTCGCGCCGTTCCGGCAACGCTGGAACGGCTGCCATGCATACGCGGGACGCGATGTCGTGCTGTTCGAGCAAGGCGTGGAAGTCGCGCGCGGCGTGGCGGCGGGCGTCGACGATCTCGGGCAACTGCTGCTCGATACGCCGTCCGGCCAGCAAGCCATCGCGACGGGAGACGTGTCGCTGCGTCTCGCGGACGACGAAAGCGGCGCTGCATGAGCGCGCCGTATCTGCTGATCGATGCGGGTAATAGCCGCGTCAAATGGGCGCTGGTTCACGCGGATGGTACACAGACGCACGCAGGTGCATTTTCGCACGGTGGCCAACTGGTAAAAGGTACTGGTGATCCGCTGCAATCTCGGCACGAGCCTGACTGGTCGACGTTGCCAGCGCCCGGGTCGGCATGGTTATCGAATGTTGCCGGGGAAGCGGCGGCGCGCCGTATCGACGCGTTTATCGACCGGTACTGGCCTGGCCTCGCGCGCACGACGATCCGTTCGGCCGCGCAGCAATGTGGCGTCACTAACGCGTACACGACGCCGACGCAGCTTGGGAGCGACCGCTGGGCCGGTATGATCGGCGCGCGCGCCGCATTTCCGGGCGAGCCGCTGCTGATTGCGACTTTCGGCACGGCGACGACGCTCGAAGCATTGAACACCGACGGCGTGTTCGTCGGCGGATTGATCGCGCCGGGCTGGTCGCTGATGATGCGCTCGCTCGGCGAGCACACGGCGCAACTGCCGACGCTCGACGCCACGGCCGCGCGTGGACTGCTCGACAGCGAATCCGCCGGTGCGACGGGCCAAAGCGCGCCGCTCGCGCGCGCAGCGTGGTTCGCGACGGATACACCGCGTTCGTTGTCGTCGGGATGCGCGCTGGCGCAGATCGGGTTGATCGAGCGGATGTGGCGCGATCTGCAGGACGAATGGAAAGTGTCCGTACGGCTCGTCGTGAGCGGCGGCGCCGCGGGCGAACTGGTGCAGGCGCTCGGCGTGCCGTACACGCGTCACGACTCGCTCGTGCTGGCGGGACTCGCGCTGATCGCCGCGCAGGCATCGGCCAATCCGTCGACGGACGCCAACCCGGCCTGAACGCCGGGCAACTGAACAAGCAAGCTGGAGAATTTCAACGATGCTGCGCTGGCTACTCGCCCTGCTCTTTCTCGCCAACATCCTCGCGTTCGTCACGATGCGCGGGCTGTTCGGACCGTCGCCGGCCGCCGGGCCGCGCGAGCCGAATCACCTGAACCGGCAGGTCCGTCCGGACCAATTGCGCGTGCAGCCAATGTCGTCCGCCGATGCTGCGGATCTGGCTGTGGTTGGCGGTCCGGCGCCCGTTGCGCCGATCGCGGCTTCGGCGCTGCGGCAGTAACTCGGAAGCGTTCTACGACGCGGGCGCGAAACCCGCGTCACATTGTGCTCAGTCCTGAGCGCGCACCTTCTTCAAAAGCGCCGTCGTCGAGCGGTCGTGCTCGAACGGAATCGCCAGCGCCTTGCCACCCCAGCCGCGCACAAGCGCGGATTCCGGCAACTTGTCCATGTCGTAGTCGCCGCCCTTCACGAGCACATCCGGACGCAGTGCGTCGATCAGCGCCACGGGCGTCTGCTCCCCGAAGCACACCACCCAGTCGACGCTCTCCAGCGCAGCCAGCAGCGCCATCCGGTCGGCTTCGTTGTTGATCGGCCGGTCGTCGCCTTTGCCGAGCATGCGCACCGACGCGTCGCTATTCACGCCGACGATCAGCGTCGCGCCCAGTGCCTTCGCGTCCGCGAGGTACGTGACGTGCCCGCGATGCAGGATATCGAAGACGCCGTTCGTGAACACCACGGGGCCCGTCAGCGACGGGCGAAGTTGAGCGAGAGCGTCGCGGGTCGTGAGCTTGCGTTCGAAGGTAGCGGCCATGAGAGCAATCGTTGAGCGGGTTTGAGAGGCGAGGCGTGGCACCGATGATAGAAGATGCACGCCCGCAACAAGGTAAAAAAGAAAACGGCCCGGCGGTTCTCACCTGCCGGGCCGTTGCATGTGTTGCATGTCTGTGCGACGCGCCGGGCGGTTCACCCGGCGGGCGCGCGGCCCTTATCAGGCCGGTTGTTGCGCAGTCTGCTGATCAGCCTGCAGACGCGTCACGACTTCCTTGCGATAGCGGTTCAGTTCCTGAGCCGTCGTGAACGAGCGCTCGAACAGAATGGACAGGTTATGCAGAATGCGTTCGACCACCTTCTTTTCCCAGCCGTCGTCGAAACGGATCTGCTCGTCGAGCCAGCGCTCGAGCCACTCCGGATCGGGCAGGCGCGATTGAACGGTGTCGCGCGGGAACAGCGACTGGTTCACGTGCAGATTAGTGGGGTGCAGCGGCTTTTCCGTGCGGCGCGCGGATGCCATCAGCACACCGATCTTTGCGAACGCAGCGCGTGCGCCGTCGCCGAAGTTCGTCAGCGCCTTCTTCATGTAGCGCAGATACGCGCCACCGTGACGTGCTTCGTCGCGCGAAATGGTTTCGTAGATCGCCTTGATGACGGGCTCGGTGTGCCATTCAGCCGCGCGGCGATACCAGTGATTCAGGCGGATTTCGCCGCAGAAGTGCAGCATCAGCGTTTCGAGCGGCGGCGCCGGATCGAATTCGAAGCGCACCGCGTGCAGTTCTTCTTCCGTCGGGCACATCTCCGGCTTGAAGCGGCGCAGATATTCCATCAGCACCAGCGAATGCTTCTGCTCTTCGAAAAACCACACGCTCATGAATGCCGAGAAGTCGCTGTCATGGTGGTTATCACGCAGGAACATTTCCGTGGCGGGCAGCGCCGACCATTCGGTAATCGCGTTCATCTTGATGGTCGCCGCCTGCTCATCGGTGAGCAGCGACGCGTCGAATTTGTCCCAGGGAATGTCCTTCTCCATATCCCATCGAACGGACTCGAGCGATTTATAAAGTTCCGGATAAAGCATGGTGTTCATGATCCCACCCCTGTTCTGCGCAAGGCGACGTCTGTTATCTGTTGCTACATTTGCGGCCGACGAACGGGAACTTTCGGAGGCTTTCCCCGTCGTCAGCGCAGCATTCAATTTTACGCGGTAATCGGTTGCCAAGATGCAAGTGTTTGGCAAAAGACATACTGCGGCTCGTGATACGTACGCGATTTTCGTGCCTCGCGTGCGCGGCCAACCGTGGGTGAGGGAGAACCTTTGCCTGGGGTCGTGCCAGCCTGCCGCCGAACGACGGCATTTGGGTCCGCAGCGGACGAACCGGCACCGCATGGCACCGGATAAAACGGCGAATCTGGCGATCTTCGCACGCGTCCGCGGGCCAGAAAAAGCTTACACAATAATAGCATGCGGCCCTTACACGCCCCATTTTCGGACCGTCGAAACCCGCTTTTGCATTGACGTAAAACAACGTGAGCGCTCGTTGACCGCACGGTGTCAAAGGAATGTGCTAGCGCGGCTACATTCCGTCGCAGTTCGAGGCGCGCTGGCCGTTTCGGCCACGCGCGCCCGCTTCATCGCAAAAATCAGGCGTTCATTCGGACGTCGACGAGGTCTTCTTCGCAGACGATGTGCCTGCCCGTTTCGTGCCGGCCGCGCGCTTCGCGGCTGGACGCGGCGCGTCGTCGGATTTCGCCTGCGCCGTGCCTTGCGCGTCGGGCTCGGGTGCGTCGTCGGGTTCGAGATCGCTCGGTTCGATCCCCGCGCCTGCTTCCGATGCGCCCGTCGCTGTCGTGGCCGGTGGCTGCGCCATCGCGAACTGCGCGATCTGGTTGAACTGCGCCTGCAGCAGATTCCACCAGCCGGACGCGTCGAACGCGGGCGAGCCCGCCGACTCGCCTGCTTCACCCGCTTCCGGCGCGCTCGCAGCGGGCTGCCGCTCGTGCCTCGGCGGCGCTTCAGGCGCGGGCTGCGTCATCGATTGCTGCGCGAACGCGCCGAACGCGCGCAACGTCGAGAGCGTCGCGCGCTGCACTTCGAGCGCCTGAATTGCCGACTGCAGCATGTTCAGATTCAGCTTGAGCCATTGCTCGACGGCGCGCATGTCGGTGATGCGCTTGTCGAGCTCCTCGACGTTCGTGAGCGGCGCCATCATGTCGGACATCATCGACAGCGACGGCACGAAACCCTGCGCCGAAGCCGGACTTGTGCCCGGGAATGCCGCGCCGAACGGCGTGAGGCGCATCATGCCCCACATGCGGTCGAGCATTTCGGCGGGCGGAAAACCTGGAAATCCGGGGAAAGGTGGCGTCGAGCCGGGGTGGTCGGTCATTGCTGAGCTCCTGTGTTCGGTTCTGGGCCTGTGGCGCCTGTTGCCGTTCGCTTATTGTGGTTCGCTTATTGTCCTTCGATCCGGCGTTCGAAGCGACGTTCGACATTCGCGGCTCGATCATACCGCGTGAATTTTTCGCGTTGAGCCGCGTTTGCGGACGCGTTTATCGTGCGCCTGTCGTCATGACGGTTTTGCGTCCGCCCGACGCAAGGAGGCGCGTTCCGCTAGAACGGCTCCTTGCCCGGGAAATCCGGCGCGCGCCGCTCGCGCAGCGACGCCACGCCTTCCTTCACGTCGGGGCCCGCGAAACCCATGAATTCGAGTGCCAGCGACGTATCGAAGGTCGGCCCCGCCGAGCGCAACCAGTTGTTCAACGCGTACTTGGTCCAGCGGATCGCCGTCTGCGAACCTTGCGCGAGCTTGCGCGCGACTTCGAAAGTCTTCGGCAGCAGATCGTTGTCGTCGACGGCCAGCGACACAAGACCGATGCGCTCCGCCTCTTCGCCGCTCACCGGCTCGCACAACATCAGGTAGTACTTCGCCTTCGCCATCCCGCACAACAGCGGCCAAACGATTGCCGCGTGGTCGCCCGCCGCGACGCCGAGGCGCGTATGACCGTCGATGATGCGCGCCGACTTCGTCGCAATCGAAATATCCGCGAGCAGTCCCGCGACGAGTCCCGCGCCCACGGCCGGTCCGTGCATCGCCGAGACGATCGGCTTGCTGCAGTTGATCACGTTGTAGACGAGATCGCGTGCCTCGCGCCATACGCGCGTGCGCACGTCGAAGTCGTTCGCCATCTCTTCGACGAGACCGAGATCGCCGCCCGCCGAAAAGCCCTTGCCCTCGCCGCGGATCACCGCGACGCGTGTCTCCGGGTCGCGGTCGACATCGCGCCAGATGTCGGCCAGCTCGCGATGCATGTTTGCATCGGCGGTGGCGAGCGCGCTGCGGTTCGCGCCTTCGCCGCTCATGACGATTTCAAGGATGCCGTGCGCATGACGCCGCACGCGCAGCGACCTGTAGTGCGCGTAAAACGCGGGTTCGACCGTTTGCGATTCCGATTCGTGAGACATGGCACACATCCCTAAGAGCGACGCGTCGGCGTCGATACCCACATCATGCGCGTAACGGAGCCGACGCTGCGCCACGCGAATCACTTAGCCTAACGCGGCTGATACACCCACTTGCCGTTGCTGATCTCGACCATCACGCGCGCGCGCTGATCGAGGCCGAGGTGATCGGTCGCGCTCATGTTGACGACGCCGTTGGTATCGGCGAGTCCTTTCGTTGCTTCGAGCGCATCGCGCAGCGCGCGGCGAAACTCGACCGTGCCGGGCGCGGCTGTTTTCAGCGCAACGGGAATCGCGCTGTTCAGCAGCATGCTCGCGTCCCATGCATACGAGCCGAACGCCGACACGCTGCCCGGTCCGCGCAGCTTTTCGAAGCGCGCGATGTAGTCGAGCGCGAGACGCTTCGCAGCGTAGTCCGTGGGCAGTTGCGAGGCGACCAGCACCGGGCTCGCGGGCAGGAAGGTGCCGTTGCAGTCCGCGCCGCACACGCGCAGGAAGTCGTTATTGCCGACGCCGTGGTTGTGATAGATCTTGCCCTTGTAGCCGCGTCCGATCAGCGTCTTCGGCGGCAGCGCGGCGGGCGTGCCCGCTGCGCCCACGACGACGGCATCGGGATTCGCCGCCATGATCTTCAAAATCTGGCCGGTGACGCTCGGATCGGTGCGATTGAAACGCTCGTTGGCCACCACGTTGATTTTGTGAATCTGCGCGAACTTCGCGACCTCCGCGTAAAACGTTTCGCCGAGCGCATCCGCCTGGCCGATGTACGCGATGGTCTTCACGCCGTGCTGGCTCGCGTGCTCGGTGATCGCGGATGCCATCATCGCGTCCGTTTGCGGCGTCTTGAACATCCAATGCCGCTTTGCATCGACAGGCTCAATGATCTTGGCCGACGACGCCAGTGAAATTGCCGGCGTTTCACCTTCGGCGACCACGTCGATCATCGCCAGCGAGTTCGGGGTGATCGAAGAGCCGATGATCGCGTCGACGTGATTTTCGGAGATCAGCTTTTTGGTGTCCTGCACGGCTTGCGTCGTATCGGACGCATCGTCGAGCACGATGTATTCGACTTTCTGCCCGGCGATCTCTTTGGGGAAGAGCGTCGCCGTATCGCGCGCGGGAATGCCGAGCGATGCAGCCGGTCCCGTCAGCGATAGAACGAGGCCAATTTTCACCTGCGCGAGCGCAAGTCCGGGTAAAAGGGAGAGCGTGGCGGCGAGCGTCGTGCGCCGCTTGAAAGTGAACTTGCGAGCGCAGTTGCGCAAAGTTGAAGATGCAAACGTCCCGTATCGCGGCATGCGTTGTCTCCTTTGGTTTTTGTGCGTTCTGCGATGCTGCGTGTTGCGTGTTGCTGTCCGCGCGCGTGTTGCTGTGTGTTGCTATTCACGCGGTCCAGCGTTCGAGACCCGATGGCCTCGCGCGAGCGTCAGTGTAGCGGCGCGCGTGGCGCTGCCGGCATCGGGCGAAACCCTTTCGGATCGCTCGATGCCTCGCGCCGACTACACAATCAAAGCCCGCCTTCGAGCGGCGCGACGGCCTGATCGATCGAACCGAAAATCGACTTGCCCGCTTCGTCGAACATTTCGATCTTCACGGTATCGCCGAACTTCATGAATTCCGTCTGTGCGCTGCCGTGCTCGATCGTTTCGAGGCAGCGTTTCTCGGCGATACAGCAGTAGCCGCGTTTCGCATCCTTGTTTGACACCGTGCCCGAACCCACAATCGCCCCTGCGCGCAGGTTGCGCGTCTTCGCCGCATGCGCGATCAGCTGGCCGAAGTGGAACACCATGTCGGTGCCCGCATCCGGCTGGCCGACCTTCTTGCTATTCCAATGCACGATCATCGGACGATGCACGCGGCCTTCGCGCCACGCGTCGCCGAGTTCGTCGAGCGTGACGGCAACGGGCGCGAAAGACGTCGCGGGCTTGCTCTGGAAAAAGCCGAAACCTTTCGCGAGTTCGGCGGGAATCAGGTTACGCAACGACACGTCGTTGACGAGCGTGACGAGGCGAATGCTCTTCAGCGCCTGCTCGGGTTTCACGCCCATCGGCACATCGCCCGTGATGACGGCGACTTCCGCCTCGAAGTCGATGCCAAACGATTCGGACCCGCACACGATGTCGTCCTTCGCGCCGATGAAGTCGTCGCTGCCGCCCTGGTACATCAACGGATCGGTCCAGAACTCAGGTGGCATTTCGGCGCCGCGCGCGCGGCGCACCAGTTCGACGTGGTTCACGTACGCGGAGCCGTCGGCCCACTGGAACGCGCGCGGCAACGGCGCCATGCATTCCTTCGCATCGAACGAAAACGTGTTGCGCGCGCGGCCCTGATTCAGCTCGTCGTACAGATCGCGCAGTTGCGGCGCGTAGAAAATCCAGTCGTCGAGGACGCGCTGCATCGTCGGCGCGATGGCGTCGGCGACGGCGGCCGTATGCAGGTCACGAGAAACGACGATCAGTTGACCGTCGCGCGTGCCGTCCTTCAGCGAGGCAAGTTTCATGGCGGAAAAGGCATGTGGATGACGATAAGAGGAATCTATTCTACGATGGTGAATCGGCGCAGCCAAAACGGACGCTTCAAGCAGGCGATAGCCATTGCAACGTCCGCGCCGTTTTTCGCCGCTTTTACGCTCACCGTTCAACCACTGCCTATGCCTCCGACCGCCCGCTCCAGTTCGATCCGCAAGGATACGGAATCCGCCGAACCGCTCGATCCAGCCGACGATGATGCCGCTGACGAGCACGACGGTGGCGAGGAGAAACTGCGTTCGGGTATCCAGTCGATCGAAGTCGGGTTCCGTCTGCTCGACGTGCTCACGCATGAACCGCGCGCGATGATGCTGCGCGATCTCGCGCAGCGCGCGGGCATGAGCCCGGCGAAAGCGCACCGCTATCTGGTGAGTTTTCAGCGTCTGGGCGTCGTCGCGCAGGACCCGTTGACGGGCCGCTACGAGCTTGGCGGCTTTGCGTTGCAGCTAGGGCTGGCGCGGCTCGCGCGCGTCGATGGCGTGAAGCTCGCGCGTATCGCGCTCGCCGAATTGCGCGACCGGCTCGATCTGACGGTCGGCATCGCCGTGTGGGGCAATCAGGGGCCAACTGTCGTGCATTGGATGGAATCGAGCTATCCCGCGAAGGCATCGCTGAAACTCGGCGACGTGATGCCGATGCTCAGTTCGGCGACGGGTCTGCTGTTCGCCGCGTATCTGCCGCGCAGCAAGACGGCCGCGATGATCGCGCGCGAACTCGCCGATACGAAGCGTTGGGCCGCCGCCAACAGTCCGCGCACGCCGGAAGATGTCGAGCGCGTGCTCGAGGACGTGCGCGCGCATGGCTCGGCGCGCGTCGAAGGCATGTTGCTGCCGACCATTCACGCGTTCTGCACACCCGTGTTCGATTCGAATGGCGATCTCGCGCTCGGATTGATCGCATTGGGACACGAGGGCGCGTTCGATATCGCGTGGGGCGGCGAAGTCGACACGGCGCTGCGCGAATGCGCGCAGAAGCTGTCGTATGAACTCGGGTATAGTCCGACGCCGCGATGAGCGTGAGGAACGTGTGACAGCGGTGCGCAGTCGAATCGTGTTCAAACGTTCATAGCCTTGCGTCCCGCCTTCAGGAAATTGCTTCTTCCGATGTCATCTCCAGCCGCTCTCCGTTCCGTCACGCCGGCTCGCCTCGCCGCCGCGCAGCGCCGCTCGTCGCGCTTGCGTTGGGCGGGCGTGCTGCTGGCTGTCGTCGGCGCGCACTTCATCGCGGCGCAATGGTTCGAGCGGCATCACGATACCTTCAAACCTGTGTCGCCCGAGCATGTTCCCGTGCAGGTCACGCTGCTCAAGCCCGAGCGTATCGAAACGCAGGCGGCCGGTTCGCCGCCACCCGCGAAGGCGCTGCCTGCGGCCCCGAAACGCGTCCCGCGAGCGCCGCGTGAACATGTGCTGACGGCCACGCAGCCAGGTCAGAAACCGCTTCAAACAGCGCCCGCAACTGAAGCCGCAAGCGCGCCTGCGGACGCTTCAGCGGCCGCTTCAGCGCCGGGCGTTGCGTCGTCCGCAACGGGAGCCGCCAATTCCAGCGCCAATGTTGCCGGTCAAGGCAACGCGCCGCTTGCTGCGCCCGGCGCGAAATTCTCGGTGCCCCCTTCGGGCGAGTTGCAATACGACACGTTCTACAACGGCGTGCGCAATCAGCCAGGCACGATCCACTGGTCCAGCGATGGCCGCTCGTACGACATGATCGTTTCGGTGCCCTTGCCGTTCATCGGCACGTTCAGCTATTCGAGCCACGGGCATGTCGATGCGTTCGGCCTCGCGCCTGATCAGTACATCGAAAAACGCGGCCGACGCGGCGAGGACATCACCACCTTCCATCGCGACACGAAGCAGATCGGCTTTACACGTACGCCGAATACGCTGCCGCTGCAGGATGGCGCGCAAGACCGCTTCAGCATGGTGATGCAGCTCGCCAGCCTGGTGCGCGGCGACCCCGACGCATATCAGCCAGGCGTGACGCGCCAGTTCTTCGTCACCGACAACGACAGCGGCGAAATATGGCCGATCGAGACGATAGGCGATGAAGGCGTGCGCACCGATCAGGGCATCATCGATGCACGCCATTTCATGCGCCTGCCGCGCCGCGAAGGCGACCGGCGGCGCATCGACGTGTGGCTGGCGCCGTCGCTCGGCTGGCTGCCTGCGCGTCTCGTGCAAACCGAGCCGAACGGCACGCAGATCGAACTTGTCTGGCGCGGCAAGATCGCGCCGCCGGATGCGAACGGCAGCAACGCCGCTTCATCCGATGACACGTCACCAGCCCCTTCCCAACCGTCCGTCACCGATCCAGGCGCCGGGCCGGAAAAGCCCTGACACAAACTGGTCCTTCGCTATGGAGGACACTTTGAAACCGGGACTACACACACTGCGCATCCGAAACTTCCGTCGTTTGAATGAATCGCACGACGATGCGCGCTGATGCGCGCCGGCGGTTCATGCGAATCCGATGAACTGTCGATCCGTTCGTTCTTTCATTGCGACATCACTTATGGAGTCCGCATGCAAATCAATGTGAATGGCATCGATACGCGCTACGTCCTGAGCAATGAGGGCGGTGGCCCATGGCTCACGTTCATTCATCAGCTTGGCGGTGATCTGTCGATCTGGGATCAGCTCGCCGGCTATTTTCGTGACGACTACACAGTCTTGCGCTACGACGTGCGCGGGCACGGTCAAACGGCCGTATCAGACAAGCCGTTCCGTGTTGCAGATTTGTCGCAGGATCTACACATGCTGCTAGATGCGCTTGGCGTTGAGAAAACGCATATTGTCGGTATGTCGATGGGCGGGATGATTGCGCAACAGTTCGCGCTGGATAACCCGGCACGCATCGAAACATTGACGCTCGCCGACACGCACGCCGCCACGCCTTCGGACGGCCGTGCCGTATGGGAGCAGCGCGCGGCGAAGGCGCGCAACGAAGGCGTCGCGGCGCTGGCCGGGGCAACGATGGAACGCTGGCTGACGGCGGGTTTTCGCGCCGCGCATCCGGAGGTGGTCGAACCGATTCGGGAGGTATTCGAGAACACTTCGTCTGAAGGTTACGCACAAGCGTGCATTGCGCTGCGCGATTTCGATGCGCGCAGTAGACTGAGCGAGATTGATCTTCCTACTCTCACTGTGGCTGGACGCCACGACGCAGGCACGCCACCTGCTGCTACACATGAAATTGCGAATGCCATCCGGAACGCGCAGTTCGAGTTGCTGGACGCAGCTCACCTCGCGCCGATCGAACAGTCGCAACGTTTCGCCGCTTTGCTGGAATCGTTTTTGCAAAAACGGGTCTAACCGATAGGTCCGGAGAATTCAAAGCGTCAGGCCGGACCCACCCCTTGAATTCCAAACCAAGGGCTCCATCTACGGTGCAACACTGGCCCGGAGCCATCGGAAATAAGGAGTGTCGCCATGCAAATGATCTACAACAGCCCCAACTACTGTGTCGTCGAGTTCCCGCCGCAAGACGGCCATCTCTCGATGCTATCCGGCGGGTATGAGATCGTCGACAAGAACACGCAGCGCGAGATTTACATCGACGGTGCGATGGCAGCCAGTTTTCGCGAACACGTGCAGAAACTGATCGAAGACGAACCGACGCTCGACGAAGTTGACGAGTTTCTCGGTCAATTCGACAGCCTGATGAACCAGCCGGTCATTCTCCACTGATCGACAGGCGCCATCCTCCTGGCGACACGTCCTCATCGACCCCGTCCGGCCCCGCGCCGGGCGGGGTTTTTCGTTTTATGCGGCTGGGTGTCGCTCTTGTGTCGATATCGCGGCGCGAAACGCCGGGGCGCTCCGTTTCGCTAGCAGCGCCGGACATGGCGCTTCGCAGTACCCTGCCGGCAACCGCCATGCCCCGTGCAAGTCCGCCATGCGCGGGCAGTCCCGCGACCATGCGGCTACAATATTGAGTTTCCTGAAAAAAGCCGGCCCGTCCGGCACGAGCCCGATCAGACCATGAACCAGCCCGTCACGTCAGCCCCGTCAGCCGCCAGCCCCCGTGCCGCGTATACGCGCGGCGCGACCCTGCCCGCGTTGCTCGAATCGCGCATCCTGATTCTGGACGGCGCGATGGGCACGATGATCCAGCGCTACAAGCTCGACGAAGCCGCCTATCGTGGCGAGCGCTTCAAGGACTACGCGCGCGACATCAAGGGCAACAACGAACTGCTGTCCATCACGCAGCCGCAGATCATCAGCGAGATTCACGAGCAGTATCTGGCGGCGGGCGCGGACATCATCGAGACGAACACGTTCGGCGCGACGACCGTCGCGCAGGCCGACTACGGCATGGAAGATCTCGCCGTCGAAATGAACCGCGAGTCCGCGAAGCTCGCTCGCGCCGCATGCGACAAATACTCGACTCCCGACAAGCCGCGCTTCGTCGCGGGCGCGATCGGACCGACGCCGAAGACGGCGAGCATTTCGCCCGACGTGAACGATCCGGGCGCGCGCAACGTCACGTTCGACGAACTGCGCACGGCGTACTACGAGCAGGCGAAAGCGCTGCTGGAAGGCGGCGCGGACCTGTTCCTCGTCGAAACGATCTTCGACACGCTGAATGCGAAGGCCGCGCTGTTCGCGCTGGATGAACTCTTCGAAGACACGGGCGAGCGCCTGCCCATCATGATTTCGGGCACGGTGACGGACGCATCGGGACGCATTCTGTCGGGACAGACGGTCGAGGCTTTCTGGAACTCGCTGCGTCATGCAAAGCCGCTGACGTTCGGCCTGAACTGCGCGCTCGGCGCGGCGCTGATGCGCCCGTACATCGCGGAGCTGGCGAAGCTGTGTGACACGTATGTGTCGTGCTATCCCAACGCCGGTCTGCCGAATCCGATGAGCGATACGGGCTTCGACGAACTGCCCGCCGATACCTCGGGCCTCCTGAAGGAGTTCGCGCAAGCGGGCCTCGTGAACATCGCGGGCGGCTGCTGCGGCACGACGCCGGAGCACATCGCAGCAATTGCGAAAGCACTGAACGACGTGAAGCCGCGCAAGTGGCCGAGCCAGTATCGCGACGCCGCGTGAAGTATCCAAAGCACGCTTTACAGCACGTTCACACCGAAGCATTGACGCACTGACGAAACACGCACACGAACCATGACCGATCACACGATGCGCCTTTCCGGCCTGGAGCCGTTCAACGTCACTTCGGGGACGCTCTTCATCAACGTTGGCGAACGCACCAACGTGACGGGCTCGAAGGCATTCGCGCGGATGATTCTGAACGGCCAGTTCGACGAAGCGCTGGCCGTCGCGCGCCAGCAGGTCGAGAACGGCGCGCAGGTCATCGACGTCAACATGGACGAAGCGATGCTCGATTCGAAAGCGGCGATGGTGCGCTTCATGAATCTGATCGCGTCGGAGCCGGACATCGCGCGTGTGCCGATCATGATCGACTCGTCGAAGTGGGAAGTGATCGAAGCGGGTCTGAAGTGCGTGCAAGGCA
Source organism: Paraburkholderia terrae (assembly GCF_002902925.1). GTDB lineage: Bacteria > Pseudomonadota > Gammaproteobacteria > Burkholderiales > Burkholderiaceae > Paraburkholderia > Paraburkholderia terrae. The sequence continues at coordinate 239,589 of NZ_CP026111.1, read as the reverse complement.
AGGCGATCGTCAACTCGATCTCGCTGAAGGAAGGCGAAGAAAGCTTCCGCCATCACGCGAACCTGATTCGCCGCTACGGCGCGGCTGCCGTCGTGATGGCGTTCGATGAGCAAGGCCAGGCCGACACGTTCAAGCGCAAGACGGAAATCTGCAAGCGCTCGTACGACATTCTCGTCAATGAAGTCGGCTTCCCGCCCGAAGACATCATCTTCGACCCGAACATCTTCGCGATCGCGACGGGTATCGAAGAGCACAACAACTACGCCGTCGACTTCATCAATGCAACGCGCTGGATCAAGCAGAACCTGCCGTATGCGAAGGTGAGCGGCGGCGTGTCGAACGTGTCGTTCTCGTTCCGCGGCAATGACCCGGTGCGCGAAGCGATTCACACCGTGTTCCTCTACCACGCGATTCAGGCGGGCATGGACATGGGCATCGTCAACGCGGGCCAGTTGGGCGTGTACGCGGACCTCGACGCCGATCTGCGCGAGCGCGTCGAAGACGTCGTGCTGAATCGCCGCGACGACGGCACCGACCGTCTGCTCGAAAGCGCCGACAAGTTCAAGACGGGCGCAGCGAAGAAAGAAGAGAACCTCGAATGGCGCAATCAGCCTGTCGAGAAGCGTCTCGCGCATGCGCTCGTGCTTGGCATCACGAACTTCATCGTTGAAGACACGGAAGAGGCGCGCGCCAAGATCATGGACGGCGGCGGCCGCCCGATCAACGTGATCGAAGGGCCGTTGATGGACGGCATGAACGTCGTCGGCGATCTGTTCGGCCAGGGCAAGATGTTCCTGCCGCAAGTCGTGAAGTCGGCGCGCGTGATGAAACAGGCCGTCGCTCACCTGATTCCGTTCATCGAAGAAGAGAAGCGCCAGCTTGCCGAAGCGGGCGGCGACGTGCGCGCGAAGGGCAAGATCGTCATCGCGACCGTGAAGGGCGACGTACACGATATCGGCAAGAACATTGTCTCCGTGGTGCTTCAGTGCAATAACTTCGAAGTGGTCAACATGGGCGTGATGGTCCCGTGCAACGAGATTCTCGCGAAGGCGAAAGTCGAAGGTGCGGACATCATCGGGCTGTCGGGGCTGATCACGCCGTCACTTGAAGAAATGGCGTACGTTGCCTCGGAAATGCAGCGCGACGACTACTTCCGCGTGAAGAAGATTCCGCTGCTGATCGGCGGCGCGACGACTTCGCGTGTGCATACTGCCGTGAAGATCGCGCCGCATTACGAAGGCCCTGTCGTCTACGTGCCGGATGCGTCGCGCTCGGTGTCGGTTGCATCGAACCTCTTGTCCGACGAAGGCGCGACAAAGTATCTCGACGAACTGAAGTCCGACTACGACCGCATCCGCGATCAGCACGCGAACAAGAAGGCGCTGCCTCTCGTCACGATCGCCGAAGCGCGCGCGAACAAGGCGAAGCTCGACTGGAGCGCCTATCAGCCGGTGAAGCCGAAGTTCATCGGCCGGCGCGTGTTCAAGAACTTCGATCTGAGCGAACTCGCGAACTATATCGACTGGGGCCCGTTCTTCCAGACGTGGGATCTCGCAGGTCCGTATCCCGCGATTCTGAACGACGAGATCGTCGGCGAATCGGCGCGGCGCGTGTTCTCGGATGCGAAGTCGATGCTCGCGCGTCTGATCCAGGGCCGCTGGCTGACGGCGAACGGCGTGATCGCGCTGTTGCCCGCCAACACGGTCAACGACGACGACATCGAAATCTACACGGACGAGTCGCGCACCGAAGTCGCGCTGACGTGGCGCAACGTGCGTCAGCAAAGCGTGCGCCCCGTGGTGGACGGCGTGATGCGTCCGAACCGCTCGCTTGCCGACTTCATCGCGCCGAAGGATTCGGGCGTCGCCGACTACATCGGCATGTTCGCGGTCACGGCCGGCCTCGGCGTCGACGTGAAGGAAAAGCAGTTCGAGCAGGATCACGACGATTACAGCGCGATCATGCTGAAGGCGCTCGCCGACCGCTTCGCTGAAGCCTTCGCCGAAGCAATGCACGCGCGCGTGCGCCGTGACCTGTGGGGCTATGCGAACAGCGAAACCCTGTCGAACGAAGAACTGATCGGCGAGAAGTATCGCGGCATCCGTCCCGCGCCGGGCTATCCGGCGTGCCCGGATCACCTCGTCAAGCGCGACATGTTCGACGTCCTGCAAGCGGGCGAGATCGGCATGAGCGTCACCGAATCCCTCGCGATGCTGCCCGCTGCGAGCGTCTCCGGCTTCTACCTCGCGCATCCCGACAGCACGTATTTCTCGGTGGGCAAGATCGGCCAGGATCAGCTGGAGGACTACGCGCAACGCATGTCGCTGTCGAAGGCGGATGCCCAACGCGCGCTCGCGCCGTTGCTGTAAGACAGCAGACGCCGGGCGGCAGGACTATATCGCTGGCCGTAGGCTGAATATTTTCAGTTGAAAGCACAGCGAATATTTTCGGCTTTGTAGACTGAGCGGGCATTACTTGCCGACCCGCCAGACGCGACCGAAAAAACGCGTCGGCTCAACGACTTGCAACCGTCAACGGAGAAAAATCGTATGAAGAAGCTGACGCTGATGTTGACCGCGTTATCGCTTGCCGCCATTGCACCGATCACCGAGGCCCAGCCTCAGGCGCCGGGCGGCTCGAGCTCGGTGAGCTCGTACTCCCCGCCCACCGTCAAGCACGTGAAAAAGCCGAAAAAGAAGAAGAACGGCGCATCCGCTCCCACGACTGCGCCGCAAGGCGCGAGTCAGTAGGCTCGCGGCGCTGCAAAGGCAAAAGCCCGTCATTCGACGGGCTTTTTTGCTTCTGGGCGCAATACGCTGGCCTGATCGAACGCGATGCGCGGTCCGTGCCACCACCACGAAAGCGGCGGCCATCAAACCCGACGGAGGCGCCTGAACCGGGCGCCGCTCAACGCATGCTGGCGGCTCGCTTCAGCGTTCAGAGGCCCCAGACGATATCCGTATTTTCCTTCTGCGCCGCGCGCAGCATGTCGAGGAACGGATACGCCCGTTGCGCGAGACCAATCGGAAGCTCGTGGTGCTCGTGGCCCTCTTCCCCTTCGTGGAAGTGGCCTTCATGCTCGGCGCGCTCCTGCTTGTCGGTAACGATCGCCGCTTCGAGCTTCGAGATCACCACGCCCAGTTCGTCGTGATTGATCACGCCGCGTGCGCCGAGCCGCTTGCCGATGATACCCAGCAAATATTGGGCGAGATTCTCCAGCATCACCACATCGGGGGCGGAGCGGCATTTGAAAGTAATCAACATGATGACGGTTCCCTTTTCGTTATGTTGGCTTCTCGCGCGGCCAGCCGCTGGATACTCGCGACATCGCAACAGCCAGCCGCACGGGTTCCGTTGGCGCGCCAGCCTGTCAGTCGACGGCAGGCTGGCGGCCACGGCCCTTGCTGGGCATCTCATTGGACATATTAGCACCTGCTAAAATCCGACATTGACGGAAAAAGCTCGCTGCCGTGCGGCCGGGCACGCTGCGCTGCGTCGCGGCTGCGCGTGTTGCAGACTGTCGCCACGGCCCGCGCCACGAAACGTTAGCCGCCTTGCCGCGCCGCCGCAGCGTCACGCGAGCGCCGCGTATCGGGCGCTCAAGCGTTTTCCACGCCGTCGACGGCCTTGCATCACGCCGTTCGCGGCGCTGCCCCGCTTCATCGGACTGCCTCACTGGACTCGCAACAAGCATGCTGCCTGCACACAAACACACTCTCGAAACCCTGTTGACCGACGTGGTCAAGCAGGTCGCCCAGGCGACGCAAGGTGAATCCGAAGCCGCGTTCATCGCGCCCGCCATCACGCTCGAACGGCCGAAGGTTGCCGCGCACGGCGACATCGCGTGCAACGTCGCGATGCAGCTGGCCAAGCCGCTGCGTGCGAACCCGCGCCAGCTCGCGCAGCAGATCGTCGATGCGCTGCTCGCGCATCCGCTCGCCAAAGGCCTCGTCGAGAGCGCCGAAGTGGCGGGGCCGGGCTTCATCAACCTGCGTCTGTCGGCGGCTTCCAAGCAGGCCGTGATCGCCGCCGTGTTCGAGCAGCGCGAAACCTTCGGCCGCTCGCAGCGCGACGCAGGCAAGCACGTGCTGGTCGAGTTCGTCTCGGCCAATCCGACCGGCCCGCTGCACGTCGGCCACGGCCGCCAGGCCGCGCTCGGCGATGCGACGTCGAACGTGCTCGCGTCGCAAGGCTACGACGTGCATCGCGAGTTCTACTACAACGACGCTGGCGTGCAGATCGGCAATCTCGCCATTTCGACGCAGGCGCGCGCCCGCGGCCTGAAGCCGGGCGACGCAGGCTGGCCCGAAGCCGCGTACAACGGCGAATACATCGCCGACATCGCGCGCGACTATCTGAACGGCGAGACCGTCTCGGCCAGCGACGGCGAACCCGTCAAGGGCACGGGCGACGTCGAAGATCTCGATGCGATCCGCCGTTTCGCCGTCGCGTATCTGCGTCATGAGCAGGATATGGACCTGCAGGCGTTCGGCGTGAAGTTCGACCAGTATTACCTCGAATCGTCGCTGTACAAGGAAGGCCGCGTCGAGAAGACCGTGAACGAACTGATCGCGGCCGGCAAGACTTACGAGCAGGAAGGCGCGCTGTGGCTGCGCACCACCGACGACGGCGACGACAAGGACCGCGTGATGCGCAAGTCCGACGGCACGTACACGTACTTCGTGCCCGACGTCGCGTATCACGAGACGAAATGGGAGCGCGGCTTCACGAAGGTCATCAACATCCAGGGCTCGGACCACCACGGCACGATCGCGCGCGTGCGCGCCGGGCTGCAGGGTCTTGGCGTCGGCATTCCGAAGGGCTATCCCGACTACGTGCTGCACAAGATGGTCACCGTGATGCGCGACGGCCAGGAAGTGAAAATCTCGAAGCGCGCGGGCAGCTATGTGACGGTGCGCGATCTGATCGAATGGTCGGGCGGCGCGCTGCCGGGCCAGGAAGCCTCGCCCGATCTGCTCGACGAAGAAACGATCCGCCGCGGCCGCGACGCCGTGCGCTTCTTTTTGATCTCGCGCAAGGCCGACACGGAGTTCGTGTTCGACGTCGATCTCGCGCTCAAGCAGAACGACGAGAACCCGGTGTACTACGTGCAGTATGCGCACGCGCGCATCTGCTCGGTGATCAACGAATGGAAGTCGCGCTACGGCGCCGATGAAGCGGTGCTGCCGTCCGTCGATCTGTCGCCGCTCGACAGCGAGCGCGCGATGGCGCTGCTGCAGAAGCTAGCCGAATACCCCGACATGCTCACGCACGCCGCCGACGAGCTCGCGCCGCATGCCGTCGCGTTCTATCTGCGCGACCTCGCAGGCGAATTTCACTCGTTCTACAATGCCGAACGCGTTCTGGTCGACGACGAAGCGCCGCGCAATGCGCGCATCGCGCTGCTCGCAGCGACGCGCCAGGTGCTGGCGAACGGCCTCGCTGTGATCGGTGTGTCGGCACCCGCAAAAATGTAATCTCCGCGCGGTTCAATTGAACTTAATTGGGACGATACAAAGATGACCGTCGTTATAATCGACGGTCATTCCAGATTTCCTTTTGCAGGTGAATTAGACGATGGCAAAACCACGCCGCACTACAAAGCAGTCAAAACAAACCGGGGGCACTTTTCTCGGTATCGTGCTGGGCCTGATCGTCGGCCTGGCCATCGCGGTGGTGGTGGCGCTTTACATCACGCGCGCGCCTACGCCGTTCGTCGCGAAGGTCGCGCCGCCCGCTGCGTCCGATAGCGGCGCAAGCCAGCCGCAATACGACCCGAACCGTCCGCTGCAAGGCAAGACGCCCGGCCAGCCGGTGCCGCAAGCCGCGCAACCCGCGCCGCCCAACACGGCGCCAGGCCAGACCACGAACCAGACGCAGACGTCGGGCATGCTCGAAGAGCCGCAGATCGTCGAAGTGCCGCCGTCGAACAACGGCGTCGCCGTCGCACCGAAGCCCGCGCAGGACAACGGCACGACCACGGCAGCCATTCCGCCGAAGAAGGCGCCGAACCCGACCAGCGCGCCCACCACGACAGCCAACAACGCGCCGACGCAGCCGCCCAAGGCCACCTCGACGCCGAACGCCAACGCCGCGCCGCCCGCCGCCAACGACGCGAACACCGGCTATCTGCTGCAGGTCGGCGCCTACAAGACGTCCGCCGACGCCGAACAGCAGCGCGCGCGCCTCGCGTTCCAGGGCTTCGAATCGAAGGTCACGCAGCGCGATGCGGGCGGTGTGACGTACTATCGCGTGCGTATCGGCCCGTTCTCGAAGTTCGAGGACATGAACACCACGCGTCAGCGTCTTTCGGATGCGGGCGTCGATACGGCCGTGATCCGCTTCACCAAGCAGTGATTCACATTCGGTAATGCATTGTCATGCGCCGCCGCTGAACCTTCAGCGCGCGGCGCAAGTCTCAGGTGCGGCAGCCTGCCGTCGAAACCGTAGCGGTCGCGGCGCGCAACAAGCCGGCCACCGTTACTTTCCCTGATTGGGTTCACAAGACATGAAAAAACTGCTCAGCATTCTTTTCCTCTCGATCGGTCTCGTCGCGAGCGCGGTACAAGCGGCGCCCGCCGCGCCCGTCGCCGGCAAGGACTACACCGTGCTGTCCACGCCGCAGCCCGTCGAAGCGCCTGCCGGCAAGATCGAAGTCATCGAGTTCATGTGGTACGGCTGCCCGCACTGCAACGAGTTCGACCCGTATCTCGAAGCGTGGGTCAAGAAGCAGGGCCCAGACGTCGTGTTCAAGCGCGTGCCCGTTGCGTTCCGCGACGACTTCATTCCGCACTCGAAGCTCTATCACGCAGTGGACGCGCTCGGCCTCGCCAATCAGCTCACGCCAGACATCTTCCACGAAATCCACGTCAACAAGAACTATCTGCTGACGCCGGAAGACCAGGCCAAATTCCTCAAGACCAAGGGCGTCGATCCGAAGAAGTTCATGGACGCGTACAACTCGTTCTCGACGCAGAGCGCGATCCAGCGCGACAAGAAGCTGCTCGAAGACTTCAAGATTGACGGCGTGCCGACGCTCGCCGTGCAGGGCAAGTACGAAACGGGTCCGGCGCAGACCAACAGCTTGCCGGGCACGATTCAGGTGCTCGACTATCTGGTCGCGCAGGTTCGCGCCAAGAAGATGTAATTCCACTCGAACGCGCCGCATGAGTTCACCACTGAAGGTTTTCATCACCGGCGCGTCTAGTGGCATAGGTGAAGCGCTCGCCGCCGACTATGCGCGGCGCGGCGCGATCCTCGGCCTCGTCGCCCGTCGCGGCGACGCACTCGCCGCCTTCCAGCAGTCCCATCCCCAGAACGCAATCTCCGTGTATTCCGTCGACGTACGGGATGCGGAGGCGCTCGCGCAGGCCGCGCAGCAGTTCATCGCGGAGCATGGCTGCCCGGATATCGTGATCGCGAACGCGGGTATCAGCCGCGGCGCCGTGACAGGCCACGGCGACCTGCAAACGTTCCGCGACGTGATGGACATCAACTACTTCGGCATGGTCGCGACCTTCGAGCCATTCGCGCAAGCGATGATCGACGCGCGCAAGGGCGCGCTGGTCGGCATTGCAAGCGTCGCCGGCGTGCGCGGGCTGCCGGGTTCGGGCGCGTACAGCGCGTCGAAATCGGCGGCGGCGAAGTATCTCGAAGCGCTGCGCGTCGAGATGCGGCCGTTCGGCGTGTCGGTCGTGACGATCGCGCCGGGCTATATCCGCACGCCGATGACGGCGCACAATCCGTACGCGATGCCCTTCCTCATGGACGCGGACCGCTTCGCCGCAAAAGTCGCCGATGCGATCGCGCGGAAGAAACGCTTCGCGACCTTCCCGTGGCAAATGCGCCTCGTGTCGATGCTGCTGCACGTCGCGCCTCGCTGGCTCTACGACGCCGTCTTCGAAAAGGCTCCGCGCAAGCCGCGCGCCGCGCAGTAGATCATGCGCACGCGTGTCGTCGATGCAGCCGGTGTCGAGCACGCGAAAGCGGAACGCGGTGCGCGCATCGTATCGCTGGTGCCGAGCATCACCGAACTTCTCTTTGCCTTGAAGCTGGACGCGCAGATCGTCGGGCGCACGGGTTTTTGCGTGCATCCGCGCGACAAGGTGCGCCGTGTGCCGAAAGTCGGCGGCACGAAAGCCGTGAAGATCGACGCCGTGCGCGCGCTGCAACCCACACATGTCATCGTCAACATCGACGAGAACGAGCGCGAGACCGTCGAGCAGTTGCGCGAGTTCGTGCCGCATGTCGTCGTCACGCATCCTTTGACGCCCGAGGACAACTTCGCGCTGTACGCGCTGCTCGGCGCGATTTTCGATCGCGACAACGAAGCGCGCGCGTTGGGCGTCGAGCTTCAGACGCAACTGGACGCATGCGCAGCGCGCGAATGGCCGCAGCAGAACGTGCTCTATACGATCTGGCGCGAACCGTGGATGACCGTCGCGCGCGACACCTATATCTCAGCGATGCTGCGCCTCGTGAACTGGCAAACATTGCCCGATGTGCGCGGCGGCGAGACAGGCGCGGCGCGTTATCCTTCGTTCGATCTGGATGCCGCGTGGCTCGCTCAGGCCGATCGCGTGTTGCTGTCGAGCGAGCCGTATCGCTTCACGCAGCAACATTGCGACGCGCTTGGACAGGACGCTCGCCTCGCGGGCAAACGGATCGGGCTGATCGACGGCGAGATGGTGTCGTGGTACGGCTCGCGCGCGATCGACGGCATCGCGTATCTTCTGGACTACGCCAGCCGTTAGCGCGTATCCGCCGCCATATGGATATGCGGATTCAATTGTTGTCGCTGCTGAAAGCGTTCGATAAGCTTGCGCCAGAGCCGGCGACGAATGACGCACTGCGCCTGCACCGAAACCGTATCAGAATCAGTTTGCGTGAAAGCACCCGCCCGGGGCGCGCGTGACCGATGCGCCGCCCCGCCACGAACAATTCGAAATCCCGGGAGATCTTATGCGTTTCAAGTTGCTTGCCGCCGCCGCGACGCTGACGGCCCTTGCCACCGCGCCCGCGCTGGCCGTCGCGAAGCCGCTCACCGTTTGCACCGAATCGAGCCCTGATGGCTTCGACGTCGTCCAGTACAACTCGCTCGTCACGACCAATGCATCGGCGGATGTGATTTTCAATTCGCTCGTGTCGTACGACGAAGCGGCGAAGAAAGTCGTGCCGTCGCTCGCCGACAAGTGGGACGTCAGCACGGACGGCCTCACGTACACGTTCCATCTGCGCCCGAACGTGCAGTTCCAGACCACTGACTATTTCAAGCCCACACGCGCGCTGAACGCCGACGACGTCGTCTTCACGTTCAACCGCATGCTCGACGACAACAACCCGTGGCACAAGGTCGCAGGCGCGAGCGGCTTTCCGCACGCGCAGTCGATGGGTCTCGTGAAGCTGATCAAGGCGGTGTCGAAGGTCGACGACAACACGGTGAAGTTCGAGCTGAACGAGCCGAACGCGACCTTCGTGTCGATCCTGACGATGGGCTTCGCGTCGATCTATTCGGCCGAATATGCGGACCAGTTGCTGAAGGCGGGCAAACAGACCGACCTGAACGCGAAGCCGATCGGCACGGGTCCGTTCGTGCTGAAGGGCTACACGAAGGATTCGATCATCCGCTATGACGTGAACCCGAGCTACTGGGGCGCAAAGCCGAAGATCGACCGCCTGATCTACGCGATCACGCCCGATGCCGCCGTGCGCGCGCAAAAGGTGAAGGCAGGCGAATGCCAGATCGCGTTGTCGCCGAAGCCGCAGGATGTCGCCGACGCGAAGCAGGACAAGTCGCTCGCCGTCGTGCAGACGCCCGCGTTCATGACGGCGTTCGTCGCGCTGAACACGCAGAAGAAGCCGCTTGATAACCAGAAGGTGCGCGCGGCGCTGAACATGGCGTTCGATCGCACGTCGTACCTGAAAGCCGTGTTCGACAACACGGCGACACCAGCGAACAATCCGTATCCGCCGAATACGTGGAGCTACGACAAGGCCGTCAAGCCGTGGCCGTACGACGCGGAGAAAGCGAAGAAGCTGCTAGCCGAAGCGGGCTATCCGAACGGCTTCGAAACGACGATCTGGGTGCGTCCGAACGGCAGCGTGCTGAATCCGAATCCGAAGGCGGGCGCGGAAATGCTGCAAGCGGACTTTGCGAAGATCGGCGTGAAGGCCGAGGTGAAGGTGATCGAATGGGGTGAGCTGATCAAGCAGGCCAAGCAGGGACAGCACGACACGCTGTTCATGGGCTGGGCCGGCGACAACGGCGACCCGGACAACTATCTGTCGCCGCTCTTTAGCTGCAATGCGGTGAAGTCGGGGATCAACTTCGCGCGTTATTGCGACCCGGAACTCGACAAGCTGATCGCGCAGGGCAAGGAAACGGCGGATCAGGGCAAGCGCACGAAAGCGTATGAAGCCGCGCAGCAGATCATTCACGATGCCGCGCTGTGGATTCCGCTTGGGTATCCGACGGCGGCGGCTATCACGCGGACGAACGTCAGCGGGTATCACGTCAGTCCGTTTGGGCGGCAGAATTTTGGGGCGGTGGTGGTGCAGTAAGCTGCGCTTCGCGCAATGGAAAAAGCCCGGCCTACGAGATGCGGTCGGGCTTTTTGTTTGAGGCGGCGAAGTAGGTCGGGCGCATCGCGTGCGCCGAACTTTTTCACCATAAGATCAAATTTAACCCGCTTTACTTTGACTTTATGACGATCCGGGCGGTTTTCGGGTGCTTCTGAGGTGTGTCGGCAAAGCAAGAATTCATGTCCGTGCCTGACGCTCGCCGCGTAACGCAACGGCTTATCTGCCCTCACCCTCGAACCGAATCACCCCGTCCTTTCCCACCACCCGCTTCAACTCCCCCTGAAGCCACAGCAGATGCAAATGCGCTAGCGCTTCGCCCATCGCGAACGTCATCTGGTGAATATCGAGTTCCCGTTTGAACATGATGGGAACGATATCCGCCGCGCTACACGGCTTCTGGGCGCAAGCCTCACGCACTTCCGCCAGCCGCGCCGCGTGGTGATCGCGCAGCTGTCCAATACGCGTATGCAGCCCCCGAAACGGCTTGCCATGCGATGGCAGCACGAGCGTATCCGGCGCCATCGTTTCATAACGGCCAAGCGAACCGAGATACAGCGCCAGCGGATTGCCTTCCGGCTCGATGTCGAACACCGATACGTTCGTCGAAATACGCGGCAACACCATATCGCCGGAAATCAGCACGCCATCGGCTTCCGCGTGCAGCGCGCAATGCTCCGGCGAATGGCCGAAGCCCGTCACGACTCGCCATGTGCGCCCGCCGATCGACAGCGCATCGCCTTCACGCATCCGCCGGTATTGCCCCGGCACCGACGGGACGAGGTTCGCGTAATAACTCTTGCGGTTGCGCAGCTTGTCGAGCGACGCCTCGTCGCTTAGTCCATGCCGCGCAAAGTGCCGCGCCGCGCCCTCGCCGCCCGCGTTCGAGCCGTCGCCCGCCGCCATCACGCGGCCCAGCATGTACTCGCCGAGGGTGATCCACAGACGCACGTTCCAGCGCTTCTTCTCGCCGCCCTCGCACAGCCAGTTCGCGAGCCCGAGGTGATCCGGATGACAATGCGTGACGATCACGCGCAGCACCGGCAAGCCTTCGAGCGCCGTGTCGAACAGCGTTTCCCAGTTCGCTTTGATCTCGTCCGAAGCAATCCCGCAATCGACGATCGTCCAGCCCTTCTGCCCGTCGATCTCGTCGCGCAGCAGCCAGAGGTTGATGTGATCGAGCGCGAACGGCAACGGCATGCGCAGCCAGTACACGCCCGGCGCGACTTCCTGCGTCGTGCCGGCGGCGGGCATCTGGTCGGCGAATGGATAGTCGAGTTGGTGTTCGAGAGCATTCATCGTGGGGTTTCCTTCGTCGGCGGCACGGTCGGTTGCATGATCGTTACTTGAGGCGGCCGTGCGCGTGGTTGCGCTTTGTTCAGGTTGACGATAACGTAAACGTCGATTCTAGCGTTCAATCCGTTTTTGTGCCCGGCCATCATCAGGACAGACCGGACAGGCCGACCCAGACCCAACGATGAACACCCAATACACGATTACCGAACTGGCCCGCGAATTCGACGTGACGCCGCGCGCGATCCGCTTCTACGAGGACCAGGGTTTACTCTCACCGAGCCGCGAAGGTTCGAGCGGCTTGCGCCGCGTGTACTCGGGCCGCGACCGCACGCGGCTGCGGCTGACCTTGCGTGGCAAGCGTCTGGGGTTCACGTTGTCCGAGATTCGCGATCTGCTCGACCTGTACGATTCACCGACGGATACCCAACCGCAGTTGCAGGCGTTCCTCGCGACGGTGGTTCGGCATCGCGAAGTGCTGGAGCGTCAGCGCGAAGACCTCAACGCGACGCTCGAAGACCTTGCGCAATACGAAGCGCAGGCGCGCGCGCTGCTCGAAAGCGGCACGCGCGGCGACGGCTACAGCGAGGCAGACAAACTCGCGCACGAAGGCACCAAGACAGATTGAGAGAAAAATCCTGATCGGAAGATCGGGCGCCAAACACGACAGTTGGCGCGGCGTTGCGTGAAGATGCGTCGAACGCCATGCAACACGCTTCAAACAGCAATGCGTCGACGCCGCGCTCAAAAGGCCTGAAGGCGTCTCGCAAGCTCACCCGGGCGATACAATCGCAGGGGTCTTCGCGACATTGAACGAATGCACGGTCGACATGAATCACTTTCCCAAACTGCTGTCGTCACAGATCGGCTTCGACGTCGCGGAGACGCTGCTCGCGGGGTTCGACCGGCATTACCGGATCTTCCGCGAAGCGGCGGTCCACGCGAAAGATCTGTTCGAAGCCGCCGACTGGCACGGCCTGCAGAAGCTCGCGCGCGAGAGAATCACGTCGTATGACGAGCGCGTGCGCGAGTGCATCGAAAAGCTCGAAGACGAATACGACGCCGAGAGCATCGACGACGAAGTCTGGCAGCAGATCAAGCTGCACTACATCGGTCTCTTGACGTCGCACCGCCAGCCCGAATGCGCGGAGACGTTCTTCAATTCGGTGTGCTGCCAGATCCTGCATCGCTCGTACTTCAACAATGATTTCATCTTCGTGCGGCCCGCGATTTCGACCGAGTACATCGAGAACGACGAGCCGGCGGCGAAGCCGACGTATCGCGCGTATTACCCCGGCAGGGACGGCCTCGCCGTCACGCTGGAGCGCATCGTCACGAACTTCCAGTTGAACCCGCCGTTCGAAAACCTGCCGCGCGACGTCGAATGCGTGATTCAGGCGCTGCACGACAACTTTGGCACCTTCAACGAAGCGCCCAATTTCCAGATTCACGTGCTGTCTTCGCTGTTCTTCCGCAACAAGGCGGCGTACATCATCGGGCGCATCATCAACGGCGACATGATGGTGCCGTTCGCATTGCCGATTCATCATGTGAAGCCGGGTCTGCTCGCAGTCGATGCGCTGCTTTGCAAGCGCGACCAGTTGCTGATCATTTTCAGCTTCGCGCATTCGTACTTCCTCGTCGATATGGAAGTGCCGTCCGCGTACGTCGAATTTCTCGGCAGCCTTCTGTTGGGCAAGCCGAAGGCGGAGATCTATACGTCGGTGGGCTTGCAGAAGCAGGGCAAGAACCTTTTCTATCGCGATCTGCTACAGCATCTGAGGCATTCGAGCGACCGGTTCATCATCGCGCCCGGCATCAAGGGCATGGTGATGCTCGTGTTCACGCTGCCGTCGTTTCCGTACGTGTTCAAGCTGATCAAAGACTCATTCCCGCCGCCGAAAGAAACGACGCGCGCACAGGTGGTGGGCAAGTATCAACTCGTCAAACGACATGACCGTCTCGGACGCATGGCCGACACGCTCGAATATTCGAGCGTCGCGTTGCCTCTGTCGCGCCTCGATCACGCGCTCATTCGCGAGCTGGAAAAGGAAGCGCCGTCGATGCTCGAATACGAAGGCGATAATCTTGTCATCAGGCATCTGTATATCGAGCGGCGCATGGTGCCGCTCAACATTTTCCTGCAGAACGGCACCGATGCCGACGTCGAGCACGGTATCCGCGAGTATGGCAACGCGGTGAAAGAACTGATGCAGGCCAACATCTTTCCCGGCGACATGCTGTACAAGAACTTCGGCGTCACGCGGCACGGACGTGTCGTGTTCTACGACTACGACGAGATCGAATACCTCACCGATTGCAATGTGCGCGCCGTGCCGCCACCGCGCAACGAGGAAGACGAGATGTCGGGTGAGCCGTGGTACACGGTCGGCCCGCACGACATTTTTCCGGAGACGTACAACACGTTTTTGCTCGGCGACACGCGCGTGCGCGAATATTTCCTCAAGCATCACGCGGATTTCTTCGACCCTGCGCTGTGGCAAAAGCACAAGGATCACATTCTCCGCGGCGAGTTGCCCGACTTCTATCCGTACGACGGCAACCTGCGCTTTTCCGTGCGCTATCCGGAACGGTTCCCGGCAGATCGGGATCAGGATCACGCCGTCAATGCATCCACCAAGCCGACGGTGCGCGCAGCGTGAAAGCGCACGCCGTCCACGATTGAACAACATCAAACAACCAGATTACGTCGGAACGAATCATGACTACGAACGCTTCTGCTACTGAACATCCCCTCGCGCATCTGTTTGCGAACAACGATGCCTGGGTTTCGCACAAGCTCGAACAGGACCCTGAGTTTTTCTCGCGGCTCGCGCATCAGCAGGCGCCTGAGTATCTGTGGATCGGCTGCGCGGATTCGCGCGTGCCCGCCAACGAGATCATCGGCCTGCCGCCGGGCGAAGTGTTCGTTCACCGCAATATCGCGAACGTCGTCGTTCACTCGGACCTCAACTGTCTGTCCGTGGTCCAGTTCGCCGTCGATCTGCTGAAGATCAAGCACATCATGGTGGTCGGCCACTACGGCTGCTCGGGCGTCGGCGCGGCGTTGCACGGCCGGCGTGTCGGTCTCGCCGACAACTGGCTGCATCACGTGCAGGACGTGCGCTCGAAGCACGCTGCGCTACTCGAAGAATGGCCGATGGGCGAAGCGCGGCATCGCCGCCTCGTCGAACTGAACACCATCGAACAGGTCGTCAACGTGTGCCGCACGACGATCGTCAACGACGCATGGGCGCGTGGCCAGGACCTCACCATTCACGGTTGGGTGTATGGCGTGCATGACGGCCGCGTGCGCGATCTCGGCATGACGGTCAAAGATCCGTCGAAGCTGGAGGAGACCTACACCAGTTGCGTCGCAGCCGTTTCCGCGAGCCGCGCGCACACGACTGACAACGACGTGGTCGCCGCCGACGCCGAAAAGCTCGGCGGTGTGGCCGCTGTCGTTCACGGTGTTATCAAGGAGCTAAAACATGAGTGAGACAAGCAAGGACCCGATCGTCATCGTTTCCGTCGCGCGCACGCCGATGGCGGCGTTTCAGGGTGAGTTCGCGTCGCTGACGGCGCCGCAGCTCGGCGCAATCGCAATCAAGGCAGCCGTCGAACGTGCGGGCCTGAAGCCGGAACAGGTCGAGGAAGCCGTAATGGGCTGCGTGCTGCCCGCCGGCCAGGGCCAGGCGCCCGCGCGCCAGGCGGCGCTCGGCGCGGGGCTGCCGCTGTCGACAGGTTCGACGACCGTCAACAAGATGTGCGGCTCCGGCATGCGCGCGGCGATGTTCGCGCACGACATGCTCACGGCCGGCTCCGTCGACGTGATCGTTGCGGGCGGCATGGAGAGCATGACGAACGCGCCGTACCTGCTGCCAAAGGCGCGTGGCGGCATGCGCATGGGCCACGGCCAGGTCATGGACCACATGTTCCTCGACGGCCTCGAAGACGCCTACGAGAAAGGCCGTCTGATGGGCACCTTCGCCGAAGAGTGCGCAGGTTCGTACGATTTCACACGTGAGTCGCAGGACAAGTTCGCCATCGAGTCGCTGACGCGCGCGAAGCGCGCCAATGAAGACGGCTCGTTCGCATGGGAAATCGCGCCCGTTACGATCGAAGGCAAGAAAGGCAGCGTCACGGTCGAGCGCGACGAGCAGCCGTTCAAGGCGAACCTCGACAAGATTCCGACGCTCAAGCCCGCGTTCAGCAAAACGGGCACGGTGACGGCCGCGAACTCGTCGTCGATCAGCGACGGCGCGGCCGCGCTCGTGATGATGCGGGAATCGACGGCGAAGAAGCTCGGCGTGACGCCGCTCGCGCGCGTCGTTGGCCATGCCACTTTTGCGCAGGAACCGGCGAAGTTCACGACAGCGCCCGTCGGCGCGATCCGCAAGCTGTTCGACAAGAACGGCTGGAAAGCGCAAGACGTCGATCTGTACGAGATCAATGAGGCGTTCGCCGTGGTCACGATGGCCGCGATGAAAGAGCACGACCTGCCGCACGACAAGGTCAACGTGAACGGCGGCGCGTGCGCGCTTGGCCATCCGATCGGCGCATCGGGCGCGCGCATTCTCGTCACGCTGATCGGCGCGCTGAAAAAGCGCGGCCTGAAACGCGGCGTCGCGAGCCTGTGCATCGGCGGCGGCGAAGCGACGGCGATGGGCGTCGAACTGGTCTGACGCATCGTTCGAATGGCGGCGCGCGGCGGCCCGCGCGCCACGAGACACGACAGGACATCTCATGAAGACAGTGTTGATCGTAGGCGCGTCGCGCGGCATCGGACGCGAGTTCGTGAAGCAGTATCGGCACGATGGCTGGCGTGTGCTCGCCACCGCGCGCGACGAGGCGTCGCTCGGCGAACTCGTCGCGCTCGGCGCCGAAGCGTTTTCGCTCGATGTCGCCGCGCCCGAGGACATTGCCGCGCTCGGCTGGAAGCTGGACGGCGAGCGGCTCGATGCCGCCGTAATCGTGTCGGGCGTGTACGGGCCGCAGACGGAAGGCGTAGAAACCGTCACCGCCGACGACTTCGACTTCGTGATGACGACCAACGTGCGCGGGCCTATGCAGCTGATCCCGGTTCTGCTGCCGCTCGTCGAAGATGCGCGCGGCGTGCTGGCCGTGCTGTCGAGCCGCATGGGCAGCATCAGCGAGGCGACGGGCACGACGGGCTGGCTGTATCGCGCGAGCAAGGCGGCGCTCAACGACGTGCTGAAAGTGACCTCGCTACAGACGCGCCGCGCGACCTGCGTGTCGCTGCATCCGGGCTGGGTGCGCACCGACATGGGCGGCGCATCGGCTGCCGTCGATCCCGCGCATAGCGTGCGCGGCATGCGCGAAGTGCTGGCGCAAGCGTCGAGCACGCCGCATCTCTTTCACGGGCGGTTCTTCCAGTACGACGGCACGGCGATCGACTGGTAACGGCAAACATCACACAAATAATCAGGAGACACCCGCATGTTGCTCGATCAGGACCACCTGATGATCCGCGACGCGGTGCGCACTTTCGTGCGCGACGCCGTGACGCCGAATGCGGCGCAATGGGATCGCGACCGTAAGTTTCCCGCCGACGTGCATCGCCAGCTCGCCGAACTCGGCGCGTACGGCGTGCTCGTGCCGGAAGAATACGGCGGCGCCGGGCTCGATGCGCTCGCGCTCGCGCTGATACTCGAAGAGATCGCGGCGGGCGACGGCGGCACGTCGACGGCGATCTCGGTCAACAACTGCCCCGTCTGCAGCATTCTTCTTACGTATGGCAACGAGCAGCAGAAACACGACTGGCTCACGCCGCTCGCGCGCGGCGAGATGCTCGGCGCGTTCTGCCTCACCGAACCACAAGCGGGGTCGGATGCCTCGGCATTGCGCACCACGGCCACGCGCGACGGTGACTTTTACGTGCTCAACGGCGTCAAGCAGTTCATCACGAGCGGCAAGAACGGCCAGGTTGCCATTGTGATGGCCGTCACCGACAAAAGCGCCGGAAAGCGCGGCATCAGCGCGTTCATCGTGCCGACGGACACGCCCGGTTACGTCGTCGCGCGGTTAGAGGAAAAGCTCGGCCAACATTCGTCCGATACCGCGCAGATCGTCTTCGACAATTGCCGCGTTCCCGCCGCCAACCTGATCGGCGCGGAAGGCGAAGGCTACCGGATCGCGCTGTCGGGGCTCGAAGGCGGGCGCATAGGCATTGCCGCGCAGAGCGTCGGCATGGCGCGCGCGGCGTTCGAAGCGGCCCTCGCGTACGCAAAGGAGCGTGAAAGCTTCGGCCAGCCGCTCTTCGCGCACCAGGCCGTGCAATTCCGTCTCGCCGACATGGCGACGCAACTCGAAGCGGCGCGCCAGTTGATCTGGCACGCGGCGTCGCTGAAGGATGCGGGCCAGCCGTGTCTAACGGAAGCGGCGATGGCCAAACTGTTCGCCTCCGAGGCTGCTGAGCGCATCTGTTCGGCTGCACTGCAGATTCACGGCGGCTACGGCTATCTGAGCGACTTTCCCGTCGAACGCATTTATCGCGATGTTCGCGTCTGCCAGATCTACGAAGGCACCAGCGATATCCAAAAGATTCTCATCGCACGCGGACTGAGCTGAACCCCATCTCAATCTTTCATGACTGCATCAGTAAAACAACGTCCCACCGATTGCCCTTGTGGCGGCGCCGCGCCGAACCAGCGCGATTCTGACAAGCCGCCGCGTTTCGCGGATTGCTGCGGCCGGTTCATCGACGGCGGCGCGGCCGCGCCGACCGCGCTCGAACTGATGCGCTCCCGCTATAGCGCCTACGTGCTCGGCGAATCCCAATATTTGCGCGAAACTTGGGCGCCACAAACCTGCCCCGCCGATCTCGACGCCGACCCGAGCGCAGCCGACGCGCCTCGCTGGCTAGGTCTGCAGATCAAACGCTTCACTCCGCTCGACGCTACGCACGCCGAAGTGGAATTCGTCGCGCGCTACAAGGTGGGCGGACGGGCGCATCGGCTGCATGAATCCAGCCGCTTTATCAGAGGCGACGATGGGCATTGGCGTTACGTCGATGGCGATGTAAGCGATCGCTGACGCTCGTGTTCCGGTTGCGCTGCAACAACGTATCAAGCATCCCTTACATATCTCAAATAAGGGCCATTTCTGTAAGAAAATCAACGTGTTGGGCGGGCGCCACGTCCCTCAATTACCCATTCTTTCCGAATCGCCGCCGAAACCCGCCCCAAACGGCTCCGTGCATATCAGACAAAAGGAAATTCGTGCCGCAAGGGGTTTGTACTGAATTGCACAAATATAAATTGTCGTGCCAGGATGAGCCTCACAGATGTTGCAGCGCTCCGTAGCGAGGTGGCGGTCCACCGCTCCCGCAGGATGTCCAGACGCACCGCCTGCTGACTCTTCAGCGGGCAAGCGATCAGGGGCATCGCGAGGCGCTCATTTCGACGCGTGGGGTCGCGTCGACCGGCTTCGGTTCATCCCAATGCGGTCTTGATCTGTCTGAGTGCGTGAACAACGCACCGTACGTGATTTTTTTGACCTTGTTTTGGTGTGTCACCGTACCGAAATCAGTTCTGCGGGCAACCGTAGGGAAGGTTCAGGCGATTTTGAGAGCAGGTGTTGCGGATGGTGTTCAGCAAAGTTCTGACGGTATGTGCGATCTCGGCGGCCTTCGTGGCCAGCGCCGTGACGACCGCGCACGCGGACCCGCTCACGGACGTCGAGGCCGGCCCGCTCGGCCGCGCGCAAGTGCAGCGCCTCGCGCTCGATGAAGATGGCTACCTGCCCGTCGTCAAGCTGAGCGAACAGATCGTCCGCATTCCCGTCGCCGCCGACGGCGATGTCACCCTCGAAACGACCATCTACAAGCCCGAAGGTCCGGGCCCGTTCCCGATGGTCGTGTTCAACCACGGCAAGATTCACGGCGATCCGCGCATGCAGACGCGCAGCGATCCCGTGTCGCTGGCGCGCGAATTCGTGCGCCGCGGCTACGTCGTGGTCGCGCCGAACCGCCAGGGCTTCGCCGATTCGGGCGGCACGTATGTGCAGGATGGCTGCGACGTGACGCGCAATGGCATGAGTCAGGCCGCCGACGTCGCGACGACCGTCGACTACATGTCCAAGCAAAGCTACGTGGACGCGAAGCACATCGTCGTGGCGGGCACCTCGCACGGCGGCCTCGCGACGATTGCCTACGGCACGAACGCCGCATCCGGCGTACGCGGGCTGATCAATTTCTCCGGCGGCCTGCGCCAGGACGCCTGCACCGACTGGCAAGGCAATCTGACGCACGCCTTCGGCACGTACGGCGAAAAGACGCATGTGCCGTCGCTGTGGCTGTACGGCGACAACGATTCGATCTGGCCGTCCACACTCGTTTCGCAGATGTACACCGCGTACACCGATAACGCGCAGGGCAAGGGCGCGACCGCGAAAATGGTCGATTTCGGCTCGTACAAGAATGACGCACACCGCCTGGTCGGCGATCGCGACGGCGTGCAGGTCTGGTGGCCGTCCGTCGAAGCGTTCCTTGCGCGCGTCGGCATGCCGACGGGTGTCCAGTACCGCGTCGCCGAGCCGACACAACCGAAGGCGACGCATTTCGCGTCGATCGACGCCGTCGACTCCGTGCCTTTCGTCGACGAAGCTGGCCGCGCCGGCTATCGCAACTTCTTGCATCAATATCCGAGCCGTGCGTTCGCGGTGTCCGATTCGGGTGCATGGTCGTGGGCAGAGGGCGGCGACGATCCGATGTCGGTGGCCGTCGCCAACTGCCAGAAGCAGAGCGCGGACCCGTGCCACCTCTACGCGGTCAACGACGCCGTCGTATGGAAAGACGGTGCCACTCAAACGGCCGACGCCGACTCCCCTTCGAAGAGCGACAGCAAGCCCGCGCTGGCTAGCCGCTGAGTCTCTCGCCGCCCGTTGCGTATAGCGCGACGGGCAAAACTTCCTGATTTGCACCGCTTTTCGAGCACGCGCCGCCACTGCGGCCGGCGCGCTCGCACATCCCACCGCACCTGAATCCGTTTGTGCAGGAACTGCTTGAAGCAGTTCATTGCCGCTTCGCTTCGTGCCCGTGATCAAGCTTTTCGACCGATCGCGTCACGCTGGCGTGCCCGATCTTTGTCTGCCCGGCGTGCGCAGCTCGCCAGATAGCACGCAAGCCTTTCGAGCCCCGCATCCATCGCGCCGTAGACGCCCGCCCCTGCACCTCCCACGCACCCTCGCCTGCGCTCTTTGCTTGGCGGCGTCCGCGCGGCCAATACGCACGCGACAAAGCCGCTAACGCGGCCGCTGCCGCACGCGCCCCCTGATACAACCCTGAAAACGCCAACACACGACCAGAATTTTTTCACAAGGGGCCCATGACTTTGCCGTCGTCATCTACGGCCATCTGCCGTCTTTGAAAACGAACGGGCGCGAGCTGTCGCGAACCACCGAAAATCGCACGCAGGCCCTTGAAAACACGGGATTTTCAGGTAGTGCATCGCAGCGGAGTTCGCGCTAATCTCACCTCCGCTGTCGCAAAAAAGCGTGCTGCGGAGGCACTGCGAGCCTTTGCAGCACATCAGCGCGGCAGCCAATCCGACGCCACGAAAAACGCCCGCAGTCGCCGTCCCCGGCGCGCTGCCAATCACGCTTCCCGTCGCCGGATTCCAGGTGGACGCCAACCGTCCCGATTCGCCAGCAGCATTTGCATGACCGACCCGCACGACGCGCCGCGCCCCCAACGCCGCGCTCTGCCCGGTTCATGCCCGGAGCAGTTTTGAATACACAGGCAAACGAAGACTGGATCGCCCGCAGCCTGCGCGCTGTGTGGCATCCCTGTACGCAGATGAAGCATCACGAGCGCTTTCCGCTCGTGCCCATATCGCGCGGCGCCGGCGCGTGGCTTTACGATCGCGCCGGACACCGTTATCTCGACGCGATCAGTTCGTGGTGGGTGAACCTGTTCGGCCACGCGAACCCGCGCATCAATGCGGCGCTGAAAGATCAGCTCGACACGCTGGAGCACGCGATGCTCGCCGGCTGCACACACGAGCCCGCAATCGAACTCGCCGAGCGTCTGAGCGCGCTCACGCAGAACACGCTCGGTCACGCGTTCTTCGCGTCGGACGGCGCGTCCGCTGTCGAAATCGCGCTGAAGATGAGCTTCCATTCGTGGCGCAATCGCGGCTACGACTACAAGCGCGAGTTCGTCTGCGTCGCGAACAGCTACCACGGTGAGACGATCGGCGCGCTCGGCGTCACCGATGTCGCGCTTTTCAAGGACGCCTACGATCCGCTGATCCGCAACGCGCATGTCGTCGCGTCGCCCGACGCGCGTTTTGCGCGTGAAGGCGAAACGGCCGCCGACGTCGCGCAGCGCGCGCTCGCCGATGTGCGCTCGCTGTTCGAATCGCGTGCCGACAACATCGCCGCGCTGATCGTCGAGCCGCTCGTGCAATGCGCCGCGGGCATGGCGATGCACGACGCGTCGTATATCGCAGGCTTGCGCGCGCTGTGCGACCGCTATGGTGTCCATCTGATTGCCGACGAGATCGCCGTCGGCTGCGGACGCACGGGTACGTTCTTCGCGTGCGAACAGGCCGGCGTGTGGCCGGACTTCCTGTGTCTGTCGAAAGGCATCAGCGGCGGCTATCTGCCGCTGTCGATCGTGCTGTCGCGCGACGAAATCTTCGCCGCCTTCTACGACGACGACACCACGCGCGGCTTTTTGCATTCCCATTCGTACACGGGCAATCCGCTCGCCTGCCGCGCGGCGCTCGCGACGCTCGACCTGTTCGCGAGCGACAACGTGCTCGCTGCAAACGAAAAGAAATCGGCGGCACTGCGCGCCGCGCTCGAACCGCTCGCGCAACATGCGCAGGTGCGCAATCTGCGCCAGCGCGGCACGATCTTCGCGTTCGATGCCGTCATCGACGATGCCCATGCCGCGAAGACTTTCTCGCGCCGCTTCTTCGAAAACGCGTTGCAGCGCGAACTGCTGCTGCGCCCGATCGGCGCGACTGTCTACCTGATGCCACCGTACATTCTCGACGACGAAGAAATCGCGCTGCTCGCCGGGCGCACGCGTGCCGCATTCGATGCGACATTGACGGAGGCACGCTGATGCAGTTGCTTGAAACGCTCGAACAAGGCTTGCGGGACATCGACGCACGCGGCCTGCGCCGCCGTCGCCGCACCGTCGACTCGCCGTGCTCCGCGCACATGACCGTCGACGGCCGCAACATCATCGGCTTTGCGAGCAACGACTATCTTGGCCTCGCCGCGCATCCGCTGCTCGTCGCGGCGATTGCGGAAGGCGCGCGCCGCTACGGCGCGGGCAGCGGCGGCTCGCATCTGCTCGGCGGCCATTCGCGCGCGCACGCGCAACTCGAAGACGACCTCGCCGAATTCGCGGGCGGCTTCGTCGACAATCCGCGCGCGCTGTATTTCAGCACCGGCTATATGGCCAATCTCGCGACGCTCACGGCGCTCGCGGGCCGTGGCACGACGCTATTTTCCGATTCGCTGAATCACGCGTCGCTGATCGACGGCGCGCGGCTCTCGCGTGCCGACATCCAGATCTATCCGCACGCGGATGCCGAAGCGTTGAGCGCGATGCTCGAAGCGTCGGACGCTGCGGTGAAGCTGATCGTCACCGATACCGTCTTCAGCATGGACGGCGATATCGCGCCGCTCGCGCGTCTCGTCGAACTCGCGGAACAACACGGCGCATGGCTCGTCGTCGACGATGCGCACGGCTTCGGCGTTCTCGGCCCGCAAGGTCGCGGCGCGATTGCAGAGGCCGCGCTGCGCTCGCCGCATCTGATTTCCATCGGCACGCTCGGCAAGGCGGCGGGCGTGTCGGGCGCGTTCGTCGTCGCGCACGAGACGGTGATCGAATGGCTGGTGCAGCGTGCGCGTCCGTATATCTTCACGACGGCATCGGTGCCGTCGGCGGCGCATGCGGTGTCCGCGAGCCTGCGCATCATCGGCAGCGACGAGGGTGAGCATCGGCGTACGCATCTGCGCGCGCTGATCGGGCGCACGCGCGACATGATGAAGCGCACGCCGTGGCTGCCTGTCGATTCACACACTGCCGTGCAGCCGCTCATCATCGGCGCGAACGACGCGACGCTCGACATCGCCGCCAAGCTCGATCGCGCGAATCTGTGGGTGCCCGCGATCCGTCCGCCGACCGTGCCCGAAGGCACGTCGCGTCTGCGCATCTCTCTGTCGGCCGCGCATTCGCACAACGATCTCGACCTGCTCGAAAGCGCGCTAATGAAGACGGCGGAGGCAGCGGCATGAGCAACGCACTGTCCCTCTTCGTCACGGGCACCGATACGGAAATCGGCAAGACCCTGGTTTCGGCAGCGCTGCTGCGCGGCTTCGCGCGCGAAGGACTGCGCGCAGCCGCGATGAAGCCGATTGCGGCGGGCGCGTCGCTGGTGGACGGCGTGCTACACAACGAAGACGCCGATCAGCTCGACGCGGCCGCCAATGTGCTGCTGCCGCCTGAGATTCGCACGCCGTTCATGCTCAGGGAACCGGCGGCGCCGCATATCGCCGCCGCGCTCGAAAACGTGATGCTCGACATGACGCGTGTCGTCGACGCGCACAACGCGGCGCTGCAAATGGCCGATGTCGTCGTGGTGGAAGGCGTCGGTGGCTTTCGCGTGCCGCTCACCGACGCACACGACACCGCCGATCTCGCGTTCGCATTGAATCTGCCTGTGGTGCTCGTCGTTGGCATGCGGCTGGGCTGCATCAGCCACGCGCTGTTGACGGCGGAAGCGATCGCCGCACGCGGCCTGCAGATTGCCGGCTGGGTTGCGAACCGCGTCGACCCGAAGATGCTGTTCCCCGACGAAAACATTGCGGCGCTGCGCGACCGCCTCGACCGGCAGTATGGCGCGCCGTTGCTCGGCATCGTGCCGCATCTGAGCCCCGCGTCGGCGGATGTCGCCGCGACGCATCTCGACACCAACCGATTGCTGCAGACGCTGCGTGCCGCGCAGCGCTAGTCGTGCGCCGTCCGCTGCTTGCCTGCTAAAGACTTTTAAAAAATCAGATCATCGAGGATCGAATCCATGAGCCATATCACCACTGCTTCCCTGCCCGTCACG
Organism: Paraburkholderia terrae; assembly: GCF_002902925.1. Lineage (GTDB taxonomy): Bacteria > Pseudomonadota > Gammaproteobacteria > Burkholderiales > Burkholderiaceae > Paraburkholderia > Paraburkholderia terrae. The sequence continues at coordinate 214,621 of NZ_CP026111.1, read as the reverse complement.
CCTTCGCAGGCCGCCGCCGCTGCCGATGCCGCCGCCACGCGCTGGCGCGTCGCCGACGTCGTCGCGCTGTACGATCTGCCGTTCAACGACCTGCTGTTCCGCGCGCAACAGGTGCATCGCGAGCATTTCGATGCGAACACCGTGCAACTGTCCACGCTGCTGTCGATCAAGACGGGTGGCTGCGAGGAAGACTGCGCGTACTGTCCGCAGTCGGTGCATCACGACACGGGGCTGAAGGCCGAAAAGCTGATGGAAGTCGAAGACGTGCTGGCCGCCGCGCAAGTCGCAAAACAGAACGGCGCGACGCGTTTCTGCATGGGCGCCGCGTGGCGCAATCCGAAGGACCGCCATCTCGAACCGATCAAGGACATGATTCGCGGCGTGAAGGCGATGGGCCTCGAAACCTGCGTGACGCTCGGCATGCTCGAAACGCATCAGGCGCAAAGTCTGCGCGACGCGGGTCTCGACTACTACAACCATAACCTCGACACGTCGCCGGAGTTCTACGGCCAGATCATTTCGACACGCACGTATCAGGACCGGCTCGAAACGCTCGAACGCGTGCGCGACGCGGGCATCAACGTATGCTGCGGCGGGATCGTCGGCATGGGTGAATCGCGCCGCGAACGCGCGGGCCTGATCGCGCAGCTCGCGAACATGGAGCCGTATCCGGAATCGGTGCCTATCAACAATCTCGTGCAGGTGGAAGGCACGCCGCTCACGGGCACGGAAGCGCTCGACCCGTTCGAGTTCGTGCGTTCGATCGCCGTCGCACGTATCACGATGCCGCGCGCGATGGTGCGACTGTCGGCTGGTCGCGAACAGATGAACGAAGCGCTGCAGGCAATGTGCTTTCTCGCTGGCGCGAACTCGATCTTCTACGGCGACCAGTTGCTGACCACGAGCAATCCGCAGGCGGAAGCCGATCGCAAGCTGCTCGAACGGCTAGGCATTCGCGCGGAGGCGGCGCAGCAGATGCCGCTTGAGCGCAGCGGATGCGAGCATGGGTGTGACGGGCATTGATGTTTTTTGCCGGGAGGCGTCCGGTTGATCGACGCGAGTTGAGTATGTGATGTAAAAAGGCCGCTTTTGATTTCTTTCGAAGCGGCCTTTCGTTTGGGTCATCGCCGGAACGGCGGAGTTTTGTCCTGCGCGAACGCTGTTGACGTTTTGCTTTTGCTTTTGCTGGCATCCGCGATTTGTTAGCGTGCTTCAAGCGTCGCCCCTGTGCGGGGCGGCACCTACTTTTCTTTGCCGCCGCAAAGAAAAGTAGGCAAAAGAAAGCGGCTAACACCGCCAGTGCTTGTATTCGCCTGAGGGCCCCCAAAGGGTCTTACGCTTCACACGGCAATCACGTGACCCATGTTCGTTGCCAACGCTCTTGCGCAGCGCCTCACCCGCTTCACGCACCCGCGTCGGAGCACGCCATGCCAGATATTCCACGGCCGCCCAGGTGGCAAACTGTGTGTAGGTTGTCGCGTCGTATAGGCCGGCGCTCTTACAGGTGGAAGGCGCGCGCTATCGGTCCGAAGTGAGGCACGTACGGCGCTACGGCCTACACACAGTTTGCCACCTGGGCGGCACATACCATTCGCTGCCGCTAGCCCGCGCACGGGTATTCGAAGCGGGTGAGGCGCACATTCAAAGCGTTGGCAACGCACGCAAACAGAAAGGCTGCCGTGTGAAGCGTAAGACCAGTCGGGGGCCCTCAGGCAAGAAGAAATGTTGGCGGTGTTAGCCGCTTTCTTTTGCCTACTTTTCTTTGCGGCGGCAAAGAAAAGTAGGTGCCGCCCCGCACAGGGGCGACGCGTGAAGCACGAAGGCAAAGCGCGGATGCCAGCGCAAAGGCAAACGCACAGGCGCAACGCACGAAGCACGAAGGCAAAGCGCGGATGCCAGCGCAAAGGCAAACGCACAGGCGCAACGCACGAAGCACGAAGGCAAAGCGCGAATGCCAGCGCAAAGGCAAACGCACAGGCGCAACGCCCGAAGCACGAAGGCAAAGCGCGGATGCCAGCGCAACCACAAGCAAACCAAACCAGCCGCGCAGCGCCTACTTCCTGTCTACGATGATCTGATCGAACGTGCCGCCGTCGGCGAAGTGAGTTTGCTGCGCCTTCTGCCAGCTACCGAACACCTGCTCGACTGTGAACGTCTTCAGCGGCTTGAACTCGCTCGCGTGCTTCGCAAGCACGGTGGGATCACGCGGACGCAAGTGATGCTGCGCGATGATCTCCTGCGCGGGCGCCGTGTACAGATAGTCGAGATACGCTTGCGCTTCCTTGCGCGTGCCGCGCTTGTCGACCACCTTGTCGACGATCGCGACGGGCGGCTCGGCGAGAATGCTCATCGACGGATACACGGCCTCGAAGCTGCCAGCACCCACGCCCGTGTCGATCAGCGACACTTCGTTTTCGAACGTCACCAGCACGTCGCCGATGTCGCGCTGCGTGAACGTCGTCGTCGCGCCGCGCCCGCCCGTATCCAGCACGGGAACGTTGCGGAAGATCGCCTTTTCGAAGTCGAGCGCCTGAGCATCGGTCGCGCCATTCTGCTTCTTGTAACCCCACGCGGCCAGATACGTGTAGCGGCCATTGCCCGCCGTCTTCGGATTCGGGATCACGACCTGCACGCCGGGCTTCGCCAGATCGTCCCAGTCCTTGATGTGCTTCGGATTGCCCTTGCGCACGAGGAACACCATCGTCGTCGTGTACGGCGCACTGTTGTTCGGCAGGCGCGCGCGCCAGTTCGCGGGCACGAGTTGGCCACGCTCGGCGAGCAGGTCGATGTCGTTCGGCTGGTTCATCGTCACGACGTCGGCCTGCAACCCTTGCAGCACCGACAGCGCCTGCGCGCTCGATGCGCCGTGCGACTGTTTGACCGATACCGTCTCGCCGCTCTTCTGCTTGTACGCCGCGATGAATCCCGGATTGATGTCCTTGTAAAGCTCGCGCGTGACGTCGTACGACACGTTGAGCAGCGATGCATCCGCATGCGCGCTCTGCGCTGCGCCGAGCGACAGCGCCAACGTCATGAAGCCAGCCGCGAGCCTGCGCGTTTGATCCCCTCTGCCTGCCATCTTTTCCCCGCTTGTTAATGATGAAGCATGTCGCCGCGACGCCGCGGCTGGAGCAGCGATTCTAGCGGATCGATTCGTGCGGCTCCTGAGAACGCATGGATTAATTCCTACATCGTCCGGCCAGGTTTCTCGACATGGTAGTCACGCGTACGATTGGTTCGTAACGGTGCTCGCCGAATCGCGGATCGTCGCGTTGCAGCGCAATTTAACGTTGTTCGTCCGTTGGGTTTCTGATCATCCAGAACCCCGCTTAAGAAAGATTTTGTTTAGGATTGTACGAATGGAAACGCTAGAAAAACCCCTTGTGAAGCGGCGCTTTCATACGCTTCGACTGATTCACGGTGGTCTCAATATGGAGGCACGCATGACCCGAGCTGAAACCACAATCGAACATATTCTCCAGGAGCTCGAAGACCTCAAACGTGAAGTGCGTGAGTTGAGGACCTATGTCGACCAGCGCTTCAGCGCGCTGGAAAGTGCCATGCGCACCGAATTCCGCCTGCTGTGGGCGGCGAACTTCGCGCTCGCCGGCCTGCTGGCGAAAGGCTTCCATTGGATCTGACGTATATGGCGTTGCGTAGCCGCAGCGTCTAGCTGAATGCCTGCGTGGCGAGCGCCTCTTCCTCATCGTGAAATCGTAGTGGCGCGGCGCAATGCGCGAGCGTGTCCACGAAGTATTTCGCGCGCGGCCAGGGTCCAAAACCCGCGGCAGTATTAATGTGACCTGCGTCGCCCAGATTGACGAATGCGCTGCCCAGATGCCTTGCCATCTCGCGCGCGTCGGCGAGCGCCATCCATGGGTCGGTCTCGCTGCCGATCAGAATGGACGGCACACCCAGACGGCGTGCGTCGAAAGCGCCCGCAAATTCGAACTTCTTCGGGCTGGCTGGCGCGACGAATAGTACGCCTGCTATATCAGCAACCGGCACGCCGTGTAGCAACGCATGCGCGGCGGCCAGGCATCCGAAGCTGTGCGCAGCGAGCACGAACGGCCCGCGCTCTTTCGCCAGCACGTCGCGCACGGCCTGCGCCCATCGTGCGAGGTCCGGCGCGTCCCAATCGGCCTGCTCGACTCGCAAGGCGCGCGGAAATTGGCGCTCCAGCCATGTTTGCCAGTGTGCGCCTTCGCTGCCGTGCAAACCCGGCACGGTCACGAGCCGTGGCGGCCAGATCGATCGGCTGCACGAAAACATGATTCTTTCCTCGTAGCGGGAATCTGGAAATCATTGTCGCGTGGGTGGCGCATGGCTTGAACCAATTTTTCGTGCTTTGCATATCGCCGTGCCGCTGCGCGTGCTGGCAAGCGCCTGCATCGTGCGCCTCGCGTCCGCGGGAATGCGCGCGAAGGTCGGCGAAAAAGTAGAATGAAGCCTATCCATAAAAGCACCCCGCTTCTGGCGACAGCAACGCTCAACCGGCCACGCATGAAAGTCCTTTTCTATACACCGCAATCCGAGGCCGAAGTCTGGCTGCGCGACCTGTCGCGCGCACTGCCGGGTGTCGACCTGCGCGAATGGCAACCGGGCGACAACGCCCCCGCCGACGTCGCCGTCGTCTGGAAGCCGCCGCGCGAGATGCTCGCCGGCCGCGACGACTTGCGCGCGATCTTCAACCTGGGCGCCGGCGTCGACGCGATCCTGAAGCTGGAGCGCGAGCATCCCGGCACGCTGCCGCGCAACGCGCAACTCGTGCGGCTCGAAGACACGGGAATGGCGCAGCAGATGGCCGAGTACGTGATGCACGCGGTGCTGCGTTACATGCGCCGCTTCGACGAATACGACCGGCTGCAGGCAGAACAGCGCTGGCATGTGCTCGAACCGCACGCGCGCGAAACGTTCACGGTCGGCGTGCTCGGCCTGGGCGTGCTCGGCTCACATGTAGCGACGACGCTCGCCGCAGCAGGCTTCCCCGTGCGCGGTTTTAGCCGCAGCGCGCGCGAGATCGAAGGCGTCGCGACCTTTGCGGGCGAAGCACAGTTCGACGCGTTCCTCGATGGCGTCAAGGTGCTGGTCAATCTGCTGCCCCACACGCCCGACACGCACGGCGTGCTGAACCAGCGCAACTTGTCGAAGCTCGCGCGCGGCGCGTATCTCGTCAACATCGCGCGCGGCGCGCATCTCGTCGAACAGGATTTGCTCGTTTCATTGGAGCAAGGCCAGATTGCCGCAGCCACGCTCGATGTATTCGTGGAGGAACCGTTGCCGTCGCAGCACCCGTTCTGGAAGCACCCGCGCATTTCGATCACGCCGCATATCTCGGCGTTGACGCTGCGCGAAGAAAGCCTCGCGCAGATTGCGCAGAAGATCGGCGCGTTGATGCGTGGCGAGCCGATCGGCGGAATCGTCGATATCGGGCGCGGTTATTGAGCGCGTCGGCAACACAATAAGCTCGCGGCAGCGGGTTACTCGCAGGGACGGGAGCAAGCGTCAAAGCGCCAACTGCCGTCGACACAGGAGACAAACATGGCCATGCCACAAGCAGTAAAAATCGTCGAAGTCGGTCCGCGTGACGGGCTGCAGAACGAGAAGGAATTCGTACCCACCGAGGTCAAGATCGAGTTGATCAATCGCCTGTCGGCGGCCGGGTTCAGGAATGTGGAAGCGGCTTCGTTCGTGTCGCCCAAGTGGGTGCCGCAAATGGCCGACGGCGCCGACGTGATGGCGGGCATCGAGCGCCGCGCGGGCACGATCTACTCAGTGCTGACGCCGAACCTGCGCGGCCTGGAAGGCGCCGTCGCCGCGCGCGCGGACGAAATCGTTATCTTCGGCGCAGCCAGCGAAGCGTTCTCGCAAAAGAACATCAATTGCAGCATTGCGGAAAGCATCGAGCGCTTCATGCCTGTCGCGCAGGCTGCAAAAGACAAAGGCCTCCGCATACGCGGCAGCGTGTCGTGTTCGCTGGGGTGTCCGTATCAGGGCGACGTGCCCGTCGCGTCGGTCGTCGACGTCGTTGAGCGTTTCGCCGCGCTCGGTTGCGACGAGATCGATATCGCCGACACGATCGGCGTCGGCACACCGAAGCGCACGCGCGAAGTGTTCGCCGCCGTCACGCAGGTGTTTCCGCGCGAGCGCCTGTCGGGGCATTTCCACGATACTTACGGCCAGGCGCTCGCGAATATCTACGCAGCGTTGCAGGAAGGCATCGAGATTTTTCATGCGTCGGTCGCAGGGCTCGGCGGCTGTCCGTACGCGAAAGGCGCAACGGGCAACGTCGCCACGGAAGACGTGCTGTATCTGATGAACGGACTCGGCATCGAGACGGGCATCGACCTCGCGAAGGTCGTCGAGATCGGCGATTTCATTTCGACGTCGATTGGCAAGCCGAACGCGTCGCGCGCGGGCAAAGCGCTGCTGGCGAAGGCGCGCAGCGAAAAGTCCACCTGCGTATGACCCATCACAGGAACACAACACATGTCGGATAACGCAACGGTACAAACACCTCACACGCCCGATCTGGATTCGCTGCCCGAATCGGCCCGCCGCGTCGCGCTTTTGTTGCGCGAGCGCGGCCACGCGGGACAGGTCGTGATGCTGCCGGAAACGGGCAAGACGTCGGCGGAAGCGGCGGCGGGTCTCGGCTGCTCGATCGCGCAGATCGCCAAGTCGATCCTGTTTCGCCGCCGCGAAGACGATGCGCCCGTGCTGATCATCGCGAGCGGCGCGAATCGCGTCGATGAAAAGAAGGTGACGGCGCAGGTCGGTGAGATTGCGCGCGCGGACGCAAAGTTCGTGCGCGAGAAAACGGGTTATGCGATTGGCGGCGTGTGTCCGATCGGTCACGCAACAACGCCCGTCACGCTGATCGACGCCGATCTCTTCACGCTCGAAAGCCTGTGGGCAGCCGCCGGTCATCCGCATGCGGTGTTCAATCTGACACCGCAGGAACTGGCCACGCTGACGGGCGCGCCCGTGGTCGACGTGGCGTTGCGCGAGATTGCATGACAGCCGACACCGCTCGCGCTCAGGACACGGCGCAAACCATCGCGCCCGTTCCTTCGCCATGCATCAACGTGTGCCGGATGAATCGGTCCACGGGCCTGTGCGAAGGTTGCCTGCGCACGATCGACGAAATCGCCAGCTGGTCTTCGTTCGATGACGCGGCCAAGCGCGCGGTGTGGGATGAAATCGACAAGCGCCACTTCGATTTCATGGCGAAGCAGTCACCGAAACGCGAGGCGAAGACATGAACACGCCGCCGCGCGTCGTCACGGTCGGCGAGACATTCAGCGCGACGCTCAACCTTGCGGCGGAATCGATCAAATCGTTCGCGACGCTCGTGAACGACCTCAACCCGCTCCATCACGACGACGCATACGCGGCGCAAAGCCGCTTCGGCGGCCTGATCGCCTCCGGCACGCAACCGACCGCGCACTTCATGGCGCTGCTCGCCACGCACTTCTCGACCTACGCACAGCCGCTTGGGCTCGAGTTCGACATCAAGCTGAAGAAAGCCGCGCATTGCGGCGACACGCTGACGATGACCTGGCGCGTCGTCGGCGCATTCTGGAAAGCGAGTCTCAACGGCGATCTGACGCAGCTCGAAGGCAGCGTCGTAAATCAGCGCAGCGAAACGGTTGTGATCGGCAAGTCGACGATACTCGTGATGCCGAAGCCCGCCGCACAGGAAAGCGACGCATGATCGCGCTGCCTCCGTCGATACGCGTGTTCGAACGCGGCTGGCTGTCGTCGAACAATGTGCTGCTCGTCGACGATGCAAGCGCGGCCCTCGTCGATACCGGCTACGCGTCGCACGCGGCGCAAACAGCGGCGCTTGTCAGACACGCGCTCGGCACGCGGCCGCTCGACCTGATCGTCAACACGCATCTGCATTCCGATCACTGCGGCGGCAACGCGCAATTGCAGGCAACGTGGCCATGCCGGACGCTGATTCCATCGACGGAAGCGGATGCTGTGCGCGAATGGGACGAGTCGCGTCTGACGTTTCGCGCAACAGGTCAATTCTGCGAACGTTTCGCATTCTCGGACACGATCGAACCGGGCACGCACCTGACGCTTGGCGCGCTCGACTGGGATGTGCTCGGCGCGCCGGGCCACGATCCGCATTCGCTGATGCTGTATTGCGCCCGGCAAAAGCTGCTGATCAGCGCCGACGCGCTGTGGGAAAACGGCTTCGGTGTGATCTTTCCGGAACTCGAAGGCGAAAGCGGTTTCACGGAGCAACAGGCCGTGCTCGAACTAATCGGCACGCTCGATGTGAAGATCGTGATCCCGGGCCACGGCACACCGTTTTCCGACGTGCATGCGGCACTCGATCGCGCGTTGTCGCGCGTCGCGTGGCTGCGCGCCGATCCAGCGCGTAACGCGAAAAACGCGCTGAAGGTGTTGATCGTGTTCAAGCTGCTCGACGCGCGCTCGCTATCTTTCGAAGCCTTGCTGCGCATGCTCGACGACGCGAGCGTGATGCGGGCCGCCGCATCGATGCTGAAGCCGCGCAGCGCATGGCCCGCACTGCTGCGTGAACTGATAGAAGGATTGGGGGCGGAGAATGGGCCGCTGCGATTCGACGGCGAGCAGATCACTGCGCGCGCCGGTTGATTCGTGAGCCGAAGCCGCTTGCATGGCCGTATAAAAAGAAAGCCGCTCGGCTTTCGGTTCGAGCGGCGTAATTACTGTTGACGTGATCAGCGTCGAAGAAATAATACCCGCGCGTAGCTTTCGAACGCATCGGTGATTTCCCTACAGAATTGTTAACGCCGGCCTGACACCTTATTCGGATTCCGTACTATCGGTATGAAGTACCGTTATATGGAGTAGCGCCGCGTCGGCACGATGCGCCAGCCGAGATTCACGCCGGCCGCCGCAAGCAGGATCAACACCGCGCCAAGCACCTGAATCCACGCGAGCTTCTGTCCGAACGCGATCCGGTCGACGACGATCGCCACGACTGGGTAGATGAACGACAGTGCGCCCGTCATCGCCGTCGGCAGCTTCTGGATGGCGCCGTACAGCAGCACATACATGATCCCCGTGTTCACGATGCCGAGCGTGACGAGCTGCAACCAGTGTATGCCCGTTGTGGGCAACGCGTCGTACTGCACGAACGGTGCGAGCATGACGACGCCTGTCGTCACCGTGATCAGCGCGATAAGGTGCGGCGGCGTGTTCTTCAAGTGCTTTGTGATGATCGACGAAACGGCGTACAGGAAGGCCGCGCCGACAGCAAACGCGACGCCTTGCAGATATTGTCCCGGTACCGCGAGCACAGCCGGCTCCACTTTCACGACGAACACAAGTCCGACGAACGCGATCAGCAGCCACGCGACCGTCGATGCCGTCACGCGCTCGCGGAACACCAGCGCGCCAAGTGCGACGAGCATGAAAGGCTGCGTGCTGTAGACGGTCGTCGCCATCGAGATCGACGCGCGCGAGTATGCGGCGAACAGCAGCACCCAGTTCATGACGATGGCCGCGCTGCTGAGCGTGGCGAGCGCAATCATCTTCCACGAAAAGAGTTTGCGTCTGAGCAGTCCGAGCACCGCGCAGATCAGCAGCAGCGTCGCGCCGCCGAACAGGCAACGGAAGAACGCGACGTTCAGCGCCGATTGCTGCGACGAAACGACGAGCCAGCCAATCGTCCCCGACATCAGCATCGCGAGGGTCATCTCGAACGCGCCGCGCCGCACTTCGTTGTTTGCTGCCATCTGAAACTCTCCAGAAGAATCACATCTTGCGATCAGTGTAATTAATCCGAAGCGGCCAATACATATCTAGAATGAGGCAATCGAGCGAATCAACCTTAAATGCGAAGGCCAGAATGATGAAGCGCCTTAATCCCGATACCAAGCAAGCTCCCACGCCCGCGACGCTCGACGACACCGACCGCATGCTGCTCGCGAGCCTCGCCGACGACGCGCGCCAGCCGGTCAGCGAACTCGCGCGCAACGTCGGACTCTCGGCGCCCGCGACGGCGGACCGCTTGCGGCGTCTCGACGCTCAAGGCGTGATCGAGCGTTTCACCGTGCAGATCGATCCGCGCGCGCTCGGTTACACGCTGCAGGCGATCGTGCGCGTGAAGCCGCTGCCCGGTCAGTTGCATCTGGTGGAGGACGTGATTCGCCGCATTCCGGAGTTCGTCGAATGCGACAAGGTGACGGGCGACGATTGCTTCATCTGCCGCCTGTATCTGCGCTCGATCGATCAGCTTGACGAGATTCTGTCGAAAGTGACCGAGCGTGCGGAAACGAGTACCGCCATCGTCAAGTCGACGCCGGTGCCGCGGCGCTTGCCGCCGCTCGCTTAAGTAAGCGAGCGGCTCAAAAGCATCGAGGATTCAAAGCTCGACGGCCTCGAAGAAGGACAGCATCTCCGCGACGAGTTCGGCGGGCGCTTCCTCGGGAATGTAGTGGCCACACGGCAGCGAACGGCCGCTGACGTCACGCGCAACCTTGCGCCATTCGGCTATCGGCTCGAAGCATTTTTCGACCACGCCTTCCGCGCCCCACAGCACGCGCAGCGGACAGGCAATCTTGTGTCCGCGTTCAATATCGGCGCGATCGTGCTCGAGATCGATCGTCGCCGATGCGCGGTAGTCCTCGCACATCGCATGCACGGCGCCCGGCTGCCGCAAGGCCTTGCGATACTCGGCGAGCACCTCGGGCGCGAACGGCGCGAGGCCCGCGTGACGGCTGCCCATCACGCGGTCGACGTAGACATCCGGATTGCCTTCGATCAGCGTCTCGGGCAGCGGCTCCGGCTGGATCAGGAAGAACCAGTGGAAATAGAGCGTCGCGAAAGTGCGGTCGGTGGCTTCGTACATCGCGAGCGTCGGCGCGATGTCGAGCAGCATCAGGCGTTCGACGGCATCGGGGAAGTCGAGCGCCATCCGATGCGCGACCCGCGCGCCGCGATCATGCGCGCACACAAGAAAACGCTCGTAGCCGAAGTGGCGCATCACGGCGACCTGGTCGGCGGCCATCGCGCGCTTTGAATACGGCGCATGCGTCTCGTCGCTCGGCGGTTTCGCCGACGCACCGTAGCCGCGCAGGTCGGTCGCGATCACCGTGAAATGCTCGGCGAGTTGCGCCGCGCAGCGATGCCAGATCAGATGGCTCTGCGGATGACCGTGCAGCAGCAGCAAGGGCGGCCCTGCTCCGCCCTTGACTCCATGAATATCGACGTCGCCGGCCGTGACCCGAAAAGGTGTGAAGTCCGCGAAGGGCATGTCGGATCTCGTTGTCGTTGTAAGTCTGGGCATTGTAGAAGGCGAGTGTGTCGCGACGAGTGGGATAGCCCACGCTTTCGTAGAACCTGAACTCTCCTTCAAACGACACCGAACGAGCAACGCGGCCCAGATTCGCCTATAATCGAACGATCGTTCTTAAATTTGAAGCTCGATGGCTGTTTGAAGCGAAACGCGGACGGCAGCCGCTACACTCATATCGCCGGGCACCCGATGCACCGGCAGTCGATCTGGAGACTCGCACCATGGCCTTGCCCGCCGTCCTGCAGAACCTTGCTCTGCCCGTCGTCGCCTCGCCGATGTTCATCGTCAGCTACCCTGAGCTCGTGCTTGCGCAATGCAAGGCAGGGATCGTCGGTTCGTTTCCCGCGCTCAACGCGCGCCCGGCCGAACTGCTCGATGAATGGCTGACGCAGATTCAGGCTTCCCTTGCCGAGCACAAGGCGGCGAATCCGGACGCCATCATCGGGCCGATTGCCGTGAACCAGATTGTGCATCAGTCGAATGCGCGGCTCGAGCACGACATTCGCGTGTGCGTCGAACATAAGGTGCCGATTTTTATCACGAGCCTGCGCGCGCCCGCGAAGGAGATCGTCGATGCCGTGCATAGCTACGGCGGCATCGTGCTGCACGACGTGATCAATCTGCGTCATGCGCAGAAGGCGCTGGATGCGGGCGTCGATGGTCTGATTCTCGTCGCGGCGGGCGCGGGTGGCCACGCGGGCACGACGTCTCCGTTCGCGCTGGTCGGTGAAGTACGGCGGATGTTCGACGGCCCGATCGTGCTGTCCGGCTCGATTGCGAACGGCGGCTCGATTCTCGCCGCGCAGGCGATGGGCGCCGATCTCGCGTACATGGGCACGCGCTTCATCGCGACGAAGGAAGCGCATGCAGTCGAAGGCTACAAGCAGGCGATCATCAACGCGAATGCCGCCGACATCGTCTACACGAACCTCTTCACGGGCGTGCATGGCAACTACATCCGCGAGAGCATCCAGAGCGCGGGACTCGATCCCGATGCGCTGCCCGAGTCGGACAAGACCGCGATGAACTTCGGCGGCGACAAGGCGAAGGCGTGGAAAGACATCTGGGGCGCCGGCCAGGGCGTGGGTCTGATGCACGATGTGCCGAGCGTCGGTGAGCTTGTTGCGCGTCTGAAGGACGAATATCAGGCGGCGAAGACGCGGCTCGGGATTGGTCGCTGAATCGTAGGCAGTGAAGACATGAAAAGGCCGCAGACGCGGCCTTTTCGTTTCAGGATGGCGTCACATGTTGCGCCGGTACTGACCGCCCACTTCGAACAGCGCATGCGTGATCTGTCCCAGCGAACACACTTGGACCGCCTCCATCAGCACGGCAAAGACGTTTTCATCGTCGATGACGGCCTGCTTCAAACGTTCCAGCATCGCCGGCGCTTCGCTTTCACGCGATGACTGGAACGCGCGCAAGCGCTTCAGTTGCCCCTGCTTTTCTTCTTCCGTCGAGCGCGCGAGCGCAATCGGCGGCGGCGCATCATGCGCATGCGCGCCGAGGAACGTATTCACACCAACGATCGGATACGAGCCGTCATGCTTGCGATGCTCGTACAGCATCGATTCATCCTGAATGCGGCCACGCTGATACCCCGTCTCCATTGCGCCCAGCACGCCGCCGCGCTCGGTGAGCCGGTCGAACTCCGCGAGCACGGCCGCTTCGACGAGATCCGTCAGTTCGTCGATGATGAAGCTGCCCTGGTTCGGATTCTGGTTCTTCGCGAGTCCCCATTCGCGATTGATGATCAACTGGATCGCGACCGCTCGGCGCACAGAATCTTCCGTCGGCGTGGTGATCGCTTCGTCGAACGCGTTCGTGTGCAGCGAATTGCAGTTGTCGTAAATCGCAATCAGCGCCTGCAACGTGGTGCGGATATCGTTGAAGTCGATTTCCTGCGCGTGCAGGCTGCGGCCCGACGTCTGCACGTGATACTTCAGCTTCTGGCTGCGTTGGTTCGCGCCATAGCGATCACGCATCGCGATGGCCCAGATGCGCCGCGCGACACGGCCGAGCACCGTATATTCCGGGTCCATCCCGTTCGAGAAGAAGAACGACAGGTTCGGCGCGAAATCGTCGATATCCATGCCGCGCGCGAGATACGCCTCGACATAGGTAAAGCCGTTGGCGAGCGTGTACGCGAGTTGCGAGATCGGGTTCGCGCCCGCCTCGGCGATGTGATAGCCGGAGATCGACACCGAATAGAAATTGCGCACGCCGTGCTCGACGAAGTACGCCTGAATGTCGCCCATCACCTTCAGGCTGAATTCCGTCGAGAAGATGCAGGTGTTCTGCCCTTGATCTTCCTTCAGGATGTCGGCCTGCACCGTGCCGCGCACGTTTTCCAGCGCGAAGCGACACGCGGCGTCGAGTTCGTCCTGCGAAGGTTCGCGGTTTTCCTGTTGCGCTTTCGCATGCGTGAGCCCGATCTGCTGATCAATCGCGACATTGAAGAACATCGCGAGAAGGGTCGGCGCGGGTCCGTTGATCGTCATCGATACCGACGTTTCGGGCGCGCACAGATCGAAGCCGTCGTAGAGCGCTTTCATGTCGTCGAGCGTCGCTACGGATACACCCGAATTGCCGACCTTGCCGTAGATGTCGGGTCTTTCGTGGGGCTCCTCGCCGTATAGCGTGACGGAATCGAACGCCGTGGACAGGCGCTTCGCCGGCATCCCTTCGGACAGCAGCTTGAAACGCCGGTTGGTGCGAAACGGGTCGCCCTCACCCGCGAACATGCGCGTCGGGTCTTCGTTCTCGCGGCGGAACGGAAACACGCCCGCCGTGAACGGGAAATAGCCAGGCAGATTGTCGAGCATCAGCCAGCGCAGGATTTCGCCGGGGTCCTTGAACGCCGGCAACGCGACCTTGCGAATCTTCGAGCCTGACAGCGTTTCAACGGTCAGCGCCGTGCGAATTTCCTTGTCGCGAATCTTCACGACATGTTCGTCGCCGGAATAGGCGGCGACCGTGGCCGGCCACGCATCGAGCAGCGCCTTTTCGCGCTCGCCCATTTGCGACGTGCGGGCGTCGATGAGCGAATCGAACGCAGCGGCATCGAGCACGCGGCCGTTCGCCTCGCTCAGCATCCGGCGCGCTTCGTCGAGTTGCCAACGCTCGCGCGCGAGTTGCGACTGCGCTTCGACGCGCTCGCGATAACCGCGCACCGTCAGCGCGACATCCGACAGATAGCGCACGCGCGCGGGCGGCACGATGGCGTTGCGGCCTGTCGAATGCCTCACGCCTTGCAGTTTCGGCAATCGCCCGTCGCTCTCGTGCAGTCCGTGACCACGTAAAGCCTTCGCGACATGTTGGTACACAGCCGTCACGCCGTCGTCATTGAAGCGCGACGCAATCGTACCGAATACCGGCATCTCCTCAATCTTCGATCCAAACTTATGTTGGTTACGCTGAACCTGCTTTGCGACGTCGCGTAGCGCGTCGGCGGCACCCTTGCGATCGAACTTGTTGATCGCGACGAAATCCGCGAAATCGAGCATGTCGATCTTTTCGAGCTGGCTTGCTGCGCCGAACTCCGGCGTCATCACGTACAGCGACTTGTCGGCGTGCGGCACGATCGCGGCATCGCCCTGTCCGATGCCCGACGTTTCGACCACGATCAGATCGAAACCCGTCATCTTGCAGGCGTCGATTGCGTCGGGCAGCGCGTCGGAGATTTCGCTCGATGCCTCACGCGTCGCCAGCGAACGCATGAAGACGCGCGCGCCGCTGCCCCAGTCACCGATCGCATTCATGCGGATACGGTCGCCGAGCAGCGCGCCGCCCGATTTGCGGCGAGAAGGATCGATGGCGATCACGGCGATGGTCAACGCGTCGCCGTAGTCGAGACGGAAACGCCGGATCAGTTCGTCAGTCAGCGACGACTTGCCCGCGCCGCCCGTCCCTGTGATGCCTAGCACGGGCACCCGTGTCTGTTTGGCTTGCGTGGCGAGTGCCGCGCGCGTGGCGGGATCGACGTCGCCCGTTTCAAGCGAGGTAATCAGTTGCGCGAGCTTGCGAAACGCGACGACATGCCCGACGCGATCCGGATCGTCGTGTAAGACGCCCTTCAGATCGAGAGCCAGTTGCGCAGGCTGAGCGTCCGCTCGCGCCGCGTCGCGGCAACGGGCGATCATGTCGTCGATCATCCCTTGCAGCCCGAGCCGCTGGCCGTCGTGCGGCGAGTAAATACGCTCGACACCATAGCGCTGCAACTCCGCGATCTCATCGGGGACGATCACGCCGCCACCGCCGCCGAACACCTTGATCCGTTCGCCACCGCGCTCGCGCAACAGATCGACCAGATAGCGGAAGTATTCGACGTGCCCACCCTGATAGCTCGACACCGCGATGCCGTCCGCGTCTTCGTGCAGTGCCGCCGTGGCGATTTCTTCGACGGAGCGGTTGTGGCCGAGATGGATCACTTCGACGCCGCTAGCCTGCAGGATGCGCCGCATGATGTTGATCGAGGCGTCGTGGCCGTCGAACAGCGCGGCGGCCGTGACGAAACGCAGACGTCGCGAGGACGTCTCGTGCGGCGAGGGCGGCGCGGAAGATCGGGAAGCGGGCGCGTCGTCGTCGACGCGCTGCGGCGTGGAAAGATCAGTCATGTCTCCCCCGGATCGAATCGTCAGGTTCGTTCTACTTCGCGGGTGCTGCAACCAGTATAACGATACAACTCGATCGTCCGTGCGGCGTTCAGTGGGCGCGAATTGACGGGCACTGCGCCGCGAATCTCACCGCACAGCGAGCGCCCTGATCTGCTCGAGCGTCGGCCACAACGTCTCGCTCGAAAAGCGCTCCGCGATGAAATCGACGAACGAGCGCACCTTCGCCGACAGATGCCGGCGGCTCGCGTAGACGACGTGAATGGGCAGCTCGCGCGGCGGCAGTTCATCGACGAGCAGCGGCACGAGGCGGCCTGCGGCGAGATCGTCGCCGATCACTTCCGTGCCGAGCAGCGCGAGCGCCGCGCCCTGCAACACGACGACGCGCTGCGCCTCCAGATGGTTGACGATCAGATTGCCCGAGAACTTGACGCGCGCGCTTTCCGCATTCGCGCCCGCGACCAGTTCGAGCGCCGACACGCCCGAGTATTGAATGAAGTTGTGGCGCGCGAGATCGGCGGTGTTTCTGGGCGCGCCGTGCCGCTCGATATAGTCCGGCGACGCGCACAACACGAGATGCGCGGTCGCCACCTGCCGCGCAATCAGCGACGACGACTTCAGCCCCATCGGCGACGCGCGGATCGCGACATCGTAGCCCTCGTCGATCAGTTCGACGACGCGGTCGGACAGCGTGATATCGACGGTGACTTGCGGATGTTGCGTCGCGAAATCAGCGACGGCGCTCATCACGTGCCGCAAACCGAACGCGGACAACGTCGACACGCGCAAGCGCCCTTGCGGCACGATGCTCGCCGCGCCGACCGCCTGCTCGGCTTCGTCGAGTTCGCTCAGCACCTGGCTCAGGCGCTCGTAGTACTCGCGGCCCGCTTCCGTGGGCGCAACGCGGCGCGTGGTCCGATTCAGCAGGCGCGCGCCGAGTTGCTGCTCCAGATGCATCACGTGCTTGCTCGCCATCGCCGCCGACATGTCCATCTTCTCCGCCGCGCCGACGAAGCTGCCGACTTCGACCACGTGGCGAAACACTTTCATGCTGACGAGGGTATCCATGGCAGTCGCTCGGGATAGGAATGAATCAGGCTGATTCCCGGGACTTTATCAAGGAGCCGTCGGCAATGTGCGGCGCTGGCGAGCATTGGAAAGAAAAAGCCCTGCCGTCCGTGAAGAAGGCAGGGCTTTGCAGGGCACGCCGCAGCAGCGCGCGGGACACGCCGCCGCGGCGTGTCTGTCGTGATCAGAACTTCGCGCGAATGCCTGCACCGGCCGTATAGCCCGAAGACTGGCCCGTGTACTTGTCGTAGAGATAGGCCGCGTAGACGTCGGTGCGCTTGGACAGCGGGTAGTCGTAGCCAATCGCCGCCGACTGATGCATCTGATCCAGACCGCCCGCGTCGCGCGAGTACGCGTATGACGCCATCACGGTGCCCGTGCCGAGCGGCACCGATACGCCACCCTGCGCCGTGTTCACGTGCCAGCTGCCGACGTCCTGGTCGTTCTTCGTGTACATGTACTGCCCGTAGAACTTCACGAATTTCAGGTCGTAGGACACACCCAGCTGCCCAACCGACTGGCTCTTGAGGCCCGAGACCAGCGATCCCAGGTCGGTCGGCGAGTTGTTGAAGTTCACGTACTGGAACACGCCCGTCGCCGCGAACGGACCGTGGAAATACAGGAACTGCGCACTGTATTTCTTCGAGCCGTTGTGATCCGCCGAATTGCCCAGCGCATACATCGCGCTGCCCGACAGGCCGCTGAAGTCCGGCGATGAATACTGGATTGCGTTGTTCCAGCCGGAATCGCCGACCACGCCCATGTCCGTCGTGTAGGTCGGGAACGTGCCCAGCCCGAGGAACACGTGATAGACCGCCGGCGAGAACACGTACGAGTCGATGAACGGATTGAACAGAATCGTCGACACGAACAGTTGCGTGGTCAGACGGCCCGCCGTCACCGTGCCGTACGGCGACTCGATACCGACGTACGCGTTACGTCCGAAGAACGTGTCGCCGTCGAAGCGGCCGAACTTGCCGTTCTGCGCACGGAAGAAGTCTTCCAGTGTGAAGATCGCCTTGTAGCCGTTGCCCAGATCTTCGGCGCCCTTGATGCCCCAGTACGACGTCGACATACCGCCGCCCGACACGTTCCATGCGCTCTGGCTGCCCGGGAACTTCGTGACGCCGACCCATTCGTCGACCTGACCATAAAGCTGCACGCTCGACTGGGCGAACGACGACGTCGATGCGACGGCCAGCAAGGCACCGATGACGCTCGCCTTCAGGGTTGTTCTCAGCGCACGGCTGACGGTGGTATTCATGGGTTCTCCTGTCTTTGTCAAAAGGTGTGGCTGTTCGGCGGGGCGCTCGCCGGATCCGTGTTTGTTATCCGTTTGATCGTCGAGCCAATCTGGGCTGGGACAAATCTTTGCGGACCATTTTTATGGACAAAAATATCTGCGGTTATTGCGGGTATATGGGACTGAATAGTTTGGTGAACTTTCGGCCTGATACTGGTTGCCGACGCATCTTGTTTCCGCAGTGCCGCAAGCGCCCGCAGGCCCCTCGAAGGGCGCGGATTCTACCGCACAGCGTGTGATGCGAAGCGCATCAACGATTGATTGACGCGCCGCCGCAACGAAGAGGCGATTTGATGACAAACGCCGGAGACTGACGAGCGTTTTCAAAAATGTGTGGCGTCCTTACGTCAGATCAGACGGGGTATTTTGTCGGACGTGCGGAGACCGAATAGATTGGGTAGCTGAACTTGAGAAAACGCCGATCCGATCTCAGAGCGAGTGGACGGACAGGAGAATGGACCGAACTGCGAAACGTCCGGCAGAGGGCAGAGGATAGGTCAGTTACGGTAAGGCGACGGCGACGGAATGCGCGACGAGTCCCCAGGCGGGCGCGGGATCGGGCGCGACGCACCGCGCTCTTCGTTGTAGCGTGTGACGTCGTCGCGGATCGAACCGACGTGTGCCGACTGCGCGGTCGCAGGCGGTCGCGGCGCGTTACGCGAATCGGTGCTGATCGGCGTGATCGCACCGGCATACTGCGTGCCGACATATTGCGCGGCGGGGCGGTTGTGATAGACGTCGGCGGGAAGCTTCATGCGTTGTGCGGTGTAGTTCGCCGCATTGCTACCGTACGGACGCCCGGCGAATGTGTCGTTCACACTGGTCCGGCCCGACGCGTTGCCGCGCGGGCGAGGCGCTTCATTTCGCGCATATCGGCCGGTGTAGCCAGGCATCGCTACACCGCGCGGCATGTCACGCGAAATGTTGGCGCGCGGCGCGGCGTTTCCATGGACGGGGCCGCCGAACGACGAACCGTGAAAACTCGATCCGCCGCCGAACAACCCGTGTCCGTCATGGCTGACAAATGACGGCTTCGCATAGGCGAGCGAGGTCAGCGCGACGATCAGCGCGCCCGTCATCCACCATTTGATCCTCGACAGCCCTACAAGCACCATGTTTCACCTGCCCGACGACCCGCCTGAGAGCCCGCCGTTCGAGCTACGGCTTGGCTGGTTCCGGGGCTTGCGCGACTTGCATGACAACGCTGTCTCGCGCAATGCCCCATCGGCCTTCGAACAGTAATTTATTGGCGTCCTCCCAGTGAGTCGAGCCAAAATATGTTAGGTCTGCGGCACTCTTGTAACGCATTGTTACTGCGACGTTTTTTCGCCACAAACCTCTTGCGGCGCGAGGGGAAAAAGCGCTGAAACGGGGTCGTTCGAACACCTGAATTCGTATGAACAGAGGCTCTCCAAAACGCCTGTTTCGACGTGTCGTTTCGACCGATTTTTGACGCCCGAAACGGTCGTTCTGACCAGCAGCATCGATGCGAACGCAACCATGCCCGCTAACGGGTGTTTCATGCGTTCAGGTAATTAATCAATTCGGCAAATGAATTTGCTTTTTCAATCACTTTGCGCGGACAATAGCCATTTGGCGGCCGCCGCCGGCGACATCAAGGCGATCGCTACACCTGCATCGAGATTTGAAAGATGGCGCGTCCGAAACTCCTGCCCGACAATTTCACGCTCTGCCTGATCGGCACGGTGATTTTCGCGAGCCTGCTGCCCGTGCATGGCCACGCGGCAACGGCGTTCAACTGGGTAACGGATTTCGCGGTCGGGCTGCTGTTCTTCCTGCACGGCGCCAAGCTCTCGCGCGAAGCGATCATTGCTGGCGCCACGCACTGGCGGCTGCACCTCGTCGTGCTGTTAAGCACGTTCGCGCTCTTTCCGATACTCGGGCTCGTACTCAAACCGCTTCTTTCGCCCCTCGTGACGCCTGCGCTCTACGCCGGCATCCTCTTCCTCTGTACGCTGCCGTCGACGGTTCAATCTTCGATCGCGTTCACGTCGATTGCGAAAGGCAATGTGCCCGCCGCCGTGTGCAGCGCGTCGGCATCCAGCCTGCTCGGCATCTTCATCACGCCCGCGCTCGTCAGCGTGATCGTCACGAGCCAGGCCGCGAGCGGCACATCGCCGTGGCATACGGTGTGGAACATCGTGCTGCAACTGCTGGTGCCGTTCGTCGCCGGGCAGTTGCTGCGGCCGATGATTGGCGCATGGATCGACCGCAACCGCGGCGTGTTGAAGTTCGTCGACCAGGGCTCGATCCTGCTGGTGGTGTACGCCGCATTCAGCGAGGCCGTCAACGAAGGCCTGTGGCATCAGATTCCGCTCGCGGCGCTGGGCGGGCTGCTCGTGGTGTGCGCGGTGCTGCTGGCGCTCGCGCTGCTCGTGACGATATTCGTCAGCAAGCGCCTCGGCTTCAGCCGCGCCGACCAGATCACGATCATCTTCTGCGGTTCGAAGAAGAGCCTCGCCGCCGGTGTGCCGATGGCGAAAGTGATTTTCGCCACGCATGCGGTAGGCGCCGTCGTGCTGCCGCTGATGCTGTTCCATCAGATTCAGTTGATGGTCTGCGCCGCGCTCGCGCAACGCTGGGGCGCGCGCGACGTCAGCGCCGAGAAGCGCGCCGCGCAAAAGAGCACGACGGCCGCTGTTGCGCGCCGCTAGGCCGGTTTCGAATAAGTCTAGATTCATAAGCGCTCTCCCTGAGTGCATGTCGTGAAAGCCGCCTGCGGGCGGCTTTTTCGTTATTTCACCCAGCCCGGCCGCCGCTGTCGCCTCGGCACGAAGGCATAGGACAAACGCACGCCCCTCCCTCCCAAATAATGGAAACGCTTCCGACAAGCACCAGAACGGTGCGAAGCGTCATTAAAAATTCATTTAATTTCAGCGACTTGCTGCCGATAAGCCGACGGTCCAATGCTCCGGCCGTGTGTCATGCCTCAACGCTCGTTCTCCACCATCGCAGCGCCACGCATCGTCGATCTGATTGCGCAGCGTGAGCTGTCCGCCGTCTTCCAGCCGATCGTCGATTTCGACGACGGCGCGATACTCGGCTACGAAGGGCTGATCCGCGGACCGGCCGGTTCCGCGCTTGAAGCGCCGTACGCGCTGTTCGCGCAGGCGGCCGCCGAAGGCAG
This sequence comes from Paraburkholderia terrae, assembly GCF_002902925.1. Lineage (GTDB taxonomy): Bacteria > Pseudomonadota > Gammaproteobacteria > Burkholderiales > Burkholderiaceae > Paraburkholderia > Paraburkholderia terrae. Next base: position 193,187 of record NZ_CP026111.1, on the reverse strand, counting down.
CGTGATCGCGCTGGAGCGCGCCGCCGCGCACACCTGCATTGAGGCATTCGCAAAGCTCAAGTACGAGGGCAAGCTGTTCCTGAATTTCAGCGCCGGTGCGATCCGTCAGCTCGCGGACAATCGCGAAGACACTTTCGTGATGCTGCGCAACATGGGCGTCGATGCCGAGCGCATCGTGATCGAACTGACCGAGCAGAGCGCGATTCCCGATGTCGCCAGTTTCCTGCCCGCTATTACCATGCTGCGCATGGCCGGCGCCCAGTTCGCGCTCGACGACTACGGCACTGCGAACGCCAGCATGAATCTGTGGGTGCGCCTGCAACCGGACGTCGTGAAGATCGACCGGTTTTTCATTCACGACATTGCCAGCGACCCGCTCAAGTTCGAAGCCGTCAAGGCGATGCAGCATTTCGCGGCCGCGAGCGGCGCGCGTCTGGTGGCCGAAGGTATCGAAAACGAGGCGGATCTGATCGTCGTGCGCGATATGGGGATCGCCTGCGGCCAGGGCTATTTCTTCGGCAAGCCGAATGCGCACCCGCCGCGCAAGGTCTCAGACGACGCCCGCGAGGCACTGCGCGCCGGTCATATCGCCGTGTTCCCCGAGGCGACGCGCGCGGTGAGCGCGTCGCCGTCGGGCGGGATGGCGTCGGCGAAGATGGTCGTGCATGCGCCCGCGCTGCCGCGCAACGCGACCAACAACGACGTGCTCGAACTCTTCAACCGTCTGCCGAACCTGCATGCCGTCGCCGTCGTCGAGCAAAACGAGCCAGTCGCGCTGATCAACCGGCGCGCGTTCATGGACCGCTACGCGCTGCCTTACCACCGCGAGCTGTTCGGCAAGCGGCCATGCCTGTTGTTTGCGAATGCATCGCCCGTGGTCATCGAAAAATCGATGACGGTCGAAGACATGGCCAAGCTGCTCGCCAGCGACGACCAGCGCTATCTCGCGGACGGCTTCGTCATCACCGAGAGCGGCAAGTACGTCGGCCTCGGCACGGGCGAAAGCCTCGTGCGCGCGGTGACCGAAGTGCGCATCGAGGCGGCCCGTTACGCGAATCCGCTGACTTTCCTGCCGGGCAACATTCCGATCAGCTCGCACATCACCCGGCTGCTCAGCCATGAAGCGGGCTTTTATGCGTGCTACGTCGACCTGAATCACTTCAAGCCGTTCAACGACCAGTACGGCTACTGGCAAGGCGACGAAGTGCTGAAATTCGCCGCGCACGTGCTCGCCGATGTCTGCGATCCGACACGCGATTTTCTCGGCCACGTTGGCGGCGATGATTTTCTGATCCTGTTCCAGAGCGAAGACTGGCGCGAGCGTGCGGAGCGCGCCATTCACGTTTTCAACGAAGGCGCGCAGCGCTACTACGCGCCGGGCGACCGCCTGGCGGGCGGCATCCACGGCGAAGACCGGCGCGGCAATCCGACGTTCTTCAGTTTTGTGACGATGGCGATCGGCTGCGTGCTGGTTCAGCCGCAATCGGGCGAAGCGGTGTACAGCAGCGAAGACATTGCATCGGTGGCGGCGCTCGCGAAGCGCCGCGCGAAAAGCGAAGCGTCCGGTCTCGTGATGATCGGGTTCGAAGAAAGCCAGATGTTGCTGCAAGGGCGCACGGCGGCCACCGTCGACTGAGCTTCTTCGCCCGGCTCGGCCACCAGCATCATCTCCAGCGGCAAAGCACGCCGCGACGACATTCCTCTGTCATGACGGGCAGTCACCTTGGCAGCAAGGTTGGGACTGCGCGCTCACCATTCCTGTTTCTCATTCCCGCTCGCCTGCGGCCGCAACTTCGCCGCCGTCCGTATCAATTGATGAATCCAACACGTCGTTTAGTGCATTTTACTAAACAAACAATTCACCTTCACTGCGCCTGTATACGGGTATCTACGCGTATCGAAAGCCTCTGAGCGCGGGTTTCGCGCGATCGTTTTACTATACAATCACCCGAACTTGAACTCCGCCGCTGCGCGTCTCTCGCGCGGCCGCTTTTTTCGATGGCTACAACGATCCGCGACGTCGCTCGCGCGGCCAGCGTGTCGATCGGCACCGTCTCACGCGCTCTGAAGAATCAGCCCGGTTTGTCGGAAACGACGCGCGAGCGCGTCGTCGAAACGGCCCGCCGGCTCGGCTACGATTCCGCGCAGCTGCGCCCACGCATTCGCCGGCTCACGTTCCTGCTGCATCGTCACCACAACAACTTCGCCGTCAGCCCGTTTTTCTCGCACGTGCTGCACGGTGTCGAGGACGCGTGCCGCGAGCGCGGCATCGTGCCGTCCGTGCTGACAGCGGGCCCGACCGAGGACGTCGTCCAGCAGATGCGCCTGCATGCGCCCGACGCGATCGCCGTCGCCGGTTTCGTCGAGCCGGAAACGCTCACGACGCTCGTCGCGATGAAGCGCCCGCTCGTGCTGATCGACCTGTGGGCGCCGAATCTGCGCTCAGTGAATCTCGACAACCAGGCGGGCGCCGCGCTCGCGATGCAGCATCTGTTTGCACAGAAGCGCACGCGCGTCGCGTTCATCGGCGGCTCGCTTGCGCACTACAGCATCGCGCAGCGCGCGCTCGGCTACCGGCGCGCATTTTTCGAAGCCGGCCTGCTGTTCGATCCGTCGCTGGAAGTGACGATCGACGCCGGCCTCGACCCCGACGCCGGCGCCGCGCTCGCGATGGAGCAACTGCTCGACCGCCCAGGCCCGCGCCCCGACGCCGTCTTTGCCTACAACGACCTCGCCGCGCTTGCGGCGCTGCGCGTATGTCTCGCGCGTGGTCTGCGCGTGCCCGAAGACATCGCCATCGTCGGTTTCGACGACATTCCCGCCGCCGCGCACGCGCGCCCGCCGCTCACGACGATCGCCGTCGACAAGGAAGCACTCGGCCGGCGCGGCGTCGAACTGCTGCTCGAAGACACGCCGTCCGCACTCGACATTCGCATTCCGGTCCAACTCGTTGTCCGTGCCAGTACCTCGGTGAACATGCCATGAAACAACCCGACACGACTCTTTCGAACAACACCGCCGATCACAAGGTGCCGCCTGTCGCGAGCTTCCGCGACGGCGCTTTCCTGCTGTCGCACATCGAGGACACGCTGCGCTTCTACGCGCCGAACGTGCTCGATCCGAGCGGCGGCTTCTTCCACTTCTTTCGCGACGACGGCACGATCTACAACCGCGCGACGCGTCACCTCGTCAGCAGTTGCCGCTACGTGTTCAACTACGCGATGGCGTACCGGCAGTTCGGCGACCCGCAGCATCTGGAGTACGCGCAGCACGGCCTGAAGTTTCTGCGCGACGCCCACTGGGACCCGCATCATCAGGGCTACGACTGGGAGATCGACTGGCGCGACGGCCACAGGCGCACGCTCGACGCGACGCGCCACTGCTACGGCCTCGCGTTCGTGCTGCTCGCGTACGCACACGCGGCGATGGCGGGTATCGAAGAGGCGAAGCCGATGATCGCCGCGACCTTCGAGCTGATGGAGCACCGCTTCTGGGACCCGGCAGCCGGCCTGTACGCCGATGAAGCCACGCCCGACTGGAGCGTGAGCTCGTATCGCGGCCAGAACGCGAACATGCACACCACAGAGGCGCTGCTCGCCGCGTACGAGGCGACGGGCCATCTCGTGTACCTCGACCGCGCCGAGCGCGTCGCGACGAACATCACGCTGCGTCAGGCCAAGCTTTCGCAAGGTCTGGTGTGGGAGCACTTTCACGCGGACTGGTCGGTGGACTGGCATTACAACGAGGAAGACAGCTCGAACATCTTCCGTCCGTGGGGTTTCCAGCCGGGCCATCAGACGGAGTGGGCAAAGCTGCTGCTGATCCTGGAGCGCCACCGTCCGCTGCCGTGGCTGCTGCCGCGCGCGGTCGAGCTGTTCGACGCGGCGATGACGCACGCGTGGGACAACGATCACGGCGGCCTCTACTACGGCTTCGGCCCGGACTACACGGTCTGCGATCACGACAAATACTTCTGGGTGCAGGCCGAAACCTTCGCGACGGCCGCACTGCTCGGACAGCGCACGGGCAACGAGCGCTTCTGGGACTGGTACGACGAGATCTGGCGCTACAGCTGGGCGCATTTCGTCGATCATCGTTATGGCGCGTGGTACCGCATTCTCACGTGCGACAACCGCAAGTACAGCGACGAGAAGAGCCCGGCCGGCAAGACCGACTATCACACGATGGGCGCATGTTACGAAGTGCTGCTACACGCACTGCAACCCGCGGTGCAGCCTTCCAGCGCGTCCAAATAACCTCGTACGGTGAGCAACATGAGCGCGAGCCCTGAATTTCACGCTGAGTTTCCCGAATTCGTTTCCGCCGGCGACATCCTCACCGATCTCGTCCGCACGGGTCCTGCAAGCTGGCTGTCGGTTCCCGGCGGCGCGGGCTGGAACGTCGCGCGCGCGGTCGCGCGGCTGGGTCTGCCGACCGCCTGCGCCGGATCGCTCGGCGTCGACAATTTCTCCGACGACCTGTGGAACGCGAGCGTCGCCGCGGGCCTCGACATGCGCTTCATGCAGCGTGTCGAGCGCGCGCCGCTGCTCGCCGTCGTGCATCAGACGCATCCGCCCGCGTATTTCTTCATGGGCGACAACAGCGCGGACCTCGCTTTCGATCCGTCGAAGCTGCCCGAAGGCTGGATGCCGCAGGTGAAGTGGGCGCATTTCGGCTGCATCAGCCTCGTGCGCCAGCCACTCGGGGCGACGCTCGCGAAGCTCGCCGCCAACCTGCGCGAGCGCGGCGTGAGGATCAGCTTCGATCCGAACTATCGCAACCTGATGGAGCACGGCTACGAGCCGACGCTGCGCCAGATGGCGTCGCTCGCCGACCTGATCAAGGTATCGGACGAAGACCTGCGGCTGCTGTTCAAGACCGACGACGAAGCGGCCGCCCTCGCGCAATTGCGCGCGATGAATCCGACGGCGATCGTGCTCGTCACGCGCGGCTCGGAGACGGCGACGCTGATCGACGGCGACCGGATCGTCGAAGCGAAGCCGCCGCGCGTGGCCGTCGCCGATACGGTCGGCGCGGGTGACGCGTCCATCGGCGGACTGCTATTCAGTCTGATGACGGCACCGCAACGCAAGTGGGAAGAGCATCTGGCGTTCTCGCTCGCGGCGGGCGCGGCGGCTTGCCGGCATTCGGGCGCGCATTCGCCGACGCTCGATGAAGTGGTATCGCTGCTGCAGGATTGATCCGCCGATGCTGTCGGAAGAAGCTGCCGGTGCAAGCGCCTGACCGGCAACTCCGTCCGCTGCGCGGCGGCATGCAAACGCGCCGGAAGAACTGGTGAGCGCGCCTTTGGCGCCGACATGTGAGCGTCGAAATCGCGTGCTAGGATGGAATCTCCCCCTTGCAGGAGATGCATCATGGAGGACGTCACCTACACCAAAGGTCTCTATACGGCGACGGCGAGCGTTCGCCCGGTAGATGGCGGGCAATACCAGGGCGTCGTTGCGCTGTCGCGCGACGAAGGCGACGAGACAGAAGACACGCTCTACGAAGTCGAAGCCACGTCGCCGACAGCCGACGAAGCACTCGAAGACGCTAAGGCGCTGGCCCACAGAATCCTCGGCGAACTCGAACTATAGGCACTGGGCTTTCGCATTGAACGATACGTGGCGCGTCAGCCGCGCGCCGCGCCTACGACGTTTTCTTCGTTGACCAGGCGGAGGCGATCATGGCAGAACCTCTCTTTCTTTACGGCGTGTACGCGATACACGTGCGGCCACTCGAACTTCAGGGCGCGCGCTGGGACGCGGAATACGAAATCCGGCATCGCGATCATCCGGTGCAACGCTGGACCACGGTAGGCGGCGACACGGGCTTCGCGACGGAAGCCGAAGCTGTCGAAACGGCGCATCAGCAGGCTGTTGCCGATATCGAGCACGGCGCGGGCGTGCCGAAGCCGCGAGCGTTTCCCTAAGCGGACAACGATCGCGTCGCCTGAAGTCACGCATTGCCGTCAGTAACCGGGCGGACGGGCTACACTACACGCCGCAGCGGGCAACCGGCATCACGGCCGCGCCGCGACGCTGCGCAATACACCCGTTAGCAAAACAGAAAAAGAATGAGCGCGACCCCGCCCGAATCCAACTATCACCGCGCGCGCAAGGCCCGGATTCTTGACCGGAAGATACGCGTGCGTTCGCATACTGTGATCGCGCATGGCTTGCCGCTGCGCGTCTGGCAGGACCTCTATCACCGCGCGCTGACGATCAGCTGGCCCGTGTTCTTCGTCTCGCTCGCGTTGCTGTTTCTCGTGCTGAACTCGGTCTTCGCGTCGCTGTACGAACTCGGCGGTGATTCCATCGCCAATCAGAATCCGAAGGGCTTTGCGGGCGCGTTCTTCTTCAGCGTCGAGACGCTCGCGACGGTCGGCTACGGCGACATGCATCCGCGCACGCTTTACGGGCATCTCGTCGCGACACTCGAAATTTTCGTCGGCATGTCGGGCATTGCACTGGCCACGGGGCTGATCTTCGCGCGCTTTTCGCGGCCCCGCGCGAAGATCATGTTCTCGCAATACGCGGTTGTACGCCCCATCGACGGACGCACCACGCTGATGGTGCGCACCGCGAACGCACGGCAAAACGTGATCGTCGAAGCTCGTGCGCGGCTGCGGCTGATGCGCGTCGAGCAGTCGTCGGAAGGCTATGTGCTGCGCAAGATTTACGACCTGCGGCTGGTGCGCGATCAGCAGCCGATGTTCTACCTCGGCTGGAACCTGATGCACGTGATCGACGAAGCCAGCCCGCTATTCGGCCAGACACCGGAGAGCCTCGCCGAGCAGGACGCGTCGCTGCTGATCACGATAGAAGGTTCGGACGAAAACACCGCGCAGACGATGCAGGCGCGCTATTCGTGGCTCAGCGACGACATACGCTGGCAGCACCGCTTCGTCGATCTGATCCGCGAAGTGAACGGGGTAAGCCATATCGACTACACGCATTTCGACGACGTCGAGCCGCTCCAGCCGCACGAACTGCAGCAGGCGCCGACGGGCTGAGCGCGCGACGCGCTTTCCACGCGGCGGCTAGTGCTTCACCTTCAACGCGTCTATTTCACGTTGCTCGATTGCCATTGCCCGCACGTGCCCTTCGCGCGTGATCGCCCGCTCGACGTATTCACCGATGCGCCCCGACGGCTCGAGCAGCTTCGCGACGAATGCGATCTGCAGCGTGCTCGCCAGCAGCAGGTCGGCTGCGGAAAAGCGCTCGCCGAGCAGCCAGTCGCCTTCATCGAGCGCCATATCGATGGCCGCCTTCACGCGCTCCAGGTTGCCCCAGCCAAAGCTGAACGAATTGCCCGACGCGCCCGTCATCTTTTCGGCCATCGCGGGTTCGAGACAGCCTGGCGTGAAGAAAAGCCACTGCAGGAAACGCCCGCGCAACGGATCGCCGACTGGCGCGCCGAGATTCGCTTCGGGAAAACGGTCGGCCAGATACAGCAGCACTGCGCCCGATTCGGCGACCTGGACGCCGCCGTCGTCGAGCGCGGGGAGCTTGCACATCGGATTGACGTGGTGGAAATCGGTAGTGTCCTGCTCGCCTGCGCGCAGGTTCACGCGCGCGAGTTCATAGGGCTCGCCGATTTCTTCGAGCATCCACAGCGCGCGGAAAGCCCGCGTTTTCGGCCAGTAGTACAGTTTCATTGTCCGTCTCCTGTGGGTTGCGAAGCTGTTGGCATAGCGTAACCCAAGGGCGGGCTTCACGAACCTCGTCCGGATGGCATAGGCAAGTCTCCATAACCATTCCAGGTAACGCTCTCAATCGCCCTTCCGACAGCCCGCGAACCGAAGGCGGTGGATCTATCTCAATACGAGCCCGAATGGCTGGAATCATGTCGCAGTAAATGAATCAGCGACAAAAAGTAGCAAAAAACTTCTCCAATTGACGCGAAAGAATGGAGTCTCTTTCGCTGCGACGGCAAGCACAACACGATGCCGCCAGCGAAACGCAAAAACGGAGACTCCACAATGACCGCACGTCTACCCATCGACGGCCCCCCCGCACTCGCCGACTACCGCCTGTCGGACAACCTGACCGCCACGCGCGGCCGCATCTTCCTGACGGGAACGCAAGCGCTCGTGCGTCTCGCGCTGATGCAACGCCAGCTCGACAAGGCGCGCGGCCTGAACACGGCCGGCTTCATCAGCGGCTATCGCGGCTCGCCGCTCGGCATGGTCGACCAGCAGTTGTGGAAAGCGAAGAAACTGCTCGAAGCGAACGACGTCCGCTTTCTGCCCGCGATCAACGAGGAACTCGGCGGCACGGCCGTGCTCGGCACACAGCGCGTCGAATCGGACCCGGAACGCACCGTCGATGGCGTCTACGCGATGTGGTACGGCAAAGGCCCGGGCGTCGATCGCGCAGGCGACGCGCTCAAGCACGGCAACGCCTACGGCTCGTCGCAGCATGGCGGCGTACTGGTCGTTGCGGGTGACGACCACGGCTGCGTATCGTCGTCGATGCCGCATCAGAGCGACTTTGCGATGATCGCGTGGCACATGCCCGTCGTGAACCCCTCGAACATCGCGGACATGCTGGAGTTCGGCATCTACGGCTGGGCGCTGTCGCGCTACTCGGGTGCGTGGGTCGGCTACAAGGCGATTTCGGAAACGGTCGAATCGGGCTCGACCGTCGATCTCGACGCGTTGCAGATGGAATGGCCCACGCCCGAAGGCTTTCAGGCGCCCGCGGGCGGCCTGCACAACCGCTGGCCCGACTTGCCGAGTCTCACGATCGAACAGCGTCTGCACGCGAAACTCGACGCCGTGCGGCACTTCGCGCGCTTCAACAGCATCGACAAGTGGATCGCACCGAGCCCGCACGCGAACGTCGGCATCATCACGTGCGGCAAGGCGCATCTCGATCTGATGGAAGCGCTGCGCCGGCTCGATCTCACCGTCGCCGATCTGGAGCAGGCGGGCGTGCGCATCTACAAAGTGGGCCTGTCGTTCCCGCTCGAAATGACGCGCATCGATGCGTTCGTTTCCGGTCTGTCGGAAGTGCTCGTGATCGAAGAGAAGGGACCCGTGATCGAGCAGCAGATCAAGGACTATCTGTATAACCGCACGGAAGGCGCGCGCCCCACGATTGTCGGCAAGCATGCGGAAGATGGCTCGATGCTGCTGTCGTCGCTAGGCGAATTGCGGCCGTCGCGCATCCTGCCCGTGTTCGCGAACTGGCTCGCGAAGCACAAGCCCGCGCTCGACCGCCGCGAGCGCGTGGTCGATCTCGTCGCGCCGCAGATTCTGTCGAATGCCGCCGATGCCGTGAAGCGCACGCCCTACTTCTGTTCGGGCTGCCCGCACAACACATCGACGAAAGTGCCTGAAGGTTCGATCGCGCAGGCGGGTATCGGCTGTCACTTCATGGCGTCGTGGATGGAGCGCGACACGACGGGTTTGATCCAGATGGGCGGCGAAGGCGTCGACTGGGCCTCGCACTCGATGTTCACGAAGACGCGCCACGTCTTCCAGAATCTCGGCGACGGCACGTACTTCCATTCGGGCATTCTCGCGATCCGCCAGGCCGTCGCCGCGAAAGCGACGATCACCTACAAGATTCTCTACAACGACGCCGTCGCGATGACGGGCGGCCAGCCGGTCGACGGCAGCATCTCGGTGCCGCAGATTGCGCGTCAGGTCGAAGCGGAAGGCGTGTCGCACTTCGTCGTGGTCAGCGACGAGCCGGAGAAGTACGACGGCCATCACGGCCAGTTCCCGAAAGGCACGACGTTCCATCACCGCAGCGAACTCGACAAGGTGCAGCGCGAGCTGCGCGACATCGACGGCGTGACGGTGCTGATCTACGACCAGACGTGTGCCGCCGAAAAGCGCCGCCGCCGCAAAAAAGGCGAGTTTCCCGACCCGGACAAGCGTCTCTTCATCAACGAGGAAGTTTGCGAAGGCTGCGGCGATTGCGGCGTGCAGTCGAACTGCCTGTCCGTCGAGCCCGTTGAAACGCCGCTCGGACGCAAGCGCCGCATCGATCAGTCGTCGTGCAACAAGGACTATTCGTGCGTGAACGGCTTCTGCCCGAGCTTCGTAACGATCGAAGGCGGCAAGCTGAAGAAGGCCGCAGGCGTCGCATTCGATGCAGCCGCACTCTCCGCGCGCGTCGACGCATTGCCAACGCCTGCGACGCACCTCGACGCCGCGCCGTACGACATTCTCGTGACGGGTGTCGGCGGCACGGGTGTCGTGACGGTCGGCGCGCTGATCAGCATGGCTGCGCATCTGGAGGGCAAGAGCGCATCGGTACTCGACTTCATGGGCTTCGCGCAGAAGGGCGGTTCGGTGCTGTCGTTCGTGCGCTTCGCCGCGCGCGACGAATGGCTGAACCAGGTGCGCATCGACACGCAACAGGCCGACGTGCTGCTCGCCTGCGACATGGTGGTCGGCGCGGGCGCGGATGCGTTGCAGACGGTGCGTCATGGCCGTACGCGCATCGTCGTGAACACGCACGCGATTCCGAACGCGTCGTTCGTACAGAATCCGGACGCGAATCTGCACGCGGATGCGCTGATCGACAAGATGCGTCACGCGGCTGGCGAGGAGCGCATGTCGTCGTGCGATGCACAGGCGCTCGCGACGCGTTTCCTTGGCGACACGATTGGCGCGAACATTCTGATGCTTGGCTTTGCGTGGCAACTCGGGCTTGTGCCTGTGTCGTTCGCCGCGATGATGCGCGCAATCGAACTGAACAATGTCGCGGTGCAGATGAACCAGTTGGCGTTTTCGATTGGCCGTATGGCTGCCGCTGATCCTGCCGGACTGGAGACGCTGTGGACGCAGCGTCATGCGGCGCAGCCTGCTGTAGCGCTGGAGACGCTCGATGCATTGGTCGCGGATCGCGAAGCGCGTTTGCTGGCGTATGGTGGCGCGGCTTATGTGACGCGCTATCGTGCGCTGGTCGATGCGGCGCGTCAGGCTGAGCGCAAGCTGGAAGGCGCGGTTGAGGTTGAAGAGCGCTTGAGCCGCGCTGTTGCTACGACGTTCTATCGGCTGCTCGCGGTGAAGGATGAATACGAAGTCGCGCGTCTGCATAGCGATCCGGCTTTCCGTACTGCGCTTGAAGCGCAATTCGAAGGCGTCGCGGGGAAGGACTTCGGCGTGAAGTTCAACCTTGCGCCGCCGACTATTTCACGCGCGAAGCACGGCGCGACGCCGCAGAAGAAGACGTTTGGTCAATGGATGTGGCCGGTGTTCGGTGTGATGGCGAAGTGGCGCGGGCTGCGGGGCACGATGCTCGATCCGTTTGGCCGCACTGTCGAGCGGCGGATGGAGCGTGAGTTGTCCACGGACTATGAGGCTACGATGCAGCGGGCGTTTGTGATTTTTGATGAAGTCACGGCGGGTGATGTCGTCAAGCTCGCTGGGTTGCATGCGCGTGTGCGCGGGTATGGGCATGTGAAACTGGCTAATCTGGCTGCTGTTAAGCGCAGTGAGCGCGCGTTGGCTGCGCAGTTGCATGTCGAGGCCGCGACTGGGGCTGCTGTGGAGGAGGCGCTTCGGGAAGCTAAAGGTTTTGGGGTGTTGCGGGGGATTCCTGTTGTTGTAGCGAAGTAGGTTTTTTTGTCTGCGACGCTTGTTGTGGTTTGCTGGTTGTTCGCTGGCATTCGCGATGGGTTTGGGATGTGTGTTGCGCTTTCGCTGGCATCCGCGTGTTGCCTTCGTGCTTCAAGCGTCGCCCCTGTGCGGGGCGGCACCTACTTTTCTTTGCCGCCGCAAAGAAAAGTAGGCAAAAGAAAGCGGCTCACACCGCCAACTCTTGTATTTGCCTGAGGGCCCCCAACCGGTCCCGCACTTCACACGGCAACATCTCTGTTGGCGCTCGTTGCCAACGCTATAAATGAGCGCCTCACCCGCTTCGAATACCCGTGCATGGGCTGGCGGCAGCGAATGGTTTGCGCCGCCCAGGTGGCAAACTGTGTGTAGGTTGTCGCGGCGTATAGCTTGGCGCTCTTACGGGGTGGAACGCGTCCGCTATCGGTCCGAAGTGAGGCGTGTGTGGTGCTACGGCCTACACACAGTTTGCCACCTGGGCGGCCGTGGAATATCTGGCACGGCGTGTTGCGACGCGGACGCGTGAAGCGGGTGATGCGTCAATTCAGAGCGTTGGCAACGAACATGAGTCACGTGATTGCCGTGTGAAGTGCGGGACCGGTTGGGGGCCCTCAGGCAGGAAGAAATGTTGGCGGTGTGAGCCGCTTTCTTTTGCCTACTTTTCTTTGCGGCGGCAAAGAAAAGTAGGTGCCGCCCCGCACAGGGGCGACGCCTGAAGCGCGAAGGCAAAACGCGGATGCCAGCGCAAAGGCAAACGCACAGGCGCAACGCCCGAAGCACGAAGGCATAGCGCGGATGCCAGCGCAAAGGCAAACGCACAGGAGCAACGCCCGAAGCACGAAGGCAAAGCGCGGATGCCAGCGCAAAGGCAAACGCATAGGCGCAACGCCCGAAGCACAAAGGCAAATCGCGGACGCCAGCGCAAACGCAACCCCACAACCCGAACCCATAGCGAATGCCAGCGCAACAACAAGCAAACCAGAAACCAGAGCATCACCCGCCCAACAAACCCCGAACCTCCCTCACCTTCTCCTCACAAACAGACCCGACAGCAACATCCCTAACCCCCGATCCAAAATGCACAGCCTCGACGCGCGTAGCGCGAACAAAACCAGCAACACGATCGACGGTAAACCCAGCCCCCGCCAGCACAGTGCAATGCGATTGCGCAGCCCGCGCAACGAGCGCTCGAACCTCATCCATAGCGTCGAGCACTGAACCCTTGCCACCTGAGGTCAACACGTTAGTAACAGCATCAACCTCAAGCAGCACATCAAGCGCCTCATGCAAATCACGCGCATCATCAAACGCACGATGAAACGTGATGGGCATCCCATCGGCAACGTCAACGACCCGCAACAACCCTTCCCGATCAACCTCACGCGACGCAGTCAACATCCCAATCACAACCGCATTGGCCCCAGCCAACTTAGCCGCGCGCACATCGCGCAACATGACCGCAAAGTCATCAGCATCATAGACAAACGACCGGCTATGCGGCCGCACAATCACATTAACGGGAATCGACACCGCCGCGACCACGGCCTCGATCATCCCGATGCTCGGCGTCAACCCACCCTCGCCCATCGCCGTAATCAGTTCAAGCCGATCCGCACCGCCGCGCGCAGCGGCCACAGCATCTGCAACCGTCGTCGCGATGACTTCGAGCAATACCCGTTCGCTTCGCATATCAGAGAATCACGTCGTGAAAAACGAAACCCACATGATCTCAGAAGTGCGGCTCCTCGAACCAGTCGATATCGCCGCACAGCACGCAAGTGCGCGCGCCAATCTGCGTCGCCACCGATAACGTCACGCACGGCACCGCCTCGTTGATCGACAGATAGGGCCGCGTCACATGCACGCGCTCAGGTGCCTCCATCGCCGCACGAAAATACGGGCGCCGCAGCCAGTTCGCGCCTTGCGCATCGGATAGCGGCAAGAAACGCGTCTCGTGCGAAGCACGGTCGGCACGCAGCACGACATTACGTCCGGCCTGCCGGCCTTTGTCGTCGAGCAGATAGCAACGCGCCGCGTGATCGAGCGCAAGAAAATTCCAGCACACTTCGTCGAGCAGTTCGCCAGCGGCAAGCCGCTCAGCCGCGCGCTCGAACGCGCGAATGTACGGCGCGAGCCGCGACGCGTTGCGCCGCTCGCGCTCCTCAGTCTGCGTCTGATAACGATCGGTCAGCTCGCCGATGCACGCTGCCGCATGCGTCGCGTCGGCAAGACCCGGATGCGGGCGTCCAAAGAAAAAGCCCTGCACGAAATCGACGTTGCACTCCATCGCCATGTGCGCCTCGTGCTCCGTCTCGACACCTTCGATCAGCACCAGCTTGCCCGCTTCGTGCAGCAGCGCGACAAGACCCGGCAGTATCGACGCAACGTCCGCGCGATGTGCCGCATGCGACAGCATGATGCGATCGAGCTTCACGATATCGGGATTCAGCTGCCAGATGCGCTCGATGTTCGAATGCCCAGCGCCAAAGTCGTCGAGCGCAATCAGGAAGCCGCGCTCGCGGAACTGGCGCACGGCATCGGCCAGACGCTCGATGTCTTCCGCGCTCTGTTCGAGCACTTCGAGCACGATGCGCCGCGGCGACAGGTTCAACCGCCGCAGGTTCGCCAGCAGCGCCGCCGAATGGTACGAGTCGATCAGCACGCCCGGATGGACGTTGAGAAACAGCCACTCGCGCTCCGCGCCGAGCACCTTGAAGTTCTCGAGATGCAGCGACTGTGCGAGCCGGTCGACATGCAACACGTCGCCGACGCGCGCCGCCTGGCCGAACACATCGACGGGCGACACCGCGCGGTCGAATGGATCGTGCGCGCGCAGCAAGCCTTCATAGCCCACGGCACGCATGTGCGACAGGCTGAATATCGGCTGAAAGACGCTCGTCAGCGTCAGGTCGCCGTGTTGTACCGAATAGCGCTGCAGGCCCGAGGTCATGCTGAGCTCGAAGCCGTGCGGCACCGTTGTTCTTTCCTGTTGCGCAATCGTCATGCAGTCCTCTCACGCAAAAGCACGGCGGGCAAGTCGCAAAGGCGAAGTGCCGCCGCCGTCCTCGAAATGTGCGTTATCAGTTCCTATTAAGCAAGCTCCATGCGCACGGTGGCGCACCTACAAACGAAGTTTGCATGGAGGACTGCACCGCGCGAAGCGCACATGCGTCGCGCGAGGGCGCGCAATGCACCGCGGCGGTGCATCTTGCTTTCGGACGACTTGCAGCCTTCGAAGCGCGATGTCATCCCGTCGGGCTACACTTCGGGCTGACCGACGCGCCGCATCGTCTTTCCAGACGCGGCGTTTCATGTCGCGATGGGTCGTCTCAAGTGTTGCTCTTCCCGTTGCGCGCCACTGCCTGTTTCCTCACTCCCGTTTCCGATGGATATCGTCTTCACCGTTTTGATCCTGCTGCTCGCCGTCGCCGCTTCGGGCGTCGTGGTGCGGCTGGTGCCGCTCAAGCTGCCGCTGCCGCTCGTGCAGATCGTGTTCGGTGCGCTGCTCGCATGGCCGCGCCTTGGCCTGCATGTGACGTTCGATCCCGAACTCTTCATGATGCTGTTCATTCCGCCACTGCTGTTCGCGGATGGCTGGCGCATCCCCAAGCGCGAGTTCTTCATGCAGCGTCGCGCGATCCTGATGCTCGCGCTCGGCCTCGTGTTCATGACCGTGGTCGCGGTCGGCTACTTCATTCACGCGATGGTGCCGTCGATCTCGCTGCCCATCGCGTTCGCGCTCGCCGCCGTGCTGTCGCCGACGGACGCCGTCGCGCTGTCGGGTATCGCCGGGCGCAACCGCTTGCCCGAGCATCTGATGCATATCCTCGAAGGCGAAGCGCTGATGAACGACGCGTCCGGCCTCGTCGCGCTGAAGTTCGCCATCGCGGCCGCGTTGACGGGCGTGTTCTCGCTGCGCGACGCGTCGGTGAGTTTTGTGATCATCGCGCTCGGCGGGCTGGCGACGGGCGCGGCCGTCGCGTGGCTCTTCAGCTTCGCGTCGACGCGCTTTCTCAATCTCACCGAAGAAGGCGACCCCGCGCCCGGCGTCGTCATGACGATGCTGATTCCGTTCGCCGCGTATCTGTTTGCCGAGCACTTCGAGTTTTCCGGCATTCTCGCCGCCGTCGCCGCCGGCATGACGATGAACTACTCGACGTTCACGACCGCGAGCCCCGCGTCGGCGCGCGTGCGGGCGAGCGTCACGTGGACGATGATCGAATTCGTCTTCAATGGCATGGTCTTTATCCTGCTCGGCCTGCAGTTTCCGCACATCATCGGCCGCGCGCTGCTCGACGCGCATGAAGAAGCAAGCGGCTCCGAGTTGCGGCTGATCTTCTATGTCGCCGCCGTCGCGGTGGCGCTGTACGCGTTGCGCTTCGTGTGGGTCTGGTTGCTGCGCTGGTTCGCGAGCCGGGGCGCGGCGAAGCAAGGCGTCGCGAATGCGGTGCCCGGCCTGCGCACCGTATCGATGACGACCATCGCGGGCGTGCGGGGCGCGGTGACACTCGCGGGCGTGTTGTCGCTGCCCGTCGCGTTGTCGAATGGACAGCCGCTGCCTGGACGCGATCTCGCGATCTTCATCGCGTCGGGCGTGATTCTCGTGTCGCTGTTCGTCGCCGTGATCGGCTTGCCGCTATTGATGAACGGCGCGCGCCGCCGGCCCGATCCGCATGCCGCCGAAGAACGCATGGCGCGCATTCAGGCGGCGCAAGCGGCAATCCGCGCAATCGACCGCTATCAGGAAAACGCTACCGCCGATCTCGACGAAGCCTCATCCGCCCATGCCGCCGATGTGACGGCGCGCGTGATGGACATCTACCGCCGCCGCCTCGCAACGCTCGACGACGACCTGGAACCCGCCGAAAGCGCACGTCGCTCAGAGGCATTCGAGTTTCAGATGAAGCTCGCAGCGATGCGCGCCGAACGCGTGACGTTGCTCGACTTGCGCGGCAGTCAGTTGATCAACGACGACACGATGAACAAGCTGATGCGCGAGGTGGATCTGTCGGAGACCGCGTTGCTGACGCGCGGAAAAGGGAAGAAGTAAAGAAAACGGGCGCCTCGCTGAACTGCGGGCGCCCGTTGTACTCAAGCAGATGTCTGCATCAGACAGCGGGTTCTTGCGGACCTTTACGACGCAGCAGCGCGTACAGAATGATCGCGCCGAACGTCGCAGTGCCGATGCCGCCGAGCGCAAAGCCGCCGAACTTCAGCGAGAAGTCGCCCGCGCCGAGCACCAGCGTCACGGCGGCGACGATCAGATTACGGTTGTCGGAGAAGTCGACCTTGTTGACGACCCAGATGCGCGCGCCCGTCACCGCGATCAAGCCGAACACGACGATCGACACGCCGCCCAGCACCGGGCCGGGAATGGTCTGGATCACCGCGCCGAACTTCGGCGAGAAGCCGAGCACCAGCGCGATCACCGCGGCGATCACGAACACGAGCGTCGAGTAGATCTTCGTGACGGCCATCACGCCGATGTTTTCCGCGTACGTCGTGACGCCCGTGCCGCCTGCGAAGCCGGACACGACCGTCGCGAGACCATCGCCGATGAACGCGCGGCCAATGTAGCCATCGAGGTTCTGTCCCGTCATCGCGCTAACGGCCTTGATGTGACCGAGGTTCTCGGCAACGAGGATCACCGCGACGGGCGCGAGCAGCGCCATCGCCTGACCGCTGAAGACGGGCGCCGTGAAATGCGGCATGCCGAACCACGCGGCATTCGCGACGACCGAGAAGTCGATCGGCTTGCCCATGCCCATCCCGTTCGTGACGATCGCGTAGATCACGTAAGCGATCAGCAAGCCGACGAGAATCAGCAGCCGCTGCAACATGCCCCGCGTGAACACGGCCACGGCGCCGACGCACAGCACGGTGACGAGCGCCATGTATGAATCGAAGGCGCTGCCGCTCACGCCCTTGACGGCGATCGGCGCGAGATTCAGGCCGATCACGGCAACGATCGAACCCGTCACGACGGGCGGCATCAGCGTCTCGATCCATGCGGTCCCGACGGCGGACACGATCAATCCGATGATGACGTACACCACCCCGCACGCGATGATCCCGCCAAGCGCGACGGGTATGTTCATGTTCGGGCCGTGCCCGGTGTAGCCGGTGATCGCGATCACCAGACCGATGAACGCGAAGCTCGAACCGAGATAGCTCGGCACGCGGCCACCGACCAGCACGAAGAACAGCAACGTGCCGATCCCCGACATGAAGATGCAAAGATTGGGATCGAAGCCCATCAGGAGCGGCGCAAGCACCGTCGAGCCGAACATCGCGACGACGTGCTGGATGCCCATTGCCAGCATTTGCGGCCCGGGGAGACGCTCGTCGGTATTGACGACGCGCCCCTCGACGCTCTTGGACTGGACACGCCAGCGTGGAAAATAGGAATCGGCCATCGCGGGGGTTCTCCTCTATTGGCGTAGATCTTGTATGGAAGCGCCGCCTTTTTGCGTGATGCCGCAGCGCGGTCCAGGATGGGATTCTTGAACTACGCGCGAGTGTACGGAGAGCGCCTGGCGCTGACAAGCAGCGTGAAATGTGTACGCGCGGCGGTGTTGCGTCCGTGTTGTATCAAAGCGAAAACACCGCGACGGTTGTCTTCAGATGCCGTGCCTGGTCGGCCATCGCGCCCGCCGCAGCCGCCGCCTGCTCGACGAGCGCCGCGTTCTGCTGGGTGACTTCGTCCATCTGCGCGACGGCGCGGTTCACCTGTTCGATGCCCGTGCTCTGCTCGCTCGATGCCGCCGAAATCTCACCCATGATGTCCGTCATCCGCTGCACGGCCTGCGTGACTTCCGTCATCGTCCGGCCCGCGCGCTCGGCGAGCACCGCGCCGCTGTCTACGCGCGACGTCGAGCTTTCGATCAGTTCCTTGATCTCTTTCGCCGACACCGCGCTGCGTTGCGCAAGCGCGCGCACTTCGCCCGCGACGACCGCGAAGCCGCGCCCCTGTTCGCCTGCGCGCGCCGCTTCGACCGCGGCGTTGAGCGCGAGGATATTCGTCTGGAACGCGATGCTCTCGATCACCCCGATGATGTCCGTCATCCGCTTGGAGCCGGCCGCGAGCTCGCGCATCGTCTCGACCACATCGCCGACGAGGCCGCTGCCACGCACGGCCACTTCCGACGCGCCTGCCGCGACGCCGCCCGCCTGCTGCGCGTTGTCGGCGTTCTGGCGGACGGTCGCTGTCAGTTGCTCCATGCTCGATGCCGTTTCTTCCAACGACGCGGCCTGCTCCTCGGTGCGTTGCGACAGATCGGTATTGCCCTGCGCGATTTCGCCCGAAGCAAGCAGGATCGATTCGCTCGACTCGCTGATCTTGCCGACGATCGCAGCCAGTTGCTCACGCATGTCGGCGAGCGCGTAGAGCAGGCTCGCGGTGTCGCCGGGTTTCGTGTCGACACGCACGCCCAGATCGCCTGCTGCGATGCGGCTCGCGATCTGCGCTGCGTAATCCGGCTCGCCGCCAAGCTGGCGCGTCAGACGTCGCGCGATCAGCCACGCGAACCCCGCGCCCACCACCATCGACGCCAGCACCAGCAGCGACAGCACCACGCGCATGCTCGCGTATTCCGCGCTTGCCTCGTGCTGCGCGACGTTCGCCTGCTGCCGGCGGTAGTCGATTAGCGCGACGATCTTGTCACGCAGCGCCTCGCTCGCGGCGATCGCGCGCTGTACCAGCTCGGCGTTATCGATGCCGGCAGGTATCGGCTGCAGCCCGATCTGTTGATGCACGATCGCTTCCCACGTCTCGGTCTTGCGCAGCACGTCGTCGTACAGCGATTGCCCGCCGTCGCCCGCAATCGTCTCGCGATATCGCGCGTACCCGTCGTGCATGTGCTTCAGCGACGCAACGATGTCGTCCTTCAACTTCTGACGCGCGGCGTCGTCGGGCGCGTAGCCGAGGTTGGCCGCGTCGAGATCGGTGTCGATCTTGTAGCGGTTCGCCTCTTCCATCCAGTAGAGGCCGTCCATGTGGCGGCTCGATATTTCTTCCGTGATGCCGTGCATCGACGCCAGCGCCGACAATCCCGCCACGCCAACCGCCACACCAAAACCGATCACGGTCGCAAACGCGATCAACAGCTTCCTCCAGACAGTCATGCGGTCAAACCACTTCATCGTGAGATCCTCGACAGTTCATCAGCCGTGCTTTGACGGGTTGAGTCGCAAGCACGCGGGCCGGCGGGCTGCAATGCTTTTACGGCGCCCGTTATGCGGACTTGATGAACGGATGCACGGCATAAGAAAGCCGGCATGAGGGTTTGCACGAAGTGGTTTGCCTGCTACGAGCCGAAGCGCCGCGGCCTTCGAGAATCACGCTTTGGGAGTTATCTGATATCGGAACGCATGTCCACTTCCCTACACTGCACAGGCTGCGTGACCCCGATTGAGTAGCGCAAGCGATGTTGTAACTCTCCGACTTTCCGCTCATGCTCCCCGGCATGAGCGGTTTTTTTTCGCCTGCTGGTTTTCGGCTTTGCGCGATCAGGCTTCAGGCATTCCCCGACGCATCCACATCGAGCGCACGCTTCGCCAGCTTGCGCGTGTGATCGCGCACGTCGACGGGCCATGCGGCTGTCATGGCATCGAAGCGGGCGGCGTCGTTCGCATACAGCGCGCGCGTCGCTTCTTCGTAACCGGCGAGATCCCCCGCCATCGCCGTCATGAACCGATACGCCGCTTCCTGCGCCTGCCGCATGCGGTCCTTTCCTTCGCTCGCGCCCCGCGCCGCGTCGACAAGCTTGCGCAGCGCAACCGATGCGCCGCCCTGCTGCCCGTTCAGCCATTCCCAATGCCTCGGCAGCAGCGTGACCTCACGCGCGACGACACCCAGCTTCGGCCGGCCGCGACCGCGCGAGGCCGCAGGTTCGTCGCTCGCCGGTTCGGTTTGGCGCGCTTCACCGTCTTGCTGATCGGCGAGCCTTGCAAGCACGTCGCTCGCGGAGCCTCGCAGATCCAGTTCGATGGGACGGCTGGTCTGGTCGTCGAAGATCAGCACGGAAGCGCCGCCGTCGCGGTCAATCGCCGCCTTGACCGCCAGCGCGACGTCCTTCAACGCGCCCGACGCGAGACGTCGAACGCCTTCGAAAGCCGTGCAGGTTATTGCGTGAGTTGTCATGTCGTGCCTCGCATCATGTGGAATCGATGCACATATTTTATCCGGGTATAAATATAAAATGCAATATCACCCGGATAAAAAAACAACGCCCGTTGCCACCCGACATGTCCACATCGCATTGCCGCAATGCTGAATAGAGGCGGCGAGAACGAAGACCGCCGACGTTCGGCCCGTCCACCTGCAAGACGCCTTGACCATGAAGCGCGCGCTATGGCTCGTTCTTCTCGCGAGTAGTTGCGGCCACCGCTGCCCGATCGCGACGATCACCTACTGAGCCGGACGCGACGCAGCATCATTCGACGCACCCGCGCAATGCATTGACGAGATCGAGCGGATCGTACGGCTTGCGCAATTGCGCGACGTTCTGCAATTGCGTCTGCTCCTGCGGCGACAGCACCGCGTCCGAGCCCGTGACGAAAATCACGCGCATACCGGGCTGGCGCGCGGCGGCATCGATGGCCAGATCGACGCCGGACGCACCCGCCAGTCCGATGTCCGTCAACAGCACATCGAAGTTGCGCTCGCCCAGCATCTGCGACGCTTGCGCCGCACTCTCCGCTTCGGCAACTTCGAGCCCGAAAGTGCGCAACAGCTCTGCCGTGCTGACGCGAACCAATTCGTCATCTTCGACGAACAGGATGCGTAGATCACGGATCGCGTCGAACGTCTCGTTGTGGTGCCGATCAACATACCTGACGGTTTGCGAGTCCTCCGCCTGCAGCGTGACGGTGCCCTCCGGCCGCGCGTACTGCAGGCGCAGCGCATGCTGGATCTTTCGCGCGAGCGCTTCCTGCGAATACGGCTTGCTCAACAGCTCGACGCCCTCATCCAGCCGCCCCGCGTGAACGATCGCGTTATCCGTGTAGCCCGACGTGAACAGCACCGCGATGCCCGGCTGCCGCTCGCGCGCCTTGCGCGCCAACTCCGTGCTGCGCAGCGGCCCAGGCATCACGACGTCGGTGAAAAGCAGATGGATCGGCACGCCGCTTTCGACGATCGCCAGCGCGCTTTGCGCATCCTTCGCCTTCAGCACGCGATAGCCGAGCGACGCCAGCATCTCGACGACCGTCGTGCGCACGTCCTCATCGTCCTCGACGACGAGAATCGTTTCCGCACCGCCTTTGGCCGGGCCCGCGTCGACATCCGTTTCGAGATCCTCTTCCCCGCGCACGCGGGGCAGATACAGGCGGATCGTCGTGCCGTGCCCCATCTCGCTATAGATCTTCACGTGGCCGCCCGACTGCTTGACGAAGCCATACACCATGCTCAGGCCGAGGCCCGTGCCTTGCCCTTCGGGCTTGGTCGTGAAGAACGGCTCGAACACATGCTCCTGCACATCGGCCGACATGCCCGAGCCCGTATCGGTGACGGCGACCATCACGTACTGGCCGGGCGTGACGTCGGCGTGGCGCTTTGCGTACGCATCGTCGAGCGATGCGTTGCCCGCTTCGATAGTCAGCTTGCCGTGACCGTCCATCGCATCGCGCGCGTTGATCGCGAGATTGAGCAGCGCGTTCTCCACCTGGAACGGATCGACGAGCGTGTTCCACAATCCGCCCGACACGATCGTCTCGATCTCGATGCCGTCGCCGAGCGCGCGCCGCAGCATGTCGTCGAGACCGCGCACGAAGCGCCCGAGGTTCACCACCTTCGGCGCGAGCGGCTGGCGGCGGCCGAACGCGAGCAGTTGCGACGCGAGCTTCGCGCCGCGCGCGACGCCCCCGAGCGCATTGCGCACGCGTTGTGTGGACCGTTCCTGGCCAACGACGTCGTCGGCGAGCAGTTGCAGATTGCCGCCAATCACTTGCAGCAGATTGTTGAAGTCATGCGCGACGCCGCCCGTCAGCTTGCCGATCGCCTCCATCTTCTGCGCGACGCGCAACGCTTCTTCCGCGTGACGCAGCGCTTCCTGCGTTTCACGGTCGCTCGTCACGTCGCGACCGACGCCGTGAATGCGCTTCGTATCGGGATCGAGCGAAAGCGTCCACGCGATCCAGCGCCACGTCCCGTCGATATGCCTCAGCCGGTTTTCGAAGCGCATCGGCGCGCCGGTGCGGCGCAGTTCGTCGAGGTGCGCTTTGACCATGGAATGGTCGTCGGTATGAATCAACGAGAAATACGACTGCAACGCGAGCCAGTGCGCGTCGTGACCGAGCACGCGTGTCCACGAAGGACTGATGCGCTGCAACTCGCCATTGAAACCCGCGACCACCAGCAGATCTTCACTGAAGTCCCACAGACGGTCGCGATCCGCGACGGCTTCGATCACGCGCGCCTCGAGCGTTTCGTTCAGCTCGCGCAGCGCCTCTTCGGCCTTGGTGCGTTCGGTGATTTCGCGCTGCGCGGCCTGGTAGAGCCGCGCGTTGTCGATGGCCGTCGCGGCCTGCGCGGCGATGCCTTCGACAAGGCGCTCCGCGCGCGCGGTGAACACGCCCGGTGTCGGATGTCCGAAGAACAGGCCGCCGAGCACTTCGCCCGTGCGCGACACGACGGGCGCGGCAAGATAGCTGCGCACCTGCAGATGGCCTTCGGGCATGCCGCGATGCGGCGGGTTGCGGCCGTAGCGCGGGTCTTTCGTGATGTCGTCGGAACGCACGATGCCGTGACCCATGAACGTCGGGGCGAACACGGCCGTGTTGCGCGGCATCGGAAACTTCGCGAAGGTGTCTTTCGGCACACCCGACAGCGTGTACAGCATGTAGCTGCCGCCCTTGTCGTCCTGTACGTTGTAGAAGAACGAGCCGAACGCGGCGGCCGTCAGCTCCGTCGCGGCATCGACGACGACCTGCACCGCGCGGTTCAGGTCGAGTTCCGCCGCGACCGCGGTGCCGACACGGTTGAGGATTTCGAGCGTGCGCGATTCCTCGCGCAGACGGTTGCCCGTTTCGCGCCGCAAGCGCGCGAGTTGCAGATTGCCTGCGACGCGCGCAAGCAGTTCGCGCGCCGCGAACGGCTTGGTCAGATAGTCGTCGGCGCCTGATTCGAGGCCGCCCACTTTCGCCTCTTCGCCCGCGCGCGCCGACAGCAGCAGCACGGGCGTCTCGCGCAGCTCGGCGTCGTCGCGCAACGCGCGCAACAAGCCAAAGCCGTCGAGCTTCGGCATCATCACGTCGGACACGATCAGGTCGGGCTGCAGGTTGCGCGCGGCGGCGAGCGCTTCCTCGCCGTCGCCCGCGACATGCACTTCATGACCCGCCGCCGACAGAATGCGCCGCATGTAGTCGCGCAGATCGGCGTTGTCGTCGACGACGAGCAGCTTGCCCGTCGCTTCGCCCGTCATCTCGACGGATGGCGTATCGCCGGCGCCGCGCAGCGTGCTCAGATCGTCGGCACTGGCGGCCGAGTACGCATCGGGCAGCCAGCGCAGCGCAGCGTCGGCGTAGCTATGCGCGTTCGCGCTCGTCGTTGCACGCGCGCTGTCGCTCGACGCAGGGTCCATCGATACCGTAGCCGGCAGCACGACCGTAAAACGCGTGCCGACGCCAAGCTCGCTCTCGACATGAATCGCACCGTCATGCAGCCGTACCAGCTCGCTGACGAGCGCAAGCCCGATTCCGCTCCCTTCGACCGACCGCCCCACCGCGCCCTCGACTCGATGGAAACGTTCAAACAGGCGCGGAATCTCATGCGCGGGGATGCCGATGCCCGAATCGGTGACGCTCATTTCGATGCTGCCGCCCTGCGTCATTTTCAGGCTCACCGCGATGTTGCCCGTGAGCGTAAACTTGAACGCGTTCGACAGCAGATTGAGCACGACCTTTTCCCACATCTCGCGATCAATCGACACGGGATGCGGCAACGGTTCGCAATCGACTTCGAGCGTCATGCCCGCCGACTCGACCGCCGAGCGGAACAGCGACGCGAGATCTGCGGTGAACATCGCGAGATCGGTCGGCTGCGGATGAATCTCGATGCGCCCAGCCTCGATGCGCGAGAAATCGAGCAGCGCATTCACGAGCTTCAGCAGCCGCAAGCCATTGCGATGCGTGACTTCGAGCAGCGGCCGGTCAGCCGTGTTGGCCGCTTCAGGTTTCGCGAGCAGTTCTTCGAGCGGGCCCAGCATCAGCGTGAGCGGCGTGCGGAATTCGTGACTGATGTTCGAGAAGAAAGTCGTTTTCGCGCGGTCGATTTCCGCGAGCGCTTCCGCGCGCCGCCGCTCTTCTTCGTAGGCGTCAGCGTAGCCGAGCGCCGCGCCCATCTGCCGCGCGACCAGCGTGAGAAACGAGCGGTAGTTGTCGTCGACGAGCCGGTACGGATTCAGCCCGACGACCAGCACGCCGCCGCGCCCCGCTTCGCCCGACGGCTGCACGGGCAGCACGGCCGCCTGCGCGCTCGGCCGCTGCCATGCGCCCGTAGGCAACGGCGCGTCGAAACGCTCCGTGAGATCCGACACGATGGCGAGACGCTGGCTGCGCAGCACCTCCGCGAACGGCCACACGGGGCTGGTCGCGGCATCGATAGATTGCGGCGCGGCGGGATGTCCCGCGCCGATGCCGCATGCGCCCGCCAGCGACGCCGAAGCGCCGCCCGGCTCGGTCTGATAGAACAGCGCGAAGGTGACGTCGTAAGGATCGCTTTCGAGCGCGCGCACGCTGCGCTCGCAGACGTCGCGCCACGACAGCGCGTCGCGTGTCGCCGCGCCGATTTCGCGCAACAGGCGCAACTGGCGTTCACCGAGGACGCGCACGGTATCGTCGCTGTTCGCGCAGATGATGCCGCCCGTGCCGCCGTGATCGTCGGGAATCGGGCTGTAGGAGAACGTGTAGTACGTTTCTTCCGGATAGCCGTTGCGCTCCATGATCAGGAGCTTCTGTTCCGTGAACGTGCCTTCGATGCCCGTTAGCGCCGTCTCCAGCAGCGGCTGAATCTCGCTCCAGATTTCGCGCCACACCACCGACGTCGGCTGTCCGAGCGCAACGGGATGCTTGCCACCGATGATCGACTTGTATGGATCGTTGTAGAAGAAAATCAGGTCCGGCCCCCAGCCGATCCAGATCGGCTGGCGCGACGTGAGCATGATACGGATCGCCGTCTTCAGGCTTTGCGGCCAGCCGTCGGGCACGCCGAGCGGCGTCGCGCGCCAGTCGTAGGCGCGAATCAGACTGCCCATCTCGCCGCCGCCCGCGAGGAAGCTGGGAGACGCGCTGCCTGCGAGCGCCGCGTCCGCCTCAGTGGACGCGCCCGCCATCGTGTTGTCCGGTTTCATCGACGCAACCTCAAATGTCCCGCCGTATCGCCCTTGTGCATGCCGCCGCTGCGGTCACGCACGGTGCGCCGGTGCCTATGTTTACCGCTCTCGCGAGCTACCTTGCTTCGCTGCCTTCCGTTCGATGCGCCTTCACCCTGTCGCGTCCGACTGCACAGGTGTGCCCGGATTGCGTGGCATGCCGCTCGCGCCGTCCGCCGCGATCACGCGCTCGATGTCATCGAGCGAAGCGGGCTTCACCAGGTGATGATCGAAGCCCGCATCGCGCGTGCGTTGCCGGTCGCTTTCCTGACCATAGCCCGTGAGCGCGATCAGCAACGCGCCCGCCGTGGCCGGCTCGGCGCGCAACGCGCGCGCGACCTGATAGCCGTCGATGCCCGGCAAGCCGATATCCAGCAGCACGACTTCCGGCTTGAATTCGCCTGCTGTCGAGATCGCTGCCGCGCCGTCGTACATCACGCGCACGTCGTGGCCGAGCATTTCGAGCAGGATCGACATCGATTCAGCGCCGTCGACGCTGTCGTCGACCACCATCACGCGGCGCTTCACGTCCGGCGCGCTTTGGGTGTCACCGACGGGATTGGCAGCGACGGGCGCCGGGTTAGTCGCGGCGGCGTCGCCGGACGTCACCGCCGCGGACTTCACCGGACAAGGTGACGCTACGTTTTGTGACGCCGCTATCGGCAATGTCACAACGAATTCCGAGCCCATTCCAAGCCCCGCAGAAAATGCCTCGATAGTGCCGCCATGCAGTTCGGTGAGCGTCTTCGCGAGCGACAGCCCGATGCCAAGACCACCCTCCGAGCGCGCAAGCGAATCTTCCGATTGCATGAAAAGATTGAACACATCGGCCAGTTCGTTCGGCGGAATGCCGATGCCGTTGTCGCGCACGCGGATCGTCATGATGTCTTCGGCCGCGCTCGCGTCGAGCTCGATCACGCCGCCTTCGGGCGTGTACTTCGCCGCGTTCGACAGAAGATTGCTGATCACTTGCGCGACGCGAATCGGGTCGCCGTAGATCATGCATGACTGGTCGGGCACGTTGACGTGCAACGTGTGCTGCTTCTTCTGAATCGACGGCTGGTTCGCTTCGACAGCCGTCGCGACGGCGGCGGCGATATCAACGCATTCGATCTGCAGCGCGATCTTGCCGTGCGTGATGCGCGACACGTCGAGCAGATCGTCGACGAGCCGGCTCAGATGCTCCACCTGACGGCGCGCGATCATGCGCGCGTCGCGCACGGTGTCGTCGTTCGCGTGATGGCGTGGGTCCATCAACTCGACGGCATTGCGGATCGGCGCGAGCGGATTGCGCAGTTCATGCGCGAGCGTCGCGAGAAACTGGTCCTTGCGACGGTCGGCGTCGCGCAGCGCCTCTTCCGCGCGATGCAGCCGCAACAGCGCGCGCACGTTGGCGGCGAGTTCGGCCGGCTCGATCGGCTCGGTCAGATAGCTGTCCGCGCCGACGTCGAGCGCACGGACCTTGTCGAACGATTGCACGGCAGCCGCCGACGTCTGCAGGATCAGCGTCGAGCGCGTGCGCGGATCGCGCTTGAGAATCGAGCAGACCTCGATGCCGCTGATGTCGGGCAGCTTCACGTCGAGCAGCACGAGCGCCGGGTTGTGCGCACGCACCTGATCGAGTGCGCCCTGGCCCGTCGCCGCCTCGATCACCTCGAAACCGGCATGCACGAGCACGCGCGTTTTTGCGTAACGCGCGCCGTCGTTGTCGTCGACGTTGAGGATCAGCGGAGCGGCAACCGTCATGAGGCGCCTCCGTGCGCGACGGCCGGGCCGCCGGCTGCGTCGTCCGCGCCCGGTCCGGCGACCGCTTCGATCGTGAGCGGCAGCGTCGCGAAGAAGGTCGAGCCGACGCCCGGCTTGCTGTCGACGCCCGCATAACCGCCGAGCAGCGCGGCGAGCTTGCGGCACAGCGGCAGGCCGAGGCCCGTTCCCTTGACCCGCTGCTGCAGATGGTTCTGCACCTGGCCAAACTCCTCGAAAATCACTTGCTGGTGCTCCTCGGCGATGCCAATTCCCGTGTCGGCCACGAAGAACGTGACGTGGTCGCCATCCGGCTCCATTCGCGCGCCGACGCGTATCTCCCCGCGCTCGGTAAATTTGAGCGCGTTGGAGACGAAATTACGCAGTATCTGCGTGAGCTTGGCTTCGTCGGTGAAGATGGGTGGCAAACCGTACGCGTCCTCGAAAATCAGCTTCACCGACGGATCAGTCTGCAGCGGCGTCAGCATCGGGCGCAACGCCGCAAAGAGCTCGGTGGCCTTGAACCACACAGGCGTCACCTCGGTACGGCCTGCTTCGATCTTGGCGAGATCGAGCAGATCGTTGACGATTTCGGTTAGATCCTCGGCCGACTTGCGGATAAGTAGCACTTGGCGTTCCTGCTCGGCGGAAAGATCGCCGTCAAGCCGGTTCACCAGCAGATTCGACAGCGCCCGGATCGAGCTGAGCGGCGTGCGCAGCTCGTGACTCATGTTCGACAGGAAGCGCGACTTCATCGTGTCGGCGCGGCGCAGTTCGTCCGCGCGTTCGTCCAGCTCCGCGTACAGCGCGACCACCCCGCGATTGGTGGCTTCGAGTTCCAGCGTGAGGCGCGTCAACTCGTCCTGACGGTCGCGCAGTTCCGTCAGCGTGGAGAGGAGTTCGCGGTTCTGTTCGAGCACTTCGTCGAACGAGCGGCGTGCCGCGTCTTCGGCGCTCGTTGCGCCGCCCGGGCGTCTGCCCAGCGCGTTTTGCTGGACGAGGCTGCGCATGATCGCGTCGATACCCGTCGCGGCCATTTCGGGGCGGTCGACGGGCAGGAAGCGCGCCATCGCCACAGTCGTGCCACGCTCCAGCGACGATTCGATGTCGCACCGGTCCATCAGCCGGCGGCTGCCGGCAATGCCGCGGCCCATGCCCGTCGACGACTGGTAGGTGCCGTCGAGCACCGATTCGAGTTCGCGGATGCCGGGCCCCTGGTCGCGCACGTCGATGAGAAGCGCTTGCGGCCTCGACGCGCCGTCGAACGCGAACGTC
Source organism: Paraburkholderia terrae (assembly GCF_002902925.1). Classification (GTDB taxonomy): domain Bacteria; phylum Pseudomonadota; class Gammaproteobacteria; order Burkholderiales; family Burkholderiaceae; genus Paraburkholderia; species Paraburkholderia terrae. The sequence continues at coordinate 164,222 of NZ_CP026111.1, read as the reverse complement.
ACCTCGCCGCCATACGCGTATTCGAATGCATTGCGCGCGATCTCGGAGACCGCGCTCGCGATGCGCGTCTGGTCGAGCGTGGAGAAGCCAAAGCCCGCGGCGATCGCGCGAGCCTTGCGGCGCGCGGCGACGACGTCTTCCTCAGCCTCAAGCCGGATGCGCAATATGGGGGTCGTCATGCCTGAAATGTACTCCCTGGTCTGCCTTGACAACCACCACAGTGGCGTCGTCGCGGCGGCGCGAAAAATCGCGGTACAGGACGGCGGCAATCATCACGGCCGGCTGCAGATGCAAGCCCGGATAGGCGGCTAAATCCCAGCGCGTGCCGATGCCGTCCGAATGCAGGATGAGCAGCGCGTCGCGCGTCCACGGCACTTCGAACTCCTGCGAGTCGCGCATCGTATGACCGACGATGCCGTTGCGCGACGTCAGCTGCCAGGTGTTGCGCGTGCTGTCGGCCGCCGTGCTCGCGTTATGGCTCGTGCCGCCGCCGACGAGCGCCGGCTTGCCGGTATTGAAGATCGATGCCGCGATGTTGCCTGTGCCCGTGAAGACGAGTTGCGAGCGCGCGAGATCCAGCCGCGCAATGGCGACGGCGGCGCCGCGCGTTGGGCGCAGCGCGCCGTGCGCGAGTTCCATCAGCGCGGCGGGCGAACGGCCCGCGCGCCGCCGCGCGACCTCGACCGCGCCTGCTGCCGCGACATGCGCGTCGGGGCCGTGGCCGAGACCATCGGCGAGCGTGACGGTCAAGCCGTCCTGGTCCGCTTCGATGCCCCACGCGTCGCCGCATACGGATTCGCCCGGATACGGCACGCAGATGCCGCCGATGTCGGTGCCCGCCGCTGCGCGTGCCGGTCGCTCGTGCCCGCCGCGGCTACGCACCACGGCGCGCAGCACCGTGCCGAGATTCGGCTGCGAATACACCGACAACTCTTCCGACAAGCGCCGGATCGCGCCGAGCCCCGTGCCTGGCGAGCCCGCCGTCGAGCTGCCGTCGCGGAACGCGAGCTGCACGTCCTGCATGCCTGAGCCTTTGTCGATCGCGATGATCTCGACGCCATTGGCAAACGTGCCCGCAGTATCCGAAGGCAGGACGCGCACGAGCAGCTCGCCGTGCTGCGCGTGCTTGAGAATGTTGGTCGCCGCCTCCGTCACGATCAGCGCGACGCGGCCCAAGTCCGTTTCGTTCAACGCGCCCTTTTGCGCTGCGTCATTGGCGCCGCGCCGCGCGAACGCGACACTGCTTGCGTCGGCGATTTCGAACGACGCGTGCATGGCACGCAGACCGCTCAGCGAAGTTTCCATTTGGTGATCGACACTGTCGTGCCTTTCCCTGGTTCTGACTGGATTTCAAACTCGTCGCACAGACGCCGCGCGCCGCCGAGCCCGAGGCCGAGACCCGAGCCGCTCGTGAAGCCGTCCTGCAACGCGCGTTCGATATCCGGAATGCCCGCGCCCTGGTCGACGAACGTCAGCTTCAGGCCTTTGCGCGTGCCGTTGAGCAGCACGCTCAACGTCGCGTCGCCGCCTCCGCCGTACAAAAGCGTGTTGCGTGCCAGTTCGCTCGCGGCCGTGACGAACTTCGTCTGATCGACGAGCGAGAAACCTTGTGCAATGGCTTCGTCGCGCACGATCTGGCGAAGCTTGACGATCTCCTGATCCGAGCGCAGACCGACTTCGACAGTCGATGTCACCACTACGCCGAATGAGTTCATGTGTGAGCGCCCCGAATAATCAGCGCTGTCGCTGCTTGAGCAGCGCCATGCCTCGTTCGACGTTGAGCGCCGTGCGCACACCCGTCAACGTGAGTCCCAGTTCGACCAGCGTGATCGCGACGGACGGCTGCATGCCGACCACGACGGTCTGCGCATCGAGCACCGTCGCCATGGCAGCCGTGTTGCTGATCATGCGGCCGATGAACGAGTCGACGATATCGAGCGCAGAAATGTCGATCAGCACGCCTTTCGCCTTGTCTTTCACGATGCGCGCGGTCAGGTCGTCCTGAAGCGTGATGGCGAGGCGGTCGTGCATGTCCACCTGAATCGCGACGATCAGGCAATCGCCCAACCGCAGGATTGGAATGCGATCCATGGCGTCACCTTAACCGGCGGCGCGCGTCGGAATGCTCGACCCGCTCTTTTGCAGCGCGATGATGAAAGCATCCGCCAGCGTGGACTTCGTGATCACGTTGGTCAGGTCGACGCCGAGATGCACGATGGTCTGCGCAATCTGCGGACGAATGCCGCTGATGATGCAATCCGCGCCCATCAGACGCGCGGCTGCGACGGTCTTCAGCAAGTGTTGCGCGACGAGGGTGTCGACGGTTGGAACGCCTGTGATGTCGATGATCGAAATCGCGGCACCTGTTTCGACGATCTTTTCCAGCAGGCTTTCCATCACCACTTGCGTGCGCGCCGAATCGAGCGTGCCGATCAGCGGCAGAGCGAGAATCCCGTCCCATAGCTGCACGACGGGCGTCGACAGTTCGAGCAGTTCTTCCTGTTGACGCGCGATGATCGCTTCACGGCTGCGCTGGAACACTTCTGTCGTGTAGAGGCCGAGCGAGTCGAGAATCAGGTTCACCGCCCAGCTCATGTCTGCGAGTTCTTGCGGCTGGCTGCTGTACTCCTCGCGCAGGCGCATATAGAGCGGCTGCTTCAGTGAGAACACGAAGGTCGCCGTTTCGACGGGCGTAAAGCCCTGGCGCGCGCGATGCGCGGACATGTCGGCGAGAAACGCCCGTACGGGTTCCCATTCGGGGCGCGACGCGTCCAGCGTATCGGCTTTGGCGAGTGTGTCGGAGAAGATGTTCAGGAAGTTTCGGAACTGGTCGCTCATCTCCGCTTCTGTGGCGAGCCCGCGCCGCAGCGAGATCGATAGATGCTGGTTCAACCATTCTGTGAGCAGCGTGTCGCGATGACGCGTCAGCACCTCGACGAGGGCCGCGCTTTTAGAAGCGGTCATAAGGTCTCCGGGGGAGTGCAGGTAAATTTTGCTCAATAGTTTGTGTGCAAACTGTTCACGCACAGTCGATGCGCGCAAACATTACCGGAAGGCGTGTGATGACAGCAGATAGCAGCGCCTTGCGGGATGATCGCCCAATACTACAGGGGCGCTGCGTGATTGCGGGTGAAATGAGGGCCGAAATGTGCGGTGCGCGACAGCGTTTTTATGGCTTCGTGACGCGCGCTTTCATCTGACCAGCGGACGCTCAAGGTTCGCTGCAGGCGAAGTTGTTGGCTTCGTTGAGATTGCCCTTGCCGAGGTAGCGCGGGTACATCGGATAGCGGCACAGTGGACGCGAGCGGCCGTTGGTTGGCGGGGAGATGTCGGTGGCGAGCAGCGTTTCAGGAGAGACACCGCGCGTAACCCAGCTGTCGAGTGCGCCGAGCAGATCGACGGATGGAATGAACACGCCGCCGCCATGCTGGAAGCCCGGCACCATGTAGAGACGCATGAAGGCGTTCACGCGCTCATCGCCGTATAGGTCGACGAGGCGGTCGTAGTAGGCGATCGTCTGGTTGGGGCTGATGACTTCGTCGGCGAGACCTTGCATTGTTATCAGCTTGCCGCCTTTTGCGATGAAGCGGCCAAGATCGGGATTCATTGCGCCGATGACCTGCGAGAGCGTGATCAGTTGCTTCTGGTATTTGCCGGGGTGCTGTACGTCGAATTTGATTGAATCGTACGTGGGATCTTGGGTGACGAAGTAGCGGATGAAGCCGTCGGCTTGTGCGAACAGATAGCCGTTGCCTGTGAAGGTAGGCGATGTTTGACGCGCCGGGTCGCGGCCGAGTCCCAGCATGCCGTTCAGGCGGGTGCCCTGGAAGACGTTGTAGCCGTGGTAGCCGCTGACGTCGTAGGCGAGTTTGTATGGCAGTTTCAGGCCGTCGCGCAGGATGTTAAGTGTCGATAGTTGTGCGTCCGTTAGACAGCCGCCTTCGTGGGCGTACGACGTGCCGCGATGGCAACGCAGCGCATCGATGATCTCGGGTTCGCGCTGGCGGCATTCGGCGACGTCGCTGACGATGCCGTCCGTCGCGCCGTCGAGCTTGTCGCAGACTTCGACGGACTTTTGGTAGACGCGTTCGAGTAGCGCGGGTGGGACGAAGCCGCCGGGTGTTGCGTACTCGGCCTGGCCGAGGCGTATGCCGATCAGGCGCACGCCTGAGAAATTGAGCGCGGGGGAATCGGCGATTACGCCGTCGTAGTCGTCGGGGAAACGCTGCATCACCGTGTAGCCCTCGCGACCACCCGTCGATCCGCCCGCGAAGTACATGCGGTCGGGTGGATGGCCGTACATGCGTACGATGAGCGCGAGAGCCGCGTCGTGGGTTTTCTTCAGATGCGCGTAGCCGAAGTTCACGACGGCTTCATCGACAAGTCCGAAGACCGCGAGTGCGGAATTGCCGACGTGGCCGGAGTCGTCGCCGAAGGTTACGTAGCCTTGGGCTAGCGGTGCGCGGATCGGTGAGAACGGCATCACCCCGATGCCCGTTACGACCGTGCCGTTGTAGCCGCCGCCGCCGACCTGCAATGCGCGGCCGTTCCAGCGGCGTGGCAGGTTCAGGTCGAAGCGGATGTCGGGTGTCGTGCCTTTTATTGCGCGGATGACGCCGGTGATGCGGCAGAACTCGCCTGCGCCGTTGCCGGGGGTTTGGGCTGTTATTACGGTTGCGGATTCGACGTGGGCGCCGTGGGTCGGGAGTGCGATGGTTTCGGCGTCTAGCCAGAGGTCGTTTAGGTCCGTGCAGCGGGTGGCGAACGGGGGTTGTTTTGGGGCGGTTGGTGTTTGGGTTTCGGGTGTTGCCGCCGTTGCTGCGCTCGCAGCGCAGCATAGGAGCGCCGTGCGTGCTAGCCAGAGCGCCGCACGCGGCCATGCGATACCGCGCTTCATCGGCAGTCGGCTCCGCTGACGGCGGCGCGTGGCTGCGTCGGGCCCTTCCATTCCTTCCAGAAACGCGCGAGGAGCAGCACGGCGGTGATCGCTACGAGGTCGCCGGCGAGCGCTGCGAGACCGTGGGTCAAGCCGTGGATGCTGTGCGGCGTCGCTGTGTCGACGATCAGAGAGATCAGCGTGCCGCCGACGAAGCACACTAACCCCGTCTGCCCGACCTTGATGACGGCTGGCGCTTTGTGCGCGAGTTTCGCGATGGTGCCGGCGCGGACAAGGACGACGGCAAGCCAGGCGATGGCAAGGAAGTTGATCACGCGTTCAATCGACAGGTTCTGTTTCAGGTGGCCAGGGAGCGGTTGGGTCAGGATGAAAAGCTTCACCACTGCGAAGGCTAGCACGGCTGTTACGGCGACTCTTGTTAACCAGCGGCCGGGTTTCGATTCCAGGAATTGATCTGAAACCGGACGCTCACGGCACAGGATACCGATCACAAACATCAGTTGCCAGGCGAAAGGGTTGAAAGCCCAGTCGCTGACGTCGTCTATGGCGAAGAGTTTGGCTAGGGGTATTGCTAGCGCCCAGATTGCGAGGCTTGCCGTCAGAGCGGTGAGTGGGGCTTTGCGGGCTAGTGGGACGATGAAGGGGACGGTGATCGCGAAGATCACGTACATCGGTAAGACGCTTGATAGGTAGGGCTGACGTCTGAGGATTGCTATATCGAATGCTTCTCTGATCGGTGCCGCCGCGAATAATGGCCAGCCTGTCAGGTCGACCATTGGACGGTTCAGTTGCAGTAGCTGCAGGATCGCGCCTGAGAGTAATGTGAGGACCGCTGTTAGCAGGTAGGCGCGGTAAATCTCCCAGCAGCGTCTGTAGAAGCGGTTGTGGGCTGCCTTTTCGCCTTTCTTGCTTAGGACCGCGCCGTAGGCGGCTGCTGAGGCGTAGCCTCCCAGGCATACGAAAACCTCTGCTGAGTCACACAGCGCGTATGCGTGCAACATCAAGTGCTGCAACACCCCGCCCGGTATGTGGTCGAGCACGATCACGATCAGCACGATTCCTCGGAAAAAATCCACTTCGATAGAACGCGGGCGGTGCGAATCCATTCGAAAGGCTCATTTGGCAGGTGCTGAGCGCGTAGCGCGGTTTGTGCTGCGCTGCGGGTCGCAAGGTGTCGGGGTTTACGTGGTGTAGGAGCCGTAGCGTGTGAGAACGTTCCATGCTTACGCACGTTGTAAGGGGATGTTGTGGAAATGAAGTGGTTGGGCGCAAAAGCCCTTGCAAAGATTCCGTCGGCGAGCAGGCGTTTAATTGATGTGTATTAGCCTGGACCGGACCTGACAGGAAGTCGGGGAAGCTGGTTTGTCATCCTGCTGTCAGCCTCGGAGAAGTGATGGCAACCATTCGACAACGAAACGACCGCTGGCAGGCAATTGTGAAGCGCGTAGGCCACCCTCCCGCCTCGGCCACGACCTCGGACGCTACCGTCAAGAAGAGCACAGTGCGCGTCGAAGCCGTGCGACAAGCTTCTCTTCGTCTCTTAAACAATGTTCCCAGATTCGCACGACCTTCCAACCTTCTTGACGCAGATACCTGCTAACAAGTCGATCTCTAGAGCGATTTACGGCAACCTTCCTCGTCCAGAAATCAGAATTCGTACGGGGGCATTTATAGCACTTTGGACAACCATGCCAAAAACACCCATCCACGAAAACTACGGTACGGTGGGCTCGGAAGGTGAAGTCTGGGCAGCCGAATATTGGTAGATGTCGTCGCCAACCGGAAAGTCCATGCTTGCGCAAAATGCGCGCTAAGCGAAGCTCGGTGGAACGATTTCGCTTGCTCCGCACCGCAGACATGATTTTTGATCTCTGTGGCGTGGTAACGCCTTGGAATCGAAGTCCGGCATAAGAAACCATTCGTTCCTCTGCTGTCTACGGCACGGCACCACTCACGGCTTATGCGTCGTCGTCAGCTTCCGACTCGTCACTCAAAGCGAAGTCCTCGCGCCTGAGAATCAGCCGCTGATGCGCGCCGACAGCCAGTTGAATATGGCCATTGTCGAGGCGTCGAGCTGTTAGATCGAGCAACTGGCCTCCGAAGTTCGACACCATATGAATCGGGGCACTGACATAGCGGTCGATGAACGTTGCCATTGTGGGCCCCGCCTCGAATTCCAGGTGATGCCACGCGTCGTCACCGACATAGGCTTCGCCGCCATGCGCCCTAAATGCCGCTTGCAAGTCGGCGAGGCGGGGATTCGGAGTTGGATCCAACACCAAGAGAATCGGCTTTGCGCCGGACGCGCGGCAGTCACGTGCGAAATCCAATTCCTCTCCAAAACGGCCCTGCCCACTTGCAGCGATCGTTACTCGGAGCTTGAACTCGTAAGCGAGCTTGTCCCCGTTTGGCAATATCTTCCAGCAATCTACCTGCCTTCCCTTGGTGCCGTCTCCTGCACGCGTCACCGCTTTTGCCCTTGCTCCCTTCGGTTCGCCCCCGAGAGCGGCCGCCAAGATCGGCTCGAAGAGGTAGCCGGTTTCCTGCGCCGAGCGGTTATCGAGGTCATAGAACCACTTGCGCCAGGTTAGCCATGATGCAAGAGCGTCCGGCTCGATTCCACCATATTCGACCAACGCTCGAGGGGATACCTGCACCATAGTGGGAATCGGTTGCGCCGACAAAATTCGAGCATATTTCTTACGGCGCTTGTGAAGCGAACTCAGACAGTGCAAGTAGGTATTGAAATCTGGAATCTCCCCACGCCCTCTTAGCATCAAGTCGATGTGATCGATCTGACCCGTGCCTTGCACATCGTACTGTGCCTCGAACCAGGCGAGCGGCGTCGCATAATAGTCTTGGTCTGGAACGATTGTCGCCTGGAGCTCTGCCGGTAACAGTTGCGCACGGTCCGTGTCGCGATAAATGACGCCGATCAAACGTGCCAATTCGGCTCCGGAAAGCACGACTGGCAGCGCGGTGGCAATACCCAACGAAGTTACCTTGGTTAGAAACGTTGACGCTTCTGCGTCAAGTCTTATGTCTCTCGGCATTTCAGGCGAAAAGTTGTTGCTGTTGAAGAGTTCCCAGAAGTGACGCGGTTCTCTGAAGCGCGGGACTCATACCGGTTGCTTCGGTCAGGACAAAGCCTAGCAGCTTCGCCGAAAGCTCGCGGCGATCGGCATCGGGCAACGAGAGGCCGCTCCCAAATCTGCCGTCGAGCGTTTTCAGATGATTTGCAAGAACCATTGAGGCCAGAGGCGGAACTGCGTTGCCTATCTGCTGCGCCACACTCGCAGCGTTGCCAACGAACTCGTATCGGTCCGGAATAGATTGGATTCTGGCGCACTCGCGCAGCGTCAAGGGGCGGTTGTGTACGGGATGGATGAACTCCCTGGACGCCGCGCTGGTAATGGTTAAGCAATTTAGATGGCCGTGTAGTCGCTTTATGCCTGACGGTGCCCCACCTCTACGCTCCGTGGGCGTACCATCTTTGACGCGCCGAAAAGCTCGGCGTCGGAAGCTGTCATGCCAAAGATGCTCAGGTAGGTCTTTCATCGTATGGCCCGGTAGCAAATGAGCAAACCTTTCAGCCTCGCTTGGGCTGGGGGCGACATATGAGTGAAGTGAAACATGACCGTAATCGTTGCCGAGGCGCATGAACGCTTCGAAGGCGTCACTTGAAGCTACCGCTTCATACGGTACACGACCAGCAAGATCTGTCGTCGCTTGACCTAATCCAGCAGTCGCCAGTTCGAACGACGGAGCGAGGGGCTTTTCGGAACGCTTCTTCGACTTGCCCGATTCGAAGGAGTGAGTCTCGTCAGGAAAGATGAAGTCTGCGCCCAATCGGTTCCCAATGATGAGCACGCGCTTACGCGTTTGCGGAACTCCGTACGACGCAAAATTGACTTTATGCACCCGAACTGAATACCCGATGCGAAGAAACTCGCTGACTAGCGCATAAAGCGCGTCTCCGTGGCCCGACGTCAGCAGACCCTCGACGTTCTCGAAAATGAACCATCGGGGCCTGACTTCTTCGACAATACGTAAGTAGTTGAAGATCAAACGATTTCGGGGATCCGCCGCATCTCTCGCCCCAGCTGTGCTGAAACCTTGGCAGGGAGGGCCCCCGATGATCGCGAACGGTTCCTTACCCCCAAGCGCGTCCACAAAAAAGCTCGGCGATATCTCCGCAAGATCGACCGAATGGCAGGCACTTCCTATATTTGCTTCATAAGACGCACACGCATCATTGTTGATCTCAGCACCGCAAATGGGCTTGAGTCCAGCTAGGGTGAAGCCATAGGAGAATCCCCCTGCCCCTGAAAATAACGAAATAACGTCGTCGGATTGCATTCGAAATGTGTCTTTCCGTTGTCTTCGCGCGTACGACCTCTGTCGTTGCCATTCATCTGGCGTGCTCGGCGAGCAAATTATACAGATGTCAATACTGGCGAAAACGTGGATGGCGGCGAGGTGGGGAACGATGATGACCGGTGAAACGTGTGGATTTCAACGGGCCGCCAAGCCTAACAGAGTCGACCAGCTCGCTGAGCATATGTCATTCTGCTACGAGGGGTAGGCGCTCGACTGTCACCTTGTGTCACCCTGCGGGGTGGCAAATCAAACGATGACAGAAACGACGCCCAAGAAAAAACCGGTCTAGGCGACCGGTTTTAAAGGGAATTCGTGGTGGAGCGGAGGGCCACGAAAACGTTGCAAAAACGCCAAAAGAACAGGCAGAATTTCTCGCCGCGGCGTTTCAGTGTGCCCCGGAATTTGCCCCGAAGCCGATGTCGCTGCAAATCTGGCCTGAAAGTCCGACCGCAGAAACTGCAACAGCGCTGCCTAAGAGCGCCGCCACTTCACCCATTATCGTCAAATCTGGCCGGCTCCGCTGACCGCTTTTTGAATGAAGCAGGCCAGATTTGCGCGGGCGTCCCACAGCGCATGATGCTGATGGCCGTGTTCGCGAAAAACGCCTCAGGTCCTGAGTTCAGCCTGGTCCAGATGTTCTCCTGCTCCCATCCTGTCAGAAGGTCCCCCATCAGGCTTTCATGTATTCGCAGGTCCACGTCGTTGTCGCAACAGCGGATGGGGCGGTCGCGAACCGGGCTGCGCAGCAGCCAGGCCATCACTGCCCCGTGCGAAGCGACGCAAGCCATCGCCCGACCAACTGGTGTACCAAGTTGGGGCAGGACAGTTTCCTGCACAAACTCGCTGCATCGGGACGGGTCGAAGTCGCTTGATTCGGCATAGAACTCGTCTCCACTTTCAGCGACGAGCGCGAGACCGATGTGTTGATGGTCATGCAAATTGGTGAGCTCGGTGCGGGTGCCTGCCTTGCGCGCACGGGCGCGACCAGCCGCCGAAAAAGGCGAGGAGGGCTTAGGCGACGTCGTGGTGGCACTGTTTGTTATCTGGGCAGTCGCAGTCTTCCTGATGGCGCTGAACGACCTGACGTATCGTCTGTTGATGTCCACGGAGAATTGACCCACCTGAGGCCGTAGTTTTCATCGAATTTTGACCCACGTGATTGAATGCCCTGCTCAATCTTTGAGCGGGGGCAACAAGGGTGATCACGGTGGGCATACTGGCCAAGATCCGGCGGATGTATTTCCGCGAGAAGGTCCCGCTGCGCGAGATTGCGAGGCGAACGGGCCTGTCCCGAAACACGGTGCGCACGTGGCTGCGGCAGGCCGACGCCACCGAGCCGAAGTACCCGAAGCGCATCAGTCCCAGTGTTATCGATGACTGGGCTGCGCAACTGACGGGCTGGCTACGGGCAGACAGTCACCGACCGAAGCGTGACCGACGCACGGCGCGCTTCATGTTCGAGGCAATCCGTGAACAGGGCTATGCCGGCAGCTACGGCCGTGTCAGTGCATTCGTGCGTCGCTGGCACGAGGAGCAGACCGAAGCGCCGCGCAAGAAGGCCTATGTGCCGCTGGCGTTCGAACCCGGCGAGGCATTCCAGTTCGACTGGAGTTGCGAGTACGCCTTCATCGGCGGTCTGCGACGCCGTCTCGAAGTCGCCCACGTCAAACTGAACGCCAGTCGTGCCTTCTGGCTGATCGCGTATCCCACGCAGAGTCACGAGATGCTGTTCGATGCCCATGCACGCGCATTTGCCGCGTTCGGTGGCGTCCCGCGCCGTGGCATCTACGACAACATGAAGACCGCCGTGGACAAGGTCGGGCGTGGCAAGGAGCGAGCGGTCAACGCGCGTTTCGAAGCGATGTGTGGTCACTACCTGTTCGAGCCAGAGTTCTGCAACCGGGCCGCTGGCTGGGAGAAAGGCATCGTTGAGAAGAACGTTCAGGACCGGCGTCGGCAGATCTGGCACGAGGCCGCACTGCGGCGCTGGGACACGCTGGACATCCTGAACGAATGGGTCGCTGGCCAGTGCCGTCAGGCCTGGCAGATGCGTCACCCACAGTGGCCAGAGCTGACGGTTGAGGATGTGCTCCAGGACGAACGCACGAGGCTGATGCCCAATCCCCGTCCGTTTGATGGCTACGTTGAGCAGACCCTGCGTGTGTCGTCCACCAGCCTCATTCACTTCCAGCGTAACCGTTACAGCGTACCGACCGAGTACACGAACCAGCTTGTGAGCGTGCGTTGCTATCCCGCGTATCTGAGCGTCGTCGTCGACGCCCTTGAGATTGCCCGCCACGAACGCAGCTTCGAGCGGCACATGACCTTCTACGACTGGCGCCACTACATCACGCTTGTGGAACGCAAACCGGGCGCATTACGTAACGGCGCCCCGTTTGCGACGATGCCGCAGCCGTTGCAGCAGCTTCAGCGCTATCTCCTGAAGCACCCGGGCGGCGACCGCGTCATGACGCAGGTGCTGGCGGCTGTACCGGAACACGGGCTTGATGCCGTACTGCTCGCCGTGCAGGCCGCGCTGGATTCAGGCCGTCCAAGCGTTGACCACGTGCTCAACGTTCTGAGCCGGCTCAAGGGACCAGTCGCAAACCAGAACGTCGCCGCAACGAGGCTCCAGCTCGTCGAGGAGCCTGCCGCCGATGTAGATCGTTACGAGAGCCTGCGCACCAACCCACCGGAGGATCGCCATGTCTAACGACGTCACGGCCCAGCTAAAGAGCCTCAAGCTGCATGGCATGGCCAGCAGCTGGCCCGAACTGCTGGCTCAATCGCGCCACACCGAGTTCGAGCCCGAGCGTTTCATGAAGCAGCTTCTGCAGGCAGAAACGGCCGAGCGGCAGGTGCGCTCGATCGCTTACCAGATGACTGCTGCACGATTCCCGGCTCACCGCGACCTGAAGGGCTTCGACTTCTCGGAGGCACGCGTTGATGAAGCGCTGATCCATGAGCTGAATGATCTGGCGTTTCTCGCAAGCGCACACAACGTCGTGTTCATCGGCGGACCCGGCACCGGCAAAACCCATCTGGCCACAGCGATCGGAATCGAAGCGGTGCAACGGCAAGGCAAGCGTGTGCGGTACTTCTCAACGGTCGAGCTGACCAACGCGCTGGAACTCGAGAAGACAGCCGGCAAACAAGGGCAGATTGCACACAAACTGATGTACGTCGATCTGGTGATTCTCGATGAACTGGGCTACCTGCCGTTCAGCCAGACTGGCGGGGCGCTACTGTTCCATCTGCTCTCGAAGCTGTATGAACACACGAGCGTGGTGATCACGACGAACCTGAGCTTCGGGGAATGGGCCAACGTGTTTGGCGATGCAAAGATGACAACGGCGCTTCTGGACCGCGTCACCCATCACTGCCATATCGTTGAAACGGGCAATGAATCGTGGCGCTTCAGGACCAGTTCTGCCAAAGCAAAAGCGACGAGAAAGAGAGCTTCAAAGACGACAGACGGCGAAGAGTTATCCACATCGGAATAGATGCACTACGCTGTCTGGGGGTGGGTCAAATTTAGATGAAAACAGTGGGTCAGAATTCGGTGGAAATCAACAATGCGAGCGGCCAGGCATTTCGCTCAGGTTATCTGGACGCGTACGGTCTTTATGACGCGCTAATGCCGTGGACACCGCAGCAGATGATGTTCTTCGGATTTCAGCAAAGCGCTTACAAGGACTTCCTGCTTCTGGTGGGCTTCGGAGTGTATCTGGGGCTTGTATATGCTCTTGTGACCGCCGCCGAGCATCTGGGTCGTCGAGCAGCAGCGAAACGTAAGAACTTAGCTGTCGACACCGATAACTATTTCAGAAGCGTTGCCGAACGGAAATTCTCGCCTATGATAGTGACGGCAGGCATATTGCTGGCCGCTGCTGCATTCGTGCTAGTCCTTTGGGCGTTCACTTCAGCCGAAGCCGCCCAAGGAAGACAATTCGCCCTGGACGAGCGGACGTCTATAGACCGGCTGCAGTGCATTGGAAAAGTCGGTCAAGGCATGGCGTACGCGAGGATTTCACGCAGCGTCGGAGCTGGCAAGCCCCAAACGATTGAAGGATATGTTGTCACTTGCGACTCACACGCATGTGCTCTCTACCCCGGCGCTCCCTCTACGCAGCAGGTTTCAGTTGTGACGCTGGACAATCTCCTTAGCTTTACAACATGGGTTCCATCCTCACACTGCGCGCCTCAATCATCCTTGTCAAAGTGAGCAATGCCTGTCCGGTGATTTCCATCAAGGATTTGTATCAACAGCCGTTAAAGAGTTAGTGGCAACTTTCATGACGGTTCTCGACCTCGGCGCTCGATGTATGATTCGATGGTGTTGTTGGTCCCTGCGGGCCAATCGCGCGCCGGCCGTCGAAAGAGACGCAATTCGGCATCTCGTTGATTCCTACGCAGGCGGCATTTCAAAACGTGCCACTTCAGCCCTGTTTGCGGGCCGGTTTCCGTTGCCCGACGTCAAACGCAATAAGCAAGCACGCTGGAGCTACCGGATGGGAGAGCATCCTGGCACAGATGGTCCATAAAAGGACATGGTGAAAATGTGAGTGCGCAAAACGACAGCTCTGACGCCGAGGACAGTGGCCCGAACGTCGACGTTTGGGCCGCCTTGCTGGCTGACCCGGAAATCAACGAGAGCGGTGGCGAAGAAAATAACGATGGCGTCGATTTCGCCCGATACTGGGCAATGTACCTGCTGGTCGCGCTCGAGCGAGCAAAGCAGAACGACTATGCGTTGCTTTTTGAATATATTCAAGACGTGGCGTTACTCGACAGCGCCGACACTCCATCGTCGGCCGCGTTATTCCAGTTGAAGAAACGGGACCGGAAGGACTGGTCGATAGCGTCCCTATGTAAGCGGCCTGAGTTGGACACGGTCGACAACACGCAACCTGAAGTGGACCCGAAAGGTCAGGCCGAGTTGTTCGCTTCGACGGATGCCGAACACGAACAGCATGCACTGGCTGCACCCAAGAAATCGAGGCGTCGTGGTACCACGAGACTGCGCGGGCAGTCACCTCTCGGGAAACTGTACCTCAGTATCGCCAAGCTTCCGTCCACTGTGGAAGCAGTCGGCGCCTTCGTTTCGAACGCGCCCCTGAGCGCGAAATTGCCAAGCGGTTCTGCGCCGCCTCTACATTCATCCCTACGTTTCGACGCTCTATGCGATTCAGATACGACTGATATCAGTGCTCGCCTAAGGAAAGAGCTCGGCTTACAAGGACTTTCGCACATCTCGAAACTTGCATTCGAGCATACGAAGCTACAGCCGTCGACGATGCGCGAAACCGTGCGCGGAGCTCTGGGTGAATTGCTTGTTGACGAACTCAATCTCCCCGACACGTCGGGACAGCTGGTGTCCAAACTGCTTGACTCATTCTCGCGTCTCGGTGGAAAGAAGCGGATTCTGTCCTCCCTTCAGGACATCGTTTCCGAGAAGGGCTTCACCAAAAAGGCATTCTCACGACTGCTAGAGTCAGCATCCACTGCCAGCGATTTCGGTGTGGAAATTGAGAAGATGGTTTCGGACTTGAAGGGTGAAGGGATGCCGCCCAAGGAAGCGAACAGAATTGCCGACGCTGCTCGACGCATCGCGATTCGATTCATTCACATGCCCGAACAGCGGGATACGTTGTGCTGGCAGGAGGCTTTACGGTTCGCGCGTAGCGCCGACGCGACGAACGAAACATATCGCGCCATGCTCGAAATAACGTGTGGCCAGCTTTCGTCGCTGCTAGATTCGCGCGGTGCGGGTGACATCTCGTCGACGGACATCAAGGCTGTTGCATTACTAGCGAATATCCATGTCAAAAACGAATCTCAGACGCCTAGTGCGTAACCTCCGGAAGAAGAACAATGAAAAGCTTGCGATTCGTCAAGCTCTCGCTCTCGTCCGAGAGCGAAAGGAAGGCAAGGACCATCCAGTGGGGGGAAACAAAAACAGTGCTGGTAGGGGGTAACCATACCGGTAAGTCCACGGTGTTACGTCACCTCTTCGCAGTTTTTGGATGTGAGACCCGCTCGATGGGCAAAGTCTGGGACTTGCAGGCGCATGCAGCTGTCGACTTTGAACTTGAAGACCACCAGTACCGTATGTTGCGGGCCGGGGACCTTTTCGCGCTCTTTGCCGCGGGCGAGTTGCTATGGGCAACGCGAAGCAAGGGCGCCTTGCGCAACAAGCTCTCCGAGTTGTTTGACTTCGTTCTGCCGCTGACCACAAAGACGGAAGGCGTCAAGCTCGCGCGCCCGAGCCTATTCTTCCTTCCGTTTTTCATCGACCAGGACGGAAGCTGGGACGCCGGTTGGAATACGTTTCTTCGTTTAAACGAATTCCAATTGTGGCAAAAGCCGACCATTGAGCTCGCCCTGGATATCCGCTCATCAGCGTACTGGAAAGCCTTCAGCGAACTCTCAGAGGAGCGCCGCGCCGGCGAGGCACTCGCGCAAGAGCATAGCGTCCTCAAGAAGGCGCGCGAAAATCTCTCAGAACTTTTCCCGCGCAAGCCTTGGTTTGTCGACGGGATTGCATTCAGACGCGAACTGCGGGAGTTGGAAACTCAGGCGTCTGACTTGAGCGAACACCAAGACAAACTGCGTGCAGAGCTGACCGAGGTCACAACAGCAAGAGATGTCCTCATCACTCAATTGAGGCTTCTTGAGGAAGCGCTCAAGGACCATCAGCAAGACATGGTCTTTCTGGACGAACACTCAGCGGAGAACGAATTGGTCTGCCCGACGTGCGGAACGCATCATGCGGCGAGTTTTCACCAACGCCTTGAATTGGATGCAGAAGCAGACGATTTGCGTCAGGTCCGGGCTCGGATGAAGGTCTCACTTCGCCGCGAGGAGAAACGTCTCGAAGACGTGGCTCGCGCTCTGCAGGTCGTCGATAGCAAGGCCACTGAGCTCGACAAGCTTCTCGCGGAACCCAAGGGCAGCATGAGTTTGCGGGAAATAGTGAACCGCGCCGGCACAGAGCGAGCGCATTTTGCCTTCGAGAGCCAAGAGGCGCGCTTGAACGAGTCTATCGGAGCGAACTTCGGGCAGCAGCGATTGCTTGAGATGCAGTTGACGTCGTTAAGCGACGCGAAGCGCGCCAAGTCCATTCGCGCGACTTTCAATGCGCTGTACGCCCAATTTGCGCGTGAACTTGAGGTACCCCCGTCGCTACAAAGCCGTCGCGGCGAAGTGAATGCGCGTCCCAAAGAAGGCGGCAGTGGCGGTCCGAGAGCAATTTTGGCCTACTACTTCGCCTTGTCTCACACAGCGGCCCGATTTGCTAACGGCTACATACCACCACTAGTCATCGACTCGCCGCATCCGAAGGCACAGGACGAACTCAATCGCCCGCTCGTGACCAAATTCATCCTGCGAAACGCAGTGGAAGGTCAGCAGGTCATTGTCGGCCTTGAAGAACCGCCACCAGAAGACGTCTCCTTGAACGGTAGTGGCGAGCAACGCGTCGATTTGACTGAAAAGTTCAAGCTTCTTCGCGAGGACCAATACAACGACGTCGGACGCCGACTGTTTCCGCAGATTTTAAAGGCGCAACAGGCAAGAAAACTCGAGACCCCTTAACAAGCTAAGCCGCTACACGCGCCACCGGGATTGTTCCGTTACGGCAACGTGCAACCAAGGGAAATAAATCTCACGGACATCAGCGTGACCATTGCCCTCGCATGCTTGTTCGCTGGTGATGTCGCGTGACCGCGCCCCGGCGGTCACCATGACGCCCACATCCTGATACGGCACACCACCATCTCATCACGTGACGACGAGCGGACTGAAGTGACGAATTCTGACTGCGTCGCAGCGACCGCCGTCAAGCCCCGCAGTCAGCCTTCCCGCCGAAACCCAGCGTGATACACAGCTCAGACTTCGCCGGTCACCGGGGCGTCACTCTGAGCGGCGACCGGACCAGTCGGCCAGCCCGCCTGCGGCTCGGGCAGATAGTCGCTCAGCTGGTCAGCCATATCGCCCGCACGCTCCAGCTCCTCCGCGAGCGTCGTCACCTGTGCCCAGATGGCCGGTGTGCGCAGGGCCTCGTCCGTCACCCGGACGAGATGCTCGAGCGCTCCCGGCGGCAACAGCTGCGATATCCCGTCGGCCACCGCCAAGTCGTGCTCGAACTCGGCGTCGGCCCGGGCCACCTCCATCTCGAATGCACGCTGCGTGTAGACGTACGCGGCAACCGAGCCCGCCAGTCTGCTGCACGCGCACGCCCGGACGAGACGACGCCACTCTTCAAGATTTTCACCCGGGGATTTCGGCGGCTGCCCTTTCAGCACGACACTACGCGCCTGTTCCACGAGCCGCTCGAATCCCTCGCGGTCACCGATGAACTGCTCCGCCTCGTCATCCCATTGGACGTGCATGGTTACCGACGGTGCGTCCGACGCTTCGCAGACACCAAACACGTCAACTTCCTCACGACCTTTACGTGGTTGATAGTGCCACGACGTCCTGCCGGTCGGAGCAACGGCCAAGCGATAGACGTGTGCGCCCCCGAGGGCATGGATAATAGCGCGCCCGGCTTCACGAAAGCAGACAGCACGGCGGTGTTCTTGGGTCAATTCAGGCATGACGGCAAAGGTTCCTGCTGTTGAAGTTGCACAAAAAATACATATCACCCACTCCTTTATCGGCACGCTCCGCCCATCCTGAAGCCTGGAATGCCAGCCGAGGACATCCTGCGGTCTATCCGAGCGGTTCGGAGCATCTGGTTGCGACCGTCCCGTGTCACGACGCCAGAGGTCCATCCGCATCGTTTGAGCCGAAACCGGGCCAGCCATATACGCGTCACGCGGTCGAATAGCGGCTCTGAAACAAATCCGATGCCAATCACGGAGAGGCTATCGACTATAAGTCCTCGCGGCTTATATGACCGAATAGGGATACGTTGTGATTTATCGCATATGGTCAACTCGCTGGCGTCAGCCCGCGCCCGTGCGTCACCCATCCCCAAGGTGTCCATAGATAGGGCGAAACAAATAGCTCGCCACTTTCGGCGTCTACCCACCCGCCGCCCATGAATCGGCGTGCAGTGCTACCGAAGGGCAGCAGTGTCTGCAACCACCGAGGGAGCCCCGCGCGCTGCACCGCAGCCCTACCGCTATCATCCAGTCCGCCATAGCCGAAAAGGCGGGTGGCTTTGGGAAGGCGCGCCACGCAGTTGAACTTGGCCATGTAGCAGCCCCAGCGCTTGACGTGCCTGCAGCATTCGGTCCACGTGGAGCCCCACGGCCACCATTGCGCCAGCTTCTGCTTGTCGAGGATGAAATCTCGCGGTAACCAGATCATCAGGTGATAGTGAAGCCGCCCTTCGCGCTCGAGAACCCAGGTATAGGGCAGCGCATGGCCGCGCCGCTTCAGGACCTTGCGTAGACGTTCAAGGAAAGCACTGATGTGCCCGGAGCAGAACGCTCCGTTGTCCGCGAACGTCAGCGTCAGCGCAACCGCACGAAGGCCCGCCGCTCTTGCCTGAAGACGCTGCTCCTGGATAGCTCGCAACACGCCGCAGGGCAACGTTGACTGTGTTGCCCGACATCGGCTGCTGCTTGTCGTGTCGGCCCGGAAAGACGTAGTCCCACCGCCCCGTGACCGGCTGCAACTCGCGCAGGATGGCGACGGCCTGGGATGCCAGCGGGACCAGATGCGGCGTTTGCGTCTTGCCCACGATATAGCGCCATTCCGCTGCATCGAGATGGACCTCATCCCAGCGCATCGAACGCAATTCGATTGGCCGGCAAAACAGATATGGCGCCAGCCGGAGCGCGCACTTGACGGGAAAGGTGGCGTTCACGTCATCCATCTTGCGCAGCAGCGGGCCCACCATCTCGGGCTCGGTTACAGCGGCAAAGTGCCCGGGTCTTG
Organism: Paraburkholderia terrae; assembly: GCF_002902925.1. Classification (GTDB taxonomy): domain Bacteria; phylum Pseudomonadota; class Gammaproteobacteria; order Burkholderiales; family Burkholderiaceae; genus Paraburkholderia; species Paraburkholderia terrae. Next base: position 145,054 of record NZ_CP026111.1, on the reverse strand, counting down.
CTGGTGGCAGGGCACCTCTGAGATGTTCCGCCGGGTTGCCTTGCGCCTTCCCGGTAATCACAGCGTACCGGAAAACCGCGGAGCAGTTCTGCATCGCGCGATGCGCCGTGTCGCGGGCACCGCGCTGCTCAATGCGCCGCAGGCATGCAAGGATTTCGGGGGCGGTGATTTCTGATATGGGTCGCTTGCCGAGCCAGGGGAAGAGGTCATTCTCCAGCCGGGCAAGGACCTTGTCCTTGTGCGATTTCGCCTTGTCGGACATCATGCGCTCGAACCATTCGCGCGCGACCGCTTCGAAGTTGTTGGCCGCACTGGCGAGCCTCGCCGCCCTGGCGGCCTTCCTGTATTCACTCGGGTCGGTGTCGTTCGCCAGCAGTTTGCGCGCCTCGTCACGCTTTTCCCGTGCATCTTTCAGGGTGACGTCCGGGTACCGTCCGAACGATAGCCGTTTCTCCTTGCCATCGAAACGGTACTTCAGCCGCCAGAGCTTCGACCCGCCTGGCGTGACCTCCAGATACAGGCCGCCCCCGTCCCAGATACGCCGGGTTTTGCCAGTGGGTCTGGCGTTCCTGATGGCGACGTCGGTGAGTGCCATTTGGGGGCATCCTGGGCCGGAGTCAGAGGCCCTTGCCCCATATGCTGCCCCGACCTTGGCCAAAATGCCACCAGATTTCGCTGGACAACCCTGGACGTAAAAAAGCCGGAAGCCTTATGGAATAAGGGGTTTCCGGCCTTCGCTGGACTTAACCAGACTTGAATTTGGTGGAGCGGATGAGGATCGAACTCACGACCTTCGCATTGCGAACGCGACGCTCTCCCAGCTGAGCTACCGCCCCACGATTTGGCGATTCTAGCACGACGAAAAATTACTGTGCCAGAGCACAAGCCGGCCTCACTTCGACGGCGCCCCAGCCAGCACCCAATCGACGACGGTACGAATATCGGCATCGTTCATCGCCGGATGAGCGGGCATGGGAATCGCGCCCCAGACGCCGGAACCGCCATCCTTCACCTTCTTCGCAAGCAGACCAGCAGCCCCAGCATTCCCCTTGTACTTCTCAGCCACCTGCTGAAACGAAGGCCCAACAAGCTTCCGATCAACCGCATGACAGCCCATACAAGCATTAGCCCGAGCGATCGCAAGCCCACGCGACGGCGCATCGGCAGCATGAGCGGCGCTAACAACCCCAAACCCAGCAACCAAAACCAACCCACCCATCACCGCCCGAAGCCCAGCAACAAAAAAGCCCACCCTCATTGCCCCGCCTTCGGAGTCCCCGGATGCACCTGCGTCGAGTTACTAACCGGCGCCGGAGCCTGCTGCTCCAACGGCTTCGAAGTAACCGACGAATCCGGCACCGCTCCCGAAGTCACCTCAGCATCAGGCTGCGCCGCAGCCGGCGCCCCCGAAGCCGCCGACGCAGCCGCCGCCGACGCCGCAACTGCCTCTTGCGGCTGAATATACTGAAACACCTTCACAACCTGCGTAACCCCGGGCACCCGGCTAGCCACATCCGCCCCGCGATTCCCCTCATCAACGGTAACGAGCCCCATCAGATAGATAGAACCACGCTCACAAACCACCTTATAGTTATTCGCCGAAATATCCTTCTCAGCGATCAGCGCCGTCTTCACGCGCCCTTCCAGATACGTATCGTTACTACGCGAAGAAAAAGAACTCGCGGGCGCAACCGTCAACTCATTAATAATCGCATTCACGTTATTGAGACTACGCAGAACCGATTCAGCCCGAGCCTTCGAAACCTCACCCGCCACCTCACCCGTCAGCAGCACCCGCCGATTAAACACCGTCACATTAACGTGAGCCGAGTCCGGCAAATTCTGACTAATCAGCGACATCGCCTTCACCTGAATCTCGCGGTCTTCCGTCTGCGCGCCGAGCGTGCGCCGATCGGTCGCGACCAGCGCGCTGCCGCCCGCCGCCGCGCCGACAGCCAGCACGCAGCCCTGCAACGTCGCAGCCAGCCCGGCGACGAGACCAACCACCAGCGTGGTCCTCACAAACGTACTCTTCACGCGATATGCGCTCATCAACTCGCTCTCCTTCGGAATCATTCTTCGCCGAGCAACATCGCATCGATGCCGTCGCACAGACTATGGATCGTCAACAGATGCACTTCCTGCACGCGCGCCGTGCGATCGGACGGCGCGCAAATATGGATATCGGTATCGTGCAGCACTTCGTTCATCTTGCCGCCGCCCTTGCCCGACAGCGCGATCACGATCATCTCGCGGTCATGCGCGTCTTCGACGGCAGCGAGAATATTGGCTGGATTGCCCGACGTCGAGATAGCGAGCAGCACGTCGCCAGGCTGACCGAGCGCGCGAATCTGCGTCGCGAAAATCTGGTCGAGCGATGCATCGTTGGCGATGCCCGTGATGATCGACGAATCCGTCGTCAGCGCAATGGCCGCCAACGCCGGACGCTCGCGCTCGAAGCCGCCGATCAGTTCGGCAGCGAAGTATTGCGCGTCGGCAGCGGACCCGCCGTTGCCGCACGCCAGAATCTTGTTACCGTTTGCAAGCGCGGCAAACATCGTGTCGACGGCCGCCGCGATCGGCATCGACAAAGCGTCCAGTGCTGCGAGTGTGACTGCCGCGCTATCGCGGAAGTGTTGTTGAATGCGTTCGACTGACATCGACTCTCTATCGTGTACTGCTTGCGCTGCCCGCCTGGCAGCGCAGGTTCAATTGGACGTGTTGCCCTTCCCCGCGCGATGGTCCGCAACGCCCCGATCGGCGTGCCATGCGAGGCCGTTGAGCGGTTCCGTTCTGCAGCGCCTGCGTGCAAAGCGTTCGGCGCGCATCCACACACCACGCGCCGCCCTTTTCGCGTCCGCAAGTTTATCGTACTCACGCGGCGAAACCGCCTGCTCAACAGTCGTCCGCGCGAAAAGCGTCTCGCAGCCACACCAGACGCCCACGCTCGAACGCGATCACGTCGAACCGGCACGCGGGCATCGCGCCATGATGCGCCAACAAAAAGTGCTGCGCGGCGCGCACGATGCGCTGCTGCTTCTGCCACACGACACTCGCCGCCGCTCCGCCATATCCGCCGTGCGCTCGCGCGCGCACTTCGACGAACACGAGCGCGCCGTCTGGCTCGCGCATCACGAGATCGATCTCGCCGCCGCGACACACGACGTTACGCGCGACGAACCGCAAACGCTGCCGCTGAAGAAACGTCAACGCGTGCGCTTCGAACGCTGCCCCGACGCTTTTGGACCGTGCGCCATCGGAAAAGTTGTGCGAGCGCGGCGCGGCATCGCGTGAGTGATCTCGTGCGCGCTCGGCTGCGTGGCACAATGTCGGCCTCGTTTCGTCTGTCTGCGTCTTCCGTGTCATGACTCCTCTTTCCGAACTCGCGCAGGGACAGCAGTACCCCGCTTCCGCGCTTTACGTCGTGGCCACGCCGATCGGCAACATCGCCGACATCACGTTGCGCGCGCTGCATGTGCTCGGCCTCGTGGATCGCATCGCCGCCGAAGACACACGCAACACGGGACAACTGCTGTCGCGCTACGGCATCTCGAAGCCGCTCGTCGCCGTGCATCAGCACAACGAACGCGAGTCTGCGCAGCGCATCGTCGAGTATCTGCAGGCGGGCGAGCGCATCGCGTACGTTTCCGACGCGGGCACGCCAGGCATCTCGGACCCAGGCGCAAAACTCGTCGATGCCGTGCGCGAAGCCGGTTTCCCCGTCGTCCCGCTGCCGGGCGCAAGCGCACTCGCCACGGCGCTCAGCGTCGCGGGCGACTGGGTCTCGACGTTTTCTTTCGTCGGCTTCCTGCCGCCCAAAGCGAAGCAGCGCGCCGCCGCGCTCGCACCGCTGACAAAGCATCCGTATGCGATGGTGTTCTACGAAGCGCCGCATCGCATCGTCGAGACCGTCCAAGCGCTCGCCGACGCATTCGGCGGCGAGCGGCGTCTGTTGATTGGCCGTGAGTTGACGAAATTACATGAGGCGCTGCATCGCTGCACCCTGGCCGAAGGGCCTAAGTGGCTCGCCGAAGATGCCAACCGGCAACGCGGCGAATTCGTGCTGGTCGTCGAAGGCGCGCCCGTCGATGCCGAAGGCGAACACGATCACGACGCGCTGCTCGGCATGTTGCTGGAGGAATTGTCGGTAAGCGGCGCCGTGAAAATTGCGGCGACGCTCACGGGCGCTTCGCGCAACGCGCTGTACGCGCGCGCGCTGGCCCTGAAAAAGGACGAGTGAAAACAAAAAGGGCTGCATAACGCAGCCCTTTCTTCCGAGGACATCGCATGTCCGCGGCCATCGTTCAAAGACGATCTTACTTCTCGTTCGAATCGCTCTGATTCGACGCCAGGATTTCCTTCATCTCGGCCTTCGCCTCACGCTGCGTCAGACCTTCGATCTTCACGCGTGCCGTACCGATATACGCCAGATGCAAAATCTTCGCAGCCGCGTAAGAAAGATCGATCACCCGACCACGCGCGTACGGACCACGGTCGTTGATTTTCACGACGACGGTATCGTTCGTCGCCGGATTGGTCACGCGCACGTACGAGCCGAGCGGCAACGTGCGGTGTGCAGCCGTCAACGCGTGCATGTCGAAACGCTCGCCGTTGGCCGTCTTGCGTCCGTGGAAGCCGCGTCCGTACCACGACGCGCGGCCCAGCTGATGGAAATCACCGATATTCGGGCCGTCGGTCAACGGCTCTGCGTCAGCGAGCTTGCCCTTCTGCTCTGCCGTGTCAGGCAGATTGTTCAGACCGGAGCCGTACGACTGCGGTGCAACCGCAGTGTGCGCATCCTTGGTCGTTGCGGACACACCGCTGACCTGGGTGCTCGCGCCCGGAGGCACCGCGCAACCGGCGAGTGCCAAAAAGGCAAAAACGCTCCCAACACGTCGGGGTAGCCGAGTTTTCATAAGACAATTTGTTACCAATGCGAGCCGCATCACGCGAAAAAACAGCGTCTATGCATGCGACTCCGGCGGCAATGAGCGAGCGCGCACCGCGCAACGTTGGCGCAGGACGACGGAAGCCCGGACGCGGCACACTCAGCCGCTACCGCACGGTTAGTTTTCACGTCTGACTGAACTGTCCCCGCAGTTTTGGCCAGACCCCACAAGCCGCCATCGAACGTGAAACACGCTCAGCGCCGGAAACTCACAGCGCTTAGGAAGGCGGCGTAGGCCCCATCCAGCGTTACGGCAGCGAGGCCGTAGCAGGTGCGTGGCACCTGGCTAGACAGGACGTGCGCATCGATAAAAGCGATCGATGCTGGATTTGTCATCGGATTCACCCGACGACACTTGCTTGATAGTGAAGCAGCAGCGCCCGTTCCCGTTTCATAGGACGAAATGCTTTTTCACCCAAAAGACAGTGCGGTTTCCCACACCCATTACATGCATTATAGCAAAAACACAATTCTGTGTTGCCCGGCTCTCCATCCGCTCGATGAATTCTCACTATTACTGCAAAAATGCGCATGCGCTAGTCGGCTTTCTGGCCGATGGCACGTGACCCTGCGGTCGGTACAATCGAGCTTTCCAAGCTTTGCGCCCCCGCCATGAAAGTCACACTAATGCCCGTCACGCCGTTCCAGCAGAACAGTTCCCTGCTCGTTTGCGAGAACACCGGGAGCGCGGCCATCGTCGATCCGGGCGGTGATCTCGACATCATCAAGGGCGAGGTGGAGCGCCAGAACGTGTCTGTCGAAAAGGTGCTGCTAACGCACGGACATATCGATCATTGCGCGGGCGCGAAGACGCTCGCGGAGCACTACGGCGTGCCGATCGAAGGTCCACATGTCGATGAACGCTTCTGGCTCGACAAGCTGCCCGAACAGAGCGTGCGCTTTGGCTTCCCTGCGGCTGAGGCCTTCGAACCGACCCGCTGGCTCGACGACAACGACACGGTGACGTTCGGCGACGAAACACTCGAGGTCTATCACTGCCCCGGCCACACGCCCGGTCACGTGATCTTCTTCAGCCGTGAGCATCGTTTCGCGCTGGTCGGTGACGTGCTGTTCGCTGGTTCGATCGGTCGCACGGATTTTCCGCGTGGCAACCACGGCGACCTGATCCGCTCGATCCGCGCCAAGCTCTGGCCGCTCGGCGACGACGTGACGTTCGTTCCCGGCCACGGGCCCACCTCGACGTTCGGCGACGAACGACGCACGAATCCGTATGTCGCGGACGGAGTCGGCGCATGAGCGCAGAAATCTATGTGAGCACCGACGTCGAAGCGGACGGCCCGATTCCCGGTCCGCATTCGATGCTGAGTTTCGCGTCGGCCGCTTATACGGCCGACAAGCAACTGATCGGCACGTTCTCGGCGAACCTGGAGCTGCTCGAAGGCGCCGCGCCGCATCCCGTGCAGGAGGCGTGGTGGAAGACGCAGCCCGAAGCGTGGGCGGCGTGCCGCAAGGACTTGCAGCAGCCGGCGGCGGCACTCGTGGCGTATGTCGAATGGGTCGAGGCGTTGCCGGGCAAGCCCGTATTTGTCGCGATGCCGGCGGGCTTCGATTTCACGTTCATGTTCTGGTACATGATGCGCTTTACAGGTCGCTGCCCGTTCTCGTGGTCGGCGCTCGATATCAAAACGCTCGCGTTCGCGATGACGGGGCTGCCGTATCGCAAGTGCATCAAGCCACGTTTCCCCAAGCACTGGTTCGACGATCATCCGCACACGCACGTCGCGCTCGACGACGCCATCGAGCAAGGCGCGCTCTTCTGCAACATGCTCGCGGAGCTGCGGGCAAGCCAGAGCGCCGTGGCAGCCGGCGCTGACGGGGACGACTCAGGACAAAAACCCGCCGAGTAAGCGCCAAATTAGGGAATCCCCCTCAGTACGGGCGGTTTGCATTGCGTTTCGTTTCCGCGACCTCTACCATTGACGAAAAGGCGGCGCGACAACGGAGGCGCAGTTGACACTCGATACGTTCTCTCAAAAAATCCTGCGTCTTTTGCAGCTGGACGCGCGCCGTTCGGTGCAGGAAATCTCCGATCAGGTCGGACTGTCCAGCACACCGTGCTGGCGACGCATCAAGGACATGGAGCAATCGGGCATCATCCAGCGCTACACGGCGTTGCTCGATCGCGAAAAGCTCGGCTTGCATGTGTGCGCACTCGCCCATATTCACCTGACGCGACACACGGAAGGCGGCGTCGAGCAGTTCGAACGGGAAATCGCCACCTGCCCCGAAGTGACCGAGTGCTACAGCACGACGGGCGAATCGGACTACATCCTCAAGATCGTTGCGCCCGACATCAAGGCGTACGACGCCTTCCTCCACGACCGCATTTTCAAGATTCCCGCTGTCGCGCAGGTGCGCACGAGCGTCGTGCTGCGCGAGATCAAGTTCGATACGCAGCTGCCGCTTTAACCGGCTCGCTCAGACGCCGGGAATCGCTCAGCCGTCGCCGCGCGGCTCGCGCACCAGCTCCGCGCCAGCCGTCGACACATCCACTGCATGTGTCACGTTCAAGCGGCGCGCACCCAGCTTGTGCTTGAGCGCTTCCACATCGACCTGCGCGAGTTGATGCACTTCGCTTTCCAGCGCGTCGAGCCTCGACGGCTGCAGCGTCACCTCGACGTCGAGCCCCGTGCTCAGATAATGCAGATTCACACTGGCGGCCTTGAGTCCTTGCGCGGCAAGCGCCGATTCCACTTCAGTGGCGATCTTTGCGCGCGGCAGCAGGTTGACGGGTGGCCGCGCAATCGCATCGTTTTCCGGATCGACGTGAATCAGCGCGTCGAGCACGCGGTTGTCCGATAGCACACGCGCACGCGCCGTCTCGGCGATGTAGTGACCTTCGGAAACGGAGATCATCGGGTCCACGAGAATATGCGCGTCGACGAGTGCGAAGTCGCCCATCTTCCGCGTGCGCAGTTCGTGGACATCGCGCACGCCGGGCGTCGATAAAATCCGCGCGCGCAGATCGGCCGTATCGGATTCGTCGAGCGCGCGATCGGACAAATCCTGAAGCGCATCCCAACCGAACGTCCAGCCCATGCGCGCAACCATGAAGCCGACAACGGCAGCCGCAACCGGATCGAGCAGCCGCACGCCAGCAATGCTCCCGACGATACCCAACGCAACCACCAGCGACGACGCCGCATCCGAGCGCGCATGCCACGCGTTCGCAATCAGCATCGCCGAACGCACGCGTTGTGCCTCGCGCAGCATGTAGCGAAACAGCGCTTCCTTCGACAGCAGCACGACGATCGCGACCACGAGCGCGCTCAAATGAACGGCAGGAATGTTGTCCAGATCGGTGAGCCGCTCGCCGGCGCGCCACAACATGCCGCCGCCAACCGCGATCAGCAAGCCGCCCAGAAATAGCGACGCGACCGTTTCATAACGGCTATGTCCGTAGTTGTGATCGGCGTCCGGTTCGGCTCCGCTATGGCGATTGGCGACCAGCACGACAAAATCGGAAATGAGATCGGCGAGCGAATGCACGCCGTCCGCGACGAGCGCCTGGGAATGCGCAATCACGCCCACGACAATCTGCACCGACATCAACACCGTATTGAGTCCGATGCTGACGAAAGTGGTTTTGCGGGCTACGCGTCGTTTCTCCGCGGATTGGGCGGTCGGGTTGGAAGGCATTTGAAGGCAAACGGTTTGGTTACTATTTATTCTACCCGCCGCTTTGTGAAACCGCTGTTAAGCGAACAAAAAATACCTTTTAAATCATGCGCTTATCATAACGCGACTCATTCGCATCGAGGCACGCACGGCACCGGCCACCGTTCTTCCTAAGAATTGAAAAGACTCGGCCCAATAAAAAACCGCGCTTCCGAATGGAGCGCGGTTTTTCTTAAATCCATTGCTTGCGGTGCAAGCATTAAGTCATATTATTTCTCGATGAGAAATTTTTCGCGATCTTGACCTGCAATCCAGCGCGGCGGCTTACCGCGGCCCGACCAGGTGCTCCCGCTTGCGGGGTCACGATATTTAGGTGCGACGCCGGCGCGGGGACGGCCCGCTGCCTTTACGGCTTTCGCACGTCCGCCAGCGCCGAGTTCAGCCAGCGTAATACCGTAATCAGACATTTTCTGCTTGATCTCGTTTAACACTTCCGCATACTCGCGCGCTTTCGCCTCTTCGATCTGTTTCTCGAGCTTTTCGCGCTGCGCGAGTAGTTCCCTGTAGGAGGACATAGTTTCCTTGTGGTTCGATAAATGGACGGACGGTCTATGCCGATTAGTCCGGAAAGTGATCATGCCTCGGAATTTGCTGGCGAGATTAACACAAAATAGAAACTTCGGAAAAGAGACCGGCGAAAATTAATTAATCTCAATTTCTAAAACTTTCAAGAGCCTGGCAATCAACCGGCTCAGAAGCCGAATTATTCTCCCACTGAATAACGCTCATCTGAGGAATAAATTCATATTTAATTAGCAAGGCATGAAAAGCAATGGTTAATTTATTCCCAAACATTTCATGCCATGCGAGTTTTAACCGGCAAAATGTAAAATGCCGGCCCGATTTTGCGGTATAAATCGCTCCACATTACCCGTCATGCATTGGCGTGCCGCGCGATGCAATCTTCAAGCGCAGCGTGTAAGCATTCGGCATCGGGCGCAGGTGTGTCGAAGGCCATGCGGCTGCGGGCGCCCGAAATATTCAGGTCCGCGCCATAGCGGTCTATGCCCATCAATTGCACTTGCGCTGGCCGTCGCGGGTGGCGTTCGAAGAATTCGACCAGCGCGTTTTCCTCGTCAAATGAAACGGGGTCGAGCGGATCGAGTTCTGCCTGCGTCAACCATCCCATCGCGCCAAACCCGCCTATATAACGCATCCGCTTGACCGACATCACCCAGAACGAGAAATCCCCCAGTACCAGATAGCGCTCGGCCTCCGGGTGGTAGCGCAGATACCGCTGAGTCACGGGCGGCGTCGGCTCGACATGCTCGAACGTGCCGACCAGCGTGACGCGCTGCCCGTTGAGCACGTCGCCGTCTGGCGCGTGGACGATCAGGAAGCCCGCGCGCGGATCAGAGTGCAGATTGCGCGTGTGCTCGGCGAGCCGGCTCACGAGTATCGTCGGGCGATGATGCGAATCCGGCGCGAACGGCAGCACCGTCGGATACGGAAACCCTTGCGGCTGACGCGCATGCGTGGCGAGTGTGCCGATGGCGGCCTGATGCAACAGATGCAGCGGAGCGTGAGCGGGAATGTTCAAGTGCGCGTCCTCGTCGGGTGATTGATGCACCGCGCGATGCCGTTAAACGCGACGCGCGTGGAAAGGAGATATTAGTTCAGAGACTTGTCCGCATGAGCCATCATGCTTCGTTAGAATGTGGAAGCGCTTTCATCGCGCTTTCTTGCTGCGCTTCCTCTTCATCTTCGTTTTCAATCACCGAGTTTTCCGTGTCCGATCGTCCGTCCGAGTCCGCCTCCTTGCCCGCCGCGCATCGCAATCTGTCAGCGAGCGCGCGCAACCGTGCCCGTTACGCGACGATGGCGCTCTTCTTCATCGCGGGGATGATGTATGCGTCCTGGGGCGTCCACGTGCCGACCGTCCGCGATCGGTTCCAGCTGAATCCAGCCATGCTGTCGCTCGCGCTGTTCGCGGTGGCGGGCGGCTCGATCGGCGCGATGGTGACGAATGCGCCGTGGATCGCGCGCGTCGGCACACGGCGCGCCTGTCTTGCGGGCGGGCTCGTGATGTCGGGGGCTGGCGCGCTGATTCTCGTCGTGCCGTATTACTGGATGCTGCTCGTATTGCTCGCACTCTTCGGCGCGGGCATGGCAACGCTCGACGTCGCGATGAACGCCGAAGCCAGCACCGTCGAAGAGACGCTCGGCCGGCCGATCATGTCGGCGCTGCATGGCATGTTCAGCGTCGGCGGGATGGCGGGCGCGGCGGTCGGCGGCGCGGCGCTCGCGCACGGCATGGCGCCTGCCGTGCATCTGCTGCTCGCCTCGCTGATCAGCGCGGCCGTGTTACTGGCCGCGTGCCCATCCGTCCTGCCGCACATTCCGCATTCCGAGCATCCGGACGCGCACACGCCGCGCGGCAACCGCTGGCGCTCGCCCGCGTTGTGGGCGCTCGGCGCCATCGCGCTGATCGCCTTGATCGCGGAAGGCGCGATGTACGACTGGGCGACTGTTTATATGCGCGACGTCGTCGCGTCGACGCCGGCCGTAGCGAGCGCCGCCTACGCCGCGTTCTCGGGCGGCATGGCTGCCGCGCGTTTTGCCGGCGACGCCGTGCGCGCGCGATTCGGCGCGCCGCAGCTGATTGCCGCGAGCGCGTCACTGGCTTGCGCGGGCATGTTCGGCGCGCTGCTGCTGCCGCATCCCATCGCGGCGCTGACGGGCTTCACGCTGATGGGCCTCGGTCTCGCCAACATGATGCCCGTGCTGTTCGCGGCAGCGGCGCGCGTGAAAGGCATACACGCGGCCGAGGGACTCGCGCACGTGGCCGGGCTCGCCTACTTCGGCCTGCTGCTCGGGCCGGTGATCATCGGCGGCGTGGCGCAGGTGACGAATCTTCCCATCGGGCTGTCCGTCGTCGCGCTGTGCGCGGCGCTCGTCGCGTTCATCGGGCCCAAGGTTTTGCGCCGGCTCGGCATCTGAAGGCCTGCCCTTAACACTGCATCGGTCCGCCGTTTGTTTACCGAAGTACCGCTCAAAGTTCGCGATACGTGCTGTACGTACGGCCGAAATCATTACGCTCGATAAAGTTCGTGTGGGTCATCGTGGCGGAAACGTCGAGCGCTTCGACGTAGTGCCACCAGCCGATCGGCAGAAACAGCAGTTCGCCGGGTTCGAGCGTGCATTCGATCACCTGCGCATGTTCGAACGACGGAAACCGCCCGACATCGATCGCGCCGCCGTCGAGCTGCGAATAGCAATGCAGATGGTTGTACATGTGGGCGGTGTCGGTGAACGGCACGAGCAGGACACGCTTGCGGCCGATCACCTGCGCCATCAGATTGTTGGTCAGGTCGTGATGAAACGGCGTCTTCGTGCCGGCCGGACCGAACCAGAAATAGCCTGCGTCGGTTGGCGCCGAATCCAGATACTCGCCGATCGCAGGCGCATCGGCCCAAAGCGTCGCGAGCGCCGTGCGGTTGCGCGACGCGTTATTCGCCGTCATATAGAAGTCATTCGTCACGCCCGCGCTTTCGACGAGATCGACGTAATCGCCAAAGCGCATCGTGCGCCTCAACACCGGTTGATTGATCTCGTAGTTCGCATCCGCCTCACGTCCAAACTGCACTTCGACTTCGGCAAGACCGCAGCGCGCGCGAAAGTAATCGAAATTCCACAGCTTGCGCGCCGGCCACGAATCGAGCATGCCCGTGATGATCACAGGCCGGTTCTGAAAATAGAACTGCTCGTAAAACGCATCGCGCGACAGACGCACGCGGCGCTCGACACATGCCGCGCCCGAACGCATGCGATTTAGCTCACCGTACACGGAAAGCATCCATTCGCGCTTACGCAAACGATTGCGCAAGCGAGAACCCGCTTGAAAATAAGGGCTTTGCAACGTGCTATCGATCTCGCATAACGCGTGTTCGCGTTCGAACCCATGCTCGACGAGCACGGCATGCACGGCCTCCGGCGAGGCTTCGAGCAACAGGTTCTCGGCAATCCAGCGCCGCCATTCGTCATCGATCATCCGTGTCACGACCGCGTCCCCCGCGTGTTGTAGCCGATACGACAATATCGCCCGCACCGCTTCCGGTGCGCAAAAAGAAATGCGCCGACAGGCATGCGCAAAAGCAGAAGGCAAAACAAAAGGCACGCGGGTCGAAACCCGCGTGCCTCCTAAGCCCTTTCGGGCTGGCTTGCGCAGGGCGGACCGCGGAGAACCGCGTTTCCGCCAACTACGCCAAGCGCTCTTACATCTTCACGACGTCGAGCAGCGTCTTCTTGCCCGACTTGTAGTTGTACAGCGAGATCACGCCGTGCTTCAGGTCGCCCTTCGCGTCGAACGTGGTTTCACCGATCACACCCTTGTAGTCGGTGTTCGGCATCACTGCCAGGATCTTCGCCGGATCGGTCGAGCCAGCGCGCTTCATTGCGTCGACGATGATGTACACAGCGTCATACGTGAACGGAGCGTAGATCTGGATCGGCTGGCCGAAACGCTTCTGATACTTCGCCTGGAACGCTGCGCCGCCTTCCATCTTCTCGAGCGCCATACCGGCTTCCGAGCAGACGATGTTGTCGGTTGCGTCGCCAGCCAGGTCAGACAGCTTGTCGGTACACACGCCGTCGCCAGCCAGCACCTTCGCGCGCAGGCCGAGCTGCTTGGCTTGCTTTGCGAACGGGCCGCCCGTGGCGTCCATGCCGCCGTACATGATCGCGTCCGGGTTTTCGCCCTTGATCTTCGTCAGAATCGCGCGGAAGTCGACAGCCTTGTCGTTCGTCGCGTCATGCGACATCACGTTCAGGCCCAGCGACTTCGCCGTCTTCTCGAATTCGTTTGCGAGACCCTGGCCGTATGCCGTCGAGTCGTCGACGATCGCGACGCTCTTCACCTTCAGGCCCTTCGCTGCGTAGTTCGCCAGTGCCGGACCTTGCTGCGCGTCCGTCGCAACGACGCGGTACGTCGTCTTGAAGCCCTGTTGCGTGTACGCCGGATTCGTTGCCGACGGCGAGATCTGAACGATGCCTGCATCGCTATAGATCTTCGAAGCCGGGATCGACGTGCCCGAGTTCAAGTGGCCAACCACTGCGACGACCTTGTCGTCGACCAGCTTCTGCGCGACCTGCGTAGCCGTACGCGGGTCAGCTGCGTCGTCCTGTGCATCCAGTTGCAGCGTGATCTTCTGGCCGCCGATCGTCAGACCCTTGGCATTGATCTCTTCAACTGCGAGACGTGCGCCATTTTCGTTGTCCTTGCCCAGGTGAGCGATGCCACCCGTCAAAGGCGCAACGTGGCCAATCTTGACAGTTTCGTCGGCCATAGCCGTCGTCGCCAACGTTGCAAACAGCATCGCCGCAGCGCTGATCGGCAACAGCTTTTGGATTTTGATGTTCATGTAAGTCTCCGATTTCGGTCCCGAAAAACAACGGTATCGCCCTTGTGCCCCGCTTCCTTCACGTGTCGCTCAAATCCCGTGGACGACTCCGCCGGATGCATCGTTCATGCACTTGGCAAGCACGCGTTCCAGCCTGTTTGTGGCAGGTGGCGCCCCGCGCTTGCGCGCAAGTGTAGGCTATCAAATTAATTTGTGGGGGTTTTTTGAGGAAGTGGGATCACTACCAATAGCGTTTATCCCACTTAGTCATGAAAGGCAGGTGGAACGTGGCCGGAAAGCGAAGGCTGGCGCGGGTTTCGGGGAAACGAGGGAGGCTTCTATAGTGCGGGTCTAAAGCTTTTCCTCGATCGTCCGTTAATGCGCCGGATGTGCGTCGAACGCGTCATCACGGGTAAACACAATGGTGATAACGCGCCGTTGAGATCGTGCTCAAACACGCTTAAGCGATGCGCTCTATATAGAGTGCGAGTGCCGTTTTTTGGCCGCTGCAACCGGGCCGCGCAGCCCGCCGAAACCAGAAGTCGTTTCAATCCGCTTACGAGAAGGCCGCCGCGCGGGCCTCTCGCTGCAATTGCCTTCTTTTGATGGCACACTGAGCGCCCGCTGCGGGCGAGACGCCCGCAAACGATTGCCCGCCCGATAGCGGCTTCACCGTTTATGCAAGGAGAAACAACGTGAGCGTGACTTCCCGATGGATCGACATTCAAACCGGCAATGATTCATTTGGCGCGTACATGTCGACGCCGAAAAGCGGCAAGGGTCCGGCCGTCATCATCATCCAGGAAATCTTCGGCGTGAACGGCCACATTCGCGACGTCGTCGATCAATATGCGCAGGACGGCTATATCGCGATCGCACCGGATATCTTCTGGCGCACGCAGCCGCGCGTCGAACTCACCTACGCCGGCGCGGATCGCGACAAGGGCATCGAAATCCTGCAGAAGACGAATGTCGATCTCGCCGTCGCCGATATCGGCGCCACGGCTGCCGCGCTGCGCGCGATGCCGGAAGTGGCGGGCAAGATCGCGGGCGTCGGCTACTGCTTTGGCGGCCGTCTCGCGTATCTGGCCGCGGCTGAAGGATTGCTCGATATCGCCGTGTCGTACTACGGCGGCGGCATCCAGAACCAGCTCGACAAGGCAGCGCAAATCAAGGTGCCGATGCAGTTCCACTACGGCGAACTCGACCACGGCATTCCGCTGTCGGCAGTCGGTGAAGTGAAGGAGCGCTTCGCGGGCCGCGACGAAGTTGAGCTGTATATCTACCCGAACGCCGATCACGGTTTCAACTGCACCGAGCGCGCGAGCTATCACCAGCATTCGGCAGCGCTCGCGCATGGCCGCACGCTGACTTTCCTCGGCACCCACGCGTAAGTTACGCTAGAGGCACGACGTGGCTGCGTCGTGCCCTGCGCTTCCATTCTGGGCACGCCGCCCCGCGCGTGCCGTCATCACCATTCCTGTCCGCGGGGGTCGTCGTCGTGCAATCCGATTATCTCGATCATGACGCGATCGGCCTCGCCGATCTCGTGCGCAAGCGCAAGGTGAGCGCGCGCGAATTGCTGGAAACAGCAATCGCGCGCGCCGAAGCCACCAATCCCGCGATCAACGCGATCGTTCTGAAGGACTATGACGCCGCCCGTCAGCGCGCATCGCGAGAGCATGCGAACGGCGAGGATGACGTGATTGGCGACGGAGCGCTCGCCGGCGTCCCGTATCTGGTCAAGGATCTCGGGCTGCCCGTGAAAGGGCTGCGTATGTCGATGGGTAGCCGCCACTACCGCCATTTCATTCCAGACGAAGACGCGCCGCTCGTCACGGCCACGCGCGCTGCCGGACTCAACATCTTCGGCAAGACGAGCACGTCGGAAATGGGCCAGATGCCTTATACGGAGCCCGAACTGTTTGGGCCGTGCCGCAACCCGTGGAGTCTCGATCACACGCCGGGCGGCTCCAGCGGCGGCTCGGCTGCCGCCGTCGCGGCGGGCAT
This sequence comes from Paraburkholderia terrae, assembly GCF_002902925.1. Classification (GTDB taxonomy): domain Bacteria; phylum Pseudomonadota; class Gammaproteobacteria; order Burkholderiales; family Burkholderiaceae; genus Paraburkholderia; species Paraburkholderia terrae. The sequence continues at coordinate 129,058 of NZ_CP026111.1, read as the reverse complement.
CGTGCCGCTCGCGCATGCGTCGGACGGTGGTGGCTCGATCCGCATTCCCGCGTCGTGTTGCGGCCTGTTCGGGCTCAAGCCGTCGCGCGGACGGCAGCCGTCGAATGCGGTGCCCGCGCCCGGCGACCTCGGCATCGATCACGCCGTCTCGCGCAGCGTGCGCGACAGCGCGCTGCTGCTCGATCTCACTTCGGGCAACGCCGACCGTCCGATGGGCGCGCCCGGCACCTTCCTCGCCGCCGCCAGCGAACCGTGCAAGCCGCTGCACATCGCGTTCGTCACGGACCCGATGCTCGCGCCCACGCTATCCGCCGACGCCCGCGCCGCGCTCGACGACGCCGCGCAACTCGCAGCGTCGCTCGGCCATCACATCGAACCCGTATCGCTCGGCATCGACTTCGCGAGCCTGCGCGAAGCGTTTTTGATGATCTGGTCGGTGAGCGCCGAAAGCCTGGTGCTGAGGGCCGATCAGATCACGGGGCGCAAGCCCAATCGTGAGGAATTCGAAATCGCCACGTGGACGATGGGACATATCGGCCGAAAATTCGGCGAGCGCGAATTGCCTGCCGCGCTCGAAGCGCAGCGCCAGGTGAGCGCAAAACTCGCGGATCTGATGACGCGCTACGACGTGATCCTGTGCGCGACGCTCGCTTCCGCGCCAATCAAGATCGGTGAAATGCAGCCCACCGCCGTCGAGAAAATGCAGATGCGCGCCGTCACTACCGTTCCCGTCGAGCCGCTGATGCGCAAGCTGCTGACGGAAGTGTCGAACAAGGCGTTCGCGTGGGCGGGCTGCACGGAGTTGTTCAATCTGACGGGACAACCGGCGATGTCGGTGCCGCTCTACTGGAACGCGCGCGGACTGCCTATCGGCGTGCAGTTCGCCACGCGCGAAGGCGGCGAAGCGATGTTGCTGCGGCTCGCCGCGCAACTGGAAACGGCGCGTCCGTGGTTCGACCGGCGGCCGCCGCTGATGCCCGCGCGAAGCTAGCGCCGCTCCAGCGCATCGACGGGCTTGCGCATCGCGTCGAGATCGGCATGACGTTTCGCGGGCATGCACGCAACGGCGATGATCGACAGCGCGATCCCGCACATTACGTAATAAGTCGGCGCGAGCGGCGAACCCGTCGTCTTGATCAGCCACGTGACGATGAACTGGCCAAAGCCGCCGAACAACATCACCGCGAAGTTGTACGCGAGCGAAAGGCCGATCGAGCGCACGTTCGCGGGAAAAAGTTCGGCCATCAGTGCGCCGAACGGTCCGTAATAGCCGGATAGCGTGATCGACAGCACGGCCTGCACGAGAATGAGCTTGGACACGCTAGGCGCTTCTTCGAGCCACGCGAAGAGCGGATAGATCAGCACCAGCGTGAGACCCAGCGACCACAGCGACAAACCCTTGCGCCCGATGCGATCGGACCACGCGCCCGTCAGCGGCGACAACACCATCAGCAGCAAATTGCCGACGATCACAGCCGTGAACGAATCTGAATAAGGCAGCTTCAGTTGCTTGACCGCGAATGTCGGCAGATAGCTGATCAGCACATAGATCGTGACCGTCAGCGCGATCACCGAGCCCAGACCGCAGAGCACGTCGCGGGTATGGTGCGCGAAAAGCTCGCCGAGCGTCGCGCGGCGCGCGGTCTGCTTGGCGTGCAAAAATGCTTCGGAATCCGCGAGATTGCGGCGAATGTAGAAACCGATCGGTCCGATCACGAGACCGATGATGAACGGCACGCGCCAGCCCCAGGACTTGAGCGCTTCCGGCGACAGGCCGCGCGTCACCAGCGCGCCGACGATCGCGCCGAGCAGCAGTGCCGCCGCCTGGCTTGCCATCTGCCAGCTGCCGTATAAACCGCGTTTCGAGAACGGCGCCGCTTCGATCAGCAGCGCGGTCGAGCTGCCGAACTCGCCGCCCGCGGAGAATCCTTGCAGCAGACGCCCGACCACGATGATGATCGGCGCGCCGATGCCGATTGCCGAGTACGGCGGAGCGATGGCGAGCAGCAGAATGCCGAGCGTCATCAACGCGATGACCAGCGAGAGCGCCGCCTTGCGCCCCGCGCGATCCGCATACAGGCCGAGCACGATGCCGCCGATAGGCCGCATGAAGAACGCGACGCCGAAGCTCGCCGTGGTGAGAAGAATCGACGCGTAGTCGCTGCTGGAGGGAAAGAAGAGTTCGGCGATGACGACGGTGAGAAAACCGAAGACGGTGAAGTCATACCACTCGAGTGCATTACCGATGACGGCCGCTGTGACCGCACGGGTATTGAGGCTCCTCGCTGCTTGTGACATCGATGTCTCCGCCCTTCGTCGAGGCGTCGGGGTGCGTTGGTTTGAAGCGATTCGAATGGGCCGTCGTGAAGGCCGAGCGCGCAAGCCATGCGAGTGTAAAAGAGCACGACATCGGATTTCAAGCAACTTTCATACGACAAAGAGCGCGACACCGCGTTGCACGGTGCGCGCTCTATCCGTTCCTGCGAGAGGCGCGCGCGGCGATGCTGCATTGCATCGTCCGACACGCGCCCATGCCGACTTGATTTCGTTGTATCAGGCCTTCTTGTTATATGCGCTGCACCAACCCTTGCTTGCGACCTGCTTGCCCGCGAACATCGGGCAGCCCGCGTAGGCGTCGGTGGCCTTGCCCTGATAGAAACTGCAATTGCCGCAATCTTGGCCTGCTGCGTACTTCGCGTATTTGGCCTTGTCGACTTTGGACGCGTCTTCCTTGTAGCCGAGCGCCTGCGCGGTCGGATCGGATTCCGCGACCTTCGGTGCATCGGCGAACGCCTGGCGCGACAGCGCGAGCGTCCATGCCACACCGATACTCGTGATCAGAAACGTACGACGTGAATTGTTCATGGGGACTCACTCCATTGGTATTGTGGGGGTCAACGCCGTTCTAACGACAGCGGTCCCCAAGCATATCAATGAAGCCGACGCGCGTGATGCTTCAAATCCCCGTCATAAGCGAATCGGTAGTGCGTGTGTGCCTGCGCATTCAGGCGCGTCCGCTGACTTCGCACACGCGCTGCGCAATCGCCAGCGACGCAGTCAAACCCGGCGACTCGATACCGAACAGATTCACCAGACCACGCACGCCATGCGCAGCGGGACCTTGAATCAGGAAGTCGGCGGCCGGCTCGCCGGGACCCGACAGCTTCGGACGAATGCCCGCGTATGCCGGCTGCAGCGCATGATCGGGCAGCGCCGGCCAATAGGCGCGGATCGCCGCATAGAACGATTCGGCCCGTTGCGGATCGACGTCGTAGTTGATCGTATCGACCCATTCGACGTCCGGGCCGAAACGCGCCTGGCCGCCGAGATCGATCGTCAGATGCACGCCGAGTCCTGCTTCGTTCGGCATCGGATAGATCAGGCGGTTGAACGGCGCGCGCCCCGAGATGCTGAAGTAGTTGCCGCGCGCGAGATAGAGCGGCGGCACATGGCGTGCGTCGAGCCCGCGGATCTTGCGCGCGATTGTGTTCGCATGCAGCCCAGCGCTGTTGATGACGCATGCGGTGCCGATCGTCGTCGGCGAGCTGCCGCCTACCTTTACGATGAAGCGTCCGTTGATCGCTTCGATCGCTTCGACGGGCGCATGGAACGCGCAGACGGCGCCGTCGCGTTCCGCGTCGCCCTGCAGCGCGAGCATCAGCTGATGGCTATCGACAATGCCCGTCTGCGGCGAGAACACCGCTTCGACACATTGCAGCGCCGGTTCGAGCGCCTGCGCTTCCTCGCCGCTGATACGCATCAGATCGAGCACGCCGTTTTCCTTGCCGCGCGCCATGATGCTTTCGAGCTGTGGAATCTGGTTGCGCGCAGTCGCGACGAGCAATTTGCCGCAGCGCTGGTGCGGCACGCCGCGTTCAGCGCAGTAGTCATACAGCATCTCGCGGCCGCGCACACATAGCGCCGCCTTGAGCGAACCGCGCGGATAGTAGATGCCCGCGTGTATCACTTCGCTGTTGCGGGAACTCGTGCCGACGCCGATGGCTTCCGCCGCTTCCAGCACGATCACTTCACGTCCGCGCGCAGCCAGCGCGCGCGCGACGGCAAGACCGACGACACCAGCGCCGATCACCACACATTCGATCTGATCCATGTCCGTTGGACGCGGCTCACTGCGCCGCGTTCTACCTCGTCATCCACCAGGATTTCGATAGCGTGCGGTGTCGTCGAAACCGTGACCGCGTGCTGTCGAACGCTTCACATGCACAATGCGAAATGACGCGACGCGCTACAGACACAAATGCCCGCAGCCTTGTGCGGCTGCGGGCATCAATATGTGGGAACGCGTCGAGCGTTTGAATCAGTGTACGCCCACGACGCTCATTCCAGGTGAATTTGGCGGACTCGTTCCGCCTGAGCCACAACAGGCTTGATCAATCCTGCGCAGTTGTGCGTTTGAACAGATGGCGCAGGTCGACGTGTGCGATGGGCACCGTATAACCGCCCGTTGCAAATTGCTGAGGATAAGCAGGTGCGTTCGGATTCAGGCTCAGTTCACCGTTCGCGCGGGCTTGCACCAGATCGGCCTTCACCTCGGCGCGCGTCTTCGGTCCGTTGACGCTGGACGGCGATTGCGTCGGAGCCGGGCTGTAGCCGCTTGCGAAAGCGGGCGCGGCGACGACTGCGGAAATCAGCAAAGCGGCAAGCGAAAGCTTCTTCATGATCGGTTCCTGAGGTGAAGTCCAGTTCGAACGAAACGCTGTTTGCATTTCAGTGAACGGAGTCTAGTCCTCGCCTATCGGATTGCCGACCCTCATTAGCGGAATTGACTGTTGTTCGAATGTGTTCAAATCAGGCGCGAATCGCCCTGTTTTCGCTATGGAATAGCTGCAACATTGGAACAATGAACAGGTCGCGCGAGCGCGACCTGTTCGCATAAATAACGCGAACGACGCTAGAAACCGATCGGTTTGCGGCGCGAATTGTAGTCAAGGCGAATGTCGTCGGCGCCGATATGGTCCCGGCTCGCGATGCGCGCCGAGCCGAAACCGTTCAGGATCGCGCGCCGCATTTCACGCGGCGACGCGTGTGTGAGCGCGTCGAGCGCCGCGCCGCCGAGTTGCGCCGGAAACCGCTGGCCCCAGCCGTGCGCCGAGCGGATTTCGTTGTAGATCGACTGCGCGATGCGCCGCGAGCCGTCGCGGTCCGGCGGCGGAATCTCGTAGACGTTCATCCGGTTCAGGATCGGCTCGGGAATCGCGCGTTCGTCGTTCGCAGTCGCGATCCAGATCACATGGCCCGCGTTGATCGGAATCTCCGCGAACTCGTCGATGAAAGTCTGCGCGGTGTCGTGCTCGAGCAGCGCGTACAGCGCGCCGAGTGGATCGTATTGCGAGTCGCCCGTCGCCTTGTCGATTTCATCGACGGCGATCACGGGGTTTGCATAGCTGCCATGCACGAGCGCATCAAACACCTTGCCCGGCTTCGCATTCTTCCATTGCGACGACGCACCCGACAGAATCCATCCCGCCGTCAACGAACTCATCGCGACATAGTGATACGCGGTGCCGAGCAGCCGCGAGAGCTGCTTCGCAAAGTGCGTCTTGCCGATGCCGGGATCGCCGAGCAGCAGGATCGGCATCAGTTCGAGGCGGTCGTCCGTTTCGAGGCACAGCGCGACCTGCTTGCGGATGTCGTCGAGCGGCTCGGTGAAGTTCGGCAGCGAGCCGATCAGATCATCGATGGACGGCATCCGGTTCGGCTTCACGCAAAAGCGCAGATTGCCGACCTTCAGCATCTTTTCGTATGTGGAACGCAGTGCGTCGCTGGCGCCTTCGCTGAGTTCGTTGAGTGCCGTCTCGACCTGATCCAGGTCATAGACCTTGCTGAACGATGCAACTGCGATTTCCTGTTTCACCATGGCCGTTGTCATTGCTTCACCCCGTCGTGCTGGTCTTGCATCCGCAGCGTCCCCGACGCCGCTTCAATTTCAGTGTAACGACGCCGAAATGGCATGCAAGCCAGCAGTCATGCGGGTCTGCTGCTAACCGCACATGTCGGGCGAGACAATTGCTTGAATCGTCACATCCGCGCCCCTATCTGCAATGCAATGTAACCGCCGCGCGCTGAACCTTGGTTCCAGATCGGGTGTCAGAAAACCGTTATCCCGATAAAGCGTAAGATGGTCGGCGGTCGCAGAAAGAACGCGCGGATGCCGCACGCTTTAGCGAAACGCAGCGATTCCGGAGACTCTTTGTTCATGTGGAAAACCAGCCTCGTTGCCGCCGTGTTCGGCACCACGTTGATGGCGCAGGGCACGATGGCCCAGACGCAGCCGCGCAGCGCGCCGTCCGTCGTCAAGTGGGAACTGCAGGTGATGCGCGACGGCCAGCAGATCGATTCGTTCGACGGCAACACAACCGTCGGCCAGGCGCGCACGGATACGCATCATCACGTGGTGCAGAACAGCGTCGGGTGCAAGGACGTGCCGGCGGGCAGCATCGATCTCGCGCGCACGCTGACCATTTCGCCGACCCAGGCGGATGCGAGCGGCGTCACGTTCATCATCGACGCGCAGGAAACGCTCGAAGAACCGTCTACGCGCACCACCAGCACCGGCTGCAAGCTGCCGCCACAGCCGCGTCAGGTGAGCGCGAGCCATCCGGGGCTGAAAGTGCCGCCCGGCGACTGGACGTCATGGACGATCGTCGACAAAGATCCGAATCTCGTATATCGATTGCGTGCAAGCGTCGCAAACAACCCGTGAACTTAACGAAAGACGTGGATAACGCGGCATGCGAAACCCCGAAGAACTGATACGCGAAAACCTCGACAGGAAAGATTTCATCGCCGTGAGCTGGAACCTGCACAAGGGCCGCTCGCCCCTTGGCTTCCAGGCATGGCAGGCGATGCAGCGCTGGGTGCAATCCGTTCATGCCGACGCGTATTTCCTGCAGGAAGCGATGGCGCGGCGGATGCCGGGCCCCGTGCTCGCCAGCTCGTTTGGCGCGCGGCTGGGCGACATCGACGACGACGTATGGCATTGCCAGGCGACCGAAATCGCCGACGCGCTGCAATTGCAGATCGCGCTGGGACCGAACGTGTTCAAACCGTCGTGGCGGCATGGCAATGCGATCCTGTCGCCGCATCCGCTCGATCTCGGCGGACGCTGGGACATTTCCGCGCACCGCTTCGAGCGCCGCGGCCTGCTCGTTGCACGTGCGACATTCGGCGGTCACGCGGTGACGCTGCTGTGCGCGCATCTCGCGCTCACGCGCCAGGCGCGGCTGCGGCAGATGAACTGGATCGCGCACTGGATTTCGAAGGAAGCGCCCGACGGTCCGCTCGTGCTTGCGGGTGACTTCAATGATTGGCGCAACGATTCCGTGCCGCTCTTTCGCGAGCATGGCCTGGAAGAAGTCGCGACGCTGCTCGGTGAGCCGGGACGGACGTTTCCCGCGTTCTCGCCCGCACTTGCGCTCGACAAGATGTTCGTGCGCGGGATGAAGCCTGTCGAATGGATCCAGCCGGCGCAAGAGACGGCGTGGCTGTCGGATCACCTGCCGTATATGGCGCGACTGCGCGTCGACTGAACGCGCGTTGACGCGTCAGCCGCGCTGCGGTTTCCAGTTGAGTTCGCCGCTGATCGCTTCGCCGGGCTGGAGCACGCGGTAGCCTGAACGCTCGCGTGCGCCATCGTCTTCGTTAGCGTTGAAGCAGTCGGTCGTATTCGTGACAGGCTCGACGCACAACTGCACATCGTTCGCGGGCGCGAACACCACCAGATGATCGAACGGCGCATCCGCGGTCATCGTCACGCCGCGCGCTTCGTCCGGCCATGCAATCGTCGCGCTGCGCGTCCAGCCGCTGAAGTTGTTGTCGAGATCGAACGCGTCGGCGCTCATGCCGCGCCTGAGCGCATCGACAGCGCCATGCAGGCCGAGATGCGTCGGCAACACGTGCGCGTCGGCGTGCCACATTTCATCCACATGCGCGGTAATCACCGTGTTCGACGTGCGCGGATAGTACGGGTGATGGCCCATGCCGAACGGCATCGGACTTTCCGAGAGGTTCTGCGCGGCGAGCGTCACGCGCAATGCATCGCCCAGCAATTCGATGCGCTGGCTCGCGCGATAGTGAAACGGCCAATCGCCGCGCTTTTCGCTATCCGGCTCATGCTCGAAGTGCAGTTCGACGGACGAAGCCGTGCGCGCGCCAACGCGCCACGGCCTGCGCCACGCATGACCATGCAGCGCATGCGCATAGCCGTTTCCGTCGCCGCCGAGATCGATCGTGCGGCCGTCGAACTCGAAGCGCGCATCGCGGATGCGGTTGCAATACGGAAAGAGCGGGAAGCTCGCCATCCGCAGCGGATCGCAAGCGGCGAGCGCCGCGCTCGTCGCCGGACGCAGCCAGTGCAGCACGCGTTGCGACGTGTGCTCGCGCACCACGTCGAAATAAGCGGCAATCGATCCGCCGACCTCCGGCGCGACCACGAGCGTCGTATCGCCACTGGACAACACGACGAGCGACGGGTCGTCGATGCGCAGATCGGTGGCGGGATCAGCTGCGGACGGATGGAAGGAAGCTTCGCGCATAGTCGTTTGAATGGGCGTGGGCGGTTGCGACGTCGTCGGGCGCGCGTTCGATGCCATGCGCCGAAGAGCGGCCCGCGCGAGCGAGAATCGCACGGCTGAATTCTCCGGTCAATATTATTAGTAATAATGTCGACGAAAGTCCGCCGCCAGAGGCTATCGTGGCCCAGTAAAAAAGCGGGGTTTGCGTGTGTTGTCCAGCGCATATTATTAGTGGTACCGTCAGTACACGATGCCTGCGGCATTCACCGTCAACGAGCCGCCGTTGCGCGGCCAGATCAATGAAAAAATCGACTCAGCGCCGCCCGACGATGACCGATATCGCCAAACTCACCGGCGTGTCGCAATCGACTGTTTCTCTCGTCCTGAACAACGCGACCGGCGCCAAATTCTCCGAAGCGACCCGCAACAAGGTGCTGAAAACCGCGCAGGATCTCGGCTATCGCCTCACCCCGCGCGAGCCGCTGCCGCCGTCGTCGGGCGAGCGCAATCTGATCATCTATCTCGCCGACGAAATCTCGACCAGCCCGCACCCCGTCGTGAACATCGACGGCGCGCGTGATGCCGCCTACGCGAACGGCAAGCTGCTCGCCGTCTACTCGACGCATGGCAACGCCGACATCGAGCAGCAGGTGCTCGACGCGGCTCTCGCGAGCCCGACCGTGTTCGGCGTGGTCTACGCGACTGTCTACACCCGCAAGGTGACGCTGCCCGCCGCACTCGCGCGCGTGCCGACCGTGCTGCTGAACTGCTACACGAGCGAGGGCGGCCAGTCGTCGATCGTTCCTGCTGAAGTCGCGGGCGGCCATGTCGCGACCGAATACCTGCTGCGCGCGGGACACCGGCGGATCGGCTACATCAACGGCGAGCACTGGCAGGACGCGGCGAAAGACCGTCTGAAGGGCTACCGCACCGCGCTCGCGACCGCCGACCTGCCGTTCGCGCCCGAGATGGTCCGCGACGGCGACTGGAGTTCGGGCACGGGCTTCGAGCACACGCTGTCGCTGATGCGCGAGCCTAATCCGCCGACCGCGATCTTCTGCGCGAACGACCTGATGGCGCTCGGCGCGATCGAGGCGCTCAAGCAGCTCGGCTACCGCGTGCCCGACGACGTCTCGGTGCTCGGCTACGACGATCAGGAAATCGCGCGCCACACGCATCCGCCGCTGTCGACCGTCGTGCTGCCGAACTACGAACTAGGGCGCTGGGCCGTCGATACGCTGCTTCAGGAAGTACACAACCAGGCAGCGGGCGCACCCGTGCGTCACCGGATGGTGAAACTCGACGGGCCGTTGATCGAACGTGGGTCAGTCAGGGAAATTACCGAGGCAAAACGCGCTGTAATTAATATTATTAGTGATTGACCAATAATAATTCGCGATGGAATAATCGACACGTCCGGTCACCACCGACGTGCCGGCGGCAGTTGAAGCACAAAAGCAAAACACACCAACTGGTACTGGAGGAAGACATGGCGTCGCACAATCGGGATTCGCGCGGGCAGCGGCTTCAGCCGCTCGCCGCAGCATTGCTGGCAATCACTTTGGGATTTGGCATGGCATCGGCGCAGGCTGACGATCTGCCGAAAATCCCCACCAAGAAACCGCTGAAAGTGGGCTTCGCTCAGACGGAGAGCAACAACCCCTGGCGCCTCGCCGAAACCCAGAGCTTCAAGGACATCGCCGCCAAGTGCGGCTGGCAGATGGTGATGACGGATGCCAACGGGTCCAACTCGAAGCAGGTCTCCGACATCCAGAGCATGATCGCGCAGCACGTCGATCTGCTTGTGTTCCCGCCGCGTGAAGAGAAGCCGCTCGCGCCCGTCGTGTTGCAGGCTAAGAAGGCGGGCATTCCCGTGATTCTCGTCGACCGCAACGTCGATCAATCGGTGGCGAAAGCGGGCCGCGACTACATCACGTTCATCGGCTCGGACTTCATCGACCAGGGCCACCGCGCAGCCGACTGGCTCATCAAGGCGACGGGCGGCAAGGCGAAGATCATCGAACTCGAAGGCACAACGGGCGCTTCCGCCGCGAACGACCGCAAGAAGGGCTTCGACGAAGTGATCGCGAAGAATCCGGGCATGTCGATCATCGCGTCGCAAAGCGGCGACTTCGCGCGCGACAAGGGCCGTCAGGTAATGGAAACGCTGTTGCAGGCGCATCCTGATGTCACGGCCGTCTACGCGCACAACGACGAAATGGCGCTCGGCGCGATCGCCGCGATCAAGGCGGCAGGCAAGCAGCCGGGCAAGGATATCCAGATCGTCACGATCGACGGCACGAAGGGCGGCCTCGACGCGATCGCGGCGGGCGAGCTTGGCGCGAGCGTGCAGTCGAGCCCGTTCTTCGGCCCGCTCGCATGCGACGTCGCGCAGAAGTTCGCGAAGGGCGAGAAGGTGCCGACTTGGGTCAAGGTGTCGGACCGCTTCTACGACAAGGGTAACGTGCAGGAAAGCATGCAGTACGGTTATTGAGCGTTCGTTGGTGTAACCCGGCCGGCGCGTTTTCGGTTTTCACGCAGCGAGGCGCGCGCAGCACGGCCGACACGCTGGGCTTCACCGGGCATTCGTGCCCGGCTGACGGGAAGGGTTCGAGGCGACGTGTCTGTGGCGCGCGCGTTCGCGTTCCATGGGGCGTCGCTTCGCTTTGTCGGGCGTACCATCGACTTCGCGAACTGACCGACAGTATGTAATTCGCGCGCCGGCCGTCGCGATAGCCACGGGCCGCGCTGCATCGCAAGCGATGCAGCATGGTGCCATGCGTAAGGCGCTAAAGCGCTAACGCTTTGCATGGGGCCGGACTAAGCGCTAAAGCGCCAAGTCGGGGCCGACATCTGGTCGACCGCGCTGCATGGGACCATGCGTAAGCGCTAAAGCGCTAACGCTGGTCGACCGCGTTGCATGGGACCAGCGTAAGCGCTAAAGCGCTAACGCTGGTCGACAAAGGAGACACACGTGACGCAATCCCACGCGCCTTCCGACGCGGCCCCCGGCGCTCATCCGCCGCCGCCGTCCTCACGCGCGACCCTGCTCGACATGCAGGGCATCGACATTTCGTTCGGCGGCGTGCCCGCGTTGCGCGGCGCGAATCTCAGCGTCGCCGCAGGCGAGGTGCATGCGTTGATCGGTCAGAACGGCGCGGGCAAATCGACGATGATCAAGATCCTCACGGGCGCCTACCGGCGCTCGGGTGGCAGCGTGCGCTTCGAAGGTCGCGAGATCGATTTCCGCACGCCGAAGGAAGCGCGCGAAGCAGGCATCAGCACGATCTACCAGGAGATCAACCTGGTGCCGTTCCGCTCGGTGGCTGAGAACATTTTCCTGGGCCGCGAGCCGCGCCGCTTCGGTCTGATCGACTGGCGCGAAGTGCAGCGGCGCGCGTCTGCGCTGCTCGAATCGTTCGGTTTGCAGATCGACGTGAAGAAGCCCGCGGGCAGCTATTCGACGGCGATTCAGCAGATGGTTGCGCTCGCGCGCGCCGTGTCGTCGGACGCGAAGATGGTCATCATGGACGAATCGACTTCGTCACTCGACGAACGCGAAGTCGAACTGCTGTTCACCGTCGTGCGCAAGCTGCGAGACGACGGGCGCGCGGTGATCTTCGTGTCGCATCGGCTCGACGAACTGTATGCGCTGTGCGACCGCGTGACGGTGATGCGCGACGGCCAGACCGTCGCGCAAAGCGCAATGAAAGATATCGACAAGCGCCAGCTCGTCACGACTATGCTCGGCCGCACGCTCGCCGCCGTCGTGCAGGACGACAGCACCGCGCGCGAGGCGAATCTCGCGCGACGCGGCGACAAGGCGATCTCGGCGCGCAATCTGTCCGCGCATCCAAAGGTGAGCGACGTGTCGCTCGATGTGCATGCGGGCGAAGCCGTCGGCCTCGCGGGCCTGCTCGGCTCGGGCCGTACGGAAACGATGCGCCTGCTGTTCGGCGCCGACCCCGCCGAGCGCGGCACGCTGTCGATCAACGGCAAGGACGTCGCGCTGAAGTCGCCGCAGGATGCGATCGCGCGCGGCCTCGCGTATCTCACGGAAGACCGCAAGGCCGAAGGCATCGTGCCGGACCTGTCGGTGCGCGACAACCTCACGCTCGTCTGTCTGCGCACGCTGTCGAAGCACGGCATCGTCGATGTGAAGCAGCAGCAGGCGATCGTCGATCGCTTTATTGCGTCGCTCGGCATCAAGCTGCGCTCGCCCGATCAGCCGATCCGCGAACTGTCGGGCGGCAATCAGCAGAAGGTGCTGCTCGCGCGCTGGCTCGCCGCGCAGCCGTCGCTGCTATTGCTCGACGAGCCGACACGCGGCATCGACGTCGGCGCAAAGGCGGATGTCGCGAAGATCGTGCGCGAACTGCGCGACGAAGGCATGGCGGTGCTGTTGTCCGCTTCCGAACTCGAAGAACTGACGGCCGTGGCCGATCGCGCCGTCGTGATTCGCGACGGACGTACGGTCGCCGAACTGGATGGCGCGCAAATGAGCGAATCCGCGATCATGGACGCGATTGCCTACGGCAGCGCGGGCACCTCGCAACTGGTGGAAGCAGCGCAGTCCGCGCATATCGACGATGCACTGGAGGGCGACCGTCATGGCTCATGAGTCGCTGCGCAACGACGGCGCGCCGCTCGCTTCGGCTTCAGCGCCGCCCGATCCATCGACGGTGAGGAAGAAGCGCCGCATCACCATTCAGCGCGAGATCGTCGTGCTGCTTGCGATGCTCGTCTTCAACCTGCTCTTCACACAACACTTCTGGTCGCTGCAAACCTTCAACGTCAATCTGACGCAGGTCGTGACGATCGTGATCGTCGGGATCGGCATGACGCTGGTTGTCGCGACGGGCGGCATTGATTTGTCCGTGGGCGCGTCGATGGCGATTGCGGGCGCGCTCGCGCCAATGCTGTTCATGCACATTGCCGGGCCGCTCGGCATCGCGCTCGCGTTCGTGCTGCCCGTTCTCGCCGCCGCCGTGTGCGGTGTGTTCAACGGCTTTCTCGTCACGCGATTAGCCGTGCAACCCATTGTCGCGACGTTGGTGCTGTTCATCGCCGGGCGCGGCATCGCGCAGGTCGTCACCGACGGCAGCTTGCAGGCGTTCAACAATCCCGCGTTCCAGTGGATCGCGCTCGGCAAGGTGGCGGGCGTTCCATTCCAGGTGCTGCTGATGTTCGCGCTTGTCGCGTTCTTCGCGTGGGTCGTGAAGAAAACGCTGTTTGGCCAGTATCTGCTCGTCACGGGCGGCAACGAAAAGTCCGCGTATCTGAGCGGCGTGCCGACCGCGCGCGTAAAGATGATCGCGTACACGCTGTGTGCGGCGCTGTCCGGCCTTGCAGGGCTGATTTCGATTTCGGTGAATTCGTCGTCGGATGCGAATGTGGTTGGGCTCGGCATCGAGCTCGATGCGATTGCCGCCGTGGCCGTCGGTGGCACGGCGTTGACGGGCGGCAAGGCGTATATCGGCGGCACGCTGATCGGCGCGCTGATCATCCAGTTGCTGCGCTACACGCTGCTTGCGCACGGCATTCCCGATGCGGCTGCGCTCGTCGTCAAGGCGGGCATCATCATCGCGGCTGTGTATGTGCAGCGGCGTTCGCGCTAAACGCTTGGCAAAAGACGATCCGATGAAAAAGAACCTGCCCATCCTGATCGCGCTCGGCGCGCTGATCGTGCTCGGCCTCGTGCGCTACGAGCATTTCGCGTCCGAGTACAACATCACGTCCTTCTGGCGCTACAACTCGATGTTCGCGCTGATCTCCGTCGGCATGGCGTTCGTGATCATCACGGGCGGCATCGACCTGTCGGTCGGGACGGTCGCGGCGATGTCGAGTGTCGTGGCGGCGCTTGCCAGCCCGTACGGCGGCTGGGTCGCGGTGCTCGCGGGCGCGGGCGCGGGCCTGCTGGTCGGCGTGCTCAACGGTCTCATCATCACGCGGCTGAAAATCCTGCCGTTCATCACCACACTCGCGACGAGCCTCGGCGCGCACGGCCTCGGGCTGCTGCTCGGCAAGAACGACGCGGTGTCGATTTCGTCCGATACGAACTTCGCGAACTTCGGTCAGGGCGATCTGTTTGGCCTGCCGATTCCCGGCCTCATCGCGCTCGTCGCTGCCGTCGCGGGCTGGCTCGCGCTGCGCAGCACGCGCTTCGGCCGGCATTCGCTGGCGATCGGCGGCAGCGAGGAAGCGGCGCGTTTGATGGGGCTGAACGTGAACCGCACGCTGGTCGCCGTGTATGCCGTGAGCGGACTGCTGGCCGGGCTGGCGGGCGTGATCCTCGCCGCGCAATTCGGCGCGGGGCAGCCGAATGAAGGCGTCGGCTGGGAGTTGTTCGCGATTTCGGCCGTGGTGCTCGGCGGCACGCTGCTGACGGGCGGCGAAGGCTCGATCGCGATGACGATCGCGGGCGTGCTGCTGCTCGGGCTCGTGTTCAATCTGCTGAACTTCGAAAACGGGCTTGGGTTCATCAGTCTGTCGGCGTACTGGCAGTCGGTGATACGCGGCGTGTTCCTGCTGCTCGTGATCGTGCTGCAGGCGCGCGTGCTCAAACAGCGCGCACATAAGGCCACGACGCCGGACGTGGGTGCGGGTGCGGGGCAATCTGCGGGGTGAGGTTTTTGCTTTCGCTGGCATCCGCGATGCGTTAGGTCGCTTGGCGCGTCGCCCGTGTGCGGGGCGGGACCGGCTTTGGGTTGTCTGCGACGCTGGGTGGTTTGCTTGTTTTGATGTTGGCATCCGCGTTTCGTTAGCTCGCTTCAAGCGTCGCCCCTGTGCGGGGCGGCACCTACTTTTCTTTGCCGCCGCAAAGAAAAGTAGGCAAAAGAAAGCGGCTCACACCGCCAACTCTTCTTCCTGCCTGAGGGCCCCCACAGGTTCTTACGCTTCACACGGCAACCTGCTTGTTCCGCGTTGGTTGCCAGCGCTCTTGATGTGCGCCTCACCCGCTTCACGCACCAGCACTACATCGCGCCGCGTCAGATAGTCCACCGCCGCCCAGGTGGCAAACTGTGTGTCGGCTGGCGGTGCTCCACACGCATCACTCCAGACCGATAGCGGGCGCGCACCACCTTGTAAGAGCGCTAACGCATACGACGCGACAACCTACACACAGTTTGCCACCTGGGCGGCATATACAGTTCGCCGCCGCTTGCCTGAGTACGGGAATTCGAACCGGGTGAGGCGTTGATTCGAAGCGTTGGCAACGCTCGCGAACACGGGCGTTGCTGTGTGAAGCGTGGGGACGTTGGGGGCCCGTGGATAGGAAGATGGGCTGGCGGTGTTAGCCGCTTTCTTTTGCCTACTTTTCTTTGCGGCGGCAAAGAAAAGTAGGTGCCGCCCCGCACAGGGGCGACGCTTGAAGCGAGCTAACGCATCGCGGATGCCAGCGAAAACACACACCAACCCACACCACGTGCGCAGCAAACACCATCCTCCGGATGCCACAACAAAGACGAGCACGGGGGCGACGCAGGGTGTGTCGCGCAGTCGCCTGACTGTCGCTCGAACCGGCGCGAGCCGGAGTAAGATCGCGATTCCGCCCTCTTCCCGCTCAACGCACCGCCGCCCAGCGCGGCAAATCGTCGCCATGCATCATTACCTGCCGATCCTGCTGCAAATCGCCCTCGTCTATCTGATCGCGCTTGTCAGTCCCGGTCCCAACTTCTTCATGATCACGCAACTGTCGCTGGCCGGACGGCGCGGGCTGGGCGCGGCATCGGCGCTGGGCGTCGGCACAGGGTCGACAATCTGGGCCTCGCTCGCGATGCTCGGTTTCGCGACCGTGCTGCAACGGATCGACTGGCTGTACAACGGCATTCGAATCGCGGGCGCGATCTATCTGGTGTGGTTCGGCATCAAGCTCGTGCGTTCGAGCACGAAACGCGGCGAGGCCATCGTCGTGAACGTCGAAACGCCGCCCGCCAATGATCGCGGCGCGCATTTCCGCGCCTGGCGCACGGGCATGCTCACGTGTCTGACGAATCCGAAATCCTGCGCGTTCTGGACCAGTATCTTCGCGACGCTGTTTCCGGCGCACCCGCCGCTGTGGTTCTACGGCGTGGCGCTCGCGATGATCGGGATGATGTCGGTGGGCTGGTACGGCAGCGTCGCGCTGATGTTCGCGACGGAACGCACGCAACGCGGCTATCGACGCCTGCGCCGCCCAATCGACGGCGTGTGCGGCGCGCTGCTCGTCGGCCTGGGCGCGAAACTCGCCGCCGAAAGCTGAGCGCGGGCGCGCTCTCCAGCTGGACTTTTCCAGCTTCGCGAGAAGGGTCAATGCTGCAGCGCGCGATAAGTTTCCGGTATTATCCCGAAATAGCGCCTACCAGCGCCTGTTTTCGTTGAACGGCTGCCATCACCCGATGATTGACGGGCGAAAGCCGGTCAAGCGGCAACGGCCCGACGCCCGTCGCGAACGGGCAAGACCCGAAGGGCGACACCCGTAGGGTGGACCGGGCACAGACCCAGCGCCGCACACCCCAGCAGTACACCCATGCCGCACCGCAGTTAGCCGTTCCGGCGAAACCGGACGACAGCCGCGCCGGCGCTTGATAACCAGCTTGACAGACCACATTCACCGCCCAACCCGCTGCGGCAATGCCCGGCGCGGAACGCGGTAAAATAGCGGATTGCGCATCATTCCCGGGTCGCTTCCGGCGCGGGACGGTGCATTGCCTTTGCCGTGCCGGCCCCGCTTTTATGTGGCCGACCTTGATTTCGCACCATCGAAGAAGCCATGAGCAACCTGAATCCACAAACCGTCCTGAGCGTCCACCACTGGACCGATACGCTTTTCAGCTTCACCTGCACGCGCGATGCGTCGTTCCGCTTCGAAAATGGCCAGTTCACGATGGTCGGCCTCGAAGTCGACGGCAAGCCGCTGATCCGTGCGTACAGCATGGCTAGCGCGAACTACGAAGAGAACCTCGAATTCCTGAGCATCAAGGTGCAGGACGGCCCGCTGACATCGCGCCTCCAGCATCTGAAGGTGGGCGACCAGGTCCTGATCGGCAAGAAGCCGACGGGCACGCTGATGGCCGACAACCTGCTGCCCGGCAAGACGCTGTGGCTGCTGTCCACTGGCACGGGTCTCGCGCCCTTCATGTCGATCATCAAGGACCCGGACGTCTATGACCGCTACGAGCGCGTCGTGCTGACGCACACGTGCCGTTTCGTCGATGAACTGGCATACAAGGAATACATCACGGACCACCTGCCGGCGCACGAGCACATCGGCGAGCTGATCCAGGAAAAGCTGGTGTATTACCCGACCGTCACGCGCGAGCAGTTCGCGAATCGCGGCCGTATCACGGACCTGATCGAAACGAAGAAGCTCTTCGACGATCTCGACCTGCCGCACTTCTCGCTCGAAAACGACCGCGTGATGCTCTGCGGCAGCCCGCACATGCTGCGCGACACGCGTGAACTGCTCGACAGCCTGGGCTTCCAGGAAGGCAGCAACAACAATCCTGGCCACTACGTCGTCGAAAAGGCGTTCGTCGGCTAAGACTGCGCCGCACGAACGCTGGCGCGGCGTCCACGACGCGCGCGCGAGCCGCAACACCCGAAACCGGAGCCTTCGCGCTCCGGTTTTTCTTTTGGCGCGCCGGGCTACGTGGAACGGTTGGCGGATCACGACTAGACGTGCCCATCTCAAGTCAGATACCAGGTTACAAATTCAATGGCTATTAAATAACCTTGCATGTAGGAATTTGTCCGACATAAGCTGTAGCGTTTACCTCGACTATTGCGTGAACTTTGCGCTGCAAGCCAAGATGGACGGGTATTTTTTCTTTTTTTAAGATATGATCCCAGCGCAGCAGCATTTGACAGACTTTTAACAAAACTGTCGTCTATTTGTTACAGAATGTAAATTTCGTTACGTCTCGACGTAGCGTTTTTCCGTCGAGATAGTTCCTGCGACGGACATATCTGGGAGTCAGGGTTCGCATGCGTTCTACCGTCTACATGCTGCCGATGCGTCGCTATGGCGCCGGCCGATCCGTTTCGTGAGCGGGACCATGGATTCGTCGATCGTGGTGCCGATGCATATGCACGGAGCGGCTGGCCGCGCGAGCGATGCCACGCGCGCATCCAGTGCGTCTGCCCGCCGCCGTTCCAGCAAAGCCGCGATGGCAAACCACGCCAAAGCGGACGTCACTGCGGACGCCGCCGCGCGAACGGCATCCAGCGACGAACTCGCGCGTCTGCAGGCGCGGGTACGCGAGCTGGCATCCGAGCTGACGCGCACGCAGGAAGCCACGCGCCGCCATGTCGCGCAGGAACTGCACGACAGCCTCGGCGCCGAACTGACGGCCACGCGCTTCGCGCTCGCTGGCGTCGAAACCTGGCTGCCCGCCGACGCCCCGCCCCAATGCACCGCCGCCCTCGCCACCGCGCAGCGTTCGCTCGACGCCGTCACTGAAGCTGCGCAACAGGCCGTCGGCGATCTGCACTCGCCGACGCTCGACAAGGGCATCGTCTGCGCGCTGTCGCACTGGACCAACAGCTTCGCCGCGCGCACCGGCCTGCGCATGAGCTTCGTGTGCGCCGCCGACGCTCGCCTCACGCGCCTGTCCGCCGATGCATCGCTCGCTGTGTTCCGCGTCGCCCAGGAAGCGCTCAACAACGTCGCCAAGCACGCGCATGCATCGGGCGCCGACATGCGTATCGAAACCACTGCGCAGCATCTGAGCATCGTCGTCAGCGACGACGGCGTCGGCATTCCCGCGCACGCGGGACAGGACGAGCGCCAGTTCGGGCTGGCAGGCATGCGCGCGCGCTGCAACGCATTCGACGGCGAATTGCGCGTCGCTGCGTCCGCCGGTCAGGCGCGCGGCACGACCGTGCATGCGCGCTTCGAGTGGAAAGCCTTGTTGGGCAATGCGCCGCGCGCGCGACGCACCGCGATCCGCTTGTGAACCGCTCGTGGCCCGCTTGTAACCTGCTGTTTGTGAACACTGACTTCCCGTTATGAGCCTGCGCATTCTGATTGCCGAGGACCACGCCATCGTTCGACAAGGCGTACGGCAGCTGCTGATCGACCGCGGCGTCGCCGACGACGTCGCCGAGGCGCAGACGGGTACCGAGGTGCTCATGGAAGCGTCGAAGCACGTGTACGACGTGATCCTGCTCGACATCTCGCTGCCGGACATGAACGGCGTCGAGGTGCTCAAGCGCCTGAAGCGCAAGCTGCCGCGCGTTCCCGTGCTGATGTTTTCGATGTATCGCGAGGACCAGTACGCGGTGCGCGCTCTGAAGGCGGGGGCGGCCGGTTATCTGTCGAAAACCGTCGACGCCACGCAGATGATCGCCGCGATCCAGCAGGTCGCGGCGGGCCGCAAGTACGTGAGCCCGGCGATGGCGGAAGCGCTCGCCGACTACGTTTCGTTTGACGGCGAGCAGTTGCCGCACGAGAAGCTCTCCGACCGCGAGTACCAGACGCTGTGCATGCTCGCGTCGGGCAAGCGGCTGACGGATATCGCGAACGCGCTGTCGCTGTCGGTGAAGACGGTGAGTGTCTACCGCACGCGGTTGCTGGAGAAAATGAAGCTGCGCAACAACGCCGAGCTGACCTTCTACGTGATGAGCAACCGCCTCGTCGACCTGAATCCGGTGATGGCGGCCTGAGGCTCGAGGCCGCCCGCCGCGCTCGCGGCGCACTCCATTTGTGCGCCATGAAGGGCTATCCGGCCCGATTCCGCTAAAATTGCGGGTTTTCCCGACATTGGGCGCGCCCACACGCGTGCTTCACAGGAGACCCCGCCAAATGTCCCTCTTTCGCAAAAAGAACGTCGAGCACATGATCGCCGGCGCGCAGGCTGCAGGCCTGAAGAAAGCGCTCGGCGCGCTCGATCTCACCTTTCTCGGCGTCGGCGCCATCATCGGCACCGGCATCTTCGTGCTGACGGGCACGGGCGCGGTGCAAGCCGGCCCGGCGCTGATGCTGGCGTTCCTGATCGCCGCCGTCGCGTGCGGCTTCGCGGCGCTCGCGTACGCGGAATTCGCCTCGACGATTCCCGTCGCCGGTTCGATCTACACGTATTCGTACGCGACGCTCGGCGAACTGGCCGCGTGGATCATCGGCTGGGATTTGATGCTCGAGTATGGGCTTGCCACTTCGGCGGTGTCGGTTGGCTGGTCGGGGTATCTGCAGTCGCTGCTGTCGGGCTTCGGCGTGTCGCTGCCCGTTGCACTGACGGCCGCGCCCGGCGCGCTGCCCGGCCACGAGACGCTGTTCAACTTGCCCGCGTTTCTCGTGATGATGGCGATTACGACGCTGCTGTCTGTCGGCGTGCGGGAATCGACGCGCGTGAACAATCTGATGGTTGCGATCAAGGTGACCGTGGTGTTGCTGGTGATTGCCGTCGGTGTGTTTCATGTGAAGCCGGAGAACTGGCATCCGTTCATGCCGAACGGCATCGGTGGCGTGTTCGGCGCGGCGGCTGTGATGTTCTTTGCGTTTATCGGGTTCGATTCGGTGTCGTCGGCGGCCGAAGAAGTGAAGGATCCGAAGCGCGACCTGCCGATCGGGATCATTGCGTCGCTCGGCGTTTGCGCGGTGCTATATGTCGCTGTGGCCGCTGTCGTGACGGGGATCGTGCCGTCGGCGCAGTTCGCGAATATTTCGCATCCGGTTTCGTATGCGTTGCAGGTTGCTGGGCAGAACTGGGTTGCCGGTTTTATCGATCTCGGTGCGGTGCTTGGGATGCTGACCGTGATTCTTGTGATGGCCTACGGCCAGACTCGGGTGATCTTTGCGATGTCACGGGATGGGTTGTTGCCTGCGGCGCTGTCTAAGGTGCATCCGCGGTTTGCTACGCCTTTTGCTACCACTTGGCTCGTTGGGATTGTCTTTGGGCTGATTGGCGCCCTCGTGCCTTTGAATGTGCTCGCTGAGCTGATCAATATCGGAACGTTGGCGGCGTTTTCGATGGTGTCCATCGCTGTGCTCGTGCTGCGGCGCACGCATCCTGATTTGCCCAGGGCTTTTCGCTGCCCGGGCGTGCCGGTTGTGCCTGTGCTTGCTGTTGCTTCCTGCCTGTTTTTGATGCTGAATCTCAGCAAGGTTACGTGGATTGCCTTTGTGATTTGGCTTCTGGTTGGGATGGTTGTTTATTTTGGGTACTCGCGGAGGCATTCCAAACTCGCGCACGGCGGGCGATAAGGTTTTTTCGTTGCGCGGCTGAGTTCTGTTTGATTCGCCACGCAGTTCGCTGGCATCCGCGATTTGACTTCGCGGCGCGACTGGTGTGGTTTGCTTGTGTGTTCGCTGGCATCCGCGTATTGCCTTCGTGCTTCATGCGTCGCCCCTGTGCGGGGCGGCACCTACTTTTCTTTGCCGCCGCAAAGAAAAGTAGGCAAAAGAAAGCGGCTCACACCGCCAACTCTTCTTCCTGCCTGAGGGCCCCCAAAGGTTCTTACGCTTCACACGGCAATCACGTGACCCACGTTCGTTGCCAACGTTCTTGCGGTGCGCCTGACCCGCTTCACTTACCCGCGCTGCAGCATGCCGTGCCAGATATCCCACGGCCGCCCAGGTGGCAAACTGTGTGTAGGCCCAAGTGCTCCACACGCCTCACTTCGGACCGCTACGCACGCGTTCCACCCTGTAAGAGCGCTAACGTGTACGCAGCGACAACCTACACACAGTTTGCCACCTGAGCGGCAGCAACCGTTCGCTGGCGCGAGCCCGTGTACGGGTATTTGAAGTGGGTGAGGCGTTTAAACGATGCGTTGGCAACGAACCTGTGCGGGCGCGCGGCCGTGCGAAGCGTGGGGACGTTGGGGGCCCGTGGGTAAACGTCAAGTGCTGGCGGTGTGAGCCGCTTTCTTTTGCCTACTTTTCTTTGCGGCGGCAAAGAAAAGTAGGTGCCGCCCCGCACAGGGGCGACACGTGAAGCGAGCTAACGCATCGCGGATGCCAACATCAAAACAAGCAAACCACCCAGCGTCGCAGACAACCCAAAGCGGGTGCCGCCCCGCACAGGGGCAACGCGTGAAGCGAGCTAACGCATCGCGAATGCCAACATCAAAACAAGCAAACCACCCAGCGTCGCAGACAACCCAAAGCGGGTGCCGCCCCGCTCAGGGGCAACGCATGAAGCGAGCTAACGCATCGCGGATGCCAGCGCAAAACACATGCAAGCCAGACAGCTTGCGCAGCAAAAAACGAAAACCAAAACCAAACCAAAAACCGCCGGAGGCACAGACCCCCAATAGCCGCCTCCCGTTTTTTGTGTTTTACTTTTCGTCACAAACAACAAAAACAAAGCAAAAAAAGCACCCCAACCGTACCGGACCCTCCCAGCAGGCAGGCGGTAGCAAGTGAACAACGGGCCCGAGCCGGTCTCACCCCACCCGGGGCTCAATACAAGAGCGTCCCCTAGGAGACAGTTCATGGCGATCAGCATCAGTCTGACGGTGAACGGTTCACCCGTTACCGCGAACGTCGAGCCGCACACCCTGCTTGTCCAGTTTCTACGAGAACAATTGCGGCTGACAGGAACGCACGTCGGCTGCGATACCGCGCAATGCGGCGCGTGTACGGTTCATCTGAACGGCCGCGCGATCAAATCCTGCAACATGCTTGCCGTGCAGGCAGAAGGCCAGGAAATCACCACGATCGAAGGGCTGTCGAAAAACGGCGAACTGCACCCGATGCAAGCCGCTTTCCGCGAGTGCCACGGCCTGCAGTGCGGCTTCTGCACGCCAGGCATGGTGATGAGCGCAACCGCGCTGGTCGCGACTAATCCGAACCTCACGGAAGACGAAGTGCGCCGTCAGCTCGACGGCAACCTGTGCCGCTGTACGGGCTACCACAACATCGTCAAGGCCGTCGTTCAGGGCGCTGCCGGCATGCAAGCCGACGCGTCTTCGAAAGCCGCCACGACCGTCTGAGGAGCCCGCCATGAACGCACCCGATTCGCACCGCATGGTGGGCACGCCCGTCCGGCGCAAGGAAGACTATCGCTTCCTCACCGGCAACGGCCAGTACACCGACGACATCGTCCTACCCGGTCAGACCTACGCCGTGTTCCTGCGCTCGCCCCACGCGCACGCGCGCATCACACGTATCGACACCGCCGCCGCGAAGCAGTCGCCCGGCGTCGTCGCGATTTTTACCGGCGCGGATCTCGCCGCTGAAAACGTCGGCGGGCTGCCGTGCGGCTGGCTGATCCACAGCATCGACGGCAAACCGATGCACGAGCCGCCGCATCCCGTGATTGCGCATACGAAAGTGCGCCACGTCGGCGACCAGGTCGCAATCGTGATCGCCGATTCGGTGAAAGCCGCAAAAGATGCCGCCGAACTGATCGAAGTCGATTACGCCGAACTGCCCGCCGTGATCGACACCACGCACGCGTCCGATGCCGGCCAGCCCGCCGTCCACGACGAAGTGCCCGACAACACCTGCTACACATGGGGCCACGGCGACAAGGCGGCCACGGATGCCGCGTTCGCCAAGGCGCATCACGTGACGACGCTCGATATCGTCAATAACCGTCTCATCCCGAACGCGATCGAGCCGCGCGCCGTCAACGCCAGCTACGCGCCGCAGGACGACAGCTACACCGTGTATGTGGCCAATCAAAATCCGCACGTCGAACGGCTGTTGATGGCGGCGTTCGTGCTGTCGCTGCCGGAATCGAAAGTGCGCGTGATCGCGCCGGATGTCGGCGGCGGCTTCGGCTCGAAGATTTTCCTGTACGCGGAAGACGTCGCGCTGACGTGGGCGTCGAAGAAAATCCGGCGTCCGGTGAAGTGGACGGCCGAACGTTCCGAAGCGTTTCTATCGGACGCCCACGGACGCGATCACGTGACGAAAGCCGAACTGGCGATGGACGCGGACGGCACGTTCCTCGCGATGCGCGTACACACGATCGCGAACATGGGCGCGTATCTGTCGACCTTCGCCTCCAGCGTGCCGACCATCCTCTACGCGACGCTGCTCGCGGGCCAGTACGCGACGCCCGCGATCTACGCCGAAGTGAAAGCGGTCTTCACGAACACGGTGCCCGTCGATGCGTATCGCGGCGCAGGCCGTCCGGAAGCGACGTACGTAGTCGAGCGCCTCGTCGAAACGGCGGCGCGCGACATGAACATGGACCCGGCCGAAATCCGCCGCCGCAACTTCATCCGCTCGTTCCCGTATGCGACGCCCGTCGGCCTCACATACGACACGGGCGATTACGAACCGTGTCTGGACCGCGCGATGGAACTCGCGGACGTCAAAGGCTTCGCAGCGCGCAGACAGGAATCGGAGAAGAACGGCAAGCGTCGCGGACTCGGCTACTCGTGCTACATCGAAGCTTGCGGTCTCGCGCCGTCGAACATCGCGGGCGCGCTCGGTGCGCGCGCGGGCCTGTTCGAAGCGGGCGAAGTGCGCGTGCATCCGACGGGCTCGGTCACCGTCTTCACCGGCTCGCACAGTCACGGCCAGGGCCACGAAACGACGTTCGCGCAAGTCGTGTCCGACCGGCTCGGCGTGCCGATCGACAACATCGATATCGTCCACGGCGACACCGGGCGCATTCCGTTCGGCATGGGCACGTATGGCTCGCGTTCGATTGCAGTCGGCGGCTCGGCAATCATGAAGGCGCTCGACAAGATCGAATCGAAAGCGAAGAAGATCGCGGCGCATCTGCTCGAAGCATCGGCGGATGACATCGAGTTCAAGGACGGGACGTTCCGCGTCGCCGGCACCGACCGCACGAAGACCTTCGCCGACGTGTCGCTCGCCGCCTACGTGCCGCACAACTATCCGCTCGACAAGCTCGAGCCAGGCCTCGACGAAAGCGCGTTCTACGATCCGACCAACTTCACCTATCCGGCGGGCGCGTATATCTGCGAAGTCGAAGTGGACGTCGATACGGGTGAGACGCGCATCGAGCGCTTCACGGCCGTCGACGACTTCGGCAACGTGATCAATCCGATGATCGTCGAAGGGCAGGTACACGGCGGTCTTGGCCAGGGCATCGGCCAGGCGATGCTGGAACGCTGCGTGTACGACAAGGACACCGGCCAGTTGCTGTCCGGTTCGTACATGGACTACGCGATGCCGCACGCGTCCGATCTGCCGTCGTTCACCGTCGAAACCGCAAAAGGCACGCCGTGTACGCACAATCCGCTCGGCGTGAAGGGTTGCGGCGAAGCGGGCGCGATCGGTTCGCCGCCTGCCGTGATCAACGCGATCATCGACGCGCTCGCGCCGCTCGGCGTCACGGACCTGCAGATGCCGGCCACGCCGCATCGCGTGTGGTCCGCGATCCACGCTGCACAAAACTCACGTCCCTGAGCGGAGGCCGACATGTATTCATTCGACTATCAACGTGCAGCCGATCCGAAAAGCGCCGTGGCTAACCTGAGCGCCGACAGCGAAGCGAAGTATCTGGCGGGCGGACAAAGCCTGTTGCCAACGATGCGCCTGCGTCTCGCGCAGCCATCGAAGCTGATCGACGTCACGCGCATTCCGCAGTTGAAGGAGATTCGCGTCGAGCCGGCCAAAGTGACGGTCGGCGCGGCCGTCTGTCATGCGGACGTGGCGAGTCACGCGGACGTGCAGCGCGTATTGCCGGTGCTTGCGTTTCTCGCCGGGCATATCGGTGACCGGCAGGTGCGCTCGCTCGGCACGATCGGCGGATCGATCGCGAACAACGATCCCGCGGCGGATTATCCCGCCGCCGTGCTCGGCCTCGACGGAACCGTCGTCACCGACCGGCGCCGCATTTCAGCGACGGATTTCTTCGTCGGTATGTATGAAACCGCGTTGCAGCCCGACGAACTGATCGTCGCCGTCGAGTTTCCGGTGCCGGAAAAAGCCGCGTACGAGAAGTTCAGGAATCCGGCGTCGCACTTCGCGTTGACGGGCGTGTTCGTCGCGAAGACGGCGGGCGGTGTGCGCGTCGCGATCACGGGCGCGGCGTCGTCGGTGTTTCGCGCGACGGACATGGAGAACGCGCTCGCCGCGAACTTCACGGAAGCCGCCGCGCGCGGCGTGACGGTCGCACCGGACGATCTCAACACCGACATGCACGCAAGCGCTGAATATCGCGCTCACCTGATACCCGTGCTGACGGCGCGAGCGGTGCGAGCCGCAAACGGTTAGCGGACGCGGCGTGCGAGGCGTTTGAGCATCCGAGGCCCGGCGCGTCCGGGCCATTTCGTTTATCGGGTTTGTCCAGCTTCTTCAGTGTTCGAGCGATGCAAGCCGAAGTGCCAGGGAGGACCATGCAGCCCGCTTCAATCGACGACACCCTCGCCCAACTCACTGCGCAAGGCTACTTCGCGAGCCGCGAGCTGGCGACCGCGCTGTTTCTCGCGCTGCGCATGGAACGGCCGCTGTTCGTCGAAGGCGAGCCGGGCGTCGGCAAGACGGAATTGGCGAAAGCGGCGGCGGGCATGCTCGGCACGTCGATGCTGCGGCTGCAGTGCTATGAAGGGCTCGATACGGCGAGCGCGCTGTACGAGTGGGACTATCCGCGGCAGATCATGGCGCTGCGGCTCGCCGAAGCGGCCGGCGAGAAACCCGACAGCAGTACGCTGTATCGCAGCGAGTTTCTGTTGAAGCGACCTCTGCTGCAGGCGCTCATGCCAGATGAGCATCATCCTGGCGCGCGGCGTGTGTTGCTGATCGATGAAATCGACCGCGCCGACGAGCCGTTCGAAGCGTTCCTGCTCGAACTGCTGTCGGACTTTCAGGTGTCGATTCCCGAATACGGCACGGTGCGCGCCGAGCATCCGCCACTCGTCGTGATGACGTCGAATCGCACGCGCGAAGTGCATGACGCGTTGAAGCGCCGCTGTCTGTATCAGTGGATCGGTTATCCCGACCGCGAGCGCGAACTGGCGATCGTCGCGGCGCGCGCGCCCGAAACGGGCGAAGCGCTGCAACGCCGCGCCGTCGATTTCGTGCATCGGCTGCGCGGCATGGATCTGTTCAAGGCGCCCGGCATTGCCGAGACGATCGACTGGTGCCGCGCGCTCGCCGCGCTCACCGTCACCGAACTCGATCCGCAGTCGGTCCACGACACGCTCGGCGTGCTGCTCAAGTATCAGGACGACCTCGCGCGATTCGACGCCGAACAGATCCGCCAATGTCTTGCGGCGGCGGAGTAGCGTCGATGATGCCCGTCAGCGATCCCAACACCGCGACGCTCGCACGCAACGTCGTGCATTTCGTGCGGTTGTTGCGCGGCGCGGGCTTGCCGATGTCGCCCGCGCAGGCCGTCGATGCGCTCGAAGCGTTGCGCTGGATCGATCTCGACCGGCGCGACGACGTACGCGCGGCGCTCGCCGCGTTGCTGTTGTGCGCGCCCGATGAGCGCGACCTCTTCAACACCGCGTTCGATCTCTTCTGGCGCGATCCCGATTGGGAAGGCAAGCTGCGCGCGCTGCTTCTGCCGAAGGTGACGAGCGGCATCCCGCCGCCGAAGCGCAACAACCGGCTCGCCGACGCGCTCGCGGCGCATCACGCGAAGCAGCGCAAGCAAGCCCCGCAAGCCGCCGATAAAGACCGCCACGAACTGCACGCGCACGTGACGTTCAGCGCCGAAGAGCGTCTGCGTCATCGCGATTTCGACACGCTCACCGCAGACGAATGGCGCACGCTGCGCCACCTGATTCGCGCGCAGCGTCTGCCGCTCGCGATGGAGCCGACGCGCCGGCTGAAAGCGGCGTCGCGCGGCACACATGCGGACCTGCGCGCGAGCGCGCGACATGCCGTGCGCGCGGGCGGTGACTGGACCGTGTGGAAGTATCGCGCGGTGGTCGCACGCAAGCCGCCGCTCGTGCTGTTGCTCGATATTTCCGGCTCGATGAGCAGTTATTCGCGTGCCGTGCTGTATTTCTGCCATGCGCTGCTGCAATCGCGCGAACGCTTGCAGGTGTTTCTGTTCGGCACGCGCCTCACCAACGCGACGCGTGCGTTAAAAGAACGCGATCCCGATGTCGCGATTGCTGCGCTCGCGGATCAGGTGGTCGACTGGTCGGGCGGCACGCGCATCGGCGCGGCGCTCGCCGAATTCAACCGCCGTTGGGCACGCCGAGTGCTGACAGGCAGGGCGACCGTGCTGCTCGTCACCGATGGCCTCGATCACGAAGCCATCGACGTGCTCGAAACCGAAATGGCCCGCCTGCGCCGCTTCGCGCATCGCATCGTGTGGCTCAATCCGTTGTTGCGTTACCGCGAATTCTCGCCGAAAGCGCGCGGCGTACAGGCAATGCTGCCGTTCGTCGATGCGCACAAGCCAGTTCACAATCTCGACAGCCTGGCTGCGTTCGGCCGCGATCTCGCGCAATTGACGCGCGTGTCCCGCGATGCCGCGCGCGCCGCGATCTCTGGAGGAGCGACGTCATGGAGTTGACCGAAACCTACACGCTACCGGTGCCGCAGCAGCGCGCATGGGACGCGCTGAACGACACGGAGATTCTGCGCGCGTCGATTCCCGGCTGCGACAGCATCGAACCGGACGGCGAGAACGCGTACGCCGTCGCGTTGAGCGCGGCTGTCGGACCGGTGAAGGCGCGCTTCAAGGGCCGCATGGAACTCACCAATATCGACGCGCCTCACACGTATACGATCGTGTTCGAAGGCCAGGGTGGCGCGGCTGGCTTCGGTAAAGGGCAAACGCATGTGACGCTCGAACCTGAAGGCGACGAAGCGACGAAGCTCACCTATACCGCCACTGCGCAGGTCGGCGGCAAGCTCGCGCAGATCGGCTCGCGGCTCGTCGACGGCGCCGCGCGCAAGCTCGCGGGTGAGTTTTTCAAGCGCTTCGGCGAGCAATTGACGGGCGGCAGTGGCGGAGTGCAGGCAGAATCGGGCGATTCAGGCGACACTGCGAGTCCTGTCGACGACGGCGAAGCCGCCGCCGAAGGCAGTGGCGAAGAACCGAAGAGGAAGAAATCATGGACAGCGTGGATCTCGAAGTCCTGAAGTCCAGCGCGCGCTGGCTCGAACAGGGACATCGCGCGCTACTCGTGACGGTCGTGAAGACGTGGGGCTCGTCGCCGCGTCCCGAGGGCGCGATGCTCGTCGTGCGCGACGATGGCGCGGTGGTCGGCTCGGTGTCGGGCGGCTGTATCGAAGACGATCTGATCGATCGCGTGCGTCAGCGCGGCATCGAGCAGACGAAGCCTGAAGCGGTGAAGTACGGCATTTCGGCCGAAGAGGCGCATCGCTTTGGTTTGCCGTGCGGCGGGACGATTCAGCTCGTGCTGGAGCCTTTGACGGAGGCGAGCGGCATCGCTGAACTGTGCGATGCCGTTGAAAACGGACGTCTTGTTGCGCGCACGCTCGATATGGAAACGGGTGTCGCGCGTTTGGGCCCCGCGCAAGCAACGGATGGCGTCAACTTCAACGACAAACGTCTGCTGACGATACACGGCCCGCGATATCGGATGCTGGTGATCGGGGCGGGGCAACTGTCGCGCTATCTGTGCAATATCGCGGTCGGGCTCGACTATCAGGTGACCGTGTGCGATCCGCGCGAAGAGTACACGGATGAATGGGACGTGCCGGGCACCAAGGTCGTTCGTACGATGCCCGACGATACCGTGCTCGATATGAAACTCGATGAGCGCTGCGCCGTGATCGCGCTCACGCATGATCCGAAGCTCGATGATCTCGCGCTGATGGAGGCGTTGAAAACGCCTGCGTTTTATGTCGGTGCGTTGGGCTCGCGGCGCAATAACGCGGCGCGGCGCGAAAGACTCAAGGAGTTCGATCTCACCGAGACCGAACTCGCTCGGCTGCATGGGCCGGTTGGGATTTATATCGGCAGCAGAACGCCGCCTGAGATCGCTGTGTCGATTCTTGCCGAAGTGACGGCGGCCAAGAATGGTGTGTCGCTGCCGACGCTGCTGCAGGTCGAAGGCGCCAAGGCGGCGCGTGAGATTGCGGCTAGCGGGGGAGCGGCTTGTAGTATTCCGGATTAAATTCTCTCAGACCGCGAACAGTGCCTGTTCGCGGTCGATTTCTCTCGCCTGGCTTTAGCCATTCGGCTGACTGTCGCCGGGTTCTTCTGATCCCTAGCATCGAATTTTTGCGGACTGCCTCGTGGCTTCACTGTCGCGTCGTGACTCGTCCGCAGTCGCCACTATTCCCTTGACGGAATATTCCATGGAGGCTATATTTTCGATGACTTGGGACGTTGAGTACACCGATGCATTTCAGGCGTGGTGGGAAGGGCTGCGGAAGGCGGAGAGAGAGTCGATCGCGTCGACGATCCTCTTGCTCAAGGATCAAGGTCCCCAGCTGCCGTTCCCGTACTCCAGCAAGATCATAGGTTCGACAATAGGAAATCTGCGGGAACTACGAATTCAGCATCGCGGAAAGCCGTATCGAGTGTTGTATGTGTTCGATCCGCGACGCACTGCTGTATTACTGCTCGGCGGCGACAAGACTGGCCACGAACGTTGGTATCAACAGAACGTACCGCGAGCTGAAATCATCTATCGTGTGCACTTGCTGCGCACCACGCATGGAGGAGCCAAAGATGGCGAAAAAATTTGAAGAGCTCTGGCTGAAAATGCCGCCGGAGTCACGCGCCCGTTCGGAAGCGATGGCGGAGAAACTTCGCGCCGCAATGCCCCTTCACGGCTTGCGTCAAGCGCGCGGCCTTTCTCAGGAAGCGCTCGCAAAGCGCCTCAACGTCAAGCAACCCAGTATCGCGAAACTCGAACAGCGCACGGACATGTATATCTCGACGCTGCGCGATCACATCCGCGCACTCGGCGGCGAGCTTGAAGTCATCGCGCGCTTTCCGGAAGGCGAGGTGAAGATCACCAACTTTGCGCAAATCGAAGACCCGATCCGCGAAGAAGCGCAAGACGACTGACGGGGCACCATAGACTCACATCAACCCACAAACCACCGCCGCCAAGATCGACCCGCCAACCAGCACGACACCCACGGTCCGCCGCTTGTTGAGTTCCGTCCACAGCAGCACGCCCGTCAGCGACAGCAGAATCAGACTGCCCGCGATCGTATCGATCAACAGCACCCAGCCGACGCTCAACCCAACGCCCTTATGCAGGTTGTTCATCGTGCCGAGAAACGAGTTTTGCGTGCGCTTCACCGACACGAAGCCGTTGCCCACCCAATACTCGGCCTGCACGTTCTGCCCCGGCGCGGCGATCGCAATCTGCCAGAACTCCGGCTGCACGGCGCTTTGATCGCCCCACGCGACGGGGTGCGCAGGCTCGCGGCGCGCCCTGCCCGGCTTGCCATCGATATGCAGTTCGTCCTTCAGCCAGTGCGCCATGTCGCCGGGCGACTTGAAGCCTTTCTGCGGCAACGCAATCTGCAGCTGCTCGACCTGCGGCTCACCTGACGACACCTTCAGCGGTCCCGCACGGTGATTCAGCAGAAAGCCCGTCACGCCGAACAGCAGCCCGAGCACGGCGCCCCATAGCCCGACCCAGCCATGCACCTTGCGCAGCCACTTGATGAAATTCGCCCGTCGCGAGCGCTGACGCCGCGCGGCCAGCTCGTCCGCGTCCAGTTGCTGGACGCCAGCAGCGGGCATCATGCCCGCACGGGCAGCAGGCTTCAGTTCGATCGATTCGGGCGCGTTCATCGTGTTCCTGGCAAAACGGGTCGTGCGTCGCTGGCGTGAGGCGACGTTGGAATGGAAACTGGAAATGCCGTTCCGGAGCGGAACGACGGATACCCGAAGCGTGCTTGCCGTGTGACAGATGGCAGCTATGGCATTCCGGGCAAAAGCAGGATGGTCATCAAAGAGCTGGCTGGCTGCTTTGCCACGAGGAGAAAGATGACAATTAGCTGGCGACGCCCCTCAGATGAGAATAACTATCATTACACAGAATGTGATTTCTTTCAATCCCGAAGGCTTGAGCCAACTTCCGGAAAATGTTGCCGTTGTGTGCGGTTTGCCCGCTTGACACAAACGTCGTGTGATTTTGAAGTGTGAGATGCGACAGAACTAGACCAATTCCTTCGGACGCCTGATTCCCCATGCGCCTTTTCACGATCTTCCGTATCGCGATGGCTGCTTGCGCCTTTTGCACAGGCGCGGTCCGCGCCGCCGACCAGGCGGCTAACAACGCAGGCCTGTCCACACTGAACGCAGCAACCGCCGCACCCGTCGAGCCGTACACGAACGAACGCGAAACCCAGACCTTCACGGTGAACGCGGACGGCTCCTATACGAAGGTCGACGAAATGACGCTGCGCGTGAACAACGAGGCGGGCGTCGCGCGTGTTGCGCAGTACTACATCTGGTTCAACCGCAACATGGCGAGCGTCGACGTTCTGGAGGCGTACACGACATCCGCCGACGGCACGCGCCACGACGTGCGCCCCGAGCAGATTCGCGACGTGCAAGAAGCGCGATCGTTCGATGCGCCGATGTTCCAGGACATCCTCGAAAAGGTGATCGTGTTTCCCGCCGTCGAGCCGGGTGTGCGCGTATACCTGAAGTATCGGAAGACGCAGATGCAGCCGATCGTGCCGGGCCATTTCAGCGACTTCACACCGCCCGATCTCGCGCCGACTCATAACTTCCGTCTCGTCTACGATCTCCCCGCTGACAAGCCGCTTTATGCAGACGCACGCGGCTTCACCGCACTGCCGCCATCGACGGAGAACGGCCGCACGCGTTATGAGTTCCGCTACGACAAGGCGCATTTCGCGCGTCTCGAATATGGATCGATTGCGTACGTGAGCTATGGCGACCGGCTGATGGTCTCGACGTTTCCCGACTACGCCGCGTTCGCCGCCAGGTATCGCGAATCAGCCGTCGATGCCAGCGGCAGCGATCCGGCAATCGTCGGACTGGCCCGCTCGCTCACCGCCGGCGATCAGACGCCGCGTGCAAAAGCCAGGACGCTCTACAACTGGGTCCGCAAGAATGTGCGCTACGTCGCCGTCAATATCGGACGCGGCGCCGTCGTGCCGCATCGCGCGACGGAAATCCTCGCGCTGCGTTATGGCGACTGCAAGGACCACGTCGCGCTGTATGGCGCGCTGCTCGACGCCATCGGCATTCGCAACGAGCCCGCGCTGATCAGCAGCGGCACGATCTACACGCTGCCCGACGTGCCCGGCTACGGCGTGCTAAATCACGTGATCACGTGGCTGCCCGAGCTTCAGCTATACGCCGATTCGACCGCGCCGAACGTCGAGTTCGGCTATCTGCCGTCCACCGACATGAACCGCCCCGTTGTGCTCGTCAACGAAGGCGTGCTGTCACGCACACCGTCGACGGCCACGATGTCACGCACCACCGATCTGTCGATCAACGTCGCGCACGATGGCTCCGCGACCTTCGTCTACCGGCTGGAATCCGCAGGTTGGGCCGCAGAACAGGGGCGCGCGCTACTGCGCATGCAAACGCCTGCGCAGCGCGAAGAGTCGCTCCAGGCGGAACTGCGTTTCGTGAACCTCTCGGGCACAGCAACGCTATCGACCAGCAACCTCAACGCAACTGACGGCCCACTGTCGCTCACGATGAAAGGCAAACTCGAAGACTTCGTCGTGCCTGGCACAGCCGCGTCGATTCCGGCGCTCACGAGCTTCGTCGGCGGGTTTCAGTCGGACGCGCGCTACTGGCTCGGCGAGCGGCAGCGCACACAGCCTTTCGTGTGTCGCAATGTCGAGTTGCACGAGCGCACGCAGATTGCACTGCCTGCAAATTTTCGCGTGCTAGATATGCCGGAAGCAATGGCCGCGCGAGACCGCTTCATCGACTATCGCTCGACCTATTCGTACGACGCGAACGCGAATGTCATCACCGTGACGCGCGACGGGACCACACGTTTCGGCAGCGAGGTCTGCTCGCCTGAGGATTTCACGCAGATGCGCGCGGGCATCGAAACGATCGGCCGCGACGTGCGCGCGCAAGTGATCGTACGTTCGACGCTTGTGGATGTGGCACGCGGCGCTTCATCGACGCTATCGGTGCCGTCACGCGTGATCGCTGGATCGCCAGCCCGCGCTCAATCCGCCGACTGACGAGCGCGACACACGCTCGAGCATCACACCGGCCAGAGCGGCCCTTCCTGCATCGCGCCGACCTGCTCGCGCAGCTCGAGAATGCGGTCTTCCCAATAGCGTTGCGAGTTGAACCACGGAAACGCGGCGGGAAACGCCGGATCGTCCCAACGACGCGCGAGCCACGCCGAGTAGTGAATCAGCCTCAAGGTCCGCAACGCCTCGATCAGATGCAGTTCGCGCTGATCGAAGTCGCAGAAGTCCTCATAGCCCGCAAGCAGATCCGTCAACGCGCGCGACGCCTCGTTGCGTTCGCCCGGCAGCAGCAGCCACAGATCCTGAATGGCGGGGCCCATGCGGCTGTCGTCGAAATCGACGAAATGCGGGCCTGCGTCGGTCCACAACACATTGCTCGGATGACAGTCGCCGTGCATGCGCAACTGGCGCACGTCGCCGGCGCGCTCGAAGGCCTGCTCGACGCCTTCCAATGCCATCTTCACAACCGCTTCCCACGCTACCCGCACGTCAGCGGGCACGAAGTCTTGAGAGAGCAGATAGTCGCGCGGCTCGTAGCCGAAGGTTTGAATGCCGAGCGTCGGGCGCGCCGCGTAGTTCACCGTCTGACCAACCGCATGAATGCGCCCGATAAACCGGCCAAGCCATTCGAGTGTGTCCTTGCGGTCGAGATCGGGCGCACGGCCACCGCGCCGTTCGAAGATGGAAAAGCGAAAGCCGTCGAACGTATGCAGCGTGCGGCCATCGAGCGTGCGCGCCGGCACGGCGGGAATCTCTCGCTCGCACAGTTCCGCGACGAATGCGTGCTCTTCGAGAATTGCTTCGTCGGTCCAGCGCTCCGGCCGATAGAACTTCACGACAACAGGCGGCCCGTCTTCGACGCCGACCTGATACACGCGATTCTCGTAGCTGTTGAGCGGCAGCATGCGCCCATCCGTGCGCACGCCTACCGTGTCGAGCGCGCTATCGAGCGCGTCCAGCACGACTTCGGGCGTGAGGCGGGCGAAGGGAACGGCGTGGCCGTCCTGCGGAGTGGGAATCTCGGGAGTGTCTTCGTTCATGCCCGCATTGTGCGCCGTGCCGCGAGCAAAAACGAGCGCCAGTGTCACTCGCGATGCGTCGACCGCTCAGCGGCGCCGCATCTCGTCAATCACGACAGCAGGCAGGAAGACCGCGATCAATGTATCTGCGCGCCAGCGGGGCGGACGAATTCGCCCGTGTCGATCAGATCCTCGAGGAAAAAGGGTTCCGTGTTCAGTATCTTCGACGTCCCCGGCTCGCCGGCGTACCACGCCACCATCGCCATGTCGCCGAGAATGCGCATCACGATCCCGCGCGCACCTTGTGGTACGGCGATATGCACGGATCGAACAATAGAACCGACTTGCATGATGTTTCCCCGTTCTCCCAATTGCCGGCTTGTTTGGGACTGCGCCGGTCAACGTGATGATAAAAGCGCCGCAACATCCGAGTGGTTGCGTACGCACCTGAATCCTAAAAACCAGGGGCCAGGATCGACTCGCATCCCATCCGGCGCACATGCACCGATGCGAACCCCTGAGCCCCATTGTTGCCCTTTTGGGCGCTTTGGCAAAGTAAAAAGTAAGGCCTCGTGAGGCATCCGTTCCGTCAATTCGACTTACGAAACCCTAACTGTAACGACCCGTAACAGGCCCATCATAAACCGGACCGCAGGGTAGTCTCAAAAATGTCGATGTAAGCTACGATACGCGTTATATTCCAGTCGCGCACGCCCGGCCGGGCCGCCGTCGCGCAATGCTCGCTGCCGCCAGAAGCAGCGGCCCCCGCCCTCATCGGACCGCCCTTTTCATGTGGATCGTTCGTCTCGCGCTGCGGCGCCCCTATACGTTTGTCGTGCTCGCGCTGCTGCTGCTGATCATCGGCCCGCTGACGATCCTGCGCACGCCTACCGACATCTTCCCGAACATCGACATTCCCGTGCTGTCGGTGATCTGGACGTACAACGGCCTGCCTGCCGACGAGATGGAAAAGCGCATCGTGCTGAACTACGAGCGCGGGCTGTCCGTCGCGGTGAACGATATCGAGCACGTCGAATCGACTTCGCTCAACGGTATCGCCGTCGTCAAGATCTTCTTTCAGCCGCACGCGAACATCAACGAAGCGCTCGCACAAGTCACGGCGCTGTCGCAAACGCAGCTGCGTTCGCTGCCGCCCGGCATCACGCCGCCGAACATACTGCGATACAACGCATCCACCGTGCCTATCCTGCGGCTGTCGCTGTCGTCGCCGTCGCTCACCGAACAGGAGCTGTTCGACTACGGTAATAACTTCCTGAAAACGCAGCTCGCGACCGTGCCGGGCGCGTCGGCGCCGCTGCCGTACGGCGGCAAGCAGCGTCAGATCATGGTCGATATCGATTCGCGCAAGCTGCAGGAGCGCAACCTGTCGCCGATGGACGTGGTGAATTCGATCACCGCGCAGAACCTGATCGTGCCGACGGGCACCGCGAAAATCGGTTCGACGGAATACTCGGTGCAGTTGAATGCGAGCCCCGATTCGCTCGCAGGCCTGAACAACATTCCCATCAAATCGGGGCCGAACGGCACCGTCTATATTCGCGACGTCGCGCATGTGCGTGACGGTTATCAGCCGCAAACCAACATCGTGCGCGTGGACGGCCAGCGCGCATCGCTCTTGACCATCAACAAGAGCGGCAATACATCCACTCTGGAAATCGTCGATCGCATCAAGACCATGATGCCGGCGCTGCGCAATCTCGTGCCCGAGTCGCTGAACATCGATCCCGTCGCGGACCAGTCGCTGTTCGTGCGCGCGTCGGTGCAAGGCGTGCTGCGCGAAGCGCTGATCGCCGCGTGCCTGACGGGCCTGATGATTCTGCTGTTCCTCGGCAACTGGCGCGCAACACTGATCATCGCCGTGTCGATTCCGCTGTCGATGATCACCTCGATCATCGCGCTGTCCGCGCTCGGCGAGACGATCAACATCATGACCTTGGGCGGGCTAGCGCTCGCCGTCGGTATTCTGGTCGACGACGCAACAGTCGCGATCGAGAACATCAGTCATCAGCTCGAACAGGGCAAGAACCTCGAACAGGCGATTCTCGACGGCGCGCATCAGATCGCCATTCCAACGCTGGTTTCCACGCTGTCGATCTGTATCGTGTTCGTGCCGATGTTCCTGCTGACGGGCGTCGCGCACTATCTGTTCATCCCGCTCGCCGAAGCCGTCGTGTTCGCGATGCTGGCTTCGTACTTCTTCTCGCGAACGCTGGTGCCGACGCTCGCGAAGTATCTGCTGCGCCATCATCATCGTCCCGCCGACTTCCATCATTCGCACGAGACGCGCAACCCGTTCATGCGCGTACACCTCGCGTTCGAGCGCGGCTTTGCGACTCTGCGCGGGCGTTATCGTGCGTTTCTCGTGGCGCGCGTCGCGCGGCCCGGCATCTTCGTGACGGGCTTTCTCGCGTGCTGTCTGCTGTCGCTGCTGCTGATGCCGTTCCTTGGCCGCGACTTCTTTCCTGCCGTCGATGCCGGCACGATCGCGCTGCATCTGCGCGCGAAGACGGGCATGCGTGTTGAAGAAACGGCCGTCGTCACCGATCGCGTCGATGCGCGCATCCGCGAACTGATCCCGCGCGACGAGTTGCATTCGATCATCGACAACATCGGCTTGCCCGTATCGGGTATCAACCTGTCGTACAGCGCGACGGGCACGATCGGCACGTCGGATGCCGACATCCTGATCAGCCTGAACCCCGATCACAAGCCGACGGCCGAATACGTGCGCAAATTGCGCCGCACGCTCACCGACGAATTCCCCGGCGTGCAGTTCGCGTTCCTGCCCGCGGACATCGTCAGTCAGACGCTGAACTTCGGCATGCCGTCACCGATCGACATCCAGATTGTCGGGCGCGACGTGCCAGGCAGTCGTGCGTTCGCCGCGATGCTGCTCGACAAACTGCGCGCGATACCGGGTTTTGCGGATGCGCGCATCCAGCAGCCGTCCGACCTGCCGCGCATCTTCGTCGACGTCGACCGCACGCGCGCGCAACAGGCGGGCTTCACGCAGCGCGACGTCGCGAGCAATCTGCTGATCACGCTGTCGGGCAGCCAGCAGACGACGCCGACGTTCTGGCTCAATCCGCGCAATGGCGTCAGTTACAACGTGATCACGGAAGCGCCGCAGTACACGATCGATTCGCTGCAATCGCTCGCGAACATTCCGCTGAACGCGAACGGCCACACGAACATTCTCGGCGCGCTGTCGACGATGCGGCGCGAAGCCGGCAACGCCGTGCTCACGCACTACAACGCGCAAACCACGATCGATATCTACGGCACCGCTGACGGCCGCGATCTAGGCGCCGTCTCCGACGATATCCAGAAGATCATCGCCGACACCAAGGCACAATTGCCGAAGGGCTCGTCGATCGAGCTGCGCGGCCAGGTGCAGACGATGAACGACTCGTTCTCGGGCCTGTTCACCGGCCTCGTGTTCGCGATCGTGCTGGTGTATCTGCTGATCGTCGTGAACTTCCAGTCGTGGCTCGATCCGTTCATCATCATCACGGGTTTGCCGGGCGCGCTGGCGGGCATCGTATGGATGCTGTTTCTCACGCATACCACGCTGTCCATTCCGGCGTTGACGGGTGCGATCATGTGTATCGGCATCGCGACGGCGAACTCAATTCTGGTCGTCAGCTTCGCGCGCGAGCAGTTGCTCGAACATGGCGACGCAACGCGCGCCGCCATCGAAGCGGGCTTCACGCGCTTTCGTCCCGTGCTGATGACGGCCCTCGCGATGGTAATCGGCATGGTGCCGATGGCGATCGGCCTCGGCGAAGGCGGCGAGCAGAATGCGCCGCTCGGGCGCGCGGTGATCGGCGGCTTGACCATCGGCACGATTGCGACGCTGGTGTTCGTGCCCGTGGTGTTTTCGATGATCTATCGACGGCTGTCGGAAAGACGCGCACGCGCCGCCGCGCATGTCGTCCAGAAGCCGCAATAAGGTGGCCGACGTGGCCACGGTCATAACAACGATGCGCAAGCACAGTATCTGGAGTTCTGATGGAAGGGAATCGTCCTGATGAGTCCGCGCCGCACGGGGAAGGCCCGCGCAGCTCATCGAAACGTTCGCGCTGGATCGTAATCTGCGCGGCGATCGTCGTGCTGGCGCTCGCTGCGCAGGGTATCTGGTCGCGTCACGATGCGCAGGCCGCACTCGAACGCGATGCGCAGCATTCCGCGCAACTGAGCGTCGAAGTGGTGAAGCCGCAGAAATCCGCGGCCGCGCTCGATCTCGTGCTGCCCGGCAACGTGCAGGCGTTTCTCGATACGCCGATCTACGCGCGCACCAACGGCTACGTGAAGAAGTGGTACGCGGATATCGGCGCGCGCGTGAAGGCGGGGCAACTGCTCGCCGAAATCGACACGCCCGAAGTCGACGATCAGTTGAAAGCGGCGAGCGCCGATCTGGCCAACGCACAAGCGACCTACACGCTCGCCAAAAGCACCGCCGACCGCTGGTCAGAGATGCTTCGCAGCAATTCCGTCTCGAAGCAGGAAACCGACGAAAAGGTCGGCGACATGCTCGCGAAGAAAGGCACGCTCGACGCGGCGCGCTTCAACGTCGCGCGGCTCGAAAAGATGCAGTCGTTCCAGAAGGTCTACGCACCGTTCGACGGCATCGTGACCGCGCGCAACGTCGATGTCGGCGCACTGATCGATGCGGGCAGTTCGGGCGGCCCGGCGAAGGAACTGTTCCATGTCGCGCAGGCTGACCGGCTGCGTGTCTACGTGAACGTGCCGCAGGCATACGCGCAGGATGTGAAGGCGCAGCAGAGCGCGTTTCTGACGCTCACCGAAACGCCGGCGAAGCACTATCCCGGCACGGTCGCGCGCACGTCGGGCGCCGTCGATCAACAGCAGCGCACGATGCTGGTCGAAGTCGATGTCGACAACCGCAACGGCGATCTGCTGCCGGGCGCTTATGCGCAGGTCCACTTCGCGCTGAAGTCGCAGGCGGCCGCGCCGTACACGCTGCCGGGTAACGCGTTCCTGTTTCGTCCGGACGGCGTGAAAGTCGCGACCGTCGATGCGCAGCAACGCGTGAAGCTCGTCAAGGTCGCGCTCGGCACTGACTACGGCACGCGCGTCGCCATCGCCTCCGGGCTGACGGGCGACGAGCAGGTGATTCTGAATCCGCAGGATTCGATCGTCGACGGCGCGGCGGTGCGGATCGTGCATCCGAAAGCGGGCGGCGCGGCGGGTGCGTCCGGTGCTTCGGGCGCCTCTAGCGGCTCGTCTTCGCCGCAAAGCGAGCAGACTGCAAAGGCACAAGAGTGAGCACGTATCGTATGCGTCTTCGTTCGGTGGCTTTCGCGCTGATGAGCGCGAGTCTCCTTGCCGCGTGTACGGTCGGCCCCGACTACAAGCGGCCCGCTGCAACGACGGCCGCCACCTACAAGGAACTCGAAGGCACAGGCTGGAAAACGGCCGAGCCCGCCGACGCGCGTATCCGCAGCGCCTGGTGGGAGGTCTACAACGACCCTGCGCTGAACGCACTCGAACAACAGGTCGCCAGCGCGAACCAGAACGTGCAGGCTGCGCAGGCGCGTTTTCGCGCAGCGCGCGCGCAGGTCGAGCAGTTCCGCTCGCAGTTCTTCCCCGTCGTCACCGCGAACGGCGGCTACTCGCGCGCGCGGTCGTCGGAGAACGTGAAGTTCAAATCGACGGCGGGCAAGACGCTCGACGACTGGATCGTCGGTGCCGACGCGACGTGGGAACCCGATTTGTGGGGCCGCGTGTCGCGCAGCGTCGAAGGCGCGCGCGCGAACGCGCAGGCAAGCGCCGCCGATGCGCAAAGCGCGCTGCTGTCGATGCAGGCCGA
Source organism: Paraburkholderia terrae (assembly GCF_002902925.1). GTDB lineage: Bacteria > Pseudomonadota > Gammaproteobacteria > Burkholderiales > Burkholderiaceae > Paraburkholderia > Paraburkholderia terrae. Next base: position 87,643 of record NZ_CP026111.1, on the reverse strand, counting down.
ACTCGCGACGGACTATTTCGAACTGCGCGGCATCGACCGCGAAAAGCAACTGCTCGACGATACGATCGCTGCCTACAAGGAAGCCGTCGAACTCACGCAGAACCGCTACAAGGGCGGCATCGCCACCGACGCCGACGTCGCGCAGGCGCAGACACAGTTACGCACGACGCAGGCGCAGGCGATCGATCTCGGCGTGCAGCGCGCGCAGCTCGAACACGCGATCGCGATCCTGATCGGCCAGACGCCGTCGACGTTCTCGCTGCCTGTTGCGCCGCTCGTCGCCGTGCCCGCCGTCGCGCCCGTGGGCGTGCCGTCGACACTGCTCGAGCGGCGGCCCGACATCGCCGCCGCCGAGCGGCAGATGGTCGATCTGAATGCGCAGATCGGCGTCGCAACAGCGGCGTATTTTCCGAATCTGATTTTGTCGGTGACGGGTGGGCTCGAGGCGACCAATTTCAGTGACTGGCTGCTTGCACCCGCCCGCTTCTGGTCGCTCGGGCCGACGCTCGCCGGCACGCTGCTCGACTTCGGCGGACGCGCCGCGAAAAAAGCCGAAGCGCAGGCGAACTACGACGAAGGTATCGCGCAGTATCGGCAGACAGTGCTGACGGCGTTCGGCCAGGTCGAAGACAACATCGCGGCCTTGCGCGTGCTCGAACAGGAAGCGCAAGCGCAGGACGACGCCGTCTCGGCCGCGCAACGCTCGCTCGCGATCGTGTCGAACCGCTACAAGAACGGCGCGATCACGTATCTCGACGTGGTGGTCGCGCAAACGACGGCGCTCACCAACGAGCGCCAGGCGGTCTCGATCGCGCGCCGCCGGATGGCCGCGAGCGTCGCACTGATCAAGGCGCTCGGCGGCGGCTGGGACGTGACCTCGTTGCCCACCGACGAACAGCTCACGCATCCCGATGCCGTCGATCAGCCCGCGAGCGCGCCCGGCGCGACGCGCGGCTAACACGGCTCACGTTCCTTTCCTGTTGCCGGATTCGACGACGTGGTACGCGCAATCGGCGTATCGTTGACCCTTCGCGCTGATTGCACACATTTATTGCGCGAGTCTCTGCGTCGTTTCAATCGTTTCCGGGAGTTTTGTTGTGACCGCATCGTCGGACCCGAGTCGGCCCGCTGATTCATCGTCTTTCGCTTCATCCTATTCAGCTTCCTCCACCGGCGCGCCGTATCTCGAGCGCGGCACGCGCGCCTACTGGCGTGCGAGTCTCGCGCTGCTGTTTGCCGGCTACGCGACGTTCTCGCTGCTCTACTGCGTGCAGCCGCTGTTGCCCGCGTTCTCCGCTTCATTCGACGTCAGCCCCGCGCAGAGCAGTCTGTCGTTGTCGCTGACGACGGCGGCGCTCGCGCTCGCCGTTTTTGTTGCGGGCTTCGTGTCGGAAGGGTGGAGCCGCCATCGGTTGATGACGGCTTCGCTCACCGCTTCTTCGCTGCTGACGCTCGCGGTCGCGTTCACGCCGCAATGGCACGCGCTGTTGTTGCTGCGTACGCTCGAAGGGCTGGCGCTCGGCGGCGTGCCCGCCGTCGCGATGGCCTATCTCGCGGAGGAAGTGCATCCCGACGGCCTCGGCCTCGCGATGGGCCTGTACGTGGGCGGCACGGCTATCGGCGGAATGGCGGGGCGTGTGATCACGGGCGTCGTCGCGGATCTGTTCTCGTGGCGCGCGGCGATCGGCACGATCGGCGTGCTCGGCATTCTGTCGATGCTCGCGTTCCGCTCGCTGCTGCCGCCTTCGCGCCATTTCGTCCCGCGCCGCGGACTTGGCTTTTCGCATCACCGCTCGGCGCTCGTGAAGCATCTCGGACGGCCCGGTCTGCCGCTGCTGTTTCTGATGGGCTTCGTGCTGATGGGTAGTTTCGTCACGCTCTACAACTACATCGGCTACCGCTTGCTCGCGCCGCCGTTCGGGCTGAGTCAGACGGCTATCGGCGGGATCTTCGTCGTGTATCTGACGGGCGTGGTCGCGTCGCCGTGGTCGGGTCGCATGGCCGATACGTTCGGGCGCGGGCGCGTGCTGATCGGCAGCATCGTCATCATGCTGTGCGGTTTGCTGTTAACCGTCACGCAGTCGCTTGCGTTGATCGCGTGCGGGATCGCTTGTGTGACCTTTGGCTTCTTCGCCGGACACGCGGTCGCAAGCGGCTGGGTCGGGCGGATCGCGAAGGAAGCGAAAGGCCAGGCGGCCGCGCTGTATCTGCTCGCGTACTACCTCGGATCGAGCATCGTCGGCTCGTATGGCGGGCGCGTGTGGGCGGCTTATGCGTGGACGGGGGTGGCTGCGCTCGTCGGCGGATTGCTGGTGATTGGCATACTGGCGTCGGCGCGGCTGCGGGCTCGCGAGCGCGTCGGCATGGCGTAGACGTTACGCGGCGTTGCTCTAATGAACGCTACGCCCGCTCGCGTTTCCACCGATAAAGCGCATATTCAGAAAGGTCGACGTAAGCGGGCGTTCGCATGGCGCGGAATTTCGCGCGTCGCTGTGATGATGGCGCAAAGCCTTGTCCCGCTTGGCTGCGCATCGCGAGGGACAGAAGCCCGCGTGCGCTTTAGCCCACAATACGCGTCGATAGCGTCTCCTATACTGGTACCAGGCGCGCCGCATGCAGTCGCGTCGGACGAGTACACAAAGGAGACAGGCATGCACTACTTCACGATCGGTGATTTCATTCTGGTCATTCCGATGGCGTTGGCAGGGGCGCTGTTCCTGGGCGCGCTGCCCTGCAAAACCGAGTTCAGGCACAACACGCTGCGCGTGCTTGGCGCGCTGCTGGGTGTGGTGTTTGCGGTCGTGCTGGTGGAGGGGCTGCCTGCGTTGGTGTAGCGGTTTGCTTTTGTTTTTTGTTCTTGCATTTGCGCTGGCATTCGGAGGGCGGTGTTTTGCTGCGCAAGCTGTATGGTTTGCAGGTGTTTTGCGCTGGCATCCGCGATTCGTTAGCGTGCTTCACGCGTCGCCCCTGTGCGGGGCGGCACCTACTTTTCTTTGCCGCCGCAAAGAAAAGTAGGCAAAAGAAAGCGGCTAACACCGCCAGCCCATCTTCCTATCCACGGGCCCCCAACGTCCCCACACTTCATACGGCACCGCCCTTGTTCGCGTGCGTTGCCAACGCCTCGAATAAACGCCTCACCCGCTTCGAATTCCCGTACTCAGGCAAGCGGCGGCGAACTGTATATGCCGCCCAGGTGGCAAACTGTGTGTAGGTTGTCGCGTCGTATGCGTTAGCGCTCTTACAAGGTGGTGCGCGTGTACTATCGGTCTGGAGTGATGCGTGTGGAGCACAAGGGGCCGACACACAGTTTGCCACCTGGGCGGCGGTGGACTATCCGGCACGGCATGCTGTAGTGCGAGTGCGTGAAGCGGGTGAGGCGCTCATTTGGAGCGCTGGCAACGAACGTGGGTCACGTGATTGCCGTGTGAAGTGAGGGACCGGTTGGGGTCCCTCATGCGGGGAGAAATGTTGGCGGTGTGAGCCGCTTTCTTTTGCCTACTTTTCTTTGCGGCGGCAAAGAAAAGTAGGTGCCGCCCCGCACAGGGGCGACGCTTGAAGCGAGCTAACGAAACGCGGATGCCAGCGCAAAACACATGCAAACCAAACAGCTTGCGCAGCAAACACCATCGCCCTCAGGATGCCAGCGAAAGCAAAAACCAAAAAACTGAGCACCCCTGCTCAACCCTTTAGATATGCTGATCCGTCGACGGCTTCTCCCACAGGTTCACGCTACCTTCCGTCGCATAGCGGTCAATCTCGGCAAGCTCTTCCGCCGTGAACGACAGATTCTTCAGCGCCGCGACATTCTCGCGAACCTGCTCGGCCTTGCTCGCGCCGATCAGCGCCGAGGTCACGCGCGGATCGCGCAGCGTCCATGCGAGCGCCATCTGCGCGAGGCTCTGACCGCGACGCTGCGCGATGTCGTTGAGCTTGCGCACACGCTCGATGTTCTGCTCGCTCAGATGCTCCTGCTTCAATGAGCCGCCGCCCGCCTTGTTGACGCGCGCGTCCTGCGGCACGCCGTTCAGGTACTTGCCCGTCAGCACGCCTTGCGCGAGCGGCGTGAACGCGATCGCGCCCGAGCCGGTTTCTTCCAGCGCGTCGAGCAGTTCCTCTTCGATCCAGCGGTTCAGCATGTTGTACGCCGGCTGATGGATCAGCAACGGCACCTTGTATTCGGCCAGCAGCTTCGCCATTTCGCGCGTCTTCTGCGCGGAGTACGACGAAATGCCGATGTACAACGCCTTGCCCTGCTGAACGGCGCTCGCGAGCGCGCCCGCCGTTTCTTCGAGCGGCGTGTCGACGTCGAAGCGATGCGAATAGAAAATGTCGACGTAGTCGAGACCCATGCGCTGCAGGCTCTGGTCGAGGCTCGCGAGGATGTACTTGCGCGAGCCGCCACCCTGGCCGTACGGGCCGGGCCACATATCCCAGCCGGCCTTCGACGAGATCAGCAGTTCGTCGCGATACGGCTTGAAGTCGTCCTTGAAGATGCGGCCGAAGTTGGTTTCCGCGCTGCCGTACGGCGGCCCGTAGTTGTTCGCGAGGTCGAAGTGCGTAATGCCGAGATCGAACGACGTGCGCAGGATGTCACGCTGCGTCGAGATCGGCGTGGTGTCGCCGAAGTTGTGCCACAGGCCGAGCGACAGCGCCGGCAGTTTGAGACCTGACTTGCCGCTAACGCGGTACTGCATGTCCGAATAGCGTGCTGAAGCTGCTTCGTAAGCCATTGATGGTGTCCTTGTCGAGAACAGGAGTGGAGTCTGCGATGCGACGCGCGCATCGCGTGAATAATGCGTGTTTGTTGTAATTGATGATGCCTTGTTGCGAAGCGCCGCCTTGCAGATCCCATACACGGATATCCGCGATCTGATACCGGTATCACACCGGCGCGTCATCACGCATACGCGGCCCAACACGCTATGTTAACCAATCGCCGCGCTCGCTGCAGACGCCCACATTGCGGGAAGCGAACATGGACTCGGCGCCGCCCATCACCTAGACTTTCGGCCACCGTAATCCATCGACAAGGAGTGTTCATGACCAAAGCGATCTCGCTCGCATTGATCGTCGGCGGCGTGGTGCTGCTGTACTTCGGCGGCCAGTCGTTTCATTCGTTCAGCAACGACGTGTCGCGCGTGTTCACCGGCTCACCGACCAACAAGACCATCTTCCTGATCGCAGGCGGCATCGTCGCGACGCTCGCCGGATTGATCGGGCTCGCGTCGTCGAAGCGCTAAGTCGCCAACAGGTTCAGAACGCCACTTCGGGCTTGGACGCGGAGCGTGTGCCCGGCAGCGGCACGTTGCTCGCGCCGTGATAGGTGAAGACCAGCGAGAACTTCACCTGATCGGACAGGTTCTTGCCCGCCGAATGCAGCGTGTTGCAGTGGAAGAAGACGACGTCGCCCGCCTTCAATGCGGGCGACACCGCTTTCTGGATCAATGCGTCGTTCTCGGGAAGATCGGAGCGGAAAAACTTCGCGTCGTCGAAACGCTCCGACGTGAATGCCGCCGAGTGCGAGCCGGGCACGAACCAGAGCGCGCCGTTATCGACGGTTTCGTCGCCGAGCGCGAGCCACACCGACACCAGATCGTCCCGCTCGAACGACCAGTAACGCACGTCGCGATGCCAGCCCGTCAGGCTGCCGTACGCGGGATGCTTGGTCATCATGCAGTTGTGATGCGCGCGCGACAGGCGCGGCTCTTCGCCGAAATACAGTTCCATCCAGCCGCGAATCTCAGGCGCCGTCGCCCAGGCGGCAAAGTGCGGATGACGCGCGTACGCGTCCAGCAGCCGCCGCACCGTATGTCCGCCCGGCGCGTGCTTCGACTCCGGCGCGCCCGGATAGCGCAGGTCCGCTTCGAATTCGACGGGATTAGCGGCTTCCTGCAACTGCTGGCGCGCGATCTGTTTCATCTCAGCGCAGCGCTCGGGCGTGATGAGACCCGGGACGATGACATAACCCTGATCCCGCAGCACCTGGATCTGCTCTTTCTTCGAATGGACTGACATGGACGTTCCGTTCAGCTAGCGTTCGTTCGACAACGGCTTCTCATTGTAAAACGGGCACGATCGTACCGGCGCCAGTCATGCGTTTCTCTTGCGCCCGACGTGCAATCGGGACGGGCGAAGCTGCACGCCGGATGGGCAGCCATGCACGTTCGTCGAGCGCAAAGGGCGCGATCGTGCGGGCTTCATCCTCGTAAAAACCCTGATCCCTCCGGACTTTCGACGGTCACGAATCACGTGTAGCCTGTCGTGCATGTCGATTGCAACACACGCTATCCCGCTATCGGCACGGCCATTCGCAGCCGCTGCTGATTCATTCCGTCTTTCCTCAGGCTATTGCGTCCCACTCGCTGGCATGGATGGTGCTGCTTTTGCCGCACCTTTCGTCGCGTGTCACGTCGCCTGATTCCTAAAGCCATGCACAGCCCATTGAGCACTCGCATCACCCACGCGTTCAACGCCGCGCGTCCCGCACGCCGCCATGTGGCGCGCGCCCTGCGTCACCATACCGCGCGCACACGCGCGCTCGCCGAGCAACTGCGCGACGCGAAACCCGTCGATAATGTGCGCACCTGGTTCCGCACCTTTTTCAGCGCACTGAGCCTGCAAGGCGCGTCTCGGCGCTTCTCGCTGCGCACGCTGCTGCGAAACCCGGCGCCTGTGCGGATGCTCGGCGTGTCGCCGCGCGCCGCCAAGCCCGCGAGCGTGGCGCATCCGACTAGCCGCCGTCCGCGCCGTCTGTCGGTGACGAGCGAAGGTTGGTTCGCGTTTGCGCGCTGAGCACGGGCCCGTTCGTTTTCGCGCTCGTATGAGATAGGTGCGCCGCTGCGGCCATTAATGCGTCGTGGCGCGCGTGATCTGCGCACGCGGCTCGCACGAAACCGCCGCACCAAAACAAAACGCCCTGCATGCGCTTCTCCGCGCATGCAGGGCGTTTTCGCTTCCTGCCATCTGAACCAGCACACCGCGCGACAATCAGCCGCGCGGCGTACTCAAAGCTTCACTCAGGCAAGAGCGGCAACCGGCTCCGTGCCGGCGGCTTCTGCCAGCGCGAGTGCCTTGTCGGTCGCTTCCCACGAGAATTCCGGCTCTTCGCGGCCAAAGTGGCCGTAAGCTGCCGTCTTTTCGTAGATCGGGCGCAGCAGGTCGAGCATCTGGACGATGCCCTTCGGACGCAGGTCGAAGTGTTCCTGAACCAGACGCGTGATCGTCGCATCCGACACGCGGCCCGTGCCGAACGTGTTGACCATCACCGAAGTGGGCTGTGCCACGCCGATTGCGTACGACACCTGGATCAGCGCGCGCGATGCGAGGCCCGCCGCGACGATGTTCTTCGCGACATAGCGGCCAGCGTACGCAGCCGAGCGGTCGACCTTCGACGGGTCCTTGCCCGAGAACGCGCCGCCGCCGTGCGGAGCCGCGCCACCGTACGTATCGACGATGATCTTGCGGCCCGTCAGACCGCAATCGCCCTGCGGGCCGCCGATCACGAACCGGCCGGTCGGGTTCACGAGGAACTTGATGTCACCCTTGATCAGATCAGCGGGCAGCGTCGGCTTGATGATCTCTTCGATCACGGCTTCGCGCAGTTGCGCGAGTTCCATTTCCGGTGCGTGCTGCGTCGACAGAACCACGGTGTCGATCGAATGCGGTTTGCCGTCGACGTAGCGGACGGTAACCTGCGACTTCGCGTCCGGGCGCAGCCAGGGCAGACGGCCGTCGCGGCGCAGATTCGCCTGACGCTCGACGAGGCGGTGCGACAGGTAGATCGGCAGCGGCATCAGTTCGGGCGTTTCGTCACATGCGTAGCCGAACATCAGGCCCTGGTCGCCAGCGCCCTGGTCGAGGTTGTTGTCGTGCGCACGGTCGACGCCTTGCGCGATATCCGGCGATTGCTTGTCGTACGCGACGAGCACTGCGCAGCCGCGGTAGTCGATGCCGTAGTCGGTGTTGTCGTAGCCGATGCGCTTGATCGTATCGCGCGCGACCTGGATGTAATCGACGTTGGCCGTCGTGGTGATTTCACCCGCCAGCACGACGAGACCCGTGTTGCACAGCGTTTCCGCGGCAACGCGCGAGTATTTGTCCTGGGCGAGGATCGCGTCGAGGATGGCGTCCGAGATCTGGTCGGCGACCTTGTCCGGATGGCCTTCGGAGACGGATTCAGAAGTGAAGAGGTAGTCGTTAGCCACGTTACAGGCTCCCTTATTGGTTACGGTTGAGTTTCACGTAGCCTGCTTCGAGCCTGAAGCGGCGACGCTTTAGCGGATTTCCTGACCGTCGGCCGGCTATCTGAAAGATAAGCGTCCGTCGGCTTCGCCCCGCAAGTTGTCTATTAACTCGGCGAAGCCCTTATTATAGCGACTTCTTTCTTTTGTCACAGAGTGTCTGCGCGTGCGGTATATCGACTCTTTTGTTGTTTTTCTTTACCCGGCGTGGTCTCGCGCACAAATTGGAGCCACCGCATGCTGAGCCGACTGGGCGTCACCCTCGCTATCGGCCTGCTCAAGCTGTTTGCTTTGCTGCCGTATGGCTTCGTCGCGCGTCTGGGCGACGGCCTCGGCTGGCTGCTCTATCAGATTCCGAGCCGCCGCCGCCGCATCGTCCACATCAACCTGAAGCTGTGCTTCCCCGAGTGGAGCGACGAGCGCCGCGAGGAAGTCGCGCAAAAGCACTTCCGGCACGCGATCCGCAGCTATCTCGAACGCAGCGTGCAGTGGTTCGGCTCGGCGAAAAAGCTTGAAAAACTGATCCAGCTGGACAGCGAAATCGACCTTACCGACCCGAATCTGCCGCCCACGCTGTTTCTGGGTTTCCACTTCGTCGGTATCGAGGCGGGTTCGATCTTCCTCAACTATTCGCTGAAGCGCCCGTGCGGCTCGCTGTATCAGCCGATGTCCAACCCGCAACTCGAAGCCGTGGCGAAAGCGCAGCGTGGCCGCTTCGATGCCGAAATGGCCAGCCGCGCCGACAGCGCACGCATCGTGCTGCGCTGGCTGCGCGATCGCAAGCCGGTGATGCTCGGCGCCGACATGGACTACGGCATGCGCAATTCGACCTTCGTGCCGTTCTTCGGCGTGCCGACCTGCACGCTGACGGCCGTAGGGCGCCTCGCGAAAGTCGGGCGCGCGCAGGTGGTGCCGTTCATCGGCGAAGTGCTGCCGAACTACAAGGGTTACCGGCTGAGGGTGTTCAAGCCGTGGGACAACTACCCCACGGGCGACGACGACGCCGACGCCCGCCGCATGAACGAGTTTCTCGAAGAGCAGATTCCGCGCATCCCCGAGCAGTATTACTGGGTCCACAAGCGCTTCAAGACGCGCCCGCCCGGCGATCCGAGTTTTTACTGAAGCGCGGCGGCGCACAGTGGGCGAGAGGTCCGGCCAGTCACTTACAATAGCGGCATGAAACTGAAATTCACCAAGATGCACGGCGCGGGCAACGATTTCGTCGTGCTCGACGGCTACACGCAACCGCTCAACCTGACGGAAGCGCAGGTGCGCGCGCTCGCGAACCGGCATTTCGGCGTCGGCGCGGACCAGCTGCTGGTGGTCGAGAAGCCGACCGTCGAAGGCGTCGATTTCAGATACCGCATCTTCAATTGCGACGGCGGCGAGGTCGAGCACTGCGGCAACGGCGCGCGCTGCTTCGTCAAGTTCGTGCGCGACACGCGCCTCACCGACAAGCAAAGCGTGCGTGTACAGGTCCAGAAAGGCGTCATCACGCTGACCATGCAGGCGAACGGCGAAGTCGTCGTCGATATGGGCGCGCCCGTGTTCGAGCCGGCTCAGGTGCCATTCGACGCAAGCGGACTCGATGCGCGCCGCGAAGGCAACGACACGCTCTATCCGCTCGACGTCAACGGCCCGACGCGCTGGGTGTCGGTCGTATCGATGGGTAATCCGCACGCCGTGCAGATCGTGGACGACGTCGAGGCGTTCCCCGTGCTGGCCGACGGTCCCGTGATCGAAAACCATCCGCGCTTCCCGCAGCGGGTCAACGCGGGCTTCATGCAGATCGTCAGCCGCAGCGAGATCAAGCTGCGTGTCTACGAGCGCGGCGCGGGTGAAACGCTGGCATGCGGCACGGGCGCCTGCGCGGCCGTCGCGGCAGGCATCCGCCGCGGCTTGCTCGACGCGCCCGTCAAGGTCCACACGCACGGCGGCACCCTAACCATCACGTGGGACGGCGAGCCCGCGTCGCCGCTGATGATGGCAGGCCCAGCCGCCACCGTGTTCGAAGGCGAAATAGAGCTGGCCGACTGAATGCATCACCGCCATGCGGAGGCTGGACCGCGTGGCGCGGCAGCAAGACAGCAACGAAGCGCGCAACCATTAAGCTGAAACCATGAACGAACGCGAAGTCGCCGACTACCTGCTAGCCAACCCCGAATTCTTCGCCGAGCACGCGGAACTGCTCGCCTCCGTGCGGCTCGCCAATCCGCACGGCAAGGCTGCCGTGTCGCTGCAGGAACGTCAGATGGACATGCTGCGCGAGAAGAACAAGCATCTCGAGCGGCGTCTCGCCGAACTGCTGCGCTACGGACACGAAAACGACAGCATCGCGTCGAAATTCGGTCGCTGGACGACGCGCGTGATGGCCGAACGCGATCCAGGCGCGCTGCCGCGCACGATCGCCATGGGCCTGCGCGACGTGTTCGACGTGCCGCAAGCGGCGCTGCGCGTGTGGGAAGTGTCCGAGCCGTACTCGCAGGCGGAATTCACGCGCCACGTCGGTGAGGAAGTGCGCATCTTCGCGAACAGCCTCGCCACGCCGTACTGCGGCGCGAATACGGGCTTCGAGGCGGCGCAGTGGCTGACGCCCGCCGTGTCGGCCGTGGCCGGCGACGCCACGGCCTCGGGCGACGGCGTGTCCGTGAACGGCACCGAATCGATCGCGCTGATCGCGCTGCGCGACCCGGAAGCGTCGAATGACGCCGCCGCGTTCGGGCTGCTGGTGATGGGCTCGCCCGATTCGCGCCGCTTTCACGACGGCATGGCCACTGATTTCCTCACGCAGATCGGCGCGCTCGCGAGCGCCGCGCTGAGCCGTTTGCTGCCGCGCTGAGCGTCCGTCACGTGACCTCCGCCGACCCGATCGCCACCTATCTGTCGAGCCTCGAGCACGAGCGGCGGTTGTCGGCGCATACCTTGCGCGCCTACACGCACGAACTCGATGAGCTGAAAAAGCTCGCGAACGGACGGCCGCTGGAAAGCCTCACCGCTACCGACATTCGCGGCGCTGTCGCCCGCGCACATGCAGGCGGGCTGTCGGCGCGCTCGATCGGGCATCGGTTGTCGGCGTGGCGCGCGTTCTACCGCTGGCTCGCCGGACGCATCGAGCTGCCCGCGAACCCGGTCGCGACTGTACGCGCACCCAAACGCGCGAAGACGCTGCCGAAAGCGCTCTCCGTCGACGACGCGCACCGGCTGATGGAAGCGCCCGCGACCGCCACGGCTGAAGGCGCGCGCGATCACGCGATGCTCGAACTGTTCTATTCGTCAGGCTTGCGTCTGTCGGAGCTTGTCAACCTCGACGTGCATTTCTTCGACGCCGATGGCTATCGCTCGACGGGCTGGCTGAAGCTCGACGAAGCGGAAGTCGAAGTGCTCGGCAAAGGCAACCGGCGGCGCACGGTGCCCGTCGGCAGCAAGGCGCTCGATGCGCTGCGCGCGTGGCTCGCCGTGCGCGGCGAACTGCTGAAGCTCGATCCGTATCCGCTGTTCGTATCGGCGCGCGGCAACCGGATGTCGCCGAATGTCGTGCGCGATCGCGTGAAGCGCATGGCGCTCACGGCGGGCATTCCCGCCAATGTTCATCCGCACGTGCTGCGTCATTCGTTCGCGACGCACGTGCTGCAATCGAGCGGCGATCTGCGCGCCGTGCAGGAACTGCTCGGCCACGCGAGCATCGCCGCGACCCAGGTCTATACCGGCCTCGATTTCCAGCACCTCGCGCGCATCTACGATCAGGCGCACCCGCGCGCCAAAAAACGCGACTGACGCCGCCCGACCTCAGGTCACGCAGCCAGTCATATCTGATTTGCCGCTTCCGGCGGCATATTGTTCTGCTGAATCCTCACGAAGTCATGAATACCGTTACGCTCAAACCGTCGAAAGAGAAATCGCTGCTGCGCCGCCATCCGTGGGTCTACGCGAATGCGATCGACCGCGTCGACGGCAAGCCCGCCGCCGGCGCCACCGTGCTGGTGCGCGCGCACGACGGCCGCTTTCTGGCGCGCGCCGCGTACAGCCCGCATTCGCAGATCCGCGCGCGCGTCTGGAGCTTCGACGAAAGCGAACCCGTCGATCACGCGTTCTTCAAGCGCCGCGTGCAGAGCGCGCTCGCGCACCGTCAGTCGATGGTGCGCAACACGGGCGCGACGCGGTTGATCTTCGGCGAGGCGGACGGCCTGCCGGGATTGATCGTCGATTACTACATCCAGGACGACGATTCGAAGCGTGGCCAGATCGTTTGCCAGTTCATGGCAGCGGGCGTCGAAGCATGGAAGGACGCGATCGTGCAGGCGCTGATCGGCGCAACGGGCTGCCCGAACGTCTATGAGCGTTCGGACGTGTCGATCCGCGAAAAGGAAGGGCTCGAACAGACGGTCGGCGTGCTCGCCGGCGACGCGCCGCCCGAGACGCTGATCGCCAGCGAAAACGGCGTGCGCTATCACGTCGATGTGCGCAACGGCCACAAGACGGGCTTCTACGTCGATCAGCGCGACAACCGTGCGCTGGTGCAGGAACTGTCGAAAGACCGCGACGTGCTGAACTGCTTCTGTTACACGGGCGGCTTTTCGCTCGCGGCGCTCAAGGGCGGCGCGAAGCGCGTGGTTTCGATCGATTCGTCCGGCGAGGCGCTGGCATTGGCTCAAGCAAACGTCACCGCGAACGGCTTCGACGCCGAGCGCGCCACCTGGATCGATGCCGACGCGTTCAAGACACTGCGCCGCCTGTACGACGACGGCGAGCGCTTCGACCTGATCGTGCTCGATCCGCCGAAATTCGCGCCGTCGCGCGAGCACGTGGACCGCGCCGCGCGCGCGTACAAGGACATCAACCTCACCGGCCTCAAGCTGCTGCGGCCGGGCGGTCTGCTGTTCACCTACTCGTGCTCGGGCGCGATCGATGCTGAACTGTTCCAGAAGATCGTCGCCGGCGCGGCGGCCGATGCGCGCGTCGATGCGCGCATTCTCAAGCGGCTCGGGGCGGGCGTCGATCATCCGCTGCTGACGGCGTTCCCGGAAGGCGAATATCTGAAAGGCCTATTGTTGCAAATCGCCTGATCGCCCATAGTTAAGGCGTTATTTCCCTGGCGTTGACGGGGCTTTGGCCGTGCAGCAGCGGCGCCCCGGCACTTATGCTTCAATATTCAGCTGAATTCATGCGGTTCGGGCCCTGCGCGTGGCGCGCGGTTCGCACCCCAGTTTGACGAACACAAGGCGACTTCACATGGCGAACAACATGATTCCCGTCACTATCCTGACCGGCTTCCTCGGCAGCGGCAAAACCACGCTGCTCAAGCGCATCCTGAACGAGAAGCACGGCATGAAGATCGCCGTGATCGAAAACGAGTTCGGCGAAGAAAACATCGACAACGACATCCTCGTGCAGGACACGGGTGAGCAGATCATCCAGATGAGCAACGGCTGCATCTGCTGCACGATTCGCGGCGACCTCGCGCGCGTGCTCGGCGATCTCGCCGCGCAGAAGCAGGAAGGCAAGGTGGACTTCGACCGCGTCGTGATCGAAACGACGGGCCTGGCCAACCCCGGCCCTGTCGCGCAAACCTTCTTCATGGATAACCAGATCGCCGACGAATTCCTGCTCGACGCGATCATCACGCTCGTCGACGCGAAGCACGCCGACCATCAGCTCGACGAGCACGAAGTCGTGCAGCGCCAGGTCGGTTTCGCGGACCGTCTGTTCATCACCAAGTCCGATCTCGTCGACGAAAAGGTGGTTGGCGATCTGCGCCACCGCCTGCTGCACATGAACCCGCGCGCGCAAATCCGCGTCGTGAACTTCGGTGAAGCGGACATCAAGGAAATCTTCGACCTGCGCGGCTTCAACCTGAACTCGAAGCTCGAAATCGATCCGGACTTCCTCGCCGAGGACGACCACGATCACGCGCATCACGACCATGACCACGATCATGATCATGACCACGCGAACTGCGATCACGATCACGGCAAGTGCGATCACGAAGGCCACGATCACGGCCATCATCACCACCACGCGCATCACGACGACAAGATCAAGTCGTTCGTTTTCCGCAGCGATCGCCCGTTCGATCCGAACAAGCTCGAAGACTTCCTCGGCGGCATTCTGCAGATTTATGGTGAACGCCTGCTGCGCTACAAGGGCGTGCTGTACATGAAGGGCGTCGATCGCAAGGTCGTCTTCCAGGGCGTGCATCAGATGATGGGCAGCGATCTCGCCGCCAAATGGCAGCCCATCGAGAAAAAGACCAACAAGATGGTGTTCATCGGCATCGAACTGCCGCAAGACCTGATCACCGACGGTCTTGAAGCCTGCCTCGTCTAAATCGTTCTACTGGCTGGGGTGGACGCCTTTTAGCGTCCGTCCCAGCTGCCATCTGTTCGCTTCCCAACGCGAAAAGACCTCAAAAGCGCAAGCGCGGCAATTTAAAAGCCGGTTTACGGTCAAAGCACGTGAAAACCCTGTCACGAGAATACGTGTACGACCATCGCTTTTTAGTGAACAGCGCGTTATATTTTCACGATAAGTGGAGTTTGCGGCAGGGATTTCCCCCGCTTGCGGTTTCGTATTGTGATTCAGTTACAATACGGCCCCACTGGAGAAAGAGAACGATTTGCCCGGTGTAAAGCGCGTAGTCGCTTCGCAGCCGTGCCGGGCCGATAAACGGCGCCGGAAAATCTAATCCGGGGACATCGCCGATATGCCGGCCGGTCACACTCCGGCTTATAACGCGCTGCCGGGAAGCATTGCCTCAGGAGCATTGGAAGAATCGGTTTCCAGAGGAGTTCGGCCCCGCATCGGCGCTTCGGCGTCACGACAGCCCACCGTCCGTGTTCGCCGGCGCTCATTTGAGCGTCATCGAGGCGCCTTTGCGGGCAACACGAAAGTGCGGGCAATGATTTGCCTCACATTGACGAAGCAAGCCAGATGACGACGAAACGACTCTTGACCGAAGCCGAAATCCTGAAGATGAGCGACAAGGATTACATGAATGAGGATCAGCTCGCTTTCTTCAAGAACCGGCTCGAGCAGCTGCAGGCGGACATTCTCCGCAATGCCGGCCAGACCACCGAGAACCTCCGCGAAACCGTGATCGTGCCGGACCCGGCCGACCGCGCGACGATCGAGGAAGAGCATGCGCTGGAACTGCGCACGCGCGACCGCGAACGCAAGCTGCTGAAGAAGGTGCAGCAATCGATCGCACGGATCGAATCGGGCGACTACGGCTGGTGCGAAGAAACGGGTGAGCCGATCGGCATTCCCCGCCTGCTCGCGCGTCCGACCGCCACCCTGTCGCTCGAAGCACAGGAACGCCGCGAATTGCGCCAGAAGCTGTTCGGCGACTGATCGACGGGCGGCGCGGTTTTCGGGGTCCGCGCCCCAGACACGCTTCGTCAGAGGCGCACGGTGAACCGTGCGCCTCTTTTTTCTTTTCAGGCTGCGCTTTTTTCGGTCCGCTTGCCGGTTTGCATGGGCTAATCGGTAAATGCGCGACGCATAATCTGACGTGCGGGCGGTCCGTCAGCACCTTTTACTGCCGTCGAAGCCTCGACAGCGCATTTCCCAGTCACCGCACCCTTTCCGCCTTTTCTCGCGCCCGTTCGACTCGGGCTCTTGATATGGCAGCGTCCGCCCTAAAATAAATCCGACATGCGTTGCACGCGCGCGCGACACCCAGCATCGCGCGCCGGCCGCTCTCGGATTCCGTGGTGGCGCATTGGCGTCTCCGCGTCCTCTGTCGACCCAGAGTTAGCGCTTTAGCGCTTACTCTGGTCCCTCGCAAAGTATTTGCGGTTTTGGAAAAGGAACGCATATGGAGCAATTTCACGGCACGACGATCGTCTCCGTGCGCCGCGGCGACAAGGTCGCGCTCGGCGGCGACGGCCAGGTCACGCTGGGCAACATCGTCATGAAGGGCGGCGCGAAGAAGGTCCGCCGCATCTACAACGGCAAGGTGCTGGTCGGGTTCGCCGGCGGCACGGCCGACGCGTTCTCGCTGCTCGACCGCTTCGAAGCCAAGCTCGAAAAGCATCAGGGCAATCTCACCCGCGCCGCCGTCGAACTGGCGAAAGACTGGCGCACCGACCGCATGCTGCGGCGTCTGGAAGCCATGCTGATCGCGGCTGACGCGACCACCACGCTGGTCATCACCGGCAACGGCGACGTGCTCGACCCGGAAGGCGGCATCTGCGCGATCGGCTCGGGCGGCGCGTACGCGCAGGCCGCCGCGAAGGCGCTCGCCGACAACACGGATCTTTCGCCGCGCGAAATCGTCGAAAAGTCGCTGGAGATCGCCGGCGACATGTGTATCTACACGAACCACAACCGCGTCATCGAGACAATCGAGTAAGGACACACGATGAGCACCATGACTCCCGCCGAGATCGTCTCGGAACTCGACAAGCACATTATCGGCCAGCATCGCGCGAAGAAGGCCGTCGCGGTTGCGTTGCGCAACCGCTGGCGCCGCCAGCAGGTCGCCGACCCGCTGCGCCAGGAAATCACGCCGAAGAACATCCTGATGATCGGGCCGACGGGCGTCGGCAAGACTGAAATTGCGCGTCGCCTCGCCAAACTCGCCGACGCACCGTTCATCAAGATCGAAGCGACCAAGTTCACGGAAGTCGGTTACGTGGGCCGTGACGTCGACAGCATCGTGCGCGACCTGATCGAAATCTCGGTCAAGCAGACGCGCGAGACAGAAATGCGCAAAGTCCGCACAAAGGCGGAGGATCTCGCCGAAGACCGCATTCTCGACACGCTGCTGCCGGGCGCGCGCACGGTCGGCTTCGGCTCGGGTTCGGAATCGTCGGGCGGCGACGAATCGAACGCGACGCGTCAGACGTTCCGCAAGCGTCTGCGCGAAGGCCTGCTCGACGACAAGGAAATCGAACTCGACATCGAGATGCCGCAAACTACGATGGACATCATGGGGCCGCCGGGCATGGAAGACATGACCGAGCAGATCCGCTCGATGTTCGCGAACCTCGGCGGCGGCAAGAAGACGCGCCGCAAGGTGAAGGTGAAGGAAGCGCTGAAGCTCCTCACCGACGAAGAAGCCGCGAAGATGCTCAACGACGAAGAGGTCAAGACGAAGGCCGTGCAGAACGTCGAGCAGAACGGCATCGTGTTCCTCGATGAAATCGACAAGATCGCGTCGCGCAGCGAAGCCGGCGGCGGCGAGGTCTCGCGTCAGGGCGTGCAGCGCGATCTGCTGCCGCTCGTCGAAGGCACGACGATCAACACGAAGTACGGGATGGTGAAAACCGATCACATCCTGTTCATTGCGAGCGGCGCGTTCCATCTGGCGAAGCCGAGCGATCTGATTCCCGAACTGCAAGGGCGCTTTCCGATTCGCGTCGAACTGGATTCGCTGTCGGTGAAGGACTTCGAAGCGATTCTCGACGCCACCGACGCCAGCCTCGTCAAGCAATACCAGGCGCTGCTCGAAACGGAAGACGTTCACCTCGAATTCGCCGACGACGGCATCCGCCGTCTTGCGGAAATCGCTTACTCGGTGAACGAGAAGACGGAAAACATCGGCGCGCGCCGTCTTTATACGGTGATCGAAAAGCTGCTTGAGGAAGTCTCTTTCTCGGCAGGTAATCATGCCGGCAAGAACGTGATGATCGACGCGGCTTATGTGGATCGCGCGTTGAACGAGGTCGCGCAAGACGAGGACCTGTCGCGCTACGTGCTGTAACGCGCGTCGTCAGGCTGGCGAACGGCCAAACGAAAGGGCGGCGCTCCGCAAGGAGCGCCGCCTTTTTTTCATGGTCGTCCGCAAAAAACTACGGCAAGGTCACTGCTTGACCGGCCGCTTCGCGAGCTTGCGCTGCAACGTGCGCCGGTGCATGTTCAGCGCGCGCGCCGTCGCCGAAATGTTGCCGCCGTTTTCCGCGAGCACGCGCTGGATGTGCTCCCACTCCAGCCGCGCGACCGACAGCGGCGTCGGATTCTCGATCGCCTCTTCGGCCTGCAATGAACTCGCTTCCGTTTGCAGCGCGGACAGAATCGTTTCGACGTTCGCGGGCTTCGCCAGATAGTTATCCGCGCCGTCCTTCACCGCCTGAACGGCCGTCGCGATGCTCGCATAGCCCGTCAGCACCAGCATCCGCGCGTTCGGTTGCAGGTCGCGCAGCGGCGCGACGAGATTCAGCCCGGAGTCGTTGCCCAGATGCAGGTCGACGGTGATCTGCCCGAACTTCTGCTGATTCGCGAGGCGAATCGCTTCGTCGGCGTTGTGCGCTTCGGACACCGTGAAGCCGCGACGCGTCAGACCGCGCGCGAGGATGCCGGAGAACACTTCGTCGTCGTCGATGACCAGAAAATTCTTATCGCTCATGCTTGCTTCTCCGTATTGGACGACGCGGCGCCCTGCCGGCCCGCGCCCGTTTGCTCGCGGGCCAAAGGCAACCGCAATACTGCGCGCGTGCCGCGCGGCTTGATTTCGCTGACGTCGGTGAGCTCGATCGATCCGCCGAGCCGCGCCGCCGCCGAAAACGCCAGATACAGCCCGACACCGTGTCCGCCCTGCGTGCTGTCGACGGGCGCCGCGCCGAGCAGGCCGCGCAGCGACGCCGGCACGCCCGGACCGGCGTCGCAGACTTCGAAGTCAATCGAATCGTTGTCGGCGAGCGTCGCGGCGAGCGTCACGTGATCGCGGCTCGCGCGCGCGGCGTTGTCGAGCAGGATGGTCAGAATCTGGCTGATGGCGACGGTGTCGTCGACACTGACGTTCGCGGGCGGCTCGCCGAGGCGCTCGAACTTGACGTGCGGATGGCGCAAGCGCCACTGATTGACGAACGAATCGAGCCATTCGTCGACCAGTTGCCTGCTGCCTTGCGTCGATGCGCGGCTGCGCAGGCGCGCCAGCGCCGACGTGCATAGCGTCATCTGCTGGTCGAGGATGTCGAGGTCGGCGGAATAAGGCTTCAGGCCTTCGTCGCTGCGCGCGGCATCGCGTAGTTCTTCCGTGAGCATTGCGATCGTCGACAGCGGCGTGCCCATTTCATGCGCGACTGTCGCGGCCTGCACGCCGAGCGCCACCGCGCGCTCGTCGCGCAGCAGACGCTGTTGCGCATCGCCGAGCGCCGCGTCGCGTTGACGCAGCCCGCGCGACATGCGCGCCACGAACCACGCGATCAGGCCGACGCTGACCATGAAGTTCACCCACATGCCGGCGCGGTAGTAGTCGAACAGATTCGCGGGATTGTCGAGATTGAGCGGCACTGATTCGAAACCGAGCACCGCGTAACACGCCACGGCGAACGCGGCGAGCCACGCCATCAGATGCCACGGCAGCACGGCCGCCGCAATCGCCAGCGACGGCAGGTACAACGAGACGAAAGGGTTGGTCGTGCCGCCCGACAGAAACAGCAGCGCGGACAGCGCGCCGAGATCGACCCACAGTTGCCCGAACAGCTCGAGGTTCGACTCGGGCTTCTGGCTCGCGACGCGCAGCCACGTCAGCGCATTGAAAATCACTTCGAGCCCGATGATGAGCAGCATCGCCGGTAACGGCAGCTTGACGCCGACAAAGGTCTGGACGAACGCAATCGTCACGAGTTGCCCGATGATGGCAAGACTGCGTAGCCAGAAGAGATGCCCGAGGTTGACCCGGCCGGTGACGGTTATGCGCTGCATCCTGCGAGTTTAGCTGTTGGGAGGGGTCTGATTCATCTAGCGAATGTTCGGAACTATAGTGGTCTTTATCGTTTCCGGCGCGGCCGACAATCTCCACCCACAAATGCTTAAAACAACAGTTGATCCACATCAAGTTCTTTTGGATTCCTTCCAGACATTCCTGCGTCATGCTGTCGCAGCGCTTCACAAGGGCGACCGGCAAGCCCACGACATCTGGCTCCAGGCCGCTTCGCATCTGTTTCCAACCAATCCCGATTCGCTCGATGAAATGACACCGCAACTGGTCGCCAAGGGACGCGGCGTCGAGGCGGAGACGATTGCCCGTGCTTTCGCCGCGCTCGCGCCGCACGATCCCCGAGCGCTCTTTCGCCTGGGTCTCACACTGCAATTGATGAACCGGCACGGCGATGCCGTCGCGCCCTACCGTGACGCGCTCGCCATCGACCCCGACCTGCATAGCCTGCGCAACAATCTGGCAAGCGCGTTGATGTGGATGAACCCGGCTTCGGCGGAAGCGGCCGAACTGCTGACGGCCGCGCTCCACCAGAATCCCGCCGATACGAACGCGTGGGTCAATCTCGGCAAGTCGCACCTCGCCCGCTTCGACCTCGACAGCGCGCTCGAAGCCGAGCGGCGCGCAGTCGAACTTCAGCCTGACAACCCGGTCGTGCTCGGCAATCACGGGCAGACACTGCGCGAAGCGCAGCAATGGGAAAACGCCGAGCGCTTCACGTTGGCCGCGCACCGCGCCGCGCCGGACACGCCGTCGCACCTGTCCAACCTGAGCATGATCCACCTGCTGCGCGGCAACTACGCCGACGGCTGGCGCGAGCACGAAGCGCGCTGGGACGGATCGAAGGAACTGGCAGGCAAACGACCGGTGCTGCCCGGCCCAGCTTGGCGCGGCGAATCGCTGGCAGGCAAGACGCTGCTGCTTTGGGGCGAACAGGGGATGGGCGATCTGCTGCAATTCTGCCGCTATGTTCCGTTGCTGGCCGAGCGCGTGCATCGCGAAGGCGGACGTCTTGCGTGGAACTCGTTTCCGCAGATGGGCGCGCTGCTCGGACGCTCGCTCGCGCAACATGCCGACGAGTTCACGTTGGGCGGCGGCGTCGAGCAGTTGCCGAAGTTCGACTACGAGGTGTCACTACTGTCGCTGCCCTTGCTGTTCGATACGCGCGAAGAAACGATCCCGTCGACTGTTCCATATCTGCAAGCCGATCCGCTAGCCGTCGACGCATGGCGTCATCGCCTCGCCGGCGAAAAGCGGCTGAAGGTCGGACTCGTGTGGACGGGCAGCCACGGACATCAACGCAATCCGTACCGCCGCGTCGGCCTGGAACGCTATGTCGACGCCTTTCGCGAGCTCGACAACGTCGCCTTCTATTCGCTGCAGCCCGGCGCCGCAGCCGAAGTGGCGGCTGCCCGCACGGCAGGACTGGATATCGCCGACCACACGGCCGAATTCAAAACCTTCGACGACACTGCCGCCTATCTCGGCGCGCTCGATCTGGTGATCACCGTATGCACGTCCGTCGCGCATCTGAGCGGTGCAATCGGACAACGCACGTGGGTGCTGCTCGACGTCAATCCGCATTGGGTCTGGCTGCTCGATCGCAGCGACAGCCCGTGGTATCCGAGCGCGAGCTTGTACCGGCAGCCGCAGTTTGCGCAGTGGGAGCCGGTGTTCGACAAGCTGACGCGCGATCTCGCGGCGCTGGCAGATTCGCGCACATAGCCGCGCACCACGCCCGCTCGCCGGGGATGCTTCAGTCCGGCGCGGGCGCGGCGCTTCCTTCCATTGCGCGCGTCCGCGCGATTGCGTCGGCGAGACATTCGGGGCATAGGCAGCCGGTGCTGGCGTCGAGCGCGTCGGTGGGCAACGCGGGCATCGATACGCACCAGCACGCTTCACGGCCGCCGCGCGCGCCGCAGTCGAACACACGGCGGCAGCGCGGGCAGCGAGCGCTCGACGTTGCGGAAGATCCAATCGATTCGGGTGGGGACGGGTTCATGACAGCGAGATGAAACCGGTCAGTGGATTTAAACATGATGCCACTTCCGGCGAGTCAGCAAAACGCCTGCCCGCTCGCCCCCGATTCGCTCGTTTGCAAAAGTGGCCGGCCTTTCCAGTTGCGCGAGCGAACTTACAAGCCGGGCAATGGCCCAAACCGTCCGTTGCACCGCTGCAAATTGCGGCGTGAACCACGCGTCCCTCGCCCGTAAAATCCACTTTGCCGCACTGCGGCACAACGGCCACGATCACCGCGACGGCACACATCAGTTTCACTATTGCACCGCGCCAGTTGTGTACAATCCGGCCTTGTTTTCACCGTTTCCGTGTCCGAGCCGCCGCCATGTCCGAGACTCCCGACCTGTCCCAGATCGCCCCCACGCTGAAGGCTGAAATTCTCGCCGAGGCGCTGCCCTATATCCGCCAGTATCACGGCAAGACCGTCGTCATCAAATACGGCGGCAACGCGATGACGGAAGAGCGCCTGAAGCAGGGCTTCGCGCGCGACGTGATCCTGCTGAAGCTGGTCGGCATCAACCCGGTGATCGTGCATGGCGGCGGTCCGCAGATCGATCAGGCGTTGAAGAAGATCGGCAAACAGGGCACGTTCATCCAGGGCATGCGCGTCACCGACGAAGAGACGATGGAAGTCGTCGAATGGGTGCTGGGCGGTGAAGTGCAGCAGGACATCGTCACGCTGATCAACCACTTCGGCGGTCACGCAGTCGGTCTGACGGGCAAGGACGGCGGCCTGATCCACGCGCGCAAGCTGCTGATGCCGGACCGCGACAACCCCGGTCAGTACATCGACATTGGCCAGGTCGGCGAAGTCGAGGCGATCAACCCGGCCGTCGTGAAGGCGCTGCAGGACGACGCATTCATCCCCGTCATTTCGCCGATCGGCTTCGGCGAAGACGGCCTGTCGTACAACATCAACGCGGACCTCGTCGCGGGCAAGCTGGCCGTCGTGCTGAACGCGGAAAAGCTCGTGATGATGACGAACATCCCGGGCGTGATGGACAAGGAAGGCACGCTGCTGACCGATCTGTCCGCGCGCGAAATCGACTCGCTGTTCGCCGACGGCACGATCTCGGGCGGCATGCTGCCGAAAATCTCGTCGGCGCTCGACGCCGCGAAGAGCGGCGTGCGTTCGGTGCATATCATCGACGGCCGCATCGAGCATTCCGTGCTGCTCGAAATTTTGACGGAGCAGCCGTTCGGCACGATGATCCGCTCGCACTGAGCGCGGTCGTCACGTCACGCATCACGCAGGCTCACGCATCACGCGAAGCACGGCACGCTGGCCGCCGTGCTTCGCAGAAGGCATACTGGCCTTCGGTCTTTCGCGCAGTGTCCTGCGCTGTCTCAAGCTTTTCCATTGCACGCATCGCGCGCCGCCCGTCTTGCACGGCAGCGGACCGCCTCGCGCGCTTGATATCTACCACGCCGCAACATCATGCGCACTTTCCGTCCGAAGCGCCGTCGGCCGCAGATTCACGCCGGCACGCCCGTCTGGCTGTTCGATCTCGACAACACGCTGCATCACGCGTCGCACGCGATCTTCCCGGCCATCAACACCGCGATGACGCAGTACATCATCGATGCGCTGCAAGTCGAGCGCGACGAAGCGAACCGTCTGCGCACCGGCTACACGCAGCGCTACGGCGCGGCGCTGCTCGGGCTCACGCGCCATCATGACGTCGATGCGCACGACTTCCTCGACTACGTCCACACGTTCCCCGATCTGCGCGCGATGCTGCGCAGCGAGCGCGGCCTGAAGCGTCTCGTCGACGCGCTGCCCGGCCGCAAGATCGTGCTGACCAACGCACCCGAAGCGTATGCGCTCGACGTGCTAAAAGAGCTGGGCATCGAGCGACTGTTCGAGCGCGTGATAGCCATCGAGCATATGCGCGACCGCCGCTACTGGCGCGCCAAGCCCGATCACGCGATGCTGCGCCGTGCGATGCGCGACGCGCACGTCCGTCTCTCGGACGCGGTGCTCGTCGAAGACACGCGCAGTCATTTGAAGAACTACCGGCGGCTCGGCATCCGCACGGTGTGGATCGTCGGCCACCTGCCGCGACCGGCCCGCCCCGACGGCTCGCTTGCGCGATTGCCGGGCACGGGTCGCCCGCACTATGTCGACAGCCGCATTCGTTCGCTAAAATCGTTGAGACTGGGCACTCGCCCAGGAAGGCCGATCGAACCATTCACGGAGCATCCGGCCTGGCGATAACAGGGACGACAGACATGCAGCCTATCCGCAAGCATGACGAGGACGTAACCGAAGAACAGTCAGCCGCACCGCGCTCGACGCGCCTGAAACCCGGCGAGCGGCGCGTGCATATCCTCCAGACGCTGGCCGCGATGCTGGAGGCCCCGAAGAACGAAAAAATCACCACGGCGGCGCTGGCCGCGCGCATCGGCGTGTCGGAAGCGGCGCTGTACCGCCATTTCGCGAGCAAGGCGCAAATGTTCGAAGGGCTGATCGAGTTCATCGAGCAGACGCTCTTCGGGCTCATCAACCAGATCATCGCGAAAGAGCCAAACGGCGTGCTGCAGGCGCGCGCGATCGCGCTCATGTTGCTCAATTTTTCAGCGAAGAATCCCGGCATGACACGCGTGCTGACCTGCGAAGCGCTCGTCGGCGAACACGAGCGGCTGACCGAGCGGGTCAACCAGTTGCACGAGCGCGTCGAGGCGTCGCTCAAGCAATGTCTGCGGCTCGGCTTGATGGACGCATCGAGCCACGCCGAACACAGTGCGATCCCGCTGCCCGCCGACTACGATCCCGTGGCGCGCGCGAGCCTTTTGCTCAGCTACATCATCGGGCGCTGGCATCGCTTCGTGCGCAGCGGCTTCTCGCGCGCGCCAATCGAACAGGCCGACGCGCAATTGCGCCTCATCCTCCAGTAGGGCGGGCCAACGCAGACGCAGCGCATTTTCCGCTATACTCTGCGCTTGACCGTTCTTGACGGTCCAGAATTGCACAACGCGCCGATTTGCTGACTCGATTGCGGGCGCGCGAACCAGCGGATGGAGTTCATCCATCCCGGTTCACTATAAATGCGGCTAAAGAGGTCGTCAGCCGCGCACACGCTCCTTCCGCGCCATCGCCGACACCATTTAGCCGCCCCATGTCAGAAGGCGGAATGAATGGAATCGATCGGGATCGTCACTCCACAAACAATGCATTTCTCCGAGCCGCTGCGCCTGCAGAACGGCAGCTCGCTCGCGAACTACGACCTCGTCGTCGAAACGTACGGCACGCTCAACGCCGCGCGCAGCAATGCCGTGCTCGTGTGCCACGCGCTCAACGCGTCGCATCACGTCGCGGGCGTCTACGCGGATGATCCGAAGAACGTCGGCTGGTGGGACAACATGGTCGGCCCCGGCAAGCCGCTCGACACTAACCGCTTCTTCGTGATCGGCGTGAACAACCTCGGTTCGTGCTTCGGCTCGACGGGCCCGATGAGCATCGATCCGTCGACGGGCCGTCCGTACGGCGCAAGCTTCCCCGTCGTTACGGTTGAAGACTGGGTGAACGCGCAGGCGCTCGTCGCCGACACGTTCGGCATCGAGAAATTCGCAGCCGTGATGGGCGGCAGTCTCGGCGGCATGCAGGCGCTCGCGTGGAGCATGATGTATCCCGAGCGGCTCGCGCATTGCATCGTCGTTGCATCGACGCCCAAGCTCTCCGCGCAGAACATCGCGTTCAACGAAGTGGCGCGCTCGTCGATCCTGTCGGATCCGGATTTTCACGGCGGCAACTACTACGCGCACGGCGTGAAGCCGAAGCGCGGCTTGCGCGTCGCGCGGATGATCGGCCACATCACGTATCTGTCCGATGACGACATGGCCGCGAAGTTCGGCCGCGCGCTGCGTCGCGCGGAAGGCGCGGAAGACGCCTACAACTTCAACTTCGACGTCGAGTTCGAAGTGGAATCGTATCTGCGCTACCAGGGCGACAAGTTCGCCGACTACTTCGACGCGAACACGTATCTGCTGATCACGCGCGCGCTCGATTACTTCGATCCCGCCAAGGCGTATGACGGCGATCTCACGGCGGCACTCGCGCATACGAAGGCGAAGTATCTGATCGCGAGCTTCACGACCGACTGGCGTTTCGCGCCCGCGCGCTCGCGCGAGCTGGTGAAGGCGCTGCTCGATCACAAGCGCCAGGTCACATATGGCGAAATCGACGCGCCGCACGGCCACGACGCCTTTCTCCTCGACGACGCGCGCTATCACAACCTGATGCGCGCCTACTACGAACGCATTGCTGCAGAGGTCAACGCATGAACCAGCGCGCTCTCGATTATCTTGCGACGCGACCGGATTTCCGCGCGATTGCCCGCTGGGTCGAGCCACGCGGAACGGTGCTCGATCTCGGCTGCGGCGACGGCTCGCTGCTGTCGCTGCTGATGGAAGAGCTCGAAGTAACGGGCTACGGCATCGAGATCAACGACGCCGGCGTGCTCGCTTCGACGAAGAACGGCATCAACGTGATCCAGCAGAATCTGGAAGACGGCTTGCGCCTGTTCGAAGACGGCAGCTTCGATTTTGCGATCCTTTCTCAAACGCTGCAGACCATTCACCAGACAGCCGCGATCCTGCGCGAGACGGTGCGTGTCGGCAAGGAATGCATTGTTTCGTTCCCAAATTTCGGATTCTGGACGCACCGGCTGTCCGTTTTGCAGGGACGCATGCCCGTGTCGAAGTCGCTGCCTTATCAGTGGCACAACACGCCGAACGTGCGCGTGCTGACCATCAAGGATTTCGAGGCGCTCGCGCCGGAAGTCGGCATCGAGATTCTCGATCGAGTCGTGTTGCATGGCGGCCAGCAGGTGCGATGGGGCGTGAACTGGCGTGGTAGTCTTGCGGTCTATCGCGTCAAGAAAAGCTAACGTCACTCATCTCATGTCGAACCCGCCACACGAGGCGCCTGCACTAACCGCTCACGAAGAACATCCCGGCTGGCGCGCGTTTCTCAACGCGCGCATGCTGATCTGCGTTTTCCTCGGCTTCACGTCGGGGTTGCCGCTGTTCACCCTCGTCTATCTTGTCCAGGCCTGGCTGCGCTCAGAAGGCGTGAACCTGAAGGAAATCGGCCTGTTTGCGCTGATCCAGTTTCCCTATACGTGGAAATTCCTCTGGGCGCCGCTGATGGACCGTTACGTGCCGCGTCTGCCCGGCTGGCGGCCAGGACGCCGGCGCGGCTGGATGCTCTTCACGCAGATTCTGGTCGCCGGCGCAATCGCATCGCTTGGCATCGTCTCGCCGCGCGATTCGATCTGGACGGTTGCCGCACTGACCGCGCTCGTCGCGTTCTTCGGCGCGAGCTCGGATATCGTGATCGACGCGTATCGGCGCGAACTGCTGCACGACACCGAGCAAGGCCTCGGCAACGCCGTACACGTGAACGCGTACAAGATCGCGGCGCTCGTGCCCGGTTCGCTCGCGCTGATTCTCTCCGACCATCTGCCGTGGGCGACCGTGTTCATCGTGACGGCCGCTTTCATGCTGCCCGGCATGGTGATGACGCTCGTCGTGAAAGAACCCGAAGTACACGGCGCGCCGCCCAGGAACCTGCGCGAAGCGATCGTCGAGCCCTTCCGTGAATTCATTCTGCGCGACGGCTGGCGCGGCGCGCTGTTCGTGCTCGGGTTCATCTTCCTGTACAAGCTCGGCGATACGATGGCGACCACGCTGTCCACGTCGTTCTTTCTCGACATCGGCTTTTCGCGCACGCAGATCGGCGTGATCGCGAAGACGACGGCGTTCGGCGCGAGTCTGGCGGGCGGCATCATCGGCGGGATTGCGCTGATGCGGATCGGCATCGGTCGCGGCTTGTGGATCTTCGGCATCCTGCAGATGGTGTCGACGCTCGGCTTCGCATGGCTCGCGCATGTCGGACCGACGTCGCCGGGGCTCACCGTCGTGTACGACATCGCCGTTGCGCTCAGCACGGGCACGACGAAACTGCTGTCGTTGCTCGGCGTCGGCTGGACGGTGCAACTCGATCCGATGTCGGTCGCGCTCGCGCTCGTGTACGGCTTCGAGACATTCACGACAGGCCTCACGCTCGCCGCGTTCACCGCGTATATCGCCAGCACGACCGACCCGCGCTATACGGCGACGCAGTTCGCGCTCTTCACGTCGCTGGCTTCCGTGCCGCGCACGCTGGCGTCGGCGGCAAGCGGCTTCGCGGTCGCGCAGATAGGCTGGTTCAACTACTTCCTCGTCTGCACGGCGCTTGCTATACCGGGCATGCTACTGTTGTTTCGGATCGCCCCTTGGAGAAAGCAGTCGTGATGGTGTTTGCGTCGCGGCGCGCTGCCATTGGTCCGGCTTCGCGCGCCGTTTCCCGTCGATCGCCTGCATATCGCATGCGCGGGCGCACCCGTGCGCTGCATCTCGCCGTTCTCGCCGCGTGCGCGGCGTTCGGCGTGACGTCGCCGTGGCAAGCGCACGCGACCGAATCGACGTCGAACGTCAGCGCGCCGCCCGCTGCAAACGCGCCTGCTGCGCCATCCACTCCTTCGACGCCTTCCACGCCAAAGTCAGATGCGCCGTCCGCCACGTCCAGCCCATCCGCGCCGTCGAACGCAGGCACGGCGACGCCGCCAACGCCCGTGACGGCTCGCACGCCGGCACCCACGCCCCCGCTGCCACCGCCTTTCATGCCGAACCAGCAATTGCGCTATGGCGGCTATGCGGTGTTCCGCAATCTGATTCCGTCGCCGATGCTCGAAGCGCAATCGGCTGAGGAGTTTGATCAGATCGCACGCGGCGCCGAGCACATGAGCCGGCTCTATCCGTCATCGGACGCGCACGTGAAGCGCGTGCAGGCGATCGTCGACAAGCTGGTTCCGTATTCGCTGAAATGGAACGACCGCGCGAAGAACTGGAAGTGGGACATCGCGGTGCTGCGTTCGCCGGACATTCGTGTGTACTGTCTGCCAGGCGGCAAGATCGTCGTGTATGGCGGCATGCTCGACAAGGTCAAGCCCAACGACAACGAACTCGGCATGCTGCTCGGCCATGAAATCGCTCACGCGCTGCGTGAGCACGCGCGCGAGCGTCTCGGCGAACAGCAGGCCGCGCAACTCGGATCGGGGACGATTCCGCAACTCTTCGGCCTCGCCGATCTCGGCGAAGCGCCGCTCGGCATCGGCACGCAGTTGCTGGAAATGAAGTACGAACGCGCCGACGAAACGGAAGCCGATGTGATCGGCAGCGACATTGCATCGCGTGCCGGTTACGATCCGCGCGCGGCGATCACGCTATGGGACAAGCTGGCCGTCGCGACGCGCAACAACCGCGATCAGGGCTTCATCTACGTACACCCGTACAACCCGACACGCCGCGCCGACATCATGAAGCGGCTCGCCGACATGCTGCCGCTGTACGCGAAAGCCGTCGGCAAGACCGTCGATGCGTTGCCCGACTATGCGGGCATCGGCCGACCGCGTCGTACGACCGCGACCGACTGACGCCGCTTTCGCTTATTTCTTCGCGATCTTGTGCGCGTAGTCGACGGTCACGGGCGCGTGATCGCTGAACTTGATATCGCGGAACACGTCGACGCGCTTCGCCGTCGCCGCAATGCCCGGCGTCGCGATCTGATAGTCGATGCGCCACCCCACGTTCTTCGCATACGCCTGGCCGCGATTGCTCCACCACGTGTATTGCTCCGGCCGCTGGTCGAGCGTGCGGAACACGTCCACGTAGCCGACATCGTCGAACAGCTTCGTGAGCCACGCGCGTTCTTCCGGCAGGCAGCCCGAGTTCTTCTGGTTGCCCTTCCAGTTCTTGATGTCGATTTCCTTATGCACGATGTTCACGTCACCGCACACGATCACTTCGCGCTCTTTCGACAACTCGGTGAGATGCGGCATGAACTCGTCCATGAAGCGGTACTTCGCCTGCTGACGTTCGTCGCCGCTCGAACCCGACGGCACATACACCGAAATCACCGACAGATTGCCGAAGCGCGCTTCCACGTAGCGGCCTTCGGGATCGAACTCTTCGCTGCCGAAGCCGATGATGACCTCATCCGGCTCGTGACGCGTATAGAGACCCGCGCCGCTATAACCCTTCTTCACCGCATGCTGGAAATAGCCGGTGAAACCGTGCGGCGCGAGGAATTCAGGCGTCATGTCGTCCTGCGAGCATTTGATTTCCTGCACGCACACGACGTCGGCTTTCTGCTCGCCGAACCACTCGAAAAAGCCCTTCTTGGCCGCCGAACGGATGCCGTTCAGGTTGGCGGTGATCACACGCAACATGTTTTTCCTTCGTTATGTTTTCGTCTATTCGACAAGGTGAAGATCATTCGACTATCACGCCCTTCAGCGATTCTTTCGCCGGCGGGAATTCGAGCTTCAGTGACTCGAACGCGCGCAGCAGCAATTCACCGACCATCACGTTGCGGTGAGTCTTCGAATCCGCGGGAATCACGTACCACGGCGCGTAATCCGTCGACGTCGCGGCGAGCGCTTCCTCGTACGCGTCCTGATACTTGTCCCACAGCTTGCGTGCGTCGAGATCGGAGACGTCGAATTTCCAGTGCTTGGTCGGATCGTCGATACGCGCTTGCAAGCGCTCGCGCTGCTCATCCTTCGAAATGTGCAGCATGCATTTGATGATCGTCGTGCCGTTCTGCGCAAGCATCAGCTCGAAATCGCGAATGTGCCGGTAGCGGCGCAGGCGCGCGTCCTTGTCCATCGAACCGAGCACGACGGGCACGAGCACGTCTTCGTAATGGCTGCGGTTGAAGATCGTCAGTTCGCCGGCGGCGGGCGCCTGCGAGTGGACGCGCCACAGGAAGTCGTGTGCAAGCTCGGTGAGCGTCGGCGCCTTGAACGGCACGATGCGCAGACCAAGCGGATCGACTTCATGAAACACCGCGCGGATCGTGCCGTCCTTGCCGCTCGTGTCCATGCCTTGCAGCACGAGCAGAACGCGCTGCACGCGCTGCGCGTGCAGGCGCTCCTGCTGAGCATCCAGCGCCGCGCCGATCTCGGCGAGCCGTTCGCGGTCGGTATCTTTCGATCCCGTCGTAAACGGCTTCGAGGACGGATCGATGCTGGGGAGTGAAAACTTCGCCTTGTCGTTCCCGTCGAAAAAGGGCACGCGATATTCGTCGAGCTCGTTCTTCTTAGCCATCGTTGTTCCTCCTGTGCGCCGTGCAGTCACGTCGAATGGAAAAGCAAACGGGCCGTTGCGCGACTTTCGATGCGACAACAGCCCGTCATGGTCTCGCATACGACATGCCGCACACGAAAGCCGATACCACTACGACACTCAGCCCAGCTTCTTCTTCAACAGCTCGTTGACCTGCTGCGGATTCGCCTTGCCCTTGGTCGCCTTCATCGCCTGGCCGATCAGTGCGTTGAACGCCTTCTCCTTGCCCGCGCGGAATTCCTCGACCGACTTCTGGTTCGCGGCGAGCACTTCGTCGATGATCGCTTCGAGCGCGCCCGTATCCGAAATCTGCTTGAGACCCTTCGCTTCGATGATGCGGTCGGCGGCGGTGTCATCGGTGGCTTTCTCTTCCCAGATCGCGAGGAAAATTTCCTTCGCGATCTTGTTCGAGATCGTGCCGTCGGCGATGCGTTGCAGAACGAGCGCGAGTTGCGCAGCCGACACCGGGCTGTTCGCGATGTCGAGGTCTTCGCGGTTGAGTTGCGACGACACTTCGCCCATCAGCCAGTTCGCCGCGACTTTCGCCTGCGCTGCACCGACCTTCGCGACAACGGCTTCGTAGTATGCGGCCATCGCCTTGCTCGACGTGACGACACCTGCGTCGTACGGTGTGAGACCGTATTGCTCGACGAAGCGCTGCTGCATCGCCGCCGGCAGTTCCGGCAGTTCGCCCCGCACGCGCTCGACCCACGACGAATCGATTACGAGCGGCATCAGATCGGGATCGGGGAAATAGCGGTAATCGTGCGCGTCTTCCTTGCTGCGCATCGAACGGGTTTCGCGCTTGTCGGGATCGTACAGACGCGTTTCCTGCACCACCGTGCCGCCGTCTTCGATCAGTTCGATCTGACGGCGCACTTCGTACTGGATCGCTTCTTCGAGGAAGCGGAACGAGTTCAGGTTCTTGATCTCGGCGCGCGTGCCGAATTCCTTCTGGCCGACGGGGCGCACCGACACGTTCGCGTCGCAGCGGAACGAGCCTTCCTGCATGTTGCCGTCGCAAATGCCGAGCCACACGACGAGACCGTGCAACGCCTTCGCATACGCAACCGCTTCCGCTGCGCTACGCATTTCCGGCTCGGTAACGATTTCGAGCAGCGGCGTGCCCGCGCGATTCAGGTCGATGCCCGTCATGCCCGCAAAGTCTTCGTGCAGCGACTTGCCCGCATCTTCTTCGAGGTGGGCGCGTGTCAGGTTGACGGTCTTTTCATACGCTTCCTTGCCGGCCTTTTCATTGGCGGGCACCTGGATCGTAATCTGACCGCCCTGCACGACAGGGATTTCGTACTGGCTGATCTGATAGCCCTTCGGCAGATCAGGGTAGAAATAATTCTTGCGCGCGAAGATGCTGCGCGGCGCGATCGTTGCGTCGATTGCGAGACCGAACTGGATCGCGCGCTCGACAGCGCCCCGGTTCATCACGGGCAGCACGCCCGGCAACGCCAGATCGACGGCGCAGGCCTGCGTGTTCGGCGCGGCGCCGAACTGCGTGGCCGCGCCCGAGAAAATCTTCGAGACCGTCGACAACTGCGCGTGGGTCTCGAGACCGATAACGACTTCCCATTGTGTTGCCATGCTTAAACTCCCGCCGGCGCCTTGCGATGCCAGTCCGTGACGCGCTGGAACGCGTCCGCCACTTGCAGCATGCGTGCTTCGTTGAAATAGTTGCCGATGATCTGCAAGCCGACGGGGCGCTGCGCATTCGCGCCCGCGCCGAAGCCGCACGGCACGCTCATGCCCGGCAAACCGGCGAGGCTCACCGACAGCGTGTAGATATCCGCGAGATACATCTGCACGGGATCGTCGCCCTTCGCGCCGATATCCCACGCAACCGACGGCGCCACCGGGCCCATGATCACGTCGCACTGCTTGAACGCTTCCTGGAAATCCTGCGCGATGATGCGGCGGATCTTCTGCGCCTGCAGGTAGTAGGCGTCGTAGTAGCCGTGCGACAGCACATAGGCGCCGACCAGAATGCGGCGCTTCACTTCGGGGCCGAAACCTTCGGCGCGCGACTTCTTATACATGTCGAGCAGATCGCGATACTCGGCCGCGCGATGGCCGTAGCGCACGCCATCGAAACGCGACAGGTTCGACGACGCTTCCGCCGGCGCGATCACGTAGTACACGGGAATCGACAGTTCCGTCTTCGGAAGCGACACTTCGACGAGCGTCGCGCCGAGCGCTTCGTATTGCTTCAACGCGGCGTCGATGGAGGCGCGCACGTCGTCGGAGAGGCCTGCGCCGAAGTATTCCTTCGGCAAGCCGATGCGCAGGCCCGCGAGCGGCTTGTCAGCCGCGTTGCCTGCGCCCGACCATGTCTGGCCGAGATAGCGCGTGTAGTTTTCGTGATCGTGCGTGAGGCTCGTCGAGTCGCGCTCGTCGAAGCCGCCCATTGCGTTCAGCAGCAGCGCGCAGTCGGCGGCCGTCTGCGCCAGCGGACCGCCCTGATCGAGCGACGACGCAAACGCGATCATCCCGTAACGCGACACGCGGCCATACGTCGGCTTGATGCCCGTAATGCCCGTGAACGACGCCGGCTGGCGGATCGAACCGCCCGTGTCCGTGCCCGTCGCGGCGGGCGCGAGGCGCGCGGCGACAGCCGCCGCCGAACCGCCCGACGAGCCGCCCGGCACGGCCTTGCGATCCCACGGGTTCTGCACCGGGCCGAAGTACGAGTTCTCGTTCGACGAACCCATCGCGAATTCGTCCATATTGGTCTTGCCGACGCACACCATGCCCGCGCGCGCGATCCGCTCGACGACCGTTGCATCGAACGGGCTCGTATAGTTTTCGAGCATCTTCGAGCCGGCCGTGGAGCGCCAGTTGCGCGTGACGAACACGTCCTTGTGCGCGATGGGCAGGCCCGTCAGCGGACCGGCGTTGCCGGCGGCGATCAGCGCGTCGGCGGCTTGCGCCTGCGCGAGCGTCTGTTGCGCATCGACGTGAACGAAGGCGTTCAGCGCCTTGTGATCGTCAATGCGTTTCAGATACGTCTGCGCCAGTTCGACCGCGGAGCATTGCTTCGCGTCGAGCGCGGCGCGCAGTTCGGTCAAGCTTTTTTCATGCATTGCGTTTTTCCTGGAAAGCGCGACGGCGCGCTGCGCCGCCGTGAAGGCTTCCGGCCGCCCGCCGGCGGGCCGGGCCGAACAGAGCGGGTTGTGCTGCGCGCCGAGATTCGCACGCGTGACACACAACCCTGTGCTAAATCATTGAAGCGGCGCTTACTCGATGACCTTCGGCACCAGATACAGGCCGTCCTGCACCGCGGGCGCCGGACGCTGGTAATCATCGCGATTCACGTTTTCGGTCACCGCGTCGTTGCGCAGACGCAGCGCCACGTCTTCGATCTGCTCGATGGGATGCGCGAGCGGCGCGATGCCCGTTGTATCCACCGCCTGCATCTGTTCGACGAGGCCGAAGAAATCGTTGAGCTGGGTCAGCGTGTGCTCGGCGTCGGCATCGGGCAGTTCGAGCCGTGCGAGGTGGGCGATGCGTTTCACATCGGTCAGAGTCAGGGCCATGCGATCACCGGAAAAGTGGCAGTCTGCCGCAACGATGAAAAAACGATGCTGCGACAGCGGGTTAGGTCATTGGAGCAAGCCCTCGAAATTGGGGCCCGCGAAGGCAAAAAGTGCCATTCGTTTCCTTTAAATCAAGCAAAATTATAAGGTATCATTACGCGTTCGACCCAAACCCGGACCGTCTTACCAAGGGCTTTCTGACATTTTCAGAGATCGCTGAACGACAGTTCGGCTGCCTTGCGATAGCCTCCGGTACGTTCCCTCGCAGTTTCATGCTTCCTACGGCGCACTTGGCCGGACATGAGGCTGCTAATTTTTTTCCGCTGCCGCCCTACGCTTTCGATGCGAGGGCCGGCCCCCAGCGAGACAGGATTTTGCATGTTCGGTTTTTTGCGCAGCTATTTCTCCAACGATCTGGCCATTGACCTCGGCACGGCCAACACGCTTATCTACATGCGTGGCAAAGGTATCGTTCTCGACGAGCCGTCCGTCGTTTCGATTCGCCAGGAAGGCGGCCCGAATGGCAAGAAGACCATTCAGGCAGTCGGCAAGGAAGCAAAGCAGATGCTCGGCAAGGTGCCGGGCAACATCGAGGCGATCCGCCCGATGAAGGACGGCGTGATCGCCGACTTCACCGTGACCGAACAGATGATCAAGCAGTTCATCAAGACGGCTCACGAATCGCGCATGTTCTCGCCGTCGCCACGCATCATCATCTGCGTGCCGTGCGGTTCGACCCAGGTCGAGCGCCGTGCCATCAAGGAAGCGGCACACGGTGCGGGCGCATCGCAGGTCTACCTGATCGAAGAGCCGATGGCAGCTGCTATCGGTGCGGGTCTGCCGGTTTCGGAAGCAACGGGCTCGATGGTCGTCGACATCGGCGGCGGCACGACGGAAGTCGGCGTGATCTCGCTGGGCGGCATCGTGTACAAGGGTTCGGTGCGCGTCGGCGGCGACAAGTTCGACGAAGCGATCGTCAACTACATCCGCCGCAACTACGGCATGCTGATCGGCGAACAGACGGCCGAAGCCATCAAGAAGGAAATCGGCTCCGCGTTCCCGGGCTCGGAAGTCAAGGAAATGGAAGTGAAGGGCCGTAACCTGTCGGAAGGCATTCCGCGCAGCTTCACCATTTCGAGCAATGAAATTCTCGAAGCATTGACCGATCCGCTGAACCAGATCGTGTCGTCGGTGAAGATCGCGCTGGAACAGACGCCGCCGGAACTCGGCGCCGACATCGCCGAACGCGGCATGATGCTGACGGGCGGTGGCGCACTGCTGCGCGACCTCGACCGCCTGCTGGCGGAAGAAACGGGCCTGCCCGTGCTGGTCGCAGAAGATCCGCTGACGTGCGTCGTGCGTGGCTCGGGCATGGCGCTCGAACGCATGGACAAGCTCGGCAGCATCTTCTCGTACGAGTAAGGTTGCCAGTCTCCATGTCTGCAGCGCGCACTGAAAGGCTGGCTCCGCCAGCCTTTGTGCGTTGGGCGCGCGCCTAGCGCGCCGCCGTTTCACCCAATCGCTCACGCTCCCGGCGACCATGGAATACAGTCCGCCGCCCCTATTCAAGCAAGGCCCCTCGGCTCTCGCACGACTTATCTTCTTCGTGCTGGTAGCGCTCGCCCTGCTCATTTCCGACGCGCGATTCCGCACGCTCGAGATCGTTCGCGGCGTGCTCGGCGCGGGCTTGTATCCGTTGCAGCGCGCGGCGCTGGTGCCGCGCGACATCTTCATGGGCGCCGCCGATCTCGCCGTCACCAGCGCGTCGCTGCGCGGTGAGAACGACAAGTTGCGCACACGCAATCTGCAGTTGTCGCAGCAGGCCAACCAGGCGGCCCAGCTCGACGCGGAAAACGCGCATCTGCGTAATCTGCTGCAGCTGTCACAACGGATGACAACGCAGTCGATCCCCGCCGAAATCCAGTACGACACGCGCGATCCGTTCACGCAAAAGGTCGTGATCGGCCGCGGATCGCAGCAAGGCATCAGGGACGGTTCGCCCGTCGTCAATGAAGACGGCGTGATCGGCCAGGTGACGCGCGTGTTCCCGATGCAGTCCGAAGTGACGCTGCTCACCGACAAGGACCAGGCCGTCCCCGTGCAGATCGTCCGCACGGGCCTGCGCAGCGTGATCTACGGCACGCCGAAGGGCGACGCGCTCGACCTGCGTTTCGTGCCGATCAGCGCCGATGTGCTGGCCGGCGATGAACTCGTGACGAGCGGTCTCGACGGCATCTATCCGCCGGGGCTGCCAGTCGCGAAGGTGGTGCGCGTCGACAAGCAGGCGGACACGGCGTTCGCGCGCGTGATCTGCCAGCCCATCGCGCCTGTGCGCGGTGCTCGCGACCTGCTTGTCCTACACTACGAGAACAACGTGCCGCCGCGCCCCGCCGACGAACCCGATCCCGCCGCAGCCGCGAAGGAAGCGAAAAAGAAGAACGCGAAAACGCAGGACAAGGGCAAGTCAGGCGAGAAGGACGCGAAGTCTGCTCCGACGGCCGCCGCATCGGCGCCTGCAGCGGCCGCGGCTGCGGCAAAACCGGCTGCGCCGGCTGTCGCATCGTCGGCCAAGCCTGCTGGCAAGGCATCGACCGAAAAGAAGCCGGCCGCTGAAAAGGGCGCGAAGCCTCAAGCCGCTCAAGGGGCAAATCAGGGGGCCAAGCAATGAATCGCCCGCAGTACATCCTGCAGCCCGTCAATCCTTATTTCATCGCGTTCAGCCTCGCCGCCGCGTTCCTGCTGAACATGATGCCGTGGGGCCGTCTGGTCGGCGTGCCCGATTTCGTCGCGCTCGTGCTGCTGTTCTGGAACGTGCATCAGCCGCGCAAGGTCGGCATGGGTATCGCGTTTATGCTCGGTCTGTTGATGGACGTGCATAACGCCAGCCTGCTCGGCGAACACGCGCTCGCCTACACGCTGTTGTCGTACGGCGCGATCACGATCCACCGCCGCGTGCTGTGGATGTCGATCGGTGTGCAGGTTTTCGCTGTGATGCCGTTGCTCGTCGTCGCGCAACTCGTGCCGTTCGTGATCCGCCTGCTGACGGGCGCGTCGTTTCCGGGCTGGGGTTATCTGATCGACGGGTTCGTCGAAGCAGCACTCTGGCCCGTCGCGAGCATTCTGCTTTTGATGCCGCAACGCCGTCCGGCCGATCCGGACGATACGCGGCCCATCTGACCGCCCGCGCCGCCCGTCCGCTGATGAACGCGCCAGGCTTTTCGCCGCCTTCACGAGCGTTCGACGACGCAATGCGCTGCGCAACCGGCCGACGCAGCGCAAAACCCGGCAGCGCACCGGCGCCTCGCCGCCGAATTGAATCAAACCGCATAACCGGCAGTTCCTGCCCAACCGCATGACCGAATTCAAGGACACCCAGCAGCAACTCACGAAATTCCGCCTGCGCGTCGCGGCGGCGGGGCTGTTCGTGTTCGTCTGCTTCGGGCTGATCGCGTTCCGTTTCCTGTTTCTGCAGGTCTGGCACTACAGCAAATACTCGCTGCAAGCCAACGAAAACCGCATCTCAGTCGCGCCGATCGTGCCGAACCGCGGCATCATCACCGACCGCAACGGCGTCGTACTCGCCAAGAACTACTCGGCTTACACGCTGGAAATCACGCCGTCGAAGCTAAACGACACGCTCGATAACGTAATCGACAGTCTCGCGACCGTCATCAGTATCGACGCGCGCGACCGCCGCCGCTTCCGCAAACTGCAGGAAGACTCGAAGAACTTCGAGAGCCTACCGATCCGCACGCGCCTCACCGACGACGAAGTCGCGCGCTTCACAGCGCAGCGTTTCCGCTTCCCTGGCGTCGAAGTGCGCGCGCGCCTGTTCCGCCAATATCCGCTCGGACCGACGGCGGCGCATGTAATCGGCTATATCGGGCGCATTTCGCAGCGCGACCAGGACAAGATCGACGACGCCAGCGACCAGAACGACAGCGATCCCGAGCACTACGACGCGCGCCTCGACGCGAACAACTACAAAGGCACCGACTACATCGGCAAGATCGGTGTCGAGCAGAGCTACGAGACAGAGCTGCACGGGCTGACGGGCTTCGAAGAAGTCGAAGTGACGGCGGGCGGGCGACCGGTGCGCACGCTGTCGCGCACGCAGGCGACACCGGGCAACAACCTCGTGCTGTCGCTCGATATCGGCTTGCAGCAGGTCGCCGAGCAGGCGTTTGCGGGCCGCCGCGGCGCGCTCGTCGCGATCGAGCCATCGACGGGCGACGTGCTCGCGTTCGTGTCCGCACCGAGCTTCGATCCGAATTCGTTTGTCGACGGCATCGACCAGCAGACCTGGGACGAACTGAACAACTCGCCCGATCACCCGCTGCTGAATCGTCCGCTACACGGCACGTATCCGCCCGGCTCGACGTACAAGCCGTTCATGGCGCTCGCCGCGCTGACGCTGCACAAGCGCACGCCGCAATGGGGCTTCCAGGATCCGGGCTCGTACACGTTCGGCGGCCACACGTTCCGCAACGACGTGCCGCAGGGTCAGGGCTGGATCGACATGAATCGCGCGATCATGGTGTCGAACGACACCTACTTCTACATGCTCGCGCACGATCTCGGCGTCAACGCGATCGCCGGATTTATGAAGCCGTGGGGCTTCGGCCAGATAACGGGCATCGACATCGCCGGTGAAGCGCGCGGCATCCTGCCTTCGACGGACTGGAAGCGCAAGGCGTATCGCAAGCCCGAACAGCAACGCTGGTACGAAGGCGAGACGATCAGCCTCGGCATCGGCCAGGGCTACAACTCGTACACGATTCTTCAACTCGCGCATGCGACGGCGACGCTCGCGAACAACGGCACGGTGATGAAGCCGCACCTTGTGAAGGAGATCGAGAATCCGATCACCCGGGCACTGCGCGCTACCGTGCCGAAGGACGACGGACGCATCGACGTGAAGCAGTCCGATATCGACGTCGTGAAGCGTGGCATGGAAAACGTGACGATGAACCCGTCGGGCACTGCGTATCAGGTGTTCCGCAATGCCGCGTATGTGTCGGCGGGCAAGACGGGGACGGCGCAGGTGTTCTCGCTGCAAGGCGCGAAGTACCACGGCCACGCGCTCGCTGAACATCTGCGCGACCACGCGCTCTTCATCGCGTTTGCCCCTGCCGACAACCCGAAAATCGCGGTCGCGCTGATCGTCGAAAACGGCGGCTGGGGTGCGCAAGCGGCGGGCCCGATCGCGCGGCGGGTGCTCGACTATTACCTAGTCGACCGCATGAAACCGGGCGTCGAGCAGGCAGCCGTCGTGGCGGCTGCATCGGCGACGGAGGAAACGTCGGCGCCCGTCATCGGTAGCGCGCCGGTAGCGCCCACCGGCGACATTCAGCCTGTCGCCGTCGCGGCTGGCTTCAAGCCACTGCCGTTGCCCGCGGGCGCACCGACGCCGCATGCGGCGCCTGCGTCGGATGCATCCGGCGCCGTCGCGGCGTCGGGCGCAGCTTCGGCTTCGGCGCCTGTCGCTTCGTCAGCTGCGGCGCCGCGAGCCGCTTCGGCATCGAAGCCGGCCAAGGCGCCGCGCGTCGCGTCGGCCACAGTCGCGCCGTCGCCCGCTGCATCTGACACGGCAGCAACCACGGCTGCGGCACCCGTCAAGGCGTCCGACGCCCGCAAGTCCCCACGCAAACCCCGTCCGGCCAGCGAATCGCGGCCGGTCGCCGCCGCGCCGTCGCGTAACGAGGAATCGCAGGCCGTGCCGCGCGGTCCCGTTTCCGGCGGCATCGACGAGTAAGGAGAAAGGCATGCAAATCGACAAGCGCGCCTGGCTCGAACGCTTCAAGAAGATGTTCGCGGGCTTCGATCGCCCGCTCGCACTGATCGTGTTTCTGCTGCTGTGCGTCGGTATCGTGACGCTGTACAGCGCGAGCCTCGACGTGCCCGGCCGCGTCGAAGACCAGCTGCGCAACATCATCCTGACGTTCGCGCTGATGTGGGTGCTGGCCAACATCCCGCCCACGACGCTGATGCGCTTCGCCGTCCCGCTCTACACATTCGGGGTCGCGTTACTGATTGCCGTGGCGCTATTCGGCCTCACGCGCAAGGGCGCCAAGCGCTGGATCAACGTTGGTGTGGTGATCCAGCCATCGGAGATTCTCAAGATCGCGACGCCGCTGATGCTCGCGTGGTACTACCAGCGCCGCGAAGGCAACATCCGCTGGTGGGATTACATCGTCGGCATGCTGATTCTCGCGGTGCCCGTCGGGCTGATCGCGAAACAGCCCGACCTCGGCACGGCCGTGCTCGTGTTCGCGTCGGGGTTCTTCGTCATCTATTTCGCGGGGCTCAGTTTCAAGCTGATCGTCCCTGTGCTGATTGCGGGCGTGATTGCCGTCGGCGCGATTGCGACGTTCCAGGACAAGATCTGCCAGCCTGAAGTGCAATGGCCGCTGATGCACGACTACCAGAAGCACCGCATCTGCACGCTGCTCGATCCGACGTCCGACCCGTTGGGCAAAGGCTTCCACACCATTCAGGCCGTGATCGCGATCGGCTCGGGCGGCCCGCTCGGCAAGGGCTGGTTGAAGGGCACGCAGGCGCATCTCGAGTTCATTCCCGAGAAGCACACTGACTTCATCTTCGCGGTGTTCTCAGAGGAGTTCGGCCTGGCCGGCGGCCTTGTATTGCTGACGCTCTATATGGCGCTGATCGCGCGCGGCCTGTACATCGCGGCGAACGGCGCGACGCTATTCGGCCGATTACTGGCCGGCTCGCTGACGATGGCGTTCTTCACCTACGCGTTCGTGAACATCGGGATGGTGAGCGGGATTCTTCCCGTGGTCGGCGTGCCGTTGCCGTTCATGAGCTACGGCGGCACCGCGCTGACGACGCTCGGCTTCGCGATCGGGCTCATCATGAGCGTCGCGCGACAGAAGCGTTTGATGCAAAGCTGACCTGTCAGCATCGACAACAATACGGACACGCAAAACAAAACGGCGCCTGAAATTCTCAGGCGCCGTTTTTCATTGCGGCTTCGCTTCGTGCGATTCGCGTAACTGGGTGCTGAGCTGCTGATACTTGAGCCGCGCCGCCGGGTCGCCTTGCGCGGCCGCAGCCGCGTAATAGGCCCGCGCGACGTTCAGGTTCTGCGTCACGCCATCGCCGCCGCGCTCATAGAACGAGCCCGTCACGTACTGCGCGGTCATGTCGCCGCCCTCGGCCGCCTTCTTGTACCAGTAGAACGCCTGCTGGTTGTCACGTGCGGTGCCGCGCCCATCGAGAAACTGGTTCGCCAGCGCCAGCTCGGCCTGGATATGCCCTTGCTGCGCAGCCTTCAGAAACCATTGATGCGCTTCCGCCGGATCACGCCCGACGAACTCGCCATCGTCGTACATCTTGCCGTACACGTATTGCGCGTGCGACATGTTCGCGTCGGCGGCTTTGCGCAGCCACTTCTTGCCTTCTTCGACATTCGCAGGACCGCCCTCGCCGTTGAGCAGCATCATCGCGTAGTTGAACTCGGCGAGGCGGCTGCCGCGCTGCGCGGCCTTGCGAAACTCGGCGAGCGCAGACGTGAAGTTGCCTGCGTTGTAATCGGCGACGGCCGTCTGCGTTTCCATATCCGACGCGGGTGGCGTCTTACTCTGCGCGTGTGCCGCCGCACCCGCCGTCAGAGCGGTCAGCACGATGGCACGAGTTGCAATGCGCATCGCGCGTAACGACAACAGCTTCATGACCGAGCCTCCTGCAGTGCCTGTCGCGTGGTGCGCAACAGCCACATCACATCGGCGGCCAGCGCGATGAAGCGAAAGCCTTCCGACCGGTATTGCCGCGCGCTCGCGACGTCCATCGCGAAGATGCCCGTCGCGACACGCGCACGATGCGCGACGTCCAGAATATGCTTCATCGCGTCCTGCACTTCAGGGTGTTTCGAGTCGCCGAGATGACCGAGGCTTGCCGCGAGGTCCGCCGGCCCGACGAACAGGCAATCGACACCTCGCGTCGCCGCGATCTGCTCCAGATTCGCGAGCGCGTGTTGCGATTCGATCTGCACGATGTTCGCGATCTGCGCGTTCGCGTTCTGCAGATAATCGCGCCGCATGCCATAAGCCGCAGCGCGCACAGCGCCGGCGACGCCGCGCAGACCGTCCGGCGCATCGGCTGTCGCGTATTGCGTCAGGCGAACGGCATGGGCCGCTTCATCGGCCGTCTCGATGTTCGGAAACATCAGCGTACGAGCGCCCGCATCGAGCACGCGCTTGACGAGCCACGGCTCGACGGCGGGCAGACGCACGACGGGCTCGGTCGGCAGATGCGCCGCAGCAATCGCGCGCAGTTGTCCGGTGACGTCGCTGCTGTCGTTGGGCGCATGCTCCATGTCGATCAGCAGCCAGTCGAAACCAGCGTGCGCGAGCGCTTCCGCCGCGCTATCGCTGCCCAGCGAGAGCCACAAGCCGAACAGCGGGTCCGGGTCCTTGAGACGCAGCTTGAGGGGATTCGTGAACGTGCTCATCGCGCGCCTCCGTCGATGCGAGGCGCAGCCGCAATCCGGCTGGAGCAAAAGACGACGCGGCCCGAAAGGCCGACGTCAACAACTAGAGGATGGTGGCGGGCGTCGAGCCCGCAGCGTAGCGCGGTGACCGGCATGTCTCGCTCCGTGTGGTTATCGAAACGATCATACCGTGACAATAACCCGTTTAGTCGCGGACAACGTCGGCCCAGCAATTAGGCGTCTCATAGAGACGCACCTTATGCAGCCGCAGATTGACGCCATAGTGCGCGTCGTAGACGTTCGCGAGAATGTCGAACGCGACGGCGGCGAGGTTTTCGACGGTCGGAATGCGGTCGAGCACGATCGTCTTGTGGCCCGCCATCGATTCGAGAAAGCCGCGCACCTGCGTATCGCCTTCATAGACGAGAAACGCGTGATCCCACTTGTCGACGAGGTGCTCGTTCGCGAGCGCCTTCACGTCCGCGAAATCCATCACCATGCCGCGATCCGGCGCGCCTTCCGTTTCGACGAGATCGCCTTGCAGCGTGATTTCGAGCACATAGCGATGACCGTGCAGATTACGGCACTGGCTGCGGTGATCGGGAATGCGGTGACCCGCGTCGAATTCGAGTTTTCGTGTAATCGTCAGCACGGCAAATCAGGGAATGTTCAGGTACTTGTGAGTCTGCATCGACAGCCGCCATTGTGGATGACGCTTGCACCAGTCGATGGC
This sequence comes from Paraburkholderia terrae, assembly GCF_002902925.1. Classification (GTDB taxonomy): domain Bacteria; phylum Pseudomonadota; class Gammaproteobacteria; order Burkholderiales; family Burkholderiaceae; genus Paraburkholderia; species Paraburkholderia terrae. The sequence continues at coordinate 43,824 of NZ_CP026111.1, read as the reverse complement.
GAGCTTCGTGTTGATATCGCGCGACGGGCCGTCCATCGGCTGGACGAGAAAATAGTCGAAGTCGAGCTTCGCATAGTCGGCGAGACGCTGGTTTTCTTGCGGCACGACTACTTTCAGTTCGTTGCCCTTGGTCTGCACGAGCGGTGCGTCGGCCTTCGGGCTCACGCAGATCCAGTCGATCGTGTCGAGCACCGGCAGCGAGCCGTTCGTTTCGATGGCGATTTCAAAGCCTTGTGCGTGCAATGCATCGACGAGCGGCTGGTCGATCTGCAGCATCGGCTCGCCGCCCGTACACACCACAAAACGCTGGCCCTCACCTTCGGGCCACAACGAGGCAATCTTCGCCGCCAGTTCTTCGGGCGTGCGGAATTTGCCGCCGTTCTCGCCGTCGGTGCCGACGAAGTCGGTATCGCAGAACTGGCACACCGCGTCGGCGCGATCTTCTTCGCGGCCCGACCACAGGTTGCATCCGGCGAACCGGCAAAACACGGCCGGACGTCCGGCGTTCGCGCCCTCGCCCTGCAACGTGTAGAAGATTTCCTTGACCGCGTACGTCATGCTGCTTTCTGCCCGATGCTCCGTGAAGCTCTGTTGATGTGCGCTTGTGCCGCGTGCTGTTGCTTGTATAAGCCGCTCAAGCGGGTTCCGTGACCTGTTCGCCGTTTAGATACGCCTCGTAACCGCGCTTGCGCAAGCGGCACGCCGGGCACTCGCCACAACCGAAGCCCCACGCATGCAGTTCCGCGCGCTCGCCGAGATAACACGTGTGCGTCTCGACGCGAATCAGCTCGACCAGTTCTTCGCCGCCCAGCTCATGCGCGAGGCGCCAAGTGTCGGCCTTGTCGATCCACATCAGCGGCGTCTCCAGCACGAAGCGGCTGTCCATGCCGAGGTTCAGCGCGACTTGCAGCGCTTTCATCGTGTCGTCGCGGCAATCCGGGTAGCCGGAGAAATCCGTCTCGCACATGCCGCCGACCAGCACGCGCAATCCGCGACGATACGCAATGGCCGCCGCGATCGTCATGAACATCAGGTTGCGGCCGGGCACGAACGTATTCGGCAGACCGTTCGACGCTGCGTGGATCTCGATCTCGCGCGTCATCGCGGTATCGCTGATGGAGCCGAGCACTGACAGATCGATCATGTGATCGTCGCCGAGCCGCTCACCCCACTCGGGGAACGTGCGCGCCACGGCGCTGCGAAATCCCTCGCGGCATTCGAGTTCGACGCGATGCCGCTGGCCGTAGTCGAAACCCAGCGTTTCGACCGTTTCATATCGATCCAGCGCCCAGGCGAGACACGTGGCCGAATCCTGGCCACCGGAAAACAGCACCAGCGCGCTACTTTTGGCGTCTTTACGGGTCACCGTGAAACTCCGTGTAGGTTGATTGCGTGCGCCAGCGGCCGCGCGCAAGCGGCGACTCGCGCGCCGGCTTCGCGACCTGTTTGAGACCTTCGGCGCGGGCCGGCACGGACACTGGCTCAAGCAGTATAGGCGGCGGCTTTCGCGCGCCAATCTGCTGTGGCTTATACCGTTGATCGTCCGCCAGAGCGTTTCACGCTACACGATGCCTTGGACCTGAAACGAAAAAGGACTTGCGAAGAACACGTGGCAAGTCCTTGATACAGTGGGATTTTATCATGCGCAGCCGAGGCTCGCTCGCGGCCGCTGCACCGCTCATCCCACGCAGCGAACGACATCTTGCCCGCAAATAGGAAAAGCCCCAGGAATCTTGCGATTTCCTGGGGCTGAATCCTGGTGGCCTGGGGCGGAATCGAACCACCGACACGCGGATTTTCAATCCGCTGCTCTACCAACTGAGCTACCGGGCCAACGAAGAAGCGAGAGTATAGCAAGCACTTTTCGCTTTCTCAAGCCCCTCCCGAAAAAAACTTGAGCGGCGTTTATTCGCCCTTGTTCTTGCCGAGATCGACGCCCAGCTGCTTGAGCTTGCGATACAAATGCGTCCGCTCGAGCCCCGTCTTTTCCGCGACGCGCGTCATGCTGCCGTTCTCGCGCGCGAGGTGATACTCGAAGTACGCGCGCTCGAAGGCATCGCGGGCGTCGCGCAGCGGAATGTCGAATGAAATCGACGCCGTCTGCGCGGACAGCATGCCGCCGCTAAGACTGTCCGCCGACATCATCGGCAGCGCAGCCGCCGATGCCACCGCCGAAGCATTCGTCGCCATCGCCGGCTTCGCTGCCACGCCGCCCGCCGCGGGCGCCGCGCTGCCGCGTGCGAGTCCCTGCTCGACGGCCTTCAGCAGCTTCTGCAGCGCGATCGGCTTTTCAAGGAAGTTGAGCGCGCCGATCTTGGTCGCTTCGACCGCCGTATCGATAGTCGCGTGACCCGACATCATGATGACGGGCATCGTGAGTAGCGCTTGCGCGGCCCATTCCTTGAGCAACGTGACGCCATCGGTATCGGGCATCCAGATGTCGAGCAGCACCAGATCGGGTGCCTGGCGTTGCCGGTAGTCGCGCGCCTCCTGCGCGTTCTCCGCGACCTCCACGACATGCCCTTCGTCGCTCAGGATCTCCGAGAGCAATTCCCGGATGCCCATTTCATCATCTACCACCAGGATGGTTGCCATTTAAGCTGCCCTTGTCTGCACTGTTGCTTTTGTCTTTCCCTGCGATGCACCGCCACTGCCGTGCGCCGCCTGCGGCCCGCTTCCAGGCGCCGCAGCCTTGTTGTCTGCGAGTTGTAGGAAGAGGATCGAAATTTGCGCGCCTTCGATCACATCGCCCGCTTTCAGGCGGTTGCGAATGTCGATTCGTGCGCCGTGTTCATCGACGATCTTCTTGACCATGGCGAGTCCAAGACCTGTTCCTTTGGCCTTGGTCGTCACGTAAGGTTCGAACGCGCGCGTGAGGATGCGCGCGGAGAAGCCCGGACCGTTGTCCGACACGGTCAATCGCACCGCGACGCTCACTTTGCCCTCTGCATCGGGATCGCCATATTCTACTGTCCTCGTCTCGAGCAACACACGCGGTTGCCCGATATCGGCGACAGCGTCCTGTGCGTTCTGCAGCAGGTTATGGATCACCTGACGCAATTGCGTCGCGTCACCACGTATAACGGGCAAGTCCGCCAATTCGACGACAATCGGCGTCTTGCCTTCTTCGATTCCGTACAGCGTCAGCACTTCGCTGACCAGTTCGTTCAATTGCAGATTCGAAAGCACGGCAGGCGGCGTGCGCGCGTAGTCGCGGAAATCGTCGACCATCTGCTTCATCGCGGCGACCTGATTCACGATTGTAGTGGCACCGCGTTTCAATACGTCTGCATCCGATGGCGAGAGCTTGTCAGTAAGCTTCATCTGCAAGCGCTCCGCCGAAAGCTGGATCGGCGTAAGAGGATTCTTGATCTCGTGCGCGAGACGCCGCGCGACTTCGCCCCATGCGATCGAACGCTGCGCGGAGATCACGTCGGAAATATCGTCGAACACGACAACGTAGCCGGACGTCTCTTCATCGTCACTGTCGCTGCCCGCCGCCGACACCAGCCGCGCGCCGCGCACGAGCAGCGTCAGCGGATCGGATTCGCCCGGAACCTGCAGCGACATCTGCTGCTGCCAGTGTCCGGTGTCGTCCTGATCGCCGCCACCTGCCGCTTCGAGATCCGCGAACGCCTTGCGCACCATCGCGCCGAATTCGCTCAACACGCTGATGCGATCCAGCGACGAACCGAACAGCGACGCGAACGGCTGACCGAAGATACGTTCCGCGCCGCGATTGGCCGTGGTCAGGCGGAACTGCCGGTCGAACACGAACACGCCCGCTGTCAGGTTCGCAAGAATGCTTTCGAGGTACGCCTTCGAATGTTCGAGCGCAACGCGGTTCGCTTCGACGGCTGCGCGTGCTTCAGACAACTGCCGTGTCATCGCGTTGAACGACTGCGTGAGGAAGCCGAGCTCATCGCGCGACTTGATCTCGCGCTTTGGCGTGTAGTCGCCTTCCGTCACTTCCTTCGTGCCCTGCGCGAGCAGGAACAGCGGCCGCGCGAGCTGATTGCCGAGTGCGAGCGCCAGCATCATCGCGATGAAGGTCGCGAGGAACAGCGCGAGCGTCAGCGTGCCGATATACATCTTGCGCAAGCCCGTGCGCCCGATCGCTTTCTCCTGATATTCGCGATACGCGCGCTGCACGGCATCCGCGTTGCGCGCCAATGATTGCGACACGGGCTGCGTGAGTTGCAGGAAGCGCTCGGTCGGCTGCAACTGCGAGGCGTTGGCATCGGGAATGCGCTGCACGATACGCAGACGCAATGCGCCCTTCGCGCCGCGCGCCTTCGGATCGCCATCCACTTCGCCTTCGATCGACGCAAAGCCGCGGCCACGCGCCTGCTCGATCATGATCGGCGTGGGCAGATCGCTCGGCACCAGCGACGCGTAATTGCTGGTCGCCTGCGCGACCACGTGCATCTCAGGCGTCGGGCCCGACATACTGCGCGACGGCTCGACGATCGTCGCATCCTGCACGCCGAACTGATCGCGCAAACGCAACAGCGTGAGCGTCGTGCCGGCGGAATCCGCGCTCGCGAGCTGCTCGGCCATCAGGCGGCCTTTGGTTTGCAGATCGGACAGCGACGCGTCGAGCATGCCGCGTCCGAGATTCAGCCCGGAGGTCAACGCGGTTTCGACATTCACATCGAACCACGACTCGATACTGCGCGACACGAACTGATACGACACGATGTAGATGATGCCGCCCGGCACGACGCCGACCAGCGCGAAGAAGAACGCGAGCTTCGCCAGCAGCCGCGTGCCGAACTTGCCCTTGCGCAATCGCGTGACGATGATGACGACGAGCACCGCGACGATCAGCATGAAGATCAGCGCGACAACCACGTTGGCCGCGTAGAGCCAGCCGTAGTAGCGATCGAAGAACTCAGTATTCGCACTCGCGGTTGCGAGCAGCACGAGCAGCAGGACGGCCGTGACGGCCACCGTCGACACCAGCACCCGCAGGACGAGGCTGCCGACACTGGTGGCGCGGCGTACTTTATTTAGCACGTTCGGTCACCGTGAAGGTAAAGCGCTTCCAGTCGGAAGCGAGGTTCCAGTCGCGGTTGTTGACCGCGTCGATCTGGAACGGCTTGGGCATCAATGCGATATCGAGCTGCATGCGCACCGATGCAGTGTACGTTTCTCCCGGATGAACCTGATTGCGATCGATCACATGCCATGACGTGACATGCTTGATCACGGACAGCGCCTCGTTCAGCGACGCGAAGCCGAGCTGCAGACCGCCCGTCGATACACGGTACTCGCGCGTGAGCGGCTGGAAAGAAAGCCGGATGCTTTGCGAGACGCTCACCGGCTGTTCGTCGAACCAGTACCAGCGTGGTCGGCTCAGTTCGAAGTCCGTCGTGAAGTAAACCGGTATGCCTTTGTTGACGGCGTCTTCGAGATTGCTGTTCAACTCGAACTCGAAACGCGCATCGAGGCTCCAGCCGCTGCCGTCGGATTGCAGAGACGCACGCTGCACGGCGATCGATTCGGCTCGCGCCGGCCCGGCTGCCGTGAGGCAAAGGGCCAGCGCAATCCAGAGCGCGGCCACGAGCCGAAGCGGAAGAAAGCGTTTGATGATCACCGTTTCTGAAAGCGCGCGTAGAAGAATCCGTCGTGGTCTAAGCTCGAACCAGTGCTTTGTCCGGCGCGGGAGCCAGCCGATACGTCGGCGGGCGCGCGGGCGACTGCTGGGAGCAGTTGCCCCGGCGCGTCCAATCGTACCGCATCCGCGTGCTGGTTTCCAAACCACTGAGCCTGCAACTCGCCTTCTTCGGGAAAGATCGAGCAGGTAACGTACAACAACTCGCCGCCCGTTTTGACAAGCGGCCACAGCGCTTCGAGAATGCGGCGCTGTTCTTCGACGAGCGCGGGAATGTCCGACGCGCGGCGCAGCCAGCGAATGTCCGGATGACGGCGCACGATGCCCGAAGCCGAGCAGGGCACGTCGGCGAGAATGCGATCGAAGGGTTGATCGGCGGCGTGGTGCCATTGCGCGGGATTGCCCGCATCACCGACCCGCACATGCGCGTCCAAACCCAAACGCTGCAGGTTTTCGCCGATGCGTCGTGCGCGCGTCGCGTCGCTTTCGAGCGCGATCAGATCGATATCGGCGAGTTCGAGCAGATGGCCCGTCTTGCCGCCAGGTGCCGCGCATGCATCCAGCACGCGCATGCCGTCGCGCACGCCGAGCAACTGCGCGGCCAGTTGCGCACCGGCGTCCTGCACGGAGACAACGCCTTCGCTGAAACCGGGAATGCGATCGACGGGCATCGGCGTGTCGAGACGCACGGCATGGTCGCCCACCTGAGTCGCGGCGGTCTGATGCTCGCGCAACGTTTGCAGGTATGCATCGACGGTGGAGCGGCGCGCGTTCACGCGCAGCGTCAGCGGACCCTGGCTGTTGCCCGCGGCAAGCATGTCCTGCCATGCGTCGGGCCATGCGTTGCGTACGGCGTCGATCCACCAGACTGGGTAATTCCAGTGAGCGACAGCGTTGTTCTGTGCATCGGCCAGCAACGCCTCGCGCTCGCGCAAGAAGTTGCGCAGGACTGCGTTGACCAGCCCTTTCGCGAACGCGATCTCGCGCCGCGCGCCAATCGCTTCCACGGCCTGATCGACGACCGTGAAAGGCGCGTAGGCTGCATCGCTCTCTTCATCGGCCAGCAATGCGAGCGCGCACGCCAGCACATGCGCGATATGCGGAGGCGGTGCCTTGCGCACGAGTTTCGCGACCAGCCATTCGGCTGTGCCGAGTCGGCGCATCGTCCGGTATGCGATGTCCTGCACGGCGCCGCGCGACGCCGTCGCGACGCTTTCCGGCAACGACATGAAGATCGACTGCAATGCGGCCGGCAGCGCCGCGCCCTGGCGCACGGCGCCAATGGCTTGCGCCGCAGAGTCGAGCGCGAAGCCGAGGGACTCGGGTGCCAGATGCAGCGCCGTCAGACGGGAGTCGCGCGAACGCTGCGGCGAAGCAGGCTTGGAAGGCTTTCGGGTCATTAAGAGGCGAAAAACGGGCGCGCATGGACAGTGTCGCGCAAACGCCACATTGTAGCGTGACACGGGTCGAGGGCCGGCGGCACAAGGCCGTGCGATTCGAATTTGAAAGGAAAAAGGGGCGAGTTGAACTCGCCCCTTTGCGATGCTGCCGCGAAAGTCCGGCCGAAGCCGACCTGCCCGCTTAGTCGAAACGTCCCGTGCGCGCCATCTCCATCAGACGCGCAATGCGCTCCTCCGTGGCCGGGTGCGTCGAAAACAGGTTCGCGATGCCGCCGCCCGACAGCGGATTCATGATCATCATCTGGGCGGTGGCCGGGTGTGCCTCGGCCGTCGGGAACGGGATGCCGTTCGCGTAGCGATGAATCTTGTCCAGCGCCGACGCAAGTGCCTGCGGGTCGCCCGAAATCTGCGCGCCGCCACGGTCCGCTTCGAATTCACGCGCGCGGGAAATCGCCATCTGGATCAGCGCGCCCGCGATAGGCGCAAGCAGTGCGACGGCGATACTCGCGATCGGATTCGACGGACGGCCGTTCTCGTCACGCCCGCCGAAGAACATCGCGAAGTTCGCGAGCGCCGAAATCGCGCCCGCCATCGTCGCCGAAATAGTCGAGATCAGAATGTCGCGGTGCTTCACGTGCGCCAGTTCGTGCGCCATCACGCCGCGCATTTCGCGCTCAGACAGCACGCGCAGAATGCCTGTCGTCGCGGCGACGGCCGCGTGTTCCGGATTGCGGCCCGTTGCGAAGGCATTCGGCTGGTCTTCATCGATCAGGTAGACGCGCGGCATCGGCAGATTGGCGCGCGTCGAAAGTTCGCGCACCATCCGGTAGAACTGCGGCGCGCTCGTTTCGTCGACTTCCTGCGCGTTGTACATGCGCAGGACCATCTTGTCCGAAAACCAGTACGAGAAGAAATTCATCCCGAGCGCGATCAGCAACGCGAGCATCATGCCGCGCTGGCCGCCGATCATGCCGCCGATCACGATGAAGAGTGCCGTGATCGCGGCCATCAGCATCGCGGTTTTCACCCAGTTGAACATTTCAAAGACTCCTTGCCCGCCACGCGGTTCTATATCCGTGCCGCCTGTTCGCGGCGAATGATTGTAAGCAATTTGTTAGATATGGGCGAGCGCGAAAAATTCAATCACCGCGTTGCCGTGGCGAGTCTGATTCCAAGCCCGACAAATGCGCTGCCGACAGTGCGGTCCAGCCACTTCTTGACGCCGGGCTTGCCGGAGAACCGGCGCGTGACGCTGCCCGCAACCCACGCGACAAAGCTGTTCCACGCCATGCTCATCACGACGAACACGACGCCGAGGGTGAGGAACGCCAGGATCTTGTTGTTGCTGTCGGCGGACACGAACTGCGGGAAAAACGACACGAAGAACAGCACGACCTTCGGATTCAGCACATTGGTCCAGAAACCCTGCATGAAAAGCTGGCGCAACGACTTCGGCGCGCCGGGCGCGCGCGTTTCACCCGTGGCCTGACCTGCTTCGGGCTTGACCAGAAGGAGGCGCACGCCGAGATACACGAGATAGATCGCGCCGACGAACTTGATCACGGTGAAAGCCGTGGCCGAGGCGGCCAGCAGCGCGGTCAGCCCGAATGCGCACGCGAGCGAATGGACGCAGCAACCGGCCGAGATGCCGAGCGCCGACATCAGCCCCGCGCCGCGCCCCTGCGCGACGCTTCGGCCGACGATATAGGCCGTGTCGGGCCCGGGCGTGACGTTGAGCAGAAAGACAGCGACGACGAAAAACTCGAAATGGGTGATGCCGAACATGAAATCCTCTTCAGGCAGAGTTGCACCGAAGATTTTAACGCGCCGCACGAACGCGGCGCGCCCTGGCCGAACGGCAGATGGTGCGACGGAACACGCGCCGTTACTGTGATTGCGTGAGGTCGAACCGCTGGCCCGTGGCGAGCGTCGAACCGGCAAGGAAATCGCGCACCGGCAGGCGTTTGCCGCCCGGTTTCTGCAGTTGCGTGATGCGCAACGCGCCGTCGCCGCATGCCACGACGACGCCTTCGGGCGAAATCTCGACGATCGTGCCAGGTTCGGCCTGGCGCGGAGCGTCAATCGACATGGCGGACCAGATTTTCAGCACTGAGCCGTCGAGCGTCGCCGCGCCGCCGGGGAACGGGTCGAACGCGCGAACCTGGCGCGCGAGCTCGACCGCCGGCCGTCGAAAGTCCAGCGCCGCTTCCTGCTTGCCGATTTTTTCGGCGTAGGTAGCGCCGTCGGCGGGCTGTGGCGTCGCGCCGAGCTTGCCGCTGCGCTCCAGTTCGATCAGCGCGTCGACGATCAGCTTCGCGCCCGTTTCGGCGAGACGGTCGTGCAGCGTCGCTGTTGTGTCGGTGTCGTGGATCGGAGTGCGGACTTCGGAAATCATCGCGCCCGTGTCGAGGCCCGCGTCCATCTGCATCAGCGTGATGCCCGTTTCGGCGTCGCCCGCTTCGATTGCGCGGTGAATCGGCGCCGCGCCGCGCCAGCGCGGCAGCAGCGAAGCGTGAATGTTGATGCAGCCGTGCGGTGCGATGTCGAGCACTTCCTGCGGCAGCAGCAGGCCGTAGGCGGCCACGACCATGACGTCGTGTGGGGTGGCGCGCAGCTGGTCGATGGCGGCCGCGGCTTCCGCCGGGAATTTGCCGTTACGGCGCAGCGAAGGCGGCTGCGCGACCTCGATGCCGTGCTCCTGCGCGTAACGCTTGACCGGGCTTGCCTGCAATTTCATGCCGCGGCCCGCCGGCCGGTCCGGCTGGGTCAGGATAAGCGGCACGGGAAAACCGGCCTCGTGGATCGCGGCGAGTGCCGCGGCGGCGAATTCCGGCGTGCCGGCGAAGATGACGCGCAACGAATGACTCATGTGCTGATAGCGGAAGCGGTCGGAAAGCGCGTTACATCGCGTGCGCGAGCTTTTTCATCTTGCTCTTGATACGCGTCTGCTTGAGCGGCGACAGATACTCGACGAACACCTTGCCCATCAGGTGATCCATTTCATGCTGGATGCAGACGGCGAGCAACCCTTCGCAATCCAGTTCGAACGTTTCGCCCTTCTCGTTCAGCGCGCGCACGCGCACCTGCTCGGCGCGCTCGACGTTGTCATAGATGCCCGGCACGGAGAGACAGCCTTCTTCGTGGATCTTTCTCTCGTCGCTCGACCAGATGATCTCGGGGTTGATGAACGCGCGCAGTTCGTCGTGCGCATCGGATACGTCGATCACGATCACGCGCTCATGCACGTCCACCTGCGTCGCGGCGAGGCCCACGCCGGGCGCGGCGTACATCGTCTCGGCCATGTCGGCGACGAGCTTGCGGATACGGTCATTGACCTTTTCAACCGGCTTCGCGACCTTGTGCAGACGCTTGTCCGGGTAGTTGAGGATGTTAAGTAAAGCCATGGTCCTGAAATTGATTGGGCGCCGACGCGGTTGAACAAGTCGCGCGATTGGCCATTCGGCCAGGTTGTTCGCAAGGCGCGACACGCACAGGATAGATAGTGGCCGAACCGTGTTGATTCAACGCCAGTTCGACGTTCGAGCGCATGTCCGCAGGCTCGCGCGGGCGCGGCGCAGCAGTGGTTTCGGAATATTTCGGATGATGAAAATTTTAGCATGGCGACTGAAAGGCCGGTTGCCGTGCGCGAGGACGCCAGTCATGCAGACGCTTCCCCTGACAGACCAGGAACTCGCCGCCTGGTTGCGGCTTTCGACGGCGCCGGGTCTGAACCCGACCGCCCTTCGCCGTTTGCTCGCAGCCTTCGGGCTACCCGAAGCCGTGCTATCGCAGACATTCGCGGCACTCGCCGAAGTCATCGATGAAGCCACCGCCCGAGCCGCGCTCGCGCCGCCGTCCGCGGACTTTCCCGCGCAGCTCGACGCGGTGCGGGCGTGGCGCGAGTCACCCGGAAACGCGCTCGTCACGCTCGACGATCCCGCTTATCCGCCTCTCTTGCTGACCATGCCCGATCCGCCGCCGCTGCTATATGTAAAGGGTCGGGTCGAACTGCTGCACGCGCGCAGTATCGCCGTAGTCGGAAGCCGCAGCGCGACGCCGCAGGGTATCGAAGACGCGACCCGCTTCGCCCGCGCCTTTTCGGACGCGGGGTTGACCGTGGTGTCGGGGCTTGCGTCGGGCGTCGATGGCGCGGCGCACCGCGGCGCGCTTCAAGGGCGTGGCAGCACGGTCGCCGTCATCGGCACGGGCGCGGACCTCGTCTACCCCAGCTCGCATCACGCTCTCGCGCACCAGATTGCCGGACACGGCGCGCTCGTGTCGGAATGGCCGCTCGGCACGCCCGCCCGGTCCGCCAATTTTCCGCAGCGTAACCGGCTGATCGCGGGGCTCGTCGGCGGCGTGCTGGTCGTCGAGGCGGCGATGCGCTCCGGCTCGCTGATTACGGCACGGTTCGCGAACGAGATGGGGCGCGACGTGTTCGCGATTCCGGGTTCCATCCACGCGCCGCTCGCGCGCGGCTGCCATCGGATGATCAAACAGGGCGCGAAACTCGTCGAAACGCCGGAAGAGGTGCTTGAAGAGCTTGGGTTTGCCGCTCCGCCGCCGCCCGCTCCGGTGCAGCCGCCACCGCTCCGGGCAGTCGCGAAGCCGTCTCCCGCAGAGGACGAAACCCTGCCAGAAAGCGGGACGCCAGTGCCAGCGGAAGCCAGACGCCTGCTCGACGCGCTCGGCCACGCGCCCGCCACGCTTGAAATCCTGGCCGAACGCACCGACATGGACGACACGCTGCTGCAAAGCACGCTCCTGCGGCTCGAACTGGCGGGCGAACTCTGTGCGCTACCCGGCGGCCGGTACGTCCGCGCGGCGCGCAACGGGTGACGCCTCGTGCTACATTCGCGCCAAATAACCCATGCAATACCGAAGGAAACCGCCATGCCCGCGCTGAACCTGGACACCGACGCGAAACGGATCGCCGAGCTCGTGAACGACAGCGAGACGCTTTTCGTTGCGTGTTTGTGTGCGGAATGGTGCGGGACCTGCCGCGAGTACCGCACCGCCTTTGACACGCTCGCGGACAGGCATCCGGATATCTGCTTCGCATGGATCGATATCGAGACTCACGCCGACCGTTTCGACGACCTTGACGTTGAGAATTTCCCCACAATTCTTATAGAAGACAGCGTGACTACCCGTTTTTTCGGAACGGTCTTGCCGCAGGCGTCGATTGTCGAGCGGATGCTGGTCGATCTGACCGCGCTGCCAGGCGTCAAAGGCGCGCCGAAAATGCGCCCGGCTCTGCTCGAAGCCTGAAACGTCTGTGAAACACCGGGATTGTCCCGGCCCCGTTTTTAAAAATACGGGTGAGCGCAGCACAGGGCATTTGCAAAAATCGTTGCGCGACACGGGAAAACCGGCTCGCGATCGACGCGAAACCGCCCTCTGTAGCGCCTGTCACGCGCTTGCCCAATTGATCTGGGCGCAATTAAGATGACCCGCTTTTTTGGGCCCACCGGTTGCCGTTGCGGCGGCGTGTGCTATAAAGCGGTCGTTAATGGGTGCCAAACCCGGGTTGGAAAACCCGAGGTCCCGGCCCGAATCCACCAATTTATTTTCAGTCATGTCCAAAGCACTGATCATCGCCGAAAAGCCATCCGTCGCGAACGACATCGCGCGGGCTTTGGGCGGTTTTACCAAGCATGACGAGTACTTCGAAAACGACGATTTCGTCCTTTCGTCGGCGGTCGGCCATCTCGTGGAGATCGCTGCGCCGGAAGAATATGAAGTCAAACGGGGAAAATGGAGTTTCGCCAATCTCCCCGTTATTCCGCCGCATTTCGATCTGCATCCAATCGCGAAAAGCGAGTCGCGGCTGAAAGTCCTGAACCGGCTGATCAAGCGCAAAGACGTCGATCGCCTGATCAACGCATGTGACGCGGGGCGCGAGGGCGAGCTCATTTTCCGCCTGATCGCGCAGCACGCAAAAGCGAAGCAGCCGGTGCAGCGCCTGTGGCTGCAATCGATGACGCCCGCCGCGATCCGCGACGGCTTCGCGCAACTGCGCAGCGACAACGACATGCAGCCGCTCGCGGATGCCGCGCGCTGCCGCTCGGAAGCGGACTGGCTGGTCGGCATCAACGGCACGCGCGCGATGACCGCGTTCAACAGCAAGGGCGGCGGCTTCTTCCTGACCACCGTCGGCCGAGTGCAGACGCCGACGCTGTCGATCGTCGTCGAGCGCGAAGAGAAGATTCGCCGCTTCGTGCCGCGCGACTATTGGGAAGTGAAGGCGGAATTCGTCTGCGCGGCGGGCTTCTACGAAGGCCGCTGGTACGACCCGAAGTTCAAGAAAGACGAGTTCGATCCGGAAAAGCGCGATTCGCGCCTCTGGAGCCTGCCGGCTGCCGAAACGATCGTCGCCGCCTGTCGCGGCCAGACGGGCATCGTGACGGAAGAATCGAAGCCGACGACGCAACTGTCGCCTGCGCTCTTCGACCTCACCAGTCTGCAGCGCGAAGCCAACGGACGTTTCGGCTTTTCGGCCAAGAACACGCTCGGGCTCGCCCAGGCGCTGTACGAAAAGCACAAGGTGCTGACCTATCCCCGTACCGACGCGCGCGCGCTGCCGGAAGACTACCAGGAGACGGTCAAGCACACGCTGGAGATGCTCAAGGAGAGCAACAACTATCTCCCGTACGCGAAACAGGTGCTCGACAAGGGCTGGGTGAAGCCGAACAAGCGCATCTTCGACAATTCGAAGATCAGCGATCACTTCGCAATCATCCCGACACTGCAGGCGCCGAAAGCGCTCTCCGAACCCGAGCAGAAGCTGTACGACCTCGTCGTCAAGCGCTTCCTCGCGGTGTTCTTCCCGGCTGCCGAGTTCCGCGTTACCACGCGTATTACGGAAGTCGTCGGCCATCATTTCAAGACCGAAGGCAAGGTGCTCGTCGAGCCGGGCTGGCTGCAGATCTATGGCCGCGAGACGGCCGGCGAGGACGCGAATCTCGTCCCCGTTCAGAAGGGCGAGAAGGTCAAGACGGACAAGATCGCCGCGCAGCAACTCGTGACGAAGCCGCCCGCACGCTACAACGAAGCGACGCTGCTGTCGGCGATGGAAGGCGCGGGCAAGCTCGTCGAAGACGACGAACTGCGCGAGGCAATGGCCGCAAAGGGTCTCGGCACGCCGGCAACGCGCGCGGCCATCATCGAAGGTCTGCTCGGCGAAAAGTATCTGGTCCGCGAAGGCCGCGAACTGATTCCGACCGCGAAGGCATTCCAGCTGATGACGCTGCTGCGCGGCCTCGACGTGAAGGAACTGACCGCGCCGGAACTGACGGGCGAATGGGAATACAAGCTGTCGCAGATGGAGCGCGGCAAGCTGCAGCGCGATGCGTTCATGCAGGAAATCGCCCGCATGACGCAGACCATCGTGAAGCGCGCGAAGGAGTACGACTCCGACACGATTCCCGGCGACTACGCGACGCTGCAAACGCCCTGCCCCAACTGCGGCGGCCAGGTGAAGGAAAACTACCGGCGCTTCGCCTGCACGAAGTGCGAGTTCTCGATCTCGAAGATTCCGGGCGGCCGGCAGTTCGAAATCGAGGAAGTCGAAGAGCTTATGCAGAAGAAGCAAATCGGTCCGCTTTCCGGTTTCCGCAGCAAGATGGGTCGCCCGTTTTCGGCGATCCTCAAGCTCTCGTTCGACGACGAGACGAAGAACTACAAACTCGAGTTCGACTTCGGTCAGGATCAGGGCGGCGAAGACGGCGAGGCGCCGGACTTCTCCGAGCAAACGCCTGTCGGCGCATGTCCGAAGTGCGGCGGCAAGGTGTTCGAGCACGGCATGAGCTATGTCTGCGAGAACTCGGTCGCGAATCCGAAGACGTGCGACTTCCGCTCGGGCAAGGTGATCCTGCAACAGGAAATCGCCCGCGAGCAGATGGCGAATTTGCTGGAGAACGGGCGCACCGACCTGCTGACGAACTTCAAGTCGTCGCGCACGGGCCGCAACTTCAAGGCATTCCTCGTCAAGCAGAGCGACGGCAAGATCGGCTTCGAGTTCGAAAAGAAGGAGCCGAAGGAAGGCGCGGCCAAGAAGACGGCCGCGAAGTCCGCAGCCAAGGCGGCGCCCGAGTCGGCAAACGACGAGGCAGCGAACGAAGCACCGGCGAAGAAGGTTGCAGCGAAGACGGCTGCTGCCAAGAAAGCGCCTGCGAAGAAAGCGGCTACCAAGACGACAGCGGCGAAAACCGCAGCGCGCAAGACGGGTTCGTAAAGCCTGTTCGGCACGCGCCGTCTGACGCGCGCAGCCACACACGTACGCGAGCAAGCGCGCAGCAAAAAGCGCAGTCACCTTTGACGGTGACTGCGCTTTTTTATCGTCTATCCGGAACGCCGCGGAGTGCGCCTCAATGCGTCGGCGAAACGATGCCGCGTGAACGGTTCAGCGTGCGCGTCGCCGGCTTGGCCGGGATCTCGCCATCCAGCAGGCTCGACAGCGGCTCGGCCCCGTCGAACGCTTCTGGCGGCATCGACACAGCCGTCGATTCGAGCATCGACGGCGCGCGCTCCACGCCGTCCTTCACCCATTGTTCGCCCAGCTTGCTGTTCGGCGTCTGGTTGAAATGCTCGACGAGGTGATCGATAAACGTGCGGACCTTTGCCGGCAAATGCCGACGGCTCGGATACGCGATGTTGATCTCGACCTGCGGCAAACGGTAGTCGCTCAGAAGCCGCACCAGCTTGCCGCGCGTCGTGTCGCGCCCGATCAGATAGCTCGGCAGGATCGCGATGCCCATACCGAGCAAAGCGAACTGACGCAGCATTTCCGTATTGTTCGCGACGATCACGTTCGTCGGACGCACGCGCACTTCGCCGTCCGGACCAGTGAACACGCGCTCGTCACCCCAGTATTCGGACGGCAACGACAGGCAGGGATGCTCCAGAAGCTGCTCAGGCCGCGTCGGCGTGCCGTGCTTCTCCAGATACGCAGGAGTCGCGCAGACGGTCATACAGCCCGTCGTAAGCCGCCGCGTGACGATGCTCGCGCTGCGCATATGCCGCGCGATCACGACGCCGACGTCAAAGCCTTCTTCGACGAGATCGACCTGACGGTCGACCAGCGTCACATCGGGAATCACCTTTGGATAGCGCTCGGCGTACGTCTGAAGCACGGGCGCAAGGTTATGCAGACCGAACACGACTGGCGCGACGATGCGTAGCGTGCCGACGGGCTCGTGGTTGCGCGCGACGACCATTTGCTCGACGTCTTCGAGCTCGTCGAGAATCTGCCGGGCGCGTTCCAGATAAACCTGACCGGATTCGGTCAGCGAGAGACTACGTGTGGTGCGGTTGAGCAGTCGGGTACCGAGGCGACCTTCCAGATCGGCAACGTGACGGGTGGCGACTGCGTTTGAAATATCCATCGCGCTAGCCGCGCGGGCGAAACTTCCGAGATCCGCCACTTTGACGAAAACTCGCATCGACTGCAAATGATCCATGGACAACTCCTGCCGTATTACCGCTCCCCCGCGAACAGGAAGCACATTTGGGATTTTCCTACGACTAGGGAAATCCTGCAGAAGTTGCCTAAGAAAGCAGAAATTTTATGAAAATTTGAGTCAATATCTTAAGGGACGGAATAGCACGTAGCCTATTGTTCCCATTGTTGAAACAATTTGCTGCATCGCGTCGGAATCGCATCGGTAGCTCGAACAGCGAAAGCGACGCGTCGGTGGTAGAAATGGGGTCGAAAGGTGACACCAAAATGGCAGAAATGACGAAAAAGCCGCCCGGAGGCGGCTTCGTCATTCGTTAGTGAACGCTCACAACATCACGCGGCCAGCTTCTTCTCCAGCGCGTTCCGCGTATCTTGCAGTGCGGCAGGCAGGCCTTGCTTCAACGTGTCGAACAATTCGCTATGCAATGCGAGTTCCTTGCGCCACGCGGCATCATCGACGGAAATTACCTGCTCGAACTGTTCGCGGGTGAAGTCGAGCCCGCTCCAGTCGATATCTTCGTAGCGCGGCGAGACCCCAAATGCATGTTCCTCGCCCTGCGACTTGCCTTCGATCCGGCCGATCATCCAGAGCAGCACGCGCATGTTTTCACCGAAACCCGGCCACACGAACTTGCCGTCGTCGCCCTTGCGGAACCAGTTGACGCAGAAAATCTTCGGCGTGCGCGCGTTCAACTGCTCCAGCTTCGCGCCCGTCTTTAGCCAGTGGCCAAAGTAGTCGCTCATGTTGTAGCCGCAGAACGGCAGCATCGCGAACGGATCGCGCCGCACGACGCCCTGCTGGCCGGCTGCGGCAGCCGTCGTTTCCGAGCCCATCGTCGCGGCCATGTAGACGCCCTCGACCCAGTCGCGCGCTTCCGTCACGAGCGGCACGGTCGTCGAGCGGCGGCCGCCAAAGACGAACGCGTCGATCGGCACGCCAGCCGGATTCTCCCAATCGGCGTCGATTGACGGGCATTGCGAAGCGGGCGCCGTGAAGCGCGCGTTCGGGTGCGCTGCCTTGCGCCCCGTTTCCTTTGCGATCGCGGGCGTCCAGTCCTTGCCCTGCCAGTCGATCAGATGCGCGGGCGGCTCGTCGGTCATGCCTTCCCACCAGACGTCGCCGTCGTCCGTCAGCGCGACGTTCGTGAAGATCACGTTTTCCTTCAGCGTCGCCATCGCGTTGAAGTTGGTCTTTTCGCTCGTGCCTGGCGCGACGCCGAAATAGCCCGCCTCCGGATTGATCGCGTAGAGTCGCCCGTCCTTGCCCGGCTTGATCCACGCGATGTCGTCGCCGATCGTCGTGATCTTCCAGCCGTTCATGCCTTGCGGCGGGATCAGCATCGCGAAGTTGGTCTTGCCGCACGCCGACGGGAACGCGGCCGCGACGTGATGCTTCTTGCCTTCCGGCGACGTAACGCCGAGCACCAGCATGTGCTCGGCGAGCCAGCCTTCGTCGCGGCCCATCGTCGATGCGATGCGAAGAGCGAAGCACTTCTTGCCGAGCAGCGCGTTGCCGCCGTAGCCCGAGCCGTAGCTCCAGATTTCGCGTGATTCGGGGAAATGGACGATGTACTTCGTATCGTTGCACGGCCACGCGACGTCTTTCTGGCCCGCCGCGAGCGGCGCGCCGACGGAATGCACGCACGGGACGAACGCGCCGTCCTCGCCGAGCACGTCGTACACTTTGCGGCCCATGCGCGTCATGATCCGCATATTCGTGACGACGTACGGGCTATCGCTCAACTCGACGCCGATATGCGCGATCGGCGAACCGAGCGGGCCCATCGAGAACGGCACGACGTACATCGTGCGGCCGCGCATTGCGCCGTCGAAGAGACCGTCGAGCGTCGCGCGCATTTCGGCGGGTGCGATCCAGTTGTTGGTCGGCCCGGCGTCCTCGCTGTGCTGGGAGCAGATGAACGTGCGATCCTCGACACGCGCGACATCGGACGGATCGGACCACGCAAGATACGAATTGGGCCGTTTGGCCGCGTTGAGCTTCTTGAGGGTGCCCGCTGCGACCATCTGCGCGCTCAGACGGTCGTATTCCTCCTGCGAACCATCGCACCAGACGATCCGTTCCGGTTTTGCCAGCGCGGCCACGCGCTGCACCCACTCGATCAGTTTTTGATGTTTGACCCAGGCAGGCGCTTCGAGGGTCGAATGGCCTGCAAATGCGGGATGATTCATCGAGCTGTCTCCGTTTTGGTAGAAAAAGAAAAACGGTCCTAGCCCAACGACGCTGCATGCGAGAGGCGATAATCGGCGCGAAGGGTTTTAATGCGCGCGATCCAGCAGTCGTAAGGGCCTTCCAGCCTGTCGCCGACACGTTGAAACCGTCTGTAAAGCGGCTTGCGTGGACATGCAACAAACTGTTAAAAACGAGGGAACTTGCCTCGCCGTCGTGGCTCCGTCATAGCGGCTCCTTGTACGGTAAGGCATTCACAATAAGCATCATGTGGTCCAGGTCACATGATGGGACACCCGAATAAGACTCTCCGTTCCGCACCCGCATGGTGCGTCGCAAAACATATACGCCATGAAGATTGCCATCCTTGACGATTATCAAGACGCCGTCCGCAAGCTCGACTGTTTCCAAATGCTCGCCGACCACGAGGTCAAGGTCTTTAACAACACCGTTCGCGGTCTGGGCCAGCTCGCCAGCCGCCTGTCGGAAGTCGACGCGCTGGTCCTGATTCGCGAACGCACCCGCATCAGCTCGCAACTGCTCGACAAGCTGCCGCATCTGCGCATGATCAGCCAGACCGGCCGTGCAGGAAACCATATCGACATCGCCGCCTGTACCGAGCGCGGCATTGCCGTGCTCGAAGGCGTCGGCTCGCCGATCGCACCCGCCGAACTGACGTGGGCCCTAATCATGGCCGCGCAGCGTCGCATTCCGCAATACGTGGCAAACCTTAAGCAAGGGGCCTGGCAGCAATCCGGTCTGAAAACCTCGGCGCTGCCGCCGAACTTCGGCCTCGGCCAGGTGCTGCGCGGACAGACGCTCGGCATCTGGGGCTACGGCAAGATCGGCCGGCTGGTGGCGGGTTACGGCAAGGCGTTCGGGATGAACGTGCTGATCTGGGGCCGCGATCACACCCGCGAAGCGGCGCTCGCCGACGGCTATCAGGTCGCGGAAAGCCGCGAGGCGCTGTTCGAGCAGAGCGACGTGCTGTCGCTGCATCTGCGCATGCACGACGACACGCGCGGCATCGTCAAGCAGGAAGATCTGATGCGCATGAAGCCGACCGCGCTCTTCGTCAACACGAGCCGCGCCGAGCTGCTCGAAGAGAATGCGTTGATGGGCGCCCTGTCGCACAACCGTCCGGGCATGGTCGCGATCGACGTCTACGAAAGCGAGCCGATCCTGCAGGGCTACAGCCTGCTGCGAATGGAAAACGTGATTTGCTCGCCGCACATCGGCTATGTCGAGAAGGAAAGCTACGAGCTTTATTTCAGCGCGGCGTTCAAGAACATTCTCGCGTTCGATCAGGGCGATACGTCGAGCGTCGCGAATCCGGAAGCGCTGCAGGGCGGACGTCGTCGGTAAGTGAGTGCATGCGGCCCCGCATGGGCCCAGCGCCTTTAAGTACGCGTTTCAGTCGTGCGCGGCGGCGTCGAGCAGTTCAGGCACGCGTTGTAGAAACTGCTCGCCGTCCACGCGTCCGAGATTGTATGCGTGCTGCATCTGCGACGGACTCGTGTAGTCCCAGCTCGAAATCGGCACTTTGCGCGACGGCTGCACGTACAGCCGCTGTTGCGTGCCATGCGGCACGACGAACATCTGCGGACGCGGATAGATCCGCGTCACCATCACCAGCACATTGCCGGGCGACGGATCGAGCGCGCCGACGGGCACATTGTCGACCATCCCGCCATCCAGCACGGGACGCCCATTGCGCCGCAAGACAGGCGTGAACGGCGGCGTACACGATGATTGGAGAATCAGGTCCGCGAGTTCTTCGACACTCGCGCAATCCTGCGCGCGAACGAATTCCGGATGAAAACCGAGCGATTGGCCGAGCGTCGGATGCAGCGTCTTGCGGATGTATTTTTCGATGTTATAGGCGATCAGTCCGGCCGCGACGGCGCTGCGCGCGCCCAGCCAGCGCGGCACGTGCGACACGCCGATACGGATTTCCGGCGCCTTCGCCAATTGCGCGAACTTTTCACCGTAGATATCGAGCAGCGCCTGCCGGTAGATCCGGTAATGTGGAAACACCGATTCGCCGCGCAGCAGATTGCCCCAGTACGCGTTCTTCGTGTTGTTGCGCAGCGCGGTCTCGTAATAGCGCATCACCCAATCGGCGTCGCGCGTGTAGAGCATGCAGGCCGTGGCCGCGCCCGCAGAAATGCCCGTGATCACGCGCGGCTTGATAGTCAGTTCCGGCTGGACCACGTCCCAGAATCCTGCTTGCCACCAGCAGCGATTGCCGCCGCCGGCGAATACGACCTGATCGAACATCCGTTGCTTCCTTCGATTGCCGCGGCGCGGGCTCGCGCCGTCGACAGGCGCGCTCAGTTGAGCAGCGCGTAAGTGGTGGTGGCGTGGACGGCCATCTTGCCGTCGTCGTCGGTCAGCTCGACTTCGCCGAACACGAGATTGCGGCCCATGCGCAGCACGCGCGCCGTGATGACCACGTCGCCTTTGCGAACAGCCCGCATGAAGCTGATGTTCAGCGAGACGGTGGTCATCGGTTTGAACCCGCCGAGCGCCGCGGAAATGGCGACGACCATCGCCGTATCGGCGGCTGCCATGAAGACCTGGCCGCAGATTACGCCGCCGCTGTGCCGCAGCTCGCCGGAAAACGGCAGGCGCAGCGTGGCGCTTTCATCGTCGACCTTGACAGGTGTGAGCGACAGCGCGCGCACCCATGGCGCGAGCACACGATCGAGCAGTTCTCGGACTTCGGTTTCGTCCATCATGATTTCCCGTTGGGCCGGGCGAAAGGCCGCACGGCATGTGTCGCGACATGATACCGGGACGAACGCCCGTGCGCTTCGATGGTGATTTCGGTGGATGCTGGCGGTCCCGTCCTTTCTGGCGGGGCCTGCTGCGGAATCTTTTTTTAAGAAATTTGCGAGATACACTTGCCAAGCAAGAAAAACTCCTGCATAATTTCGCTTCTGTTGGGGGCGTTAGCTCAGTTGGTAGAGCAGCGGACTCTTAATCCGTAGGTCGAGTGTTCGAGTCACTCACGCCCCACCAAAGAATTCGAAGGCCGGTCAAGCGAAAGCTGACCGGCCTTTTTGTTTTCCCCGCCGCGCGCCCAACAACTTCAATTCCCCGGCACCGCCGCATCCGATGCCGCCTTGGCCATCTTGTTCGCTCTTTCCGCTTTGGCAAGCGCTTGCTTCTTCAGATATTCGACCGTGCCTTGAAACGCCGGACTGACATCGGGATACGAAGCATCCGTGACGAAGTTCAATCCGTTCTGCTGCGCCTCGATCAACTCCTGATACACCTCTGCGCGCGTCTTGCCTTGCGCGAAGACATTCGTCGAACCAAGTGCAGCGACGGCGACAGCCAGCAATGCGAGCATCTTCATTTCCAACTCCTTTGAAAACGTGCGGTACGCACAATGACGAACCACGCGACGCTGCAATCTATTCCCACTCGCCACACTAAAAAATAAATACGGATATCTAACTATCTAAGCGGAAACAAAAGCGGCCGCATCCGAAGATACGGCCGCTCAACGTCAAACCACCACCAACATCAACCCGGCGTCGCCCCAGTCAACTGCGCATACACATCGTGCGCAATCTGCAACATCACCTTGCGATCGATACCACCCGACACCGCATAGCCGAAGTCACCATCGACCCAATAAAAAACATTCACCGGCCCTTCCTGATAAAGCTTGAACGCTGTCGTATTCGCATTCACCTTTCGATGAGAAATACAAAGCGTCACGCGCTCGCCATTCGCGTTGTGATACATGAACTGCGCAACGGGCCCATCGTCGCCAGGCAATATACGGCCGCCCGCAAGCTCGAATCCGCTTTTCGTGAGCATCGGCGGATGCACATCGGTGCCAAGTTTGTTCGCGAGGTACTGCACGAAATCCTGCTCGTGGTCCTGGCCGATCTGCGCGGGACGACTAACGGTAGGCATGTACACGACATGCGCCAACGCCGCCTTTTGCGCGAACACTTCCGATGCATCCGCACTCACGGGCCGAGTACTCGAGGTCACCGACGGCGCACTCGCCCCCGGCGCAGCTACATCCTTGCCCATGTTCGTGCCGACACCAATGCCGATGCCCAACACCAGCGCCGCCGCCATACCCGCAAACTGCGGCCAGTTCGCCGCGCTGAGCCAGCGACGTTTCTCCGGCATACGCAGACGCGCGGGCACGGGCTCGCTCAGCACGCGGTCATAGCGCTCATGAAACATGTTGTTCAGCGAAAAGTAATCGCTCACGCGCGCCGCCAGCGCGGGATTCAGTTCGATCGCGCGCTCGACCTCTTCACGGCGCTCGTCGGACAGCGTCCCGTCCACGTACGCATGAACGTCTTCTTCGCTGATGGGAGTCTGTTGATCGCTCATCGCACCACCTTCAGTTTCGCGCCGGGCTGTGCGCCCGCCATCAATGCGCGCAAGCGCTCGCGTCCACGCGAAAGCCTCGACATCACGGTACCGACGGGGATGTCGAGTGCAATCGCCACTTCGGCGTAACTCATTTCCTCTAGCCCAACCAGCAAGACAACTTCGCGCTGATCGGCAGGCAGACGCTGCAACGCGTAGTCGAGATCACGCACTTCGAGCGAACGCGTCTGCTCGCCCGACACCGCAAATTCGCTTTCGACGATGCTCTCATCGTCCACCGAAACGTGAACAGCGCGCGACGACGACTTGCGCACCTGATTGACGAACACGTTGTGCATGATCGTGAAAAGCCATGCGCGCAGATCGGTTCCCGCCTCGAACATCTTCATACGCGTGAGCGCGCGTTCGAGCGTGTCCTGCACGAGATCGTCCGCGAGATCGCGATTGCTGATCAGCGCGCGCGCATAGCGGCGCAATCGCGGCACGTGATCCATCAACTCGTTACGGATGTCCATTTGCTCTACCCATCAAATATCGCTTGGCGCGCATTCCGCCGCGCGCGTCGCCTCTTGAAGCAGAGAACACAACCTGCAGTATTTTATTCCGCTTGTTTCGCGGAAACCGCAAAAGCACGTGCGAATCGACAAGCCGTGCATTTGCTAGCGGATCGTCAGCGCGTCAGCAGCGCGCATCAGACCGTGTGTCGTTGCCTTTCCGGCGAGCACGTAGCGCCGGCCTTTCACCGTCCACGACAGCAGCCGCACCTCGCCGATGCGCTGCGCCGCCCAATGCGGCTGGTCCGTCGCAAATGGCGCTGCGCTCGAAAGCAGCACGACAGCTTCGCCATCGGCATTGCGGTAATCGAGTATGTCGATGCTCGCAAAGGCGTTCGGATGACGCGTCTTTGTCGCAGCCAGCTTTAGCCCTAAAGACGTCAGATCGACCGAGTGCGGATCGGAGAGTACAGCGTCCGGCGCATCGCCGGTTCGCGGCCCCGAATCGCGCATCAGCGCCATGACGGCCGCGGCGTCGAGCATTTCCGGCGATACGCGCGACGCAAAAAACCAGCCGCTCGCCGACAGAATCACCAGCGCGATGCCGAGCAGCGCGACGCCGATGCGCCGCACAAAGAACCTGCGCATCGTCGACGGGATATCGACCGTCCGCTTTCGATCACTACCCGGCGCCTGAATGCCTTGCGGAAGCGCGCCTTCAAATGCGCTGCGCATCTGCATGTTCAATTGCCGGTAGAACGCGATCCGATCGGCCTCGCCGGGTCGCGCGCCAAGATACTTCCGCACGCGCGCCGCCCGATCCGGCGGCAGATTGCCGTCGGCGAATGCCTGCATGTCCGCTTCGGTAAGCGGCTTGTCGGACGGTGAATGGGTGTGGGACATGATCGTCGGTCGTGCAAATATCGGGCTCTTGCTGCGCTAACAGGATCGTTGCAGGCTTTATTCCATCCGCTTTCGACGATTCATTCATCAGACGTTAGGCAAAAAGAAACGCGCCGCATGACGTGAGTCATGCGGCGCGTTGCGCGATGCAGCGAAGATGCTTACTTCGCCGAAACGTCGATATTGCCGAAGTACTTTTCAGCGAGCGTCTTGACCGTGCCGTCCGCCTGCACCTTGGAGATGGCCGCGTTCAACTGATTGCGCAGCGCCGTGTCACCCTTGCGAATGCCGAACGCCACGCCGCTGCCGAGAATCTTGTCGTCGCGCACCGCCTGACCGACGAACGCGAAGTCCTTGCCGTCAGGACGCGACAGGAAGCCCGTCTGACCCGCCGGCGCGAGCACCAGCGTCGCATCGAGTCGACCCGCGACGAGATCCGCGTACACCTGATTCTGATCCTGATACGGCACGACGGTGACGCCAGCGTTTTCCCAATGCGCCTTCGCATACGTTTCCTGGATCGACGCCTGCAACACGCCGACGCGCTTGCCTTTGAGCGACTCGGGCGTCGGTTGCAGCCCGCTATCCTTGCGCGCGATCAGTTGCGTCGGCACGCGGTAGATCACGTTGGTGAAGTCGATTGCCTGACGGCGCTTTTCCGTCGCGTTCATCGCCGAGTTGATCGCGTCGAACTTGCGGCCCTGCAGCGCGGGGATCAAGCCGTCAAACGACGTTTCGACCCAGCTGCATTTCAGGTTCGCCGTCTTGCACACTGCATTGCCGACATCGATATCGAAGCCCTGCAACTCGCCATTCGAGCCCTTCGATTCAAACGGCGGATATTGCGCCTCGAGGCCGTAGCGCAGCGACGTCGCATCGGCAGCCATCGCCGACGCCGTCGCCACCGATGCGAACGCGCACGCCAGCATCAGCAGATTCTTCACAAGCTTCATATCGATCTCCTTCCCCTTATGTTCAATGCGGTTCAACGCACGTCAGACGGCGTGGCGATGCGCCGATGCGTGAGCACCGGCAGGCGGTTGCGCGCTTCATCGAGCGCGCTTTGTGTCAGCGTCGCGAGCGCGATGCCGGGTTCGTCGTCATGCCGCGCGAGCACTTCGCCCCACGGCCCGATGATCATACTGTGGCCAAAAGTCCGCCAGCCGTTCGAATGCGTGCCGCACTGGCCGGACGCGAGCACGAAGGCCTGGTTCTCGACGGCTCGCGCGCGCAGCAGCAGTTCCCAATGCGCGAGGCCTGTGGTGTACGTGAAAGCGGCGGGTACGGCGATCACATCGGCGCTGGGCCCCGCGCGATACAGTTCGGGAAAGCGCAAGTCGTAGCACACGGACAGACGCAGCGTGCCGAACGGACCCTGCGCCGTGCCGATGCTGTCGCCGCCGACCATCGTGTCGCCTTCCGCGTGCTGCTCCGCGCCCTGATTGAAGCTGAACAGATGGATCTTGTCGTAGCGCGCAGCGCTTTTTCCCGAAGGATCGAACACCAGCGACGTGTTGTACGCATGCGTGCCGGCCTGCGGCCCATGCGACGGCCGGATCGGCACCGTGCCGCCGATCAGCCACGCGCCCGTCTCGCGCGCGAGCTCAGAAAGCGCCTGTTGGATCGGACCGTCGCCGAATGCTTCGGCAAGGGCCACTCGCTGCATTTCGTCGTCGCCGATCCAGCAAAAGTATTCGGGCAGGCAAATGAGCGTGGCGCCCTCGCGCGCGGCCTGATGCACCCAGCGACGCGCTTCGCCAAGATTTTGCTGGACGTCCGCGCTGCTGCTCATCTGCACCACGGCTGCCTTAATCGATTCCTGCATCATTGCGTGTCCCTCAGATTGAACGCAAACGGCGCGCGCCTTCGATCAGCGTCTCGTCGTCCTTCGAAAAGCTCAGGCGAATCAGGCCGGAATCCGTGCCGTCCGTGTAGAACGCGGACAGCGGAATGGTCGCAACCTTCGCATCGCGGATCAGACGCAGCACGAAGTCACTGTCGCTTTCATCCGAGAAGCCGCGAAAACGCGCGAGCATGAAGAAGCTGCCCTCGCTCGGCAACAGCTCGAAGCGCGACTCGCTCAGTTCGCGCGCCAGCAGATCGCGCTTGTGCTGATAGAACGCGGACAGGCCCAGATAGCTTTGCGGATTCGACAGTGCTTCGACGAACGCGTACTGCATCGGCGTATCGGCGGAAAACACCATGAACTGATGGACCTTGCGAATCTCGTCCATCAACGCAGCGGGCGCGAGGCAATAACCGACGCGCCAGCCCGTCACGTGATACGACTTGCCGAACGACGACACGATCACGCTGCGTTCCGCCAGCTCGCGATGACACGCCATGCTGTGGTGCTTCGCGCCGTCGAACACGACGTGCTCATACACTTCGTCGGACAGAATCACGATATCCGTGTTGCGCGTGACAGCCTTCAAGCGCTCGATATCGGCGTCGCTGAAAATCGTCGCGGTCGGATTGTGCGGCGTGTTGGTGATGATCATCCGCGTTTTCGGCGTGATCGCCGCGGACACTTCCTCCCAGTTCACGCGGAAATCCGTGGAAGACAGCTTGATCGGGATAGGCTTTGCGCCTTGCAGGCGCACGATAGGTGCATAGCTGTCGAACGACGGCTCGAAGTAGATCACCTCGTCGCCAGGATGCACGAGCGCGCTGATCGTCGAATACAGGCCTTCGCTGGCACTGGCGATCACGGTCACTTCCGTCGACGGATCGTAATGCACGCCATACAGCGTTTCGACCTTCGCGGCGAGCGCCGCGCGCAGTGCGCCGATGCCCGCCATCGGCGCGTACTGGTTGTGACCAGCGCGCATGGCTTTAGTCACGCCGTCGACGAGCGCTTCGTCAGGCGAAAAATTCGGCGCGCCCTGTGACAGGTTCAGCGCGTTGTGTTCGGCGGCCAGTTGACCGATCACCGTGAAAATCGTCGTGCCGACGTCCGGCAACTTCGAGCGGGCTTGCAAAGCGCTCTGCATGAGTTTCCTCCTCCTCGCTGCAAATCGGCGGGCCACGCATCACGCGTCGGTCCCGTTCAGTTTGAACGATTAGGCAACAACGCGTGCATGAGAACAATCGAAACTTTGTCATGCGCGGTATGCGTTTCGCTCATGCGCGCGGCGACGGAGGCGACGTGGGAGATCGGCACAAACGTGCTTGCCTTTCTGCGGCAATGCGGCATGCAAATGACGGCGGGGCGATCGCGCCGCCATGAAAAGGAGTGATGCCTTCGTCTTGCGCTTATTCGTCTGACGTTTTGCTCGCGAAAGACAAAGGCAAGGCTCACTCGTCCATCAAACGCACTTTCACCTTCTTGCCCTTAACCTTGCCCGCACTGAGTTTGCGCAACGCATCACGCGCGATACCGCGCTCGACGGCGACATAAGTCGAAAACTCCGTCACATTGATCTTGCCGATCTGCGTACCGTTGAAACCCGCTTCGCCCGTCAGCGCGCCCAGCACGTCGCCGGGACGGATCTTTTCCTTGCGGCCGCCGAGAATCTGCAGCGTCTCCATGGGCGGCAGCAGCGGCTCGTCGTTCGCCGCCTTCAGTTCGGCCAGCGGATGCCATTCGACATCACGCCCTTGCGCCTCTTCGATGCCGCCCACGCGACCCATCTCGTTCATGCTAGCGAGGCTCAGCGCCCAGCCCTCCTGATCCGCGCGACCCGTGCGGCCGATCCGGTGTACGTGTACTTCCGGGTCCGGCGTCACGTCGACGTTGATCACAGCTTCGAGTTGCGCGATGTCGAGACCGCGCGCGGCGACGTCGGTTGCGACGAGCACGGAGCAGCTGCGATTCGCAAACTGGATCAGCACCTGATCGCGCTCACGCTGATCGAGCTCGCCATGCAGTGCGAGCGCGTGGAAACCTTGTGCGCGCAACACGTCGAGCAGATCGCGGCACTGGTTCTTCGTATTGCAGAACGCGATCGTGCTCACGGGACGGTAGTGATTCAGCAACAGGCCGACGGCATGCAGACGCTCGTCTTCCGTGACTTCGTAGAAGCGCTGGCGGATCTTGCTGTCGTCGTGCCGTTCTTCGAGCTTGACGTCCTTCGGGTTGCGCAAGAACTGCTGGCTCAGCTTCGCGATGCCTTCGGGATACGTCGCCGAGAACAGCAGCGTCTGCCGCTCTTTCGGACACTGACGCGCGACCTTCGCGATATCGTCGAAGAAGCCCATGTCGAGCATGCGGTCCGCTTCGTCGAGCACTAGCGTGTTGAGCGCGTCGAGCGACAGGCTGCCGCGCTCCAGATGATCCATGATGCGCCCCGGCGTGCCGACGACGATATGCGCGCCATGCTCGAGACTGGCTGTTTGCGGACGCATCGGCGTGCCGCCGCACAGCGTCAACACCTTGATGTTCTCTTCGGCGCGCGCGAGGCGCCGGATTTCCTGCGTCACCTGATCGGCGAGTTCGCGCGTCGGGCACAGCACCATCGCTTGCACCGCGTAGCTGCGCGCGTCGAGCCGCGCCAGCAATGCGAGCGAAAACGCCGCGGTCTTGCCGCTGCCCGTTTTCGCCTGCGCGATCAGATCCTGGCCGGCAAGCGCGATCGGCAAGCTGGCGGCCTGAATGGGCGTCATCTCGACATAGCCGAGTTGCGTGAGATTCGCGAGCACCGCTTCGGAAAGCGGCAGTTCGCTGAAGGGACGAGCCTTTGTTGTCATGTCGATATCGATGTTGGCTTAGTTGTACGGGCGACCTTCGATCTGCTCGTAGACGATCGTGCCGTCGTCGGCGTCGAATCGTTCGACATAGTTGCGCGCGCCGCACATCGGGCAGCGAAACAGCAAACCTTGCCCTTCGTTTTTGATGACGACGTCAGACAGTTCCCACTGCGCGCCGCAGCTCTGGTTGATGCAAGTAAACACGGTGATCTCCAGCTTGAGTCATCCGCGCGACGTCTTCGTGCGCGCAGAGGTCTTTTGATAATAGGTTTACCTGTATGTATACGTAGTAACAGTTAACAAGCGAACTGCTTTTCTGTGGATAACACAGGTTTACCGAAACGAATCAGCGTTTTGCCGGACGCATAACCGCATGTGGTCAGTGTGCGTACCGGATGAAGTTCGATGAACAACTTTTTCCGCTCGTGCGCGAGCGTCGAGTTACCCCGTTTACGTCCACATCGATTCCACACGAGTTCCGCCCCGCTGTCCTTCCGGTTATCCACAGGTCGCTGTGGACACCTTCAAACAGGCCGGCGCGCGTGTCGTTTCGTCGATGAGGATGGTGGGTCGGGCGGCGAGACAGGGCCGCGCATGCCGCAATTCTAGCGGATGCGCAACAGCGGGCAGCCGATGAGGCGTTAGTGAGCCAGCGGTGCGCTGGCCGGAGAGTGGACGGTTTTCAGCGTTTCAGAGGGACGCACGCCGAAAAGCTTGCGATAGTCGGTGGCGAACTGGCTCAGATGCCAGAAGCCCCACGCAGCCGCGACGTCCTGCACCGTGCGCTCGCCGGGCGCCGCGCCGCACAGGTCGCGGCGCGCGCCGTTAAGGCGGATCGCGCGCAGATAGCTCGCGGGCGCAAGGCCCAGCACATCCTGAAAGCAGTACTGCAGCGTGCGCCGGCTGACGTGCAGATGCTCGCACAGTTCCGGCACGCCGATGGGACGGTCGCGATTCGCGAGCACGTAATCGCGCGCCTCGGAAACGATCCACTGCCTGCGTGGACGCGCGGGAATCGCGACGGGTTCAAGCGATGCCGTCCCGCACAGATCGAACAGCGAAGAAAGCACCGACGCTTGCAGATTGTGCCGCGCGCGATCCGGCAGCGCGGCGTTGGCCGCGTCGTCGAGCATGCCGGCGAGGAGCGCGCAGAAGCGCGTCTTGCTTCGCGTATCGATGGGAATGATGCCTGTGTGCGCAGCCTGGTCGATCAGATCGGCGTGCTCGACGAATTCCGCATGCCGATGCAGCACCTCGCCGCGCACGACCACGCCGAAGATCGCGTAGCCGCCGGGCGTCAGCAGTTCGAAGTCGACGCCGCCGCGCTGGAAGGCAAGCGAATCGCCGCCGATCGGTTGCGGACCAATGCGGCCGACACGCTGATCTTCGGCGGGAATGCCGAACCAGCAGGCGTCGGGCGGCACTTCGCAGGTCTGCCGCAGCGTCTGGCTGGTGGTCTCGCAGAACACGTGCATGTCGTCGAGATGCAGGCCCGTCAGCCTCCCGACGAAGCGGCCCGCCGTGAGCTGGTCGTAGGTCTGCGTCCAGCCGTGAAGACTGCGCGCCTGCTCATCGGCGTCGTGCGCGACGCTTGTTTCGAATCGGCAGGCAGTCGCTCGCGGCAACGGAGAAGAAAGGTCGATGGTCATATGGGGCGTCGATGATGAACATGCACCTGCATGTGACATTGAACTAACGAGCGCAAAGCGACGCAAGTCCCATGCCGATCGGATCACCACACAGTGCGCCGGTGTAGCACGCCGCCCTGTTCATTCGGTGAACACTCGCGTTTCGAACTGCTCATGGATGCAACGTCATCCAGATGCTCACCCGCGCCCGAAAAACGGCGTGCCTCGCGACAGTGCTGCATGCACCGGCATTGTCCAACCTCTCACCCACGTTGGCACGCTTCTGGCGATAAGCACACGCGGCAGCGGAATAGCGCCAAGCCGGGTGATATATCCAATCGAATACATCGACGTCCGATCATGTGAGGAGCACACAGATGAATCACGCAGAGATGAAGTTTCTGACAACCGAGTTCCCGTTCAAGAAGCAGTACGCGAATTTCATCGGCGGTGAATGGGTCAAGCCGGTTGGCGGCGAGTACTTCGACAACATCTCGCCGATTACGGGCGAGCCGTTCACGTCGATACCGCGTTCGCGCGAAGCCGACATCGAACTCGCCCTCGACGCCGCGCATCGCGCCAAGGCCGCCTGGGGCAAGACATCGACCACCGACCGCGCCAACATCCTCAACAAGATCGCCGACCGCATGGAGGCGAACCTGCAGCGCCTCGCCGTCGCGGAGACGATCGACAACGGCAAGCCGCTACGCGAAACGATGGCGGCCGACATTCCCCTCGCAATCGATCACTTCCGCTATTTCGCGGGCACCGTGCGCGCGCAGGAAGGCGGCATTTCGGAGATCGATCACGACACGGTCGCATATCACTTTCATGAGCCTCTCGGCGTAGTCGGTCAGATCATTCCGTGGAACTTCCCGATCCTGATGGCCACGTGGAAGCTTGCGCCCGCGCTCGCGGCAGGCAATTGCGTCGTGCTGAAGCCCGCTGAACAGACGCCCGCTTCGATCCTCGTGCTGCTCGAACTGATTCAGGATCTGCTGCCGGCGGGCGTGCTGAACGTCGTCAATGGATTCGGTCTCGAAGCGGGCAAGCCGCTCGCGTCGAACAAGCGCATCGCGAAGATCGCCTTCACGGGGGAAACGACGACGGGCCGCCTGATCATGCAGTACGCGAGCCAGAACATCATTCCCGTGACGCTGGAGCTCGGCGGCAAGAGCCCGAACATCTTCTTCGCCGACGTGCTCGACAAGGACGACAGCTTCTTCGACAAGGCACTCGAAGGCTTCGCGATGTTCGCGCTGAATCAGGGCGAAGTCTGCACCTGCCCGTCGCGCGTGCTGGTCGAAGAATCGATTTACGACCGCTTCATGGAGCGCGCGGTGAAGCGCGTCGCCGCCATCCAGCAGGGACACCCGCTCGACTCGAAGACGATGATCGGCGCGCAGGCTTCGCGAGAGCAACTGGAAAAGATCCTGTCGTACATCGATCTCGGCAAGCAGGAAGGCGCGCAATGCCTGATCGGCGGCGAGCAGAACAAGCTCGACGGCGAACTCTCGAAGGGCTATTACGTGAAGCCGACCGTGTTCCGCGGTCACAACAAGATGCGCATCTTCCAGGAAGAAATCTTCGGCCCCGTCGTTTCCGTCACGACGTTCAAGAACGAAGAAGAAGCATTGGAGATCGCCAATGACACGCTGTATGGCCTCGGCGCCGGCGTCTGGACGCGCGACGGCACGCGCGCCTATCGCTTCGGTCGCGAGATTCAGGCGGGCCGCGTGTGGACGAATTGCTACCACGCGTACCCGGCGCATGCGGCGTTCGGCGGCTACAAGCAGTCGGGCATCGGACGCGAGAATCACAAGATGATGCTCGATCACTACCAGCAAACGAAGAATCTGCTGGTCAGCTATAGCGACAAACCGTTGGGCTTCTTCTGAGCGTAGTGCTCCTGTTGGGCGGATCGCGCGATGCGGTTCGCCCTTTTTTCCCAGCGGATCAAGCCAAAAGAGGAAGCGCGATGAGCAAAGAAGGCGTTGCGCGTGTCGTGGCAACGGATGCGGCGGTCAAGCTGATCCAGCAGTTGAGCGCCGAGCACGGCCCGATTATTTTTCATCAGTCGGGCGGATGTTGCGACGGCAGCGCGCCGATGTGCTTTCCGTCGAATGAATTCATGGTCGGCGGGTCCGATGTGAGGCTCGGCGAGATTGCAGGCGTGCCGTTCTACATGAGCGAATCGCAATTCGAGTACTGGCAGCACACGCAGTTGATCATCGATGCCGTGCCGGGCAACGGCGGCATGTTTTCACTGGAGCGGCCTACGGGTCTGCGGTTCTTGACGCGCTCGCGCCTGTTCGACGATGAAGAGAATGCGTGGCTCGAAAAGCATCCGGTGAGCAAAGCCGACGCAGTTTGATGTCGATGTTTCGAGTGCCCAAACGCTGCGTGCGTCTGGGCACTTTTCTATTTCTTCGAGGCGTCAGGAATAGCGGACGCAGCTTCTTCAGCCTGAAGCAGCGCGTCGCTGTCGTCCTTCAAGCCGACGCCCGTCAACCCCAGACGACGCGCATGCGTCAGCAGATAGTGCAGCTTGTGCGCCGCGGCTTCGTAATCGAGTCCTTCCGGCCGCACGTTTGAAATGCAATTGCGCTGCGCGTCGCTGCAACCCACTTTCGGCGCGTACGTCAGATAGATGCCGAGACTATCCGGCGAACTCAGCCCCGGCCTTTCGCCGATCAACATCACGACGAGCTTCGTCTTCAACAACTCACCGATCTCATCGCCCAACGCGACACGCGATTGACGCGCGACCACGACAGGTCCGATCTTCCAGTCGGTGAGACGCTTCGTGATCGCTTGCAGGAACGGAATCGATTGTTTCGACGCGGCGAATGCAGATAGTCCATCGGCGATGACGAACACAACATCGGGCGCATCATTGGTCGCCGCCTTGCTTAGCGCGTCGCGGCTCTCATCGGACAGGCGACGCCCCATATCCGGTCGACGCAAATAATGCGCGCGATCCGGCGCCGCGCTATGCACGTCGAGCGAAGTGAAGCCGTGCGCGCGCAACTGTTCATGCAGGACGTCGGCATCGAGCGGATGATGCACGGCGTCGCGCGCCTGCGCATGCGACAGATTGAACGCGAGCAACGGCGCAGTCGGCAGACTGTTGCCCGCGCGGCCCAATGCGATGCGTGCATTCGTGAACGCACGCAACGCTTGCCACGCATTCTTTTCGATCGAATCGCTCATGCGATGCCCATCCATTCGCTCGCGCCTTCGAGCAACGGCTGACGCGTCGGCGCATTGAGCAGCGCACCGCGCGGATCGGTGATCTGCATCGACTCCAGCCATTCTTCGAACTCGGGCGCGCGGCGCAAACCCAATACGTCACGCACATACAGCGCGTCATGGAACGACGTGCTCTGGTAATTCAGCATCACGTCATCCGCGCCGGGAATGCCCATGATGAAGTTGATGCCTGCCACGCCAAGCAGAGTCAACAGATTGTCCATGTCGTCCTGATCGGCTTCCGCGTGATTCGTGTAGCAGATGTCGCAGCCCATCGGCACACCGAGCAGCTTGCCGCAGAAGTGATCTTCGAGACCCGCGCGCGTGATCTGCTTGCCGTCGTACAGATACTCGGGGCCGATAAAGCCGACTACGGTATTCACCAGAAACGGATTGAACTGACGCGCGACGGCGTACGCGCGCACCTCGCAGGTCTGCTGATCGACGCCATGATGCGCATCCGCAGAGAGCGCACTGCCCTGCCCCGTCTCGAAGTACATCACGTTGTTGCCGACCGTGCCGCGCTTGAGCGACAACGCCGCTTCATACGCTTCCTGCAACAGCGCAAGCGAGATACCGAAACCTGCGTTCGCCTTCTCGGTGCCTGCAATCGACTGGAACACGAGATCGACGGGCGCGCCCTTCTCGATCGCCGCAATCGTGTTGGTGACGTGCGTGAGCACACATGATTGCGTCGGCACCTGATAGCGCATGCGGAAGTCGTCGATCATCATGAGCAACTTCGTGATCGCCGAAAGACTGTCGGACGCGGGGTTGATGCCGACCATCGCATCGCCGCAACCGTACATCAGGCCGTCGATCATCGATGCAGCGATGCCCTTCACGTCATCCGTCGGATGATTCGGCTGCAGGCGCACCGACATGTGACCCGGCAGGCCCACCGTGTTGCGAAAACGCGTGACGACGGGACGCTTGCGCGCCGCGAGGATCAGATCCTGATTGCGCATCAGCTTCGACACGGCCGCAACCATCTCGGGCGTGAGCCCTTTCGTGATGCGCGTGAGCGCGGCTGTATCCGTCGAACTCGAGAGCAGCCAGTTGCGAAACTCGCCCACCGTCAGATGTGAAATCTCGGCGAACGCTTCGGGCGAATGCGTATCGACGACGAGGCGCGTGACTTCGTCGCTCTCGTAAGGAACCAGCGCTTCATTCAGGAACGTGCGCAGCGGCACTTCCGCGAGCGCCATCTTCGCGGCGACGCGCTCTTCCTCGCTCGCCGCCGCGATGCCGGCGAGCTGGTCGCCGGAACGCAGCGGGCTCGCCTTCGCCATTAGCGTCTTCAGATCGGCAAAACGATACGTGCGGCTGCCGATTGTCTCCGTGTAGCTCATGTCGTGTACTCCATCGCCGCAGCTACTGCGCGGCTTGTTGCAGGTACGCCCGTGCTTCTACAGCTTGATCATTCTTCGAGCAATGCATCGGCGGGCGCGACTTCGCGTTGATGACGCGTCATCAGGAAGTAGCCGTAGCCGAGCGCGACGAACGCGGCGAACACCAGCGCGACGAGCAGATTGAAGTAGATCATCGTCGCCAGTGAAATCACCGCGGCCACCAGCGCGAACGCCGGGAAGTACGGAAACAGCGGCGCGCGGAACGGGCGCTCCATGTCCGGGTCGCTGCGGCGCAGCTTGAAGAGCGAAAGCATGCTGATGATGTACATCACGATAGCGCCAAATACCGACATCGTCACGATGTTCGCCGTCAGCGTCTGGCCGCCGAACTGGATCAGCTCGTCGCTATAGATCGCTGCAATGCCGACCACGCCGCCCGCGAGAATCGCCCGATGCGGGGTCTTGAAGCGCGGATGCACTTTCGACAGCCACTCGGGCAGGTAGCCCGCGCGCGCCAGCGCGAAGATTTGCCGCGAGTAGCCGAGGATGATGCCGTGGAACGACGCGACGAGGCCGAACAGTCCCAGCCAGACCAGCATGTGCATCCAGCCGCTGTTTTCACCGACGATGTATTTCATCGCTTGCGGCAACGGGTCGTTGATGTTGGAGAGCTTGGTCCAGTCGCCCGCCGCGCCCGCGAACACCATGACGCCGATGGCCAGCACGACGAGGGTCAGGATGCCCGCCACGTAGGCGATCGGGATGGAGCGCTTCGGGTTCTTCGCTTCTTCGGCGGCCATCGCGACGCCTTCGATCGCGAGGAAAAACCAGATTGCGAACGGAATCGCAGCGAACATGCCGTGGAACGAGCCCATGCTGAACGTGTCGGCGCCGGCCCAACCGCCCTTTGTGAAGTTCGGCCACTGGAAGCCCGGCGACACGACGCCCATGAACACGAGCAGTTCGAAGATCGCGAGCAGCGTCACGCACAGCTCGAACGCCGCTGCGATCTGCACGCCG
Organism: Paraburkholderia terrae; assembly: GCF_002902925.1. Taxonomy (GTDB): domain Bacteria; phylum Pseudomonadota; class Gammaproteobacteria; order Burkholderiales; family Burkholderiaceae; genus Paraburkholderia; species Paraburkholderia terrae. The sequence continues at coordinate 7,453 of NZ_CP026111.1, read as the reverse complement.
ACGATATTCAGCGCCATGAACACCAGATACGCGCCCATTGCCGCGTGCTTCGGTTCGAGGCCGGGAAACTGCACATGCAGATACGCGCCGATCGCGAGCGCGATCGCGGGTGGCGCGAACACGAACTCGACGAGCGTTGCAGCGCCCGCGATGTAGCCGCCCGTCGGGCCGAACGCATGGCGCGCATAGGCGAACGGGCCGCCCGCGTGCGGAATCGACGTGGTGAGCTCGGTAAAGCTGAAAATGAATGTCGTGTACATCGCGGCGATGAACAGCGCGGTGATCACGAAACCGAGCGTGCCGGCACTCGCCCAGCCGTAGCTCCAGCCGAAATACTCGCCGGAGATCACGAGGCCGACGGCGATGCCCCAAAGCTGCCAGGTGCCGAGAGTCTGCTTCAGTTCGTGATGCGTAACGGCGCCTTTGTGCTGGGTTGTCGACTCTGATTTCATCTGAGGCTCCCTTGTTGAAGTTGCCGGCTGATCGGCCCGCGTGGTGGGCCCACGGAGCGGTCCTTTTGGCGGCGGCATCTGGCGATGGTAGGAAGCCATTAATCGAGGTGTTATCGAAAATCGGCAAAGTTTAGATCGGATTGTTGTGTTTTCTTTTGTTGAGCCCGGGGTTAAGTCGATGCTGAATATGCGCGACGATTGACGGGCAGCAGCAGCGAAAAATCCGCAGGATTTGGTAAATCGCCGCGTGCTATCGTGTTTTCATCGATCCTTTTCCGATGCTTGCCATGAACGATATCGGCCATCGCGCGCGCTACGCTGCACGGCTCGCTCACGTGCTCGACCATATCTACGATCACCTCGACGAACCGCTCGATATCGACCGTCTTGCCGGGATTGCGTGTCTGTCGCCGTATCACTGGCACCGGATCTATCAGGCCATGTACGGCGAAACGGTCGCGACGACCGTGCGCCGGTTGCGTTTGCATCGCGCGGCCGGCTTTCTCGCGAATGGGTCGATGCCGATTGCCGAGATCGCCGAGCGGTCCGGCTATAGCAGTTTGCAGTCGTTCACGCGGACGTTCAGCGCCGTCTTCGGCATGCCGCCCGCGCTGTATCGGAAGGCCGGGACACACAGCCGGTTCCGGCCATCACTTGCGGATTCAGGAGAGTGCCAAATGACGATGAGAGATGTGGTGATTCGCGATATCGAGGGCTTCGACGTGCTGAGCGTCGATCACGTCGGGCCGTATATGCAGATCGGCAAGGCGTTCGATACGCTGATGGGATGGCTGGCTTCCCGTGGCCTGCTGTCGAACGAGATGCGGATGATCGGCATTTACTACGATGATCCGACGGCCGTGGCCGAGGGTGAGTTGCGGTCGAAGGCGGGTGTGTGGCTGCCGCGAGCCGTCGATGTATCAGGTGATGGGCTGGTGAGCGTCACGCCGATCGCGGGCGGCAGGTACGCCGTGTTGCGGCATAAGGGGCCTTACGCGGATATGGCGTCGGCTTATCAGTGGCTTTACGGCGAGTGGCTGGTCAATTCGGAACATGAGGCCGCCGACGCGCCTGTGTTCGAGGAGTATTTGAATAATCCTAAGGAAACCGCGCCAGCGAACTTGCTGACGGATATCTGCTTGCCGGTGGTTTAGGAATGGTTCGTGCTCGATTCCGATGTTCTGCTGCTGTCGGAAGCGGGTGTGAGGATGAAGCGGTATCGGGATTTGAGCGGCCAGTCGGGTGTCGTGGCTTACGAGGTATCGGATGACGCGATCACCGTGAAGTTTCGTGACGGTGACGTGTATCTGTACGACCATGCGACGACGGGACGGCGGGAAGTTGAGGAGATGAAGCGGCTTGCCGTCGCAGGGCAAGGCTTGTCGACTTATATCTCGCGCGTCGTGAAGGATCGATATGCGCGCAAATGGTCTTGAGATTTCTTAGGCCATAAAAAAACTCCAACCGTTGACGGTTGGAGTTTTTGTTGGTGCCTAGCTGATTTGGCTCGGGACGCGCTCAAACGTCGATATTCCCCGCCCGCAACGCATTCGACTCGATAAACGCGCGACGAGGCTCGACTTCATCGCCCATCAGCGTTGTAAAGATCCCATCCGCCGCGATCGCATCTTCGATCTGCACGCGCAGCAAGCGACGCACGCTCGGATCCATCGTCGTCTCCCAGAGCTGTCCGGGATTCATCTCACCGAGTCCCTTATAGCGCTGCTTCGAAACGTTCCGCTCGGCATCGGCGATCAGCCATTTCATCGCGCTCTTGAAGTCGCCGACAGCCATGCTCCGCTCGCCGCGCTTGATGACAGCGCCCTCGCCGATCAGCCCCTTGAAGGTGTTCGCCGTGTTCACGAGTTGCTGATAGTCCGCCGTGAGCTGGAACTCTTCGTCGATGACCGAGACCTTCACGTTGCCATGATGACGACGCTCGACGCGCAGCGAACGCAGTTCGCGCACCGGGTCGTACATCGGGATCACGTTGACTTCGGGCTTGAGCGGATCGTCGCGCAGCTTGGCCTGAAGTGAAGCGGCCGATACTTCCGTCGACTGCTCGCTCGACAGATCGATCGTCACGCCATCCATCACCGCGCCAAGCGCCGCTTCGTCGTACAACCGGCTCAGACGATCCACGACTCCCTGCGCCAGCAGATAGGAACGAGCCAGCTCGCCCAGCGCATCGCCCGCAATCGGCGTCGCGCCTTCTGACGGGATCAGTTCAGACCCGTTCAGAGCCAGGCGCAGCATATGCGCGTTCAACTCCGCGGTGTCCTTCAGATAACGCTCGTCCTTGCCGGCCTTCACCTTGTACAGCGGCGGCTGCGCGATGTAGATATAGCCGCGCTCGATCATCTCCGGCATCTGACGATAGAAGAACGTCAGCAGCAGCGTACGGATGTGCGCACCGTCGACGTCCGCGTCGGTCATGATGATGATGCGGTGATAGCGCAGCTTGTCGAGGTTGTAGTCTTCCTTGCCGATGCCGCAGCCCAGCGCCGTAATCAGCGTGACGATCTGTTCCGACGACAGCAGCTTGTCGTAACGCGCCTTCTCGACGTTCAGCACCTTGCCGCGCAGCGGCAGAATGGCCTGGAATTTTCTGTCGCGGCCCTGCTTTGCCGAGCCGCCTGCCGAATCACCCTCGACGATGTAAATCTCAGACTTCGCAGGATCTTTCTCCTGACAGTCTGCCAGCTTACCGGGCAAACCGACGCCGTCCAACACGCCCTTGCGTCGCGTCATTTCACGCGCCTTGCGCGCTGCGTCGCGAGCACGCGCGGCATCGACGATCTTGCCGCAAATGATCTTCGCGTCGGTCGGAGTTTCCAGCAGAAATTCTTCGAGCGCCTTCGCGACCACTTCTTCCACGGGCGCGCGCACTTCCGACGACACCAGCTTGTCCTTCGTCTGCGAACTGAACTTCGGCTCGGGCACCTTCACCGACAGCACACACGACAGCCCTTCGCGCATGTCGTCGCCCGACGTTTCGACCTTCGCCTTCTTCGCGATTTCGTGGTCGACGATGTACTTGTTGATCACGCGCGTCATGGCCGCGCGCAGACCCGTCAAATGGCTACCGCCGTCGCGCTGCGGAATGTTGTTCGTGAAGGTCAGCACGTTCTCGTTGTAGCTGTCATTCCACTGCATCGCCACTTCGACGCCCACGCCGTCCTTCTCGCCGACGATATGGAAAATGGTCGGATGCAGTACGGTCTTCGTCTTGTTGATGTACTCAACGAAGCCCTTCACGCCGCCGACAAACGCGAAATCGTCTTCCTTGCCCGAGCGTTGATCCGTGAGACGAATCCGCACGCCGTTGTTCAGGAACGAGAGTTCGCGAATACGCTTCGCGAGAATGTCGTAGTGATATTCGACGTTGCCGAAGATTTCCAGATCGGCCATGAAATGCACTTCGGTGCCGCGATTCTCGGTGTCGCCAACCACGGGAATCGGCGACAGGCGTTCACCGTCCGCTTCTTCGATCACGCGGTTTTGCGGCACGCCACGGTGGAACTCCATGAAGTGCTTCTTGCCGTCACGACGCACGGTCAGGCGCAGCCACGACGACAGCGCGTTCACGCACGACACGCCCACGCCGTGCAGGCCGCCCGACACCTTGTAGCTGTTCTGGTCGAACTTGCCGCCCGCGTGCAACTCGGTCATGACGATTTCAGCGGCGCTGCGCTTCGGGTCGTGCTTGTCGTCGCGCTTGATACCCGTCGGGATACCGCGGCCGTTGTCGGTGACGGAAATCGAGTTGTCGGCGTGGATGATGACCTGAATGTCGTCGCAATGACCGGCGAGTGCCTCGTCGATCGAATTGTCGAGCACCTCGAACACGAGGTGATGCAGACCGGTCCCGTCCGACGTATCGCCGATGTACATACCCGGTCGCTTGCGCACGGCCTCCAGACCTTCGAGGATCTGAATGGACGAGGCGCCGTAGCTGTTATCGGGTTGCGAATTGTTCGTTTCAGTCATGGATTTCTTCCGGATCTGCGTTACTGCTTCGTTACTGCTCGGAGCTTTTCAAAACACCATAAAAACACCAAAGGGGCGCTGCGCCCCTTGGTGTGTTCTTCGTGTTGGACGCGTCAGATGCGCATCGGCATCACCACGTATTTGAACTCGTCGTTCTCGGGAATGGTGATCAGCGCGCTCGAACTCGCGTCGCCGAGGCTGATTTCCAGCAGGTCAACCTTCAGGTTCGCGAGCACGTCGAGCAGGTACGTGACGTTGAAACCGATGTCGATGCTGTCGCCCTGGTACGGGATTTCGAGTTCTTCCTGGGCTTCTTCCTGGTCCGCGTTGGTGGACATGATCTTCAGCTGGCCCGGCTCGACGATGCAGCGCACGCCCTTGAACTTGTCCGAGGTCAGAATGGCCGCGCGTTGCAGCGAACGTTGCAGCTCTTCGCGGCCGATCACGAACGTGTTCTTGTGCGACTTCGGAATCACGCGCTGGAAGTCGGGGAACTTGCCTTCGACCAGCTTCGATACCAGTTCGACGCCGCCGAACGTGAACTTGACCTGCGTGGGCGCAATGTCGATCTTGAGGACATCGTCGATGTCTTCGAGCAGACGCTGCAGTTCGAGAATCGTCTTACGCGGGATGATGACTTCCTGGCGCGCGAACGAGCCTTCGATCTTCATCGACGAGAACGCGAGACGGTGACCGTCCGTCGCGACAGCCATCAACTGGTCGCCATCGACCACCAGCAGCATGCCGTTCAGGTAGTAACGGATGTCCTGCTGCGCCATGGCGAAGTGGACCATACCGAGCAACTGGCGGAATGTTTTTTGGGGAACCGCGAGATTTGCGCCGAAGTCTTTAGCTTGAGCGACGGTCGGGAACTCGTCGGCCGCCAGCGTCTGCAAGGCGAAACGGCTTTTGCCGGACTGGACCGTCAGACGTTTGTCGTTCAGGGTCAGCGTGACTTGCCCGTCGGGCATCGCGCGCAGAATGTCGAGCAGCTTGCGTGCCGCTACCGTCGTGGCCACCGAGTCACCGCCGACGCCAAAGTCGGCACGCGTGGTGATTTGTAGTTCGAGGTCGGTGGACAGGAACGAGACGTCCGGGCCGTTCTTGGTAATCAGCAAATTGGCGAGGATCGGCAACGTATGACGGCGTTCGACAATGCCGCTCACGGTTTGCAGCGGCCTGAGGAGGTTATCGCGTTCGGTCTTGACCAGTTGCATAGAGTTCCTTCGTTGATGTGACGGCCTGCGCGCCTTGCCCGGCAGTATTGAAGCGCGCGGCCCCGGCCCCCCGCCGGCGCGGTACTGCGCCAGTCACGGCATTTGAATCCCGTCCGCTTTTGCCGGACGGTTAAACCTGTATTGTGCCTGAAAATGGAAGCACTTCCCTAAATTGGGGGTGGCTCGCGCAATAAACAGATCGAATTTTCCGACCGGTTCGAGGAAACCCTCGACCTGATCCGGCCCTCCAACCTCGCCTCAACCCTTCAGCGTCTGCTCCAGCACGTGAAGCTCGTGATTGAGTTGCGCGTCCTTGCCGCGCTCGTCGGCGATCTTGCGCACCGCGTGCAGCACTGTGGTGTGGTCGCGCCCGCCGAACAGCTCGCCGATTTCCGGCAGGCTCTTTTGCGTCAGCTCCTTGGCCAGGTACATCGCAATCTGGCGCGGACGCGCGATATTGGCCGGGCGCTTCTTCGAATACATGTCGGCGACCTTGATGCTGTAGAAGTCGGCGACCGTTTTCTGGATGTTTTCCACCGAAATCTGCCGGTTCTGCACCGTCAACAGGTCTTTCAGCGCTTCCTTGGTCAGCTCGATCGTGATTTCGCGGCCGTGGAACTTCGAGTACGCGAGAATCTTGCGCAGCGCGCCTTCCAGTTCGCGAACGTTCGAGCGCAGATGCTTCGCGACGAAAAACGCGACATCCTCGTTCAGATTCACGCCTTCCGACTGCGCCTTGCGCATCAGAATCGCGACGCGCATCTCAAGCTCGGGCGGTTCGATTGCGACGGTCAGGCCGGAATCGAAACGCGAGATCAGACGGTCGTCGATACCCGAGATTTCTTTCGGATAGGTATCGCTGGTGATGATCACCTGTGCCTTGTTCGCAACCAGCGCTTCGAACGCGTAGAAGAATTCTTCCTGCGTACGGGATTTGCCCGAGAAGAACTGAATATCGTCGATCAGCAGCAGGTCGAGCGAATGGTAGTAGCGCTTGAAGTCGTCGAATGCCTTGCGCTGGTATGCCTTCACCACGTCCGAGACGTACTGTTCCGCGTGGATGTAGCGGATGCGTGCGCCCGCTTTGTCCATCAGCAGCTGATTGCCAATCGCGTGAATCAGGTGGGTCTTGCCAAGGCCCACGCCGCCGTACAGGAACAGCGGGTTGTACGAGATGCCGGGATTGTCGGCGACCTGGATCGCGGCCGCGCGCGCCAGTTGGTTCGCCTTGCCGGTCACGAAATTGTCGAAGGTGAGCACGGGGTTCAGCTTCGAACGCTCGTACATCGAGTCGCTTTCGCCGTTCGCGGCCGCGCCTGGACGCCACGTGCGGCGTGCGGCAGCGGCTTCGTTCGCGTCGAGGCTGGGAAGATCGAGGTCGGCGGCATCGTCGGTCAGTTGCGCGGCGTGCGTGTGCGCGCCGTGGCCCGCGCGTGTCGCGTGCGCCGCCTGGACGGCGCCGACTGCCGCGTCGACGGCTGCGGCGGCACTGCGCGCGCCCACCGACGATGGCCGCGACGGCGCGGCAGGCGCCGAACGCACGCCTGCTTTGGGATCGAGCACGAACTGGACGTCGACGGGCGAATGCCAGAAGTCACGCGCGAGATCGGTGATGCGACCGGAAAACTGGCTCTTGACCCAATCCAGCTTGAAACGGTTCGGCGCTGCGATGCTCAGGGTATTCGCATCGGCGTCGAAGGCGACCGGGGCCAACGGTTTGATCCACGTCACGTACTGCTGGGGCGTCAATTCACGCTCCAGCAATGCGGAACAGTGTTGCCAGAATTCGTTCAT